>CAWBFF010000001.1:0-437753 GCA_963788065.1 uncultured Verrucomicrobiae bacterium
AAGAATTAAGATTTAAGAAGTGGTCGTATTGCGCCTCGAACTTTTGATGATCGAAACGAAGATCGCCGTCAGCTCGTCGCATTCCCGCTGCAGAGGAGCTAGCTTTTCCGGAATGACAAACTCTGCATCAACAAGCAGCTCGAGCCAGTACGCGGTTTCTTCGACTTCCTTCAAACAGTCGCCGCACTTCGAGATGAACTCCGGCTTACTGCGCGCTCGGAAAGCCTCCCGATAGTTTGCTCCCACCGATGTCCCGGAACGGAGCACCTGCTTGCCAAGAATCTGTGCCCCAGTCGTTTTCGGCAGAGCCGAAAACATCCGAACGATCCGAAGCGCAAAGCTCTTCGTTCGATTACGCAAATCTTTCCCCGGATCTCCTGTCGCCACCTTCTTAAATCTTAATTCTTCCTTCCTAATTAGTTTGAAGCAGAGGCGCAGCGGTGCGCTCCTGCACGTAATCGAAATCGATGCCGGGGCTCAGTTCGACGAGCCGAAATCCGTTCGGCGTGACTTCGATCACGGCGAGATCGGTGTAGATGCGGTTCACGACGGCCAATCCCGTCAGCGGAAAGGTGCACTTTTGCACGAGCTTCGCCTCGCCTTCCCTGGTGCAATGCTGGGTGATGACGAAGATCGATTTTACTCCCGCGACCAGGTCCATGGCGCCGCCGACTGCGGGGATGGCGTCGGGCTCGCCCGTGGACCAGTTGGCCAGATCGCCGTTCTGCGCGACCTGGAGCGCGCCGAGCACGCAAAGATCCAGGTGGCCGCCGCGGATCATGGCGAAGCTGTCCGCGTGATGAAAGTAGGCGGCGCCCGGCAGCGCCGTCACGCGCTGTTTGCCCGCATTGACCAGCTCGGGATCGCCTTCGCCGGGCCTGGGCGCGGGGCCCATGCCGAGCAGGCCATTTTCCGTGTGGTAGATCAGCGAGCGGCCCGCCGGCACGAACCTGGTGACCAGCTCCGGAATGCCAATGCCCAGATTCACATAGGAGCCGTCGGGAATATCCTGCGCCAGGCGCTGCGCCATCTCCTCGCGCGTTCGCCCGATCACTCGGCGGCTTCGTCATGGTAGGACGCTGAGCACTTTCATGATATAACCGGCCTCGTTCCGGTGGACGAGCACAACCGTGCCGATGTCGCCGGCGCTCAACCCGTGCCCCGGCACATCACCAGTAAAAACGACATCGTCGAGTTCGTTGATCATTGTGTTCTCTTTCGCCGAAGGGGATATGCAGTTGCCAATCGTGTAAGCGTTTCCGCGAGGATTGCGGTCAAGCTGTGACGGGCTCGTGTTTGAGCAGCAATATCTCGTCTCGTTTCAGCTCGCTGAGTCCGAATGTCTTTCCGTTCTGATCAAGAAACTCTACCTCGAAGGCCTCGGGCGCCAAAACTTCGACCACGGTGCCGACATGGCCTGCTTTCAGGTTTTCCCCCGGTTTGTCGACCAACAGGGCCACGACATCGAGGAGTTTCACTGGTTCCGGCATGGCTGATTTCATAACACGTAGCAGGTGGTAAGGCGAGGCACTTCCTCACCTGGTCGCACATTCCAAACGCTGCGAAGCTGAGCGGTCTTGTCTTCTCTGGTGACTGCAAAATCGACAATGTATCGCTGGCCGTGTGCGGTGCGCCGCCCGAGCCTACATTCCTTCTCGCGCACAATTTCCAAAAGAACTTTCCGCAGCCAGTCGGCGTCACGATCTGATAACCGGAGAGCGGCCGCGAAGACGCGTGCTTTGTGCCGACCTTCTTTGTGCGTAGCGCTCAATGAGTAGTCGCGAAGCTTCGCGATGTCCACGATGGCGCGCTCGGCATTTGGAACTTTCACTCTTCCTTACTTGATTGAGTAAAGCTCGCAAGGGTGAGTAGATGAGATCAACGCAGCCCTCCGGCAGCTTGCGGCGGCTTCGTCATGGGTAGGACGCTCCTGCTGCGACGAGTTCCGATTCGTGGGCCGGGTTGGCGATGGCGACGACGCGATCCACGAAGATGCCGGGCGTGACGATCGACTCGGGGTCCAGCTGGCCCGGCTCGACGACCTCGGCGACCTGGACGATCGTGACCTTGGCCGCCATCGCCATCAGCGGGCTGAAGTTTCGCGCCGTCTTGTTGTAAAGGATGTTGCCGTGGGTGTCGGCGACCCGCCCCTTGATGAGCGAGAAGTCCGCGCGCAGGCCGTGCTCAAGCAGATACTTTCTGCCGCCGAATTCCCGGGATTCCTTGCCTTCCGCCAGCGGCGTTCCCACCGCGGACGGCGTGTAGAACGCCGGGATGCCAGCTCCGCCGGCGCGGATGCGCTCCGCGAGTGTTCCCTGAGGAACCAATTCCAATTTCGTGCGCCCGCTGCGGTAGAGCTCGGGGAAGACGGTCGAGTTGGCGGTGCGCGGAAACGAACAGACGACCTTGGAAACGCGGCCCGCCTTGAGCAGCGCCGCGAGGCCGACCTCGCCGCTGCCGCAGTTGTTGCTGATCATCGTCAGATTCGTGGCGCCCTGGTCGATCAGCGCGTGGATGAGCTCGATGGGACTGCCCGCTTCGCCGAAACCGCCGATCATGATGGCGGCGCCGTCGAAAATGTCCGCGACAGCCTCGGCCGCGCTCGCGACCCGCTTGTCGATCATTCGGCGCCTGCAAGAGCGGCTTGAAGAGCGCCGATACTCGGCGCCTCGTCCGGCAGCCGTGGCGCGACCCGGCGCCTGTCCGGGTTTCGCCACCCGCGCGTAGTCGTACAAGCCGGCCTCGTCGAACAGAACGCGGTCCTCGTAGTCGTCGAACCAGAGCGCCTCGGGGTTGCGGCCGACGATGCAGACCTTGCCGCGATCGGGGGCGCTGCCGGCGTTCCGAAGAATCTTGAAGATCAGGACGCCATTCTCGCTGCCCGCGAGTCCCGGTATCGCCTCGTTGGTGACCGCCGCCACTTCGGTCTTGCCTTTGTAATGGGTGATGGAAAGGCGCGCGTGGGCCTCGACGCCCGACAGTCCCTTTTGCGATTCGTTGAGAATATTCCACGCGGACTCGATCGGAACGTTGAACGCCTTGTAGGCGACGATGTCGCGCCCGCAGAAGAAGTAGTGGTTCTCGCCGCCGGCGCGCTTGAACTCGCGCTGCAGAATGCGGAGGGCGTCCGCGTCATCGTTGATCCCCGCCATGATCGGCGCCTGGTTCTGCACGGTGAGCCAGCCGCGCGAGGCCAGGCCCCGCATCGCCTTCGCCCGTCGCGGGGACCCATTGCTTAAAGCCCTGCGCGTCCTCGATGTAGTTTCCTTCCGCATCCTTGGCGAGGAACTCGTCCGGGTGCTCGAAGTGCAGCATCATGTGCAGGCCGACCTCCGGGTAGGTCTCGTGGAACCGATCGAGCATCGAGAGGAAGGTGCGGTCGAAGCGCTGGGGATAGAACGCCATATCCTTGGTGCCGATGCGGATCGACTCGACGCCGGCTTCGGCCAGCGCGCCGAGCCAGGCCGCGATCTTTGAATTGTTCAGCACCATCGCGTCGCCGCCCGACATCAGGATCTCGCGCAACTTCTCGCGTCCGCTTTCGGGATGCACGCCGCCGTTCGCCGCGACGGCCGCGTTGTGCTGCTTGATGTAAGGGATGATCTCGGGGATCAACGCGAGACCCTTCTTCGCGATGGTGCCGTCCTGTCGCTTGATCTGCTTGCGGGCGATCAATTCTTCGCGGTAACAGAAGCGGCAATGGGCCGAGCAGGTCGAAATGACGTACATGAGTCCCATCTCGTACTTGTGCAGCAGGCCCTCGACGGGGCTGTAGTCCATCTGGTTGCCGGGATCCTCCGAGCCCGCAAGATCCATCGTCTCGGCGGGGTCGGCCTTGACGATGCGCTGAATCGCGGCGCTGGTCCTGGCCAGCTCGTAGTAATGGCGCGTGATCTTCACGGGCATCCGGGCTTCAACGTCACGATCGGTGCCCTTGAGCGCTTTCAGCCTTGTCACCTCGTCCTTGGAATAGAAGTTGAGCATGTCCGCCGGCGCCTTCTCGTTGAAGAAGGGGGCGAGCCCACTGATAATTTCCCGCTCATAGCGGCCTTCTTCGACGCTCTCGAGAAACTTCTGCTCGCGTGCGGTCGGGACGTAGGGTTGTGGCTGTGTCATCGTTCGGGGCTCCATTGGGGGAAAGAATTAATGTCGGTCGATCGGTTCGCGATTTTACCCGCAAATCCCCATCCGACAAAGGCATTTTGTGGCGAAGGTCGATCGTGCCCATCGACTCTGCAATTTTGGATAGGCGGGCGACGGACGAGTTTTTCCCGTATCTGCGCTGCGGTCAGGGATTCTCGCGGTGGCTCGCTCGCTTCATTCTCGCAGCGCCCAAGGATCGGAAACGAAGCGCAACTTTTCCGGCCCTCAGTCGCGCGAACGCAGACGGAGCATTACTTCATTGCGCCGCAGCGGCGCCGGGATAATCGGCGCATCGTAGTAGGCCACGATCGGCTCGCCCGTGGCCTCGAGGCCTTGGGCGCGGATCCAATCGCGTAGCTCGGCGAGCGCGCGGGTTTCCGCCTTTTCGCGCATGCCGCTCCAGAAGCGAAGCGTTGCCACTTCCGTGGAAGCCCGTTCGTCGAGCGCCACCCTCGAGGTGCTCGGTTCCGGCGCGCCGCCACGCTGGACTGCAGCCGGCATGATGAAGCTCATGGTGTGTTGCGCGCCTGGCTGGCCCTCGAAAAGCACCGGCGCGGTCATGGCGATCTTCTCCGCGCGCTGGTTTTCGCCGGAGATGAACTTGAAAAGGCGCTGGAAGGAATCGTCCCGTCCTTGCATCTCGGTGCGCGCGACGAGCAGGCGCGGATAACGTCGCAACTCGAAGCGCCCGTCCTTCAGCCGCACTTCATATGGCGCCGCTTCCGCATCGAAGCGCGACATCTTGAAGAGGGCGAAGCCGAGGCCGCCGACAACCACCGCTCCGAGAATCCAAAGTTTTTTCATGGCGAAGAACTACGAACGCGAAGGCCGCGACAGATGCAGCCAATAAACTGACGCCGCGCCGGTTCAGGGATGGATTTCATCGCTCACCGACTCCGCGTGATTTTTAGACAGCCAACTCCTGAACGCGCGGGCGCTGCGGAAAGTCTGTGCCGGCTTCGGGTCAATCGATTTCATGGCGCGTTGGGGAAGGGCAAAACGGGGGCGTCACTTGCGATTGCCAGCCTTCAGTTCAATAGTCAGCCAGCCCGTTTTTGCCTCGTAAACGCGGGCGCAAATCCTTCGCTTCCGAGCGGCGGCTCATATCAACCAATAGAGATTTATGGAACCCGTATACATCCTCGGCGCCAGCCGGACCGACTTTAAACGCAACCTCCGCAAGGAAGGCAAAACCATCCGCGACCTGATCGTGGAATCGGGGCAGGGGGCCTTGAAGGATGCGAAGATCGACGCCGCGGAGATCGAAGCGGCGGCGGTGGGCAACTTCAACGCTGGCCAGTTCACCAAGCAGCTTCACCTCGGCGGCTTCGTCCCGGAGATCGACGCGAAACTGCATGGTATTCCCACGATGCACACGGAGGCGGCCTGTGCTTCCGGCGCGCTCTCAGTCACGCTCGGCGCGCAGTGGATCATGGGCGGCTTCCACGACGCCGTGCTCGTGGTCGGCGCGGAACAGCAGAAAACGATGTCGGCCAAGGACGGCTCGGATGTGCTCGGCGCGGCCGCGGATTATCACGTAGAGCAGCCGGAATACGGCGACTTCATGTTCCCGAAATTGTTCGGGCGAATCGCACAGCTCTACATCGAGAAATACGGCGCGAGCGAGAAGGAGCTCTCCTGGGTGGCGTATAAAAATTACGCGCACGCGCGCCTCAATCCGCTCGCGCAGATGCGCGACGCCGACCTGACCTACGACCACGCCTCGCAGGTCTCGGATAAAAACCCAAGCGTCGCTCCGCCGCTGAAGGTTTCCGACTGCTCGCAGATCACCGACGGCGCGGCCGCGCTCGTGCTCGTCTCCGGCAAGTATTGCGACAAGCACGGAATCGATAAGTCGAAGCTGCCGACATTGCTCGGCTACGGCCTGTCGACGGATTACCTCGCGCTCGAGAAGAAAGACGCGCCCGTCTTCACGACCGCGAAGAAAGCGGCCGAGAAAGCCTTCGGCATGGCGAACCTGAAGCCGCGCGACATGCACGGCGCCGATGTGCACGATTGCTTCTCGATCACCGAGATTTGCGCCTACGAGATCCTCGGCCTGGCCGAGCCCGGCAAGGGCGCGGAGCTGGCCATGACCGGCGCAACGGCGCTCCCGCAGGTGCGGAACGAAAAGGTCAGCGGCAAGATCGACTTTGAGATTCCGGTCAACCCGGGCGGCGGCTTGATCGGCGACGGTCACCCGGTCGGCGCGACCGGTGTGCGTCAGGTGGTCGAGGCTTACCAGCAGCTCACACAGCAGGCTGGTGCGCGCCAGATCAAAGGCGCGAAGAAATACCTGACCTTCAACATGGGCGGAAGTCTAACGACAGCCGTCGCCATGGTGTGGGGCGTGGAATAATTCTTCGGCACGGGCGGTAACGGGCCGTTGTCTGTCGTCAGACAAACGCGCTCGCGGGCGGCGTCTCTCGTAGATGCGACGCGCGCGACTTTTATTTGGATTTCTGAATCCAAACGGCGGTTCGCTGCATCTGAATGACAAGATGCAGGTGAACATTTCCAGCGCAGGAATTGGCTCGCGACGCCACGACTCGTTAGGCATTTCTGGTGTGCGGGCGCACGCTTCCCATTTTCGGAACGGCGTTTCCCGCGAGCGAAACGGAGCACAAGATTTCGTCGCTACGAAAGCAATAACAACCCCGATGGGCGCAGCGTTTTATGCGTGGCGCGCACTGCTGGCATGCCCCGTGCATAAATGATTTTCCAACCCACAACCAACCCATGAAAACCAAGACTACGACTGAACACGAAGAATCGACCTACGCGTTGCTCGTGCGCTCTCAGGAAGAAGAACGCAGCCTCCCGGAAACGGGGGTTTATTTTCTCCTGATCCTCTGCATGGCCTTTTCGGTCTGGGAGACAGCGCAGCAGCCTTTTCAGCTCCCCACCATCGGTTTGCTGCAAAGCTCCCCGCTCGCCCAATCGGCCACCGAGAAAGACGGCCGCACCTAACGGCAGAGCTGGCCTGTGCTGACAACCCCGGACGGTGAATTAATTCGTCCGGGGCAAGCGCGGCTCGCGCTGTCACCCAATCAAGAACCGCTGCTTCCACAACCCCACCCGCGCATTATGTTTCTCCAATCTTTCCTTCAAGATATCCGCATCGGCCTCCGCGTTCTTTTCAAGGAGAAGACCTTTTGTTTTCTGGCCGTGACGGTGCTGGCGCTCGGTATTTGCGGAGTGACGACCCAATTCACAGTGGTGAATGCGTTCGTCCTGCGCGGCTTTTCTTTTCCGCATCCAGAGCAGTTGGTCAGCGTGGGCCTGATCGATCCGCAGGCGACCGACAACCAAAACAATAATGGCGCGGGCAACATCCCGTCTTCGCAGGATTACGAAGATGTAAAAGCCGTGCAGCGCTCGTTCGCGATGATGACCGGCTACCTCAATGGTTCCACCATCAACGTCACCTACAAAAACAATCCTACGCGTTACACAGGCGGCTACGTCACGGAGGATTTCTTCAGAATTCTCGGCGTGGCGCCGATCATGGGCCGCGATTTCACGCCCGAGGACAACAAACCGGGCGCGGAGAAGGTGACCCTAATCGGACACGAAATCTGGCAGCGCGATTTCAACGGCGACCCGAACATTGTCGGGCAAGCCATCCGGATTAACGGGAAGGCGGCAACGATCATCGGTGTGATGCCGAAGAATTTTAAGTTCCCAGTCGCCGAGCAGCTCTGGGTACCGCTTTACAATGAGTTTCCAATCAAGCCGCGCGAAGATCCAACCTCGCTCGGACCGGCGGTGATCGCGCGGCTCCAGCCCGGCGTCAGCCTTGATCAGGCGAACCTCGAGCTCAAACAACTCGCGCAGCGTCTCGCGAAAGAATATCCGAAAACCAACGGCCAGCTGACGAGCGCAAGCGTGCAGCCGTTGCTCAACACCTTCTCCGGTCCGCAGCTGCGCCAGACGATCTACGCCATGCTCGGCGCGGTCATCGTCGTCCTGCTCATCGCGTGCGTGAACGTGATGAACATGCAATTCGGCCGCGCTGCCCTGCGCGCGAAGGAACTCGCGATTCGCGGCGCACTCGGCGCCACGCGCACGCGCATCGTTCGACAGATGCTGACGGAGAGCCTGCTTGTCGCCGTCCTCGGCGCTGTCGTGGGCATCCTCATGGCGTATTGGGCGGTGGGATTGCTCGTGCGGGCCACGTCGGCGTTGCCTTTTCCATTGCCCTATTGGGTTAAATTCCAGATCGATGGGCCGGTGCTCGCTTTCACCGTGGGAGCCACGCTTCTCGCGACCATGGTTTCAGGTTTGATCCCCGCTCTGCTCAGCGCCCGGGCCAATCCTGCCGAGGTCATGAAGGAAGGCGGGCGCGGCAATTCGAACCGTTTCGTCAATGTGCTGACGCGTGTCCTCGTGGTCGGTCAGATCGCACTCACGGCCACGCTCTTGATCGCGGCCAACCTGCAAATCAAATCCGTGCGCAATCAGATCAAGGTCGACTACGGCTACGACGAATCCGCCGTCTACACCGCGCGCATGGGTTTGTTTGAAGGCGATTATCCGACCTCGGAAGCGCGCCAGCAATTTTTCGTGCGCGCTCTGCGCGAGTTGCGCAGCAACCCGGCGTTTCCGGGGGCGGCCATGACCTCGCGCTTCCGCATGACCTTCGCCAACTTCGCGCAATACGAGGTGGACGGTCAGACCTACGTGACCGATCGCGATCGCCCGCGGGGCAACTCGGAAGCGGTGTCGGATGGCTACTTTTCCGCGCTCGGCTTGAAGGTGCTGGAGGGGCGCGACTTCACGATCGAAGACAACGACGCCCGGCAACCGGTCGCGATCGTGAACGCCACTTTCGCGCGCAAATATTTTGGCAATGAAAGCCCGCTCGGGCGTCGCATCCGGCAATTCAATCCCGCGAAGTTGGAGGACTGGCGCACGATCGTAGGGGTGGTGCCGGACACGCTCATGCAGGGACCGTTTAACCAGCAGACCGACGCGGCTGGCTTCTACATTCCGCTCCTTGGCGTTCCGCCATCGCCGCAATTCGTCACCGTCCTGGTGCGCCCGCATCCGGGCCAGCGCGCGGAGGCTCTCGCCACCACGCTCAGCCAGGCTGTGGCCAAGATTGATCCGAATCTACCGGTCTATTTCGGTGGGACGCCGGCCAAGTTGCACGATGAAATTTTGGGCGTGAACCGGATCACCGCGACGCTCTTCACCATCTTCGGCGTGGCGGCGGTGGTGCTCTCGTCGGTGGGTCTCTACGGCGTGATGAGTTTCTCGGTCAACCAGCGCACGCAGGAGTTTGGTATTCGCATGGCGCTCGGAGCCGATGCGCGCCGAATTCTCGGTATGGTCATGACTCAAGGCGCCTGGCAATTGGCCATTGGCCTGTGCCTCGGCATTGGCGGAACGGCCTTCCTTCTTTGGATGATTGGCGCGGAGGCGTTGAAGAATTTCCTCTTCCGCGTGAACACCTTTGATACCCTGGCAATTTATTGCGCTGTCGCCGCCTTGCTCTCCGCGGTGGCGGCGGCGTCGTGTTTCGTCCCGGCACGCCGGGCCACGCGCGTGAATCCGATCATCGCGCTGCGCTCCGAGTGATCCGCTAGCGGCCAAGAAAGTAAAGCATGGCCAGTGCGACGAGCAGCACGAGCGCCGTCACCCACCAGATCACGCTGATCCCGGCCGGCCGGGGGGACGACCCGAACTCCGATCGGACAAATTCGTCGTAATCGAAATCCTCCTCCGCCTCGCCGATCAGCCCGTAGCTGTCCGCATCCGGACGCCAGCCGGAGTTGTGATCGGCGCCGCACTCGGGGCAGGCCATGGCGTTGGGCGGCACGTCCTCGCCGCAGATTGGACATACTTCCGGGGGTTTTGCTCGCGGGCGTTTACTCATGGCGAATCAGGAGGCGCGCGGCCGTTGACCGGGTGGCTGGGCACTGCCAGCCTGCCCTCATGCCGCAACGGGCGCGATATCTCTTTGTTTGCACCAATCAGCGGCCGGAAGGAAACGAAAAAGGATCGTGCGCGGCGCGCGGCTCGGCCGCGGTTCATCGAGTCCTGAAGGAACAGCTGAAAGCGCGGGGTCTGGCGGTGTCCGGGGCGCGTGCCTGCACCTCCAGTTGTCTCGACCAATGTTCTGCCGGCGTGACTATTCTGGTCGAGCCCGATCATTATTTTTATGGCCGCGTCACGGAAGCGGACGTGCCCGAGATCGTAGCGGCGCTGGCCAAAGGTGATCGCGTGGAGCGGCTTGTCTTGTCCGCTGACGATCTGGCCAAAGGTTAGCGGCGCGAATTTTGGGGTCGGCTTGTCCCCTGAAAATTGCACCGCCCGCCGGGGTTGCCGGCGGGCGGGCTATGGACCTACCCTTGAAAAGACGGGTCGCTATCCGGGCGAACCGCCAATCGTTGCTTACATATGTTTCTAAGGATTTTTTCGGAGCAAGTTCCGGAAAATCTTCAAAAAGGCCGAAAAATCTTCCCCGTTCCGGCAAATCGGTTCCGGTAAGCGGTAGCGATCAGCGCACGCCGAAGAGGAAAGCGTCGAGAGAATACGCGCCCGGGCCGAGGAGGATCAGGATGAGCATGAGAATGGCGAGGTTGAGCGCGTATTCATTCCCCGGGGGATTATTCGTGATCAAATAACCGCCGCCCTTGTGTCCGGTAAAAGCTGCCACCAGCATCGCCACCAAACAAAAAAAAGCCGCCACCCGCGTGCCGAGGCCGAGGACCATGAGCGCTCCGCCTCCCAGTTCGCTGAGCATCGCCACCCGCGCCTGGAGCGCCGGCAGCGGGAACCCGAGTGCCTTCAACCAGGAGGTAAATCCTGCCATGTTGCCAGGGCCCACCAGGCCCAGCTTGCCCATCCCGTGCACGACAAAGCACAGCCCGAACGCAACGCGAAAAATCAAGAGCGCCAGGCTGAGCAGAAACGGCGTGGACGAGACAAAGAAATCCTGGGCATTCACAAGGCAGATTCCATACAGCAGCCATCGCCGCGGTCGAGCACGAAGAACGCGCGCGGCCGCTGCAGAAGATTCTAGCCCATGTAATAGCCGCCGTTCACGTTCAAGACCTGGCCGGTGATGTAGCTCGCCATGGGCGACGCCAGGAAAAGCGCCGCGTCCACGATTTCCGAAGCTTCCCCCAAGCGCCCGAGCGGAATCTGTTTCTTGAAATTCTCCGTCACTTCATCGGGCATGCCCTTGCTCATCCCGATATCGATGAAGCCCGGCGCGATCGCGTTGACCGTGATCTGCTGGCGCGCCAATTCCCGCGCGGAAACTTTGGTAAGCGCGATGATGGCCGCTTTGCTCGACGAGTAATTCGCCTGTCCGAAAAGCCCCATCTGTCCGCTGACCGACGACAAATTGATCACGCGCCCGCCGTTGTTCAGAACTGCGGCCGCTTTCTGCGTGACGTTAAAGGTGCCGGCCAGGTTTACCCGCACCACGCTCTCGAAATCCTCCAGAGTCAGCTTCTTGATTGTGCGATCCCGGATGATGCCGGAGTTGTTCACGAGGACGTCGAGGCCGCCGAGTTTTTCCTGGATTTCGCCCATCATCGCTTCCACTTCCTCCGGCTTCGTCACGTCGCAGCCGATGACAAGCGCGTCTGAAATTTCCTTCGCCACACTTTGCGCATCTGCCAGATTTTTCCCTTCCGAATCAGCGAGGTAGTTCACGACCGCCCGCGCGCCGCGCTGCGCAAACGCCTGGACCATGGCCGCGCCGAGCCCGCGTGAGCTTCCGGTGACGAGCACCACCTTGCCGGAGAAATCGAGAGGATCAGTCATGCGCGGGACGTTAGGCAAATGCCATTGCCCCACAAGCGATTGCCGTTAAGTTTCGCCGTCCATGCCCTCTCCCATCCGTGTTCTCACTGCCGTGCCGATTTGCGATGGGCACGACAGCGCGATTAATACCATCAACCTCGAGTTCATCCGGCACGGAATTGAGGTGGTCTATCTCGGTTATCATCGCTACGCGCAGGACATGGTTCGCGCGGCCATTCAAGAGGACGTCGGCGCGCTCGGCATCTCCAGTTACAACGGCGGACACGTGGAATTTTTCGCCGAAGTCGTGCGGCAGTTGAAGAAGCACGGCGCGGAGAGCATCAAGGTTTTCGGCGGGGGCGGCGGCACGATCACGCACGCCGATCAGGCCATCATGCGGAAGAAGGGCGTGGACAAGATTTTCTTTGCCGGCACTTCACTCACCGAAATGGTCGATTTCGTGCGCGATAATTACACCCGCGCCCGCAAGCTTTCCGCCAAGGCCAGCGCCGACATGAAGCTGGCGCGGAAGCTTACGGAAATCGAAGACGGCTACGCGACCGGGAAGAAGCAGCGTCCGAAGAAAGCGAAAGGCGCAGCTGCGAAATCTCGCAAAGGGAAGACGCACGTCGTCGGCTTCACCGGCCCGGGCGGCGCGGGCAAAACGACGCTGATCGACGAGCTCGTCCTGCGTTTGCTCCAGCGCGAACCGAAATCGCGCATCGCAATCTTATCGCACGATCCGAGCGTGGTTGGCGCGGGCGCGCTCTTGGGCGATCGCGCCACCATGATCAATTCTCAGCACGAGCGCGTCTTCATGCGCAGCATGGCCACGCGCGGACAGGCGGGCGGCTTATCGCCGGCCACCGAGGATTGCCTGCGTCTTTTGGCCGGGTCCGGTTTCGATCACGTCATTATCGAGACGGTCGGGACGGGACAGGAGGCGATGCCCTTCCAAAGCGAATTGGTCGATCAAACCGTCCTGGTGATGAATCCCGATTACGGCAGCCGTTTGCAGTTACAGAAAATCGCCATGCTCGACCTCGCGGATATCGTGGTTGTGAACAAGAGCGACCAGGATCGCGCACGGACCGCGATGGTCGAGATCGAGCAGCGCCTGGAGCAGAACAAGCGCGCGCAGCGCCTGGTTTCTACCGTCGCGAAACGGCACCGCGACAAGGGCGTGGATCAGTTGTGTGATTTGCTAACGGACGGAGGAAACTCATGAGCAAACTCGGAAACGTGGTTGAAGCAGTCGAGAAGTACAACCAATTCGTGCTCGCGGAAGTGAAGCGCGCCCGCACGGACAAGAAGTTCGGCGCGGAGATGACGAAGCGCTGGGAGGAGATACAGCAAAAAATCCCCTCCGGCCGTGCGCCGACCGGGTTGGAGTTGCCGCGCCTGGCCCTGCCGGAGATTGATGAGCCAGGTGAAATCGCGCGCTACTTGTTAGGCGAAGGATTGCCGGGCGAGTTTCCTTTCACCGCCGGCGCTTATCGCGAGATGTATCTGGAGCCGCTGCGCGAACCGGAAGCCGGCAGCTACGAGCAAAATGGCAAGCAGGGGAAGAATGGTCACGGCAAGAATGGGAAGAACGGAGCGAAAGCTGCGCCCAAAGCCAAAGCGGTGGAGGTGGAAGAGCCGACGCGGCTTTTCTCCGGCCTCGGATTAGCCGAAGATACGAATGCACGTTTTCATTTTCTCACTGGCCACCAACGCAGCGCCCGCCTGAGCACCGCCTTCGACGGCCCGACTCTCTACGGCATTGATAGCGACGCGGACGGCGTCTTCGGGAAGATCGGCGAAGGCGGCCTCGCGATCGATACCTACGAAGACATGATCCGCCTCTACGACGGCTTCGACATGGGTTCGCCAGCGTTTTCCGCTTCCATGACGATCAGCGGCCCGGCCCCGATCATCATGGCGATGTACATCGCGGCGGCGAAGAAGCGCTTTGGCGACAAGGTGGTGCCGAACCTCCGGGGCACGATCCAGGCCGACATCTTCAAGGAAGTGCAGGCGCAGAACGAGACCATCTTCCCCACGGAAGCATCGCTCCGTTTCCTCTGCGACATGATCGAATACACCACCGAGCACATGCCGCGCTGGTATCCGGTTTCGATCAGCGGTTATCACATCGGCGAAGCCGGCGCCACGCCGGTGCAGCAGGCCGCTTACACGGTCTCAAACGGCTTCGCCTATGCGGAGATGCTGGCCGCACGCGGGATTCCCGTCGATCAATTCGCGCCGCGTCTCTCCTTCTTCCTCGATTGCGGGCTCGACGTCGAATACATCGCGCTCGCGCGGGTGTCGCGCCGCATCTGGGCGATTGGCATGCGTGACGTTTTTGGCGCGGGACCGAAGGGTCAGATGTTCAAATTGCATACGCAAACCAGCGGCCGCTCTTTGGTCGCGGCGGAGTTCAAAAACAACCTCACCCGCACCGCCGCTGAGCTCATGCTCGCCTACATGAACGGCACCAACTCCTGCCATTCCAACAGCGCGGATGAGCCCTTCACGACCCCGAGCGAAGAGTGGATCCGTCTCGCCGCTCACGGCCAGGCCATTCTGCTCGACGAGTCCGGCATCTTCAAACACACCATGAACATGCTGAGCGGTTCGCCCGGCATGAAAGCGGTCGAGCGCGCCGTCGAAACAGCCATGCTGGAGGAATTCCGCCAGATCGAAGAACTGGGCGGCGTGCTCCCTGCGATCGAGCATCGTTACCAGCGCAGCCAGATTCAGAATGCGGCGCATCGTTACGAGCGCCAAATCTACGACGGCACCCGGCCGATCATCGCGCTGAACAAATACCGCGATGCCGACGAAGTCATGCCGGAGGTGAAGCTTTCGCGGACGCCGCGGGCCAAGCAGCAACTCCAGGTCGATCGGTTGCGTGCGTTCAAAAAGAAGAACGCGGCCAAATCCGGACGCGCGCTCGACCGCCTCGCCGAAGTGGTGGAGCGCGGGGAGAATTGCTTTCCGACTTTGATCGAGGCTGTGGAAGTTTGCTCGTTAGGCCAGATCACCGGACGCCTGCAGGAGATTGTCGGGCGTTTCCGGCCGATGGTGTAATTGCGCCGCGGATTGCGATCCGCGCGCGCCGCGCCGCCTCCATGTCCCCCAGTCCAGAACGCTCTCTCGTTCCCTTCGTATTCTCGGATCCGCTGGGGCGACGCTGGCCGCGCCTGCGTCGGGTGCTGGTGGTCAGCGCGGTCGTCGCGTTTGTCTGCGTGGTGGTTTTCGTCCGCGCGCTCTTCGTCGTTCCCCAGCTCTCGCTGCCACACTCGTTGCGACACATTCAGGGGCAGTTGAAAGCCATCCAGCAGCAGAACCCGGCGGCCACCTCGCCCGCGCCGATCCCGCTCTGGGAGAAATTCAGTGCTACGCGCAAGCAGGCGAAGAGCGCCGCGCCGACAGCTCCGGCTGTGACCTTGCCAAAGCGGAACGCGGCGGGCGAAATCCGGCTCGGCTTTTACCGCAACGGCGATGCCTACAGCTACGCCTCGCTCGAGCAGCACGCCGCGCAACTGACCCACCTCTCCCCGGAGTGGATCGCAGTGGTCAATGGCCTGGGCGACATTCAGATCGACCCCGACAAGCGCGTCGTAAAATTGGCGGAGGCGAAAGGCCTCGCCGTGTTCCCACGTTTGACGAATCTGGCCGGCGACACCTGGCAACCGCAGGCGATCGAGAATCTGGCGAATGCGCCCGGCGCGCGCCAGGAGCGTTTTTTCGCCAATGTCCTCGCCGCGTTGCGCGAGGCGAAGGCGGCTGGGGTTGTGATCGACTGGCAACAACTGGACCCCGCCTACACCGCGGAGACGGCCGCTCTGCTCGGGAGATTGGCCGATGTGCTGCATCAGGATGGCCGGGAAATATGGTTGTGCGTAAACCCGGGCGAGGCAGATGGATTTGATCGATGCGCCGGCGATGGCCGAGAAGATCGATCGCTTCGTCGCCTTGCTCTACGATGAGACTTCGGCCAACGAAGAGGCCGGCCCGCTCAGCTCGCTCGCGTGGTTTCGCGGTTGGCTGGAGACGATGTTGAGCGGCACCGATCCGAAACAATGGGTGATCGGGCTCGGCAGTTACGGTTACGATTGGACAGCGGGTTCGACGAACGCGGAGTTGATCAGCTTTCCGGAAGCGATGAGCCGGGCCGGCTACGCGGGGGTGAGCGAAGTGGCCGTGAACGCGCCGGCCTTTAACCCCACGTTTTCGTTCCAAGATGGGGAGAAGGCGCACACGGTTTCATTTCTCGATGTGGCGACTTTCTTCAATGGCCTGCGCGCGGCGCGTGCTCGCGGCGTGGGCGGGATCGCGATTTTCCAGCTTGGCCTCGAGGATTCAGCGATTTGGGATGCGCTGGAATTGTCGCGGAAGGCAGACGCCGCGGCGTTACAGCAGCCGGCCTTCGCGCTCTTGAAAGGCACGGACACAATCGCGGATGTAGGCGAGGGCGAAGTCGTCTCGGTCGATGAAAGCCGCGCTGATGGTGCGCGGGAAGTTTCGCTCCAGCCGGATGGTCTGGTCACGGCTCGCTATCGCGCGTTTCCGCAATTCCCGACGCTCTATCACCAGGGTGCAGGTGGGCCGAATCAAGTTTCGCTCACGTTCGACGACGGGCCGGATCCAAAGTGGACACCGCAAGTTCTCGATCTTCTCAAGGCCGCACACGTCCAGGCTTCGTTCTTCGTCGTCGGCGTGAATGCCGAGCGTTACCCAGAGCTGGTGCGGCGCATCGTGGCCGAGGGTCACGAGATCGGGAATCACACCTACTACCATCCGAATTTGGCGGAGTGCTGGCCCGAGCATATCCGGCTCGAGATTAATGCGACGCAGCTGTTAATCGAGACGATCACCGGCCGTTCGACCACGCTCTTCCGTCCGCCTTACGCCGCGGATACGAGCCCCGGCGGGCTGAGCGACTTGAAGCCGCTTCTCGTCGCGCAGGATCTCGGCTATCTCGTCGTGCTGGAAAATATCGACCCGCAGGATTGGGCCCGGCCGGGCGCGGACGCGATCGTGAGCCGGGTCAAACAACAGCGGCGCGAGGGCAACATCATTCTGCTGCACGACGGCGGGGGCGACCGCTCGCAAACGCTGGAGGCGCTTCCGCGTATCCTCGATTATCTGCAAACGCGCGGAGACACGATCGTGCCGATCAGCGCGCTGCTCGGGACGACTCGCGATGCGTTGATGCCGCCGACGAGCAAGGATGCGCATGCGCTGACGCATTTCGTTTCGGGGGCGGGCTTCCGTTTCATCCGCAACGCGGAAGAGTTTCTCTGGGCGTTTCTGATCGTGGCCACGGTTCTGACGGTGATCCGCACTCTGCTGGTCGTCTGGCTGGCGGCGCGTTTTCGGCGGCACGGCGATCCTGATTTCAAGGTGGGCGTGAGCGTGGTGATCGCGGCGTTTAACGAAGCGAAAGTTATCGGGGAGACGTTGCGCTCCGTCTTGGCGACGGAGGGCGACCTGGAAGTGATCGTGGTGGATGACGGCTCAACTGACGGGACGGCGGAGGCAGTGCGAGCCGTCTGCGAAAGCGACGCGCGCGTGCGGTTGATCCGGCAGGCGAACGCGGGCAAGGCGCAAGCCTTACGGCACGGCATCGGCACGGCGCGGCATGACATTATCGTGTTCATCGACGCGGACACGCACGTGCAGCCGGACACAATTGGTTTTCTGGTGCGACCGTTCGCGGACGCTGCGGTGGGCGCGGTCTCGGGACACGCGAAAGTGGGAAATCTGCGAACGTTTCTCGCGCGCTGTCAGGCGTTGGAATATACCTGCGGTTTCAATCTCGATCGGCGCGCTTACTCGCGCTGGAATTGCATCACGGTCGTGCCCGGCGCAATCAGCGCGATGCGCAAGTCGGCCATTGCCGCCGCGGGCGGGATCAGCCTGGACACCCTGGCCGAGGACACGGATCTGACGCTGGCCATGCATCGCCAGTTCAATCGCGTCGTCTACGCACCGGAAGCGATCGCCTGGACGGAGGCGCCGGAGACGGTGCGCGCGCTCGCCCGGCAGCGTTTTCGCTGGGCCTACGGCACGCTGCAATGTTTGTGGAAGCATCGCGACATGACCTTGAACTGGAAATATCGCGCGCTCGGCTGCTTCAGTTTGCCGAGCATTTGGTTTTTCCAGATCATCCTCGTCGCGCTCACGCCGTTGGTGGATGCGCTGCTCGTGCTTTCGCTTCCATTCGGCGCGTGGCAGGCGGTCCTGCCGTTCGTTGTATTCTTTCTTGCGATCGACGTCCTCATCGCGGTCCTCGGTTGCCTGATTGAACGCGAATCGGTTCTGCGCGCCTGGCGCATCCTCCCGATGCGGTTTTTGTATCGGCCGCTGCTCAGCTACGTGGTCTGGAAATCCGTTCTGCGCGCGGTGAAAGGGGCGTGGGTCGGGTGGGGAAAACTGGAACGGACCGCCTCCGTGCCGGCGCGCGCATGAAGATAATTCTGCGCACCAGATGGTTGGCGCTCGCGCTCCTCGCTTTCCCCGGATGCTCCAGGAAAGAGAGCGCCGCGGCGAACAAAGACGCGCCGGTCGCGTTGGTGATTCCCGAGCGTGGCGCTTACACCGGCGCCTACATCGACTTCGGCGAGCAGGAGGACACCGTCACGCTCGACGCGATTGAAGACTTCGAAACCCTGGTCGGCAAACACCAGGCGATCGTGGCTTCCTCCAGTTATTGGGGCGAGCAAACCTTCCCGGCACGCAATCTCGAGATCATCTGGCGACACGGCTCGCTCCCTGTCGTCTTCTGGTCGCCATGGGATAAGCCCTACGATCAAGGCCGCGGGCCGGATCGGTTCAGCTTGCGCGAGATCATCAAAGGAACCTGGGACGAATACATCGACCGCTGGGCGGATGGAGCGCGCGCCTTCGGTCAGCCGATGATCGTGTCGTTTGGGAATGAGATGAATGGCGATTGGTTTCCATGGTCTGGCGTTTTCTATGGCGGGGGGAAACCGGTCGACGGCCAACCCGGCGCACACGAGGGGCCGCTCGTCTTCAAACAAGCCTGGCGCCATGTGGTCGACCGAGTCCGGGCGCGTGGAGCGGCCAACGTTCTCTGGCTTTTCCAAACCAACAACTACGGCGAGCCCACCGAGTCCTGGAACGACCCCGCGGCCTACTATCCCGGCGCGGACTATGTCGATTGGCTGGGGTTCAGCATCTATGGCGCGCAGACGCCGGAGAATGATTGGTCACCTCTTCCGCCGCTGGTCGACTGGCCCTACCAACAAACGGCCGCGATCGATCCGAACAAACCGATCATGGCCGCGGAGTGGGGCGTGGGAGAGTTTCCGAAGAAAGGGAACAAAGCGGAATTCATCGCGGCTGGGTTCGAAAACTTCCCGACCCATCCGCGCCTGAAGGCGGCGATTTTCTGGCACGAACGCTGGCAGAATAAAGACGAAACCTACAGCAATCTGCGGGTCGATTCTTCGGTCGAAGCCTTGCGCGCGTATCAACGGGGCGTGGCCGATCCGTTCTGGCTCGATCGGCCGCTTCTGCGCCCGAAAACCGCTCCCCGCTGAGCGGCGCCGAAGACTGTCGCGATGACTTACGCGTTGGGCTGGCGCGGTTCGCGATGGGCGAGCTTGAGGGGCTTCGCCTCTTTCAAGACGTGGCGCGCGATCACCAACCGTTGCACTTCTGATGTGCCTTCGCCGATGGTGCACAGCTTCGCGTCCCGCAGGTAACGTTCAATCGGAAGATCGCGGCTGTAGCCGTAACCGCCGTGAATTTGCATGGAGCGATCGCAAATTTTCACAGCCGATTCAGACGCGAAAAGCTTCGCCATGGCCGATTCCTTCGTCGTGTTCTGACCTTTGTCTTGGAGATGTGCGGCGTGCATCGTCATGACTTCGCTGGCTTCCAGTTCCATCGCGGAATCGACCAGCATCCATTGGATGGCCTGGAAGTTACCGATGGCGTGCCCGAATTGCTTCCGCTCATTCGCGTAGGAATTAGCGCGATCAAACGCCGCTTCGGCAATCCCAACCGCGAGGGCGGCAATGCTGATGCGTCCGCGATCCAATACCGTCAGCGCCTGCTCGCGACCGCGTCCGCGTTCGCCGAGAATTTCCGCTTTGGAGTTCGTAAAGCGCAGCTCCGAAGTCTCGCTCGCGCGCATTCCGTAAGTGTGAATTTTCCGCACGGGCGTGACCTGATCTTTCATCATGATGAAGGCGCTGATCTCGTTCTTGCCCGTCTCGGTCCGACCGGTCGTGGCGATGACGATGAGCAGATCGGCTACGCGTCCGCTGGTGATGAAGTGTTTCATCCCGTTGATGTGCCAATGCTCGCCGTGCGCTTCCGCTTTCGTCTCGATCCCGCCGGTGTCGCTGCCTGCGTTCGGCTCGGTCAAACCCCAGCCGCCGATCCACTCGCCGCTCGTGAGGCGCGGCAGGTAGGCGCGTTTTTGTTCCTCGGTGCCGAAGAGATTAATCTGTCCGACGGAGAGCGCATTGTGGGCCGCGATGTCCATCGCGAGTGAAGCGCAGACCTTGCCCAATTCCTTGACCGCCAAGGCCGCGGTCACGTAGCTCAAACCGCGTCCGCCGTATCCTTCGGCGCCACCATGCCCATCATGCCCAGCTTCCCCGCCTTGGTGAAAATTTCGCGCGGCAACTGTTCGTCGTGATCCCATTGATCGGCGAATGGCGCCACTTCGGTGCGGTTGAATTCTTCGACCGAGGCGAGGAATTCGCGAGAGGCGTCGTCGAGCGGATGTTCGAGTGTCATCATGGTAGAGGAATCTAAGCGGGTTTGAAGAGTTGGACAGGGTTTCGGCATTGAGCCGACCTGGATGGTAGATACGCAGGCGGGCCGGAAACGGATGACGTGGCCGAGCGAGATTTTTTGCTAATCGCCCGTCGATCTAGTCCTTCAACGCAACATCAAACGGCGCGCCCGTTTTCGCGCGGATGTCGTCCACCGTGACGGAGGCACCAGGGTGCAATTCGATCAGGACAAGGCCGCCGCCTTCTCTCACTGCAAAGACGCAGAGGTCGGTGATGATGAGATTGACGCAGGCTTTGCCGGTGATGGGCAGCGTGCATTCTTGCAAGATCTTCGGGCTGCCGTCCTTCGCGCAGTGTTCCATGACAACAACGACCCGCTTCACGCCCGCGACCAAATCCATCGCGCCGCCCGGACCTTTCACCATTTTCCCCGGGCACCATCCAATTGGCGATGTCGCCCTTATCCGTTACCTCAAACGCGCCGAGGATGCAGAGATCGATGTGGCCGCCGCGGATCATGGTGAAGGAATCCGCGCTCGAGAAAAACGCCGAGCCGGGGATGGCGGTGATGGTCTGCTTGCCGGCGTTAATCAGGTCGGCGTCCACGTTCTCTTCGGTCGGGAAGGGCCCGATGCCCAGGAGTCCGTTCTCGGATTGCAGGGTCACGTTCATCCCTTTCGGAATGAAGTTGGCGACAAGTGTTGGAATGCCGATGCCGAGGTTGACGTAGTAGCCATCGCGCAACTCCTGCGCGGCGCGTTTCGCCATCAGGTCGCGGATCGGATTCTCCTTCTTCGCCGCCGAGCTGCCCTGCACGGTGCGGAACTCGATCCGCTTCTCGTATTTTTCGCCCTGGATGATGCGATCAACGAAAATGCCCGGAGTGTGAACTTGATCCGGATCGAGCTCGCCGACTTCGACCAGCTCTTCCACTTCGGCCACGCAAACCTTTCCGCAGGTGGCGATCATCGGATTGAAGTTCCGCGAGGTTTTCCGGAAAATGAGGTTGCCCGATTTGTCGCCCTTCCAAGCTTTCACGATCGAGACTTCCGCTTTGATGCCGGGCTCGAGGACGTAGTCCGTGCCGTCGAATTCCTTCGTCTCCTTACCCTCGGCCAGCTTCGTTCCGAACGCTGTGCGGGTGTAAAATCCCGGAATGCCCGCGCCCCCCGCGCGCAGCCGCTCTGCGAGAGTCCCTTGGGGGATCAGCTCCAATTCGAGTTCGCCCGCGAGGACCTGGCGCTCGAACTCCTTGTTCTCGCCCACATAGGAAGCCATCACCTTTTTCACCTGCCGCGCGGGCAGGAGCACGCCCATGCCGAAGCCGTCCACGCCGGCGTTGTTGCCGACAATGGTCAGCTCTTTCACTCCGCTTTCATGCAGCGCGGCGATAAGGTTTTCCGGAATGCCGCAAAGCCCGAACCCGCCCGCGGCGATCGTCATATTATCGTGCAGCAGGCCGTCGAGAGCCGCTTTCGCGTCCGGATAAACTTTGCTCATGGGGCGACTGTGCGCGCAGGCGCGGCGAGCGGCAAGTCCCAGGCCGACCCAGGCAGCAGCCACCACTAGCGAAGCTGCTGCTGCAGCAGACGCAGGCGCTGGAGGAACGCAGCTTCGCGTTCCGCGGCGGTACCATGGCGCGGCAGGATGCCGCGGGCGGTGCGCCAGCGGTGGAACGCCAGCTCGCTGGCGAGGGCTTGATACTGCGAGCGTCTGCGCCAGGAACCAAGCCCGCCGCGGAGCGCGGAGCAGGATTCGCCGAAGCGACCGCGCACAGTGCAGAGCGCTTCGTAGGCCTGGGCATCAAGCAGGCCGGTCTGCAGTTCGGAAGCGAGGTGCTGGCGAATGATGCGTCCTTCGTGCCGGAGCGAAAAGCCGATCAAAATAAGCACACCGCAGAATGCCGGGACCATCACCAGAATGTAGGCGACGAAAAACAACGCGCCCAGACTGGCGCTCAGATTCCAGAGGAAATGCAGCGTCATGGCCAGGATCAAACCCGCGACCGGGGCGAAGAATTTCAACGGCGAGCCTTTGGCCGATTGCTGGGCCAGGCCGAGTCCGATGCCGGTCATGCTGGTGAAAAACGGATGCGCGAAGGGCGAAACCACGCCGCGCAGAATGAAGATGAAGAGCGATCCGCTGAGCCCGTCTTTCGCGATCGACTGCCCGTAATAGAGGATGTTCTCCACCATGGCGAAGCCCAGGCCGACCATCGCGGCGTAGATGATGCCATCGAGGACGTTGTCGAATTCGTCGCGCTTCCAGAAATAGAAAATGACGAGCGCGAGCCCTTTGCTGAACTCTTCCACCAGCGGCGCAGAGAGAGTGGCTGTGGCTACGCTGGCCAGTTCGGCCAGCGCTTCGTGCGCGGCGGATTCGAAAAGCGTGTTGATGATAAACGCGATAAAGATCGCGCCGGTTGCCCCCCACACGAAGGCCGCGATCAACATCCAGAGCGGCTCTTTCTCGAAGCGATCGATCCAGAGCGCGAGAAGGAGGTAGAACGGGACCGGCAAAATGGCGAGAACGATGCCGCCCAGCAGACCCACCGGGCCGGTGGAAAAGCCGAGCAGAACCAGCATGACGAGCGCGAGAAAGAGCGCGGTCAGAATCGCGGCGGCGATGAGGAGCCCGCGGATCGCCGGACTCGGCAGCGCGACGGCGGCCCGGAGCGGTGGCAGGGGCGGCGGACCGCCGGCGAGATGAGGGAGCGGCGGCGGCATGGGCGCAGATGCTGCGCGGTTTACGGCGGGTCGTCAATCCGCCGCGACGGCGAGCGCGCAGCTTGCCGGGCGGCGATTCCTCGCCACCTTGCAGGCTCCATTTTATGTCCATTTCACTCGCTCATACTCTCGCCGATTTCGCCTGCTCACTCCGCTTCGAAGATCTCTCCCCCAGTGTCGTCCACGAGGTGAAACGGCGGCTAATTGATTCATTCGGCTGCGCGCTGGGCGCCTGGAATGAAGAGCCGTGCACGGTGGCGCGGACGGTGGTGTCGGATTTTTCGGCTAAGAATGGGGCCACGGTCATCGGCACTTCGCACAAGGCGCCGCCGGATTGGGCGGCCTTCGCGAACGGCTGCTGCATCCGCTACTTCGACTACAACGATACCTACCTCTCGAAGGAGCCGGCGCACCCGAGCGATAACTTCGCGGCCGTGCTCGCGATCGGCGAAAGCGTGGGCGCGACGGGGCAGGAGATCATCCTCGCGACGGCGATCGCGTATGAGGTGCAGTGCCGGTTGTGCGATGCGGCGAGCATTCGCGCGAAGGGCTGGGATCATCCGACGTATGGCGCGTTTTCGACCGCGCTGGCTTGCGCGAAGTTGATGAAGCTGGATGCGGAGAAGACGCGGCACGCGGTCAACATCGCGGGCGTGGCGGGGATGGGGATGCGGCAATCGCGCGTGGGTGAGCTCTCGCATTGGAAGGGTGTGGCCTTCGCCAACGCAGCGCGGCACGGCGTTTACTCGGCCTTGCTGGCGCGCGCGGGGATGACAGGGCCGGCGCCGATTTTCGAGGGGCAGATGGGCTTCGAGAAGCAGCTCGGGGTGTCGTTAGGCAACCTGACTCCGATTTTCAACAAAGCCGCGGAGGCGATGCCGGGTGAGGGGCCGGTCTCGATGATTCTGAAGACGAGCATCAAATATTGGCCGGCGGAATATCATAGCCAGAGCGCGATCGAAGCGGCGTTGCATTTGCGGAATCAAATCCCCGATCTCACGCAGGTGAAATCGATGGTGATCGAAAGCCACGATGCGTCGGTCGATATCATCGGGAGCGAGCCGGAGAAGTGGAAACCGCAGCAGCGCGAGACGGCGGATCACAGCCTGCCTTACATAACGGCGGTGGCGTTGATCGATGGTGAGGTGACGGACAAGCAGTTCGCGCCGGAGCGTTTCATGGAGAAGGGGATCGTGGACTTCCTGCAGAACGTAAAGGTGGAGCGGAACGATGAGCTGAGCGCGCTCTACGCCGAGGCGGTGGCGAACATTGTTCACATCACGTTGGCGGACGGGAAGACGCTGACGAAGCGGGTGGATTATCCGCTCGGGAACGCGAAGAACCGGCTGACGGATGAGCAGTTGGAAGGAAAATTCCTCAACCTGGCGGCGCCTAAAATTACGAAGGAGGGCGCGGACAAAGTGATCGCACTCGGATGGAAACTCGATGAGGCGGCGAACGTCTCGGAGTTAATGAAGTCGTTAGAGATGCCGCGCTAATTTTTGAGCATGACGATTGCAAAACGATTGCGCGACCTGCTCGCGGACGGCTGCGTGCCGATGCCGGGCGTGTTCAATGCGTCGATGGGCCGGATGGTGGAACGCGCGGGATTTCCGGCGGTTTACATCAGCGGCGCTGGCCTGTGCAACGCGACTGCGGGCGTGCCGGACATCGGATTGCTGACGCTGACGGAGGTCGCGCAACTGGCCGGTTACGTGGCGCGCGCGGTGAAGATTCCCTGCATCGTGGATGCGGACACCGGTTTCGGCGGCGCGGAGAACGCAGCGCGGACGATCGAAGAATTTGAGCGCGCGGGATTGGCTGGCTGCCACATTGAAGACCAGGAATTTCCCAAACGTTGCGGACATCTCGCGGGTAAAACGCTGGTTTCCGTCGAGGAGATGAATGAAAAGATCGCAGCGGCGGCGGCGGCGAAGCGCGACCCAGATTTCCTGCTCATCGCGCGGACCGATGCGCGCGCGGTCGAGAGTTTCGATCAAGCGGTGAAGCGTGCGCAGAGCTATCTCGCTGCTGGGGCGGACGCTATTTTCCCGGAGGCGCTGCAGAACGAGCAGGAGTTTCGCGATTTTGCCCAGGCGGTGAAAGCGCCGCTCCTGGCAAACATGACGGAGTTTGGGAAAAGCCCGCTCCTCACGCTCGAGCAGCTGACGGACTTTGGTTACAAAATGGTGATCTATCCGCAGACCGCGTTCCGTGTTTCCATGCACGCGGCGGGAGCGATGTTGCGCGATCTGAAAAGCGCCGGCACGCAAGCGGGTTGGCTCGACCGGATGCAGACGCGGCAGGAACTTTACGAGCTGCTAGATTACGACCCGACGAAATAAATTTATGAGCACCGAAACCAAACCATCCTACAGCCCAGGACTGGCCGGCGTGGTCGCCGGCGAAACTTCCATTTGCTGGGTCGATCCCAACGCCGGCCTGATGTATCGCGGCTACGACATTCACGAAATGGCGAAGCAGGCGAACTTCGAAGAGGTCGCGTATCTTTTGCTCAACAGCGAACTGCCGAACGCGCAGCAGTTGATGGATTTCGGCAAACAAATCGCCGCGGAGCGTGCGCTGCCGGAGCCGGTGCTGGAGATGCTCCGGTTGTTGCCGAAGACGATGCACCCGATGGACGTTTTGCGCACCGGGGTGTCGATGCTGGGGGCGTTTGATCCGGATCTGAACGATCACTCGCACGAGGCGAATGTGCGGAAGGCGATCCGCTTGATCGCGCGCGTCTCGACTTTGATCACGGATGCGTGGCGCATCTCGCAAGGGCAGGAGCTGATTCCCGACGATAACAGCCTGACGCATGCGGGAAATTTTCTCTATAAGCTCACGGGCAAGAAGGCAGAGACATGGCAGGTCCGGATGCTGGACACGATTTTCATTCTTTACGCTGATCACGAGTTCAACGCCTCGACCTTCGCGGCGCGTGTCACCGCTTCGACGCTGGCCGACATGTATGCCGCCTGCACCTCCGCTTGTGGCACGTTGAAGGGGCCGCTGCACGGCGGGGCGAACGAAGAATCCATGCGCATGCTGGACGACATCAAAACGCCCGAGCGAGCCGAGCAGTGGATGATGGATGCGCTGGCGAAGAAGGCGAAGATCATGGGCTTCGGCCATCGCGTTTACAAAGAGGGCGATTCGCGGGTGCCGATCATGCGCGAGATCGCGCGGGATTACGGCAAACGCATCGGGAAGGAAAACTGGGTCCCGATTTGCGAGAAACTCGAAGCGACGATGGAACGCGAGAAGGGTCTCTGCGCGAACGTCGATCTCTACGCGGCGCCGGTCTTCACCATGTTCGGATTCGATCCGGCTTTGAATACGCCGGTCTTCGCCGTCTCACGCGTGGCCGGCTGGTGCGCGCACGTCATCGAGCAGCACGATCACAACCGCCTCATCCGTCCGCGCTCCCTTTACGTCGGGCCGGAAGAGCGGCCGTATCACGCGGTGGCGAGCAACGGCGCAAAAAACTAACGGCTGCGCCGCGCTTTAGTTGCCCCAGTTATCGTCTGCCGTGTCGGGCAGGCGATCGGGGCCGGCGGAGTAAAGATCGTAGCTGGTCGGATTTTTCCGGCCGGGCGCGAGGTAGATGTAATTGTTACTCCACGGATCTTGGGGCAGCTCTTTGAAGAGCTGATACCAGTGTGTCGGCCGCGGTTCGCTGCTCGGCTGCGTGACCAGTGCCTGCAGGCCCTGCTCGCTCGTAGGGACGAAGCCGTTCACGCTCTCGTAGAGGCGCAGCTGGGTGGAGATCGATTGGAGATCGGCCTTCACTCGCATGTCTTTGGCGATACCGGTGGTGTTGCCCAGCTTCGATACGGCGACGCCGAGGATGATCACGATAATGCCGACCACGAGCATGATCTCGAGGAGGGTGAAGCCGGCTTGATTACGACGCGCAGGAGCAATCTTCATTTTGGATCGAGGAGATAATCGGATTTGTCCCACAGGTATTTTAGTTGGATTTGCGTGGCGCGAATGGCCGAATCCGGAGTGCCCGGGCCACCGATGACGATCACATCATTCGTGCCGGGCTTCAAATGGGCCGCCGGAATGAGGAGCTGCGCGCGGAGCCAGCCAGTGTAGCGGAAGCGCATCGGATTGATGAGGCGTTCGGTCTCGCCGCGATAGGCCGGGTCGGCGAGGTCGGGCAGCGTGATCGAAACGGAGCCGAGGTTCTCGCCGTTCACGAAAACCTGCGGCGGCGACTCGACCCGCGCGCTTGCTACTTCAAAGCTGAGCAGGGCCAGGAGCGGCTGGCTTTCGAGACCGAACTGGAAGGCTGCGCCGGTTTGGACGCTGGCGCCGATGCGGATGACTTCAGGCGCCAGGCTCGCAGTCACAGTGCCGAACGTCTCCGTGTCGTGCGTGGGAGGGGCGAGCGGAGCGGCGGCGGCGAACGGCTCCGGCATGATGGCGCGCGCTTCAGCCGCGAAGGGCTGCGCGACTGTGCGGCTCGTCATCCAATCCAAAAAGGCTCCGCGCACCGTGCTGCCGTCGCCTGCCACTTCGACGTCGATGCAGGAGATACCGATCATGGGGAGGAGGACTGAATCGGAAGTGGCGAGGTTGATCCCGGCGCCGAGCGGAGCGGACTGCATGACCTGCGTGCCCGATTCATCCCAGATGGTGATCGTCGGGCGTTGCTCCGTTTTATCCTCGAAGAAGAGACGGAAGAGAAGAAGCTGGAGATCGATCTGCGGGCGCGCCACGCGGATGCGGAAAATGGTGCGCGCGGGCGCATCACCACGCGCGGGGACGGGCACCAGCGAGACTGATTCCACCCAGGCGGGCGCGTTCTGTGGTTTGGAATTCGCCGCCGGAGTTTGGCGGAGGTCGAGCCACGCGCTTGGGGGCACCGGGAGCAGGCTGCCATTCGCGTCGCGAAAATTAGAGAGACCATCGCTCCGCGCATCCTGCGCCCGCAGCGGTGCGGCCAGCATGAGCAGGAGGAGGAGAGACGAGAAAACCGGACGCAGCATCAGGGGGCGATCTTAATCAGCGCGGTCGCGTCTGTAAACTACTCGTCATTTCGAAGACCGCCGAGAGGATGCTGTAAACGACGAAGCCGACCACGATCGCAATGCAAACGATGATGACCGGCGGGATGAGGGTGGAGATGACCTGCACCGTTTTGTCGAGTTCGCGCTCATAGACATCGGCAATCGTCTGCATGGTCTGCGCGAAGTGTCCGGTCTGCTCACCCACCGCCATCATGTCGGTGAAAAGTTCAGGGAAAAGCTGCTGCTGGCTGAGCGCAACGGAGAGATTGGCGCCGTCGATCACCGCCTTGCGCACGTCGGCCAGCTTGCGTTCGAGGTAGCGGTTGCCGGCGATCTCCGTCACGAGATCGAGCGCGCGCAGAAGCGGCACGCCATTTTCCATCAGGGTGCCGAGGGTGCGCGAAAACTGCGCGTAATAGCGCGCCTTAATGATGCGTCCGTAACCGGGCGCAGAGAGGCGGAGGCGATCGAAGGTGACCTGCCCTTCCTCCGTGCGGACGAAAGCACGCACGCCCACGACCACGCCCACCACCAACAGAACCGCCACCCACCAATAGGTCGTAAGCAGGTGGTGAAAGCTGACCAGCATGCGCGTGGGCAACGGCAGGGTGCCGCCGTTTTGCGACATGAAGTTCGTCAATTGCGGCACCATGAAGGTGATAAAAATCGTCATCAACGCCGCGCCTGCCACCGCCAGGAAAGCCGGATAAATGAGCGCCTGCTGCACGCGATCGCGCAGACTCTTCGCCTGCATGAGATGCTCGACGAGACGCTTCAGGATTTCCGGCAAAGCACCGCTCGCCTCGCCGGCCGCGATCAGGTTCACGTAAATGGCCGGGAAGATTTTCGGGAATTCGCGCAGCGCTTGCGAGAAGCTGCGGCCATCCACCAGCGCCTGGTGCAGGGCCTTTGTCATCTGTTGCACGCGCGGATGTTTCAAGCGCTTCTGCAACACCGCCAGACCCTCATCCAGCGTCATGCCGGCCTGAAGTAAATGCGCCAACTGCTCGGTGAAGATGAGCAACTGCGTGTGCGGAATCTTGAGTCGCTGCGTCGCGGGAGCCGCCGGCGCCGCGCTGGTGCCGCCAGCGCTCACCACCTGCGGATCAGCGCCGACAGTCTCGATTCGAATCGGAATGTAATGCAGCTGCTCAATCTGTCGGATGGCGACCGAGCGGTCCGGACAATTGAGTGTGCCCTCGACCAGTCCACCCTGCGGGTCCCGCGCTCGATAAGAAAACTGCGGCATGCGAACCCGATTATAGCGCGGAACGCGATTTGCGCATCAGGGTTACCAGAGGCGGCGCTTGCCCGGAGAAAGAGAAAGAGCCCGATCTCGCCTCACAGACGAAATCGGGCTCAAAGATTTTTACCCCGCTGGTGCCGTTTAGGAGGATATCCCGTTCCCTTTCGGTAACGGGCGGGTGACCGCCGCGGGAGCGTCTGACTTCCAATTAAGGCATGCCATCTTCTCGTCGCGACCAAGCCCCCTTGTTATGAAACATCGGTCCGGGAATCACACCTGTAATCTCGAACATCGCAGGGTAAAATTTGCGGCGATCTTGCGATCGCAAAATTTGAAAGAACCATTCCCGCAGTCCTGCCTACCAGTCGCGTTTGCACTCGCGAATCCGACTGTGAACTGCGGCCACTTTGTCGTCCACTAGTGTCCCGTTCCGGGTCCATTTTGTCAACGAATTTGCCTTCCTCGCGTAGGGAAAAAACTGCGCGTGGCGAGCAGATCCGCGAGATCGCGTCGGTTTCCGTTTTAACCGACAGCCCAATTTCTATCGCCAGGGTTTTCCGACGATCTATTCGCGCAACTCCGCTCCCAACTCGCTCTTCAATCGTTCGCGCAGGCGGCTGTGCACCACGCTCACTTCGTCATTGGTCAGGGTCCGATTCGGGTCGCGATAGGTCAGCGTGTAGGCCAGAGATTTTCGGCCCGCGCCGATGCTCTCCGCCTCTTTTCCACTGAAGAGATCAAACAAATGGACGTCCGCGAGGAGCGGCTCATTAGCCGACCGGATCGCGCTTTCGATCTCCAAATGACTGAGCGCTTCCGGCACAATCATCGCGATGTCGCGGGCAACCGCAGGGTAGCGATCGATGCCTTGGAATTTGCTTCCCTCAGCACTCGCGAGCGAACCTAGATCGACTTCGGCGACAAAAACGGCCGCGCCTGCCAAACGTCCGGCGAAACCGATCGCCTTGTCGTCGGAAACGACTTCTGCTGCGAGCGAGTAGCCTGGCCGTTCCGCGCGTCGAAAGTTCAGCGCCGGAATGCGCAGGGTTTCCAGGGCGCCTTTGAGATCGAAGAAATCGAGTGGGCGCCTAGCCGCCGCGCGCCAGTGCGCCGCTGTCTCCATTTCTCCGGAGAAAAGCAGACCGAGCACGCGCTGCTGGCGAGCGTCTGGCTGGAGAAATATGTGACCAAGCTCAAAGAGACGGATGCTCTTCGCGCCCATGTTTTGGTTCCGGGCCAGGACATCGAGCAGCCCGTGGATGAGCGTGGGACGAAGCGCGACGTGATCTTCGCTGAGAGGATTTTTCAGTTCCACTGCGCCGCCGACGGCTGCGATCGCGTCGCGTGGGATGAGCGCGGAGGTCCGGGCTTCAAAAAGGCCGAGCGCGATCAGGCGTTGCCGCAGCCCGGCTTCAAAATCAGCCTGCCGATCAGCCGCGCTCACGGGCATGAACGTGCTGCGGTTGCGGCTCGGAATTTTAGCGATGCCGTATTGCCTAACGACTTCTTCGATGAGATCGACCTCGCGCTTCAGATCGCTCCGGTAGCTCGGGATTTGCCAGACCGAGGCTTCCGCCGATTGCTCCAGCTCCACCAAACCGAGTCGCGTGAGACCGCTCGTCAACTCAGCCTTCGGCACGGGCTACGCCGAGCAGTTGCTCGCAACGAGCGAAACGCAAAGTGACATTCGCCGGTGCCGCCGGCAGCTCACCGGCAACCGCCGTTTCCGCCGCCGGTTGCCCGCCCGCCAATTCCGCGATGAGCTGCGCGGCCCGAGCCGACGCGCGCAGGGTCATCCCGGGATCGACGCCGCGCTCGAAGCGGTAACTGGCGTCGCTCGGCAGATTGAGATTCCGGGCTGTCCGGCGAATGCTCGAGGGGAGAAAATAGGCGCTCTCCAATAGGACGCTGCGCGTCGTCTCGGTGACGCCCGTATCTTCACCGCCCATAACGCCGCCGATGGCGACCGCGCGCGCCTCGTCCGCGATCATCAAGTTGTCGGAGGTCAGCGCATACGTGCGGCCGTCCAGCGCGAGAAACTTTTCGCCGTCCTCGGCCAGACGGACATGGATGGCGCCCTGCAATTTGTCCGCATCGAAAGCGTGCAGCGGCTGGCCGAGCTCGAGCATCACGAAGTTGGTAATATCGACGATGTTGTTGATCGGGCGCAGGCCGGCCGATTCCAATTTCGTGCGCAGCCAGTCCGGGCTCGGCCTCACGGTGACGTTTTCGATCCGCCGCGCGGAGTAGAAGGGGCATTCCCGCGGCGCGCTGATGCGAACGCCTCCCGTGCTTGGTGGGAGAACAACCGCGTCGTCCTGTTTCAAATTCTTCCCGCTTAGCGCCGCGATCTCCCGCGCCAATCCCATGTAGCTGATCAGGTCGCTCCGGTTCGGCGTGATTTCGACATCGAGGATCGTATCCGGCGGAAAGAGAGAACCGATCGGTGCGCCAATCGGCACATCCGGCGCGAGGATGAGCAGTCCATCGCTTTCCTCCGAAACGCCGAGCTCGACCGGGCTGCAAAGCATGCCTTGCGACTCGACGCCGCGCAGCTTGCTCACCTTGATCTTGAGGCCGTTCGGCAACGCGGCGCCCGGGAGCGCGACCGGCACTTTGTCGCCGACTTTGTAATTCTTTGCGCCGCAAACGATCTGGCGCTTCGAGTTCGTGCCGTCGTCCACTTCGCAAACGCTGAGACGATCGGCGTTCGGATGTTGCGTGGAAGCGTTGATCTGTCCGACGACGACGTGGTCGAGATCAAGCCCGCGACGTTCGATGCCTTCAATCTCGACGCCGGCGAAGGTGAGCAAGTCAGCCAGGTCCTCGACCTTCGCCGGCAGCTCGACAAATTCGCGCAGCCAATTGACGGAAAATTTCACGCGAATTGCCTCAGGAAACGCAGGTCGTTCTGCGCGAATAGTCGGATGTCGGGAATGTCGAACAGGATCATGGCGAGGCGATCCATCCCGAGACCGAAAGCGAAGCCGCTGTATTTCTCCGCGTCGTAGGCGTCATCGCCGCGGGCGCGGTTCACCTCTTCGTACACAGCCGGATGGACCATGCCGCAGCCGCAAAGCTCGAGCCAACGCTCGCCGCCTTTGAGCGCCTTCGATTTCACATCCACCTCGAAGCTCGGCTCGGTAAAGGGGAAGAAATGCGGGCGGAAGCGGATCTGCGTGTCTGCGCCTAACAACTCCTTGAGGAAGAACTCCAGCGTTCCCTTCAAATCGCCCACGGTCACGTTTTCATCCACGTAAAGTCCCTCGATCTGGTGAAACTGCGCGCTGTGCGTGGCGTCCACTTCGTCACGCCGATAAGCGGCGCCGGGAGCGATGACGCGGATGGGAGGCGGCGCGGATTGCATCGTCCGAATCTGCACAGTCGAGGTGTGGGTGCGGAGCAGGCGGCCATCGGGCAAATAAAAGGTGTCCTGCTCGTTCCGCGCGGGATGGTCCGGCGCAGTGTTGAGCGCGTCGAAGCAATACCATTCCGTCTCCACGTCGGGCCCGGTCGCAAGTGCGAAACCCATCCGGCGAAAGACGGAAATTGCTCGATCGAGCATCTGGGTGAGGGGATGAAGCGCTCCCAGTTCTGTCGGCGTGCCGGGCAGAGAAATATCGAGATCGGCTAACGACTGCGTCTCCTTCAGCGCGCGCAACGTCTCGCTCTTTTGCGCGATCTCGTTGGTCACGGCCGTGCGCGCCTGATTGAGCAGCTTGCCGACAGCCGGCTTCTCTTCCTTGCTCAGCGACTTCATCTGCTCGCTCCACGCAGAGATGCTGCCGCTGCGCCCGAGGTAACGGACGCGCAACGATTCCAGGGCGGACTCGTCCGCCGCTGCGTGAATTTCACGCAGGGCCGAGTCGCGCAGTTCTTCCAGCGGATGACTCATTTCGAAGGCGAACGTGGCGCAGTCCGCGCCGGCGTTCGAGCGAAAGATCAGGCCGCTTTCTTCTTCTCTTTCGACTTGTGCTCGAGCGCGGTCTTCACCTGCGCGACGATGGCGCCGAAGGCGGCTTCATCAGTGATCGCCATGTCGGAGAGAATCTTGCGATCGAGGCCAACGTTGGCGGCTTTCAAGCCTTCAACGAAACGGCTGTAGGTGAGCCCCTGCGCGCGGACGGCGGCGTTGAGGCGCTGGATCCAAAGATAACGGAAAGTGCGCTTGCGCGTTTTGCGATCGCGATAGGCCCAGTATTGGCCCTTCATGGTCGCGTCTTTCGCGTAGCGGAAAAGTTTGGACCGACGGCCGCGGTAACCCTTGGCTTTGTCGAGCACGCGTTTGCGGCGTTCCCGGCTGGCGGGAGCATTAGTTGCTCTTGGCATATTGTTATCCCCGGGATTGCTCCAGAGGCTCCTCTTTCAGCGAATTGTTCTTTTGGTTAATTGATCGGCCCGACCTCATTCGCTGAGTTGGCGGACAATAAAAAGTCTGCCAGGTGAGTCGATCGCTCCGTCGCACGGGTGCGGCGGGTCGGGAAAGTAGGCGCCTCGCCCCGGATGGCAATTTTTTTATTTCGCGGTTTCGCGTTCGATTCCATTAGGATAGGCCATGCATTGGCTTGGGCGACATCGTCTCCTGGTTCTCGCGGCGATCTGCGTTTTCTGGACGGGAGTGATCTTTCTCGGTCACCTCTTCCCGGGAATCCCCTTCCTCTTCGCGCCGTGGTCGGGCGAGCAAAGCTTCGAAGATATGCTCCGCCGAGAAGGGCGGAACACGGCGCCGCGGGAGGATTTGGTTTTCCTCGGGATCGATCAGACCTCGCTGGAAATGACAGTGGTGGGCCCGGAGGAAATCGAAGGCAACCGGGCGTTTGAGTTAATGACTGAGCGGCCTTTTCCGTGGTCGCGCGAACTTTGGGCGCTCCTGCTCGATCGGCTCTTCGCGGCCGGCGCGCGCGTGGTGATTTTCGATATAGCTTTTAGTCCGACGAACGAAGGCGATCCCGCCTTCCGTGCGGCGCTGGATAAGTATCAGGATCGGGTCGTAGTGGGCGCTAATTTCGATTCCGCCCGCGGAGTCGTTCAGGTCCCTAATGCGAGCCTCATTCCGCCGCCGCCGTTGGAGGACAAGCGGGTGGGGTTGGTAAATTTCTGGCCGGATGCGCTGGATGGGGAAACACGCGAGGCGCGCTTTGCTGTTTCGGAAAGGCAACTCGCCGGCGGGGCGCATTTTCCGGGCGATCCCATCTACCAAACGCTTTCCGCCCGCGCGCTCGCAGAAATGGGAATGACCGCGCCGCTTCTGCGCGATCTGGGCGGACACATGATTCGCTTCGGCCCGGCGGAGGCCTACAGCCCGCGGCCGCTTTGGGAAGTGTTCGATCCGCGGAGCTGGGAGGCGAACTACAAAGGCGGCGAATTTTTTCGCGACAAGGTGGTGATCTTGGGCGCGTCCGCGCAAATCCTGCATGACGTGGTCAACACCCCGCTGGGGCCGGCGATGCCCGGACCAGCGCTGCATCTCCACACCATCGCCGCCGCGATGGCGGGTGAATTTTTGCGCGCCACATCGGCTCCGCTCGGCTATGGGTTGATCGCTGGGGCAGGGCTGCTGGCCTGGACCTTGATCGCGCTTCTGCGCCGGCCGCTGATCTCGCTCATCGCCTTGGCGGGAATCACGCTTCTCTATCTGGTGTGCGCGCGCCTGCTCTATGATTCGCAGGGGTTTCTTCTGCTGACGGTGCCGGTATTGGTGGCGTTTCTCTTGAGCGGGCTGAGTTCGCTCGGCCTCGAGTATGTGCTCGAACGATTAGAGAAATTGCGCACCCGCCGCACGCTCGAACGTTATGTCTCGAAGAACCTGGTAAAGGAAATTCTCGAGAATCCAGGTGGCTATTACAGCTCGCTCCTCGGCTCGCGCAAACCGGCCACGATTCTGTTTTCCGACATCATGGGCTTCACCACCTTCACCGAGAAGGCGGACCCGGAAGCGCTCGTGAAACGGCTGAACGAATATCTCACCCGCATGGTCGCGGTCGTCTTCGCGCATCAGGGCACGCTGGATAAATTCATCGGCGATGCGGTCATGGCGGTGTGGGGCAACGTGAGAAGCCTGGGGGTGGCGGAGGATGCGAAGATGGCGGCGCGCACCGCGATTGGGATGCGGGATGAATTGCGCAAGCTCAACGAAAAGTGGCGCTCCCAAAACGAGATGGAATGGGGCATCGGGATTGGGATTAACCAGGGCGAAGTTGTCATCGGGAACATCGGCTCGGAAGAGCGCATGGAGGCGACCGTGATCGGCGACGCCGTCAATCTCGCCTCGCGCCTGGAAGGACTGACGCGCACCTACGGGGTGGAAATCATCGTTGGGCCGACCGCGAGCGATCTCATCCGCGATGACTTCATTCTCCGCTCGGTCGCGCGAGTGCAGGTGAAGGGGAAGACAAAGCCGGTTGAAATCTCGGCGTTGCTCGGTGACCGCAAGCAGGCTTTCGATGCGGAGCTTTTGCGTTGGCTGGAGACGTATGAGGAGGGAATCAAAGAATTCCGTAGCCGCAATTTCGAACAGGCGAAAATCCTCTTCGAACGTTTTCTGGAATTTTATCCCGACGATCTGCTGGCCAAAAACTACCTGGAACGCGCGCTCGAATACGAGAAGCAGCCGCCGGATGAATCGTGGACGGCCGCAGAAGTGTTTACGAAAAAGTAGCCGGCCCCGATTCTTCGTAGCCAAACCCCTGCTCTGCGCTTAAAGGAGCCCGCGTGATCGACCAACCACGCAGCTTCCATTTCCTCGGCATTTGCGGCACCGCGATGGGCTCGGTCGCGGCTGCCTTGCGTGAGCGCGGCATGAAGGTCACTGGTTCGGACGAAAATATCTATCCGCCGATGTCCACCTTTCTGGAGGCGCGCGGCGTGACGCTGAACTCCGGTTATCGCGCGGAGAACATCCCCGAGGATGCCGACGTCATCGTCATCGGCAATGCGATCACGCGCGGCAATCCCGAAGTGGAAGCGGTGCTGAACCGGAAGCTTTACTACGCCTCGCTCCCGCAGGTTTTGCGGGAGAATTTTTTGCGCGGGCGACACAATCTCGTCGTCAGCGGCACGCATGGAAAAACGACCACGACGGCGCTGTTAACCTGGATCCTGAGCGAAGCCGGCTTCGATCCGAGTTACATGATCGGCGGCATCCCGCGCAATCTCGGGCAAGGCGCGCGCTTCAATGACTCGAAGTATTTCGTGATTGAAGGCGACGAATACGACAGCGCGTTTTTCGACAAACGCTCGAAGTTCATTAACTACCTCCCTGAGCTTCTGATCGTGAACAACATCGAGTTCGATCACGCGGATATTTTCGACAGCCTGGAGCAGATCAAGAAGAGCTTCCGCCATCTCCTGCGCCTCGTCCCGCAGAACGGGATGGTCCTCCTCAATGGCGATGATGCCAACTGCGTGGAGGTGGCGCAGGAAGCGTTCGCGCCCATCGTCGAGATCGGGTTTTCCAAGAACTGCGCGCAACGCATTTGCGACGTCTCCTATTCGGCGAGCGGGTCGCGTTTCCGCTTGGGCGATGATGTCTTCGAGCTGCCGCTCATCGGTGAGTTCAATGTGCGCAACGCCGCCATGGCCGTGACGGCGGCGCGTTTTTACGGCGCATCACTGGAGAAAATCCACGGCGCGCTCGCGAGTTTTCAAGGCATCGCGCGGCGGCAGGAAGTGCGCGGTGAAGCGCGCGGCGTGAAAGTGATCGACGATTTCGGCCATCACCCGACCGCGATCAGCCAAACGCTGACCGCGCTGCGCCATCGTTATCCGGGGCACCGCCTGTGGGCGATCTTCGAACCGCGCTCGAACACGACGCGGCGGGCAGTGTTGCAGGAGGAGCTTTCGAACGCGTTGAAATTAGCCGACGGCGTTTTCATTTCCGAAGTCGCGCGGCTCGAGCAAATCCCGGAAGACGAGCGGCTCAATCCCGCGGCGGTGATGGAGGCAATCGCGGAAGACGGGCGTCCGGCGTTCTACGAGAAGGATGCCACGCACATCGTCCAGCGTCTCATCCCGCTCCTAAAGGAGGACGATGTCGTGGTCGTCTTCAGCAACGGCGGCTTCGATGGCATCCACGAGAAGATTCTCGCGCAGCTGCGCGGCTCCGGACCGTAATCGTCAATCCGCAGCCGAACTGTGATCGTGCACGATGCGCCAGCCTTCCGGGCGTTTCCGGAAGAGGAGGGTGAAACGGCCGTGCGGCTTGTCTTTTTGGCGCGCTAATTTCCAGCGCCCGATGACGAGCGCGGCATCGGCGCCGAGCGGGGTGATCTTGATTTCGGAGAACGTGAGCACGCCCATCTTTTCCCGCGTGCCGTATTTCTTTTTGTAGCGATCGCGCACCGTTTGCCAACCGCGCGTCAGCGTGTCGCCGCCCACGAACTCGGTCTTGGCGTCGCGCGCATAGCCGTCCATGTAGCCATCGATATCGCCGCGATTCCAGGCCGCGGCTTGTGCATCGAGGACGGCCTGGATCGGGGACTGGATGGCATCAGCCGCGACGACAGCGGTGACGCCGAAAAGGAGAAGCGCAAGGGCGGCGGGAATCTTCTTCATGGGATGTTGGGCGTCTGAACCTCCCTTTGTTAGACGACAAACGTATCTCGTCCAGCGCCAATCCGTAGGTCCGCGACCTCGTGTCCTCCGAGGTTGACCCCAAGCATCCCGCCCGCTACATAAGAACCCGTGTTTCGCCCCCTGTGTCTCCTAGTGTTGCTGGCCGGCGTCGGTTCCGCGTTTGCCCAGTTGCCGCCGCCCCCGGCTTTGCCGCCGGTTTCCGCGCAAAGCGCCAATGCCACCCCGCCGCCGGGCGCGCCGGACATGGTGACGTTGCAATATCCGAACAGCGACGTCGTGGACGTGCTCCGTCTTTACGAGACGCTCACCGGCAAAAAGTTGATCATGGACAACTTCGTCCAGGGCAAGGTGAACATCTTCATCGCGAAGCCGGTGCCGCGCGAAGAGGCGATCAAGATCATCGAGATCAATCTGCTCCTGAATAAATACTCGCTCGTCCCCGCAGGCGGCGACCTCGTCAAAGTCATCGGCACCGGGCAGAACCCGCGCACCGCGGGCGTCCCGATTATTTCGGATGAATCGCAGATCCCGACGGGCGATCACGTCATCAGTTTTCTCTTCAAACTCCGCTTCGCCGATCCAACCGAGTTGCAACAAGTGCTCGGCCAATATCTCTCGCCCCCGCAAGCCTACACTTCGTTCCTCGCCCTCCCGAAGTCGTCCAGCATTCTGGTCACGGAAAATTCCAGCGTCATCCGCAGCCTGGTTAATATCATCAATCAGGTGGACATCCCGCCGGCCGAGGTGGTGAGCGAGTTCATCAAGCTGGAACGCGCCGACGCCAGCAAAGTGGTGGACATGCTGAAGGAAGTTTTCGAGAAGGGCAATCAGCCGCCGGGAACTCCGGGCGTGCCTGGTGTGCCCGGTGTCCGCAACGTACGGCCCGGTGTGCCGATACCGGCGCAGGCGCAGCAGAATGGGCAGTTTGAGATCGACGCCGGCGAAGGGCTGACCGCGCTTTCCGAGGATTCGGTCGTGGTCGGCAAAATCAAAATGGCCGCCGACGTGCGGACCAATCGCATCCACGTCATCACGCGCCCGGTCAATATGCCGTTCGTGAAACGCCTCATCGGGGAGTTCGACGCCAATGTGGATTTCGCGAAACCAGTTACGCGTCCCTTGCGCTACATTTCCGCGGCGGACGTGCTCCCGGTCATCGTGCAAGCTTTGACCGAGCCGGGCGAAGAAGGCGCCGGTGGAACTCCCCCGGGCGGCGTGCCCAACCCAAACCAGCAGCAGCAACAACAGCAGAACCGTAGTCGCAGCACTTCATCGAATGGGAACGACTTCGGCTCGGGCGGCAGCGGCGGCGGGCAGAATTTCTCCGAGGAATTATCCACGCAAGCGGTCGATACCGCGCCGCAGGCGGTCACGATTGGCAATTCCAAGATCATCGCCGATCAACGCGCCAACACGATCATCATTCTCGGCAATCGCGAGGTGGTGGTGAAGGTGCAGAAGATTCTGGATGAGATGGACGTGAGCGCGCCGCAGGTGGCGTTGAGCACGGTGATCGGCGAGCTGACCCTGAACAACAACGAAGAGTTTGGGGTTGATTACTTCCAGCGCTTTAAGCGTTTCGAAGGACCGGTGGGCAGTGAAGGGGGCGCGGGCGGAATCTCTCGAAACGGCGGCAGCGTGGCTGACACCTTCCGCAGCTTCGAAAATTTTGCGACAGCCGCTTCGGCGGTAAGCAGCGGGGGCACGAGCGTGTTGATCAATGCTGGTTTCGGCCTTTCGACCATTGTGCGGGCGCTCGATTCCACCGGGCGCTTCAAGACGATCTCGCGCCCGACTATTTTCACGAGCAATAACAAGAAGGCGATCATCGCGAGCGGGCAGGAAATCCCAGTGCCGGTGAGCACCATTTCGGGTGGCGGCACGAACATTGGCGGCCTGGCCCAGCAGTCTAATATTCAGTTCAAGAAGGTCGCGCTCCAATTGGAAGTGGTGCCGCTGATCAACTCGGAGAAAGAAGTCTCGCTCGATATCCTGCAGAAGCTGGACAGCTTGACCGGCGACTCGACCACGGTGGACGGAAACTCCATCCCCACGATCGCGACGCGTTACATCAAAACGACGGTTTCAGCGGCCAACGGATCCACCATCGTGCTGGGTGGTTTGATTCTGGATAACAATCGCAAGAACAAGAGTGGCATCCCGCTCTTGAGCAAGATTCCGGTCGTCGGAGCGCTCTTCCGCAATACGACGAGCTCGAAGACTCGCCAGGAGTTGATCATCCTGATGCGCCCGGAAGTGACTTTGTCGAAAGTGGACGTGAAACGGCTCCGGCAAAAGATGGAAGCGAAGACGCATTTCGGGCCAGAGATCGACCAGGATGATTGCCCGGATTGTCCGCCCAAGGAAGATAACAAGGATCTATCCCCGCCCGATCTCCCTGATCTGCCGAGTGGGAAGTAATTTCATGAAAGCGCTCCGTCCGTTCCTTTTCCTCCTGGTCTTCGCCATTGGTTGCGGCGCGACTGCAAACGCCGGCGTTCCGTTTATCTACAAAGACGGTCTCGCGCCGCGGGATGACTGGGGAAAATTGCACCAGACACCGCTGGTGCTCCCGACTGATTTCGAGCCGCGTTATTCCGTCCGGTTTCATTATTACTTCAAAGGCGCCGCGACTTTGCAGAACGATCCGGCCTACGTTGCCGCGGTGCAGACCGCGCTGATTCGGCTTGGTTATTCTTGCGGCGAAATTGATGGCGCTTGGGGTCCGGAGACGAGCGAGGCGATCACGCGCCTGCAGAAGAATTACGGCTTCCGCGTTACCGGCAATTTAAACGTCGCCGTGCGCCGCGCGCTGCATTTGCCGTAACCGGTTCCGCTCCGCGCCGCGAGGTCATCGCTGGTCCGGCGTCACCGAGTGGTTGGAAATCTCCGCCACTGGTGCGATAATTTGCGCGCATGACTTCCGCGCTTGGCCAGTCGCTCATCGACCTCCTTCTCGCCAGCGGCGTTTCCTCGCGCGAAGAGGCGGTCGCGCTTTCCTCCAATTTGAACGGCGTCTCCTGGACCACGCAGGTGCTCGATTCCGGCAAGGTGGACGAGAACCGTTTTTTGGGCGCGATTGGCGATCTCTTCCAAGTCCCGGTGGTGGCGATCGACGCCAAATCTATTGATCGCCAAACGCTCGGCATTCTCCCGAGCCGTTTTGTTTTCCAGCACCATATCCTTCCGATCGAGATCAAGGAGAACGCGATCGTGCTCGCCACCTACGATCTGTTCAATTCCGTCGGGCGCCAGCTCGCTTCGCAGTTGCTGAAAAAGCCCGCGGAATGGGTCCTTGTCCCGCGCGGACAAATCCTCCGCGCCATGAAGACGCTCTACGGCGTGGGCGCGGAAACGTTTGATGAAATCCTGAAAACGAATCGCGCTTTCGAAGCTGATCAGGACATCGAGACCAGCACCGATCTGAACGCGGACGATCCGGAGGCTTCGGTGGTAAAATTCGTCAACCAGATCATCCGCGAAGCGATCGTGGAACGCGCGACGGATATCCACGTCGAGCCGCTGGAGGACGATCTGCGCATCCGTTATCGCATCGATGGCATCCTGCACGAAGTGGCGGTGCCGCCGCAGTTGCGCCTCTTGCAATCGGCCATCATCTCGCGCCTCAAGGTCATGGCGCACATGGACATCGCGGAGCGCCGTCTCCCGCAGGACGGTCGGATTAATTTGCAGTCGAAGTCGCAGAACATCGACGTCCGTGTCTCCACCATCCCGACGGTAAATGGCGAGTCGATCAGCTTGCGATTGTTGAGCCGCGATCAGCAGAGCGAGCAGTTCGGTTTCGAGCGGCTCGATCTCAGCCCGCACCATTCCCGGACGATCGAGTGGCTTTTGCAGCAACCGAACGGCATCGTGCTTGTGACCGGACCGACCGGCTCAGGCAAGTCGACGTCGCTCTATTGTTTTCTGAGCAGCATCAACTCGGTCCAACGCCGCATCATCACGATTGAGGAGCCGGTGGAATATCGTCTGCCCGGCGTCTCCCAGATCGATGTGAAGCCGGAGATCGATCTGACCTTCGCGAAAGGTTTGCGCCACATCCTGCGCCAGGACCCGAACGTCATCATGGTGGGCGAGATTCGTGATTTCGAGACTGCCGAGATCGCGATCCGTGCTGCCATGACCGGCCACCTTGTTTTCAGCACGCTGCACACGAACGACGCGGTTGGCGGCATTACGCGCTTGCTCGACATGGGAGTGGAACAGTTTCTTCTCGCTTCCACGGTGCGCGCATTTCTCGCCCAGCGTCTCGTGCGCACGATCTGTCCGGATTGCGCGACGATGTTCGATTATCCGCAGGATTATCTGGCAGAGATCGGCTTCCCGGTGGGCGAACTCGGCTCGAGATTTCAGCGCGGCGTCGGCTGTGATAATTGCCGACAGACGGGTTATCAAGGGCGGCTCGCGATCTATGAAATCTGCGTCATCACCGAAGCCATGCGCCGGATGATCGTGCAGAAACGCGATGGCGGTGAACTCAAGCAGGGCGCGGTCGCCCAGGGCATGCAGACGCTCCGGCAGGACGGCTGGCGCCGAGTCGGCCAGGGCAAAACCACAATCGAAGAAGTGGTGCGCGTGACGCAGAACGACGAGATCATTTCCGAGACCTCGCTGGAGAGCGCGCCGGCGGTGATGCGCGGCGAAAGCGGGGACGCGGGGATAGCGACGGTCTAACGAGTGTGGGCTGGTGTTGATCGGGTAATCGCGCCTGCCAATCGCGCCATTTCCGCCTCCAGATTGTCAATGCATGGTGCCCGAGCGACAGCGTTCCTCACCCTGATCGGCAGCTTTCCCTTGACGATAGGAGTCTTCGTTTCTAGATACTACGCGTTTCAGCCGGTCGTCGTTGCGCCTGAAGGCGCGCGGTAACTGCGTCGGTTCGTGGATGGAGAAGCCTACGGCGGACTGGAATGCGGTTTAGCGACCTAACTAATTCATGTTCAACGGACTTTTCGGCTGGTTATCCAGCGACATCGGGATCGACCTCGGGACGGCCAACACGCTCGTCTACGTCAAAGATCAGGGCATCGTGCTGCGCGAGCCATCAGTCGTGGCCGTACAGGCCGGCACCAACAAGGTGCTGGCGGTGGGCGACGAGGCGAAACGCATGCTCGGGCGCACGCCTTCCAACATCGTCGCGGTTCGCCCCTTAAAGGATGGCGTGATCGCCGACTTCGAGGTGACGGAGGCGATGCTGCGGCACTTCATCACCAAGGTGCACAACCGCAAAGTGCGCGCCCGTCCGCGGGTCGTGATCGCGGTGCCCTCCGGCATCACCGAAGTGGAAAAACGCGCGGTCCGCGAATCCGCCACGCACGCCGGGGCGCGGGAAGTTTATTTGATCGAAGAGCCGATGGCGGCCGCGATTGGTGTTGGTCTGCCGGTGCAAGATCCGGCGGGCAACATGATCATCGACATCGGCGGCGGCACCACAGAGGTGGCGCTGATTTCGCTTTCCGGGATCGTCTTCAGCCGGAGCGTGCGCGTGGCCGGCGATGAGCTGGACGAGGCGATCGTGCAATACATGAAGCGCGCCTACAACTTGATGATCGGCGAGCGGACGGCGGAGGAGATCAAAATCAAAATCGGCAGCGCGTATCCGAGCGAAAAGGAAACGAGCGTGGAAGTGAAGGGGCGCGACCTTGTGGCCGGCTTGCCGAAGACGCTCATGATTACCTCGCAGGAAGTGCGCGAGGCGTTGCTCGAACCGATTTCCACCATCGTCGACTCCGTCCGTATCACGCTCGAACGCTGCCCACCGGAGCTCTCGGCCGACCTCGTCGATCGCGGATTGGTCCTGGCCGGCGGCGGCGCGTTGCTGCGTGGCTTCGATAAGCTTTTGAGCGAAGAGACGGGATTGCCTGTCCATGTAGCGGAAGATCCGCTCAGTGCCGTTGCGGAAGGAACGGGCAAATGCCTCAATGAAATCAAATTTCTCCGTCAAGTCGCCTCCGTTGATCGCAGCTGGCGGTAAGAGCGGAGGCCAGGTTCACAGCCTGGCTGCCGGGTTTCAATCCCGGTCTCCTTGCCAATGAACCGGTCGAGCATCCTCGCGCTGGTCATCCTCGGATGCGTCCTTGGCTACTTCCTGACCTTCGGGCCGGAAAGCACGCGCAAATTGCAGGCGGGCTTTTATCAACTTATCTCGCCCTTCCTCTCGACCGGCTCGGGCTTGGAGAAGCAGATCACGGCGGTCCAAAAAGGGCTGAAGTCTCTGGAGGAATTAGAGCGGGATAATGCTGGCCTGCGCACGGAAAATCGCGCGTTGAAAGCGACCAACCAGGCTTTGCGTGACGTCGAACGTGAGGTGAACCGCCTCCGTCTCGCGCTGGCTTATCGCGAGCGTTCTGTCTTTAAGCTCGTGCCGGCCGAGATCATCACGCGCGACGCTTCCACCTGGTGGCGCACGGTCACGATCAATCGCGGCGCGCATGACGGAATCACGACGGACATGTCGGTCGTGACCGATCAGGGCCTGGTCGGCAAAACGACGACCGTAAGCGAAAGCATCTCCGTGGTCCTCCTGATCTCGGACGAGAATTGTAGAGTAGCGGCGCAAGTGGAAGGGACGCGCGAGCAGGGGATCGTCTCCGGCGAACGCGTGGCTGGCGCGCTCGCGCCTTTGTTGAACCTGAACTTTCTTTCCAAGCAAGCGAGTCTGCAGCCCGGCCAGAAAGTTTACACCTCGGGCGTAGGCGGGGTCTTCCCGTCCGGTTTGCTGGTTGGCGGGGTGAAGGAATATAAAGTGCGCGATCTGGACGGACAGGCGCGGGTGATCCCGGCAGTGGACCTGGCGAAAATGGAAGACGTCTTTGTTGTGACCGGACGGAAAGAGGGGCTATGAGATTCGTCGGCTCGCTCGCGTCATTCTCCGGAGGAGCGTCATGATTCTGTTCGCGATCCTGCTCGTTCTCGTCTTCATCGCGCAGATCATCGAGCTGTTCATTCCGCCGCTGGAGTGGATGTGCAATGCGCACATTCACATCGTTCCGATCGTGGTTTTCTACGGAGCGATGGCGTTGCCGTTCCCGCTTATGCTTTCGCTGGCCTTCTTCGCCGGGCTCCTCCTTGATGCGTTGACCATGCAGGTCATCGGTTCCCGGGTTGAAATCGCGCTCGGATGGTCAATACTCGTGTACGCCGTGCTGGCGTCTATCATGCATGGGCTTAGGCCTTTGTTTATTCGGGGGCGTTGGGAGGTTCATTGCATCATGAGCGGCGTCTGCACTTCCCTCATTTTGCTCTCTCAATATCTCATGATCACTTTCCGGCGCGGCTCGCTTTTGTTCACGCCTGAAGCCTGGTGGCAAATCGGCGGGCCGGGCGTGATCGCGATGTTGATGGCGCCGCTGATGTTTTGGTTATTGCACACGATCGGAGAAGCGACTGGCAATCCGTTCCTGCCGGAAAGGGAATCCTACCGATGAATCGACGACGTTTCGGCCACCGCATTCGCATTCAAGTTCTCGGACTTTTCATGCTCCTCGGCTTGGGCGCGATTGGCGCACGGCTTTGGTGGGTGCAGGTGGCGCGGGGCGCGGATTGGACGGCGCGGATCCGCGGTAGTTCGGAGGTGACGGTGCGAATTCCCGTCTGTCCGCGGCGAGATTCGCGATCGCAACGGCGTGACGCTGGTAGCGAACCGCGCCAGCTACGAAGTGGATTTCTATTTGCCGGAAATGGTAAAGGGCTACCGGGAGCGCGTGGGGCAACCGCCCGTGACCGGTTACCGCGCCACGATCAACGGCATGCCCAAAGACATGAAGGAGGCGGACATCGTCAAGATCGTAAACGACGGCATCGTGCCGCGGCTCGATGATCTGGACCTGGCGCGCGATTACAACGCCAGCCGCCTGCAAAAGCATTACCGCACCAACACGGAGGTGCCGTTTTCGTACATCAAAGACATCGACTTCGCGACGATGGCGAAATTCTCCGAGCACGATGTGGGCTTGCCGGGAGTCGATATCGCGATCAAGCCTGTGCGCTCCTACGTTTACGGCGCGCTCGCCGCGCACTTGTTAGGCTACGTCGGCGCGCCGGACGACACGAACAAGGAGGAGGCGCGCAAGTTCACCTTTTACCAGGGCGACGTGGATGGAAAATCGAACATCGAGAAATCGATGGACGATTACCTGCGTGGCAAACCGGGCGTGCGTTATCTGCGCCGGAACGCGAAAGGCGTGATCGATGGCGTCCTGCGCGAAGAGCCGCCGCAGGCAGGCGGCAACGTCGTCCTCACCCTCGACGCCCGGCTCCAGATGATCACGGAAGAAGCGCTGCGCGCAGTCGGACGAGCGGCGGCTGTGGTGGTGGATCCGAATAACGGCAACATCCTGGCGATGGCTTCCGTGCCGTCGTTTGACCCGAATACGTTTATCCCCAGCATCAAGGCAAAAGACTGGGACGCGCTGCGGAAGAACGAGGCCAATCCGCTAATCAACCGTGCGGTGAGCGCGTTCCCGCCCGGCTCTACTTTCAAGCTCGTGACTGCCCTGGCCGGCCTGCGCAAAGGGATCGGCAATCAGAAATTTAACTGCTCCGGCGGCGTCAGCTACGGCGATCACTACTTCAAATGCTGGATCGGGGAGAAGGGCGGCTCGCACGGCACGCTCGGGCTGTCGGATGCGATCAAGGTTTCGTGCAACGCGTTTTTCTATCAATTCGGAAACGCGGCCGGCATCAATGCCATCGATGAGACCGGCGATACGCTCGGCCTCGGCAAGTCTTCCGGGATTGAAATCACGGGCGAGCAGCCGGGCATTTTGCCGGGCCCGGATTGGATGCGGGTCAATTATCCGCGTGAGAAATGGACCTCTGCCTACACCGCCAACGTCTCCATTGGCCAGGGCTTCGATTTGGTGAGCCCGCTCCAGCTCGCGATGGTTTACGCCACGGTCGCGAACGGCGGCGTCTCCTATTATCCGCGCCTCGTGCAAAACGTGGTCGATGCGGAAGGTCGGCCGGTGGTGAACGAAAAAGGGCAGCCGGTCATTTCGCAGAGCGCGAAGGTGCATGGAGATTTGCGCAACGATTTTTCGCCGGAACAGATCGAGCTGGCGCGCCGCGGACTTTGGAAAGTGGTGAACGAAGGCGGCGGCACGGGCGGGCGCGCGCGGCTGCCGAATGTGGAAGTAGCGGGCAAAACCGGCACGGCGCAGGCGATGACGGATGGAAAAAAAGATACGATCGCCTGGTTCGCCTGCTTCGCGCCCTACGACAAACCTAGATATGCCATCGCGGTCATGGTGCAGGGCGGCGCGCATGGCGGTTCGGTCGCGGCTCCGATCGCGACCCGCATTTTGGAGCGCGCCCTGGCCATGGATGAAGGCCGGTTCGATGCGCAACTGGCCTGGCTGGCGCCCGCGCAGAAGGCGAACCCATTCCAGATGATCGAGGCAGTGGACTTCAAAGGTTCCGGCCCAAACGTCCCCGGCGGTGACGAAGAAAATCTCGCGGAATCCAACAATGCCAACGTCCAGATGGCCGCCGCCGGATCGGAGCCTGACGTGGAGCCGGAGGCGGATGCACGTGGGCGCGTGGAACCGCGCGCGCAACGCGTGCAACGAGCCCGGCCGGCAGCCACGCCGCCGCCGCGGCGTCCTAACTTTTTTGAAAGACTCTTCGGAGCAAAACGGCCACCCGCGCCGCAGCCGACTCCGCCGCCAGCGCGGCGTGGGCAGCGGCGATAACCCATCGATCAGCCAGCGCATGAACGCCCGCCCGCCGCTCTCGCCCCTGATCGCGCAACCATTTCTTATTTATGATCGACAAAGTGAAACGGATTTTAGGCCTCCGCTCCAAGACGGGAAACAAGCTCGTCATCAGCGTGGAAAAACTGGAGCGGCGCGTGGCGCTCCTCGAAGGTGGGCGGCTGGAGGAATACAGCGTCGAGCGTAACAGCTCGCGCAACATCGTCGGGAGCGTCTACAAGGGACGGGTCAAGAACATCGAGATGGGGTTGAAGGCGATGTTCGTGGACATCGGCTTCGAGAAAAACGCCTTCCTTCATTTTTGGGATGCGATCCCCGCGGCGCTCGATAGCGGGATCGAAGAGATCGATCGCCCGACCAAACGCGGGCCGAGCAAGAAGCGGATCACCGCGAAAGACATTCCGAACATCTACCCGGTCGGCGCTGAAGTCATCGTGCAGGTGACGAAAGGTCCGATCGGCACCAAGGGTCCGCGCGTGACGACCAATCTGAGCTTCGCCGGACGTTATCTCGTCTTCATGCCCTACAGTGACCGCAGCGGCATCTCGCGGAAAATCGAAGATCCCAAGGAGCGCGAACGACTGCGCAAGATTCTGCGCCAGCTCGAAATTCCTGACGGCATCGGCGTGATCATCCGCACTGTGGGCGAGGGACAACGGGCGCGTTATTTCGTCCGCGATCTCGCATTCCTCCTCGATCAATGGACGCGCGTCGAGCAGGCGATTCGCGAGGAACGGGCGCCGGCCCGGGTCTTTGAAGAGCCGGACTTGGTCGAGCGGACGGTGCGGGATTTTCTGACCGACGAAATCGATGAAGTGATTTGCGACGACCGCCCGGCGATCGACCGCATGAACGATTTGGTCGGCCAAATTTCCCGACGCGCGCGCAACCGCATCCAATTCTACGATGGCACGGCGCCGATCTTCGAGACCTACGGGATTCAAAAACAAATCGACGATGCCTTTCACCGCCAGGTCTGGCTGAAGTGCGGCGGCTACATCGTGATCGATGAGACGGAGGCGTTGGTCGCGATCGACGTCAACACCGGGCGCAACAAAGGTGGGCGCGACGTTGAGAAGACGATCCTGCAGACAAACCTGGAAGCGGCAGACGAGATCGCGCGGCAGCTGCGCCTGCGCAATATCGGCGGTCTCATCATTGGCGATTTCATCGATATGAAAAGCCGCAAGGATCAGCAGGCGGTTTACAGTTTGATGCGGGAACGGCTGAAACGGGACAAGGCCAAGACGCACGTCATTCCGCTTTCGGCGCTTGGTTTGATGGAGATGACGCGGCAGCGAGCCCAGGAAAGTCTGAGCGATTCCATCTACGAAAATTGTCCGTATTGCCAGGGCCGTGGGGTGGTGAAGACTTCGATGACGACCAGCGTGGAGCTGCATCGCACCCTCAACACCGTAATGCGCAAATTTCAGGACACCGTGCACGACATCCGCGTGATTCTAAATCCAGACGTGTTGAAGCGTTTGAAGGAAGAGGATGAGGAATTGCTGGTGGAGTTGGAGCGGCGGTATGCCGGGCGGCTCCTGTTCCGCGCCGACCCTGCCTATCACCACGAAAAGTTCACGGTCACGGACGCGAATTCTGGGGTGGAATTGAAGCCCTAACGGAAAAACATGCGTCCGGCTTGGGCGGTCCTGGCGATTCCGTTGAGAAATCCACTGGAAAAGCTTCGATTCTGTGACAGAGTCGCGGCCAATCTCGAAACGCATGACCTGCGCTTCGGGAAAGCGGCCGGCGCGCTGGGGACAGCCGGACTTAACCAACCTAACAGGAGCAACAAAATGAAAAAATTAACTTTGACCTTGTGCGCGTTTACGGCGCTCGCTTCGGTCGCCTTCGCTGGCAGCAGCTATAAGGAAATGAAGCAGGTCCAGCCTGCCCCGTGCCCGACGTGGTATGCGGATAACGAATGGAACGTCACCCTCTCGGGCATCTACGCTCCGACGGTGAACAATTGGGCGAGCGATCAATACCTCGGCGTGGATCACGCCTGGGGTGGCGCAGTGGACGTGAAGTATTTCTTCCGTCGCTATTTCGGCCTCGGCGTGCAGGGTTTCGGCCTCGCCCTCGACGACCGGAACAACCGCCTCTTCGCGAACAACAATAACGACAACGACTTCGCTGGTGGCGCGCTCGGCACGTTCACCTTCCGCTATCCGATTCCTTGCAGCCGCTTCGCCCCTTACGGGTGGGCTGGTGCGGGTGGAATCTTCGGCGGTCGCGACAACAATCGTTTCAACCGCTTCAACAATAACAACGACGACGGCCGCGTGATGGGTCAGTTCGGCGGTGGTTTTGAAGTTCGTTTCACGCCGCACGTCGGCTGGACGAACGACATCAGCTACAACCTGCTTGAAGGCGGCGAAAACGATTTCGTCCAGGTTCGCACCGGTTTGAACTTCGCGTTCTAATCGAGAGACAAACTTAAACAGAACGCCGGGAGCACTGCATGTGTTCCCGGCGTTTTTGTTTTCAGGCGGGCAGAAAGGAACTGATCTCAGACAGCGGCTTCCGGCCGATGTCCGGCACTCGCGCGTCCACCGCGGGAAAGCCGACCACGAGGAGAAGGAACGGCTTTTCGTGGCTGGGCCGTCCGAGCAGCGAATTCAAAAAACCCATCGGGCTCGGCGTGTGCGTGAGCGTGGCGAGGCCCGCGTGATGTAGCGCTGCAACGAGAAGCCCGGTCGCGATCCCGACCGACTCGGTTACGTAATAGTGTTTTACCCGGCCGCCCTCCACGTTGACATGATGCGGCTGCGAGAAGATGGCGATCAGCCACGGCGCCGTTTCCAGAAAGGGCTTGTTCGAGTCGGTCCCGAGCGCGGCTAGCGCGGCCAGCCACTCTGCAGGGGCCCGGTTTTGGTAGAATTCCTTTTCCTCCGTTTCCGCCGCCATCCGGATCAATTGTTTCAACGTCGGATCGCTCACGGCCGCGAAATGCCAGGGCTGCATATTCGCCCCGCTTGGCGCCGTGCCCGCCGCGCGCAGGCAATTCTCAATCACCTCTCGGGGCACCGGGCGCGTTGAAAAATCTCGCACCGTCCGGCGGCGGTCGATCCCCGCGTAGTATTCGGCTGCGCGGCTGCGCATTTCCTCATCTGTCATCGGGGGGCGGGGAGGGAGGGGAATGAACCGCGGCGTACTCATGCCCCAATATAACATGGAAGCGGAAGCGACTGGAACTCGCGCGTCGCCGTTGCGAACCGAGCGGCCTGCCGCGAAACTGTCAGGATGTCTTTCGCTCGCGTGCTCGATAAGTTGGCTCTGGAGAAATCGCCGGCCGTCCGTCGTTTTGAGCGACTCCTCGCGCCCCAATCGGAAGCCGCGTTCGAGAGCCTGGCCCAGGAAGCGCAAACGCTTACGCGTCAGAATTTCGGCCGGACCATGCGCTTGTTTGCGCCGCTTTATCTCTCGAACGAGTGCATCAATAACTGCCGCTACTGCGGTTTCTCCCGCGATAATCCCATTCTTCGCGTCACTCTCGAACACGATCAGGTCATTGCCGAGGCGCGGCATCTCGCCGCCGCTGGTTTTCGCCAGATCCTCCTCGTCGCTGGCGAACATCCGAAGTTCGTTAGCGGAAATTATCTGGCCGATTGCGTGCGTGCTCTCGCGCCTGATTTTTCGTCCATCGCAATCGAGGTCGGCCCGATGGAAACAGAGGAATACGCGCCCGTCGTGCGCGCGGGAGCGGAGGCGCTCGTCGTCTATCAAGAGACCTACGACCGTGGCATCTACGCCGAGATGCACACGGCAGGGCCGAAACGTGATTTCAACTGGCGCCTCGATTGTGCGGAGCGCGGTTACGCGGCGGGTTTCCGGCGTCTCGGTATCGGGGCCTTGTTTGGCCTCGCACCGTGGCGACAAGAAGCGATCGCCCTCGCTGCGCACATCGAATATCTCCTCAAGCACTGCTGGCAGGCGCAGATCAGCGTTAGTCTGCCGCGCTTGCGACCGGCCGCGGGAGGCTTCGTGCCCGCTTTCATCATGGACGACCGCGAACTGGCGCAATTGATTTGCGCGTTGCGGATCAGTTTCCCGCAGATCGGCATTGTCCTCAGCACGCGCGAGCGAGCGGAGTTGCGCGATGCGCTGGTCCCGCTTGGCATCACGATGATGAGCGCGGGCAGCCATACCGAACCCGGCGGTTACACGCACCAGGGTTCGGAAAATCTGCATCAGACGATTCGTGGCCGAATCGTCGCGCCGGAATTTCAGGAGGGGGGCGATCGTCTGGCGACGGGGCAATTCGAGATCAGCGACGAACGTTCGCCGGCGGAGATCGCGCAGACGCTGCGTCGCCGCGGTTTTGAAACGGTCTGGAAAGATTGGGATCAGGCGCTGCTCGCCTCATGAACGTCTGGCTGAATGGCGAATTGGCCGATGCCTGCGGCGCGCTGACGGTGGCGGAATTGGCTGAGCGCCACGGGCTGCAGCGCAACTCCGTCCTGGTCGAACACAACGGCCTGGCTCTTCATCAACACGAATGGACGGACCGCCGCTTGAGCGAAAACGATCGGGTGGAATTCATCCGCGTCGTGGCCGGCGGCTAACGACTCCCGCGTCATGCATCTCCTCGCTGGAATCGCTCTCTTCTTGGGGGTTGGTCCTCTCCTCGGTCAGGCACGTCCCGAGATCGCGATCACGAACGTCACCGTCATCGACACGGTAGCTGGCGAGCGCCTTGGTCCGCGCACCGTGCTCGTGGCCAACGGTCGGGTGGCTGCGATTGACGAACCGGAGGAGGCGAAAATTCCTCCCGCCGCCGTCCGCCTCGACGGCGCGGGGCTCTATCTCATCCCGGGTTTGGTGGACATGCACGTGCACCTTCTAAACCATGCCTCGCATCGCCCGCCTAACGAATGGGCCTTTCCGCTCTTCGTGGCCAACGGCGTCACCGCCGTGCGCGAGATGCGAGCGGAGCCCGCGGATTTTCCATTGTTGCGCCGCTGGCGTGCTGAGGTGGCAAGCGGGAAGCTGATCGCGCCTCGTATTCTCGCGGCCGGTGTAGCGGTGCGGGAGAGTTCGGAAGAGGAAGCGCGCCAGGCGGTGCGCCGCGCAGGCCGGGCGGGGGCGGATTTCATCAAAGTATTCTCCGAAGTGCCAGCCGCGCATTGGCGTGCAATCCTGGCCGAGGCCCGCACGCTCGGCCTGCCGGTTAGCGGACACGTCCCCACGCAGGTCAGCCTGCTCGCCTCCGCGCGAGCCGGCCAACGCAGCGACGAACATCTCATGCAGGCGTTTGAGGCGTGTTCCCCGATGGAGAACGAAATCCTTGCGGCGCGACAAGGTTTGGCCGGCGATGCACTCACCAAATTGTGCGAAGCGCAGGAACGGGAGGCGCTGGAGAACTTCGACCCCATAATTTGTGATCGTGTCGCGACCGCGTTGACCAAGGCCGGACAGGTGCAGGTGCCAACGCTGGTGCTGTCGCATTTCCAGGCGCGCGACGCGCGATCCGAGTTCGGTCGGGATCCACGCTGGCGCTACCTTCGCGAGGACGAACAAGAACGCTGGGAGCGCATATTAAAACAGGAAACGGCGGACGATCGAGCGCTGGCGGAAAAGCGCCGCATAGTCTCGCGCAACATTGTGCGCGCGTTCCACGCAGCGGGTGTACGGATCCTGGCTGGAACCGACGCGCCCATGCCGCTGGTGTATCCAGGCTTCGCCTTGCACGATGAGCTCCGGCTCCTCGTCGAATGCGGAATGACGCCAGCCGAGGCTTTACGCGCGGCCACGATCGAACCCGCGAAATTTCTCGGGCTCGCCGAAACCAGCGGCTCGATTGCGGTCGGCAAACACGCCGATCTGGTTCTGCTCGAAGCCGATCCTTTGCTCGACATCGGAAACCTGCGGCGCATCCGCGCGGTCGTGCTTGGTGGTCGCTTGTTAACGCGCGACGATCTCGGCTTGGCGCTGCTGACGAGAGAATAGCAGTTCTTGTTTCGTCACTCCGGTCCACTTTGCCCTGTCAGCCTTCGGCCATGATGACGGAATCGAGTTTGAGGCAATCATTCTCCGGTGGAAATGGCCGACGCTCTCGTGTCTGGCATCTACAATGCCGTTGTCCGCGGCAAAGGCGATTCGAGGGGCGTGGCCCTGGTCGAGATTCACGACCTCAATCCCGAGCAGTAGCGGGAGGTGGAAGGATCCTACGTCGCGGTTTTGACCACGATCCGCATTCCATCGGTGGACACGACGCTCACCGCCGTCTCGGCTGGGATGAAATCGCCTTCCGTCACAACATCGAGCACGTCATCGCCGAAGCGCGCTTTCCCGCTCGGGCGCAGGGTGGTGAGCGCGGTGCCGCGCGTTCCCGGCGTGACGCGGACCGCGGCGCGGAACTCCCGTGGCGCGCCGGCAAGCGATGGGCCGGATGGAATGTCGGCCGATAGAACGAAGCGCTGGTAGAGCGAAGTTCGCGGCAAGTAACGGGCGAGGAGCGCGACGCCGATGACGGTCGCGATCATCGCGATGAGTAAGTTCAAAACAGGCACAACGAGCATCGGACCAGTCGGGATAAAGCGCTGGCCCGGATAACGATCGATCATCGCCCAGAGCAGCGCCCCGAGCATGAGAAAAATTCCAATGGCGCCGACGAGGATGGTGGAATGGGCAAAGACGAAGATCTCGGCCAGGACGAAAATGACTCCGAGGACGAAGAGCGCCACCACTTCCCAGCCGGCCAGCCCCGCGAGATAGTGCCCGAGGAAAAAGAGCGCGAAGCAAATCGCGGCGATGATCCCCGGAATGCTCGCGCCCGGGATTTTGAATTCCAGATAGGCGAAGATCATTCCGCCAAGGAGTAGAAGCGGCGCGAGGGCGGTGATCCAAAACGCGAGCCGCTCAAAGCCGGTCGGTTCGAGCGAAACGATCGCGCCTTTCAGGCCGGCTTTCTGCACAACCTCAGCAACGGAATCGGCGATGCCCTCGGCGAGAAGGGGTTTGCCATCGAACCGCGCGGTCGCTTCCTGCGCACTGAGGGTGAGGAGCGAACCCTTCGCATGGACGACGCGCTCGCCGATCTTCACTTCCTTTTCCTTGTCCATGAACGCTTCGCCCACGTCGGGATTGTGGCCGTTACGATTGGCCGAGCCGCGGATGAGCGCGGACCAATAGGAAATCGTTTTGTCGCGTGCGGTCAGGCCGAGATCTTCACCGGTGGACTTGATCGGAGCGGCGGCGCCGATCGCGCTCACCGGCGCCATGTAGATGTGGCGCGTGGCGAGGGCGATGAGCGCACCGGCCGAGCCCGCGTTGGTATTGATAAAGGTAAAGGTAGGGATGGTGGCGCGGTTGAGAAGTTTGGTGATTTCTTCCGAGCTATCGAGCCGCCCGCCGTAGGTGTTCATTTCCAGGATGAGAGCGGAAGCGCCTTTGTTTTCCGCCGCCTTCAGCGCTCGCCTCAGGAAGAGGAACATCGAGGGCGAGACCTCGCCTTCCAATGGCACGACCACGACATCGCCGCGCTTGATCTCCTCGCGCGCCTCGGCCGGCGGTGCGGCCAGCGCACCACAGGCGAGGAAGAGGAGGAAGGAAAGAAACGTTCTCATGCGAGGAGTGAAGGTAGCGGTGGCGGGGCGTTCGGCCCGCAATTAATTTGCCATCCGCCGCGCCGCAGACGAGCCAAAAGCGAACGCATGGGCAGCATTCCCACACAAACCATCGAGCAGGTCGCCGCCGCGAATGACATCGTCGAAGTCATCGGTTCGTATTTCCCGCTGAAGCGCGCGGGCGCCAGCTTTAAGGCGCTCTGCCCATTTCATCAGGAGAAAACGCCATCCTTCAACGTCAGTCCGCAGCGGCAGTCCTTCCACTGCTTCGGGTGCGGCGCGGGCGGGAGCGTCTTCCGCTTCGTGATGGATTATGAGCATCTCGATTTTCCCTCGGCGGTGAAGAAGCTCGCAGCGCGCGCCGGGATTACCGTGATCGAAGAGCGGGGCGGGGAAGGAAGCGGCGACGATCGCGAACACGACACGCGGCGGACGTTGCTGCAATTGCACGCGGAGGCGGCGGAATGGTTTCACGAAAATTTGCTGAAGCGCGAGTGGGCGCGACCAGCGCGCGAGTATCTCAAGAAGCGCGGAATCGATCGACGAGTGGCGGGCAACTGGCAGATCGGCTATGCGCCGGAGAGTTGGGATGCGTGTTTGAATTGGGCGAAAGAGCGCGGGTATCGGCGGGCCGAGATCGTGCAGAGCGGGCTCGTGAAACCGCGCGATGAAGAACGCCCGGACGGCGAAGTCTACGATCGCTTCCGCGGCCGGATCATGTTCCCAATCCACAACGATGTTGGGGAAGTGATTGCCTTCAGCGGGCGCATCCTCGGCAGCGACGCGGAGACGGCGAAATATCTTAACTCGCCGGAGACGCCGCTCTTTCGCAAAAGCAATGTCCTCTTCGGCCTGCACAAAACGAAGCGGGCCTTGATCGAGGCCGACAGCGCAATCGTCTGCGAGGGCCAGCTCGATTTGATCACGCTCTTCGAGGCCGGGATCACGAACGTGGTCGCGCCGCAAGGGACGGCGTTCACCGAGCAACAGGCGCGCATTCTGAAGCGCTTCGTCGAGCAGGTCGTGTTGTGTTTCGATGCCGATGCGGCCGGGCAAAAAGCGGCGGAGCGCTCGCTCGAGTCACTCCTCGCGAATGCGCTCGTGGTGCGAATCGCCGAGATGCCGCCCGGTGAAGATCCGGACTCGATTGTGCGGCGCGAAGGGAAGGAAGCGTTCGAGGCGCGGATCGCGGAGGCGCAGGATTTTTTCGATTATTGGATCGAGCGCGAAGCGGCGGCGACGGACTTGAGCGCGATGGGTGCGAAGATGCAGCTGGCGCGAAGAATGGCCGAGACTGTTGCGCGCGTGCACGACCCGATCATGCGCGGCGAAGTGGCGAGCAAAGTCGCGGCGCGCATCGGAGTGACGGCGCGGGATTTCGAAGCGCTCTTGAAGAAGCCGACGCCCGCGCGCGAATACGGCGCTGACCTGCAGCGCCCGGTGGCTGCGCCGACGCCGCCGCCGCGGCACGATATCGCGATGCTTTGCCTGCTTGCCTTGCGCGACGTGGAGGCACGCGAAGTTTTGCTGCATGAAGATTGGCGCGGAGTCCTCTCACAAACACCGGACGCGGAGATGCTGGTCCGCATTTTAGAGGGCGAGCTGCAGCCGGACGATCCCGCGACGATCAATCGTTTCATGGCCGCCCTGCCGCCGGGCGATGAGGCGCTGGTTTCCTCCTGGCTCTTGCAAAAGGCGCCGCCGAACCCGGCCAAGGTGGCGAAAGACTGGTGGGCCGGCCTGCAAAGCGCGGTGGTGCGGCGGCAATTGCAGATCGCCGAGGGTCGAATGCGGATCCCGCAGTTAAGCGCGGGCGAGTTGACCCGATTGCAGAAACAAGTTGTTGACCTCAAGATGCAACTCGATGAACTTTCGGCGCTTTCCGCTGCTCGCGTGCTCGACAACTAACTGTTGCTGAGAGAGCAGCGAAGGCCCTGATCGTTGCGTTAGACGCAGAATTTCTCTTAAGAGCACCAAGTCTTGGCAAAGCACTCCAAACGCTCATCCTCATCCCGTGCCAGCCGAAAGAAGGCTGCCCGGCCGGTCGCCAAAAAGGCGCGCAAAGTGAAGGCCAAGCCGGCTGTCCACAAGGCGCGCAAGGTGAACGCGCGAGTTCCGCAGAAGGCGGCCCGCCCGGCCAAAGCCTCACGGGCCGAGAAGAAAAAATCCGCGCCGGCCACGCAGGAGTCCACGCCTTCGCCCATGCTGGTGGCAGCGGCGGCGGGCGACATTCAGGGCCGGATTCGCGAGCTGATCAAGCTGGCGAAAGAGCAGGGCTACCTCACTTTCGATGATCTGAACGAAGCGCTCCCGGCCGAGGTAACGGATGCGGATGAGCTGGACGCGATCCTGACCCGCCTGCGCCGGATGGAGATCGACATTATCGAGTCTTCCGAAGTCGATCGTTACAAAGACGGCAAAAAAGATTCCGAGGAGGAAGAAGAAGAGAAGCCGGAAGCCAAGCTCGACATCCTCGACGATCCGGTGCGGATGTATCTCAAGCAGATGGGGCAGGTGCCGCTCTTGACCCGCGAGCAGGAAGTCGAAATCTCGAAACGGATCGAGGAAGCGGAGAACATGGTGCAGCGTTTGATCAACCGTTTCGGGTTCATCGCGCAGGCGCACCTCGATCTCGCGGCGAAGCTGGCGGAAGGCGGCGAGCGTTTCGATCGCGTGATCCTCGACAAGAAGATCGAGAGCCGTGAGCGCTACATGAAAATGCTCCCGCGCCTCTGCAAACAGGTGCAGAAACTGAGTCTAACGATCGGCGAGCAATACGGCAGCATGCTGACCGGCTCGCGCCCCGATCCACGGAAACGGAAGGCGTTCCAGAAATCAGTCGCCACGCTGCAGAAGCTCTATCCGAAGTTTTATTTTAAACAGAAGGTCACGGAAGAGTTCGTCAATCTGGCGGACGAGAAATTTCTGCTCATGACCAAGCTGCGCTCCGAGATCGTGAAACACCCGCGCGATAATGGCGCGCGCTCTCCGGTCGGCATCAAGTCGCGCGCGCTTGAGACCATTCTCTGGCTCACGCTGGAGGAGTACGCCGAGCAATATCAGGAATTGAAAGGCTGGCTTAAGAAAGCGCTCCGGGCCAAGACCGAGATGGTGGAGGCGAACCTGCGGCTCGTCATTTCCATCGCCAAGAAATACACCAATCGCGGGCTCTCCTTCCTCGATCTCATCCAGGAAGGGAACATGGGCCTGATGAAGGCGGTCGAGAAATTCGAGTATCGCCGCGGTTATAAATTTTCCACTTACGCCACCTGGTGGATTCGCCAGGCCATCACGCGTTCCATCGCCGACCAGGCGCGCACCATCCGCATCCCGGTGCACATGATCGAGACGATCAACAAACTCATGCGCGTGCAGAAGCAGCTCGTGCAGGAGTACGGGCGCGAGCCCACGCCGGAAGAAGTGGCGGAGGAGATTTTGCTGCCGGTCGATCGCGTCCGCGCGGTTTTGAAAATGGCACAGCAGCCGATCTCCTTGCAGGCGCCGGTGGGCGAGAGCGAAGAGACGAACTTCGGCGATTTCATCGAAGACAAGGGTGCCGAGAATCCGAGCGACATGACGGCGATCGTGCTCTTGAAAGAGAAGATCAAGGACGTGCTCGAGACGCTGACTGAGCGCGAACGGCAGGTACTCGAACAGCGCTTCGGCCTGGTGGACGGCTACAGCCGGACGCTCGAAGAAGTCGGCCGCCAGTTCCGTGTCACGCGCGAGCGCATCCGGCAGATCGAAGCGAAGGCGTTGCGCAAGATGCGGCACCCCACACGCATTCGGCAGCTCGAAGGTTTCCTCGAAGCGGCGGAAGTGTAACGCGGTCGTCCTTGTCCGCTCGGCAAGCGCGCAGGTTGCGCTACATTGGGCGGCATGAGTTCGCCTACCACTGTAAAAGACGCGCTGCGCAGCGCTGGACCGCTGGATTCCATCCTCGTCCAGGGCTGGGTGAGAACGCGGCGCGACGCGAAGACGTTTTCGTTTCTGGAATTAAATGACGGCTCGGCGCTAAAGAGTCTCCAGATTATCGCGCCGGATGCACTGTCCAATTATCCGGAGGTGCAGCGGCTAATGACTGGCGCGTCCATTTCGGTGCGTGGGAAATTGGTGGCGTCGCAAGGGAAGGGGCAGAGCTGGGAGGTAATCGCGGAGGAGATCGCGATTCTCGGCGCATCGGATGAGTCCTATCCGCTGCAGAAAAAAGGACACACGCCGGAGTTCTTGCGCGAGATCGCGCATCTTCGGCCGCGCTCCAATCTCTTCGGTTCAGTCTTTCGCGTGCGGAGCCGGCTGGCCTTTGCCATTCACCAATTCTTTCAGGACCGCGGCTTCGTTTACGTGCACACGCCGATCATTACCGGCAGCGATTGTGAGGGGGCGGGAGAGCTGTTTCGAATTACGACGATTGATGCGAAGAATCCGCCGCGGACGAACGCTGGCGCGATCGATTACGCGCAGGATTTCTTTGCGCGCTCGACCTATCTGACGGTGAGCGGACAACTGGAAGCGGAGGCGTTCGCCTGTGCGCTCTCGAAGGTTTACACCTTCGGGCCGACCTTCCGCGCGGAGAACTCGAACACCTCCCGGCATGCGAACGAGTTTTGGATGATCGAGCCGGAGATGGCGTTCTGCGATCTGCAAGGCGATATGGATTTGGCCGAGGAATTGGTGAAATACCTCATCGCCGACGTGCGCAAGAATTGTCCGGACGAGATCGAGTTGTTCTCAAAGTTCGTCGACAAGGAATTGCTCGGCCGGCTCGACTTCGTGCTCGAACGCCCGTTTCAGCGCATCAGCTACACCGACGCGGTCGATCTCTTGCTGAAGAGCGGGGAGAAGTTTGAATTCCCGGTCGCCTACGGCGCGAATCTGCAATCGGAACACGAGCGCTGGCTGACGGAGAAGCATTTCAATTCGCCGGTGACCGTTTTCAATTACCCGAAGGAGATCAAGCCGTTCTACATGCGTATGAACGATGACGATAAAACCGTGACCGCGATGGACGTGCTCGTGCCAGGGCATCGGCGAAATCGTGGGCGGGAGCCAGCGCGAAGAGCGGCTCGACGTGCTGGAAGCGAACATGCGCCGGCACGATCTCGATCCCGCGGATTATAAATGGTATCTCGACTTGCGTCGCTACGGCACCGTCCCGCACGCGGGGTTCGGGCTTGGGTTCGAGCGGATGCTGATGTTCGTCACCGGCGTATCGAACATCCGCGACGTCATCCCCTTCGCACGCACGCCGGGCAGTGCGGAATTTTAGGCGGCGCAACCAAGGAGCGCCGCCCAGGCTGCGGCGACGTGGCCTGCTTGGGCCCTGCCCGTGACGAGCGACGCGCGCGCGCTAAGGTGCGATCGCTTCGAGCCGATAAAAGCGACGAGTGACACCCGGCGGCAGCGCCTCCGTGACGGTGACATTGGTGCGTCCGGCAGTGCCGGGGGAAGTTGTCACGGTGGCCGTGCCGCTCCACGCGCCGCCACCGTCTTTTCCCGTGATCGTGGTCCAGGCGAGCAAATCAAAGCTGGCGCGAACGCGATAGTGCCCATCGCTCGGCGGCATTGCCGGAATGGCGAAGATGACCCCCGCCGATGCAGTCCCGCTCACGCTGCTGGGCGGGAGCGGCCGCAGCGGAGATTCCCCAGCGGCGAAGGGATGCCTCGGATTTGTGCCGAGCAGGAATTCGACACCGTTCGGCACGCCGTCGCCATCGTCATCGCCGCTGAAGGAGCCGATGCCGTAGGCAATCTGCCATTGCGCATAAGTCGAGGCGCTGGAGAGAACCTCGATCGTGCCGTCGAGGTAGAGGCGATCGGTGCGCCAGACCAGGCCGGGGGGAAGCTCCGGAAAGTTTACGGTCGCAAATGTCCCGCTCGCGCGGCTGGGATCGAAATCGAAAAGATCGAACCAATCGCCCGCCTGCAGGGGGCCGCTGGTGACCAGGACGACATCCAGCGTGCCGTTCCACGTCACCTGCGGCGCGCCGGCCCCGAGGAATGCGACGTGATCCGCGCGCGGTCCGGCCGCCTCTTCTTCGATATCCATGTGCAAAACGGTTGTCGGTTTCAGGACGATGTCCTGGGCAAAGCTCGTGCTGGCCGTCAGGGCGTAGTAGCCCACAGCGCCGGGCGAATACGTGCCGGCGATATCGATCACGCCGGGCCCTTGGAAGCTGCCGTTGCCGCCGAGCCATCCACTCGCATAAATTCGCAGGGCACCAGTGGCGTTGATTGTGGTCAAGCCCGTGCCGGTGAGGAACGTGCCGCCTGCCCCGGTGTTACCGACGTTGACCGCAGCGCTGCTCTCGCTGGTGCCGCCAATGGTGGCTGCGCCACTGAGCGAGAGCGTTCCGTTGGAGTTCACGTTGACGGTTCCAGTGATTGGCCCCGCACCCCGGGCCACCTCCAGATCGGTCGCCCTCACGGAGCCGAGCTTCAGATCGAGCCTGCCATTCGTGCCCGCGGTCGTGGAACCGGCAACGACGAGTGAGCCGAGAGAACCGGGCCCACCGATGTCGAAGGCGAGTGTGCCGGCGGAGCCGTTTGCTCCAACGACGGTCGTATCTGTCGTGAGGGACGAATAACCATGGATGACGGACATGCTGCCGTTCCCGGCCGTTCCGATCTCCAAGGCATGCGCGCTGATGGCACCTCCCGAACTGATCAAGGCCGTACCCGCGCTCCCGATCACCAGTCGATCGCTCACGGAGAACGTCGCGCCGCTGGAAGATACCTGCACGGTTCCGTTTGCGGGAAGGATGAAGTCACCGATAAACGCGGCGCGGCCGGACTGTTGCACATCCAGCAGTTTGCCGGGTCCGAGATTGAACGCGCCCTGGCTGTCACGGGTGAATTCGCCGCCGGTAACATAGAGTCCGCCCGGGCAGTTGAAGGTGCCACCATTGAGAGCCAGAAGACTGGAGACGGAGACGCTATAGATGGGGCCGTTAAGCGTGGCGCCGTTTTCCACCCGGACGGAATGGCGCGCCTCTCTCGCCAAGCTGCCGCCGAACGACGCCGAGGTCGCGATGTTGAATACGCTGCCAGGCCCGGTAATGATGAGAGTGCCGGTGAGCGGCGCATCATTAGGCGAAAACATAAAGGAATCGGCGCTGACGGATGCGCCGCTGGTGATGGCCAACGAGCCGCTGGCAAAACTGGCGCCGACGGTGATCGCGCCAAAAGTCCCGCTGCTGGCGTTTTGTAACGTAAGGCTCCCGCGGTTGATTGTTTGGTTAAAAGTGTTGCCGATACGCAGCGGGCCGGCGCTGAGAAGTGAACCGCTGCCGTCGACCACTCCCGCGGCCTCGCCGGAATTGCCGAAGACCAGCGAGTAGCCGCTGGTCGTTAACTGGGAGCCCTGCGTGATTGAGAGGTTCGCGCCGCCCGCAAACGTGGTCGTGCCGCCAGTGCTGAAGCGCGTGCTCGCGCCGGCCAGCTGTACGCTGCCGCTCGTGCCGAGGAGCATGCCGCCGCTGATCGTCGCGCGGGCTCCATTCTGCAGGGTCCACGTCTTGCCGCTGGCAAGATTGATCGTGGCGGAAGAGGCGCGCGTCAGGGTCGCGCCCTCGAGCGTCACGTCCTCGTTGAAGTTGAGCGTGCTGCTGTTGTTGACCGCGATCGTGGAAGCGGAGGTGAAGCGATCGAGCGAACCGTCAGCCGCGAATGTCAATGTCCCGGCGTTCACGCTCAGCCGGAGATCAATCGCCCCCGCAGGGCTCCACGTCAGCGTCGCGTTGCCCTGCTTCAAGAGCTGCGCGGCGCCGGTGATCATGCCGAAGCTGATCGGCCACGCTGCTGTGACGGTGAGGGTGTCGCTCGGCAGTTTGACGGTTCCCGCGAAGCTGAGGCCGCCGCTGCTCGCGCTGATCGCGCTCGTGGCAACGCCGGAAAAATCCACCGCTCCGGTGAACGACATGGCCGGCGCGCTGTTGTTCACGATTCCGCCGGTGCCCATGCTTAGGGCCGAGCCGCTCAGCGTGAACGACTCCGCAGGGTTAATGAAGGTGACGCTGCGGACCGCAAACGGCATATCGACGTTCGGCGTCACGCGCTGTGTGCCGGCGAAGATGAGGTCGGTCGCGGCCAGATCGCTGGCCGGTGCCTGGCTACCGACCCAGTTTTGCGGCGTACTAAAATTGTCGTCCGCGCCGCCGCCATTCCACGTCCTGGTGGCGGCGCGAGTCGGGCATACCGCGACTGACAGGCACACCAGTGCGACAAAGAAAATGCGAATCACTTTCCAGCTGCGGCCCGCGTTGTGACGCGGCTACTTCTTGCCCTGGCCGGGACGGTAATCTTCCTCGGCGGCTTCGAACGCTTTCTCCAGGCCGACCATGTCTTCGCCGGGGCGCAGACTGTCGAAGGCTTCGGATTCGCGCTTGAGCTCTTCCTCGGAATAATTAGCGGCCTTGATCGAGAGGCCGATGCGGCGCTCGACTTTGTCCACCTTGATGACGCGGGCTTCGACTTCCTGACCGACCTTAAGGAAATCCTTCACCTTCGCGACGTGGTCCTCGCTCAACTGCGAGATGTGGACGAGGCCATCGATTTCGTCCTGCAACTGCACGAAGGCGCCGAAGCTGGCCAGCTTCGTGACTTTGCCGGTGACGAGATCGCCGATCTTGTATTTCGTGTCGATGTCCTTCCACGGATCGTCGGAGAGCTGTTTAATGCCGAGGCTGATGCGCTGGTTGGTCTTGTCGATGTCGATGACTTCGGCTTCGACGTCGTCGTTCTTTTTGAAGACCTCGCTCGGGTGATTGATTTTGCGGGTCCAGCTCAAGTCGGAGACGTGGATCATCCCGTCGATGCCGTCTTCGAGTTCCACGAACGCGCCGTAGGCGGTCATGTTGCGGATCTGGCCTTTCACCGTGCTGCCGATGGTGAATTTCTTCTCGATCTCATCCCAAGGATTCGCTTCGAGCTGACGCAGGCCGAGCGAAATTTTCTGCTCTTCCTTGTTCACACCGAGCACGACCGCTTCGACTTCCTGGCCCTGCGTGAGGACGTCGGACGGACGCATGATGCGTTTCGTCCAGGACAACTCGGAGACGTGGATGAGGCCTTCGACGCCCTCTTCCAATTCCACGAACGCACCGTAAGGCACGAGGTTGGTGATCTTGCCTTTGACGCGCTGACCGGCGGGAAAACGCTCTTCGATTTGATCCCACGGATTCTTTTGCGTCTGCTTCAAGCCTAACGAAACGCGCTCTTTCTCCTTGTTGATGTCGAGCACGATCACTTCGAGCGGCTGGCCGACCTTGAGCAGTTCGCTCGGGTGGCCGAGACGACCCCAGGTCATGTCGGTGATGTGGAGCAAGCCGTCCATGCCATCGAGATCGATGAACGCGCCGAAGTCGGTCAGGTTCTTGACCGAACCGCTGACCATGTCGCCTACCTTCACGCCTTCGAGGAATTTCTGGCGCTTCTCGCTCCGCTCCTGCTCGATCAGCTCGCGGCGGCTGAGGACGACGTTCTTCCGGTCGTCGTTGATCTTAACGATCTTGAAGTCGTAGGTGTTGCCGACGAATTGCTGGAGATCTTTCGGCGGGATGATGTCGATCTGCGACGCGGGCAAGAATGCCTCGACGCCGATGTTGACCATGAGGCCGCCTTTGACGACCGACTTCACCTTGCCCTTGATCAAACCGTCGCCCGCGAAAACCGCGGCGATCTTGTTCCAATTCTGACGGTAAGCGGCCTTCTCCTTCGAGAGAATGACCATGCCTTCGTCGTTCTCGAGGCGCTCGAGGAGCACTTCGACTTCGTCGCCCACTTCGAGCGAATCGATATCATCAAATTCATGCGAGGGAATGATGCCTTCGGATTTGTATCCGATGTCGACCATCACTTCGCGGGGGCGGATTTCGAGGATACGACCTTTTACGATCGACCCTTCTTTGAACTCACGAAACGACTTCGCGAGCAGTTCCTGCATTTGTGGCATAACGGTTAATTCCCCTCGCGCGCTCGGCAGGCGCCGGCATCGCGTTCCTGGACGAAGCGACGGTTCCTTAGGCCGCGCTTCTCGGTGGAAAAAGGGGAGCCAAAGTAGGCATATTCCCGAGGCGGGTCAAATGCCGACGCGAATGCGGATGCGGCGCCCGCAGTCATGGGCGAGAACACCGGCCGCGCGGCGCTCGCCGAGCGGTTGACGCCTTTGCGCTCCTCGTGTCGTTTCAATCCATCCGACTATGAAAACCTTCTTCGCTGGTGCGGCTGTTTTCACCACGCTCCTCCTCGCCAGTCTTGCGGCTCCTGCGCCGGCGGAAACGCAAGTGGCGGAAGCGATCAAAGCCCCTGGCCTTACAGTCGTCCATCTCTGGGCGCCGTGGTGTTCGAATTGCCTCGCGGAAATGAAAACAGGCGGCTGGGAAAAAATGGTGTCGGCCAACCCGGAGACAAAATTCATCTTCGTCTCCGTCTGGAACTCCGGTGAAGATGGCGCGGCGATGCTGAAGAAATTTGGCCTCGGCGGACAATCAAACGTGATCGTCGCCGCTGATCCCGGTCCGCGCCGGGGCGATGGGAAGTTGAAGCGTTTCCTCGATTTGCCGGTGAGCTGGATTCCCACCACTTGGGTCTACAAAGGCGGTGATCTGCGCTACGCGCTCAACTACGGCGAAGTGCGGTTTCCCGTTCTGCAGCAGTTCCTCGAGGACAGCCAGAACGAGTGGTCGCACCCCAGCGAAGCGGCGACGCCCTGAGCGGAAAGCTTGGTTGATCTGCCTATCTCCCACGCGACTTTTTGCCAGTTCTGAGCTAATCTCACGGAGCTGAGCCCGTAGGAATTGCCGCTTATTTTCCTATGCGGCGATACCCAGATCATTTAACCGAATGAGCTCCTGAGATTGGAATGACCACCGAAACGCTTAATCCCACCGAAATTCTCGCCGCCGAAGCTGCGCGCGGGAAGCCGCCCGCCATCCTTTCGCTCATCGGCGACACGCCGCTGGTCGAAATCACGCGCATGGATGTCGGGCCTTGCCAGCTTTTCGTGAAGCTGGAGAACCAAAACCCGACCGGCTCGATCAAGGACCGCGTGGCTCTCGCCATGATTGAAGCGGCCGAGCGCGACGGGCACCTGCAACCCGGTGGCACCATTATCGAAGCCACCGCCGGCAACACCGGTCTCGGTCTCGCCCTCATCGCCGCGGCTAAGGGCTACCGCATTATCCTCATCATCCCCGACAAGATGTCGCAGGAAAAAATCTCGCACGTGCGCGCGCTCGGCGCCGAAGTGCGGATGGCGCGGTCTGACGTGACGCGCGGGCACCCGGAGTATTATCAGGATGTGGCCGCACGCTTGGCGGAGGAGATTCCGGGCGCGTTTTACGTCAATCAATTCGGCAATCCGGCAAACCCCGAAGCGCACGAACGTTCGACTGGTCCGGAAATTTGGGAACAGATGCGTCATGATGTGGACGCCGTCGTGGTCGGTGTGGGTTCCGGCGGCACCCTCACCGGTTTGAGCCGATTCTTTAATCGCGTGCGTCCGCGCCGCGGAGTGGAAATGATTTTAGCCGATCCGCAGGGCTCGATCCTCTTTGATTACATCAAGACGAAGAAGCTGGGCGAAGCCGGCAGTTGGGCGGTGGAAGGGATTGGCGAAGATTTCATTCCCGACATCGCCGACCTCTCCTATGTGACCGACGCCTTCGAGATTCCGGACGCAGAAAGCTTCGCCGTCGCACGGGAACTCTTGCGCAAAGAAGGCATCCTGGGCGGCTCCTCCACCGGCACGCTCCTCGCCGCGGCGCTCCGTTATTGCCGCCAACAGACGAAGCGCAAACGCGTCGTCACCTTCATCTGCGATACCGGCAATAAATATCTCTCGAAGATGTTTAACGATTTCTGGATGGCCGAGCAGGGTTTCGTGAAACGGCCGCCGCAGGGCGACTTGAGCGATCTCATCACCCACCGCGCCGAGGCGGGAGAAGTCATCACGGTCAAGCCTAACGATACCTTGCTCACCGCCTTCAAGCGGATGCGCACCGCCGACGTCTCGCAGCTTCCCGTGCTCGACGAAAAAGGCCGCGCCATCGGCATTCTCGACGAGTCCGATCTGCTCGTAAAAGTCCACGGCGATCCGGCGCAATTTAACGAAACCGTCGCTGGAGCGATGACCGACAAATTGGAGACGCTCTCCCCGGCTGCAAAAATCTCCGATCTCCTCGGCGTCTTCGATCGCGGACGCGTCGCCATCGTCATGGAGGGCGCGAAATTCCTCGGTCTCATCACACGCACCGATCTCCTCGCTTATCTCCGTCGGCGCATGCCGAAACAAACTGACAGCTCGTCGTCCAACTAACTATGAAATCCAACCGCCTTGTCATTCTCGCGGCCGTTTACGCGCTCGCTACACCCGTCTCTCTCTTCGCGGCAAAATCGTCGGAGGCTTCATCGCCTCCGTTCGTGAATGAATTCCTCGGGGAAGTGGACTTCGTGGAGGGCCGTATCCTCGCGCTCAACGAGGCCATGGCCGCAAAGGAATCCTGGCGTCCGGCGGAAAACGTTCGCTCGGTTTCCGAGACTTATCTGCATATCGCGTTCGGGAATTACCTGCTCACGAAGATGGCGGGATTCGAGCCACCGGCTGATGCCGGCTTCAGCACGGACATGAAGAAGTGGGATGCGCAGACGACTGAAGCCGCCAAGATCAACGCCGTCTTGAAGATGTCCTTCGATCACGTTCGCAGCGTGGCAAAGAAGCTCACCTCCGAGCAGTTGGAGAAAAAGATGGATTTGTTCGGACACGAAGCGACCACCCGAACCGATCTGATCACACTTCTGAATCACATGCACGAGCATCTCGGGCAATCGATTGCCTACGCGCGAATGAACGGCGTCGTGCCCCCGTGGACCGCCGCCGAAAAGACGCCGGTGAAAGCGAAAGCGGAGAAAGCGGGAAACTAGCTTCTCGCTCTGCGGGTGAGTCGCTCCGTCTGCGCGGCTCTTCCAAATGGCCAAATAGGAACGCGCTTTCGCAGTATTCGAGTTTCCGCCGAGCTGCGTCTGCCAGGCTTCGGCCAATTCTCGGCGAATTGAGATTGAACCATGCCTGGGATGCCCTGCGCGCTGAGCCGTGCTTTCAACCGTCACCGCGGCCGCTGCGCAGCCGATCAATTTCTCGGTCTGATCACGCGCACCGATCTGCTGGCCTACCTCCGCCGACAGATGGACAAGGCGCCGGCCGCAGCCAACAGCCTGACTTTGCCCTGAAGTTCGCTGGCTATTTTTCGCACCTACGGCCTAGGGGGCCGTGGTCGCGCGGTAGAAGCGTTGCGGAAACAGATGGGCGTCGGTATCGCCAAACTGCCAACCGCCGATCGAGTCGATCGGGGTTGTGCCGATGGGATTGAAATTTTGCGAGGTGAGGTCGGGCGAAGCCTGGATCGTGAGCAACGCATTCGCCGCCCCGGAACCTTCGAGCAGGATGTCGCCGTTCGGCTGGCGGACGATGGAAGTGATCCGCAGGTTCAGCGGCGCGAAGGGCTGGGAGATGGTCCACGCGCCACGGCCGAGCGTCCCGGCAACGAGCACGTCGTTGGTGTAGTCGTAGTGCAGATCGAAGGTCAGGTTGCGCGGCAATCTTGCGCCCGCCGCCTGCCAGGGCGAGCCGGTCGCGGTTTGCGGGCTGCGAAGTTGGAAGACGCCCTTCGCCCCGCCGGCGATGAGCACGGTGTTGTCGTTCGCGAGATCGGGATTGTAGACCTCGATCGTCAGGACTGATGGGCTGAGGTCAGGCAGGTTGAGGGTCAGGTCCGTCCAGGTCGCGCCTTCGTTGAACGAAGCGTGGATCCGTCCATCGGAACCGAGGACGTAGATGTGCCGGCAATCCTGCGGGTCGAGCACGATGACGCCGGGCGTGGCGCCGGGATAAGCGCTCACCTGCGTGAACGGGTCACCGAGGTTCTGCCGACGATAGAGTCCGCTGCCCGCGCCGACGTAGATCAGGTCCGGCTTATCGACGCCGTTCAGTCGGCCGCCGTAGGCGATGCCGGCCGAGCCATCGTTCGCGACAAAGCCGAGGTTGGCCAGGGTGTCGCCGCGGTCCATCGATTCGTAGACGTGCGTCGTCCAGACGAGGAAACGCGCGGGCGTGACCCGGTTAAGCGCGCGGGTGCCACCCGGATCGTACGCTTGCACGTTTTGCCCACTCCCGGCGCCGGAGGTGATCAGGAAACCGACGTCCTGAGCGCTGACCTGCGTCCGGTTGGCGTTATAGGTCACGCGCTGGTAGCCGGCGTTCGTGGTTACATAGCGAATGGTCGTGCCGGGGTGCGCGTTTTGATCATTGTCGACCAGCACATTGGTCGCGTCTGCGCCGCCGGTGTGCTGCCACGTGGAATCGCCGGTGGCGATCTGGTAGGCGTCGCCGTTATCCTGGAAGCTGCCGAAAGGCGTGTCGTTGAGCGAATCGTAGGCGACCGTCGGCATCTCGATCGTGCCGACGTTGCCGTTCATCGAGGTCCAGCGGCGCGTCCCGGGCGTGTTCGGATTCAGGAGGCGGTTAATCCCGCCGTCGCTCGTGGTGATGATGCTGCCGTCCGGCGCGAAGGTCATGGAGCGCGAGTCGGAATGCGGCGCGGTCCCGCTGGCTCCGTCGCAGACCACGTTTTCCCAGACGTTGCCGACCGCGTTCCCGCGCCAGGCGCTCATCGCATCGCTGATGCAGCCATTCACGCCACCGTCCTGCCGGTCGCCTCCGAGGAAGATGACATTCGCATTCTGAGGGTCCGCCACGATCGCACCGTGGACGCTGCCCTGGCCGCCCGGGTGCGTGTCCACCGGCGGCTTGGCCATGGAGGTCCAGGCCGCGCCGTGATTGCCGGAACGGAAAACCTCCTGCAACGAGCCGGTCGTCCCGTTGATGATCATGGCGTAGACCGCGTTCGTGCTCGCGCCGGCGTTATGGTGCACCGCGAGGAGAAACCGCCCCGCGGTGTTCAAGCTGGTCAGGCCGGTGTTGACCGCGGTCCAGGTGACGCCGCCATCGGTGCTGGTGTAGACGCCTTCAAGGCCAGTCGTGCTCGGCGACTGTCCGCGCTTTGTCTCAGCGCGGTTTTGTTTGTTGCCAGCAACTTCAGCCCAGGGGCGGCCATCGATCATCGCCGGATGCGCCGTTGCGGCCCCTGACGTCGGCACGCCCGCATAGAAACGTTGAGGGTCGCCCGGGTCGCCGACCAGGCTGCTGACGCCTTGATCCGGGAGACCGCCAGTGCCGGAGATTTTAGTGAAATTAACCCCGCCATCGGTGCTGCGATAGACGCCGCCATTCAACGAAGCCGTCAGCACCACCTGCCCGCCGCCAAGCGTCGTCGGCACAATGCTATTAAGCGCACGACCGGCGAAGGTCGCACTTGCCAGCGCCTGCCAGGTCGCGCCGCCGTCGGTCGAGCGGGCTACGCCGAAAGGCGCGCTGCCCAGTCCGGCGTAGGAGCTGGTGCTACCCGAACCGGCGAAGACCATCTGCGAATTCACCGGGCTGACCGCGATCGAGATAAACGAGAGCCCCGGCAGGGTGTTGTCGGTGTTCGTTTTCCAAACCGGCGTGGCCGCGTTCGCGTTGGTCGTCTTCCAGATGCCGCCGTTCACCGCGGCGAGATAGACCGTGTTCCCCGTGGGATCGTTAGGGGCGACTACCGCCGCGTTGATCGCCCCGGTGACTGGTTGATTCACAATGCCCTGGCCGATGCCATCCAGTTCCGGCGCTGGTCCGCGTTCCACCCAGGTGCGGAGGACGGAGGGCGTGCTGGGGCTCAGATCAGTCTTCTCCGGGTCCTTTTCTGCGCTCCCGGAGGTGGCGAGCAGAGCAGCGCTGAGGGCAAGCGAGAGCAGGGAAGTTTTCATTGAGATGAGCGGAGTGAATCGCAAAAAGCGACGGGCGGATACCTAATTGAACGCGGACGTTACGACGCAGGTCGCCCAGCAGACTGCTGAAATGTGTGTAATCTGTGGCTCTCTGCCCCATTTCCAATGAAGAAAAAACACGACCTCGCTACCCGCGTCATTCACGCCGGCCAATCCCCTGATCCTTCGACCGGCGCAATCATGACGCCGATTTACCAGACCTCGACTTACGTCCAGGAAAGTCCGGGCCGGCACAAGGGCTACGACTACGCGCGCTCGATCAATCCGACGCGGCTCGCCTACGAGCGTTGCGTAGCCGATCTGGAAAGCGGCACGCGCGCGTGGGCGTTCGCCTCCGGTCTGGCGGCGATGTCTACTGCGCTCGACACCTTGGAGAGTGGTTCGCACGTGCTGGTGAGCGACGATCTTTACGGCGGCACCTATCGACTTTTTGAAAAGGTGCGGAGACGCTCAGCGAATCTTGATTTTACTTTCATCGACATGTCGGACGCGGGAGCGATCGAGGGATCGTTCAAGCCGAACACGCGCATGGTCTGGGTGGAGACGCCGAGCAATCCGCTGCTCAAATTGATCGACCTCGCTGCGGTCGCGAAAATTGCGCGGGCGAAAAACGCCGTCAGCGTGGCCGATAACACCTTCGCCAGCCCGTGGGCGCAGCGGCCGATCGAGCTCGGCTTCGACATGGTCATCCATTCCGCCACGAAATATCTCAACGGCCATTCCGATATGGTCGGCGGCGTGGCGGTGGTGGGAGAGAACAAGGAATTAGCCGATCAAATGCAATTCCTGCAGAACGCAGTCGGCGCGATCGCCGGCCCGTTCGACAGCTTCCTCGCCATGCGTGGCTTGAAGACGCTCGCCCTCCGCATGGAGCGGCACAGCGACAACGCGTTCGAGATCGCGCGCTGGCTGGCCGCGGAGAAGAGCAAGATCAAGAAACTCTATTACCCGGGGTTGGAACAGCATCCGGGACACGAGTTGGCGAAGCGGCAAATGCGCGGCTTCGGCGGCATGGTCACGCTCGTGCTCGATACCGATATGGAAGGCACCCGGCGCTTTCTCGAAAACACGCATCTCTTCTCGCTCGCCGAATCGCTCGGTGGGGTTGAGAGCCTGGTCAATCATCCCGCCATCATGACGCATGGGTCGATCCCGAAGGAGATGCGAGAGTCGTTAGGCATTACCGATTCGCTGGTGCGTTTGTCCGTGGGCGTGGAGGACGTCGAAGATCTGAAGGACGATGTGCGGACCGCGTTGGCGGCGGTGTAGCACACTCCCCACAGGCAGGTGCCCTGTGCTACCTTCCGCAGCATGGGCAACAGCTTCGGCCAACTCTTCCGCATCACCACCTGGGGCGAAAGCCATGGTGGCGGAGTGGGGGTGGTCATCGATGGTTGTCCCCCGCGGATCGAGCTGAGCGAAGCGGATATTCAGCGCGAACTGGACCGACGTCGGCCTGGCCAGAGCAGCCTCGTCACCCAGCGCGACGAAGCGGATCGTTGCCAGATTTTGTCCGGCGTTTTTGAAGGCCGGACGCTCGGCACGCCAATCTCCATCGTGGTGCGGAATGAAGACGCGCGCCCGGATGCGTATGCGGGGATGGCGCAAACCTATCGTCCGTCGCACGCGGACTTCACCTACGAGGCCAAGTATGGGATTCGGAATTGGCAGGGCGGCGGCCGCGCTTCCGCGCGCGAAACCATCGGACGCGTCGCGGCTGGCGCTGTCGCGCGCAGAGTGTTGGCCATGCTCTACCCGCAGCTCGATGCGGTGGCATACGTGACACACGTCCATGATCTGGCGGCCGCGATCGATTCGACCTCGGTCACCCGCGAGCAAGTGGAGGCAAACTTGGTGCGCTGTCCCGACCCCGCGGCGGCTGCGCGTATGATCGCATTGATCGAACGGACGCGCGCGGAAGGCGATTCGTTGGGCGGAATCATTGAGTGTGTCGTGCGCGGTTTGCCGGCCGGATTGGGTGAGCCGGTTTTCGATAAACTGGAGGCCGAGTTGGCGAAAGCGATGTTGAGTTTGCCAGCTACGAAGGGTTTCGAAATTGGTTCCGGTTTCGGCGCGTCGAGAATGAAGGGCTCGGAGCATAACGATGCGTTCGAGATGCGCGGTGGCGAGATTCGGACCGCAACGAATCGCTCGGGCGGCGTGCAGGGCGGTATCAGCAATGGCGAAAACATCTTGTTTCGCGTCGCCTTCAAGCCGACCGCCACGATCGCGCGCCCGCAACAGACGGTGACTGCAGCGGGCGAAGAGACCATGCTCGAAGCGGGCGGGCGCCATGATCCGTGCGTGCTGCCGCGGGCGGTGCCGATGGTGGAAGCGATGGCGCTGCTGGTTTTGTGCGATCACGCGCTGCGTCAGCGTGCCATCACGTGGGAGGCGAGGGATGCAGGCTGACGTCGTTTCCGGTTCGCATCTTTGGCAGACGGTTTTCGTTTCCTTCGCTGTTCTCCTGATGCTGTTTCAGATCGTGCGCGGCTGGCGGTTGGGTCTGCCGCGCCAGCTCGTGCGGATCGCTGCGATCGTGATGGCCTACAGCGCGGCGCTTTTTGGCGGGTCGCTCTTGCTGCCATTATTGCGCCCGCTCCTAAAGGTACCGGACTTCGTCATCTCCGCCCTCGGCGGGGCGATCCTCGCCATGATCGTGTACTCGGTCGTGAACATGATCGGGACGATTTTGTTCAAGCGCACCGGCCAACAGGGATCCGGTCTGGTGCGGTTGGTTTACGGTCTAAGCGGCGCGGCCTTGGGAATTTTCTTCGGCCTCTTTTTCATCTGGCTGCTCGTGACGGGCATTCGCTCGATCGGCGCAGTGGCAGAGGCGCAGGTCAACGCCAACGTTCCTTCTCGTCCTCCGCCGTCGACTGGCCGGCGAGTGCGGCCGACAGATCCGATAACCGAAAAAACTTCACTGGCCTTCTCCATCGCTCGCCTCAAGAAATCGATCGAGCTGGGCTCAGTGGGCGATCTGGTTAAGCAAACCGACGTTCTGCCCAGCGGCATTTACGAGACGCTCGGGAAGGTAGGCGAGGTCTTCGCCAAACCGGAACGCGCGACACGTTTTCTCTCTTATCCTGGCGTCGCGGAAATAGCCGACACGCCGCAGATCCTGGCCTTGCGAGCCGATCCCGAAATCACGCGCATGCTGGAGCAGGGGAGGTTCTGGGAATTGCTCCAGGATGAGCGCTTGATCGAGGCGGCGAATGATCCGGAACTGAAAGCGCGACTGAAGAAATTCGACTTGAGGCGGGCGCTGGAATACGCGGCCGAGGGGGATTGATTTCATGCTAGTCACGATCGGCCTCGAGGTTCACGTGCAGCTACGCACGCGGTCGAAGATGTTTTGCGCGTGCGCGGTGGAATTCGGCGCGCCCGCGAATTCTCTCACTTGCCCGATCTGCCTCGGGTTGCCGGGCGCTTTGCCCGTCATGAACCACGAGGCGCTTCGCCTGACCGTTCTCACCGGTTTGATGCTCAACTGCGAGATCGCGCCGATCTGCAAATTCGATCGGAAGAATTATTTCTACCCGGACGTGGCGAAGAATTATCAGATCACGCAATACGATCTGCCGCTCTGCGCGCGCGGCCGGGTGCCGTTGCACGATGCCGCCTATCCGAAGGATGCGCAGGCGAGCATCACGCGGGCGGGCGTCGAGGTTCCCTTGGTCCGGATTCATCTGGAGGAAGACGTGGCCAAGAGTTTTCACTTCGAGACGAACACGGGGATCGATTTTAACCGGGCAGGAACGCCGTTGATGGAAATCGTGACCGAGCCTGCGATCGAATCGCCGGAGGAGGCGTTCGCGTTTCTGACCGCGCTGAAACAGATCTTGATTTATGGCAGCGTGAGCGATGCCGACATGGAGAAAGGGCAGTTGCGCTGCGATTGCAATGTTTCCGTTCGGCCGGAGGGGCAGACGGAATTGGGCGCAAAGATCGAGATCAAGAATATGAACTCGATCAGCGGCGTGCGTCGCGCGCTCGCTTTCGAAATCAGCCGGCAGCGAAGCGCGCTTGAGCGGGGCGAATCGCTTCGGCAAGAGACGCGGGGCTGGGATGACCTGACGGGCGAGACTTTCCTCATGCGGACGAAGGAGTCTGCGCACGATTATCGATATTTTCCTGACCCTGATTTGGTGCCGGTGCAGAGCGAGATTCTTCTGGCAGAAATGCGGCCGCGGGTGCCGGAACTGCCGGAGGCGAAGCGGGCGCGCTTCGTCGCGCAGTATGAGGTCAGCGCTTACGACGCGGGAGTGCTGGCGAGCGATCTCTCGTTAGCCGGCTATTTCGAGCGGGCCGCGCACGGCTCGGGAAAGGCGAAGAGCATCGCGAATTGGATCTTGAACGATCTGCAGAGCGCGCTCGCCATTGCCGGGCGCGGGATCGACGATTGCCCAATCGTGCCGGAAGCGCTGCACGAGCTGGTGGAGCTGATCGAGAGCGGCAAGATCAGCGGCAAGCAGGGGAAAGAGGTTTTCGCCGAAATGTTCGCGAACGGGAAGACGGCGAACGCGATCGTGCAGGAGAAGGGGATCGAGCAGGTGAGCGACACGGGCGCGATCGAGAAATTTTGTGATGAAGTGATCGCGGCCAATCCCAAGCCGGTGGCTGATTTTCAAGCGGGGAATGCGGCCTCGCTCAATTTTCTCAAGGGGCAGGTGATGAAACTTTCGCAGGGCAAGGCGAACCCGCAGCTCGCGGGTGAGATCTTGCAGCGGAAGTTAACCGGGTAGGCGCCATGCGTATCCTCGTTGCGCCGGATAAATTTAAGGGCTCGTTAGGCGCGGCCGAGGTGGCGGAGGAGATCGCCAGCGGCCTGCGTGCGGCGGCGCCTGAAGCGGAGATCGTTTGCCTGCCAGTGGCGGATGGTGGGGAAGGCACGGCTAGCGTTCTTTGCGCGGCGGTGCAGGGCGAGTGGCAAACGTGCCAGGTGCACGATCCGCTGGGCCGCGTGATCGAGGCGCGCTTTTGTTGGCTGCACGAGGGCGAGACTGCGGTGATGGAGATGAGCGAGGCGTCCGGCCTTTGGCGACTCTCGGCAAACGAGCGAAATGCGGTGCGGGCCAGTTCCTTTGGCACTGGGGAAATGATCATGGCGGCGGCGGGGCGCGGTGCGCGTGAAATCATTATCGGCTTAGGCGGCAGCGGGACGAACGATGGCGGCTTCGGTTTGGCTCGCGCGTGCGGGTATCCGGTTTCTGAATGCCGATGGCCAGGAATTAATGGGTGACGTGACCGACCTGCTCCACCTCGCGCGAATTTGCCCGGTGCGCGGATTGAAACTCCCCAAGATCACGGCGGCGTGCGATGTGCGGAACCCGCTCCTCGGCGAACGCGGCGCGACGCGAGTTTTTGCCGCACAAAAAGGAGCGACTGCTGCGCAGATCGAGATGCTCGAGAATGCCCTCACTCGCCTCGCTGACGTGACGAGCGCATTCACCGGCAGGTGGCGGCGCGACGTGCCCGGTGCGGGCGCAGCGGGCGGCTTGGGCTATGGGCTCATGGCGTTTTGCGGCGCGGAATTGCGACCGGGTTTCGAGCTGGTCGCGGAACGAATCGGACTGGAGGAAGCGGTCCGTGCGGCGGATCTGGTCATCACTGGCGAAGGACGACTCGACGCGCAGACGGCGGAAGGCAAAGCGCCTGCGGGCGTGGCGCAAATGGCGCGGCGCTTGGCCAAGAGATGCCACGCCATCGTGGGCGAAATGGACGACGTGCCGGAAGTGCGAGCACTGTTCGACCGCGTAGTGGTGCTCGGAGGATCGATGGCCGAGACCGCGCGTCTTCTGCGCGAGCGGGCGCATTTGTTGTTGTAGCGGAAATCAAACGCGCCGGGCATGCGGCGTGCCGGCGTAGTGCTCGCGAAAGTGTCGGGCGTTCTCGACGTATTTCAGCGCCCACCGTTTGATCGCGCTCTGCTCTTCGGCATGCAGCGTTCGCACCACTTTGCCCGGTGAGCCAAGGACGAGCGAGCCGGGCGGAACTTTTGTGCCTGCGGTGACGAGCGTGTTCGCGCCAATGATGGAGCGCGCTCCGATTTCCGCGCCATCGAGAATGATGGCTCCCATGCCGATGAGCACTTCGTCGTCGACCGTGCAGGCGTGAACGATGGCGCTGTGGCCCACCGTGACCAGATCGCCGACGATTGCCGGAAAATTGTCAGCGAGGTGGATAATCGCGCCGTCCTGGATATTGGAGCGCGCGCCGATGACGATTCGGTTAATATCGCCACGCAGCACCGCGCCAAACCAAACGCTCGCCTCTTCGCCGAGAATGACATCGCCGATCACCGTGGCGTCGGGAACGACGAACGCGCTCGGGTCGAATCGCGGGCCGCGGCGGAGGCGCTCGGCCACGCCGGCGAGGCCGGTCGGAAGCGGATCAGGCGGAAGCGGTGAAGCCACATCGCACATTTGCCGCAGGCAGTGAAACGGCAACCAGAAGGACGCGCCGCCGCAGCGCCGCCTTCATTACGTTTCTGTAAGAAAATACTTGCCTTGCCCATGGCTCTCGCGTTCTCTGGCGCCCATGAATTTACGGCCCCCTCTCTTTGCTCGTCTCTTCGCGCCCGCTGCGGTCGCCATCTCGCTCCACTCGTGGGCAGCGGCGTACGGTCAGGAATCCATCGCTCCCCGTCTCCAACCAGCCGTCCCGCCCGACCGCCAACTCGTCAGTGCCCAGGGCGATCGCATCCCGGCCGACGCGCCGGCTTACGCTCTCGCGCAAGTCGCGGAAGTTTCCGCAACGGAGCAGGTGAGCGAGGTGGATCGGATCGTCGTTCGCGGGTTTGATGTGAACCCGGTGGAGTATCCTGCGCTGCCGGATGTGGAAGGCACACGCATCAACTCCGGCAAGAAGACCTCCTTCGTGAAACCGCAGGAGTTCCCGGAGATCGCGAACAACAGCTTCCGCGAAGCGCTCGCGACCACGCCCGGCCTGCTCGTGAGCGAAGAGCCCAGCTCGCCCATTATCAACCTCGGCTACCGTGGACTTGATTCGCAGCGGAGTGAGACGCTGCAGGTCTTGAAGGACGGGCTCTCGATCAAGAACGAGCAGTTCGGTTTTCCGGAGACGCACTACACGCCGATCCTCGACGCGGTGGAACGGATCGAGTTTATCCGCGCGGGCGCGTCCTTGCAGTTCGGCCCGCAACCGGGCGGGGCAATTAATTTCGTCACGAAAATGCCGCGGCGCGACGGGCCGTTTCATTTCACGACGAAGAATCTCTTCGGGACAGATGAGCTCTACCAGAACTTCACCGAACTCGACGGAACCTTTGGCTCGGTCGGCTACTACGCCTATTACGATCACCGCGAGCGCGGCGGTTTCCGGGCGAACAGCGACTACGATTTGAACGCGGGCAGTGCAAAGCTGGTGCTCGATGCGGGGAGCGACAGCCGCTTCATCGCCACGGTCGATCTTTACGACGAAGAACATGGTGAACCGGGCGGCTTCCGCACCACGATCGATCCGACGGTGCCGCTCGCGCAAAACGCGCTTTACCAAGTGGATCGCAACCGCACCACGCGGCAGTCCGATCGCTTCCGGCTCCAGCGTTACTACGGCTCGCTCGAGTATCAGAAGAATTTTTCCGAGCGGACGCAGCTCGATATCAAAGGCTTTGCCGGCTACCTGCAGCGCTACAGCAAACGCCAGCGTGGCGGTGGCTTTGGCATCATCCCATTCGGAGCGGCGGCCAACACGAACGACGTCCAGATCCGCGACGATTACACGCAGGGCGGCGAGGCGCGCCTGCGGCACGATTACGATTTGGCGGGCGACGTTTCGACCTTTGCGGGCGGCCTCTATTTCTACCACGCCACCCAGGATCGCACCGACGAGCGTGGGACGACTCCGAATGCTGATCGCGGCGTGTTACGTCGCTTTAACCAAGGCGAGACGACCGACGGTTCCGTCTTCGCTGAGAACCGCTTTCATTTCGGCCGCCTCTCGCTTACGCCGGGCTTTCGTCTGGAGTTCTTCCAGCAAGGGTTGGATGAGCGCGTCAATACCACCAAGCCGGCTAATCAATTGCTGACGCGTTCGGATTTCTCTTTCGTGCCGCTCTTCAGCCTCGGCGCTTCCTATGTGCTGGTCGACGGCGCGCAGGTCGCGACCGGCGCTGGTGATTACAGCAAAGAGATGAAGAACGTCGCCCAGGCGGTGACCGCCGGCGGACCGCCGCGGCTGGAAATTTACGGCACGGTCGCGCAAGCTTATCGGCCGCGCACCTACGGCGAACTCGTTCCGACGAGCCCGGGCGGCGTTGTGAATGGCGATCTCGAGGAAGGCGAATCGTTGCAATTCGAGCTCGGTCTGCGTGGCAAACCACTGCCCTACCTCACCTTCGATCTCAGCGGTTTCTACTTCACTTTCGATGATCAGGTGGCGGACATCACGCTGAACGGCGCGCCCACCACCGGCAATGCGGGCGACGCGCGTTACGCAGGTTTCGAAGCGGCGACCGAGCTTGACCTCCTCGCGATGTTCAACGGCGGCGAGGCGAGTCCCTACGGGCACTTCAATCTCTACGGCAACATCACGCTCCTCGACGCGCAGTTCACCCGGGGACCGTTCGATGGGAACGACACCACCTATGCGCCAAATTATCAGGTCAAGATCGGCGGCATTTATCGCTGGAAGGAAGTGGTCAAGGTCGGCCTGCTCGGCACGTTCGTGGACGACTCTTTCGCCGCTGCAGATAACGGCGTCGAAGCGGTCATCCCGTCCTACGGGGTCTGGGATTTGACCGCGGAAGTGAACGTCTACAAAAACGTCGGCCTCTTCGCCGGCATCCATAATTTGTTCGACGAAGACTACTACGGCGAGATTCGCGACGAAGGCATCGTCCCTGCCTACAAGCGCAACTACTACGGCGGCGTCTCATTCAAATTTTGATCGTCTCGGGGGACGCGGACCGCGTCGGGCTGCTCGGTTGGGGGACCGGGCACCCGGCGCGCGTCTGATCAGCGCCGCGCTCAATCGCAGCCGGGTCCTGAGCGGAGGGCTCTACTCTTCGAGCTTCTTCGGCGCGTCGCGCAGGGGCGAGTGGTAATCGAGCAGGAGTTTCCAGGCGCCGGTGGCGTCGGTCTGCCAAATTTGCAGATAATGTCCGCGCTCGGTTTGCTGGCTCTCTTCCAAAGTATATTTGCCGTAGCTGTAGGCGAGATCGCCGGCCGCGCTCATGTCGCCACCCAGACGCTCGGTCGTGAGCTTTCCGCGGAGGACGCTGAGCATGAGGCCGACTGCTTCCCGTCCCGTGGCGGGGAAGACACCTTCGCGATGCACCCGGATGGTCTCTCCGCTCGCGCCAATCAGCGCTGAGGTGGAGTCAGTCCGGGCCGTGTTCGCCAGCCACTTTTCCGCAGCGCGTAATTTCTTCGTCGCCTCCGCCGGTTTCGCGGCGGCGGGCGGGCCGCTGATGGAAATCTCGGGCGGGCCTTCCACTTTCTGCGCCGACGGGACCGCGCCGCCCACGTCCACTTCCACTTTCCAGGCGCCGTCGCTTCTGCTTCTTCCAGACGGAAATGTATTGGCCGTAACCGAGCGGCTTCTCGTCGGTCTTCTCCTTGCGCCATTCCGCGGGGCCGGTGGTGAACCCGAGATCGCAACTGCGCGACATCGCGGCAAAGGTCGGCTCCCATTTCAAGGAGAGGGCCGCTTCGGTGCGCGCCTGCCAGGTCTTCTTCGCGTTGACCGGGCCGGGCTCGAACATAATGGCGTCGTCGGCCAGATAGGCGAGCGAGGCGGCGCGGCTGCCTTCCTCCTGTCCAAGGGCGACGAATTTGGTTTCGTTCTCCAGCATGGCGGCCGCGGTCGCCTCCGGGTCGCATTCGTCCGCGCCGCCCGCTCGCGCCGCGAGCAGCAGGCAAAAGAAAGAAACCTGCGCTGCTCTGGGAAAGATCAAACATTGGCGCCCGATCATAGCGGCGCGCCGACGGCGTTCCAGCTTTTTGCCGCCTGCACCAACTCGAAGTCGATCTCCAGTTGGCGATTCAAATGCCGAGTCCCGGCGATCGCGATGCGCTGGAGGAAACGGAGGCGCTGCTCCGCGGAGCTCTCATGGCGGATCGGCTTTCTGCGCAGAACAGAGCGCGCCGTCGCTTTCTACGAGCGCGCCCCAACCGAGCGGCACTTCCGGTTCGCGATACAACGTGTGCGGGAGGACGAGATAAAAAAGATTGGCGGAGCGATAGCGGGTGAGGCATTCGAATTTCGTTCCGCCGCGCAGTTGTTTCTGGAGCGCGCCAAGTTCCGCGATGACCCGTCGGTAGCTGCGATGTTGGAGCGTGGCGAGATCGAGCGCATCGAATTCCGGGAAGAGCGATTCGCCGGTGCGCAGGGTCGGGTAGTGCACGCGCAAAAGTCGCTCCAGCACTTGCCGGCGCCGGCTCAAGGTCGCGAGGCGCTCGCGGGTCGTGGCGCTGCGGCAATTATCGCGGCGCAAATCCGAGCGCACTTGTTTGCACTCGAAGATCGCGGTCGTTCCCGGCTCCGCGCCGCGCGCACGGTAGGCGGCCACGTCGGCGCGGTAACCGCAGTTCGGGAGATTCACTTCCACCGCGCAGGCCGAGTAGCCGTGCGCTTGCGCCCAGAGGACGGCCAGGCGTTTGAGGCGGCGATGCGTTTCCGTTTCGCCGCGTTTCGGCGTTACGCCCGCGTCCATTCGGCGAGCTCCTTCGCCCAGTAGGTCACGATCAAATCCGCGCCCGCGCGTTTCAGCGAAGTCATGATTTCGAGGACGGCGGCGCGTTCTTCGAAACAACTCGCCGCCGCGCCGGCTTTCACCATCGCGAACTCGCCGCTGACGTGATAGACCGCGGTCGGTTTGCCGAAGCGTTCGCGCACGCGCCAGAGAATATCGAGATAGGGCAGCGCCGGTTTAACCATCAAAATGTCGGCGCCCTCGTCCACGTCGAGCGCGGCTTCGCGCAAGGCCTCGGCTGCGTTGGCCGAATCCATTTGATAGGAGCGCCGATCGCCAAACTGGGGCGGACTTTCCGCCGCCTCGCGAAACGGACCGTAAAAGGCGGAAGCGAATTTCACCGCGTAACTCATGATCGCGGTGTTCTGGAATCCGCCAGCGTCGAGCGCTTCGCGGATGGCGCCGATGCGGCCATCCATCATGTCGCTCGGCGCGACGAGGTCGGCTCCGGCTGCGGCGTGGGAGACGGCGGTGCGGGCGAGGAGTTCCACCGTCTCGTCATTCAAAACATGGAAGTGCTCGCCATCGCGCCGCGTCACTCCGCAGTGGCCGTGGCTCATGTATTCGCAGAGGCAGACGTCGGTCATGACGACGAGGTCGGGGCATTCGGCTTTGATCGCGCGGACGGCGGCCTGGACGATGCCATCCTCGCGATAGGCACCGCTCGCCTCTTCATCTTTCACCGCGGGAATGCCGAAGAGGAGGACGGCTTGCAAGCCGAGCGCGTGCGCGCGTTGCGCTTCCTCGACCGCGTCGCGCAGCGAGAGTTGGTCCACGCCGGGCATGCTCGCGATGGCGCGGCGGGCCTGCAGCTTTTCGCTCACGAAGAGCGGGAGGATAAAATCGTGCGGCGTGAGTTTGGTTTCGCGGACGAGATTGCGCAGCCCGGGCGATTGCCGCAAGCGGCGCGGGCGATGAACCAGCGGCTTCATTACCGCACAGCGGCAGCGACGGCGGCGCGCGGTTTCAGGGCATCGAGGATGGGCTGCGGATAGACGCCGAGAATGATAATGCCGGCGATCAACGCGACCATGGTCACGCGCGAGAGACCGCTGATGGCGATCGGCTCGGAGTTGAGCGTTTGCTCCCAATACATCGCGCGGACGACTTTGAGGTAATAATAAAACCCGCAGGCGACGGTGACGACACCGACGACGACGAGGAGCGTTTGCTGTTGGCGAATCGCGGCATCGAAGATGAAGAACTTGCCGAGGAAGCCGGCGGTGAAAGGGGATGCCGGCGAGCGAGGCCATGGCGATGAGCAGAGCGAAGGAGAGGAAACGCGAGCGCTTGGCCAGGCCGTTGAAATCCTGGATGCGATCGCCGGCGTGATTGGCCACGATGACGAGGACGGCGAAGCTGAGCATCGTCATGAGCAGATAGGAAACGAGGTAGAACGCGACCGCGGTGCCGGCGAGCGAGACGATGCCGACGAGCAGGTAGCCGGCGTGCGCGATGCTGGAGTAGGCGAGGAGGCGTTTGAGATTGGTTTGCGGGAGCGCGGCGAGATTGCCGTAGATGAGAGTGAGAACGGCGAGGACGGCGAGCAGGCGCTGCATTTGCGGGAGGATGAAGAACGGCTCCAGCACGCGGAGGAGAACGACGAAGCCCGCGGCCTTCGATCCGACGGAGAGGAACGCGGTGACCGGCGTGGGCGCGCCTTGATAAACGTCCGGCACCCAGATTTGAAATGGGACGGCGGCGATCTTGAAACCGAGGGCGACGAGGACGAGCGCCATCCCGAAAAGAGCCGGCACTTGCGGCGCCGTGCCGCTGCGCAGCACCTCGGCGATGCGGGCGAGATTGGTTTCGCCGGTGACGCCGAAAATCCAGGTGATGCCGTAAACGAGGAAGCCGGTGGAGAGCGCGCTCAGGATGAGATATTTCACGCCGGCTTCGAGCGTGAGCGGGTTGCGCCGGGTGAAGGCGACGAGGACGTAGAACGACATCGTGACCAGCTCGAGCGAGACGAAGATCATGACGAAATCGATCGCCGAGGCCATCCACATGAGGCCGGCGCAGGTGAAGAGCGGGAGCGCGAAGAACTCGCCGAGCCCGGCCTGACGCGTGGCGCCATGGATCGATTGGCGCACGGCGGGCGCGTAATCGATCATCATGATGAGAACGAGGATGGTGGTGACGAGCGCGAAGCGTTTGAAGAAAATCGCGAGCGCGTCAGCGGTGTAGAACGACCAGAAGCTGGTCAGCGCGGCGGCGGGCGCTGGTTGCAGAAAGAACGTCGCGACGAGGACGGCGCCGAGTCCGATGACGCCGGTGAGCGCGAGCGTGCGTTTGTCGATCTTCTCGGCGAAAGCTTCGACCATCAGGACGACGAGCCCGAGGACGACGACTGCGATTTCGAGGTAGGGCGCGCCGATCATTTGCTCTGGGAGAAGTAAGTTTTGAAGGGCGGGCTGAGGAGGCGGACGAAGGCTTGCGGATAGAATCCAATCCAGAGCAGAGCCGCGAGGAGAAGGCCGATCGGGAGGCGGAGTCGTCCGGCGAGATCGGTGAGCGGCGCCCAGCGATCCGGCATTGCTCCGAGGAAGACGCTGCGATAGGCGCGCAGCATGTAGACGGCGGAGATGACCACGCCCCAGAGCGCGAGGAGGGTGGCGATCTGGAAGATATGGAAGCCGCCGAAGTCCGCGCCGTTGCGGAAGGCGCCGAAGAAGATCATCACTTCCGCGCTGAAGTTCGCGAAGCCCGGAAGGCCGATGGAGGCGAAGGCGCCGAGGCCGAAGGCGAAGGCAACGCGGGGCATGACTTTCCCAAGGCCGCCGAGTTCAGCGAGATCGAGGGTGCCAGTGCGAGCGCGGACTTCTCCGGCGAGGGCGAAGAGCAGGGCGATGGAGAGTCCGTGGGCGAACATCAATGTCGCCGCGCCGGTGAGGCCGAGGAGATTGCCGCTGGCGATGCCAAGGAAGACGTAGCCCATGTGCATGACGCTGGAGTAGCCGAGCATCCAATCGAGTTTCTTCTGCGCGATCGTGACCAGGCCGACGTAGATGATGTTGCCTAACAAGAGGACAATCAGGAGCCAGGCCCAGTGTCGCGCGCCTTCCGGGAGCATGGGAACGGCGATGCGGAGCAGCCCGTAGAGGCCGAATTTTTTCAAGACGCCCGCGTGGAGCATGGCCGCAGGCGCGGGCGCGGAGGCATACGCTTCCGGCGCCCAAGTGTGGAAAGGGAAGAGCGAGATCAGGATTCCGAATCCGATCAGGAGCAGGAGATAGATATGGTTTTGCGCGTCGGCGGGAATCTGGCCGAGCGCGGCGGACCTTTGCAGGACGCGCAGGTCGAAGCTGCGCGCTGCTTCGGGAACGCTGCGGTAGAGCAGGATCAAGCCGAGGAGCAGAATGAAGCTGCCGGTGGCGAGATAGATCGTGATCTTCCAGGCGGCGGCGTGGCGGTTGCCGCTGCCCCAGATTCCGATGAGGAGAAACGTGGGGATGAGCGCGAGCTCGTGGAAGGCGTAGAAGAAAAATAAATCGAGCGAAGCAAAGGCGCCGAGCGCGCCGCCCGCGATGAGGAGGAGGCAGGCGTAGAAGGCGTGCTCGTGTTGCGCAATTTTTCCGGTGAACCAGATCGCCGCGAGGGTGACGATCGCGGTCAGCAAAACCATGACGAGGCTGAGGCCATCGAGGCCGAGGATGAAATTGAGCCGCCACTCCGCACTGATGGGGATGGTGGTGACAAAGCTGAAGCCTTTTTGCCCGCGCTCGAAGCCGAGGAAGACAGCGCAGGCGGCGAGGAGATTTAATCCCGACGCAACAAGCGCTGTGACCCGCGCGGGCGCGCCCGCCAAAATGATGGCGGCGGCCAGGAGCGGACAAAAAACGAGGAAGAGCAGGAGCATCTTTAGAAAACGGCGAAGTAAATGATCCCGATGATGCCGAGCCCGAAGAGGAAAGCGTAGGCCTGGAGATTGCCGACCTGGAGACAACGCAGCAGCGCGCCCAAGCCCATGGTGCCGCCACTGGCCCCGCCGACGCCGCCGGCGTCGATCAGCCAGCGATCGAGGAAAGCGGAGATGCGAGCGAGCAAATCCTGCGTGGCGCTGATGAGCCAGCGATAGAATTCGTCGATGTAAAAGCGGTTGCGCAGAAGCGCGAGATTGACGGGGTCGCTCTCGCGTTTGCGATAGAGCAGGAACGCGAGGAGGACGCCGGCAGAGCATGGCCGCGACCGGCAGAATGCGAACGGCCATTCCTTCTTCCTCCAAGATGTGGGATGGCCAGGAAGCGATCCGTGAAGAATCCGAAACCCGCGAGAGCGGCAGGGATGGCGAGCAGGAGGAGCGGGCCGGTCATGACGAAGGGCGATTCCTTGCCGTGCGCCGCGTGATCGCTGCGCGGTTTGCCGAAGAAGACCACGATGATGAGGCGCAACATGTAGAACGCGGTCAGGAAGGCGGTGAAGAGCGCGAGATAGAAAATCGCGGCGTTCTTCTCGTGGGCGAGGGCGAGGATGGTGTCTTTGCTGTAGAAGCCGCTGAACGGCGGGCAACCGATGAGCGCGAGTGTGCCGATGAGGAAGGTGCCGAAAGTGATGCGCAGTTTCCCGGCCAGTCCGCCCATCTTCCAAATGTTCTGCTCGTGATGGAGCATGATGATGATCGAGCCTGCGCCGAGGAAGAGGAGCGCCTTGAAGAAGGCGTGGGTGAAAAGATGGAACATGGCCGCCTCGCCTGAAGCCAGGCCGACCGCCATGATCATGTAGCCGAGCTGGGAGAGAGTGGAGTAGGCGAGGATGCGTTTGATGTCGCTTTGCTGCGTGGCGATGAGGCCAGCCATGAGCGCGGTGATGGCGCCGATCCAGGCGATGACAGTGAGCGCGTCCGGCGAGGCCTGCACGAGAAAGCCCACGCGCACGAGCATGTAAACGCCCGCCGCCACCATGGTCGCGGCGTGGATCAAGGCGGAGACTGGGGTTGGGCCTTCCATGGCGTCCGGGAGCCAGACGTGGAGCGGGAATTGAGCGGACTTGCCGGCCGCGCCGCAGAAGATGAGGAGCGCGGCCGCGGTCAAATATCCGGGGTGACTCGTGAGGCTGGACATCTGCCCGGCGATGTCGCGAAACACGACCGAGCCCGTCGCGGTCCAGACCATAAGGATGCCGAGCATGAATCCGAAATCGCCGATGCGATTGGTGAGGAAGGCTTTGTTGGCGGCGGCAGCGGCGCTGTCGCGCTCGAACCAATGTCCGATCAACAACCAGGAGCTGACTCCGACCAGTTCCCAGAAGATGAACATCATGACGAAATTGTTCGCGAGCACGATTCCGAGCATCGAGAACATGAAGAAGGAGAGGGCGGCGAAGTAGCGGCCCTTGCTCTCATCCTCGCGCATATACCCTAACGAGTAGATATGGATGAGCGCGCCGACGCCGGTGACGAGGACGAGCATAGTTTTGCTCAGGCCATCGAGGATGAAGCCGAGCGGGACGGTGAGGAATTTATCGAGATTGATCCAGGTCAGCTCCACCGCGGAAATGTCCGGCGAGGAAAAGATCACCCAGCTCAGGCCAAACCCGAGGACAGCGGCCCCGACCGAAACGATCGCGGCGATTCCTCCCGCGCGCCGCAGGAAGAGCGCGATCGTCACCGCTGAGAGCAGCGGGAGAAGAAGGACATACCAGGGGAGGGCGCTGCTCATAACGGCTTCAATATTTGAGAGTGCTGATGTCCTCGACGTGGGTCGTCTGCCGTGCGCGGTAGAGTGCGACGATGATGGCGAGCCCGACCGCCACTTCCGCCGCTGCGACGGTGATGATGAAAAAGACGAAGACCTGGGCGTTGTAATCTGGCAGGCCATCGGCGCCGACGCGGAAACGCGAGAAGGCGACGAGGGAAAGATTGGCCGCGTTCAACATCAGCTCGAGCGACATGAAGATGGTGATGATGTTACGCCGGAGCATGACGCCGCCGAAGCCAATCGTGAAAAGCAGGCCGCTGACGAGCGAGGTATTCTCCGAGCGTGGCCATGGTCAGCGCAGCTCCCGTTTGCTCAAGACGATCACGCCAATCGTGGCCACGAGGACGAGGACGGCGATGATCTGAAAGGGCAGGTTGTAGTCGGAGAAAAGGAGGAGGCCGACCGCGCGCACGTCGTCGCTCTCGGATAGCGGCAGGGGCGGGAATTTTTCCCCGGCGCTGGGGAGCTGGCGGATGACGAGGCAGATCTGCACGAAGAAAGCGAAGGCAACGGCCACGCCGCCGGCGAAGGCGACGCCGTTAATCTGGCGGCGTTCTTCCGCGCGGAGATCGAGGAGCATGATGATGAAAAGGAACAGCACCATGACCGCGCCGGCGTAAACCAGGACCTGGATGATCCCGATAAAATAGGCGTCGAGCGACATGAAGAGCGCGGCCAGGCCGAGGAAGCTGAGGACGAGGCTGAGCGCGCTCGCGACCGGGTTGCGGTTGATGACCACGGCGGCGCCGAAGACGAGCATGAGCGCGGCGAAGAACCAGAAGAGAAGCGAAGGCATGGGAGGTGTCAGGTTTCAGGGTTTAGGAGGCAGCACAGCAAAAGTTTTCTCTGAAACTTCGGCCGCGACTCCTGAACCCTTGTTCTCACTTCTTCTCATTCCACTTCAAGACGACGCCTTCCATGACGCCGCCAATCTCGAGAAGCTTCTCTTTATCGTGCACCATTTCAGCGCGCGTGAAGCCGGTGATGGCGTAATCTTTGCGCAGGAAGATGGCCTGTTCGGGGCAAACCTCCTCGCACATGCCGCAGTAGATGCAGCGGATCATATCGATGTCGAATTCGTGCGGGTATTTTTCCACCTTGGCGAACTTGTCGTTAGGCGCGAGTTCGCCCGGGACGATCGTGATCGCGCGCGGCGGGCAGATGAATTCGCAAAGCTGGCAGGCCACGCAGCGGATGCGGCCCGCGGTGTCCTTCACCAGGGCCGGCGCGCCGCGGTAGTAATCGGGCATCTGCGCGTCCCATTTTTCCTCGGGATACTGCATGACCACGTGGGTGCGCCCGAAAAGCATGTTCTTGAGATGGCGGAAGGTGATCGCCATGCCGCCGAGAATCGCGGGCAGATAAGCGCGCTCTCTCCAGTTTAGCTTCGGACGTGAGACGGTAATGGCCATGGCGGAAAGCTAGACGGGGAAATAGGCGAGGATGAGCGCGGTGATAAAAATATTCACGAGCGCGATTTCAAAAAAGAAGATCCAGCCAAGGCGCATGAGTTGATCGTAGCGGAAACGGGGCAATGTCCAACGCACCCAAATGAAGACGACGAGGAGGACAGCGACCTTCGCGAAGAAGGTGGCGATGTTGAGCAAGCCGAAGATCCAGCCGTGCGAACCATCTGGAAGCCACGGGAAATGCCAACCGCCGAGGAACAGAGTGACGATGATGGCCGACCCGGTGATCATCGCAGCGTATTCGCCGAGGAAGAAGAGCGCGAACTTCATCGAGCCGTATTCCGTGTGATAACCGCCGACGAGTTCGGTTTCGGCCTCCGGCAAATCGAAGGGAAGGCGGTTGGTCTCCGCGAAGATCGCGACGGTGAAAACGCAGAAGGAGATGAACATCGGAAGGGCGAGAAGCCACTTTACCGGATTCAACCAATCGCCGATGAACGGCGCAATCATCCAGCCATGCTCGATTTGGTAGCGGACGATTTCCGTCAGCCGCAGTTGACCGACGAGCAGGAAAATCGGAATGACGGCAAGGCCGAGCGAGAGCTCGTAAGAGATCATCTGGGAAGTGGAGCGAACGCCGCCGAGGAAGGGGTATTTGGAGTTCGACGACCAGCCAGCGATGACAATGCCGTAAACGCCTAACGAGGCGATGGCGAAGACATAGAGCACACCCACGTTAATATCGGCGATGACCATGGGCACGCCGAAGAGCGAGCTGCCGAAGGGCACCACTGCGATGGTGGCGATGGCCGGGACCATGGCCAGGCAGGGTGCAAGCCAGTAGTAAAATTTGTTTACGTGCGCCGGGGTGAAATCCTCTTTGAGAAGGAACTTGAGCGCGTCCGCGATGGGCTGAAACAAGCCAGCCGGGCCGACGCGGTTCGGTCCGACACGATCCTGAATGAGCGCGCTGACCCGGCGCTCCGCATAGACGGTGTAGGAAACCATCGGGAGGATGATGAGGAAGATGACGCCGATTGTCTTCGCCAGGGACGTGAGGATGAAGAACCAGTCCATGGTCGGAAAACTAGCGCGCCGCTTTCTCGGACTCGGGTTTGTTGCCTTCGTTCTTTGCCGGCTCGTCAGGCGACTTCTCCGGCGCGATCTCCATGACCTGCACTCCCAGATCGCCGATGCGGCTCAGGTTTAAGCCCTGGAACTGCATCACAGCTTGGCTCATCTGCGCGAAGACTTCTTCGATCGTGTAAATGCCGTTTTGGCCGGAACAAGCCTGAATCAGGTCGCGCAAAATCTCCCAATCATCGCGCGCCTGCATCGGTGGCTGGATGGCACGGTTAAGCCGCTGCAAGCGGCCGCTGCGGTTAATCATCGAGCCGCGCTTCTCCGCGAAACCGGCAGACGGTAGGAGCGCAGTGGCGGAGGCCGTCGCGTCGTTTTCGAGCAGGTCCATCAGGACGAAAGCCGGCAACTGCGAGAGTTGGTCCGGCGTGATGCCGACTTCGAGCGGATTCTCGCCCAGCGCGATGAGCGCCTTGATCTGACCGCTGGCCAGGCCCTGCGCGATGGACGGGAGCCGCGCCCCAGGTTCATTCGTTAGGCCAAGCAGGCGTGCGCCGTTCGTGTTCGGGTTGCGGTCGGTGCTTAGGAGGATGTCGTCGCCCGGTCCGCGGCGCGGAACGATGTCAATGCTCTGCACGCCCAGCGCCTGCGCCAGACGCAGCGTCAGCCACATCTCCTCGTTCGTCATCCGCCCAGAGGCGATGATCGCGATTTCCCAGCCGCTGAAATGTTTCAACTGCGCCGCGGCGTGCGTGATGGCCGTGGTCCAATCGGCGGAGACGAGCGCGGTGCCGTCAAAAATCTTCGGATCACGCAGGCGCTTTTCCGATTGGAGATAATCGAAATTCAAACGCCCGTAGTCGCACATCCAGGTGGAATTGACGGCGTTGTTCTCACGCGGCGTTTGCCGATAGATCACGTTCTCGCGCGTGCCGATAACGGTGTTGCAGCCGGTGGCGCAACTGGTGCAAAAGCTCTTCGTCTCCTTCAAGAACCACACTCGCATCTTGAAGCGGAAATCGGACGAAGTGAGGGCGCCGACCGGGCAGATATCGACGGTGTTTAACGAGTAGTTGTTCTCGAGTCGCTTACCAGGATGCGCGGTCAGGACGCTGTGGCTGCCGCGATCGACAAAGCCAAGCACATCGTCCTTCGCGATCTCCTGGCAGAAGCGGATGCAGCGCGAGCAAAGGATGCAACGCTCGTCATCCAGGGTAACGCGCGGCCCGAGCTCGACGTTCTTCGGTTTCTTGACTTTGTTTTCGAGGAAACGCGAGGAGGCGTTGCCGTATTCGACGCTAAATTCCTGAAGGCGGCACTCGCCCGCCTGATCGCAGATCGGGCAATCGAGCGGGTGATTGATCAGGAGAAATTCCATTACCCCGCGCCGGCATTCGTCCACCAGCGGCGACATGGTGCGCACGCCCATTCCTTCGGCCACGTCCTGCGCGCAGGAGATTTGCGGACGCGGCATCCAATTGATGACCGGCATCCCATCGGACCCGAGCTCCGGTTTGCGATCGGGGCCCATCTTCGGCATGCCCATTTCGATCAGGCACATCCGGCAGTTGCCGGGCGAGCTGAGATTTTTGTGATAGCAATAGCGCGGGATGTAGCTGCCGGCCTTTTCGCAGGCTTCAATTAGGCGCGTGCCCTTCGGGAATTGGTGCCAAACACCGTCCACTTGGACGTTGACCATCTGGGTTGGAGCGGCCGGATCTCCCACCGCACCGACGAAACCGGCGGCGCTCTCGGGGTGGTCGGGGTTGACGATGAGCTTGTGCGAGCGCGGTTCGATCAGCACATCCATATCTTCCATCGGCACGGCGCCGAGCAGGACTTCATCGCCCATAACCAACGCGCCAGCGAAGGCCTGCCGATTCTCAAACCGCATGAAGAGCGGCCCGACGTAAGGCACCTGGATGACGCTGCCATCGGCGAGCTGCGCGGGGCGGGTGCCGGCTTCGTCGAGGCGCAAAGCGCTTTGCAGTTGTCGCGGGATACACGTCAAATACGCCGCCGAATCGACCCGGGCTCGCACTGGGACCGGCGCGATTTCCGGGAAGCGCGGATTACTCAACAAAAGATCGGCGAAGACGTAACCCATGTTTCAGATGGTCCCTTTCGCGCCGGCTTTTTCCCAGCCGGGATCGTGGGCCAGCGGGACGGTGGCCATCACGCCGTCTTTGTCAGCGATCAATTCGCCGGGGGTGAATTCAGGAGGGAGCGGTGGTGGGATCGGCTTCGCGCTTTTCGCTTCGAATTCTTCGCGGAATTTTTCGACGAAGCTCTGCGTCGGCCACGCGCAGGCTTCGCCGAAGGCGCAGATGGTGCGGCCCGCGATATTGTCGGCCACGGTTTTCAAGGTTTTTGGGTCTTCGATTACGCCGCCGCCGAGCAACATGCGGTCGGTGATTTTTTTCATCCAAAGCGAACCTTCGCGGCACGGGCGTGCATTGGCCGCAGATTCGTGGGCGTAGAATTCGTTGATGTTATTCAGCGTCCAAACCATGTCGCGCGAATCATCAAGGACGATGACGCCGCCGGAGCCGGCCATGGAACCGGCCGCGGCTAACGAGTCGAAATCCATCGGCAGATCGAAGAGTGACATCTCGACGTCTTTGATCTTGAAGCGGTCGTCCGCGCGCAAAACTTTCGCGGAACTTCCGCCCGGAATGACAGCCTTGATCGAGCGTCCGAAGCGCGGGCCGCCCGCCATTTCATGAATAAGCTGGCCCATGGTGACGGCGCCGACTTCGATCTCGAAATAGCCGGGCCGCTGCACGTCGCCGCTTACGCAGACGATGCGCGTGCCGGTGTTGTTCGGTTTGCCGAGGCGCGCGTATTTCGCGCCGCCCATTTCCACGATGTGCTTCACGTGGCAGAGCGTCTCGACGTTGTTCACGATCGTGGGGCACATGTAGAGGCCGAGGACGGCGGGGAAATAGGGCGGCTTGATTCGCGGATAGGCGCGCTTGCCTTCGAGCGATTCGATCAGGCCGGTTTCTTCGCCGCAGATGTAAGCGCCCGCGCCGCGATGGAGGTAGATCTCGCAATCGAAGCCGGTGCCGAGCATGTCTTTCCCGAGGAAATTCTTCGCGCGCGCTTCTTCGATCGCGCGTTCGAGAATGCGGGCGCCTTCGGGAAATTCGCCGCGGATGTAAATGTAGGCGACGCGCGCATTCAGCGCGAAACATGAGATGAGCATGCCCTCGATGAGCTGATGCGGATCCTGGTGAATGATGTAGCGATCTTTGAACGTGCCGGGCTCCGACTCGTCCGCGTTGCAGATGAGATAGATCGGCTTTTTTTCGTCCGCCTTGATGAAGCCCCACTTCACGCCACAGGGAAAACCGGCGCCGCCACGTCCGCGCAGGCCAGAACTTTTGACTTCGTTGACGATGTCAGCGCGCGACATCTTCACCGCGCGCTGGAGTTGCTCGTAGCCGCCGTGCCGGAGATAGCAATCAATGTCCGGCGTCCAGCCTTCGCTCCCGAGATTTTTGAAAATCAGGCGCTGCTCGAGCGGGTGGGGCGCTGGCGTATTCTGCGGCGGTGGTTGCGAATTGTAGAGCAGCGAACCCGCGGAATAAGGCGCCACGTTTTCGTGTAAGTCATCGTCGATCATGCAGACCGGCGCAGTGCCGCAACTGGCGAGACACTCGACAAACTCGATGCTGTAATTGCCATCCGCGCTCACGGCCACGGGGTTGTGCATGCCGTGATCGCCACTCGGGCGAATGCCGGCAGCTTCGGAGAATTTTTCTTTTAATTCGTAGGCGCCCGCCATGGCGCAGCTAAGGGTGCGGCAGACGCGGATGTGTTTTTTCCCGGCAGGCGCTTGCCGATACATCGGATAGAAGGTGACCAGCTCGAGGATATTGATCGGCTGCAGCTCGAGCTTCTCCGCGATCCAGCGCACGCCGTGGTCGCTGATGAAACCGAAGTGCTCCTGCCAGAGATGGAGGAGCGGCATGGCCGCGCTGCGCTTTCGCTCCGCGGGATAGCGCGCGATGGCTTTTTCCATCTCCCGCTCCAACTCTGCGGGCACTTGTTCGATCGTCGTTTGCACGCGCCGATCGGTCACCGAGTGAGGGTGGACTCTTTGGATTCCACCTTGTCTTCTTTGAAGACGATCGTGACGGCCTCGTCGCCCTGGCGATAGACGTAGGTGGTTTTTTTCATGACAACGAAATCCTTCGTATCGACGGAGGTGGGCGCGCCCAGGATGGATTCCACCTGCTTCTTCGCCATTCCCTCCGTGACCTGATCCACGTTCGCTTTGCGCAAACGCGGACTCGGCTGGCAGGCGAGGAGAGCGAGGAGCGTGAGCACCAGCAATCCCCGCGCGGCGCGCGATTGGAAACGAAGGGAGGGCGCGGCGCAGGTCATTGGATGGCTAGGGCTCCAGGTTGGTGTTTTTGTCTTCCACCTGGTCGTTCTTAAAAGTGATCATGGCGAACTTCCCGCCCTCTTCGTAGCGGTAGGTGGTTTTCTTAAAGATGACCATATCCTGCGTTTCCATTTTGGTCGGCGCGCCCAGAACTGTTTCCACCTGACTCTTCGCCATGCCGGTGGTGACCTGGTCGTAATTTGCGCGCGTGAGCTTGGACCCAGAGAGCGCGCTGCGATTGCAAGCAGCGGTAAAGAAAAGAACAGCGAGCAGGGCGAGGTAGATGGTATTTTTTGGATTCATATGGTTGAGGCTCATCTGTCGCATTCGCCCATGACGAAGTCCAGACTGCCGAGAATGGAGACGACATCGCTCATGCTGTGGCCCGGGAGCAACTCGGGCAAAATGCTGAGATTGCAAAACGAGGGCGAGCGGATCTTGAGCCGGTGCGGCACCCCGCCGCCCTTGCTGTGGATGTAAAATCCCAGCTCGCCCTTCGGATTCTCCGCGCGCGAAATAGATTTCGCCCGGAGGCGCATCGAGCCCTTCGGTGACGACGATGAAATGGTGGATCAATTCCTCCATCTTCGTCATGACGCGCGCTTTCGGCGGCGGCATATTTTTCCAATCGACCACGTTGATCGGGCCATCGGGCATCTTCTCGAGCAGCTGCCGCAGGATATGCGCGCTCTGCCGCATTTCTTCGATCCGCACCAGGTAGCGATCGTAGCCATCGCCCGCCGTGCCGATCGCGACCTCGAAGTCGTACTTCTCGTAATCCAGATAAGGATGCTTCCGCCGCAGATCGTGATCAACCCCGCTCCCACGCAGGTTCGGGCCGGAGAGACCGTAGGCGATCGCGCGTTCCTTCGTGATCACGCCGACGTCGCGCGTGCGATCGACGAAAATGCGGTTCCGCGTCAGGAGTTTGTCGACCTCATCGAGCTGCGGAATGAAGTCGTCGAGAAATTTGCGCAGGTGGGGGAAGAAGGAATCCGGCAGATCGCGTGTCTGCCCGCCGATGCGGGTGTAGGAAGTGGTGAAGCGCGCCCCGCAGATGAGCTCGCAAAGATTGTAGATCTTTTCGCGCTCCGTGAAGGTGTACATGAAGACGGTGAGCGCGCCGAGATCGAGCGCCATCGCGCCGATGCCGAGGAGGTGCGCCTGGATGCGGGCCAGCTCGCAACAGAGCACGCGGATGGCTTTGCCCCGCGGCGGCAATTCCCAATCCATCAGCTTCTCCACTGCGCAGGCGTAAGCGACGTTGTTGGCCAGCGGCGCCAGATAATCGAGCCGGTCCGTGTAGGGCACGAACTGGTTGTATTGCATGTTCTCCGCGATCTTTTCGTCGCCGCGATGGAGATAGCCGACATCGGGCGTCGCTTTGGTGATCGTCTCGCCATCGAGTTCGAGGACAAGCCGGAGCACGCCGTGCGTGGCCGGGTGCGATGGGCCCATGTTGAGCACCATGCGCTCGCCGATATCGCCCCGCGTCTCGGCCAGTTCCGCATGCGCAGCAACGGTTCTTGCGAGCGGGTCAGGGTTTTCGATTTCGCGCGTGGTGAAAGCCATAAGGGTCGCGCGTTTATGCTCGCAACGGCGCCTGAGGGCGCAAGCCTATTTTGCCGAAAGTTCGCATGCGAGACGAATCTGGTTGCGGAAAACTTTGCGCGTCCCGTCGAAATCGCTGCGACGAGGGGCGCTGGGATGCAGGCAGAAAAAAAGCGAAAGGCCAGGAACCTTTCGCGAAACAACCCCGAATACTATGCCGCGCAGCGCTGCGAGCGTCCGTGCCATCACCGCGGCAAGATTGCCGCGGTGCGTCTTTCCGTGAGCTAGTGCAGCTCTTTCCAGAAAGCGTCGAACGGCTCCAGGCGCCGGGAGACTTGCTCGTTCTGGAAGAACTTGATCATGTGCCGACGGCCGCTGGATTGATCAGCGTAACTGACCGCGGACGGATCCAGGCGCCATTTCATGGCCCCCTGCATCGCGATACGATCGAGACCGCTGATTCCGCTGCCCCTCACCATCTGGACGTCGGTGACGTGGCCGTCACGCGAGAAGACCAGATTGAGCACCACTGATCCGGAGAGGCCCTGATCCAGGACCGCGCGCGGAAGGAATGGCGCTGGTTTTGCAGTCCACTGCGCGTGGGCCGTGCTTACTCCGCAGAGTAAGAGCGCGGCCAACACTGCGCCGCAGACTGCAAATCTGCTGCTATGGCATTGTTTGCTCATGCCTTTAGGATGAGGATTTTACGGAGAAACAGCAACGCTTTTTTTCTGACATAAAGTGGCCACGATTCCGGACACGTTTCCTCTCGCGTCGAACGGCAATCTGGGCCTAGGTAGGCCATGAAAAAGATCGCGTTGCTCTTCGCGGGTCAGGGGGCCCAAACGGTGGGGATGGGGCGGGAATTGGCGGCGGGGTTTCCGTCCGCGAATGCGCTTTTCGACCAGGCGGATGAAACACTCGGCCGCAAGCTGAGCGAGATCGCGTGGCACGGCCCGGAGGAGGCGCTCACGAACACGGCCAACTGCCAGCCCGCGCTTTACGTGCATGGCCTGGCCTGCCTGGCAGCGCTGCGCGAAGTCGCGGGCGATTTCCCGATCGAAGCCGCGGCTGGCCTCTCGTTAGGCGAATGGACCGCGCACGCCGCGGCGGGCACGTTTGATTTTGCGACCGGGCTGAAGCTGGTGGAAAAGCGTGGCCAGTTAATGGAGGAAGCCTGCGCCACTAGCGCGGGCGCGATGGCCGCCATGATCGGCGGCGACGAATCCGCTGTGCGCACGCTCGCGGCCGACACCGATGTGGATGTGGCCAATCTCAATGCCCCCGGCCAGATCGTCATCTCCGGTGAAGCGGCCAAAGTAGAAATGGCGGTCACCCTCGCGAAAGAACATGGCATCCGGCGCGCGACGCTCTTGAAAGTAGCGGGCGCGTATCACTCGCGCCTGATGGAGAGCGCCTATCGGCAGATGGGCGATGCCTTGCCCTCTGCCGAGTTCCAGCTCCCGCGTTTCCCCGTCGTCAGCAACGTCACCGGCGCCGCGGTTGAGACGTTGCCGGAAATTCGCCGGACGTTGCAGGATCAGATCACCGGCACGGTGCGCTGGACCGATTGCATGGAATGGCTGCTCGCGCGCGGCTGTAATTTTTTCATCGAACTCGGGCCCGGCGGCGTCCTCGCCGGCTTGCTCAAGCGGCTCAACAAAGAAGCGGACGTCGTGAGCGTGAGCGATGTCGCCTCGTTAGGCGTTTGCCAGGAACGTCTCCAGTCCGGCTAAGGGCGAGCTCCCCGGCATGCTCGCTCTTCACGAAGTCTCGAAGCGCTACGGCGACGTCCTCGCGCTCGATCGAGTTTCGCTCTCGCTCGAGGCGGGCGAGTTCTTCGGGCTCCTCGGACCGAACGGCGCGGGCAAGACCACGCTCATGTCGTTGATCGCCGGGATTCGCTCCGCGGATCAGGGCGAGATTCGGCTGCAGGGCGAAGTGCTCCACCACGACCGATTGGAGCAGCGCGCCCAGCTCGGCTTCGTTCCGCAAGCGCTCGCGCTCTATGACGAACTGAGCGGCGAGGAAAATCTCCGTCTCTTCGGAAAACTCTACGGCCTGCGCGGCGCGCTCTTGCGCGAGCGGGTGGAGGAAGGTCTGCTCGCGGTGCAGCTTCAGGATCGCCGTCGCGACAAGGTGCAGAACTACTCCGGCGGAATGCGCCGCCGCCTTAACATCGTCGCCGCCATCCTGCATCGCCCGCGTTTATTACTCTGCGACGAGCCGACCGTGGGCGTGGACCCGCAATCGCGAAACGCCATCTTCGAGTTCGTCGAAAAGCTGAACGCTGACGGCATGACGATCGTCTACTCGACGCATTACATGGAGGAAGCGACGCGCCTCTGTTCGCGCATCGGGATCATCGATCACGGCCAGCTCCTCGCCCTCGGCACCCTCGATGAACTCCTTGAGCAGCTCCCGTCCTCCGAGCAGATTCGCATTTCGCGCACTACTACTGGTGCGCAGCTGGAAGCGCTCCGCCGTTTCGGCGAGATCGCGGCGACGGAAGATGTTTTCATTCTCACGCCGCGCCCCGCATTTCGGCTCTCGGAATTCTTCGCCGTCGTGGAGGAATTGGGGATGCCTTACCGTTCCGTCAACGTCACGCGTCCGAGTCTCGAAAGCGTCTTTCTTCACGTGACGGGCAAGACCTTGCGCGATACCTGAGCGCAGAAAGCGAGAACCCCCGTGCGCACCATCCTCATCCTGCTCGGCAACGAATTCCGCCGCTTCACAAAAGACCGGGCCGCGATCGCACTCACCTTTCTCATTCCAGTGGTCCTCATCTACCTCTTCGGCGAAGTCTTCGGTGTCGGGCGCGGCAGCTCTGGGCCGACCGGCATTCCGCTGGCGGTGGTCAGCGAAACGACGGAGCCGGTGGCCGCTGCGATCACCGCCGCGCTGCAGAAAGAAAAAGCCTTCGGCGTCATCACCACGATGAAGGACGCCGCCGGAGTCGAGCGCCCGCTGACGGAGGAAAAGGTGCGAGAACGCCTGCGTCTCGGCAATCTGCGCTTCGCCGTCATCTTCCCGCCCGATACGCAGAGCGATGCGACGCTCGGATTGAAGCTGAAATTCCTGAGCAACCCGCGGAACGAAATCGAAACGCAGACCGTCTCCGGCCTGTTGCAGAAGACGGTCTTCACGGCCGCGCCGCAGGCTCTCTTCGCTGCGCTGCAGAAGCAGGGTGCGAACGTGATCGGGCAGGAGCAGTTCGCCGCTTTCCAGGACTCGTTAGCCGAAAACATTGCCGGCGCGTTCGGCGGCGATCCCGCGCAAATTCGCGCCAACATCAAAAGCGGCACGCTCAATCTCGGCCAGGGCAACGGAACCGATGCGAACGCGGGCGGCGCTTCGATTCTCGACCGCCTGATCAAAATCGAGTCCGAACAAATCAGCGGCAGTCAGGTGCGGAGCCCGGCCGCGACCCGCGCCGTGGGCGGTTGGGCCATGATGTTCCTCCTCTTCTCCCTCACCAGCGCCGCCACCTCACTCTTCGATGAAAAGAAAGCCGGCCTGTATCAGCGGCTCCTCTCCGCCCCAGTGCGACGGACCCACATTTTATGGAGCAAATATCTCTTCGGCATGCTCCTCGGTCTCGTTCAACTCTGCACCCTCTTCGCCACCGGGCGCGTCCTCTTCGGCATCGATATCACGAGCAACCTCGGCAACCTCCTCCTCATCTGCCTCGCGGCCTCGAGCGCTTGCGTCGCCTTCGGCATGCTTCTCGCCGCGATCTCACCCACCTCCGCCGCGGCCAGCGGGCTCGGCACTTTCCTCATCCTGACCATGAGCGCGATCGGCGGCGCCTGGTTTCCCACCAGCTTCATGCCGGAGTTCATCCAGCAGTTCAGCAAGTTCACCATCGTCTATTGGTCGATCGAAGGTTTCCTGCGCGTTCTCTGGTCCAATTGCACCACGCTCGAACTGCTGCCGGTGCTCGGAATTCTCGCCGGCATCGCCGTGGTCGTGAACGCCTTCAGCGTCTGGCGTTTCAAGCGCGGCCAGATCTTCGATTAGTCCGTGCTCCTCAGCGACTCGGCTCTCGGTCGTATCTCCTCGGGCTCGTGGTTAGGAATTAATCTTCTTTTCCGGCTGCGGGAGAGTGGATAGAGCAGGGGTGGCCGGGTTCGCGCACGAACCAGCCCGACAAGAAATGCGATTCTGGCAATACGTTGCGGGGACCTCCGGGATGCCAGAATCCTATCACTGGATCTTGCCGGGGGTGCTTCTCGCCGCGCTGGCGCTTTACCTTGGTCTTCCCCGCGAACGCTACCGAGTGCGGGCGACGCTCTTCCTTTTCGCGCTGTCGGTGTGCGGCCTCCTGGCGGGGAGCTTGCTCCTTTCGTTCGGTCTCGGCCAGCATCCCGCGTTTCTTGCCCTGCGTGGCATCGCCCGGTTTCTGGAGGCGGCGGCAATTTTCAGCCTCGCGAGCGTGTTTGTGTTCTGCGTGGCAATGCCGGCGATTCACCTCAGAGCCCCGCGGATCATGCAGGATTTGATTGCGGGCATCGCTTACCTGGTGATCGCGCTGATCGTCCTTTCGGATTCTGGGGTCGATCTCCGGGGAATTGTTGCCACTTCGGCGGTGATGACCGCGGTGATCGGCTTCTCGCTCCAGGATACGCTGGGCAACATCATGGCCGGCATGGCGGTGCAGATGGACCGGACGATCCGGGTCGGGGACTGGCTTCGCCTGGGGGAAATCGAAGGCCAGGTCCGGGAGATTCGCTGGCGTCAGACGTCGGTCGAGACGCGCGATTGGGACACGGTGGTGATTCCAAACAGCGCGCTAATGAAAGGGACTGTGACCCTGCTGGCCCGCCGCGCCGGGGCACCGGCCCAGCGCCGGCAGTGGGTTCGTTTCAATGTCGAGTTCCGCTACTCTCCCACCGAAGTGATCCGTGCGGTGGAAAGCGCTCTGTGCATCGAAGCGATCGCGAACGTGGCGCGGGAGCCGGCGCCGCACTGCATTGTCACGTCGTTGACCGACAGTTACACCACCTACGCGGCCCGCTACTGGCTCACCGACCTCGCTGTTCCCGACCCGGTCGATTCGGTCGTGCGCATTCGGATCTCGTCGGGGTTGCGCCGCGCGGGAATTCCGCTGTCGTTTCCCAACCGTTCGATCTTTTTGACGGAGGACGACGAGGAGCATCGCAGCATCAAGAAGGCCGAGCAGCTGGCGCGACGGACTGCGGCGCTCGAGCAGGTCGCGCTGTTTCAAACTCTGACTGACGAAGAGCGAGCGCAGTTGGGGCCGCGCCTGAAATCCGCGCCCTTCGTGGCTGGCGAAACCATGACGCGGCAAGGAGCCGTGGCCCACTGGCTTTACCTCATCGTCGAAGGCGAAGCGGAGGTGCTGGTCGCAGTCGATGGCAAGACCGAGCACGTCGCGGGACTGAAAGGGGGCGATTACTTCGGAGAAATGAGCATGATGACCGGCGCACCGCGCAGCTCCACGGTAGTGGCCAAGACGGATGTGCAGACCTATCGCCTGGCCAAGGATGACTTTGAAGACATCGTGCATCGCCGGCCAGAAATCGCGGTGGATATTGCCCACGCGCTCGCTCAGCGGCAAAGCGAACTCCAGGCGGTGAAAGAGGGGGTCAGCGAGGAAATTCGCAAGGCGCGCATGCACGAATCTCATGGTGCGTTCTTAGTTCGCATCCGCAGTTTTTTTGGGCTGGAGCGTGAGCACAAGGCATAGGGTTTCCCAGGGTCGCACGGTTGTTCCGGGGCAACGCGGGTGACAACGGAATTCCATCGTTACGGCGCTGTGTTCTCGTAGTCCGCCAAGGCGAATGCCGCCGTGTCTCCGGAGAAGGATGTTGCCGAGGCTGGCGGCGTGGCCGTAGCTTCGCCGCATGACGATTCCTGAACGCATCGAGGCTGATTTGAAGGATGCGATGCGCGCGAAAGCCGCGGACAAACTGAACGTGTTGCGGTTGCTGAAGGCGGCGATCAAAAATGCCGCGATCGAGAAAGGTGGCGCGACGGCGGTGCTGGACGATGCGGAGGCGACGCAGGTAATTCGGAAGCAGGTAAAGCAGCGGCAGGATTCAATCGAGCAGTTCGAGAAGGGCGGGCGCCCCGAGTTGGCGGCAAAGGAGAAGGAGGAGCTGGCCATTCTTTCCGCGTATCTGCCGCAGGCGATGAGCGCGGCGGAATTGGAAACGGCGGTGCGGGAAGCGATCGCGGAGGAAGGCGCGACTTCGCGCGCGCAGATGGGCGCGGTGATGAAGATTTTGCAGACGAAGATTGCCGGGCGCGCCGATGGAAAGACGCTGAGCCAGGAAGTGCAGCGGCAGTTGGGTTCGTAAGCGGCGCATGCTTACAGCCATCATCGTTGCGGGCGGGAGCGGCCGGCGGATGGGTTTCGATAAGACGTTTGCTTCGTTAGGCGGGAAGCCGGTCATCGTACACGCGATCACGGCGTTCGAGGCGGCCGCGTGTGTGGATGAAATCCTGCTTGTGGGGCGAGCGGAGGGCTGGCATGGATTTCGCGCGCTCATCGAGGAGAACAGTTTCGCCAAAGTGCGCGATGTCGTAGCCGGGGGTGCGGAGCGACAGGAGTCGGTGGCGGCGGGGTTGGCTGCGCTCAGCGCCGAGTGCGATTATGTTGCGGTGCACGACGCCGCGCGGCCGCTCATCAGGCCGGAGCAGATCGAGCAGGTTTTCGCAGCGGCGCGGGAGCACGGCGGCGCGGCGCTGGCGGCGCCGATCACGGATACGTTGAAGCGCGCGGACGCGGAGCATTTTGTCTGCGGCTCGGTGGAACGGGAGCGGCTCTTCGGGATGCAGACGCCGCAGATTTTTGCGCGCGCGCTGTTGGAGGAAGCTTATGCGGTAGTCGCGGCGCGGAAGCTTTCGATCACGGATGAGGTCTCCGCGGTGGAGCTGCTCGGACGCCGAGTGGTGTTGGTATCGAACGCGGAACCGAATTTGAAAATCACGTTCCCGGCTGATCTGGCGCTGGCGGAATTGGTCCTGCGGACGCGTCGGGAGACCGCTCGTTAGCCGGATCGGCTGCGAGAACGAACTTCGCCATTTCTTCCACGTCGCTGACCCGGAAACGCCGGCCGCGCCGCAGCTTTTCGTCGGCGGAGTAGTCTTGCATTTGCCGGAGCTGACCGTTGCGCCAGATCCAAGCCTCGGCGTTGTAGGGGCCAACGCGGCGCGGGTCGGTGCGATGATGGATGGCTACGAGGTTGTTCGTGATCGCGGCGGCGATGTGCATCGGGCCGCTATCCACGCTGACAACGAAGCGCGCGGCCCGGATCAACCAGACGAGCTGGAGGAGAGTGGTTTGGTTGCTGAGATCGATGCAATTTTCCGGGGGCTCGGCCAGGCGGAGGGGGGACTTGCCCACCACCACGACGCGCGTGGGGCGGCAGGCGAGCGCGAACTCTTCCACGACGCGATCGCTGAGTGATTTGCCGCGGCCGCGAGCGAAGGGATGGAGGAGGATGAAGGGCGGGTAATCATCGAAACGCGGGAGTGGATCGCCGCTCGGGAGCGGAAAGCGGATCGACTCGGGCATGGGCGCGCCGGCGGCTTCGGCGAGCTTGAGGTAGCGCTCGACGGCGTGGCTGCGACGCTCGACGCGCGCGATTTTTTTATAAAAGAAACGCGCGCCTTCGCGGCTATCGCTGAGGCCGAAGACTTCGCGTGCGCCGCAGTAGCGCGCGATGAGGGCACTGCGAAGTAATCCCTGAAAATCGATCGCGACGTCCGGACGCAGCGCGATGGTTTTTTTGATCCAGGGGAGAAGACTGCGTGGCGCACCGAGCCCACGGAATTCGCCCCGGGGAAAAATGTGGACGTGATCGATGTCGCGGTTGCCGCGGAGGAGAGGCGCCCATTCTGGATTGATGACCCAGGTGATCTGGGCCCGCGGATTAGCCTCGCGGATGGCGGCAACGGCGGGGAGCGTGTGCACGATGTCGCCAAGCGAACTGGGCTTGATGATGAGGATCGTTTTGTAGCTCATGGCCGGTTCGTCCTCGTCGTCGTCCGCGAATGGTAGCAGTGCAGATCGAGGACGAGGAACAGGACGACGACAAGTTGAAATCAACGGCCCAGCTCGAGCCGCTCCGCGAGAAGCCGCGGCAGGCCGGCGGCGATAATTTTCTTCTGCGCGGTCGCGATGTCGTAGGGCAGACGGCGTTGCTCAACCATGCTGCGCTCGACGTCGTAAATGCAATAAGCGGCGCGCGGGTCGCCATCGCGCGGCTGGCCGACGCTGCCGGTGTTGATGAAATATTTTTTGCTCGGCTCGATCTCGAGCTGCTCGGTTTTGATGCGCTTCACGCCGCCCTCGCGGACGAAGGCGCCGGCCACGTGGGTGTGGCCGAAGAAACAAAGCGTGGTGTGCTGGTAGGTGAAGCTGGCCGCGGCGTCGAGGTTATTGAAGATGTAACCCCACTCGCCCGGAGTATCGAGAGTGGCGTGGACGATGGTGAAATCGCGCACCTGCCGGGTGAGGCGCAGGTCGCCCAGCCATTGTTTGTCGTCGTCGGTTAAATGCTCGCGCGTCCAGTTGATCGCCTGCTCGGCCAGCTCGTTGAAATCGCGCGAGGACTCGGCGAGCGAGGCTTGCTCGTCGTGGTTGCCCTTCACGACCGGACAATCCATTTGGCGCACGATCTCCACACACTCATGCGGGTTGGCGTTGTAACCGACGAGGTCGCCCAGACAAACGAAGTGCGTGCAGTCATGGTCGCGCGCATCCGCCAGGACGGCTTCGGTGGCCTCCAGGTTGGAATGCAAGTCGCTGAAGATGGCGTAACGCATGGAGGGAGAAAAAAATCGTGAGAGGGGAGCTATCGTGCCGCTTCCGGGATGCGCTGAGCGAGCGGAATGTTGAGCACTTCTTCAAGGAATTTCAATCGCTTGATCAAAGTCGGGAGGCGTTCTTTTTCGCCCGCGCGATAGAGAGCGAGGAGTTGCGCGTAGGCTTCCGGCTCGCGCCCTTCGCAATACGAGAGCTCGTAGGCAGCGAAACGTTGCGCATAACTCGGCGCGCCTGGCTTGGTCGCGGCCAGGGCGAAATACTCGGCGGCGCGGGCGTGATCTTTGTATTTGTCGCGATACAGCCGGGCCATCGCTTCGTAGAGCTGCGGGCGATCGGGATTGTTCTGGATGCCGCGCTCCAGGAAGTCGCGCGCGAGCTCGAAGTATTCGCGCTGCGCCTTGATGCGCAGAGCCTGGCGTGGCTGGGTGGGATCATTCAACGCAGCGGTACCGGCGTTCCAAGCCATGTGCCAGGCAGCCATGTCCCAGAAGAGAAGGGCGTGCGGCTGGAGGGTGGTGATTTGGCGGAACAAGAGCAGCACCCGGCTCCATTCTGTCTGCTCCCAGGCGTCGTAGGCGCGGATGAAGAGAAAATCGGCCACGACTGCGCGAAAGCCGGAGAGCGCGGCGACGAAGCCGAGCTGACCGAGTTGTTCGCGCAAACCAAGATCGAGCGGGAGCGCGGCGAGATGATGACGGGCGCGCGCGTTCGCGAGCGCATGTTCCGCGGGCAAGCGGACCGCGCCCCAAGCGAGCAGAGCAATTAGGAGAAGGGCGGCGCGTCTCAAAGTTCCTTGCTGTTGAAGACCGCGATCGCGAGCAGGAGATAGATCGCGATGTAGAAAAACCCGAGGCCCAACGTCTGGCCGAACACGGCCAGCGGGATGTGCGCGCCGGTGATGATCTCGTCCGAGAAATCGAAAAGCTGCAGGTCCGGGAAAAGCAGCGCCACGCAGGCGAGGAAGATGCGGGCGAGCCAGCCGGCCCCTTGCTCGTGCAGCCAGACTTCGCGCGCCGTTCCTTGCAGATGCCCGATGAAATAGACGACCACGGTCACGACCACGGTGAAGATATTGGTCGTGGCGAAGGTGGAAATGAACAAGGTCAGCGCCGCGAGCAGACAGGCCTTGACGTAGATGACGACGAAGCCGGGGCCGAGGTTTTGACTAAAGATCGCCGCGTGGATGTTGTCCCGCGCGAAATTTGCCTGGCGGGCGGCTTCGGCGATGGCGGATTGTTCGCGTATGAAGAGGACAGCGACAAAGAGCGCGCCCATCACGAGCATGCTCAAACCGAGGAGCAGAAACACGCCGGCCAGTTTGCCGATGACATACTCGAAGCGCGGCACCGCGCGCGCGAGGATGGTGTAAACCGTCCGGTCCTCCTGATCCTGCGGCAGCAGTCGCGCGGTCGCGAGAATGGCGAGGAGCGAAGTGAAAAGGCTCATCGCGCCAAACGAAACGTCTTTTAAAACCTGGAACTCCTGTTGAAACGAGAGCCGCGCGACGAAGAGCGAGCTGCCGATGAGGACGAGAGCAAAAAGGAGGAGGACGTAGAAAACGCGGAGACGCGTCAGCTCAGTGAGCGTGTTCGCGGCGATGGCGGCGACGCGCCGCGGAGAGAAGGCGCGGTGGCTCATTCCGAAGCGGACGTTGAACGTTCCTCCGTCGCCTCGAGGAAGAGACGCTCGAGCGTAGTCTGGGATTTTCGTTGCTCCACCACCTCCGCGCCCGCTCCCTGCGCGAGGGTGCCGATTTCGCGGAGCAATTCCGGCGACGCATTTTGCAGCACCACCTCCGTGCGATCCTCCAGCGCGAGCAATTCCGCGAGCGACCCTTCCCGCACCAGTCGCCCCTGCGCGAGGATGCCGACGCGATCGCACACTTCCTGCACCTGCCCGAGCAGATGCGACGAGAGCAGCACGGTAACGCCGCGCCGCTTCAGCTCGAGAATAAGATCGCGGATGTCGCGCGCGCCCGCCGGGTCGACGCCGGCAGTTGGTTCATCGAGCACAACTAATTGCGGATCGTGCAGGAGCGCCTGCGCGAGGCCGATGCGTTGCAGCATGCCTTTCGAATAGCCGCCCAGGCGCCGGTCGCGCGCTTCAGTCAACCGCACGAGCGCGAGCAGTTCATCGACCTTCGTGCGCAGGAGCGCGCCATGTAGGCCGGAGAGTTTGCCAAAGAAGCGCAAGGTCTCTGCGCCGGTGAGGTATTTGTAGAAGTAGGGACTCTCGGGCAGGAACCCGACCGCCGCGCGGCTGGCGGGGCGCCGGCTCTCGCGGCCGAAAATCTCGGCCGTGCCCTGCGTGGGAGAGACGAGGCCAAGGATGATTTTCAGCGTGGTGCTTTTGCCGGAGCCGTTCGGACCAAGCAGGCCGTAAATCTGGCCGGGCTCAACGCGCAGGCTGAGATCCGAGAGCGCGAGGACCGCGCGCCTTTGGAACGGAATCGGAAACGTCTTCGTGACGTGGCGAACGGCGATGGCGGGCGGGCCTTCAGCCATGGCGAATCTCGAAGCCGCGGAAGTCGGGCGGCGCGGGCAAAGGGTGCGCGGTCGTCTCTTTGATATGGGAACGCAATTCGCTCTGCGCGATGGCTTCGAGAAAAGCCGAAAGCTCTTCCGGTTCGCCGCTCGCCTGCAACTCGACCCGACCATCGGCCAGGTTCCGCACCCAGCCGGTGATGGTAAACCCGCGCGCGATTTGCTTAACCGTGTAACGGAAGCCGACGCCTTGCACATGGCCGGCGTAGAAGACCTGCTTCGCTGCCATCACGCCCGCGCTAGGGCTCGGGTAACGGTTCCGCGCTCGCGGGCGGCAGATCCGGGTCGGGCAGACTCTCGGGCGGCGGCGGTTCGCTCGATTGCATGTCGAAGTGCTCCGCTTCGGGCACGGGTGCCGGCGGATTGAGCGCCGCAAGCAGAGTGGGCGGCGCGGGCCGAATGTCCTCGCTGGCCACGAAGCCTTCCGCGCCGGCCATGAGGTGCACTTTGCAATAACCAAACGACGGCCGGATCAAAGTCATGAGGGTGTCTTTAGGCAAGGTTTGATCTGGCCCGTTTCCCTGCTGCGGTCCGTAGCGGAAGAAAGAGGTTTGCTCCACGCTCACGGCGAAAATTTTACCCTTGTTTTCCTTCGCCACCGGATTCCCGCCGCGAGAAGCGCAGCTGGCCAGAAGAGCCACGCCGAGCACCGCCAAAATCCGTCCGCCTCGCTCCATTCGCGCTGTGCCGCTCATTATTTGTAAGAGTAAACCAGGCAATACGCGCCCGCGGCATCGCCTTGCGGTGCGATCGAGACAAAGTACTGGCCGCTGACGGTGGGCGCGAAGCCCGCGGCCGCTTTATCGTCCTCATCGTAATCATCCGCCGCCACCGCTTTGCCCTTTTCGTCGAAGAGGTGCAGGGCGAACTTCCCAGGTTCCGTCGCGCCGACTGAGAACCAATACTCATTGCCGGCGTAGAGATTGACCGCGATGGCGATCGTCTCGCCTTTTTTGACTTCACCGGTCCAATGTCCGTCGCGCAGCTTGAAGCCATCGTTCGAGAACGCACCGGCCAAATCGAGGGCCACCTGACGCGCCTTCACTTCCTTATCCGACTCAGCTGCGAGCGCTGGCAGCAGATTGCCGGCGATAAAAAGTGAACAGAGAATCAGAGGACGCATCTTCATTTTGCTTCGGGCTTGGCCGGTTCGGACTTCGCAACTTCGGGCTTGGTCGCGTCGGGCGTCGTCGTCTCGACCTTGGCCGCTTCTGTCTTGGCCGCTTCGGACTTGCTCTGGATTTCTTCGCTCAACTTCGTCACGGCGCCGTGCAGCTTGCGCACTTCTTCAGTGGTCGGGGTGCCGTCGTGTTCGAAAGCGACCAGCTTTCCGATTTCCGAAAGCTGGTCGCTCACGGTTTTCACCAACGACTCCTCGCGGAGGGTGGGAGAGATGTCGTTCACCTTGTTCTGAATGAAGGCCACGAGGGCGGGCTGGCGCAGGACCTTGGCGTTAGCCTCGTTGTAATCTTGTAAAACCAGACCGCTCACCACCTGCGTGCCGCGGATCCATCCGCCGAGACTGACGAGAATGACGAAGTCCTGGTCGCTGTTCGATTCCATCGAAGTCTTGACCTCGTTCTGCGTCGCTTCCAATTCCTCCTGTAGCGCGCCCCACTCGCCGTTTTCGGCAAATTCATTGATGCTCTTGCCACGGCTGAGGACGTTTTCGCTGACGCTGAGCGCCTTGGCTAATTTGATGATATCGGTGCCGATATTCTTCACCTGCTGACTGTCCTGCGCTTCGACCGCGATAAAGCCGTCGGCAATCAAGCCGCCTAGGTTGAGCGCGATCTGGGCGCGATTGCTGTAGGTGACCGGGATCGGTCCGCGGTATTGCTCGGCCCAATTCGGCTTCCCCTGTTTGCTCAAGGCGGCGAAAAGTTCGCCGGGCGTGGGGATCGTCACCTCATCGGTCTTGATCGCGTGCACCATCTGCTCCGAGGTCAGGGCCGGTGGCTCCGCCGCGGTGGCCACTGCGCTGCTCAGGATGAGAAAGGCCAGAGCAGAGCCCACGCGGAGAAACATGCTGGCATAGTATGCGCCCTTCTCTTGATTACCAGTGCGAATCTCGGAACGGAGCGCGGAACGAGGCAGAATGATGGCGAGCAAAAAAGATTCGAAACAACGTGAAAAACCTGCTTGACAGTTTTTTTCGTTCCTTCATTCTCGCCCGGTAACCCGATCGTTAACCCACCTACTTCTCATATGAAAAAGCTCCAGTCGCTCGACTCCTCCTCCGTCCAGGTCCGCCTGGGAATGTGCGCCGCTGCCTTGGCCGGCACGGCCGCCGCCATCCCGCAGAACGCTGAGGCGGTCGTGGTCACAAACAGTTTTAACATGGCGGTCCCGCAGACATTGCAGGGCTTCTATCTCAACTTTCTGACCGGTGCGGCACCCACTGCTCCGGCCACGGGCTGGGATTTTAACCCCTATTCCAACGGGGGAACGCTCGCTTTCTATTGGAATCCGACTCCGGCCGCGAGCAACGGCGGCGTCGGCAGCGGGACGACCTACTCCGATCTTACCCTCGGCAGCATGGTTTCGTCTGCTTCCACATTTATCGCCAACACCGGCACTGCCGCCACGGTGAACCTTCGCTCTACGGGCACCCATTACGTCGGGTTCCGCTTCTTTAACGAAGCGACGAGCGCGATCAATTATGGCTACGCGGTCTTCTCGCTCGTCGGGACCACTGGCTTCCCGGCCACCCTGGTCAGTTACAGCTACGAAAATACCGGCGGCGCCATCACGGTCACGGCCGTGCCAGAGCCTTCCACGAATGCGCTCCTCGCCATCGCGGCCCTCGCTCTCGGAGCGATGGGCGTCCGCGCCTGGCGCCGGCAATCCGCGGCGGCGTAAGCGGATCGTTCGACGAATCACAACATCCCCGCGCTCCTGCCAACGTGTTTGGCGCGAGCGCGGGTTTTTGTTTTCTCCACCGTAAGGTGACCTGATGGCCAGCCCGATAGCGCGCAAGCTTCTCCTTCTCGGCTGGGATGCAGCCGATTGGTTGATGATTCACCCGCTGCTGGATGCCGGACGGATGCCGCACCTCAAGCGGCTGGTCGAATCGGGCGTGATGGGGAATCTGCTTACGTTGCAGCCGATTCTATCGCCCATTCTTTGGACCTCGATCGCGACTGGAAAACGCGCCTACCAGCACGGCGTGCATGGCTTCGTTGAGCCCACGCCCGATGGCGCGGGTCTGCGGCCCACCGCTAGCACCACCCGCAAGTGCAAAGCGCTCTGGAATATTCTGGCGCAATCGGGCCAGCGTTGTCAGGCCATCGGCTGGTACGCCAGCCATCCGGCTGAGGCGATTAATGGCGTCTGCGTTTCGCATCAGTTTCCCGTCGCGCCGGCCTCGGCGACGCCTTCGCATTGGCCGCCGCAACCGAACAGCGTCGAGCCCGCCGCATTAGCCGCGGGATCTCGCCGATTTGCGGCTCCACCCGGGTGAGGTGACTGGGCCGCTCCTCGCCCAGTTTTTGCCGCGCGCCTATCAGCTCGATCAACGCGACCCGGAGGTGCGCCGGCTGCTCAATTCCTTCGCGAAACGGCTGGCGGAATGCGTCTCCTTGCATGCGGTCACGACGGCGGTGATGGAAAACGAGCCGTGGGATTTCTGCACCGCCTACTACGAAGCGATCGATCATTTCGGGCACGACTTCATGGCCTTCCACCCGCCGCGAATGGAAAACGCGCGGCCGGATCTCTACGAGGTGTTCAGCGGGGTGATGAACTCGATCTACGAATTGCACGATCAAATGCTCGGGCGTCTGCTCGAATTAGCCGGACCGGAAACGCACGTCATGATTGTTTCCGATCACGGCTTTCTCAGCGGTGAACGTCGGCCCACGCGCGAGGTGGATCCCGCGGTGTGGCATCGCAACTTCGGCGTCTTCGTTCTATCCGGCCCGGGGGTGAAGCAGGACGCCATTGTGCATGGCGCGACGTTGCTCGACATCGCGCCCACTATTCTGACGCTCTTCGGGCTGCCGGTCGGCCGCGACATGGAGGGCAAGGTCCTGGTGAACGCTTTCGAGGAAATGCCCACCGTGGAACGGATCGCATCCTGGGAAGAAGTGGCGAATCCTAACCCGTCGGCCATCTCCTCGCCGGGTGTGGAGGACGATCCGGAAGCAGCAGCGGCGGCCATGCAGCAACTGGTGGAGTTGGGTTACATCGAGGCTCCCGGCGAGGATGTGCAGCGCGACATCGCGCGCGCCCGGGCCGAACAAAAATTCAATCTGGCTTGCAGCTACCTGGATGGGAAACGCCCAGCGGAAGCGCTCGGGCTGGCGCGAGGAGTTAGCCGCCCAGTTTCCCGAGCAGGTGCGCTACGCCGTGCTCGCCGGGCAGGCGGCGGTGGCCAGCGGAAACGCCGACGCGCTTGGAAATGCCATCACCGTTCTAGAAAAATCCTCGCAGGAGATTCGCCAGCTTTCGCTCTTCCGCGCTTTCCATTGTCTGCTGGAAGACCGCACGAGCGAAGCGATCGCGCACTTTCAGGAGGCGGAGAAATTAGGACCGCGCGATCCCTGGATACTTTGCCGCATCGGCCGCGCCTGGCTGCGGCTGCGCCGGTGGCCGGAAGCGGAGGAAGCCTTCCGCAAATCGCTCGAACTGGATGAAGACAACGCGGAAGCCTTCTACGGGTTGAGTGTGGCCTTGCCACGCCAGGATCGGCTCGAGGAAGGCGTCCAGTGCGGTTTGCAGGCGGTCTCGCTGCAACATGATTTTCCGCTCGCCCATTTCCAACTCGGCGCGGTGCTCTCCCGGATGGAATGGTATGAGCGAGCACTGCAGGCCTTTGAAATTTGCCTGGCCATGCGTCCCGATTTTGCACTGGCCCATCGTTACGTGGCGCGCATCTCAACCCATCTCGGGCGCGAAAAAGCAGCGGCCGAACATCGCGCGCGAGCCGACTCCATCATCGAAGCTGGCTTGCCTCAGCCGGCGGTGGACTGATCGTGGACGAACGGGATGACGGATAATTTCATCACCATCGTGAGTGGCCTGCCGCGCTCTGGCACTTCGCTCATGATGCAGATGCTGGCCGCGGGTGGCTTGCCCGTTTTGACGGATGCCCTCCGGTTGCCCGATGAAAGCAATCCGCGCGGCTATTTAGAATTCGAGCCGGTCAAGCGCCTCCGCACGGACCAGAGTTGGCTGGAGCAGGCCCGCGGGCGGGCGGTCAAGATCATCCATTTGCTCCTGCGCGAGCTTCCCACCGATGGGCGGTTTCAATATCGCGTCCTCTTCCTGCGGCGGCCGTTGGAGGAGGTCATCGCCAGCCAAAGCGCGATGCTGGCCCGCGCCGGGAAAGCGAGCGCGGAGCCGGTGGCCTTGGCCAGGATCTTCGCAAGCCAGCTCGCGCAGGTCGAGCAGTGGCTCGCGGCGCAGCCCTGCTTCACCGTGCGCCAGGTCGAATACCATCGGCTGGTGCGCGAGCCGACGATTGTGGCCGGGGAGCTGAATGCCTTTTTGGGTGGCGGACTCGATCCGACACTCATGGCGCGCGCGGTAGACCCAAAGCTCTACCGACACCGCAGCGCGCCGCAGGATTAGCGCGAAAAGTTCCGATTCTGTAAACTAATCGCTTGTCACGGAGGGCCGCAGCGAATAGTTCTCCCGCCATGAAACAGCAAATGCGCCGTCGTTCTCTACCCGTTTCACTTCCAAAATCTCGCTGGACGGCGTATGCCGCAGCTGGTGCTGCGACCGCTTTCGGTGGTGTCGCCGCAGCGGAAGCGCAGATTCATTATTCCGGGATGCTCAACATCAATTTCACCGTGGGAGGTCCCATCCAGCAGTTCGCCCTGGATAACGGAGCCGTGATCCGCTTCGTGGATAGCGCTGTGACTGGTGGCGGCGCCGCGCTCTTTCGCATCCAGGGTGCTGCGGCTTCGAATCAAGTTCGTGGCATCGCTGCCGGTGCCTATCGCTATGCGGAGCGCGTTGCCGCAAATGCGCTCGTCTCCGGCGGCGCTTTTGTTAATCACAATGCCGGCTATTTTGCCACTCTGGCTTTCGCCAACGGCTTCACCAATAGCCAGTTCCTGACCCCGGGCATCGGCTTCATTGGCTTCCGCTTCAATGGCGGCACCGGCATCGAATACGGCTGGGCCCGCGTGAACATGACCTCGGGCGCGCCGAACAACACCTTCACCCTCGTGGACTACGCTTGGGCCAATACGGGAACGCCAATTCGCACCGGACAGACTGCGGTTCCGGAGCCGGGCTCCCTCGGACTACTCGCAGTCGGAGCGGCTGGCTTGGTCTTGTGGCGCCGGCGCCGCTCGCAGAAAACTGTCGCGCAAGATTCCTAGACCGACTCATCGCAGTCAGGATTGTTTCAGAACGAACGCGGTTCACCACCGCGTTCGTTTCTTTTTGTAGCTGACCTCTTCTCGGAAAAATTCCCATGGCTGTGCCTTCCGCCGAGCGCAAAGTTCTCCTCATTGGCTGGGATGCCGCCGACTGGGAGGTGATCACGCCGCTCCTCGAGGAAGGGCTCATGCCCACGCTGGATGGGTTGATCAATCGTGGGGTGATGGGCAACCTCGCCACCCTCCAGCCGGTCCTCTCGCCCATGCTTTGGAACTCCGTGGCCACCGGCAAATTTGCCGACAAGCACGGCGTCCACGGTTTCATCGAGCCTGATCCAGTGCATGGCGGCGCGCGGCCTTACACCAGCACTTCGCGGAAATGCAAAGCGCTCTGGAACATGCTTTCGCAATCCGGCCTGCGCAGCAACGTGGTCGGATGGTGGGCCAGCCACCCGGCCGAGCCGATCAATGGCAATGTGGTAACGAACGCGTTTGCCGGCACCAAATTTGATCCGGAGCACGGTTGGCGTGTCCCGGTCGGCTCCATTCATCCGGCGGAGAAAGGGAACCTGCTCGCCGCCCTCAAAGTTTTCCCCACCGAGCTGACTGAGGCCCACATCCTGCCCTTCATTCCCGACGCCGCGAAGATCGATCAGCAGGTCGACCGTCGCCTTGGCACTTTCGCCAAGCTGCTCAGCGATGCGGCCACTATTCACACTGTCGCCACCGCGCTCATGGAAAGCGAGCCATGGGATTTCACCGCGGTTTACTACGATGCGGTGGACCATTTTTCTCACGCCTTCATGCCGTATCATCCGCCGCGGCTTTCCTGGATAAACGAACCGGACTTCGAGTTGTTTAAGGGAGTCGTGCGCGGCGCCTACCGCTTTCATGACATGATGCTGGAGCGTCTCCTGCAATTGGCGGGCCCGGAGACCACGGTCATTCTTTGTTCGGATCACGGTTTTGAATCCGGCTCGCAGCGGCCCCAAGGCATCCCACGCGAGCCCGCCGGTCCCGCCATCTGGCATCGCCAATACGGCATCTTCGTCATCGCGGGGCCGGGGATAAAACAGGACGAACGGATCTATGGCGCCAGCTTGATCGATCTCGCGCCCACTGTGCTCACGCTTTTCGATCTGCCGATCGGCGAGGACATGGATGGGCGGCCGCTAATTGAGGCGTTCGAGATTCCGCCCGCAGTCCGGACAATTTCCAGCTGGGAAACGAAACCGGGCGACGCCGGCATGCACCTCCCTGGCACCGAGGTCGATTCCGATCAGGCGCAGGAGTTGATGCAGCAATTTGCCGCGCTGGGTTACATCGAAGACCCGGGCGCGGACAAAGCGAAGCAGGAAGAATCGGCGGACATCGAGGCGAAATATAATCTCGCGCGCGTCTTCCTTTGGAAGAACGAGCCTGATCGCGCGCTTCCTTTGTTGGCTGAGATCATGCGACGCCGGCCTTGGGAGGATCGGTTCATTCGGGAGCTGACGCTGGCGTATTTTCATGCGGGCTATCTGCGGCAGGCGGAGCGTTTGCTGCGAGCGTCGTCCGATAGCGGGGAGCCGGATAATCCCATTGCGCTTCTCTTCCTCGCCCGCATCAAAATGGCGCGTGGTGAATACGGCGGAAGGCTTGCAACTTCTCGTCGCGGCGGAAGCGTTGAGCCCGCAGCTTCCGGGCGTCTACACTTTGCTCGGCGACGCTTACCTGCATTTGGCGCAGTTGGAAAATGCCCGCGGCGTCTACGAGAAAGCGCTCGCGCTCGATGAGGACAACGCCTTCGCCTGGCAGGGACTTTCCACTGTTTATCGGCGGCAAGGGTTGAACCAGGAAACCGTCGACACCGCGCTCCGGGCGGTCAGCTTGTTGCATCGTCTGCCGGTGGCGCATTTTAATTTAGGCGTCGCGCTGGCGCGGGCGGGAGAAAGCGAGCGCGCCCGGCTCGCTCTGCAAACTGCCCTGCGCTTCCAACCGGATTTGATCAACGCGCATCGCTTTCTGGCTGCGCTCGAAAGCGAGGAAGGTGGCGACTCCGCGGCGGCGGCATTTCATCGCGCGGAAGTGCAGAAGTTCGCGCAAAGTCGTCCGCTCGCGCGCAGCACCGTGTCCGATCGAAGCGAAAAGCTTTTCGATTTGCCCGAAATCCCGCCGCGCGAAAAACGGGGCGAGATTCTCCTGCGGGAGCGGCCTGACCCGAAAGGCGACGAAGAAAGATCCGGCAAGACCTTCATCCTGGTTTCGGGTTTACCGCGCTCCGGCACCTCCGTCATGATGCAAATGCTCGAAGCCGGCGGCATCACTCCGTTGACCGACCGCGAGCGCGCGGCGGATATCGACAACCCAAAAGGCTACTACGAGTGGGAGCCGATCAAGTTGATCGCGAAAAAGCCCGAATTGCTCGACGAAGACGGCCTCGCCGGGAGAGCGCTCAAGTGCATCTCCATGCTTCTCCCGCACTTGCCTTCGCAGCATAACTACAAGGTCATCTTCATGACCCGCCCGATCGAAGAGGTGGTCGCATCTCAGGCGAAGATGGTCGCGCGTCTCGGCAAGAAAGGCGCCGAGCTCGATGAGGAAGAACTCGAGCGTGGCCTGACCGCGCATCGCAACGAGACTCGCAGCTGGCTCAGAAACGCGCCGCACATGGAGTTCATTGAGATCGATTATCCATCGCTCATTCAGGACTCCGCCGCCGCGGTCGCACAACTAGTCGAGTTCCTCGGCGCGGAGCGTCTTCCACGCGCGGAAAATATGGCTACCGCAGTCGATGCATCGCTCTACCGTCGCAAACGCGTGACCACCTGACCGGCGTCGGACCAGGCGTTTTGAAAAACTGAGGGAGTTTACGAGCCGGGGTAAAGCTGTTCTAATCCCGCCATGGCCAAGACCAGCATCAGCAAAATTCGCGGGCGAGAGATTCTTGATTCGCGCGGCAATCCGACGGTGGAAGTGGACGTGTGGCTGGAGGGCGGCGCCTTTGGCCGCGCGGCGGTGCCGAGTGGCGCGAGCACAGGCGAACATGAAGCCTGGGAATTGCGCGATGGCGATAAGCAGCGCTACGGCGGCAAGGGCGTGCGGAAAGCTGTCCAGGCCATCAACGAGACGATCGCGCAAGGATTAGCGGGCGCGGACGCGCTCGACCAGGAGGCGATCGATCGGAAGCTGATCGAGATCGACGGAAGCAAGAACAAAAAGAATCTCGGCGCCAACGCGCTTCTCGGCGTCTCGTTAGCCAACGCCCATGCGGCTGCAGCGTTTTCCGAGCAGCCGCTCTTTCGTTATCTCGGCGGCGATCGCGCCGTCACGTTGCCGGTCCCGATGATGAATATCCTGAACGGCGGCGCGCACTCCGATGCGCCGATCGATTTTCAGGAGTTCATGATCATGCCGAAAGGCGCGCCGACTTTTGCCGAGGCGTTGCGCTATGGCACGGAGGTTTTCCATGCGCTCAAAACGGTCTTGAAAGATCGCGGGCTTTCCACCGCGATCGGCGATGAAGGCGGCTTCGCGCCGAAGCTCAGCGGCGCGGAGGATGCGCTGGAATCGATCGCGACCGCGGTGGAAAAAGCCGGCTACAAACTCGGCGAACAAATTTTCATCGCGCTCGATAGCGCGTCGTCGGAATTTTACGACAAAGAGAGCGGCAGCTACGTGTTCAAGAAATCGGATGGCTCGCGGCGTTCCGCGGAAGAGCTGATCGATCTCTACGAATCGCTCGCGAAGAAGTTTCCCATCATCTCGATTGAGGACGGCTGCGCGGAAAACGATTGGGCGGGCTGGAAGAAACTGACCGAGCGCCTGGGCGATAAGATTCAACTCGTGGGCGACGATCTCTTTGTTACCAACGTGGATTTTCTCCGCAAAGGCATCGAGCAAGGCGTCGGCAATTCCATTCTCGTGAAAGTGAACCAGATCGGCACGCTCACGGAGACGTTCGATGCCATCCGGCTGGCGACGGAAAACAACTACACCGCGGTCATTAGCCATCGCTCCGGCGAGACGGAAGACACCACCATCGCCGACATCGCGGTTGCGACTAACGCCGGCCAGATCAAGACGGGCTCGCTCTGCCGGACCGATCGCGTGGCGAAGTACAACCAACTCCTGCGCATTGCGGAGGAACTTGGTGACAAGGCCGTTTTCGGCGGTAAGATGCGCTAGTGGATCACCCGGGCTCCGGCGATTTTCGCGCGCGGCGCGATGCTTCGATTTGGCAGCGGCTCAATCGCGTTCTGCGCGCGTTGCTCGCGATCGCCATCATCCTCGTCATCGTAAGTCTGTTTCTTCCACAACATAAGCGGCTCGCGCAAAGCCGGGGCGAGATCGATAATTTGCAGGCGCAGGTGACCGAGCAAAAAAACATTTTGGCGCGGCAAACGCGGGAGGTGAGCCTTCTGAAGACCGACCCGGTTTATCTGGAAACGATCGCGCGCGATCGGCTCGACCTGATGAAGGAAGGCGAGACCGTTTTTCGCTTTGAGCAATCGCCGGCCACGAAGCGGAAGTAGCTCCCGCAGCAGTGTCCACTGGCGCGCCGGACGCCGTCCGTTATCTTCCCGCCATGGCTACGGAACTCCAGCAATTCGATGCGGCGGAAATAAAGGCGCGCGTGGGTGAACTGCGGAGGTTTCTTTGACGTCGCTCAGCTCGAGGAACAACTAGGCGGCCTGGAGGCGCGCATGGCCGCGCCCGATTTCTGGAATAATCGCGAGCGCGCGCAGGTCGATGTCGAAGAGGTCTCGCGTCTCCGTGGATTGATCAATCCCTTCCGCGAATTGGAGCGCGAGACGGAGGATTTCGAAGCGCTCCTCGAACTCGCCGCCGAAGAAGAAGACGCTGCGCAACGCGCCGGCGCAGAGAAGGAGATCGCGGCCGAGCACGCACGCCTCCTGCACAAACTGGAGGAGTTCGAGCTCCGCCAATTTCTCTCCGGGCCTAACGACCGCTCGAACGCTTTCGTCACCATTCATTCCGGCGCGGGCGGGACGGAATCGTGCGATTGGGCGGATATGCTCTTACGCATGTATGGCCGCTGGATTGAGCGCAGCGGCTTCACTTCGCAAACGATCGACATTCAAACCGGCGACGAAGTCGGGATCAAATCCGCCACCTTTCTTGTCGGCGGCGATTATGCCTACGGTTATCTGAACACCGAACGCGGGGTGCATCGGCTCGTCCGCATTTCGCCGTTCGACTCGAACAAGCGCCGCCACACGTCGTTCGCCAGCGTCGATGTCGTCCCGGAGATCGCCGACTCCGCGCCGATCGAAGTGAACCCCGCCGACCTCGAGATCGACACCTACCGCGCGGGTGGTAAAGGCGGGCAGAACGTCAACAAAGTTGAAACCGCGGTGCGCATCGTGCACAAGCCGAGTGGCATCGTGGTCGCCTGTCAGGCGGAGCGGAGCCAGGGGCGAAATCGCGAGCTGGCGATGAAGATGTTAAAGGCCAAGCTCTACGAAATCGAGCAGGACAAAAAGCGCGCGGAGATCGATCGGCAATACGGCGAGAAGGGCGATGTGGCGTGGGGAAGTCAGATTCGCTCCTACGTTTTTCAGCCTTACCAGATGGTAAAAGATCACCGCACCGGCGCCGAAACGAGCAACGTGCAAGGCGTGATGGATGGCGAGATCGACGTTTTCATCCAGGCCAAACTGCGCGGGCTGACCGCGAAGAAAGGCGAGAGCAGCGAGATTGATTAGCCGCTCAATTCGGAGCCGCGCTCAAGTCATACACTTCCACCAAGCCGATGCCGCTCGCGCTATTGACCCCGCGCAGGATGGCGGTGTAGCTGCCCGGATTAAGGCTCGCGAAGAGCGCCGCTTCCACCGGCTGCGTCGGCGCGAGCCCGGCGGCGCGCACGCGCGCAGCATTGGCATCGCTCTCCCAATTGTCGTTTGAGCCGAGCAAGTTTCCCGAGCCATCGACCAATTCCAGCGTTGGATCGGCCAGCGCACTACTGATGCCGGAAGCCGCGAGCGACGGCCCGAGCCCTCGGACGATGATGTCTTTGCGCGGACCGCTTCCGATGATGTAGCCCGCGATCATGGCGCTGTCGGGCATCACTTGTCCGCGCGTGGAAATGTTGGAGGCGCGGCCGTTCGTGCTGTGCAAATCGTAGAGCTCCACCAGTCCGGTGCCGCTCAGGTTGCCGTCGCCGGCATCGAAAGCGCGCACGAGCACGGTGTAGTTGCCGGGTAGCAACGTGCGGAGCAGCGCAGACTCGATGCTGTTTGAAGGATCAAGATGATAACTCGCGATCGTCTCCGCATCGTCGCCCGTAATCCAATCATCGTTTTCGGCCACGAGCGTGCCCGCGGCGTTGCGCAACTCCAGCACGGGATCATTGAGCGGATCACTGACGCCGCGCGCCGCGAGAGAATGTCCGATCGCGCGCAAGATAACGGTGGCCGGCTGCGAACCTTGAATGATGAACCCGCCAATCATGACGTTCCCGCCGGTGCCGACGAACGCGCGCGTGGAAAGGTTGACCAGGTTCGGCGAAGCAGTCGACGTGAGGTAAGGCGGCCCCGCATCGTAGAGGCTGCGCGCGCCCGCGATGTCGTCCGCTCGCAGCGAATCGACGCCGCTGATGAGCGAATTCATAATCGCGATCACGCTCTGGCCGCTTTCGTCCGGATGCCCGAGCCCTAAAGCGTGGCCGAATTCATGCAGCGCCACGCGGTGAAAATCGGGCATGCCCGACCGATGCGCGCCGCGATATGAACCCCAGTCTTCGTTGCTGTTAAAGATCACATCCGTCTCGGTGCGCACTGAGCCGCGGCGCGAAGTCAACGTCACCGCCAGCACACGGCTGCCGAACGATTGGCCGTAGACTGTGCCCGCGAAGAAGGCCGAGTTGTCCTCGTCTGCATCCGCTGGCGGTAACGGCGACCCGACTATGGGAACGAACTTCATGTGGACGAGTTGCGCGTTCCACAATTGCAGGGCGTCGGCGGCCGAGGCGTTGAAGGAGGGAAGCCGTCCTCGAGTGCCTGCGGGCCGCCGAGCGACAAGTGCATGACGACGTTCCGGTTCAAAGTCCAGCGCCCGGAATCCGCGACGAACGCCGAGCTCGGCGCGACAGATGCAAACGTGGCCAGCAAGGCGATGCCGCCGACGCGGAGGTTTGCCCAAACCATTTTGGCCACGGACACGTAAAAATTTTAACGCCGGCTTTCCGAGCGCACAAGTCGCAGCCGGAAACGCGCTTCGAAGCGGCCGCGGTTGAAGCGACGGCAACACTCCAGGCACGCGAGCGCGCGGCGGATGCGGCGCACGCGCGGGAACTCGCGCGCGCATTCCGGGCAGCGATAAAGAAAGCGCGGGCGACGGCGAATGGCGGGGAAGGGGAGCGTGTGGCAGCGTTTTTCCCCCGCGATGCCGAGATCGGCACAGGCCTGCCGCCACTCTGCGCCGTGAGCATTTATCCGGCTGCGGCCGGCGCGGAAATGAGCGAGGAGATGAGCCAGCTCGTGAAGCAACGTCCGCTCGATCTCGGCCGCGCCGTGGTCGCGCAATCGCGGATTGAGCGAGATGAGATTTTTCTGAAAATCCGCCCGGCCCGCCGCAGTGCGCAGCCGCGGATTCCATTCCACGCGAAGGACGGCGGCGAGTTTGTGCGCGCCGAGCGCGCGGACCAACGTCCGCGCGTGCGTTTCCAATTCGTCATCACCCAAAGCGGAGGAAGCGATCGGCTCCCCGCGCTTCACAAACGGCGCGAAGCCAACCGCTCTGCCGACTATGCCCGCAAACAGTTCCAACTGCTCAAACAACAGCATACGCATCGCGCTTCGTCCGCTCGCGGCTGGCTGCAAGTCTCTCGATGACGCGTCGGACAATTTCCCCCGTCTCCTCGATCTCCGCCGCCGTGGTTGCTTTGCCTAACGAGAAGCGGATCGCAGAGCCCGCAATCTCCGCGGTTGCCCCCATCGCCAGCAAAACGTGCGACGCGGTGACTGATCCGACCATGCAAGCGGACCCGCTCGAGGCGCAAACGCCTTCCAGATCAAGAGCCATCAAGATCGTTTCCGAATCCAGGCCGGGGAAGCTGACGTTCAAGGTGTTGGCCAGACGGTCTGCGATGCCGCCGTTCTGCTGCGCATTGGCCGCACTCTGCGAGATCAGCGTCCACAAGCGATCGCGCAATCCCGCCTGGCGGCGCTGTTCTTCCTCCCAATCCCGCAATACCCAATCGGCTGCCGCCGCCATGCCGGCGATTGCGGCTACGTTTTCCGTTCCCGGCCGACGTTGATTTTCGTGCGCGCCGCCAAACTGAATCGGCTCCAACGCGAGCCCGGCGCGCAGATAAACGAGCCCCGCGCCCTTCGGCCCGTAAAACTTGTGCGCGGCAAAGCTGGCCGCATCGAGCGGGGCGAGGTCGGTCGGCTGTTTCCCGAAGGATTGGACCATGTCGCTGTGCAGAAGAACGCCGCGCGCGCGGCAGATCTTCGAGATTTCTGCGATCGGCTGCACCACGCCGGTTTCATTGTTGGCCGACATGATCGAGACCAGTGTCGTGTCCTCGCGGAGGGCCGCTGCCAGGACTGCGGGATCGACCACGCCTTCGCGATCGACGGGCAGAAACGTCACCGCAAACCCCTCGCGCTTCTGCAAGTGTTCGCAGGCATGGAGCACCGCGTGATGCTCCACGCTGCTACAAATCACATGGCGCCCGCGCTCCTTTAGGCTGCGGGCCAGACCGAGGACCGCGAGATTGTTCGCCTCTGTCCCGCTGCTCGTGAAAATCAACTCGTGCGGCTTCGCGCCTAACAAGTCGGCAAGGCGGTCGCGCGCGCTGTCGATCGCGGCCCGGGCTTCGCGTCCGGCGGCATGCACACTCGAGGGATTGCCGTAGTGGCGCGCGAGATAGGGCTCCATCGCCGCGTGTGCGTCCGCACAGAGGGGCGTGGTCGCGTTGCAGTCGAGATAGATCACGTTTTAGAACCGGCCCTGACTCTCCGGGTGGCGTTCGCGTTTTGGCAGCACCTTCATCTGCTTCGCTTCGTAATAGACGAGCGAGTCGGGCGGGACACTTTCGGTCAGGAAGACGTTGCCGCCGATCGTGCTCCGCGCGCCGATCACCGTCTCGCCGCCGAGGACGGTGGAGTTCGGGTAGATCGTGACGTGATCTTCCACGTTCGGGTGGCGCTTGCCGCCCTTGCGAATGAGGCCGCGGTCGTCCTTCTCAAAACTGCGCGCGCCGAGCGTGACGCCGTGATAGAGCTTAACGTGCGTGCCGATAACGCAGGTTTCGCCAATAACCACGCCGGTGCCGTGATCGATGAAGAAGTGCGAACCGATCTGTGCGCCGGGATGAATGTCGATCCCGGTGCGGCCATGGGCCCACTCCGTCATCATCCGCGGAATGAGCGGGAGTTGTTTTTGATAAAGGAGGTGCGCCATCCGTTGAATCGCGATCGCTTCGATCGTCGGATACGCGAGGATGATCTCCTCATAGCTGATCGCGGCCGGATCGCCTTCGTAAGCCGCGTCGATATCCGCCCAGAGCATGACGCGAATTTCGGCCAGCTGAGAAAAGAAGAAGGCAAGGATCTCGTCGGCGTCTGCCTCCGTGGTCTCGCTGGGGTGAACGGCTTGCAGGCTTTTACAAATCTCTGGGGTGAGCCGAGCGCGGAGCGTCTGGAGACGCGCGGCGGTGGCGGACGGGAGATCACCTGCATGGGCGAGCGCCTGGCCGTGGAAGCCGGGGAAAAGAATGCTAAGGAGCTCCACGCACGCAGCATCGATGGCCGGACGCGACGGCAGAGTGGCAGCGGCTTCCACGTAATTGATCCCACCGTTCTCGCGGTAGGTCCGGAGCAACGCTTCGACGACGTGGTTAAGCTTTTCGTCCATTGGGGCGCCCACTATCCGATGCGACCGACGCGATGGAAATCAGAAAACAGCCGTCGAGTTCGCGCGACGATCGCGTTTTCACGCCCCAGACTAACAAACGCGAAGGAGAAAGTTTGCAAACGATACGGCTGCCGAGCAGTGTGCTCCCGAATCGGGAATAGAATAAATCCACAATCCATTATGAAAAAATTAATCATTCTTCTGCCAGCGATGGCGGTCTGCGCCTTTGCTATCACGTCGTGCTCTACGCCAACGAGGACCACGACCACGACGACTACGAGGGAGGAAGCTGTCGTTACCGCTCCCACCGCCCCGCCGAGTTCGAGCGTGACCACCACGCGCCACTCCACCTCTCACTAACGGACAGTTCCGTTCAAAGAAGAAGGGGACACGTTTTCCACGTGTCCCCTTTTTTTAGGCTTGAGGCGCGAGCTCGACTTCCTCTTCCGACTCTTCCTGGCTGACGACCCGCGCGATGTCCTTCAGCTTCTCCGTCCCGCGCAGGTCCATTAACTTCACGCCTTGCGCGTTCCGGCCGGTCTCGCGGATTTCTTTGACCCGCGTCCGCACCATCTGGCCTTTGTTCGTGATCAGCATCAGCTCGTCCGTATCGGTAACGGTGAGAGCGCCCACGACTTTCCCGGTCTTCTCACCGGTCTTCATCGTAATAATACCTTTGCCGCCGCGTTTCTGCTTCCGGTAATTCTCGAACGAGGTCCGTTTGCCGATCCCGTTTTCGCCGGCGACGAGGAGCATGGATTGATTATCCACTAGAGCGATGCCCACGATGAGGTCGCCTTTCTCCGGGCGAATGCCCCAAACGCCGACCGTATTGCGACCCTGATCGCGCAACTGCTCTTCGTGGAAGCGCAGGCTCATGCCCTCCTGCGTGATGAGAATGATTTCGTTGTCGCCGTTGGTCAGCTTGGCGTCGATCAGGCAGTCGTCTTCCTCGATCTGAATCGCGATGATGCCGCCTTTCCGCACGTTACTGTAATCGGAGAGATTGGACTTCTTCACGATGCCGGAGCGGGTCGCGAAAACGATGTGGAAGTCTTCGTCCCACGTTTCGTCCACGATGTTGGGTGCCGTCCCTGATTTCTTCGCCTGCACGCGAATCGTGGCTGCGATTTTTTCCTCGCTGCGGAGTTCGAGCAGATTGGCGATGGAGCGGCCTTTCGCGGCGCGCCCCATCTCGGGAATTTCGTATACCTTCTCCACGTAAGCGCGGCCCGTGGTAGTGAAGAACATGAGGTAATCGTGCGTCGTGGCAGTGAAGAGATGCTCGATGAAATCGCCTTCGTCTTCTTCGCGCGCGCCTTCGCGCGTCGTCATGCCGACCACACCCTTGCCTCCGCGCCGTTGTGCACGAAACGCGCTCACCGCGGTGCGCTTGATGAAGCCGCCGTGGGTGATGCTGATGATGCAACCCTCGTTCGCGATCAGATCCTCCATGTTGATCTCGCCCTCGTCGGGGACCAACTGGGTCAGCCGCGGGCCGGCGTGCTTCGCCTGAATTTCACGCAATTCTTTCTTGATGATCTCGAAGACGCGCGACTCTTTCGCGAGGATGTCGAGCAGGTCCTGAATGGTGGCGATGAGATCGCGGTATTCGTTCCCGATTTTGTCGCTCTCCATTCCGGTGAGCTGATAAAGGCGGAGATCGAGAATCTGGTTCGCCTGATGTTCGCTGAAAGCATAGCGGCCATCGACGAGACGCGCTTCGTTGCGGATGAGAATGCCGATCTGCTCGACCTGCTTCCGGGTGAATTCGAAGGCGAGCAATTTGACGCGCGCTTCTTCGCGATTGGCGGAGCCGCGAATGATGCGGATGAACTCGTCGAGATTCGCGAGCGCGATCAAGTAACCCTTCGAGCGTCTCGGCGCGATCTTCGGCCTTGCGCAGCTCGTAACGGGTGCGACGCAGCACCACCTCACGGCGGTGATCGATGTAGGCGGTGTTCGCGTCCTTAAGCGAGAGCAGCTTCGGCCGGCCGTGATCGATCGCGAGCATCGAGGCGGAGAAGGAACTCTCCATCGCGGTGTGCTTGTAGAGATTATTGATGACGACCTTCGGATTGCCGTCGCGCTTCAACTCGATCACTACGCGCGTGTTCTCGTCCGACTCGTCGCGGATGGCGGAGATGTCGGTTAAGACCTTGTCGTTCACGAGCGCCGCAATCTTTTCCACCAGCGTGGCGCGGTTCACGTTGTAGGGAATTTCGGTGATGACGATTTGCTCGCGATTGCCTTTCAATTCCTCCACGCCAGCCTTGCCGCGCACCTTCATGCTGCCGCGTCCGGTTTCGAGATACTGCCGCACGCCCGCGAGTCCGAGGAGCGCGCAACCCGTCGGAAAATCCGGGCCCTTCACATATTTCATCAATCCTTCGAGATCGATATCCGGGTCGTCGATCTGCGCGCAGATGCCGTCGATCACCTCGCCGAGATTGTGCGGCGGAATGTTCGTGGCCATGCCGACCGCGATGCCGGTGCCGCCGTTGACGAGCAGATTCGGGAACGCCGCCGGGAAGACTTTCGGCTCGGTCCGCGTCTCGTCGTAGTTCGGGACGAAATCGACCGTGTCCTTGTCCATGTCGGTCATGAGCGCGGCGCCGAGATGCGTCATGCGCGCCTCGGTATAACGCATCGCGGCCGGCGGATCGCCTTCCACAGAACCAAAGTTGCCCTGGCCATCGACCAGCGTTTCGCGCATCGCCCAATACTGCGCCATGTGGACGAGCGTCGGATAAATGACCGCCTCGCCGTGCGGGTGGTAGTTACCGCTCGTATCGCCGCAAATCTTGGCGCATTTCCGATGCTGCCGGTTTGGGTAGAGCGAGAGATCGTTCATCGCAAAAAGAATGCGACGCTGCGAGGGCTTCAATCCATCGCGCGCATCCGGGAGCGCGCGCGAGATGATGACCGACATCGAGTAATCGAGGAACGACCTCGAAACTTCCTCGGCGACATTGATCGGCTCTATTTTTTCGTTCGGATTATACACGGGAGAATTCTAAAGTTTGCAGCTGACTAAGCGGGGATGCGTGGGCCCTGCCTCTAGACGTCCAGGTTGCGGACGTTGAGCGCGTTGTCTTCGATGTATTGGCGGCGCGGTTCAACCACATCGCCCATCAGACGGGTGAACATCTGGTCGGCTTCGACGGCGTTGTCTTCGGTCAGATCAACTTTGAGGAGCTTGCGCTTGTTCGGATCCATCGTGGTGTTGAACAGCTCTTTCGCGTTCATTTCGCCGAGGCCCTTGAAGCGTTTGATCTGCACGCCACGCCGTCCGATCTCGACGATCTTGTGATGGATCTCGGGAATCGAAAAAAGCGGATGGACGGTGGCCTTTTCCCCTTCGCCTTCGATCAACTCAAAGATCGGCTGATCGCTGGCCGAGTAGTGATCGACCTTGAGACCGCGGCGGGCGAGCTCTCCGATCAATTTTTGAATCGTGGTGGATTCGTGGAGCTCGACCTTCTTGGCGCGGCGACGTTGTGTGCCCGGTTTGGGTGCGGGGGCGTTGGCCAACGGCAGCAGCTCCTGCTCAATGTCGGTGTCGAGTAGATTGAGATCGAGGTTGGCTTCGTGGAAGGCGCGAATCTCGCGCTCGTCGTGAAAATAATGAACCGTCTCTTCGTTGCCGTCGCGCACCTTGACGAGGTAAGTGGGAAGTTTGCCGGTCTTTTCGTCGCGTTGCGTGAGGAAGGTTTCGAAGTCGCCGCCATGACGACGGACGGACTCGCTGAGCTTGGCCAATTTCTCCAGCGACTCGAGAACGTCTTTCAATTGGGCCGCGCTGAGCTCTTTGTCGTCGGCCAAATTCTTCAGACGCACATCCTCCGCGCCTAACGAGATGAGAATTTTGTTTAGCTGCACGTCGTCGTCCACATATTCCTCGCGCTTCTTGCGCTTGATTTGATAGAGCGGCGGCTGCGCGATGTAGATTTTGCCGGCCCGGACCAACTCGGTCATCTGGCGATAGAAAAACGTCAGGAGCAGGACGCGGATATGCGAGCCGTCCACGTCGGCATCGGTCATGATAATGATGCGGCCGTAGCGCAATTTCGTAATGTCGAAAGTGCCTTCTTCCGCCTTGCCATTTTTCTCCGCGCCTTCTTCCTTCGGCTTGCCGATGCCAGTTCCGATCGCGGTGATCATCGACTGGATTTCGGTGTTTTTCAGCGCCTGATCGAGGCGTGCCTTCTCGACGTTGATGAGCTTACCGCGAATCGGGAGGATGGCCTGGTAACGCCGGTCGCGCCCTTGTTTAGCGGAACCACCGGCCGAGTCGCCCTCGACAATGTAGAGCTCGGTCAAATCCGGATCGCGCTCCGAACAGTCGGCCAGCTTGCCGGGCAAGCCGCCCCCGGTGAGCGCGCCTTTCCGGATTGTTTCGCGCGCTTTGCGCGCCGCTTCGCGGGCACGGGCCGCGGTCAGCACCTTCTCAAAAATTTTCTTCGCGATCGGCGGGTTCTGATCGAAGAAAGTCATCAACCCTTCGTAGACGACCGAGTTGACGATGCCGTCGATCTCTGTGTTTACGAGCTTGACCTTGGTCTGCGATTCGAAGCGCGGGTTTGGCAATTTGATACTGAGGACACAGGTCAAACCTTCCCGCACGTCGTCGCCGGAGATGGCGGGATCCTTGTCTTTCACGAGGCTGTTAGCCTTCGCGTATTGGTTAACTGCTTTCGTCAGCGCACTGCGAAAACCGGTGAGGTGCGTGCCGCCATCCGGGTTCGGAATGGAATTGGCGAAGCACAGAATCTGGTCGGTGTAGCTGTCGTTATACTGCATCACGACGTCGACGAAGACTTCGTCGCGCTGCCGCGAGAGAATGACTGGCTTGGGGTGGATGACGGTTTTGTTCGCGCCCAGCTGACGGACGAATTCTTCGATCCCGTGTTTGTAAAAGAACGCTTCTTTTCGGGGCGTATCGCCGCGTTCGTCCGCAAGGTTGATCTCAAGGCCAGGATTCAGGAACGCCAGTTCGCGTAGACGGTAGGCGAGGCGCTCGAATTTGAACTCCGTCGTGATCGTGAAAATCGTCGGATCCGGGAGGAAGGTGATGAGCGTTCCAGTGGTCTTCTTGTTTTTCAGCTCGCCGATGACTTCGAGTTTCTGCGTGGTTTTGCCGCGCTCGAAACCCATGTGATAAACTTTGCCGTCACGCGAGACCTCGACTTTGAACCAATCGGAGAGCGCATTGACGCACTTCGCGCCCACGCCGTGGAGGCCGCCGGAATATTTGTAGGCGCCCTGCCCGAATTTTCCGCCCGCATGCAGATTTGTAAGTACCAGTTCGACCGCGGGCATTTTGAATTTCGGATGCATGTCCACCGGAATGCCGCGCCCGTTGTCGCGGATGGAAACCGAGCCGTCGACGTGGACGGTGACCTCGATCTTGCTGCAGTATCCGGCGAGATGTTCGTCGATCGAATTATCGAGCACTTCGAAAACGCAATGATGCAGGCCGCGTTCATCGGGATCGCCGATGTACATGCCGGGCCGTTTCCGCACGGCCTCCAGTCCCTCCAATTTATCGATCTGGGCGGCGTCGTATTTCTGGCTCTGACTGATGCCGGTGGCGGCGTCGCGGGTGGATTTTCCGAGGGTAATTTCGTCCTGACCTTGAAGCATAGATTGGCAGGGGAACTGCCGGCGAAAACATAGGTGAGAAGCGGCCCTAGAACAATTAGTTTTCTTCTCGCGGAAGCGAACCCCGAGCCACAGTATCTTGTGCGCGAGGCGAGGGTTCAATTCAACATCTGGTGGTCCAGCCGCGCTGGAGATTGAGAATCCGAAATGATCCTGCCAGCGGACGCTTGACCCCTTCGATTCTGCCCTCGAATCTATCGCGATCATGCGCTGGCAAACACTTTACGAAGGACGCTGGATTTTCTTTGTCCTCGTCGTCCTTGCGGTCGGCTCCTTCTTTCTCTGGCGCTGGCTGCCGCTGCTTTTTGTGGCGCTGATTGTCTACACGTTCGCGTTTTTCCGCGACCCTGAACGGGTGACGCCGCCTGAGCCGGGCGCCATCGTTGCGGCCGCTGACGGAGTCGTGGCGGACATCGTCGAAATTGAAGAAAGCGAAGTGCTGAAACGCGAGACGCGGCGGGTGGGAATTTTCCTCTCCGTCTTCGACGTCCATACCAATCGCGCGCCGATCGCCGGGCGTGTGACCTATCGGCAGCACAAGGAAGGCCTCTGCCTCGATGCGCGCAGTCCGGATTGCTCGGGTAAAAACGAATCGATGACGTGGGCGTTTGAAAATCCCAGCGCGACACTGGTCGTGAAACAGCTCACGGGCGCGATCGCTCGGCGCATCGTCGGTTGGTCGAAGGTGGGCGATGAACTAAAGAAGGGCGAGCGCTTCGGGATGATTCGCTTCGGCTCGCGCACGGAAGTCTATTTGCCGCTCGATGCGACTGTGCTGGTGCGAGTGGGCGATCGCGTGGTGGGTGGTGCGACGGTGATCGCGCGGCTGCCGTGAGATGAGCGACCAATCTCCCAAGATTTATCTCCTGCCGAATTTGATGACGGCGGGGAACCTGTTCTGCGGTTTCGCGGCCACGCTCAAAATCGTGCAGGGTGCGCTCCTGCAGGCGACGAATCCGGACGCCGCCGCGGTCCTTTTCCATACCGCGATTTGGTACATCCTCGGCGCGTGCATTTTTGATTTGCTCGATGGGCGGCTGGCCCGGCTCGGTGGGCAGGACAGCGCGTTTGGCCGGGAGTTTGACTCGTTAGCCGATACTGTTTCCTTCGGGCTCGCGCCCGCGCTGATGGTTTACCGGATTGTGCTGGTGGATTTTCCCCGCGCCGGCTGGGTGGTGGCGTTCATTTACCTGCTCTGCGGTGCGCTGCGTCTGGCGCGATTTAACTGCATCGCGGCCCAAGGTCATTCCGGTACGCCCGACAAAAACTTTCGCGGGTTCCCCATTCCCGCCGCAGCCGGGCTCATCGCTTCGATCACGCTCTTTATGCTGTGGTGGCTGGGGGAAAAAGATCACGATATCGGACGATGGAAGTGGGTCCTGCCGCCGCTCATGCTTTTTCTCTCGTTCATGATGTTCAGCGGCTTCAGCTATCCGAGCTTTAAGGGCCTGAACTGGCGCACCACCCGCTCGGTCCCGCGCTTCATTGTCATCATCCTGGCGCTCATCTTCACCGCGCTTTTCTACGAATGGATGCCGGCCCTTCTCTTCCTTTCTTATCTGCTTTATGGCTTCATCCGACCCTGGCTTTCAAAAGCCTGGCGGCACGAAATCGAAGATGAAGGGGAGAACGAACTCGGCGACCCCGAGGCGAGTGAGCGCCCTAACGATTGAGTTGGGCGAGGATCTCCGGATCGCGCACGTCCGCCCAATTGCCAGTCAACTCGAGCGCCTGCACCTTTTTCCCGGCGTGGGCGAGGTCGCGGATGGCGTCGGTTAGTTCAAACTCTCCGCGCGGCGAGCGTTCGAGCCGGCTGATGAAATCAAAGATGCTCGGGCGGAATGCGTAGATCCCTGCGTTGTACCACGGGCTGGTCGGCTCGCCTGGTTTCGGTTTTTCGCGCAGATCCGTCATGACCATGTTTTTGTCCAGAAAGACGGCGCCTCCCTGGCTCACATCCTCGCTGTGTTTCACGCTGATCACCGCCTCCGCGTTTTCCGCAGCAGCTAGTAGGCGCGGATAAAATTCGGGATCGACCAGGATGTCGCCGTAGCTCAGGACGAACGGTTCCCCGGCGCAAAAATCACGTGCCAGTTCCACAACCTTTCCCGTTCCATCCTGCACCACCTGTGTCTCGTAGCGCACCCGCGTTGTGAACGCGGAACCGTCCCCAAAAAAATCGCGCACCACTTCCGCGCGCCAGCCGACGATGACTAAGAAATCCGTCACGCCCGCATCGCGCAGCCCCTCGATGATGTGCTGCAAGACCGGCTTGCCGTGCACTTGCAGCATCGGCTTCGGAAGGTCGCTCGTCAGTTCGCGCATCCGCGTCCCGCGTCCTGCCGCAAGGAGAACCGCTTTTTTCAGCATCCTCCACGCTTCGGCGCGCGGCCTTTCATTTGCAATCTCTCTTTGAACTGTTCAGCCTGCCGCGCATGCGCCTGCAATTTTTGGCCAAATATCGCGAGACCGGTTTGCTTTTGATGCGCCTCGGGCTCGGCATTCTCTTCATCATTCTGACCGGGCCCGTGCTGCTGGGCGGGCCGGGGCGCTGGTCTGGCTTCGGGAGCGCGATTCGCCATCTCGGGCTGCACAGCCATTTTCAATTCTGGGGTTTTCTCGGTGCGTTGATGGGTTGTGTGGGCGGGGCGCTCATGATCTTCGGCCTCTTTTTCCGCCCCGGCGTTCTCCTCGCGCTCCTCATCACCGCGGTGCACTTGTTAGGCGTGGTTTCGCTCCGGGCCGACCTGGCCGCAGTGGAGCTGGCCATCATGCTGATCGGGCTGCTCTTCGTCGGGCCGGGAAAGTACAGCGTGGATAAAAGCTAGGCCGCCTATCGCATTAAGCGGAGGCCACAGCCGGTGGGATGATCGGGCTCGGCATCACCGCCCCGGGCTTGCCGCACTCGGGCCGAACCACGTTCAACTTCAAACCCGATGGGCCACTGTCCTGCGCCGTGCCCATGACCTTCTGGAGCGCGTCGAGATCGCGTCGGAATTTTGCCTTGTTCGAGCAATAGAGGACGGCTGTCTCCTCATTGATTTTTCCGTCTTCGTAAGCGCGCATGAGCGATTGGTCGAACGACGTCCAGCCCATTGTCCGGCCCGCTTCAATAATCTCCTGGTAGCTGCGATTCTCGCCTTCGCCATAGAGGATGGCTTCGCGCGTGCGCAGGCTGCTGCCCATGATTTCGCTGATCATCATGCGCCCGCCGCCGACCTTCGGGACCAGACGCTGGCTAACGATGAAGCGCACGGTTTCCGCGAGGCGCTGACGCAACTGCGGTTCCTCCTCGCGACTGAACATGCCGAGGATGCGGTTGATCGTCTGGCCGGCGTTGATCGTGTGCAAAGTGCTAAAAACGACGTGCCCGGTCTCCGAGGCAGTCATGGCCACTTCCATCGTTTCGCGGTCGCGAATCTCGCCCACCAGGATAACCTTCGGCGCCTGCCGCAAAGCAGCGCGCAGGCCATCGGCGAAGCTGAAAAAATCGCGCCCCATCTCGCGCTGGCTGATGGCAGCCTGGCCTAGCGGATAGACGAACTCGATCGGATCTTCCAGGGTGAGGATGTGGATGCTTTGCCTCGCGTTCAATTCGCTCAGCATTCCGGCCAAGGTGGTCGTCTTGCCGCTCCCGGTGCCGCCGGTGACGAAAATGATACCGTTCTTGGTATTCACGATCTCCCGGAAGATCGGCGGCAATCCGAGCCGATCCATTGTGGGAATTTCCGCCTGCAACTTCCGCATCACAATCGCTCGGCGTCCGCGTTGCCGGAAGATGTTTACCCGGAAGCGAGCCGCGTCGGCGAGCGCATAACTGCAATCGCAGGAACCGGTTCTCTCGAGGTCGTCCTTCAGGCGATCGTTCCCGGCGAGGAGAATCTCGGAGAGAGAGCCAATCATCTCCGGGTCAAGCGCGCCGCCGGGCACATCGATGGGAAATTCAATCAGGTGCCCGTGCGTTTCGAGCAAAGGAGGCTTACCCGCGATGAAAAGGAGGTCGGAAACTCCTTCGCCGCCTTGTAACATCCCAGTCAGCAACCCATCCACAATTTCCCTAGTCATCCCGACGCAAGCACGTAGCTAGGAGCATGCCTCCAGCGGGTGGTTTTTTTAGCGTTCGCCAGCGGCGTGCGCGGCGAGAACATAGGCGAGAAGGGTTTGGCTCTGCTCTGGTTTTAAACCGGAGCGCTTCGACATATTGGCGACAATACCTGGCCACTCCTGCGCACTGTGCGCTCCGATCGCTGGCAGCGCATGGCAGCGGGCGCAGCGATTCACCAGGAGCATGCGTCCATTGGTGAGACTGGCCAGGTTGGCTTGCTGCTGCGCGCCCGCCTGGAGAACGGCCGCGGTCATCGGCGGCGCCGGAGAAGGCGTGCTCTCACAACCGGCGACAGCCAGCGCGATCAGACAGAGAACGGCGGTCGCAAGTCGGGACATCGCTTAGAAAGAATACCCGACAATCGTGCGCAGTTGGAAATTCGGTTCGCCGTCATTCCCGGTCAGCTGCGCGAGAGCGGTGGCCGTGGCCCACCAGTTTCCCGCGCGGACGGAAACGTTCGGCCCGGCGAAAAGGACGCCGTCTTCCGCTTCCTCCCACTCCGGGAACGCGACTTCGTGCAGCATCTCCGCGCCCACCAGAAATTGCGGACTCACTTCGTAGCTCGCGCCGAGCGATTGCTGAAATTCGCCCGCGCGTTCTTCGAGGTCTTCGCCCTCCCATTCGGCTTCCAGGGTGAGGTTGTAAGCGAGAACGAACCGGCCGAAGTTCTTTTGCAGGATGATCTTCGACTCCAGGCCGACCAATTCGTCGCCCACCTTCAGTTCGCCGTAGAGAGCGGAGCCGAGTGGAGAAGTCTCCGGGCGGGTAAGATTATAGAGCAACTCAATCGCCGAACCGGTATAGACCGCGCCCTCGTGATCGACCGAGAACCCTCGGCGGTGGCTCCAATCCGCGAGGTAGATCGCCATCTGCAACCGCTCGGTCACCCCGAACTCGATCTCGTGTCGGAAATCGAATTGGCGAAAGCGGCTGTCGTCATCACGGTCTGTTTTCCACGTCACCCAATTCTCGATTTCGTAGGTGCCCGGCGGGGCCGTATCAGCTTCGTAGGTGTAGGTAAAACGGCGCGCGCCGGCGTGAGCGACCATTGGCAGCAGGAGCGCGGCGCAGAGGACAGGCAGTAGTCTTTTTCTCATGAGATGGCTGGGCACTGGGTGGGCGCTGCGCGCGAGCGTCAGCGAATTTGCTCGATCGCTTTCACGCCTTCGTTTTCCAAAGCGTCGGGCAGAGCCGCGTCTTTCTCGGCCGCAGACTTATGCAGGGCGCTGGCGCCGTAATACGATCCGACCACGAGGATGGCCGCGAATGCCTGACCGAGAAGTGTTTCGACGGTGGGAAAGACCGCGAACCAAAGTCCCATCCAGCCCGGGATCAGATTTTCGAGCGCGGGAATCGGCGTGGTCGGGATCCACTTCGCGAGCTGCATTTCCTGGCCTTGCTCGCCCACCATCACCAGCAACACCACGCCGAGGAGAACACCGGTGGTGATCAACATTCGCCGATAGGGCAGCCGTTTTTGTAGCGCGAAGGTCAGGATGGCGACAAACGCCGACAGGACCAATCCCAGTAGCGCGCCTTTCAAGACCACGCCGCCGCCGAGCCGCAGATTGTAACTCTGCAAAAAGAGCACCACTTCAAAGCCCTCGCGATAAAGCGAGGTAAAGCCGAGCAGGATGAAGCCCCAGTAAAGTTTCCTTTGCGAGATTGCGACCGCGCTGGCATCGGCCAGCAAAGTTTTCCGGCGCCGGTTATGCGCGCGAATCCAGCCGCCCCAGTAAATCTTATGGAAGAACCAGTTCATGATCACGAGCAGGACGACGATCGCGAGCAAACCGGTCGCGGCCTGCAAGTCGAGCGCGGGCACGTTGTCGCTTAGTTCGCTCATGATTCCCACCGCGATAAACCACGTCACCAGACTGGCGACGAAGGCGATGGCCGCGCCGATCGCCACCGGGCGCCGATGCACACTCTTCGCGCCCACCATGCTGGCGGTGATCGCGGCCAGGACGAGGATGCACTCCAGCCCTTCGCGGAAGACGAGCACGCCGATATCGAGGAAGGCCGAGGCGGGATTGGAGCGCGGGCGAAGCGGATCGGGATTCCCCTCCGCCGTGACTCCCTGCCAAATCAGAACGCCAACGACCGAGACCATCGCCAAGCAGAGCAAGATCTGGAACCCGAGGCGCAGACCTCGGCGGGCACTTTTTGCGTCTTGCGGTTTTGCGGCCACGGTCATGCGTCGATTAAAAAACTGGGGGCGTTCGAGTGTGGACGTTCCCTGCTTCACGGAAACAGGCTAACCTACTCAGGTGCGCTCCGCTGTCGTTCGCTTGCGTTTTTTTAGCGGCTGGTTGCACAGCGGCCACGAAAGCAGGCGCATCCAGGGGTGGGTGGGTCTGTTGTGAATTGCGCGTGAGAGCATTACCTTCGCGCATGCGGCGGCAGCGTCAGGCGTTCACCTTAATCGAGATCGCGATCTCGGTCTTCATCATGCTGCTGCTCCTCGTCATGGCCGTGCCGAGTCTGCAGGGTGTAATGGCCGATCGACGGTTGCGCCGCTCTTACGACGAGCTGAACAAGCTCGTCCACCTCGCTCAGCAACGGAGCGTGGACGATCGCCGACCGTATTTGATTGCCTGGCGGAAGGATCACCTCGTGCTCGTTCCGCAGGCTTTCGCCCAAGGCGAAGAGAAGGTCCCGCTCGCAACCATGACTTTGCGCGCGGGCGACGCCTATCTGCTCGACCTGCCGGCGGCTCTGATCAAGAAGCCGCCCGCGGAGTGGGTCTTCTGGCCCTCCGGCACTTGCGAGCCGGCGATTGTGTCCTACAAAGGCGTGGATGGTGGCTGGACGGCTAAATACTCCAGCCTGACGGCGCGGGCCGAACTCTCGAATTATGCGACCCGGTAAACGCCACGCCCGCGCCTTCGCTCTTTACGAGGTGCTGATTGGCCTGACCATTTTCGTGGTCGGCGTGCTCGCGCTCGGCCGCGCGGTTGAGAACTGCATGAACGCCAGCACGCTCACTGCACAAGAGAATCGCGTGCGGCAGATTTTGGCCAACCGCATGGCGGAAGTGCAGGCCACGCCTGGAGCGCCCGATGAGTCGCGCGAGATCAAGGTCGAGAGCGGCTATGGGGTGGTGAAGATCGTGCAAAAGAGCGCCCCGGCGAAATTGAAGAGCGAGAAGGATCTGGAGTTGAATGGCCTCAATCGCGTGATCCTGACGGCGGAGTGGAAGCGCGGCGGCGTCGAGCAATCGCGCAAGCTGGAATTCTATGTTTACCGCGCCGGCTAATCCCGCGCGGCGGCGCGCTGGTTTCACCCTCCTCGAGATCATGCTCGCGGTGGCGATCCTGGCCATGATGTCGCTCGCCATCTATCGCTTTGTGCAGGCGAACCTGACCGCGCTCCGCATCTCGACTGAGACCAACATGATCGACTCGCAATACGAAGGCTTTGCCAACCTGCTCAGCGCGGAGTGGACCACGCTCCCTTCCGGTAGCGGCGCGCTTCTTGGCGAACCTTTTAAATTGGATAATCGCTCGCGCGACGAGATCACCTGGATTTGCAGCGCCGGCCCCGGGCTGCTGACGCGTTACGCGGTGGGCGAGTATCGCGTGAATATGCGTCTGCGACCGGCGGCGAAGGGAAGCCAGAAGATGGAATTGGGTCTCTCGCGCAAGTCTTTCGATCGCAACCAAAAGGTAGACGGCGAGGAAAGCTGGGTGCCTCTGCTCCCGGAGGTGGAGAGTCTCAAAATCACCTACTTCGACCCGCGGCTGAATACTTGGGTGGACAAATGGACGGATACGATCACGCTGCCGCGGCTGGTGAAGTTGATTGTCGGGCGGCCGGATAATTCCGTGCCGTGGGAAGCTGTCATCGCGCTGGCCCGCACGCCGCTCTAAAACATGCCCATGTCGCAAAAGTTCAACAGGTCTAACGAGTCCGGCGCGGCGCTCATGCTCGCGCTCTGGGCTCTCTTCGTTTTGAGCGCCATGGTCATGGCTTGGGCGCTCGATATCGATGCGCGGCTGGCGCTGAACGGCGAGGCCAGCCGCGTGCTCGAAGCGGAAGCGATGGCCACCTCCGGGAGTGAGATCGCGCTTCACCCCGCGGTGGAGCCGGGCGCGGCGGTTTTGCGCGGCGGAGTCAGCCGCACGGAAACCTACGAGGCGCGCATCACCGGCGAAGGCGGGCGCTTGAATTTGAATTGGGTGGTGGCGGGCGAGAATCCCGAGCGGATCGAGTTGCTCCGAAAATTTCTCGAAACCAAAGGCGTGGATTTGAATGAACGCGACCATATGATCGATACCCTGCTCGATTGGGTCGATCCCGATAACTTGGTGCGTTTGAACGGCGCGGAGATCGATGGCGATTACCGGCCGACCAACACCTTGCTCACGCAAGTGGACGACGTGAAGCGTATCCGCGGCTGGGAGGATTTCGTGGCTCAGCCGGGATGGGACGGCGCGTTTACCGTCAACAGCACCGGACCGGTCGATCTCGCCTGGGCGCCGCGCGAGTTGCTCCTGTCTCTGCCAGGAATGAACGACCAATTGGTGGAGCAATTCCTCCAGCTCCGCGCCGGCCCCGATGGGGTGGAGGGAACCGAAGACGATGCGCCGTTTAAGAGTCTCGAAGACGTGCGCCAGGCCTTCGGACTTTCCACCGAGCAATTTAAACCGCTTGCTCCTTTGGTCAGCTTCAGGGATCAGGTGGTGCGCATCGTCAGCACCGGCCGCTCTGGAAACGTGACGCGCGTCGTGCAAATGGTCGTGCGCAAGAACGGCAACATCCCGCAACTGATTACCTGGAAAGAGATGTGAAGGAGACTACTTCGTCCCCGGTTTATCTCCTGCCTGCAGCCCATGGCTGGAGCGTGGTGCGTGCGGCTGCGCCCGGAAATAATGGCAGTTGGGATGTCTCGCCCGCGGCTACGCTGGAAGAAACGATCCCGCTTTTGAACGGGACGCAGAACCTCATTCTCGGCCTGCCCGCGAACGCCGTGCTCGCGCAGCGTCTCCGCTTGCCCACGGTGGAGGCGGCCGAGTTCAACGAGATGGTGCGGATCCAAATCGAGAAGGCGTTGCCGTACTCGACCGAGGAGGTGACGACCGATTTCGAGGTCATTGAGCAAAACGAAGAGAGCAGCGTGGTCGCCGCCATCGCGGTGCATAATGAGAAGCTCTCCGAGCTGGTCGCGCCGCTGCTGGCGCGGGGGATCATCCCCAGCCAGGTCACCGTGTATGCCGCGCAACGCGCTGCGACCCATGCCGCCGCCGGGCGCGCATTTTTGATTTACCCGGAAGCGGAATCGCTCGTCTGCGCCATCAGCGAGGAAGGGAAGATCGGCTTCACGCGTTCGCTTGAGAACGCGGATGCCGCGCAGCTGCAGCGCGATCTGCCGCAGCTCGCGCTCAGCGCCGAGCTGCAGGGCATCGACACTTCGTTTTCGCTCGTCCTGCTCGATGAAAGCCTGCTCGAGTTGCGCGAGGTGGTGCAGGGGATGTTCGTGAGCTGGCCCGATTTGATCGCGGTCGAGACGCCGCCCGCGCTCACGAAATTAAACCTCCTGCCAGACGCGTGGCGGCGGCGCCGGACGGAACTGGCGCGCCAGGTGGAATGGAAGAAGCGCCTCATCTGGGCCGGCGCCGTCTACGCGGCTATTTTTCTTCTCTTCGCCGTTTACGTCATGGTCATCGGCTTTCAAGCCGGCCGGCTCGATCGGCGCATTGCAAAGGATGAACCGAAGGTCGCCTTCATTCGCCAGACGGAAGCGAAATGGAAAGCGCTCGCTCCGGCGATCGATCCGCATTTCTATACCATCGAAGTCCTGCTCCACCTTTTTGAGAGCCTGCCTTCGGCCGACGTCCAGATCACCACTTTCCAACAATCCGCGCGCCAGCTCTCCGTCGATGGCGAAGCGCCCAGCGCCGCGCTCGCCTATCAATTTGCCGATAAAGTGAAGAACAATCCCGGTCTGCAGAATTTCCAATTCGAGATGGCGGCGCCGCGCATCCTGCCTAACGACCACGCGCAATTCCGCCTGGAGGGAAAACCGAAATGATGCCGGCCTGGTTTCAGCGTTTGAATCCGCGGGAGCGCATCCTTTCCCTCGTCGTGGCCGGGGCGCTTTTCCTTCTCATCAACCTTTACCTTTGGAGTTCGCTCCTCGGCCAGCTGGACAAAACGCGCGCCAGACTCACGGAACGCAAAGCGATGCGCCAGCAGCAGACCGTGTTTCTGAAAGAGCGCGATATGTGGGAGCAGCGCGACGCGTGGTTGAAGAAACATCAGCCTGCATTGAAGAGCCCGGAGGAAGCTTCAGTCCTGCTCGATCAGGTCAAGCAGATCGCCTCCAAGCACAACGTCCTGCTCGAAAATCCGCAGATCGGCTCGGGCGATTCCAGCCCGAATCATCAGGCGGTTTTCGCCGCGGTTGAAACGAAAAGCCCATGGCCGCCGCTCGTGCACTTCCTCTACGAGATGCAGAAACCGGATTCGTTCGTAGTGTTTGAAAGTGTGAATCTGGCGATCGATTCTGCGGATCCCACGACTATGCGGGGCAAGTTCAAAATCGCGCGCTGGTTCGCACCCAAACCCGGAATAGGACGATGAAAACATACCTGATTGCCACTGCTGGTATCGCTGGCTTTATCAGCGCGAGTCTCCTCAGCCTCGCCGCGGACGATCTTGCCGAAGGCGCCCAGCTTTGCCCGCTACGAACCGATGATGAATCGCTCGCCTTTCGCTGTCGCCACTGCGGTGGCGCTGCCGGCCGCGACGCCGAATTTTGCCAAGGACCTCTTCGTTGCCAATGCGGCGCGCACGCCGGAGGGCGACCTGGTCACGATCGCTTCCAGCACAGACAAAAATCTCAAACTTTATCTCAGCACGGCCGGACCAGTGGAGGGCTACACCGTGCCGAACATCGAGTGGTCCGACCGCGTCGGCGCGACCAAGGTGACGATTGCCAAGGATGGCCAGACCGCCACGCTCACCTTCAATCAAGCGCTCCTCTCCCAAAATCTCCCGAACTCCATCAGCCCTCCCATTCCGCAGCCGCAACCGCAGCCCCAACAAGGGATCGGAGTTCCGCCCGTTCCGCAGTATAACAATCCCAATGTCATCAAGCCGGCACCGATTCCTACCTTGCCGACTCCTCCGCCTCGGGTGCGCGGCGTCATCCCGCGCAACCCCGGCGCCATCCCTAATGTGCCGCAGGCGGAGACGCCCCAGGAGCCGCAGGTGAAGGAATAGCGCGTTGCCTTTTCGACTGCCGCGCAGGAATAATTCATGACTGACCAGTCCTCGTTGCAGGAACGCTATGCACCGAAGAACGCCTGCTGGGGCTGTGGCCCCGCCAATGCCGAGGGACTGCGGATTCGCAGCTTTGCGCGAGGGGAAGAAGTGGTGGCGGAGTGGCAACCGGAACCGAAGTATGAGGCGTTCCCAGGCGTTCTGAATGGCGGCATCATCGGCACGCTGCTGGATTGCCATTGCAACTGGACCGCTGCCTGGCACCTCATGCAGCAAGCGGGCGACGATCATCCGCCCTGCACCGTCACGGCCGATTATTCGATAAAATTGCTGCGCCCGACGCCCACCGATGGTCCGGTCACGCTGTCGGCACGCGTCGTCGAGTCAAAAGCTGATCGGGCGACAATCGAAGGCACACTCAGCGCGGGCGGCAAAGCCTGCGCCACCTGCCGCGGGACGTTCGTGGCGGTAAAGGAAGGTCATCCCGCCTTTCACCGCTGGTAGCGGCCTGCGCGCCCAGCAGGACTCGAACCTGCGACCGACGGATTAGAAATCCGTTGCTCTATCCGGCTGAGCTATGGGCGCTCTGGAGAGGGAGGTTAGCGCCCGACGGGGCTTTGTCGAGATGCGGCCGGGTGGAGGGACCGAGAATATTTTTGCGCGGCGCCGTTCGCCAGGCTTACGCGGCTTGTGACGCGAACGTTCGCAGCGCAGGCCGACCCGGATGAGAAAAGGCTGCGATCGCCGGGCCCCATTGAGAGATTCTCACGGAAACGCAGGCGTCGCTCGGGTCGCGACCCGCGAAGCGATTTTCCCACTCGTCGCTCGCTGTCTGGAGCACGCGGCGGTAATTCTTATCAAGGGCGTTGCGCAGGCCTTGCACCATGTCCTTGCTGCTGGCGGGGCGATGCGGGGCGATTTGGGCTTCGGAAGAAAGCTTCATGCTTTTTTAAAAGCAGGAAGCAGGCCGATGGCCTTGGCCAATCTCGATTCGCTGCGGAGACAGCGATGGCAGGTTCGCACGCTCGCGACCGCGGTCGTCTATTTCGCCGCGGCCGGAACCGGGATCACGTATTTCCCCTCGTGCTCGGCGATGAAATTCTCGCTCGAACTGCTGGAGGAACCTTCCCCCGTCTTGCTTTCCGTGGTCAGCTTCAGCTTTTTGGTCGGTTTGAGTGAGAGCTTCATTTTCTCGCCGCCGGGGCCTTCGTCCATCGATTCGGCTTTTTTCACATCTTCCGGCGTGAGATCCACCAGCTCGATTTTCGTGACTTTTTCTCCGGCGTTGCCCACCACCATCATTTTGTAAAACTCGAGCGCCATCGGGTGCGCGCCCTTGGTGTAGAGGAAGGATTCGAGCGTGGCTTTGTCGCCGGCTTCGATCGCGGTTTTAAATTTATCGGTGAACGCCTTGTCTTGAGCAGGCGTGCCGGCCTGAAGCGCGGCCGTGCAGAGCAGGGCCAGAACGGATGCGAGGATTAGTTTTGTTGTCATGGGAGGGAGGTTGGGTTGAGTTCACGCTTCGACGGAAACGCACGGACTGATTTTGGCCAAAGGGTGGCCTGCCCGACAAGCGAAATACCTCAGATCGCTCGCGCGGCTCAGCGATTCCGAGGCGCGGCTTCGCCACTCTGCATTCGCTGCACCCAGCTGCGGAATACGAGCGGACGCGCTATCGCATCGAAGGCTTCCTCGAAACCGCCTGTGCCCCGGATCCTGACCGCACCGTAGTCGAGCATCCGGCCGATGAAGCCCTGCTCGACGCCGATCGATTCGACTTTGGAGATAAACATCTCGGCCGTTTGCCGGCGGATGATCCCGGTTTTGATCAGGACGCGGCGGTCCGTGATGACGATTTCGCTGCTGCCGAATGCGAGCGCGGGCGGCACCAGCAGGAACATCGGGAGCGGCAGCGCGAACCAGCCAATCTCCGAGCCTGCCACCGCCTGCACCGCAATGGCGAAGGGAATGGCGGCGAAAAGGAAAAGGACGATGCCAGCGAGCGCGAAGCGCGCGAAAATAATCCAGTGGAGCGAGGTCCGATAGCAAGGCGTCTCGTTAGGCGCGAGCGTCGAGCGCGCGTAGGGACCGAGGGCGGAGAGGGGCAGGTGCGTCTCGGAGTTGGCGTGCGGCGGCTGGGCCACGGGGGATGCTTCCGCTACGCGTTCAAGATCACCTAAATTAAATTCCGAGAAGGCCGCGACCGGCTTCCAATCGGCGCCGCCTTGATTGGAGATCAGGTCGGAGTCGCGCAACAAACCATCGGCCAGGAAGGTGCGGATCTTCTCGCGCGCGAACGGTCCACGCCTCACGCCATTCAGATAGACGTAGTAGTCCATGGCTCGGGCCGTTGCTCAGGCCGGACGCGTCGTGGCCATGTAGGCTTCAAGCGATTCCCGCGTGATGGTATGGAGCGCGCCGCAGCGCGGACAACTCATGCGGATGAGATTTTCGGCGCCGAATAATTCGACCGGATCCGCGCGCATGATGGGGGCGAGGATGGAAAACATGCGCTCCTGCGAGCAGCCGCAGCCCCAACGATAGATGCGATCTTCGAGCAGGCTGAGGGTTTCCGTTTCATCGAGCGCGCGCACTTTCTTATTCGTCAGGCCGCGCAGCCATTCCAGATCGCATCCCGGTTGCGCGGTGATCATGACGAAATCTTCCGGACCGTGGCGGAAATATCGGGCCGGCCGCTGCTCGCTTTGCGCGTAGTATTCCTCCGCGATCGAGAACGGCGTGTGGGTGGTGAATTCAATCGTGCTGCGGCGCGAGTCGGCGCGTTCCCGCACCAGATCGGCGCAGAACAGATTGCGTCCATCGTTCTTCACATTCTCGGTGAAAATCTGGCCTACCACGATGCCGCGGCGGTTGTCGCCGGTGACGAAAAGATTCAGGAGCGGATCGTGGAAATGGATCGTCCAAGCCCATGCCTCATTCCACGGGCGTGAGGCGCAGTGCAAGGTGAGCGCCGCGAGCGCTTCTTTCAGCATGCCGTCATGGCCGGGCGCGTGATGATAACCGTACTGCCCCTGGTGCAAATAATAGTCCACGTAGAGATCGCCGAAATCGGCCCGGGCCAGGAGAGCGTTGCGCTCGCGCACAAAATAGCTGCGCACCAGCAGCCCCTCCGCGTTTGTCGGATTTTCCGTCTCCATCGGGTCAAGGTAGCGCGATCGGTGCAACTTTCCCGGCGTTTTCATCTTTGCTCTGCGGGGGGTCGGTCTTTGCCATTGCTGCGACTGCGTCGCCTATCGCACACTCTCGAAATGGAACGCGTTCTCGGTCTCGGTGGCATTTTCTTCAAGGCGAACGATCCGGAAAAACTGGCGGCGTGGTATCGCGAGCATCTCGGATTCGAGGTGGAAGACTGGGGTGGAGTTTGTTTCCGGGAAGGCGCCGCTGCTGCGCATACGCCGCGCCGGCAGTCGTACCTGTCCTGGTCGCCCTTCGAAGCCGACACGAGCTACTTCGCGCCGAGCGAGAAGCCCTACATGGTGAACTTCCGCGTGCACGATCTCGCCGCCTTTGCTGCGCAACTCCGCGCCGCTGGGGTGGAGGTGAATGAAAGTCCGGAAGAGTCGGAGTTCGGGAAATTCGGTTGGCTGATGGACCCGGAAGGGACGCGGATCGAGCTGTGGGAACCTCCGCTGGCGAAAGAAAAACAGCCTGGGCAGTGAGGGGATCGAACCCCCGACCAACACGGTGTAAACGTGCCGCTCTACCGCTGAGCTAACTGCCCGCTTGAGCCGGGCACTATACCGATCCCGGCTCCACTGCCGAGCGTTCTTTTCTGTCCGGCAATTTCCGCGTTGTCTTTGTAGCTTAACTGACGGTTGCACTTAGAGCGGGCTAAGCTACCTACTGGCATGGACCTATCCTTAGAAAAGCTGAAAGAAGCAGTATCATTGCGAGAAGAAATCCAAGTTCTGGAAGCGCGCCTCGGTGCCTTGTTTGGTGCCGGGAGCTCCTCTTCCTCAACTTCCACTTCCTCGTCGTCGTCATCCACGGCATCCTCCTCACCCAGCGCGGCTCCGGCACGTGGCCGGGGTGGTCGGGTGCGGCGTCCGATGTCGGACGCGACGCGGGCCAAGCTGGCCGCAGCCGCCAAGGCGCGTTGGGCCCGACAGGGGAGCGGACGTGGTCTGGGCAGCGTGACTGCCACGACTGGACTTGGCTCGACCCCATCGAAGAAGCGCGGTGGATTGACCGCAGCTGGTCGCCGGCGTTTATCGGAATCGATGAAGGCGCGCTGGGCTGCGCGTCGTCGCGCGTCTGGTAAATAAACCAGTTCGGTGAAGATGCGGAGGGTGAATTTAACGGTTCACCATCTGCATCATCGCCTCGGAATAACGCGGGCCGGCAAATGCCGCCCTGGGTGCGGCCTCGCCGATGGCGGCGAGGTCGGCACTCGTTAGGTGAACGTCGAGCGCACCCACGTTTTCCTGCAAATATTTTCTGCGTTTCGTTCCGGGAATGGGGATGATCTCTTCGCCTTGCGCCAGGACCCACGCGAGAGCCAGTTGCGCGGGCGAGCAATGTTTGGCGCGCGCGATTTCGCTTACCCGCTGCACAAGGTCGAGATTGCGCTGGAAATTCTCTCCGAGAAAACGCGGAGATGTTCGCCGGTAATCTCCTTCCTCCAGATCTTCGAAGCGTTTGATTTGTCCGCTGAGAAAACCACGTCCGAGCGGACTGAACGGGACGAAGCCGATGCCCAATTCCCGACACGCAGCGAGCACGCCATCTTCCGGGTCGCGGGTCCACAGTGAGTATTCGCTCTGCACTGCGGTGAGAGGATGGACCGCGTGCGCTCGCCGAATTGTCTCCGCGCCGGCCTCCGAAAGTCCGAGAAACCGCACCTTCCCCGCGCGCACCAGGTCGGCCATCGCGCCGACTGTTTCCTCAATCGGAGTCGCTGGATCGACTCGATGCAGATAGTAGAGATCGATCACGTCCACGCGCAGACGACGCAAACTCGCGTCGCACGCCTGGCGCACATACTCCGGCCGCCCATTCACTCCGCGGAATTGCGCCTGGTCCGGGTCGCGAATCAGCCCAAATTTTGTCGCGAGCACGATCCGCTCGCGCTGCCCGGCCAGGACGCGGCCGAGCAATTCTTCATTTGTTCTCGGGCCGTAGACATCGGCCGTGTCGAAAAAAGTCACGCCGAGGTCGAGCGCTCGCCGCAGGGTCGCGATAGATTCCTCCTCGTCCCGTCCGCCGTAGAGATCGGACATGCCCATGCAACCGAGCCCAAGCGCGGAAACCATCGGGCCGCCGCGGCCCAGTTTGCGTTGCTTCATGTTTGGCCGATCCAGGTGCGCGGCGCCAATTCCTCCCAACGCTCGCGGATGCGTTGGAACTCCGCTTCGCTCAAGGGGCCCGCTGCCAACATCTGCGCGTTTTCCTGCCATCGCTCCGCCTTGCCGGTGCCGACGATCGCCGTCTGCACTCCCGGCACACTTAAGGTGAAACGCAGCGCGTGCGCGACTGATTCCGGCAACGGCCGGTCGCGAATGAAATCGTAGTCCAGCTTCCGCAGCCGATCCCAATAAGTGTGCTGATAGGAGTCGATCGGTTTGTTGCCCTTCTTCCAGGCCGCGTTCGCGATCGGGCGTTTCGCGATTACGCCCATGCTGCGTTCTCGCGCGAGGGGCACCGTCAGTTCGAGCGGCTCCTGATCGGCGATGCTGATCGAAGTTTGCAAAGTATCGAAGGCGCCCGATTCCACCGCCCACCTGGCCGCCGTGCTGTCGCCGCTGTAGCCGATGTAACGCGTGTATCCGCGATCCCGTGCGGTCTGCAACGCTGCGATCGCGTCGCCTTTCTTCAACACTGCATCGGAGCAGCTATGGAGCTGGACGAGGTCGAGCCGATCGGTTTTCAGGCGGCGCAGGCTCCGCTCGATGCTTTCCAAAATGGATGCGGGCGACCAATCTTCGCTCCCGACTCCGCGCGGATGGCCCACTTTTGTGAACAGATAAAATTCGTCGCGCCGATGGCCAATCGCCTGGCCGATTAATTCCTCGCTCGTCTCATAGCACTCCGCGGTATCGATCAGGTTCAGCCCGGCATCGAGAGCGCTGTTCAAGAGCTTCTCGACCGTCTCCGCGCTCGCGCCTTCATAGCCGATTTCCGCGCCCCCGAAACCGAGGACGGAGACGTGCATGTCCGTCTTGCCGAGCTGCCGCTTTTCCATTTGCCGGAGAGTAGGGCGAAGTGGGGCGCTTGTCATCCGGCACCGTGCGCGCGGCGCAGTCACACGTCGTACGTGGTGATTTCCAAATCGTGTCCGTCTGGATCGCGGAAGTAAATCGAGCGCGAGATTTCGTGGTCTTGGAAATGAAACTCGATCCCGCGCGCGGCCAGCTCGCGCTGGGCAGCGAGAAATCCGCTGCCGCTGGTGCGGAAGGCAAGGTGCAACATGGTGATGCTGCCGCGCGGCCGCGCTGTCGGCTCGGCTGATGAGACTGGGAATAGCGCCAGCGCCGTCGTGTCTTTGCCGACGAACACCGGCACGCCACCCCACCTACCCTTAAACCGCCGCTCGAAGCCGAGCAGGTCGCAATACCAATCCGCAGCGCGTTCCACATCGCGCACCGCGAGCGCCACGTGATCAATGCCTTCGATTTCCAACACGCAAAAGCGTGGCGCGTCGCCTCCTTCTCGGCAACTTCCAATCGCCCGGCCTGCCCGCGGATTCGCGCTGGAAAGGGCTGCGTTTCCGCCGACCGTATCCGCGCTTTGAAACTGCCGTTCAGCTTTTTTCTCGCGCTTCGTTATCTGAAACCGAAGCGCACCTTCGTCTCCATCATCACGCTCATTTCGGTGGCAGGCGTGACCTTGGGCGTGACGGTTCTGATTCTCGTCATCTCGGTCATGACCGGGTTCGATCGCGAGCTGCGGCAGAAGGTCATCGACTTCGACGCCCACATCCTCGTCACCACGGAGGACGTCCTGCGGGATTGGCGCGATCTGACCGTGAAACTGCGCAACACCGAGGGCGTGGTCGCGACCGCGCCTTATGTGCAAGGGCCGGTGATCGTCGAATTTCAAAACCGCCGCCTCGCGCCGCTTGATTCGCGGTATCGATCTTGAGGAGGAAGAAAAAGTCATTCCGCTGCGCAAATTCATCAAGCGCGGCAAGCTCGAGCTGGAAGGAGACACGTGCGTCCTCGGGGTCGAGCTCGCGCGGAAACTCCAGATTGATGTGGGCGACAAGCTCACCATTTATTCGCCGGGCAACCTCGGGCAAATCCTCGATGGCTTGAAAAAACTGGAGAATAAGGACGCGGCGAAAGACCAGGAGACGCTCGACCAATTACGCGATGTGGTCTTGCCGAAGGATTTGACCGTGACCGGCATTTACGAAACCGGCCATTACCTGCACGACTCCGAGTTTATTCTCGTGCCGGTCTATATCGGCCAGGAACTCTACGGCCTGGATGATGCGCTCCATGGTATCACCGTGCGCACGGTCGACCCGTATGCGGCGGAGCGGGTCAAGCAGGCCATCCAAAAATTCCTGAAGCCGCCCGAGTACGCGCAGACGTGGATCGACATGAACAGCCAGTTCTTCGAAGCGGTCCGGCTCGAACGCACGGTCATGTTTTTCCTTCTGTTCTTTATCGTCGTCGTGGCCGCCTTCGGCATCATGAACACGCTCATCACTGTCACGGTGCAAAAGCGGCGCGAGATCGGAATCATGAAAGCGCTGGGCGCGAGCGTCTGGCAGATCGTGTGGGTCTTCCTCGGCCAGGGTGTGGTGGTGGGCCTGTTCGGGACGGCGGCCGGGCTGGGTCTGGGAATGACGTTGATCCGTTATCGGAACGAATTCAGCGGCTGGCTGGCGAACACGCTCGGGATCGAAGTCTTCCCGCGCCAGGTTTATCAGTTCTCGGAAATTCCGGCGCAGGTGGTTCCAGCGGATGTGGCGATCGTCTGCGTGGGAGCATTCATCATTTGCTGGATCTTCGCCCTGATCCCCGCCTACCACGCGGCTCGGCTCGATCCGGTAAAAGCGCTCCGATTCGAGTGACGGACGCTGGCTTCACCGTGGGGAATATTCCGTTTGCCTTCGCAGAGGGCGTGCTGCATCTTCCCCGTCCGCTCCGCGGCTCGCGGGGCGTTTACGTTTTTCCCTATGGCGACAATGACTGAGTTAGTTCCCGAATTGCTTGAAGCCGGTGTCCACTTTGGCCACCAGACGAAGCGTTGGAATCCGAAGATGAAGCCGTTCATCTTCGAGCAGCGCAACCAGATCTACATCATCAATCTCGATGAGACGGTGAAGCAACTGGAGACGGCGACTGATTTCCTGCAGGACGTGACGCGTCGCGGGGGCAAGATTCTGTTTGTCGGCTGCAAGAAGCAGGCGCAGGAGGCGGTGAAGGAAGCGGCGACCGCGTGCGGGCAATTTTTTGTGAACCAACGCTGGCTTGGTGGAACGCTGACCAACCTCGCCACAATCCGGAAATCAATCGGACGCCTCAAATACATCGAGGAGATCGAGCAATCGCCGGAATACAAGAAGATGGGCAAGCAGGAGCTGGCCGCGCTCGGGCGTGAAGGCGCCAAGCTGCGTCGGAATCTTGAGGGCATCATCGAGATGGCGAAATTGCCGGATGCGATGGTGATCATCGATACCACGCGCGAGCAGAATGCGGTGCTGGAAGCGCGCCGGTTGGGCATCCCCACGGTAGCGATCGTGGACACGAACGCTGATCCGGAGTTGATCGATTACCCGATTGCGGGCAACGACGACGCGATCCGCGCGATCCGCGTGGTTTTGCAGAAATTGGTGGACGCGATTGTTTCGTCGAGCGGCGAAGCGCGCGTGCGCGAGCAGGTGGAAATGGCCGGCGTCTCGGCTTAGGCCGAGGGCACCGGAAGTTCCAATCCCAGGCACCGACTTTCAACGAAGCTCCAAGCTTTAATTTTTTCCCATGGCCGACATTGATCCCCAACTCGTAAAGCAGCTCCGCGAAAAGACGAACGCGGGCATGATGGATTGCAAACGCGCGCTCGGTGAAACCGGCGGCGACATGGAGAAGGCCGAAGCCTTGCTGCGGACAAAGGGAATTGCGAGCGCGGGGAAAAAGGCGTCGCGCACCACCAAGGAAGGCATCGTCGCTTCCTACATCCATTTGCAGGGCAAAGTGGGCGTGCTCGTGGAAGTGAATTGCGAGACGGATTTCGTAGCGAAGAACGAGAATTTTCGTGAGTTCGTCAAAGACATCACTCTGCACATCGCGGCAGCGCACCCGACTTGTGTGAACCGGGAGGAAGTTCCGGCCAAGACGATCGAAAATGAGAAGGCGATCTACGAAGGTCAAGTGAAGGGCAAGCCGGAGAATGTGATCGAGAAGATCGTGTCCGGGAAGCTGGACAAGTTTTACAGCACAGTTTGTTTGATGGAGCAGGGCTTCATCAAAAATCCGGATCAGACGATCAAAGAATTGGTCGCGACCAAGATTTCCGAGTTGGGCGAGAACATCGTCATTCGTCGCTTTACCCGCTATTCCGTAGGTGAGCCGATTGGAATCGACGCAGTCGCTCCGACGGAGTCAGAGCAGGCGGCTTAAGGCTGCGCTCACTTCTTGCGTCCGGTCTTTCGATCGGCATCGCTGAAATGACACGCGCACTCGCGCGGGTTGATACGTTTTCAAAGCAGGCGCTCCTAGCGTCTGCCCGGGCGACGTGGTCGGCGGGCACGAATATATCAACACAAGAGAATACCAAGGATGAAAATCGAATCACTTAAGACATTGCTGGAAGAGGAACTGAAGGATCTCTACAGCGCGGAGAAACAGTTGGTGAAGGCGTTGCCGAAAATGGCGAAGAAAGCGTCTTCAGAGCAATTGAAGAGCGCGCTCGAAGAGCATCTCGAAGTGACGAAGGCGCAGGTCACTCGGTTGGAGGAAGTTTTTGAAGCGCTTGGGAAAAGCGCCAAGGCGAAAACGTGCAAGGCCATGCAGGGCTTGATCGCGGAAGCTGAGGAGATCATGGGCGAAGACGCCACCGACTCAGTTTTGGACGCAGGGATCATCGCTGCCGCGCAAAAAGTGGAGCATTACGAGATTGCCAGCTATGGCACCGTGCGGACTTGGGCCCGGCTTTGCGGCGAGGAAGAAGCCGCGGACTTGCTGCAGGAAACGCTCGATGAAGAGGGTGAAGCGGACAAGTTGCTGACGGAGTTGGCGGAAAGTGTCATCAACCCCGATGCCGAGGGCGACGAAGAAGAAGAGGAAGAGGAAGCTCCTCGCGGTCGCAAAGCGGCGGGCAAGAAGGCAAGCACGACCGCGAAGCGTCGTCGCTAGTTCGCCGGACGAATAATCGAAGCGCCATCGCGGCCCGCGCGGCTGCGGTGGCGTTTTCGTTTCTAGAGATATGGGGCTGCGCGAATATAAGGCGAAGCGAGATTTCAAGGTCACAGCCGAGCCGGCGGGCGGGAAGGCACTGCCGAAGAAGGTCAAAGGCGCGTCGCGTTTTGTGATTCAAAAACACGACGCCAGCCGTCTGCACTACGACTTCCGTTTGGAAATGGACGGCGTCTTAAAATCCTGGGCCGTGCCGAAGGGACTGCCGTGGAAGAAAGGGGAGAAGCACCTCGCGGTGGAGGTGGAGGATCATCCGGTCGAGTACGCCACATTCGAGGGCGTAATCCCGGAAGGGCAGTACGGCGGAGGTACGGTGATGCTCTGGGATCGCGGGACCTATCGCGTGCACGGCGAAGAACCGCTCGAAGCACTGCGCGCGGGACGGCTGCATTTCATTCTGGAGGGAACGAAGGCGAATGGGGAGTGGGCGCTCATCCGCACGCGAATGGACGGGAGCAAGCGGCAGTGGCTACTCTTGAAGACCGGTAAAGGCGTGCGCGCGCTCTCGAAAAAGCGCGACGACGAATCGGCCGCCACTTCCCGCACGATGAAGCAGATCGCGGCGGCGCGGGACGCGGAGTGGCAGTCCGATCGCGAGGAGAAGAAAAAACTGCCGGAAGCGAAGGCGCGCTTCATCGCGCCGATGAAACCGCGGCTAATGGAAGCACCGCCGGCGGAAGGCGATTGGATTTACGAGCTGAAGTTCGACGGCATCCGGCTCATCGCGGTGAAGGAAGGCACCAAGGTGAACCTGATTTCGCGAAACGAGAATGAACTGCGCGCGCGTTTTCCGGAAGTCGCGAAAGCGATCGCCGCGTTGCCGATCGAGGATTGCGTGATCGATGGCGAGGTGGTGGCGCTGGATGAAAAAGGGCGCTCGTCGTTTCAGTTGTTGCAGCGACACGAGATGGTGGGCGGTCGGCAGCCGGTTTACTTTTACGTCTTCGATTTGCTCCAGGCCGATGGAAGCAGCCTGCTCGGGCAAACGATTGAAGAGCGTAAAGCCCGGTTGGAGAAGTTATGCGCGGACGGCGGCGAACTGATCCGCTACTCCGGCGAAATCGGAGGCGATGCGAAGAAGCTTTTGCGTGAGGTGAAGCGGCGCGGGCTCGAAGGAATCATCGGCAAGCGGAAAGGCTCCGTCTACGAGCCGGATCGGCGGAGCGGCGCGTGGATCAAGTTAAAGGTATTGAACGAGCAGGAGTTTGTCATCGGCGGATACACGCCGCCGGCCGGCTCGAGGAAACACTTCGGCGCGTTGCTGGTCGGCTACTACGAAAAGAAGCGGCTGCTTTTCGCCGGCAAAGTGGGGACGGGGTTCAACGCAAAATTGCTCGCCGCATTACATGCAAAACTCAAGGCAGCGGCGCGCGAGGATTGTCCATTCGCCGACCTGCCGTCGAAACAGGGTGGGAAGTGGGTGCAAGGGATTACGCCCGCGATGATGCGCCGTTGTCATTGGGTCGAGCCGATCTTGATTGGTCAGGTGAAGTTCGCGGAATGGACGCGTGACTTGAAATTGCGCCAGCCGGTTTTCCTCGGAATGCGCGAGGACAAGAAAGCGAAAGACGTGCACCGCGAAGGCTGATGCCGTCGCAAGTGCGTCGCGGGATTTTCCGCTCGCGCTGTGCGGGTTTTTTTGAGAATCCTTCTTCGCCGGACGCGGCCTCATCGTTATCGCTGTCGCCGCATTGATCGTGCAGTGGCTTCCGACCGCCAGTCTCGCCCAGGGCTTTGTGATCATGCCCGACAGCACAAACAATCGCCTGGTCGCGTTCGATCCGTTCAACGGCGCGGTGCTCAACTCCAACATGTTTGCGCTCGCCGCGGGCACGCCCATCCATGCCATGCAGGTCGGGAACGAGATTTGGATTTCGGAGCAGATCGGCGACCGCATTTCGCGTTGGAGTTTCGACGGTGTCTCGCTCGGTCAGATCGGCGGCGGCGCGGGCGGCGGCCTGGATAACGTGCGCGGGATGGCACTCCTCGGCGGCACGGTCTTCCTCGCTAATTCCGGAACGGCCAATGGGGCGCCGGGCGCGTCGGTGGTTATGTTCTCGACCGCGGGAACGCCGATGGGGAGTTTCAGCACGGCGGGTCTCGCGCCGAGCCCATTCGGCCTTCTTGGGTTTCAAGGCGGGCTGCTCGTCTCCTCCGACTCGGCGAACGACGATATCCACCGGTTCACGCTTACCGGCACCTCCCTCGGGACTTTTCACAACAGCACCACGCTCAATTTCGTCGAGCAATTAACCCTCGCGGCCAACGGATCCGTCCTGGCCGCCGGCTTTACCTCGAACACAATTGTAACGCTGGATGCGGCGACGGGGGCGATCCTGAGTTCGTTCGCGGCCAGCGGGGCGCGCGGCGTTTATCAGTTGGGCAACGGCAACATTCTTTGGACGAGCGGTGCGGGCGCCTTTGTTTTCAACGTGGCGACGGGAAGCTCTTCCCAGGTTTACACGGGCGGCGGCCGCTTCCTCCAATTTGCCAGCGTCCCCGAGCCCTCTTCGCTCATCGCGTTCGTCACCGGCGCGGGATTGCTGGCGCTGCTCCGGAGCGGAAGAAAAAAACAGGACTGATCGGCCTGGCAGGAAAAAAAAGTCCCAGTGTTAGGGAAGCCTTTGAACTGGCCAGGACCAGCCTCTCGGGACGTGATGGCCGGAGTTGGCCTTGACTCACCGAAGTCGTTGAAGTTGATCGCGCCGGTCGGCACGATGTCGACGCGGAATTTCAAGCGCAGATTGGCGCTTGTTGCGCTCGCGCCTGCATCAATAGTGAGCCGATGAAGGTTAAGGTGATTGTGACGCCGAAAGCAACGGTGCTCGACCCGCAAGGCGCGGCCGTGCGCGAGGCGATGCAGCATCTCGGGATGCCGGAAGTGCGCGAGGTGCGGATCGGCAAATATCTCGAGATCGAGCTGGAGTCGGATGGGGCGGAAGTCGACGCGCGCTTGCATGGCTTGTGTCGCGATCTGCTTTCCAACCCGGTGATCGAGGATTACGAACTGCGGAAAGAGGAGGGCAGTAAATGAAGGCGCCGAGATATTTTTTCAGCGTCGTGCTCCCGCCGCTCTCGGTCATCATGACTGGCCGGATCGGGAGTTTTTTACTCAGCCGATGAGATTCGCCGTCATCCAATTTCCGGGATCGAATTGCGATCAGGATTGCCTGGCCGCGTTGCGCGGACTGGAGGGCGCAGAGGCGTCGTATGTCTGGCACAAGGAGCGCTCGCTCGACGGCTTTGACGCCATCGTTTTGCCCGGCGGATTTTCCTACGGCGATTATCTGCGCTGCGGCGCGATCGCGCGCTTCTCGCCCATCATGCAAGCGGTGGTGGAGAAGGCGAAGGCCGGCATGCTCGTGATCGGGATTTGCAACGGCTTCCAAATTTTATGCGAGGCCGGTTTGTTGCCGGGAGCGCTGGTGCGGAATCGCTCGCTCCATTTCATCTGCGAGATGGTGACATTGCGGGTAGAGACGGGACGGACGGCCTTCACGCGCGGGCTCGCGGAGGGCGCGCTCCTGCGGATGCCGCTGGCGCACGGCGAGGGTTGTTATTTTGCCAATGAGGAGACGCTGCGGGAATTGAATGCGAACCGGCAGGTCGTGCTCCGCTACGCGGATGCGAATCCGAACGGCTCGATGGAAAACATCGCCGGCATCTGCAATCGCACGGGCAATGTCTTTGGCTTGATGCCACACCCGGATCGCGCCTGCGAAGTGCGCCTCGGGAGCGCGGATGGCGCGGCGATTTTTCGCTCGATGATGGAAACGTTCGCGGAGGAAGGCGTGCGCGCGGCCTAGCGCGGAGCTGGGCGTGAGCGTTTTTCTCACCGGCACCGACACGGGCGTCGGCAAAACCTACACCTCCGTCTGTCTGCTGCGCCTGCTGCGCGCGCGTGGATTGCGTTGCGCGGGGATGAAGCCGATCTGCTGCGGCGATCGTGATGATGCGGAAAAACTGCTGGCCGCGAGCAGCGATGGCTTGACCATCGATGAGGTGAATCCGGTCTGGCTGCGAACGCCCCTCGCGCCGTTCCCGGCGGCGCGGATCGAGGGTGTGACGGTGTCGGCGCGGAAGCTGGTGGATGGTTTTCTCGCGTTGCAGAGCCGGTTTGATTTCGTCGTCGTCGAAGGCGTGGGCGGTTGGCTGGTGCCGATCAGCGAGGATTATTTCGTGAGCGATTTGGCGGTTGAGATGCAATTGCCGGTTCTGGTCGTGGCGATGAATCGACTCGGTTGTTTGAATCACACCCTGCTCACGGTGCGGAGTGTGGTTGCGTCTGGTCTGCCCTGCGCCGCAGTCGCGTTGAACACTACGAGCGCGCTCAGCGACATCGCGACGGAGACGAACGGCGACATCCTGGAGCGCGTCGCCGGGGTTCCGATTATCTCCGGATTGGATGAGGAAACGTCTGAGCTGCCCGCCGCATGGGTGCGCGCATTGCGCGTGTAATGGCGTGACTTAAAACGTCAACATTCGAACACAAGTGTCATCATTCTGACACTTTCCACTGCCCATTTTGAGCCCTCCCTTAGGGGGAAGGGGTGCTGGCATATGCACTGCTCGAATCGGAAGGCACAACCTCTACACATATGCTCCTACAAAAAACCCTGCACATGAGTCAGTCAGCCGCGGAGTGCAAAACGCGTCTGTCTTCCATTCAATCTTACCGTCGTCATTTCGTCATGGTGACGAAGGCAACCGTGACTTCATCGAAGACTGTCGACTTCAGTTTCCGCGGGCCGTTTGGATTTGAAGCTCGCACCGTGCTGCTCGCGGCAGAAAGCGGGTCGCCGGAACAGTTCGCTTTTGAGTCGACGGGCGGGAACATCGATCTCATGGGGATTGTGGATTTCTCGGAGATCACGCCGCGCTGCACGGAAGTGACGCTGGCGGTGCATTACGAGATCAAGAACAAGCTGTTCGCGTGGCTCGATCGCCGTTTTAAATTTGTGGATACCTTTTTAACCTCCGAAATGCGCAGCATTCGCGCACACTTCGAAGGTGTGGCCGCGCCGGTGCCCGAACGTCCGGCGATGGTCCCGATGTTCGAGACTGCGACAGCTTAAGGGTTCAGGTAGGTTTGGAAAAGACGCGGCGCTTCATGGCGCCGCGTTTTTTTTGCGCGGAGGCGCTAACTGATCTTCACCGCGCGGGTTTTATCCAGGCGCAGGACTTGGCCGGGTTGAAGCGCAAGCGTGGTCTTTGGATCGGTGAGCTTGGCACCATCCAATTGCACACTGCCTTGCTCGATGAGGCGACGGGCATCGCCGCGCGATTTCGTGATCGCGAACGCCGTCTGGTATGCGGCTACAACAATGGAAAGCGCGTCGCCCGGTTCGCTTTGGAAGGTCGGCAGCTCCGCGTCGGAAAGCCGTTTCTGGCTGAAGCGTGCGCCCCAATCCGCGGTCGCTTTTTCAGCCGCGCTCGCGCTGTGATACGTGCGCACGATCTCGGCCCCGAGCTGCTTCTTCGCTTCGAGCGGATGCATCTCCGCTGGTAGATCGCGTCCGAGCAGGAGCGGATAATAGCGCGCCATCAATTCGTCCGAGATGCTCATGACCTTGCCAAACATTTCCGCGGCCGGCTCGCTCACCCCGATGTAATTGCCAAGGCTCTTGCTCATTTTTTTCACGCCATCCAGGCCTTCGAGAATGGGGAGCACCATCACGACCTGCGGCGATTGGCCTTCCTGCTTCTGCAAATCGCGGCCGACGAGATTATTAAAAAGCTGATCTGTTCCGCCGAGCTCGACATCGGCTTTCACCATCACAGAATCCCAGCCCTGCATGATCGGGTATTGAATTTCGTGAGCGTGGATCGGGCGCTCCTGGTCCAGGCGGAGGCGGAAATCTTCGCGCTGCAACATTTGCTGCAACGTCACCAGACTATTCAGCCGGATCACCTGCTCGAACGACATCTGCGCAAACCACTCGCCGTTGTTGACGATCCGAGTGCGCGTGGGATCGAGAACCTTGAAGGCTTGCTCGCGATACGTCTCCGCATTGGCGAGCACCTGCGCCCGCGAGAGCTGGGGTCGCGTGACGGAGCGCCCGCTTGGGTCGCCGATCATGGCGGTAAAATCGCCGATAATGAGGACGGCTTCGTGCCCGAGATCTTGAAATTGCCGGAGCTTCCGCAGGACGATGGTATGGCCGAGATGAAGATCCGGACTGGTCGGGTCGGCCCCGAGTTTGACCCGCAACGGCCGGCCGAGCGCGAGCTTTTCCTTAAGCTCAGCGGGGCTGATGATTTGCGCTGCGCCTTGGGTGAGCTGGGCGAGGGCGTCAGTCGGATCGATCACGTCGACAATACAAAGCCGGAGCGCGGCTATTTGTTTTTGTTCAGGAGTTCGCGCACCTCATCGATGGTGAGGGGCCGGTCCTGCTGGCTGAGCGCTTTCTGGCTTTTGCCCTGGACGAGAAACGGTTGCGTTTGGTTGAACTCCGAGACCTCGTAGCTCTTTTCGCTTCCACGAGCGGAGCGCGCCGCGGCGTAGGAAGACGGAGCGGCCGAAATCTGCGCGGTGGTGATCTGCGTGCGCGTAGTCAGACTCGCCTGGCGTTCGCCGTCTCGCGTTTGCCCGGTGCGAAATAGCCGTCCAAAAAACGCGCGTCCAAAATCAAATTTCCTCTCGGACGGCCGCTCCGCGGCGGCGAATGATTTTGTCCGGGCCTGCTTTGTCGTCTGCGTGGTGGCGGTGCGGAACTGCTTGTTCTGCGCGTCATTTTGCAACGCCATGTTGGGCTCGAGAATTCGGTCGATCAGCTTTTTTTCCTGCACCTGCGCTTGGGCGACGCACGCGCTTAGCGTGAAGAAAACGATCGGAAGCAGAAACTGGCGCACAGGTGGACGGTGACGAAGAGGTCGCGGTTATGTAAAGGCAAATTGTCGTGCGGACTCAGCGTTGCAGCGCTGCGCGCAAGGCACGCGCGCCGGGGGGAGGTTCGACCGCTCCGGCCAGGATGTTGCGGGCGCGGACGGGTTGCCCGTAATAGCGCGTGTTCGCGGTTTTTTGCGTGGCGATGATCGCGCCTTCCAGCGATACGCCGGCGAAAAGACCCTGGCTGCGGCTGTAAGTGAATATCGCCGCGCGCGGCGTGATCCCGGCCTGCAAGTCGCGGCCGACCGGACCTGCCGTGGCGCTGAGATCAGCGCCAATTGTCACGTTACCGTTGCGCGCAAAAGCGCGCACAGCGGCATCAGTGTTAAGAACGAAAACAAACTCCGTCCGCTGCGCACCGATTTGCAAACCCCAGCCCGCGCCGCCGGTCCCGACGAACGACGGACCGGACCACCCGCTTTCGGTCCGCGCTACGACGACGCCCTGGCCGCCTTTACCGCTGAAGACGAAACCCGCTTTGATTACGGTGAGAATGGCGAGCCCGCGCGCTTCGCGCAGCACGCTGGCCGGGATGGCGCTCTCCGGCATGGTGCGAAAGTGGCGCAGAGTGGCGGCGCATTCATTAACGACTTCCTGCTCGGTCGCGGCGAGGCAGGGAGAGGAAAGCGCGGCGAGAAGGAGTGGAAGGCAGAGGAATTGTTTCATGCTCATGAGACTGGATAGCACGCTTTCGCCGCGCTGTCCGAGGCCCCCGTGCTATCCTGCGGGCGTGACTGAAATGGAGATGGATGCAGCCTTCATGCGCGAGGCGTTACGGCAGGCGACAAAGGCGGCAAAGGCGGAAGAAGTGCCGATCGGCGCGGTGGTGGTGCAGGGCGGCCGGATCATCGCGCGGGCCTGGAATCAGGTGGAACTATTGAAGGACGCGACGGCGCACGCGGAGATGCTCGCGATCACGCAAGCGGAAGCGGCGGTGGGCGATTGGCGGCTAAATGAATGCGATCTCTACGTGACGAAAGAGCCGTGCGCGATGTGCGCCGGCGCCCTCGTGCATGTGCGGATGCGTCGGGTGATTTTCGGCTGCGCCGATGAACGGAGCGGCGCCGCGGGCGGGCTCTTGAATCTCTTGCAAATGCCCGCGCTCAACCATCGGTGCGAGATCACGCGCGAAGTCTTGAGCGAAGAATGCGCAGGATTGCTCCGGGGATTTTTCCAAGCCCGACGCAAAGGGAATGGCGAAGCTGCGGGAGACTGAAGGCCGAGCGTTTCCTTAACTGCCGCGACGGAACATTCCCGGAATCGAGAGCAGCGCCCACGATCCTTCGAGGAAGACAAAGCCGAGGCGCCAGTCGATCACCGCCACCCAGGTGAGCAAAAGCGAGCCGGCGAAATTAAGCACGCTGAACCAGCGATTTTCGCGCGCCATCCGTCCGGTCTGGAGCGCGATGTAAGCGGCGAGGATGAGCACCGCTCCGACGAGAGAAATGACCTGGTAAAGCATGGCCTTTCCCATCGCTCAACCCAAGCGCGCGCGCCTCAAGAAATCGAAAATCGCCCATCGAAATTCGAAAATCAGATGGCTGCCTCGCAAGGATTCGAACCTTGACAAAGAGATTCAGAATCTCTCGTGCTACCGTTACACCACGAGGCAATGGGGAGGCGCGCCGCAAGACCTAAAGCCGGAACCTGTCCGGCGCAAGTTTGCTCGAGCCGAAGTGAATGGCCGAGCGGCTCGAACGGCTTCGCGTTAACCGGCAGGCGCGACTTTGGGTGAGAGCCAGATCTCGGCTCCTTCGCGGGCCGCTTCCACTTCGAGTTGGCTGCCGGCTTCGACTACCAGAAGTCGCGCGCCCTCCAGCATCTCGTCGATTTTTTCGTCATCGTGACTCGGATCGTGATGGAAAAGAATGAGCTTCCGCGCCTGGGCCAGAATAGCGAGGGAGACGACCCGGCTGAGGGCACCGTGGCCCCAGCCGATGTGCTTCTTGTATTCCTCGTCTGTGTACTGGGTGTCGAGAATGAGGACATCGACTCCATGCAGGAACTCGGCCAGCTTTGCGCGCTCCGCTTTGGCAAAGCGGCGGGCTTCGGTCCGGCTCGTCTCATCGTGCTGGGCGAGGTGCACTTTCAAGAGTTCGTAGGGCTCGTTATCCGGGAAGTAGGCGACGGAGCCGGCGCTGGTGTAGAGCCGATAGCCGGCGCAGATGCCGGGATGGTTCGCGTAGCGCGCCTTGACCTGAACCCGGCCGAGCGTGAATGCCATCTCCTTTAATTCTTCGATCGAAAATGTGCTGGGCAGGTCGCGCAGGTTGACCGGGAAAAACGGCGTCTCCATCTGGCCGCCGAGGATGGCCGCGAGACCGGCGCGCGCCCCTTCGTAGCCGAGGACGCGGATTTCGTTTTTCTTATTGTAGGCCGGGAGGAAAAACGGGAGGCCCTGAATGTGGTCCCAGTGGGTGTGGGTGAGGAGGAGAGTCAGCTTGAGCGGGCGAGAGTTGAATTCTTTCTCCAACTCCATGCCGAGCGAGCGAATCCCAGAGCCGGCATCGAGGATGATGATTTCGCCGTCCGCCCGTATCTCGACACAGCTGGTGTTCCCGCCATACCGGACGGTGCCGGGGCCTGGCACCGGGATGGACCCGCGCACGCCCCAGAGTTTGACTCGGGTGGCCGGAGTATGGAATTCCGGCTGCGCGCTCCCGCTCGTGGGCTCGCGAGGAACGTTGGGCATGATCCGGTCGATCACGCCGGAGAGCGCGTCCCACGTGACGGGCTTGACTAGATATTCGTCCGCGCCGGCCTCGAGAGCGCTGGCGCGATCGACTCCGTAATCGCGTCCGGAGATGACAATGATTTTAGTGCGTTGCAGTTGCTGACGGATGGCGCGGCAGACCTGGAACCCATTAGCTTTCGGCATGAGCAGGTCACACAGAATCACTTCTGGCCGATGGCGCAGAGCGAGCTCGATGCCGGCAGTGCCATCGCCCGCCTGGAGGACGGTCCAATTTTCGCGCAGGAATAGGTCGCCTGTTATGCGGCGCGATTCGTCGTCGTCCTCGATTAATAAAACTGTGGCCATGGGAAGGGAGGTCAGCCGCAGTCTGTCAGGTCGGCGGCGGGTTTAAAAGGTGGATTTATTCGGTGGGCGAAAGGAAGGCCAGCGCAAATCGACCGATGGCGTGTGGGCTGCTAATATTGAGGCGCATCCATGGCGCAAGTCCTTTTACTCTCCGCGACGCGTCCTGACGATACGAATCCGGAGCACCGCACTCTTTTGCGGGATTTCGAGCGCCTCGCGCCGTTGGACCGGTTTGGCGTCCACTCGGTGACGACCGATCCGGAAGCGGCCGATGTGATTCTGTTTCTGGAATCGTATGGCGCGGGTTGGCATTTCGAAGGCGTGCGGCGGCACGCTTTTACGAAGCGTTACCGCGAGAAGTGTTTCATTTTTTGCGTGAATCCTTACGTGATTCCGTTTCTGCCGGGGCTCTACACCGGGATTGATCGGCGGTGGGCCTCGGCGAGGACGGTAGGGGGATTTTATCCTGAGGCTGGGAGGAGCCGATACACCACCTACTCGCCGGCGCGCGCCGACTCGCGGTACCTCTATAGTTTTGTCGGAGCGGTAGTGAATGCTGAAGTGCGGCGGCGCCTGGCATCGCTCACTCATCCGCGCAGTTTCTTTAAGGATACATCAGCCGATTTTGCCAAGGTGTTGCGGCATGCGATGCCGCCGGAAGAGGGGGAAAGCTATCTGCGCGACTACGCGGAGGTGAGTCGTGCGAGTAAATTTGTGCTCTGTCCGCGCGGGGTCAGCGCTTCCAGCATCCGGCTTTTCGAGACGATGCGGATGGGACGCGCGCCTGTCATTCTTTCGGACGCCTGGGTGGAGCCGCCGGGTCCGGACTGGAGAGCGTTTGCCATCCAGATCCCGGAGAAGCAGGCCGCGGATCTGCCCCGTATTTTAGAAGAGCGAGAAGAGGAAGCCGTCGAGCGCGGTGAGTTGGCGCGCGCCGCCTGGGCGGAGTGGTATGCGAACGAGGTGGCCTTTCATCGCACGGTCGAGGCCTGCCTTGCGTTGCGGAACGGGCGTCGGCTGCCGGAAGCGCTCGCACGCTGGCCGACCTATCTGCAATATCTGCGGCCGTTCCATGCGCGGCGGGCTTTGCGCAGCGCGTTGCGTTTTTCACCGCGCGCCTCCTGACGCTGCGGATCGCGCAAACGTCTGGTGAGGATTGACTCAAAAACGGTGGACACTACGCTCAGGCTCCATTGAAGGACCCAGTAGAGAAGATCGAGCATTTTTATTTTTGGGTTGTAGCCGGCACCTTGGGCGGCGCCCTTGCCCTGGGTTTGTTGATCTGGGGTGGCCTGCAAATTTTCAACAACTGGCAGGAACATCATCTCGTCCGGCGCGCTGCCGCCTATTTGAGCGGCGGGGAAACACGATCCGCTTTCCTGAATGCGAAGCGCGCCTACGAGACGAATAACCGCAGCGTAGAGGCGGCCCGCCTGCTCGCGGAAATCGCCGAGCAGACCGGCGACGGCTCGGAGTTGGGATGGCGGAGCCGGGTGGTGGAATTGCAGCCTGCGTCGATTGACGACGGCCTGGCTTTGGTGCGGACAGCGTTGCGCACAAACGACCTCGCGCTGGCCGACCAGACGTTGCGGAAAATGGAAGGGACGGCGGAGCAAGTGGCTGCCTATCATGCGGCGCGGGGGCGGCTGGCCGATATGCGCCAGCAACAAGCGGAGGCGGAGGCGCATTGGGCGAAAGCGGTCGCGTTGGCGCCAGATGAAAAAGGCTTCGAGATGCAACTGGCCATCACCAGGCTGGGCTCGAACGAGGAAGCCACGCGCCAGTCGGGGCGCGAAACGCTGGAACGCCTGCGCAGCGATGAAAAGCAACGCGCCGCCGCGACGCGGGCGCTGCTCATCGATGGCAACAAGCACAAGGCCGACCCGCAACGTATGCGCGCACTTGCATCCGATCTCCAGGGTTATGCCGAAGCCGCGTTTAGCGATCGCTTGCTTTACCTGGAAATTCTTCGGCAAATGCGTGACCCAGCGCACGACGAATATCTGGCCAGTTTGGAAGAGATCGCCCGGTCACGCGCGGCAGATGCGGCCGGTCTCATCTCGGCCTTGAACGCGGCTGATAATTCCACCGAAGCGTTGCGCTATGGAGCGACGCTGACGCCGGAAGTGCGTGCGGGCTGGCCGGTGCCGCTGGCCCTGGTGGAGGCGCATGCTCGCACGAAGGAATGGAAGGAACTGGAGACGGTGGCGGCGAAGGCCGACTGGGGAGCGTTTGAGTTTTTGCGTCATGCTTACCTGGCCCGGGCGTTTCGCGGGCTAAACCAGGAGATTGCGGCGGACCAGGAGTGGGGCCGCGCGCAAAACAAGTTGGGCGATCACGCCCAAAGGGTGCTCCTCCTCGCCCGCACGGTTTCCGCCTGGGGTTGGGAGAGAGAGACGGCGGACCTGTTGTGGAAGTTGAGCAAGAGCGACACAGCTCGGTTGGAGGCGCTGCAACTCCTCTACAATCTCTATGCGAAAAATGGTGACACGCCGGGCCTTTACCGCGTTCTGCTGCGGGGAACAGAACTGGCGCCCGAGGATCTCGTGATGCAAAACAATTTGGCGCAGATTTCCCTGTTGCTCGGGGCGGACGTTAATCGCGCGCGCAAGACCGCTGCGGACCTCGTGCAAAAAGAGCCGGCCAATCCGGCGTTCGTCTCCACCTACGCATTTTCGCTCTTCAGTCAGGGCGACACGAAAGGAGCGCTGAAGGCGTTCTTGCGCCTGGACGAAGGGCAGCTGAAATCGCCAGCCATTGCGGCCTACTACGGCATCATCCTCGCCGCTGCGGGAGAGACGGAAAAGGCCCGGCCTTACGTCGAGCTGGGCGGACAGGCGTTCCTGCTTCCGGAAGAAAAAGCGCTGCTGGAAAAGGCGCTGCCTGCGGCGAAGTGACTTCGCGCGGTGTCTTCGCCGGCCACCACAAAAAGAAACGGCCGCCCTCGCGAGCGGCCGTCCCCTAACAGAAGAATACTACCCTATCGCTGCAACTGCGCGAGGCGGCGGCGGCGCAGGATGGTGGTCGACCCGATGGCGACGATCAAACCCACGATCGGCATGACGGTGCCCATCTCCGGGATCGGATTGATATTAGCCGAGAACGCCACCGGCAGGACGTTGCCCGTGGCGGCCGCCACGGAAATGAACTGGAAAGTGCCGAAGGAAGGGATGGCAACGAAGAGGTTATCGAACGCCAAACCGGTGAACGGCCCGCCGATCGCCGTGCCGAGCATGCCCGCGGTGTTGGAGCCGAAAAGCTGGAAGCCCTCGCCCGCCTGCAGACTGCCCACGCTGATCATGCCGTTCATCGCGTTCTGCGCCAGGATCGAGGTCAGATTGAGTTGAATGAAGTTGACCGGATTGGAGGCGTTTGCGCCGGCGTTCAGCTCGTGCGTAAAGGAGTTCGTCAGACCCAAGCCCACTTCCATGGCAGTGCCGGAGGGCGGCTCGCTTTTGTAATACAATTCCGCGGCTGTGCCCGTGCCGGCATTATTGTTGTAGCCGGTGGCCCCGATCTGAAAACCGCCGGAAGTAAATGTTTGCGAACTCGAACCGGCCGACTGATTCAGACCGTTCGGATTCAGCTGCCAGACCACGGTGGCATGCGCCGGGGTGAGGGCGAAGGCTGCCGCGATGGCGAGCGCTCCGAAAGTGGATTTCCAAGCGAAGGGTAGTTTTTTCATTTTGCTCAATCTTTTTGCAGGTGCGCGTTTTGTTAAGTCCAGCTCTTGCAATGTCCGTTGTGACATTTTTTTGGCCTGCCGGTCAACCCTTAATTCGAGAAAGTCCATCCGCCATGGCTCAAAATAGCAACAGCCCAAGAGCGATCCAGATGCCGCCGGCGCACATGGCCACAGTGGTATATCCGACCATGTCCCGCGCTTGCACCTTGGTGATCGCGAGCAGCGGCAGCGCCCAAAATGGCTGCAACATATTGGTGAGTTGATCGCCGTAGGCGACCGCCATGACCATGGTGGCGGGATCGACTCCGGCGTCGAGCGCGGCGCGGACAGCGATCGGCCCCTGGATGGCCCATTGGCCGCCGCCCGAAGGGACGAAGATGTTGATCACAGCGGCCGAGAAAAATGTGGCGAGCGGGAGCATGGCGCCATGGCCGAAGGCCGCGAGCGAGACGGCGAAACGCGCGGTCAGGCCGCTCGACGCCATGATCCCCATGATCCCGGCGTAGAGCGGGAACTGGAGAATAATTCCCGCGGCGCCGGACGCGGCTTGCTCGACCGCGCGGACGTAGCTGGCAGGGGTGCGGTGGAGCAAGAGCCCGAGCGCGAGCATGGAGAGGTTGACCGTGTCTGGCGTCAATTGGCGGATGCCCGACGGGCCAGTCGCGGGGAAATAGTAGCGCCAGGCCCAGATGCCCATCAGCAACACGAGCGCCCAGGAAATGAAGGGCGTGTCTTCGAGCATCCGCGGGAGAAACGGCTTCCGTTCGTTAGGCGAATCAGCCACCACCGTTTCGTCGGCCGGCGCATCGCCAATCCCGAAGTCCGCGGCCGGTTGGATGGCTTGAGGGTCGCGCGGCGTCAACGCCGCCATGATGAGCGGCAGCAGCACGAGGAGCCCTCCGGTGATGAAAAGATTGGCGGGGCTGAAAAGCGTATGATCGAGCGAGATCGGCCCGATCGGAGGCGAGGCGCCGAAGATCTCCGCGATCCCCGCGGGCTGAGTCACCTTGAGCGGCGCGCTCCCGGAAAAGCCGCCGTGCCAGACCATGAGGCCAAGATAACCGGAAGCGGCGAGTAATGGATAGTGGACGCGCACGCCCTTCCGCTGCATGGCCGCGCCGACCTCGCGCGCCGCGATCGCGCCGACAATAAGGCCGAGGCCCCAATTCAAAACCGCCGTCGTCGTGGCCAAAGTCGCGACCAGTGCGGCCGCGCCCGCCCCACTCGTAGGCAGCTGCGCCACGCGCCGGGTGAACCGGGCCACCGGTGGACTGCTCGCCACGGCGTGTCCGGTTACCAAAATCAGCGCCATCTGCATGGCGAACTTCAGGAGACTCCAGAGCCCAGTCTCCGACGACCACGCGTCCACCACGCCGCCGAAGGTCGTGGGCGTGAGGAGCAAGGCGAGCCCCATCGTGACGAAGGTGAGGAGAACCGCGAGCACGAACGGATCGGGCATCACCGCGCGAAACGCCCGGCTGATGAGAAGTCCGAGCCGCGCGATCATGCCCAGTGTCGGTTGTTCATGGAGGACAATCTGGCCCCGGAGATGGTGGCTGGGGAGGGAATTGAACCCCCGACACGTGGATTTTCAGTCCACTGCTCTACCAACTGAGCTACCCAGCCGTGCACCGATTCGTGGTCTTGTTGCGCCTGCCGGCGCGCGGTCCATCGAGCCGGGGCGTCACTATGCAAAATTCCCGGAGGGGAGCAAGGAGTAAGACGACGAGGAAGCCGCGGCGGCGCTTCCGCTGCGCGGCCGGCTGCGCTACGGTCGGAGCACGATGAAGATTTTTCTTTGTATGGTGGGCTTACTTTTTACCTTGTCGGCCATGGCGGAGAATGAAGCGCCGGGCGCGCTGCAACCAGCGGCGGCGGAACGATTCGCGCGGCTCGCGCTCGCGTGTGTGGGGAAGGAATACCCAAACAAAATCAGCCATGTCTTGAACAGCGAGAAGGATGTGGCGGCGCCGAGCGCGCTGACGCCGGCATTCTACGGCTGCTACGATTGGCATTCGTCGGTCCACGGCCACTGGTTGCTGGCGCGGCTGGCGCGGACGTTTCCGGACGCGTCTTTCGCGGCGGAGGCGCGGCAGGCGTTGCGCAAAAGTTTAACGAAGGAAAATCTTGCGGTGGAGGCGGCGTATATGCGCGGGGAGGGGAGGGCGAGCTTCGAGCGTCCCTACGGACTGGCGTGGCTGCTGCAGTTGAGCATGGAGCTGCGCGAATGGGACGACGCGGACGCGCGCGAGATGGTGACCAATTTGCGGCCGTTGGAAGAAGTGGCGCTGGAGCGTCTCAACGCGTGGCTGCCCAAGCTTTCGCACCCTGTGCGAATCGGCGAGCACGCGCAGACGGCTTTCGCGCTCGGTTTACTTTTGGATTATGCGCGGTCCGCGCCTAACGAGAAGTTTGCGGAGCTGCTGCGCGGGAAGGCGCGGGATTTTTTCGGCGCGGACAAGAATGCCCCGCTGGCGTATGAACCCTCGGGCGAGGATTTTCTCTCGCCTGTTCTGGGTGAGGCCGATCTGATGCGGCGCGTGCTGGCACCGGCGGAATTTGGAAAATGGCTCAAGAATTTCCTCCCGCAAATCCCTACGAAAGCGGATGCGAGCTGGCTGGCGGTGGCGGTCTCGCCGGATCCGAGTGATCCGAAATTGGCGCATCTGGATGGCCTAAACCTGAGCCGCGCCTGGATGCTGGAGGGAATCCTCACAGGATTGCCGAAGGATGATCCGCGACGGCCAGCCTTGCGCGCGGCGGCGGAGGCGCATCGCCGGGCGGGATTGGCGGCGGTGACGGGTGAGCACTACGAAGGCGGGCACTGGCTCGGCAGTTTTGCGGTTTATCTCGTGACGCAGCGCGGTCTTCGCGAAACCGCAGAGGCGAAGTAGCGCGCGGCTCAATGCCGGGTCATGAGCAATTCCATCCGGGCACTGCGTCCGCGCGGCGCTCCGACCTCGATGCTTAATTGCTTGTCGAGCGGCAGCTCACCCTGGAACGAAGTTGTGGTTTTAAGGACCGGCGAGAGTGGGTTATCCGGGTCTTCGCGTTCGCAGAGTTCCACCCGGCCGAGGTAGGTGACAACGCCCTCGCTCTCGCGCACGTAGATGGGAAATCGGACGCCGAGAAAAGCTGTGCGCACGACGGTCGGTTTGCCTTTTTTGTTAAATTCCTTCGGGTAGCGGTAGTCGCGCGTGACGGCGATGAGCCCCTCCGAGCCGGAGCGAACAACGATGCGCGGCAGCGCGGTGTTTTCGGAGATGTCGCCGACCGCCTGGCGCAAATCATAACCCAGCAAACGACTCGTGATCTCGATTTTCGTTTGCGCGAAAAGTGGCGAGGGAAAAAGCGCGAGGAACGCCAGTAATAGCTGCAGCCGGGGCATCGCTCAGGAATGGGGGGAGTCGAATTCTGACCGAAGGAGGCGGAAGCGCCAGACCTAACTGCTGCTCGCAGCGACCTCGGCCGGCGGGCCGGTGGGTACCGGCTCGGCCGCGTCCTGATCGAGCACTTTGCGGACGGTGAACGCGAGCTGGCGACGCGTGAACGGCTTGGGTAGAAAGCGGTAGTCGCGGCTCAGGCCATCCGGCAATCGATCGGTGGCGTAACCGGAAACGAAAAGCACTTTCACCGCCGGTAGCTCCTGCGCGATCCAACGGGCGAGGCTGGGACCATCGAGCCGAGGCATGCCCACGTCGGCCAAAACGAGATCGATCGCCGGCGCACTCTTTATCGAGCAGGCGACGCTGAGCGTGCTCGCCTTCGATCGCTTCGAAAACTTGATAACCCAAACCACGCAGCGCGTGCACAGTCAGGTCGCGCAGCGCCTCTTCGTCTTCCACCACGAGGACGGACTCCGAGCCGCGCGGCAATTCGTCGTCCGGTGCGGCCGCGGGCGCGCTTTCCGCGTGGCCGCTGACCTTCGGCAGGCAAACGCGGAAGGTGCTGCCCTGGCCGGGTGTGCTCTGCACCGCGATGAAGCCGCCGCTCATCTTTGCGATTCCGTAGCAGGTGGCGAGGCCAAGGCCAGTGCCGCGTCCGCTCTCTTTCGTGGTGAAGAAGGGCTCGAAGATGCGGGCTTGGGTTGCCTCGTCCATGCCGGTTCCGTTGTCGCTCACTTCGAGGAGGACGTAGTCGCCCGGCGCGACGCCGTGCTTCTCGGTCTCAGCGGCACTTAAGGTCGCGCTGTGAGTCTCGATCCGCACTTCGCCGCCGTGCGGCATGGCGTCGCGGGCATTGACCATGAGATTAATCACGACCTGCTCGATCTGGCCGGGATCGGCTTTGATGCAGCCCGCCTCCGGGCCCAACAGCAGGGTGAGGTAAATATTTTCGCCGATCAACCGGTGCAAGATTTTGTCGATCTCGATCAACGCGGAATTGACGTCGATGACCCGTGGCCAAAGCACCTGCTTGCGGCTGAAAGCGAGAAGCTGGCGAATGAGCGCGGTGCCGCGGTCGGCCGCTTTCATGATCTGCCGCGTGTGTTGCTCCATGCTGTTCGCGTCCTGGCCGTTCTCGAGCAGCGTCTCGCCGTAGCCAATGATGACGGCGAGGATGTTATTAAAATCATGCGCCACGCCGCCGGCGAGCTGGCCGACCGCCTCCAGCTTTTGCGCCTGGCGCAGCTCCGCCTCCAGCCGGCTGCGTTCCGTAATATCCACGCCCATTCCGGCGATGAATTTTTCGCCCGTGCGATCGCGTAGCGCGAATTTTAAGACGAGCCATTCGCCCTGGCTGCCATTGGGTAAGGGAATGCTCTCGATGAATTCCATCGGCTGCTCCGTTTCCAGGACGATGGCTTCGTTCACGCGCATGGATTCGGCCAACTCATGCGGCCACGCGTCGAAGTCCGTCTTGCCCGCCCATTCGCTCAGCGGCATGCCGAAGTGGCGTTCGAACGGCTTGTTCAAATAGAGATAACGTCCATCGCGATCCTTGATGAATGCGACCGCGGGGCTGTTATCCATGAAGGCGCGGAAGCGCTCTTCACTTTCGCGCAGCACCGCATTCGCGCGGTCCAGCTCCTCCGTCCGCGCCGCCACCATTTCGTTTAAGCGGCTGAGCTGCGCATTCGCTTCCTCGGTCATGAGCCACTTGTGGCAAAGCGCGTGGGCCAACTGCAGAACCTCAATGTTATCGAATGGTTTCTTCAGCACGACCATGTTGTGCGGAGCGATGGCGTGGCGCGCGATGTCGTGCCAGGAATAATCCGAATACGCCGTGCAGATGACGACCTGGAGATCAGGCGCCTCTTCCCAAAGCCGCCCGATCGTCTCCACGCCATCCCACCCCGGCGGCATCCGGACATCGACGAACGCCAGCGCATATGGCTGCCCAGCCGCTTTCGCGCTCCGCACTTTTTGCAGCGCTTCCTCGCCTTGAAAGGCCGAGTCGATCTCGAACGGACGCCGGATGTTTGCGGATTTTTCCGGTTGCCCAAAAAGAGCAGCTTCCGTCGCGCTCAATTCTTCCGCGCGCGCGCCGGGCACCGCCAGGACTTTGCGGAAGTCGTCATGGATCGATGGATTATCATCCACGATCAGGATTCGATTATTCTCGGCTCTGGGCATAAGCGGGGGCGGCGGCGATGGGAAGGTCGAGGGTAAAGGTGGCGCCGTGGCCCAGCCCAGCGCTCTCGGCGGCGAGCGCGCCATCCATATCGCGCGCGGCCAAGGCGCAACTGTGGAGGCCGAAGCCGTGGCCCTCCTTCTTGGTCGTAAAGCCGTGCGAGAAAATTCGAACCAGATTCTCCGGCGCGATGCCGATGCCGTTATCGATCACGCGGACGCGCACGGCGTCGGAACCGAGGACGCCGATCGAAATCACGAGCCGCTTCTGCGTCCCCGCGTGTTCGGCCATGGCATACATCGCGTTGCGCACGAGGTTGACCAGGATCTGGAGGATCTTGTGTTTGTCGGCGGCGACGGGCGGCACGTCCGCGTAGTCGCGCACCGCTTCCACGCCGTGGCGGGTCAGCGCGCCCTGGTTAATCTGCAGCGCGTCGTCCGCCAGGCTCGCGATCGAGACCGGCTCGATCACGCCGGAGACTTTGGCGTAGCTCTGCTGCATGGCCACGATGTCTTTGATGTGGTCGAGATTTTTCGTGAGCAACTCGAGTTCGCCCAGCACTTCCGCGCGCTCCTCATTCAAATGCGTGCCCAGGCTCGGCAGGTAATCGAGGAGCAACTTCGCGCGCGGATCGTGCGCGAAGAAATCCGCGAGATGGGCGGAGTGTTCGCGCAGGAGAAGCGAAGCCTTGAGCAGGTTCTCCGATTTCGACTGCCGCACGCGCTCGCTCACGAGCGTGGCGGAAACGTTCACGCTGTTTAGAACATTGCCCACGTTGTGCAGGACGCCGGTCGCCACCTCGGCCATGCCGGCCTGGCGCGAAGTCTCGACCAGGCGGGTGTGCGCCTCGGCCAATTGGTTCTCGGCATGCTGGCGATCGGCGATCTCGCGTTGCAAAACTTTGACCTGATTTTCCAGCGTCTCCTGCGCGCTCTGCAAGGCGGAGGCCTGCGCTTCGATTTGCGAGAGCATGCCGTTGAACGCTTCAGTGAAGACACCGACCTCGTCTTCATTCGAACCCGGCACGCGCACGGAGTAATCCCGGTTGGCCGCAATGCTACGGGCCGTGTCCGCGAGACGCAGGATGGGATCGGAAACGAAACGCTGCAGGCGCATGGAAATGACGTAGGCAAGCCCGACGGAGACAGCCAGCACCCCGGCCAGGATCCCCGCGTAGAGCTTCAACAACGACAGGTATACGCTTCGGTAATCGGAGCGGACGTAGAGCATGCCGATCGGTTCCTCATCGAAAACAATCGGCTGGGAATGGAGGAGTGAATTGCCGTCGAAGATGTAGCCCGGCTCTTTCGGATAACGAGCCAACGCGCGCAGATCTTCCGCTTGGCCGAACTGCGCCACGATCTCGCGATCTTTCACGATGGTGGCGCTGCGGACGTGGCGTTTCGCTTTCAAGCCGCTCAGGATTTCGGTCGCGGCGTCGCGGTCGTTGAAGGCGACGGAGGCGATGCTGCTGTTGGCCACGACATCGCTCAAGGTGGAGAGATCGCTGATGAAATTCCGGCGGAAGCTGACGAGCTGAAAGGCGAAGAGTGCGAGGCACGCCACGATGAGGCAGGCCGTGGTCGTGATAAGGACGACGAAGGTGACCTTGCGTTGGATGGGGAGATTGCGGGGGAATTGCATCAGGCCAGGGCGGCATCAGACGCCGCGAGCCGATCTTAGAGTATGGGGCGGGCCCTCACAATCCCGCCCTTCGCGCGCGCGCTTCGTTTTGGTTTCTTCCGTTCGCAGGGCATCCATGCAAATCTCTCTCGCCTTATGGTGCGCATTCTCGATACGCGGCAACTCAATCGGCCCGGCATTATTGCGGCCACAGCGGTGGAGACGGCTAGCGGTCTCGTCCTTTTTGACACGGGACCGGAATCCACCTTCGAGAACATCGCGCTCGAGCTGGCTGGCTTCGGTGCGACCCCCGCGGACGTGCGGAATGTTTTCCTCTCGCACATTCATCTCGATCACGCGGGCGCGGCCTGGCGGTTCGCGGAGTTGGGCGCGACCATTCATGTGCATGAGCGGGGTGCGCCGCACTTGATCGATCCGACGAAGCTGGTCGAATCCGCAACGCGAATCTTCGGCGAGCAGATGGCGAGACTCTGGGGGCGTTTCGCGCCGGTGCCGGAAGCGCGGGTGAAGGTGTTGCACGACGGCGATATCGTCCGGCTCGATGGGCTGGAGGTGCGGACGATCGAGACGCCCGGACATGCCCGGCACCATCACGTTTATCAGTGGGACGAAAATGTCTTCGGCGGCGATGTGGCTGGTGTGCGAATCGGAGGCGGCCCGCCGATTCCGCCATTCGTCCCGCCGGAGCTGGACGTGGAAGCCTGGATCGAATCGCTCGGTAAGATCCGCGCGCTGCAGGCGGAGAACCTATACCTGCCGCACTTCGGTCTCGCGCCGGGACCGATCGGATCGCACCTGGATGCGGTGGAAGAACGGGTGCGACGCTGGTCGGAGTGGTTCCGCGATCGTTTGAGCGCCGGCGAGGACGAAGCGCAGTTGATCCCGGCGTTTGCCGAATATGAAGCGCGCGATCTTTGCGCCGGCGGCGCCACCCAAGCGGACGTGATGGACTACGAGGCAGCCGACCCGAGCTACATGGCGGTGAGCGCAGCCGCGCGCTATTGGCGGAAGCGCGCCGCGTGACGAGTTTTATTGCCTAAGCTCGGGCGGCTGTGCACGCTCCGGATCATGGCCGAAGCCGAGGCGCCGCCCCCGTTGCCGAAATCGCAGCCGTCCTTTCGCAGGCAACACAGCACGATCTTGAAACTGCTCGGCGTCGGCGCGCTCATCCTGGTGATGATGATCCCGCTGCTCATGATCAGCGGCGTGCTGAGCGAGCGTCTGCAGCGGCGGAACGAGGCCGTGGACGAAATCACCGCGGCCTGGGGCAAGGACCAGAACATCATCGGTCCCGTCCTGTGCGTGCCGTACCGTTTTCGCTCCATGGTGGTGCGGGAAATTCCCGCGGCCGATGGCCGGGTGGAGCGGCGCGAGGTGGAAGAGGTTATGATCGGCACGGCGTATTTTTTGCCGGAGCTGCTCAAGATTTCCGGCGACGTGCAGACGCAATTGCTCCACCGCGGGATCTACGACGCCGCGGTCTTTCGCGCGCAGGTGAAGTTGAGCGGGCGCTTTGCGGTCCCGGATTTCGCCGCTCTTAAAATCGAGAGCCAGGATGTGCTCTGGAGCGATGCCTACGTGAGCGTCGCGGTGAGCGATCTGCGCGGCACGCGCGAAGGATTGGTGCTCGATTGGGGTGGAGCGAAGCGTCCGCTTCTTCCCGGTTCGCAGCTGCCGGGATACACCACGGGCGCGACCGGGACGCTGGGCAGTGCGCAAGCGATGGCGGCACCGGTGGAGTTTGCCATTCCGCTGGATGTGAACGGCAGCGGCGGCATTTACTTTGCGCCATTCGGCGTGCAGAACGAGGCCGAGCTGAAATCGAACTGGCCCGATCCGGGCTTCCGCGGCGCGTTCCTGCCGGCGGAGCGAGCGGTGCGGTCGGACGGCTTCGAGGCGAAGTGGAAGGTGTCGTATTACGGGCGCGATTATCCGCAACAGTGGACGAGCCGCTCGGGCAACGAACGTTTCAACGAACGCACGGTCTCCACGTCGCTCTTCGGCGTGGAGTTGCTCTCCATTCTCGATGCCTACCGTTTCGTCGAGCGCTCGATCAAATACGGCGTGCTCTTTTTCGTCCTCGTCTTCACGACGTTTTTCCTCTTCGAAATCACGGCCCGGCAGAAGATCCATCCGTTCCAATATCTGATGGTGGGCGCAGCGCTTTGCCTCTTCTATCTCGCCCTGCTTTCAATCTCAGAGTTCCTCGGCTTCAGCTGGGCGTATCTGATCGCCGCGGTGGCCGCGACCGGATTGATCACGTGGTACTGCCGGCACTTTCTCGGCGGCGGCGTGCGCACGCTCATGATCGGCGCGGGCCTGGCCGGCGTTTACACTTTCCTCTACATCACCCTGCGCCAGCAGGATTATGCGCTCCTGATGGGATCGATCGCGCTCTTCGCCGTCCTCGCGCTCGTCATGTTCGTGACGCGGAAGGTGGACTGGTATGCGCGCGACGGAACTTAGTATTCCGTCTCGGGCTTGGCCGGCTTTTCATCCGACGGCTTGATCCAATCTTCCTGGATGTGGCCGGAGCGCTTGAGGCGGTTGACGCGCAGAAGCGGAGCGGCCGGAGGGGGAGTGGGTTTCGGAGCCGTCTCCGGGGGTGGGGCTGGGGCGGGCGCGCTTTCATCCGGCACCTGTTGCAGTTTGGAACGCCGCTTTTGGTTGCGCGAGGGCTTGAGATGAAACTTCGCCGGCGTGGGGCTGGGCTCGGGTTGCGGAGTGGAGTCGGGGTTGCTCACGATAGGTGAATCAATTGCAGCGGAGGTTGCAGTGCGCTGCCGTGAAAGTATGACCCGCGTGCGGGTTTGTAAAACCGGCGGGAGGCCGCTACGCCGCGAGCGCCGGAGTGAACTCGAGGGGGAGAATGGAGCCGCCGAACTTCGAATAGAGGAATTTCGAGACCGGCGCGTTCTCTTTTGTGATCGCGCAGGCCTGGGTGAGACCGGCCTGGCGGAGGGTGGCGAGCGAGCGCTCGAGCAGTTGCAATCCGAAACCGCGGTTGCGGTATTCCATCAAAACGCAGGGGCCGGGCGCGAGGTGATTATCCGCCGCGGGATCGACGCAGACGACAGCGGCGCCGATGATGCGGGCGCCGTGACGCAGGGCAAGGAAGACGCTCGTCTCCGCTTGATGAGCGTGCTCGATCCAGGCATCGACCGTGCGCATCGCTTCCTGCAGAGCAGGATTCCACGAGGGATCGAGGGTGAAAGAACGGGCGATGACGGCCCGCAATTCCTTCTCTTCCGCGGGCTGGGCGGGAGCGATCTGGTAATGGGCGGGGAGGCCGGTCTCAGCTTCCGGCAGGTGGTTCAAATCCCAGGTGAACCGAATCCAGTTGATCGCTTTCACAAATGCAAGCGGACTATCGAACGGCCCGACGAAGTGGCAACTGCTGCACGACGATATTAATCGCCGAGCGGGCAAAGTTTTTTCCCGCCGTGAGGTGACGGGAAGTGCGAGGAGGATTCGAAAAATTACAGCGCCTGCACGGCTTTCAACGTTTCGTTGAAACTGCCGTAGAGCTCGCGGTACTGGGCGACGCCGCGCCTAACGACCGGTTTGAAATTAGCGAGGTCGGCGATGTTGATGATTTGATCCACGCTCTGCACGAAGGCGCTGGTAGCGTCGTTGGTCGCGTAACGATGGCTCAAGAGAATGACGAAATGATGGCGGCGCTGCGGCCCGGGCCGTTGGACCATGGCGCGCAGAATCGGATTCGTCTGCAGGGTGGAACCTTTGAAGTTCTCGTAGACGATGATGACGTTGTAATTATAGGTGCTGAGCTTGACGAAGACGTCCTCTTCGAAAAGGCCGAGGTGCACCTTGTAGGTCATGTCGATGAGCTGAGGCACGACCAGCTTTTGATATTGCTGGTGATCGATGCAAACGAGAGCGGTATTGTCGTTGACGTCGAAAAAAGAGTGATCGAGTTCGTTGGGCATGGCGTTTACCGGAAGGCGTTGGCGGGAAGGTCGAGGCGCAGACCGGAATCAAGATCGTTATCGACCCCGCGGCTTTTCTGAATCATGTCGAGCCCGCGAGTGACCCGGCCTTTGCGGGAGGCGTAGAGACGGGCGGTCTCTTCGGTGATGAGGTCGTTGTCGTAGGCGTCGAGGATTGACTGATCGAACGTCATCCAACCAAAGGGTGAGTTCGCCTCTATGATTTCGTAGAAGCTGCGATGCTCGCCTTCGCCGAGCGCGATCGTCTCTTTGGTGCGCAGGTTATTGCCGAGGATTTCGGTGATCAACTGCCGGCCGCCGCCGACGCGAGGCACGAGGCGCTGGCTGACGATGTATCGAACGGTATCGGACAAGCGGCTGCGCAGCTGTTGCTCTTCGCCGAGGGAGAAGAGGCCGAGGATACGGTTGATGGCCTGGCCGGCATCGACCGTGTGCAGCGTGCTGAGGACGAGGTGCCCGGTCTCGGCCGCCATCAACGCCACTTCGACGGTGGCGCGATCGCGCATCTCGCCGACGAGGATGACCTTTGGCGCCTGGCGCAGAGCGGCGCGGAGGCCGTTCGGGTAGTTGTTAAAATCGTGTCCCAGTTCGCGCTGGTTGAAGGTGGCCTTTTTCGCCGGGTGCACGAATTCGATCGGATCCTCCAAGGTCACAACGTGGACGGATTGCGTTTCGTTGATCTCGTTCAGGAGGGCGGCGAGCGTGGTCGTCTTACCGCTGCCGGTGGCGCCGGTGAGGAGGACGAGACCGGATTTTTCCTGCGCGATCAGCTGGAAGATGGAGGGCAATTCGTTCGATTCGATCGAAGGCACGGAGCCTTCCAGTTTCCGCATCACGATCGAGAAATGGCCTTGCTGCCGGAAGATATTAACGCGGAAGCGAGCCTCTTCGCCGAGCGAGTAGCTGCAATCGCAGGAGCCGCCGGTGAGGTAATCGTAAATCAGGCGGCGATTTCCCTGCATGAGGGTGAGCGCGATCTGTTCGGTTTGGTGAGGCGTGAGCGCCTGGATGGGCGGATCGATGAAGACGGGCTTCAGCTCGCCGAAGTCTTCCACCTGCAACGGGCGGCCGACGGAAAAGTTGAAATCGGAGATGCCATCATACGTTTTCAGCATGGCCGACAGGATGCGATCAAGGTCCGGAGTTCTCATGGCGTTCGGTTTCTATTCGTCGGACATGTCGGCGGGCGGATCTTTGAGGAAGGCGCGGAATTTCTTTTTATCGATCGCCTTGTCGTAAGCTTCTTCAGGCGTGATCCGGGTGTGGCGCAAATGTTCCATGATGGCGTCATCGAGCGGTTGATTACCTTTCTTTTTGCCGACCTGAATCATGCCGGGGATTTGGTGCGTCTTGGCTTCGCGCACGAGGTTGGCGATGGCCATATCGACCACGAGAATTTCGAGGGCGGCGACGCGTCCCGGTTTGTCGATGCGTCGGAAAAGATTCTGCGCCACGACGCCTTTGAGCGATTCCGCGAGGGTGGCGCGGATCTGATTTTGCTGGCTGCTGGGGAAGACGTCGATGATGCGATCCACTGCTTTGGACGCGCTCGAGGTGTGCAGGGTTCCGAAGACAAGGTGGCCGGTGGCGGCGGCGGTAAGGGCGAGTTCGATCGTGTCCAAATCGCGCATTTCCCCGACGAGGAGGATATCCGGATCTTCGCGCAAGGCGCCGCGCAAGGCGGAGGCAAAGGAGCGGGTGTGGACGCCGACCTCGCGGTGTTGCACGAGGCAATTCTGGCTGCGATGCACGAACTCGATCGGATCCTCGACGGTGATGATGTGATCGTGGCGCTGCAGGTTCGCGTAATCCATCATCGCGGCCAGGGTGGTCGACTTGCCGGACCCGGTCGGGCCGGTGACGAGGACGAGGCCTTTTTTCAGGAGCGGGAATTTTTTCAACACCGGCGGCAATCCCAACTCTTCACAGGTAAGGACGGTCGAAGGAATGAGGCGGAAGACGGCGGAGATGCCGTATTTTTGCTGGAAGAAATTGCAACGATAGCGCGCGACGTTCGGGATTTCGTAGCCGAAATCCACGTCCGAAGTTTCTTCGAAGGTTTTGATTTTTCCTTCCGGCGCGATCTCATAGACCATCGCTTTCAGGTCATCGTTCTGGAGCGCGGGATAATCCACGCGCACAAGTTCGCCGTTAATCCGCAACATGGGCGGGTTGTTCGTGGCGAGGTGAAGGTCGGAAGCCTTCTGCTCGGCCATGAGTTTAAAAAATGAATCGATTCGGGCCATGAATTTCGAATTGGTGAAGTAGCTAAATCAGTGCCACGCGCCGCGCAGATTACGGAAGGCTGACGAGCGCGTGAAAAAAGATTGGTGGCTGGGCGCAGGGCACATCTGTCCGTCCTGCGCGGCGAGCGTAAAGGCTGCAGAAAACTCAGCGGTAAACAGCGCCAGCGAGCGCAGAGCGAGCTAGCGCGGCGCGTCCAGCGTGGAGCGAATCTGCGCGAGCAATTTCGCCCGCGTGTAGGGCTTCGGGAATAAACCCACGCAAACCCAGCGCCAGCATTGCGCCCAGCTTCGTTTGCTCGGCAAACCCGCTGCTCAAGACCACGTTGACCTTGGGATTGAGCGCGCGCAGTTCGTCGAAGACCGCGTCCCCGTCGATTACCGGGAGGAAGAAATCGAGAATGATCAGACCGATCTGATCCTGAGCTTGCTGATAAATTTTCAGCGCTTCGAAACCGTCCTTGGCCAGAATGACGCGATAGTCTTCTGCGGTGAGAATCTGCGAGGCGAGGACCGCCACTTCCTGCTCGTCTTCCACGATCAAGATCAGTTCCCGGTTTCCCCCCGGATTGAGAATGTCCAGGTCAGGTGGCGGCAAAGTCGCGACCGCAGCCACGGCAAACGGGGCCTGCGCCGTTTCTCCGCGAAGTTTCGGAGCCGCTTGAGCCATGGCGTGGCCAAGCGCGGCAATGGAAGGTGACGGGGGCGCGACCACGGTGAACGGCAGTGGGACCATTTTGTTGGAACGGGCCGGTATGTTCGTGCTCCGCTCCAGGATCGAAGCCGTTACGCGATCGAAGAGAGCCTGCGCCGTTTTCGTCGCGATCTCGACCTGCTCGCCCAGCATTTCGACGTAGTTCTGTTCGCCCTTGTGTTGACGGGATAAATCCGCGTAACGCGAGGCGCGTTGCAGCATCGTGTTCAGCTCAGTCGCAGTCGCGGCGACCCATTTTAGATCGTCGTGATTAAGCATAAGCCAGCCGAGTGGTCAGGTTTGGTCCTGATCCTTGGTGCAAGCCCACCAGACGCAGCCGAGAACAGCGGACAGAGCGAGAGTAAATAAACTGAGTGGGAGCATGGATCACATCGGTTGAACTAGCACGCTCCATGCCGGTGAAAGGCCCGAGCGTCAAATGCTAACCGGCCGCCGCTTGATTTTCTCGTTCTCAGGGATGGGTTTCGCGCTCCTCGATCGCCTGACACCGTAGTAGTTCGCGACGATGCTGCCCGCCATGAGCTCCACATTCCGCAACGGATTTTACGCCGGTCTGCTCATCGCCCTCGGCCTCGGCGTCTATCTTTTCCAGCTCTGGGGAGCGGAGAATCAGGTTCAGCTGCATAGCGGCCATCTCATCACCGCCCTGCAGAAAAACGATTGGTCGGAGGTGCGCGAATTTCTCGGCCCCACCTACCAAGATCAATGGGGGCACGATCGCGCAACGCTCATCGCCCGGATGCGCGCCGTCCTGCCCTACGCGCGAAATCTGCAAATTCAGCCGCGCGAAATCGTTATCCGCGTGGAGGGCCGAAAGGCGGAATGGCGGGCCCGCATCACCGTCGAAGCCGACCCAAACGAAATCAGCGCCCTAATCAAAGATCGGGTCAACACGCTCGAAGACCCGTTCGTCTTGGAATGGCGCCGCCTCTCCAGAAAGCCGTGGGATTGGAAACTGGTCCACGTCGCCAACCCGGGCCTCGATTTGTCGCACACCGAATTCTAGCGATCGCGCGAACATCGCGGCGCTCGCAGGGTTGCACTCTTGCCGCATCAGGAGAAGGAAGAGCGCGAGGCGCCGCGGAGGAGGCAGGATTGGTTTTACAAACAGCGCGCCTATCCGCATCAATACGCTCCGACTGGGGCGCGGCGGCGTTCAATGCTGCAGCTGGAACAGAAATTAACCACCGAAGCGGCGGCGCGCGCGCTTTCGCCGCAGGCCACGCCCAACCTTCCTTCCTGGATTTTATCGGTCCACAACCGATCCAAACCCCGTATAGCGCCCCCGATCGTCAACGGCCGGGTGAGCGCGCTCGCGGTCGATCCGGGGAACGCCAACATCGTTTATCTCGGCGGCGCGCAGGGCGGAGTTTGGAAGACGACCAACGGCGGGACCTGGCATTTCCGGAACTTCGGCGTCGCCGAGCGCGGCGCTTGCGCTACCTTTTCGCATGTTGATTGAAACCCACGCGCATCTCGATTACCCGGATTTTCAGGCGGACTTCGCGGAGATGTTGCAACGGGCTACAGCTGCAGGCGTGGACCGGATGATCACGATCGGGACTTCGATCGCGAGCAGCCGGCGGGCGGTGGAACTGGCGGAAGCGCATCCGAATATTTATGCGGTAATCGGGGTGCATCCGACGGCCGAAGACGATGGGGTGGAGGATGTGATGGCGCCGCTACGCGAGTTGGCCGCGAGCAAGCGGGTGGTGGCGATCGGGGAGACGGGGCTGGATTATCACCGACTGCCGAGTGCAGAAGTGGCGAAGGAGAAAGGCGTGCAGGTGCTGGGCCGGGTGCTGCAAACGGAAACCGAGCAGGAATTGGAGGCGCGAATCCATGACGGCGCCTACAAGGCGCGGCAGGCGAGCTTGTTTGAGCAGCAACTCGATCTCGCTGTGGAGCTGGGCCTCAACGTGGTGATTCACCAACGAGATGCCTGGGATGATACGCTGGCGATGATGGCGCCGTATGCGGGGAAGCTGCGCGGGGTGTTTCATTGCTTCGGCGGGACGCTGGAGCAGGCGGAGGAAGTGCTCGCCTTGGATCATCTGGTCTCATTTACCGGCATCGTGACATTTAAGAACGGCGCCAACGTCCGCGAGGTGGCGACGCGGCTGCCGATCGGGAAGTTTATGGTGGAGACGGATTGCCCGTATCTGGCGCCGGTGCCGTTCCGCGGGCAGCGTTGCGAACCGGCGCACACGCGGCTGGTGGCGGAATCGATCGCAGAGGCGCGCGGGATTGAGTTGGAACAACTGGCGAACTGGACGACCGCGACGGCGGAGGGATTTTTCCGGTTCGAGCGATGAAGTATCTCGATTTTCGAACGGCGCTGCGTGGAGCGCTGGCAGTAGCGCTTTTGATTTCCGCAGCTTCCTGCGTTGCGCCAGATACGAAGCACCGCATCGTCGTCAGTGTGCCAGAGCAGCGTTTGGCTGTGCTGGAAGAGGGGCGATTGCTGGCGACATATCCGGTTTCGACTTCGAAATTTGCGCTCGGCGATTGGCCTGGTAGTCGCGGGACGCCGCTGGGCGAACTGGAGATCGCGAAGAAAATCGGCGATAACGCGCCGCTGGGCGCGGTTTTCAAGAGCCGGCTGCGGACGGGCGAAATTCTCCTGCCGGATGCGCCGGGGCGGGACCCGATCGTGACTCGCATTCTCTGGCTGCGTGGCCGCGAGGCACAAAATCGCAACGCCTACGGGCGCTTCATTTATATCCACGGGACGGCGGAGGAGCGAAACGTCGGACGCCCGGCGAGCTATGGCTGCATCCGGATGCGCTCGCGCGATGTAGTGCAACTCTACGACGTGGTCGGATACGGCGCGCGGGTGACGATCGCGAATGCGCCGCTGAGTGCGCTGGCGCCTGTCGTGCAGCTGGGCAGCACAGCGCCGTTCGAAGATCCGACGGGTCGCTAACGGAGCGCTTCGCTACGGCAGCCGGCCCAACTGCTCGCGGGCTGAGCGCGAGGAAAGGGCGGCGAGGTCGGCATCGACCATAATCTGGACGAGCTCGGCGAAGCGGACTTTCGGTTCCCAATCGAGCAACTTTTTAGCTTTGGCAGGGTCGCCAATCAGGAGTTCCACTTCGGCCGGGCGCTCGTAGCGATTGTCGTGTTTGACGAATTCCTTCCAATCCAAATCGACACGGGAGAACGCTGTTTCGCAAAATTCCTGAACGGTATGGGTTTCGTTCGTGGCCAGGACGAAATCGTCGCCACCATCGTGCTGCAGGATGCGCCACATGCCTTCGACGTAATCGGGCGCGTAGCCCCAATCGCGCTTGGCATCGAGGTTGCCGAGGAACAATTCCTTTTGCAGGCCGAGCTTAATCGCGGCCACGGCGCGGGTGATTTTGCGGGTCACGAAGGTTTCGCCGCGACGCGGGCTTTCGTGGTTAAAGAGGATGCCGTTCGAGGCGTGGAGGCCGTAGCTTTCGCGATAATTGACCGTGGCCCAATACGCGAAAACTTTCGCCACTCCGTAGGGACTGCGCGGCCAAAAAGGCGTCGTCTCTGTCTGCGGCACCTCTTGGACTTTGCCAAACATTTCACTGCTGGACGCTTGGTAAAAGCGCGGCTTGATCCCGACTTCGCGCATCGCTTCTAAAATTCGAATCGTGCCCACGCCGGTCACGTCGGAGGTATATTCCGGGATGTCGAAACTCACGCGCACGTGGCTCTGCGCCGCGAGGTGATAGATTTCGTCCGGCTTCAAATCGTAGAGGAGTTTGACGAGGTTGACCGAATCGCTCAGATCGCCGTAGTGCAGAAACAACCGAACGCCGTTGATGTGGGGATCGGCGTAGAGATGGTCGATGCGCGAGGTGTTGAAGGTGCTGGCGCGGCGGATGATGCCGTGCACTTCGTAGCCTTTGTCGAGCAAAAGCTCGGCCAGATAGCTGCCGTCTTGCCCTGTGATTCCGGTGATGAGCGCTTTTTTCATTTAATTGGATCCCGGCCCGCGGCCGGCGAATTCCTAGCACGAACTACGCGGCTTGCACGACGAAATCCGCCAGGACTTTTCGTTGCGCAGCGATCAGCTCGCGAATTCCCTTCTTCCCCAACGCCAACATGGCGTCGAGTTCGGCCTGCGAAAAAGTCGCTCCCTCACCGGACCCTTGCACTTCGACGATCTCGCCATCCTCAGTGGCGACGAGGTTAAAATCCACAGTGACCGCCTTGTCTTCGTCGTAGTTTAAATCGAGAACGGGAGCATTCTTGAAGACACCCGCACTGACGGCGGCAACGAGCTTTCGTATGGGGGAGACCGCGAGTTTTTTTTCCTCCACCAAACCCCGGCAGGCGAGCGCCAGCGCCAAGCTCGCCCCAGTAATCGCGGCGGTGCGGGTGCCGCCATCCGCCTGCAGCACATCGCAATCGACCCAAATCGTGCGCTGTCCGATTTTCTTCAGATCGATCGCAGCGCGAAGCGAGCGACCGATGAGGCGCTGGATCTCGCTGCTGCGGCCGTCCAATCGGCCCTTGGCGATATCGCGGGGCTTTCGTGGACGGGTGGAGTAGGGCAGCATCGAATACTCTGCCGTCAGCCAGCCGCCGAGGACACTCTGTTCCTTCATCCAACGGGGGACGCCTTCCTCAATCATGACTGCGCAGAGCACGAGGGTCCGTCCCGTGGCGATGAGGACCGATCCGCTTGCGTGGGGGGCAGGGTTCAACTCGAAACGAAGAGGTCGAATCTCGTCCGTTGCGCGGCCATCAGTGCGATTCATGGGCAGAATCTAGGTCGGCAGGGCGGAGTTGCGACTCCAAAAGTGACTGTGGGACGATGGCTGCTTCTTCCCAGCCCCTTGCGGATCGAAAGCGATTCTCCCTGTTTCCTCTTTCTGTGGCAATGCCTGGAACGATTTGGCGAACTTTGCGAGTCCCTATATTTTTTGAAAAAAATTCATTTCTGCCGTTGACGAGTTCGATCACCCAGCTATTTTGCTGACCCCGCCAGAAGCGGGATTCCGCACAGCGAAAGCTGTGGGAATTGTGTTCTCGCACATTTTGGGACTGCAAATTGGAACTCAATTTTGTCCCGGCTGATTTACGGAAACGTGTTTCACGTCGGACGGCAGAGGTTGAGTTTTTTTGTGGCTGAAGTGTGCGGAGCGGCTGGTTCTTTGACATCTACATACAGGGTAGTAAAAACAACTTTTAAGAGCTGAGTCTGAAAATTGACGGTTGGAGGGTAAGACCTTCAGCCTGACGAGTTTCAGTTATCATAAAGATCTCTGGTCCCGTTCGCGGGACCGGAACAGATTGATCAAGCTACAAAGAGCACATAATGGATGCCTTGGTGCCAAAAGACGATGAAGGACGTGGCTAACTGCGATAAGCTTCGGAGAGCGGTAAACACGCTGTGACCCGGAGATTTCCGAATGGGGTAACCTGAGTGGGATAATACCTGCTCGAGTTTCTGTGAATACATAGCAGAAACATCGTAACACCCGGTGAAGTGAAACATCTCAGTAACCGGAGGAAAAGAAAGCGAAAGCGATTCCGTCAGTAGTGGCGAGCGAAAGCGGAAGAGACCAAACCAGCAGCTTGCTGCTGGGGTTGTAGGAGCCCGATGTGGTAGTGCAACGATTAGATGAAGCGAATGGAAAATCGCATCAGAGAGGGTGACAATCCCGTAATCGAAAATCCGCGCACGCCTAGGGAATTCCTGAGTAATACGATGCACGTGAAACTTCGTATGAATCCACGCCGACCACGGCGTAAGTCTAAATACTAATTGGCGACCGATAGTGAACAAGTACCGCGAGGGAAAGGTGAAAAGAACCGCTGTGAGCGGAGTGAAATAGTACCTGAAATTATGTGCTTACAAGGTGTCAAAGCCCCGCAAGGGGTGATGGCGTGCCTTTTGCTTAATGAGTCTGCGAGTTAGTGTCAGTGGCAAGCTTAAAGCGTTCTGCGCTGGAGGCGAAGCGAAAGCGAGTCCGAAATGGGCGACCATAGTCGCTGGCACTAGACCCGAAGCCGAGGTGATCTACCCATGAGCAGGTTGAAGGTTGCTTAACCGCAACTGAAGGACCGAACCCGTGAAGGTTGAAAACTTCTGGGATGACTTGTGGGTAGGAGCGAAAGACTAATCAAACCCGGTGATAGCTGGTTCTCCCCGAAATAGCTTGAGGGCTAGCCTCAGGTGTTCATGTGCGGAGGTAGAGCACTGGATGAACTAGAGCCCATACCAGGGTATCGAATTCAATCAAACTCCGAATGCCGCAGAGTGTAGCACTGGGAGTCAGTGCGTGAGGGATAAGCTTCACGCGCGAGAGGCAAACATGCCAGACCAGCAGCTAAGGTGCCCAAATACCGTTCAGTGGAAAGGATGTGAGGTTGCTTAGACAGTGAGGATGTTGGCTTAGAGGCAGCCATCATTTAAACAGTGCGTAATAGCTGACTCATCGAGCGATCTCGCGCCGATAATGATTGGCGATAAGCGGTATACCGAAGCTCTGGAAGACGTGTGGTTTCGACCATTCGGATTGGTAGGGGAGCGTTCTAGCGACATTGAAGCCGAAGCGGAAGCAACGGTGGAGTTTCTAGAAGTGAGAATGCAGACATGAGTAGCGACAAGACGGGTTAGATTCCCGTCCGCCGTAAACCCAAGGTTTCCTGGGGAAGGTTCGTCCTCCCAGGGTTAGTCGGGACCTAAGCTGAGGCCGAAGGGCGTAAGCGATGGACAGCAGGTTTAATATTCCTGCACCGGCTGTGGTTAAGTGTAGTTGTGACATATGAAAAGAGAACAGTCGCCGATTGAAAGTGGCGGTCCCGCAAGGGGACGGTGAGGCCTCGGCCAAGCCGGATTGTTTGACCTTTGTATCAAGAAAACCAATTACATGTTCCCACGGTTGCCCGTACCGTAAACCGACACAGGTGGGTGAGTAGAGTATACTCAGGCGCGTGAGTGAAACCTCGTTAAGGAACTCGGCAATCTAGCCCCGTAACTTCGGAAGAAGGGGTGCCGCCGCAAGGCGGTCGCAGTGAAATGGGTCAACCGACTGTTTAACAAAAACACAGCACTCTGCCAAGTCGCAAGACGACGTATAGGGTGTGACACGTGACCAATGCGGAAAGATTACGGCAAGAGGTTAGCCGCAAGGCGAAGCTTTGAACCCAAGTCCCCGTGAATGTCGGCCGTAACTATAACGGTCCTAAGGTAGCGAAATTCCTTGTCGGGTAAGTTCCGACCTGCACGAATCGTGTAACGAGTTGACCGCTGTCTCAACGAGGAGCTCAGCGAAGTTGTAGTGGCGGTGAAGATGCCGCCTACCCGCAGTAGGACGGAAAGACCCTATGCACCTTTACTACACGCTGTTACTGTTGTTTCGATTTTGATGCTTAGCGTAAGTGGAAGACTGTGATTCAGACCTTTCGGGGTTTGATGAGTCGCCAATGAAACACCACCCTTCGAAATTGGAATAACTAACCTCTTGCCATTATCTGGCAGAGGGACACTGGCAGCCGGCTAGTTTTACTGGGGCGGTATCCTCCCAAAGAGTAACGGAGGAGTACGAAGGTTGGCTCAACCTGGTTGGCAATCAGGTGACGAGTATATGGATATAAGCCAGCTTAACTGCGAGACATACAAGTCGAGCAGGTACGAAAGTAGGTCCAAGTGATCCGGTGGTTGAATGTGGAATTGCCATCGCTCAACGGACAAAAGGTACGCTAGGGATAACAGGCTGATCCTGCCCAAGAGCTCATATCGACGGCAGGGTTTGGCACCTCGATGTCGGCTCATCACATCCTGGGGCTGGAGAAGGTCCCAAGGGTTCGGCTGTTCGCCGATTAAAGTGGTACGCGAGCTGGGTTCAGAACGTCGCGAGACAGTTCGGTCCTTATCCACTGTGGGCGCAGGAGAATTGAGGGGTTCATACCTTAGTACGAGAGGACCGGGTATGACGAACCGCTGGTGTTCCAGTTGTCGTGTCAACGGCAGTGCTGGGTAGCTATGTTCGGAAAGGATAAGCGCTGAAAGCATCTAAGCGCCAAGCCTATCCCAAGATGAGTTCTCCCTGAAGAGTCGTGGTAGACCACCACGTTGATAGGTCACTGGTGTAAGTGCAGTAATGTATTCAGCTAAGTGATACTAATAACTCGTTCGGCTTGGTCATTTACTTTTCAATTAACCCGTCGCGTCGCTCGCAAGATCGATGCGGCGGTAAATTGAGGGGAATGACATTAAATAAAAACGAAGCCTTGAAAATTGCGGACACTGTCCCTGTATGTAGATATCAGAGAATCAGACGGCTGGTTCTTTTGTAAAATTAAGCTGGCCCCATCGCCAGAGAATCGGAGTCGAAATGGATTGCGCCTAGGTGCGATTCGGGCGGCTCGGCCCTCTGGTGATCTTAGCGCAGTGGCACCACCCGTTCCCATTCCGAACACGGAAGTGAAACGCTGCAGCCCCGATGGTAGTGCATCTATAGGTTGTGCGAGAGTAGGACGTCGCCAGAACAGAAACCCCGCTCTTGGAAACAGGCAGCGGGGTTTTTGCATTTTTAACGGTAAGCATCCGACGGGGCGAACGGTTAAGGCTTGAGGGGAATCGTTGCCCGCCCGAACTAAACGCAATGCCCCTCTGCCGGATAGGCGCGGAAAACTTGTTCCGGTAAATTCAGGATCGGTCGAATACCGTTTGGAGGCGATCGCTCGGTTTACCAAGGGAAGAAAAGTATTTACACCTCTCGTTTGGCTTGCGAGCATCGACTCAAACGCACGTCACTGGATGCCGCGGAGCAGCGGCCACCGACTCCGCGTGCGCTTTGCGCAAGTTGGAGCACGGGTTTGATAAAAGCTCCGGACTGGCACTGCGCCAAAGAACCCAAGTCTATGCAACCATTCCTTCGTCACCTTGGTCTTTTTCTTTTTTTCGCCTTCGCGCTGTCTCAGGCGCGCGCACAGACACAATATTCGATCGGCAATCCGTCCAACGAAGCTCAATATCAGCTGGAACTGATCAACCGGGCGCGCGCAAATGGTGGCGCGGAAGCAGCTCGACTCAATCTGAGCGGGGGCTTGCAGGAGGGGCCGCCCTCGATCAACGGGGAATCATTTCCGATCCCTAATTCGGTGCAGCCGCTTTCCTGGAATGTGCAGTTGTTCAATGCCGCACAAGCGCATGCCACTACTCTGAATAATGCTGATCAGTTCTTCGTTGGCGGCTCGCCACACACCTTCGGCGGCACAACCTCGCAGGGACGAATCGCTGCAGCGGGGTATGTTTCTGCAAATTACAATGGGCCTACCACCGGCTCTGGCTTCTTTCCTGGGCCAGAGAATATCGCGGAGGCAGTCTCGATCGGGTCGGGCCCCTACAGTGGCGCGAAGTTGATTGCAGCCGTCTTGAGCGCGCACAACGACTTGTTTACAGACCAGACCGTCGCGGGTCGTGGGCATCGCCTCACGACCATGCTGGCCTTCTTCCGGGAGGCCGGGATTGGCATCACGAGCGGAACTGATAACGGCCAGGGTATGACCTGGGATTCAGTTTACATTGTGCAGAATTTCGGTGCGCAAGCGAATGGCACGCCATTTATCACTGGCGTCGTTTATCGGGACACGAACAGTAATGGTTTTTACGATCCAGGCGAAGGCGTGAGTGGGGTCCGAGTGGATGTCACCGGTTCCAACTTTTTCGCCATTTCGTCCACCTCGGGCGGCTATTCCGTGCCTGTGCCGGGGAACGGGTCCTATCCAGTTGTCTTCAGCGGCGGTGGCTTGGCCAATTCACAAAACACGGCCACGATTGCAAACAACCTGAACACGAAACTCGATTATCTGGCGGGTGCAGTCGTTCCTGGCACTGCCCGACTCGGGAACATCTCCACCCGACTGCGTGTCGAAACCGGCGACAACGTTCTTATCGGCGGTTTCATCGTCAGTGGCACGCAGCCGAAGCGGGTGATCGTGCGCGCGATTGGGCCCTCGCTGCCCGTCGCGGGCAAACTGGCGAATCCCATCCTCGAACTCAACGGACCGGGCGGGCTTATCGCTGCAAACGATGATTGGCGCAGCACCCAGCAGGCTGAGATCATCGCCAGCACAGTCCCCCCGACGAACGATCTGGAATCTGCCATCGTAGCCACTCTGCCGGCTAACAACACAGGATACACTGCCGTCGTTCGGGGTGTGGGCGGCGGAACCGGGGTGGCGCTGGTGGAGGTTTACGATCTTGATAATTCGGTCAATTCCTCCCTCGCCAACATCTCCACGCGCGGCTTCGTGCAGACAGGCGACGACGCCATGATTGGCGGTTTCATTCTGGTCAGCGGCGGATCGCGCCGGCTTATCGTGCGTGCGATCGGGCCCTCCTTGCCGGTGTCCGGAAAACTAGCCGACCCGACGCTCGAGATTTTCGATGCGAACGGAGTGATGGTCGCGATGAACGATGACTGGCGGTCAACGCAGCAGGCCGAGATCATCGCCACTACCGTCCCGCCGACGAATGATGCGGAATCGGCCATCGTGACCACACTGCCCTCCAACGCTCCGCACACCGCCGTTGTGCGAGGCAAAAATGGGGGCACCGGCGTCGCTCTGGTGGAGGTTTTTGCTCTCAATTAGCGAGCGTTCGTGTTCAGCACCGTTGCTCGTATTTGGATACAAAACTATTTAAATTCTTGAAAACGCTTGACGTGAAGAACGTCATTTTTTAGACCTATTGTCCCCCGGCACGGAAGCGTGCCCTCTCCCGAAACCTCAAAACACCCACATGAAAAGAAAACCCCGTAATACGTCTGCCTTCTTTAATCCACGTTTCCTCCTTGGCGTTACTCTGTGCGTCTTCGGCGTGACCTTGGGATTCGCCGCGTTCCGCACCGCGTCGGCCCAAGGGCAAACGCCGGCGACAGTGAGGGGCCAGTTCAAGGGCGTCCTTCCGGTCGTCCAATTCGACGTTTCTCCGCCGCTGCGCGAGATGCAGATCGTTTCGCCCGATTTTAGCACGAAGAGCGAGAACGAAGACCGCGATATCGTGCCGCGCCAGCAGCGCTTCGTGTTCGAAGCCGACCCGGTGGTGCAAGCCACCGTTAGTGGCGACCGCCCGGGATCGAAAGAAACCCGAGTGCCCCAAATTCCGGGGCCGACAGCCAGCTTTGACGCCCAAAATATCACCGCCTCCCCCCCTGACCCGAACGGCGCGGTAGGCCCGAACCATGTGGTCACGATGGCCAACGTTTCGTTTATGATCCTTAACAAGACGGGCACCGTTCTTTTTGGACCGGCGGCTAATAATACCCTCTGGTCTGGCTTCGGCGGCGCTTGCCAATCGGAAAATTCCGGCGATCCCGTCGTTCTTTACGATCGCTTGGCCGATCGTTGGTTCCTTTCCCAATTCACCTCTGCGGGACCGACCTACTTCTTTTGCGTGGCCGTCTCCACTACTCCAGACCCGATGGGCACATATTATCGCTATGCCATTTCCACCGGGGGCAATTTCCCCGATTATCCGAAAGCCAGCGTTTGGCCGGACGCGTATTACATCAGCACGCGCGAGTTTCTTGGCTCCGGTGGTGCGTTCCAAGGGGCTGGCGCGTATGCGCTGAACCGCGCCCAAGCGCTTGCGGGCAATCCCAGTGCGCAGGTTATCGCCTTCCTGGCTGCTCCCAGCCCATCGTATAATGTGGGCGACGGCTTGCTGCCGGCTGATTTGGATGGCATCCGCCCGCCGCCGCTCGGCAGTCCCAACTATTTCGTGGGCTCGATGGATAATAACGGCCCCTACGGCGCGCCGCAGGATGCTCTGACTCTCTGGAAGTTTACGGCCAATTTCGCCACGCCAGCCAGTTCCAGCTTCGTCCTCGCGAACACAATTCCCATCGCCGCCTATAATTCCATTTTGGGCCTTTGCGGCGGCACCCGCGCCTGTATCCCCCAGCCGAGCACGACCAATAAGCTCGATCACCTCGGTTATCGGCAGCGTCCGCTCTTTCGACTGGCTTATCGCAACATGGGTACTTTCGAGACCCTTCTCACCAATCAATCGGTTTCAGCTGGCACCGGCCCCAGCGGCGAAGTTTCCGGTATTCGGTGGTGGGAACTTCGGAGCCCGAACAGCAGTCCAGTCATCTTCCAAGAAGGGACTTTCGCGCCGGGTTTGACGGACGGAATTCATCGCTGGATGGGCAGTATTGCCATGGATGGCGAGGGCAACATCGCTCTCGGCTATAGCGCGGCCAGCGGCACGCTTTTCCCGAGTCTCTATTACACCGGGCGCCGGCCGAGCGATCCGCTCGGCACCATGGGGCAAGGCGAAGCGGCCATTATCACCGGCACTGGCTCACAAACGGGCGGTGGCAACCGCTGGGGTGATTACACCTCGCTTACGATCGATCCGACGGACGATCTGACCTTCTGGCACGTGAACGAATACGTCCCAACAACCAGCGCCAACAACACTCGTCTCCGGGTCGGTGCGTTCAATTTCGCGCAAAATGCGCCTCCCGCGAAAGGCACTGGACGGTTCACAGTGACCGAATGCGGCGGTGGCGGACTGGCCGGCGCCGTGATCACGATCAACGGAACTGTCTACGGTGTCAGTGGAGCCAACGGCGTGTATGACGCTCCGCTCGCTCCCGGAATGTATTCCTACACCGTGACCAAGCCGGCGTTCACCTCCGCCAGTGGCAATTTCACTGTGACCAATGGGATGATCACCAACATCAGCCCGCCCTGTTTGCAAGGCGCGCCGGTCATCGCCGCGGCAGATAAAGGCATCATTTCGGCCGGTTCCAACGGGGTTCTCGATCCAGGCGAAAACGTCACCGTGGCCCTCGGGATTCGGAACATCTCTGGGAGCTCGACTGCTTGCACCACGGCTGCCCTCACCGGGACGCTTGCGGCGACCGGCGGGGTCACCAGTCCCACGGGCCCGCAGAATTACGGTGTCATCTGCGGTGGTCCGTCAGCGATCATCTTCCGTCAGTTCACCTTTACGGTGGACAGCCAGCTCGCCTGCGGCGCCCCTGTCACCGCCTCGCTGACAATCACGGATGGCACGACCAATTACGGCACGTTCGTCTTTGTCTTCTCAACGGGCAGTGTGCTGGGCGTGGTGCAAAACTTCGACTCGGTCGCTGTCCCGGCTCTGCCGTCGGGCTGGGCTGCATCCCAGGGTGTGAACGGCGCCGCGTCGCCTTTCTGGGTCACGTCGAACTCGGGTACGCCTACTCCCGTAGCGTTCTCGTTGCCGAACTCCGTGTTCACTCCGGATCCCGGCTCACTCCTCGATAACCGGCTGGATACGCCTCCCTTTACCTACGGTGCCGGGCAGACCCTGAAGTTCCAGCATAACTTCAGCATGGAACAACAGAACGCTACCGCGGCCTACGATGCGGGTGTCCTCGAGATCTCGATCAATGGCGGGGCCTTCACCGACATCGTGACCGCGGGGGGCAGCTTCGTCACCGGCGGTTATAACCACACCACCATCAACACCGGTTTCCAGAACCCGCTTCTGCCTAGCCGGCCGAACTGGAGCGGTGCTTCCGGCGGCTTCATCCCCGTCGAAGTGAACATGCCTCCATCGGGAGTCGGTCTTCCCGTCGTGGTACGTTGGCGGATGGGCTCCGATTCCAGCGTCGCGAGCGTGGGTTGGAGAGTCGACGATGTGACGATCGGAAGCCCGCCGGCTTGCGGTGGGAGCGCTCCTGCGGTTAGCAGCGCGTTCTCGCGGAAGACCCATCCCGGTGCTGGCGATTTCGACATCACGCTACCGCTTGTCGGCTTTACCGGGGCGGTCGGAATAGAGCCGCGCGGAACGACCGGCGCGCATCAGATTGTCGTGAACTTCGCGGCCCCAGTCTCCGTCTCGAGCACGGCAGTCACCACCGGCACCGGCAGCGCCACATCCAGCGTTGCGGGTAATGTTGTCACGATCAATCTGACAGGCGTGAGCGACGTCCAACGTCTCGCCGTCACCCTCATGGGTGTGAGCGATGGATCGAATCTGGGCAATGTGCAGATCCCAATGGGCATTTTACTGGGTGACGCGAACGGCAGCGGCGGTGTCAACACGACCGATGTCGGGCAAACCAAGTCCGCCGCCTCACTTGGGACGGTGAACTCCGGCAACTTCCGCACTGACGTCAATCTCAGCGGCGGGGTTAATACAACCGACGTAGGGATCGTGAAATCGCGCGCCGGCGCACAGTTGCCGTAGGCGCGATCTGAAATAGCAATACCTGCCCCTGGGATGGTTCGCCGTCCCAGGGGTTTTGCTTTTCGGGAGATGCGCGCGTGCGGCGCTCTGTGCCTCGCACAGCAGCTGCGCATTTACCGTTATTGCCTGAGGGACCGAATCGGGTCGAGCGATGTCCCGCCGGTTCGATCCCTCCGCTTCCGCTCGCGCTTTGCTTCGCGCCGCCTTGCCCGCGGGAAGCTTCCTGCTCTCTTCACAGGGTGGAGAGAGAAACGAAGCGTCGTCTGATTGCGATTATCGGTGCGGGCGGACGGCTGGGCGCAGCGCTTGCCCGCGAATATGGCGATGAATCCGAGGTCAGCGGTTTTAATCATGCCCAACTCGACCTGGCCGATCCCGCGGCTCTGCGGAGCAGACTGGGCGCGCTTCGTTTCGATCTTCTAATCAATTGCGCCGCGCAAACGAATGTCGATCGTTGCGAACGTGAACCTGAGGAGGCGTTCGCGCTGAACGCCGAGGCGCCGTGCGTGCTTGCGGAGATCTGCGCGGAGAAGGGCGCGCGGATGATTCACATCAGCACGGACTACGTCTTCGACGGCAAGCAAGTGGAGCCCTACACGGAGAAGTGTGAGGCGCGGCCGATTAGCGTCTACGGCGAATCGAAATTGGAAGGCGAACGTCGCGTCCGAGCGGCACACGCAGAGCATCTCGTCGCGCGCGTTTCGTGGGTCTTCGGGCCAGACCGGCCGAGTTTCGTCGATTGGATTATTCAGCAGGCGCGCGAGAAGGAGAGCGTGGCCGCAGTCGCGGACAAATTTTCCACGCCCACTTCCACGACGGAGATCGCGACGATGTTGCGGCCGTTTCTTTCCAACTCGATCGGCGGCCTCATCCATCTCACCAATTCCGGCTCCTGCAGTTGGCGCGAGTATGGCCAATGGGCGCTCGATTGTTCCCGCGCCGCTGGGATTCCACTTCGCGCGGAAACGGTCGATGCGATTACGCTCGCGGATATGAAGCAATTTGTAGCGCGCCGCCCCGTGCACAGCGTCCTCTCCACCGCAAAATACGAGCGACTGACGGGTCAGACGCCGCGCCCCTGGCAGGATGCGGTGCGTGATTACGTGCGTGATCACGTGGCACCGCGTTCCCCAAAGTAAATTCAAAGGCAGCCGCAACGGCAAATTGTCGGTTCGCTGCGCATGTTGGGAGCGCACGGCTGCCGTGCGCTCCCTTGTTTGCTTTTTCGAACGGACGGCGCCTGTCACGGTAGCGCTGCCCACACTCGTGAGGGTGTTGGCAAAGGTGAAATGACTTGATGGCTGTTGTTCGCTCCGCCGTTTCCGGCGGTTTCGCTCATCGCTTCGGAGCGGACGCAGGCAGAGTTCTCTACGCCTTTATGGAAGAAATTGCCCGACTCCTGGCCCTCTTTGGCTGTGCTCTTTTGCTGTGGCCGGTTTTCGCTCGGGCGGGCGGAGTTGCGGCCGTGTCCGATTTGGCCAGTTGTCAGCGCCGCGAAATCGAAGCGCTCAAGCGGGAATACACCGTCATCGAGATGACGTGCAACCCGACCGACGTGCGGATTTCCTGAAAACTACTTGCCGCCGCGTGTTCGTGCACGCGGCGGCGCTTCCAAGGGAGGTTTCGGCCGAGCGACTCGTTAGGGCAGCGACGTGCCGGAAACCGATTTCATTAACGACACGTCGGTGCCGTTGATGGACCCGTCGGCCGTGACGTCAAAGCGGAAGTTCGAGCCGTTCGTCGTGCTGCCGGAAAGCGGTTTCGCCTGGCTGACATCGGTGGAGGTAACGGTGCTGCTGTTGTTCGCATCGCCGACGAGGACGCCCATGGTGCCGAGGACGCTGGCGCTGGCGTGGCCGGCGGTGTCTTGCACGTTCGAGAGGGTGAGGGTGAGGCGCTGGAGGTTAGTGACGCCGGTGAGGTTGACGACGTATTCGTTCGGGTTCGTGCCAACGGCGGCGCTGGCAACGGTGCCGGTGCCGCTGCTGATGCTGGCGCTGCCGACGCTGGCGATATTGTCAGCGAAGGTGAAGACGAGGGTGTAGGCGTTGTTTACTCCGCCGCTGCGACATTCGATCGCGGCGTTGGGCGGGGTGAGGTTGATATCGTAGCTGCCGGCGGTGCCGTGGATCTTGCGCGAGACGACGCTGGTGACGGAGACGGGCGCGGCTGGGAGCGGCCAAACGTAGGCGCCACGGCCACGCGTCCAGACGGAAAGAGTCGTGTTGCCGCGATCGACCTGGAGATCCCAGATCATGCTGTGCGGCATGCCGTTTTGGAACCGGCTCCACACCGGCGAGGCGGCGGTGATGTCGTCGGTGTAGTAGAGGCCCCAATCGGTGCCGGCGAAGATCTGCCGCGCGTTCCGCGGATTCGCGATGATGGAATCGACCGGGATGTCGGGCAAGTTGCCCGTTTTGTTAGACCAGACAAACGACGCGCAATCCGTCGTGCATTCAACCCGGAAGACGTGGCCGGGTGTGGTGGGGGTATTGGCGTTGAAGCCGCCTACTGCAGCGTAGGCGATCGGCGCGGTCGTGGTGGTTGGATCAAAGGCCACATCCAGGATGGGGCGATTCGGAAGGAGCGTGTTGTTATCCGTCACGTTGACCCAGATGGATTGATTGGAGCCGGTGCCCATGTTGCGGCCGATTTGCACGTTGCCGTCATTGGTCCCGACGACGACGACGGACTGCATGGCGGGCTCGATCGCGAGTTGATTAATGTAGGAGCGATTGCCGAGCGCCTGCTTGGTCAGGTTCGCCGGGCTGTTGACGTAGAAGCTGGGCGTAGCCGCTGCGCCGGTGATGGTTTCCCACACGCGCACCGTGCCGACCACGAGATGTCCGCAGCCGGTAGTGGCGCCGGCGGGACCGCAATCGTTCGCTGCGTTGTTCAGATCGCCTTTGTGAATTTCGTAGGGCAGGACGAACGACTGCGTATCAGCCGACCACGGCCGCGAGATCGTGCTCCAGGTCGCGCCTGAGGCGGTGCAATTACTAACGCAGCGATTGAGCTGGCCGCTGTTGTTGCCCTGCCAGAAACGCAGATTCGTGCCCGTGCCGACCGGGTCGATGCGAGCGTAGAACCCGTCGCCGCCTTTGCCCATCTGCCATTGCACCGCGGTGGTGGGCGAGCCGGTGAAAGTGGCGGAGGCGGAACCGTTGTCCTGCGCGCCGCCGTTGATTTGCGGGGCGGCGGCGGTGGCGAAATTCCCGCTGATGTCGCCGGAGTAAAACTCAATCGTGTTCAAACCAGTCAACATGTGGAACCAGGTTGGATCGGTCGCGAGGGTGACGAGGTCGGCGTTGGTCGCGCCATGCACACCGCCATCATTTCCCGCGAGGAGAACGCTGGAGGAGCCGGGAACAAAAGCGAGGGCGTGCTGATCGACGTGGACAGTGGTCCCGCCGCTATATCCGCACGTGAGGTTATTCCAGGTGGGGTTGCCGTTTTGCCAGAACCAGATGTCGAACGTGCTGAAGAAAACGCGATCCGGATTATTGGGATCGACCGCGACGGCCTGGTCGTACCAGTTCTGGGGATAATCGCCGGCGCCGCCGCTGCAGTTCAAAAGGGACGCGCCGGTGGAACCGGGAATCTGTGTCCAGGTGACACCGCCATCAGTGGAGCGATAAGCGCCGAGCTGACAGCCAGCCGCGTTGTTGCAGCCGCTGTTCGGATTCGGCCGGATGGATTGGAGCTGCGCGTAGATGTAGTTCGGGTTGCTCGGGGCGACCGCCATTTCGATGCGCCCGACTTGGTTGCCGGTGGTGGCATTGACGTAAATGGATCCGCTGGTGGCGTGGAGATCAGTCCAGCCGTTGTCATCGCGGGTGATGGGGGCGAAATCGGTTGGGCATCCACCGATTGGAATCGTGCCCTTGTAGATGCCGTTGGCTCCGTTTTGGCCCAGGTTGTATTGCACATTGGTGGCGAAACCGCGCACGCCGACCGCGGCCAGGATGCGGGTGGAGCCATTCACGTCGTTGAGGGCGAGACCGGTGATATCCTGCCGCATGGTGTCGAAGCCATTCGTGGCGCAAGGGCCAGTCCAGTTGGCGCCGCCATCGTTCGAGATGTAGAGGCCGTTTTTGGTGCCGGCGAGAACGTTGTTACTGTTGCGCGGGTCGACGCGCACTTTGCCGACGGCGTTATACTGCGGGAACTGGCCGGCGGGCTGGGGCAAGCCCGGGCCGAATACTTCCGCGCCGAGCAAGGTCCAGGTGGCGCCGGCGTCTGTCGATTTCAACACGCCCTGGCTGCCCTGTGCGAACGAGCCATAGCTTTGGTCGCCGGTGCCGGCGTAGAGCGTGTTGTGATTGTTCGGATCGATCGTGATCGAATAAATGCTGATCGTGGCGAGGAGCGGATCGTCCGTGACCGCGGTCCATGAGGTGGTGCTGGTGCAACAATTCGTCGACTTCCAGATCCCGCCGCCGACGGTGGCGACGTAGGCCACGTTGGTCGTCACCGGATCAATCACGATGTCGTTCACGCGGCCCTGGGTCATTTGGTAATTGAAGCAGCCCGAGCAGCCGGTCATGCGCATGGGGGACGGGCCGAGGGCGGTGAAGTTGGTCGGGTCGAGGGTGAGGGGGGATTTGCTCTTCGCGAAGTCGAGCGTTTGCACCCCGCCGGGGACATTGCTGGCGATGGTGGCATCCTGCGCGGCAGCGGCGCGGACCCAGCCGGGATTGAAGATGCCGGTGGGATAGGTGAGGCGGTTATTCCAATCCTCTTCCAGGCGATCAAGGTTGTCGCTTTCTCTATCGCCGTCCGCTACTGGCATGTAGCGGGCGAGCTTGGCTTCTTCCGCTACGCCCGGCGGGCGCAAGCCGACGGCAGCGAGCAGCATTCCGCCGAGACAAAGCGCGATGGCCAGCAACGCGCGGAGATTCACAGCACCGGATTCCGCTGCCGGCTTGAGTGGGGGAGGGAGGTTTCGCATGGCGCGGAAGGTGGCCGCCATTCGCCGCTCTGACCAGATCAATTTTCCGAGAAGCCGAGATTTCTCGCGCCGCGCAGAGGCGCACGGTTTGACAGCCTGCGCGTCACCCTCTTTGCTTTCTGATGAATTTGATGGCCAAGGCTTTCTTTACAGCGGCTTTTCTGGGCGCTTTCGCCTCCGCGCAGGCGCAGCTCACATGGGAGAAGACGGTGATCGAGTTGCAACCAAAAGCCGGCGACGCCGAGGCGGTCGCCAATTTCAAATACGAGAATAAAACCGACAAGCCGATCCAGATTAAGAACGTGCGCAGCTCATGCGGTTGCACGGTGGCGTCGCTGAAGAAAAACGACGTTGCGCCCGGCGAAAAAGGCGAGGTGACGGCGACCTTCAAGATCGGCGGCCGGACTGGAGTGCAGCAAAAAACAGTGACCGTGGAAACGGACGACCCGAAGGAGCCGATCACCAATTTGCTCTTGAAGGCGACGATCGCTGAGACGGTGGAGATCAAGCCGAGCTTCGTCTTTTGGGAAAATGGCGAGGACCCGAAGGCGAAGCAAATCACCGTCAAAGCCGCGAGCGCCGATGTGAAAATGACCAAGCTGGAAGTGACGTCCTCGAGTCCGGAGTTCAAGACCCAGGTCGAGAAGGGGGCCAAGCCGGGCGAGTTCATCGTCAACGTCACGCCGAGCGATACCAAGGCCATGCATTCGGCCACGCTCACGATCAAGCCGGATTTCCCGCAGACGTTTTATGCCACAGCGCGCGTGACTCCGCCGGCTGCTACGGGCGGCGGTAATTAGCCGCGTGAAGGGATCGTTATTGCGGCAGACTCTGCTGCTGATCGGCCTGGCGTTTTTGCCGGCCATCGGGCAGGCCGTCTACTATGGCGGAAGCGCACCCTGGCAGAAGCCCGCGGTGGCGAAGGATGAAGTGGAGCTGCCGCAGACGCAGGCTTGGGGCGACGCGGTGATGTGGGTGGATGCGCGACCGGATGCGCAATTTGCCGAGCGTCACATTCCGAGCGCGACTCTGTTGAATGAGGATCGCTGGGGCGAGCTGCTGCCACAGATGTTGAACGCCTGGACGCCGGACAAACGCGTGATCGTTTATTGCAGCAGTCAAAGTTGCGCGGCCAGCCATGAAGTGGCGCGGCGTCTGCGCGAGGAAGCCGGCCTGCCGAACGTTTACGTTCTGCACGGCGGCTGGGAAACGTGGCTGGCAGCGCAGCCGGCAACACCATGAGCGAAGCGCGCCACGTCCAATCTCCGCTCATGAATGCGCAGAGCGCGGGGGCGGTTTCATTTTCCGCGATCCAATTCATCCTCGCTCTGCTGGTGGGCGGAGCGTTCATCTACGCAGGGGCGCTCAAAGCCTGGGACCCGATCAAGTTCGCGAGCGACATCCAGAATTTTCACATCCTCTCCTGGCCGCTAGGGGTGCGGATGGCGTTCTATCTGCCCTGGCTGGAAATCGTGTGTGGCCTCGCTTTGATCATTGGCTGGATGCGGCGCGGCGCGACCGCGATCCTTGCGCTCCTGATCGTGGTCTTCATCGCCGCGACCGTAATGGCGAAAATGCGTGGCATTAATTTGGATTGCGGATGCTTTGGCAGCGCGACGAAGAACCTTACTTTCACCTGGCATCTCGTGATCGACTTCGCGCTCCTCGCCGGGTTGGCCGGGGTTTGGTTTTACGGGCAGCGCTCAAGCGAGCGGGTATGAAGATTCTTCGGGCCGCCCTTATTGGGCTGGCGGGCATTGTTGTCGCATCCTGTTCGGAGAAGGCGACGCCGAAGAGCGAAAGTTTAGCGACCGCAACACCCCGCGCCTTACCGCGAGAAGCGGAGACCGGGAAGAGGGAAGGCCACGAAGGGCGACCCGAGCAAGACAGGATCGCTGAAGATTGCGTCGCTTTTGTGCGCGCGACCAAAGTCGTTCCCGCGCAGACTCGCAGCGCAGAATGTCCCGAGTGTCCGGCCGACGGCAACGAGGCGCTGAGTTTTCGTCACATGGAAACGGAAGGGATCTCGTGCTCCGGCGATATGTGCACGGTGACGGCGACGATCCGCGCGGTGTTCAACTCAGCGTTCGGCGAGCGCTTCTCCGGTGGGTTGGCGGGATGGATTCCGACTGAGCAACGCTTCGCCTACCTGCGTGGGGAAATGCCGGCCGGAGAGCAGTCGTATCGCGTCCGCATCACTTACCGACGCCACGGCGAAGATTGGCGGGCGGTCGATTTCGATCGCCTGCCGCTTGCGCAGGTTCGGGAGTAACGGTTCCTGCCGCGCGCCCCGGATACAGCCGAGCGCCGATAGGAAAACGAATCTTCAATGCCCGCTTGCCGCGCTGCGTCGCGGCTGGTTTGAGGCGTTGAAAATCCTAACCCATGAAAACGAAAAATTCTCGCCGAGCGGCGTTCTCCACCCTTCGCCTCCTCACCGCATCTCTACTCTGCCTGGTGGCGGGGCTAATCACTCTGTGGGCCGCAGCGGGCAGGGCCCAGCAAGATTATTGGACTGCGCGACTCGCGTCCACTTTCGGGATCACGGCGCACGCTGCCTCTGGAGGAGCGATCAAGTTGGATAAGAATCCGCCAGATCGTCCGCAGACGTCGTCCAGCGCTGCCGCTGCGCGGCCGTATGACGGCCCGCCGCTGGATCTGCGCCCAGTGCATTCAGTTCGCAGTGGCAAGCTGCGCGATATGCGGCCGATTGATCCGGAGACCGTGCAGAAGACGGTCCACGCCGAGCCCGTTTATCCCGATTCTCCAACAAAAAGCGGCGGCCCGGAGGGCCCGATGCAGACCAAGGCCGGAGAGCAGATTTCTGCGCCGAGTCCCAGCGGGCGCCAGCTTCGATGGCGTCGGCGTTGGTCTCGGCACCTACACCCCCTCCAGCAATCCGCCGGATGTGAACGGCCGTGTGGGCGCGACGCAATATGTGCAGTGGAACAACACCAGCTTTGCGATTTTCAACAAGACCACCGGTGCGCTCGAATACGGCCCCGCCGCTGGCAACACGCTCTTCCAACCGCTCGGGGGCATCTGCGCTTCGCACAATGATGGCGACCCCGTGGTCTCGTATGACATCCTCGCGGGCCGTTGGGTCGTTTCGCAGTTTGTCGTCGGCGGACCGGCGGGCGGGTATTCGCACCAGTGTTTCGCTGTTTCCGCGACGTCAGACGCGACGGGCGAATACTATCTCTACGACTTCACGACGGACCCGGTAAACTTCGTCGATTACCCGCACCAAGGCGTTTGGCCGGACGGGTATTACATGGCCGCGCATATTTTCAGTGCGGATCCGGCACCAGTCGGCGCGTTCCTCGTGGGTCGCGTTTACGTTTTCGAACGCGAGAAAATGGTCGATGGCCTTCCAGCTCGTATGCAGATGGTAGATCTCGGGCCGAACCAAATCGGACATCTGCCGGCCGACCTTGATAGCCTGACCCCGCCAGCCGTAGGCGAGGCGGAGTATGTCATCGGGCCGAATCGTTTCCTGACCAATCTCTCCAACTCGTATCGCGTGGCGGTGACTTGGGATCCGGCTCCAACCATCGCCGTGACGTCGGGTGAAATCATGGCCGGTCTCGGCAACGCCGCGTGCCTCGGGACCATTACCCGCGCCTGTGTGCCGCAACCTCCGCCCGCCACGGCCGCCGATTATCTCGATAATCTCTCCGGGCGTTACATGTATCGATACGCCTATCGCAACCAAGGCACGCAAGCCGCGCCGGATGAGTCGCTCGTAGTCAGCGGCACCTCCACCGGCACGACTACGCATGGAGCGGTGGAGTGGTTTGAATTCCGGAATAATGGGAGCTCGCTCACGCAGCCGACGCTTTTCCAATCCGGCACCTTTGATCCGGACGGCAGCTATCGTTGGATGCCGTCGATCGCGATGGACAAGGATCGCAACATCGCGCTCGGCTACAGCAAATCGAGCACGACCATCAACCCCGGCATCTACGTGACCGGCCGCTTGCAGGGCGATCCCATCAACACCATGGGCGCGGAGACCGAGATGCAGCCGGGACTGGGTGTGCAGCTCGGAGCGGGCAACCGCTGGGGCGATTACACCGCCATGACCCTCGATCCGATCGATCAATGCTCGTTCTATTACACGAACGAATATTTGAAGACGACGGGGTCGTTCAATTGGTCGACGCGCATCGCGAGTTACAAATTCCCCTCGTGCGCTTCCGCCGCCGGCCTCTGGGGCACCGTCACCGGCACTGTCACTTCGGCGGAAACGGGCGCGCCGATCTCCGGGGTCCGCGTGGCCTTGAGCAACGACTACGCTGGCGCAAGCAACGCGAACGGTGTTTACACCATCCTCGTCCCGGCAGGCAATTACACGGCCACCGCTGCGGATGCGGCACGAAATTGCACCGCCTCTTCACCAGCTTCCGCTCCGGTCACCCCGCCCGGTGGCGGAACGGTTACTCAAAACTTTACCATGACTGGCGTTTCGAAGATCGAGGCGAATGGGTTCACAATTAACGATTCGCTCGGCAACAACGACGGCATCGTTAACCGCGCCGAGTGCGTGCGGGTAAATCTCGGCATCAAGAACAATGGCTGCGCGAGCGAGTCGGCGATTTCGTCCACGCTTACGACCACGACCCCCGGCGTCACCGTCGTGGACGGGCAGTCCAGTTATCCAAATCTGGCCATCGATCAAAGCGGCACGAACGCGGCGCCGTTTAAGATTTCCACCTCGGATACTTTTGTCTGCGGCACTGAGATCGCGCTCTCGCTAAACCTCACTTACGCGAGCGGTTCGAAGACCATCAATTACACCGTGCCGACCTGCGCCGGCGGTCCCAATCAACAGATCCCGCTCAGTCAGCTGACAACGAGCGATCCGACGCAGGCCGACCGCGTGGGCCGCGATGGCCGCCCGAGCACTTGCGCCGGGAAGGCGCCCCCCGGTGGCGGTTTCCCGGGGATGCATCGCTACGAGACCTACACCTTCACAAACACGGCGGGCGCGCCGCGCTGCTATACCGTGACGATCAACGCAGAACTCGGCGGCCCCGGCGACATCGAGAGCGTCGCCTACGATCAGGTCTATGATCCGACGAATCTCGACACGAATTATCTCGGCGACACCGGCATCAGCGGCTTGGGGACCACCGTGGCGCAGGCGAGCTATTCGTTCACCGTGCCGGCCGGGCATAACTTCGTGATCGTAGTGAATGGCGCAGCCGATAACACCTCCTCGCCTTTCAGCGGCACCGTCTCCGGCTTCGTGAATAACAACCCGGGCCCTGGTGACTGCGCGAGTCTGCCTGTGCTGCCCGCGCTCACCGGAGCAGCATCGCGTCTTACGCATGGAACCGCTGGCACCTTCGATGCGGCGATGCCCTTGGACGGGAGCGGCGTGGAGCCGCGTGATGGGAACGGGAATTATATCGCCGTATTAACGTTCGACCGCCCAGTGCAGAGCGGCAGCGCGAGCGTCACTGCCGGCACCGGGACCGCAGGCACGCCCACTTTCAGCGGTAACGAAATGCGCGTGCCGCTCAGCGGCGTCACGGACCGGCAGCGGCTGACGATCACGGCATCGAACGTGGCGGCCGCGGCGGGCGGAGTTCTGCCGTCAGCCAGCGTCCAAATGGGATTCTTGATCGGAGATACCAACGGGGTGGGAGGGGTGACTTCCACCGATGTAGGCGAGATCAAATCGAATTCCGGGCAGCCGACAAACGCAGCGAACTTCCGCAGCGACATCACTGCCAACGGTTCGGTTAACAGCACGGATGTCTCTCTGGCCAAACCCAGATCGGGCAACGCTCTCCCATAGTTAAACTCTGGCCGCGCCAGACAGCCACTCGCGGTTGTCTGGCGTGGTTTTGCACAGCGGCGGCATTGTGTCCTCGGACACGGCGCCACTGCGCCCGCGAATTTGCTCAGACAAATCCGCGGCTCGGCGGCGTCTGGATTGGAAACGATGGGACTCGCAATCATGGCGCCAAACCTGGGAATCGACGAAGCTGCGAAATCGTTCGCCGCGCGAGACAAATTTGAGCCGCGGCGGCGTCCTATCATGAGAGACCCAGGCCAGGTCATGGAAGATGTCGCTACGCATGAAGACTGGAAAATTTGCTTCGCCGAAGCTGCGCCCGGGCTCGTCCTCTTCGCCCGGCAGTTCGTGCGCTCCGTCGCAGACGCGGAGGACATCGTGCAGGAGGCGTTCGTCCGGTTCTGGCGCAAACAGCATTCGATCCAAAACCGCGCGCTGCTCTTCGCTACCGTCCGTTCTATTTCGCTCGATCTCCTGCGACGTGATGCCCGCCGCGCCCGGCGCGAGGCGACTGTCGTGGCGGAAACGGAGCACTCGATCGCGCCGCACTTCGACACGCAGAGCGATGCGCAGCAGGCGCTCGCTCGCGCCATCGACAGTCTCCCCGCGGAACAGCGCGAGGTGTTGGTGATGAAGATTTGGAACGAACTGACCTTCGCCGAAATCGGGAGCGTGCTCAGCATTTCTCAAAACACCGCAGCCTCCCGTTATCGCTACGCCCTGGAGGCTCTGAAGAAGAATTTTACCAGCCATGAACGATTTCTCTGAGCTCGAAGCGGAACTGAAACAGCTGCGGCCCGCCGCGGTCGCGCCGGAACTGATGCAGCGCGTGGAGTGCGCACTCGACGAAGGCGCTGCCGCGATACCCACGGCTGGTGTGCTTCCGCGGGCAAAGGTGCGGATGAATTGGTTCGCTCTCGGCCTTGGTACAGCCGCCGCTGCTGCGGTCTTCCTTCTTGTTCGCGTCGAAAATCAGCCGGCCTTTCCGCAGCCGTCACTCGCTTCGCTTTCGCCCGCGCCTTCCATCTCCGAATCGCAACCGGCTGCTGGTCTGGTGCCGGATGGCGTCACGCGGGTCGTCTACGGCACCCGCGATGAAGGGCTGCTCTTCCCGGGCGACGGCGCACAGCCGGTGCGTCGCCTGCGAGCGCGTTCGCGCGAAACGCTGCAGTGGAAGGACCGCAGCACCGGCGCGTCGCTCCGCGTTTCCTACCCGACCGAGGAGGTCGAATTCATCCCTGTAGCCGGTCAATAAATTTCCTTAACCCACCAATCGTTACGCTTATGAAAACCAAAACCATTGCAGTCCTCGCCGTAGTCAGCCTCCTTGCCGGCTCCGCCTTAGCTCAAACTCCGCCGCCCGTTCCACCCGTTCCGGCCGTGCCTCCTGTGCCCGCAGTAGCGCCGCCGGATAAAGACGACGATGACGAGGACGATAACCGCGCGCCGAAAGTCGCCGTCACTTTCCTCGGCGTCGAAACTTCCTCTGTCCCGAGCGTGGTCGCCGAGCAACTCGGCTTGGCCAAAGGTTTCGGCCTTGTGGTCGATTACGTGGTGCCCGACGGGGCTGCAGCTGCGGCCGGCTTGCAGCAGAACGACATCATCAAGCTCCTGAACGAACAGATTCTGACCGAACCGGATCAGCTCGCGAAATTGATCCGCAGTTTCCCCGAAGGCACGAGCGTAACTCTGACCGTGCTACGCAAAGGAGCTGAGACGAAACTGACCGCGAAGCTGGGCAAGCGCGAAGTCCCGCAACGGCGCGACCGGCGCGAATTCCGGCGTTGGCGGAATGGGAAAAACTTCGGCGCGCTCGGGCCGGAGTTTGAAAAGAACATGGAGAACCTTCAGGAGGAGCTCGGCAACATGGACTTCGGGTTCATGACTCAGGACGCCGTGCATCAGGCACGTGAGGAAGCGCGCGTAGCGCAACAGGAAGCGCAAGAGGGCGCGCGCGAAGCGCAACGCGGAGCGCGGGAAGCGGCCCGGGAAGCGGCGCGGGCCGCGCGCGATGCAGCACGCGAGTTTCGCGTGACGCGCCGGGAGAATGGCGCCTTGAAGACCACGCGAATCGATATGAACCGCGCACAAATTGTCTATCACGACGCGCAGGGAGAATTGAAACTGGAGAACGTGGCCGGGAAAAAAATCCTGACCGCCAAAGATCCGCAAGGGCGTACCGTCTTCAGTGGTCCGGTGGAGACGAAGGATGAGTTGGACAAGATGCCCGCGGAAGTGCGGCAGCGTTTTGAAAAGCTTGAACAAAAGGATCTGCCTGCGATCGCGCCTGCCCCGGCAAAAGAAGAACGCGAGCCGCGCAGAAACGACGACGAGAGCAACGATGCGGACGAGAGCGATAACGCCGCGGTCTTGCAGGTGAGCGGTGCTCCCGGTAGTGCCCTGTTCATCGTCCGCCTTCGACTTGAACATCGTCCTCATCTAGCGCGGCCGGAGCGGACTTCGTATTTTGGGGCGTGCGGGGGCAGGCCTTAACCTGGGAGGCGCGTTTCCTTGCCATCCCGCCCTCGCACGCTCCAGAAGCGCGCCCGTTTGCCGCGCCGCGCGGCGGCATGGACTTTTTCTTGTCGTTCCGAACGCTGTCTCTATAAAGAGCGCGTGCCGCCCGACGATCCGCAGAGTCCGCCCGATCTCACCCCCGAGAGCGGGGGCCCGACCGATGTGGCGCGTCTGTCGCAGCGCGACCCAAAGCCGCTACACGAACAGACGGCGGACGAGGATAGGCAGAACGCGGACTGGGGGACAATCGCCGCGTCGCCGGAGTTCAAAGATCTCCTGCGAGCGAAGCGGCGCTTCATCGTGCCGGCTACGATTTTTTTCATCATCTATTACTTCGCGCTGCCGTATCTGGTCGGCTATCACCCGGAGTGGATGGAGCGCAAAGTGTGGCGGGAGATGAACTGGGCCTACCTCTTTGCGCTTTCCCAGTTCTTCATGGCTTGGGGATTGGCCGCGCTCTACGTCATCGCGGCGGCGGGCTGGGATCGGAAGGCGCGCGAGATTATCCAATTGGCTGAGCAGAAGGGGGCGAGATGAACGTCGCGCTCGTCATGTTCCTTGGGTTTGTGGCGGCCACGCTCGTCATCACTTATCTGAGCGCAAAGAAATCCAGCGGCTCGAGCGCTTACTTCGCGGCGGGGCGGCGCATCACTGGTTGGCAAAATGGCCTGGCGGTGGCGGGCGATTACATGAGCGCAGCCAGCTTTCTCGGCATCGCCGGCATGATCGCGCTGAATGGCTACGACGGCTTCATGTATTCCGTCGGATTTCTCGTCGCGTACCTCACGGTCTTGATCATCGTGGCTGAGCCGCTCCGCAACGCTGGCAAATACACCATGGCGGACGTGCTCGCCTACCGCCTTAAACCGCGCCCGGTGCGTGCGATGGCGTCGCTCTCCACGCTGACGGTTTCGATTTTTTACATGATCGCGCAAATGGTCGGCGCGGGGACGCTGGTGCGGCAGTTGTTGCCGGGCGTGAGTTATGAGGTGGCAGTGATCGGCGTGGGCGTGCTGATGGTGATCTATGTCGTCTTCGGCGGAATGCTGGCGACGACATGGGTGCAAATCACGAAGGCGGTTCTGCTCATGAGCGGCAGTTTCTTTTTGAGCGTGCTCGTGATGGCAAAGTTCGATTTCAGCCTTGCGAAATTCTTCGCCTCGCTCACCGCGATTACTTCCACTGATGCGACCGGCGCGAGCGTGACGCGCAATTTCCTCACCCCGGGTTTGCTCTTCAAGAATCCGCTCGACCAGATCTCACTGGGGCTCGCGCTTGTCCTCGGCACCGCGGGGTTGCCACATATTCTCGTCCGCTTCTACACTGTGCCGGACGCGAAGACCGCGCGCGCCAGTGTGGTCTGGGCCATGATCCTGATCGGCTTGTTTTACATCATGACCACCTTCTTCGGTTTTGGCGCCGCGAGTTTGCTCGGCCCGGATCACATGAAGGCGCACGGCGGGACAAACATGGCTGCGCCAGAGTTGGCGCGCTTCCTCGGCGGAGAAGTCTTTTTTGCCTTCATCAGCGCGGTCGCGTTCGCCACCATCCTGGCCGTGGTCGCTGGCCTAACAATCAGTGCGAGCACCAGCTTCGCGCACGATTTCTTCACGAACGTGATCCATCACGGCAAGGAACGCCGGCCGGGTGAGGAAGTGCGAGTGGCGCGGATTACCGCTTTCGTCGTAGGCGCGGCGGCGATTGTGATCGCGATGGTTCTTGGGCCGAAGGTGAACGTGGCTTTCTTGGTCGGGCTGGCCTTCGCCGTCGCGGCGAGCGCGAATTTGCCAGTCATCATCTTTTCGCTCTTCTGGAAACGCTTCAACACCGTGGGCGCGGTTTGCGGTCTGGGGGTCGGCCTGGCCTCCAGCATCATCGTCATCGCAGTCAGCCCGGATTTCATGACGCCGCCCCTCTTCCCGCTGCGTAATCCCGGGATCTTGAGCATCCCGCTCGGATTCCTGGGCGCATTCCTGGGCGCACTCTGGGGACGCGAACCGGCTGCGGAAGCGAAGTTCGATGAGCTGAGCGTGCGCGCGAACACCGGGCTCGGCGCGGAGAAAGCGTCGGCCGAGTAGGGAGCTTTACTCCCGCACCGCGGTCGCTTCCTTACCCTTGCGGTCGCGCAGGTAGTTCAGCTTGGCCCGGCGCGCTTTGCCGGATTTTTCCACTTCCACTTTGGCGATGCGCGGCGAGTGAATCGGGAAGACGCGCTCTACCCCTTCGCCATAGGAAATACGGCGAACGGTGAACGTTTCGTTGATGCCGCGGCCTTTTCGGCCAATCACGATGCCAGCGAAAATCTGAATGCGCTCTTTATCGCCTTCTTTCACTTTCGTATGCACGCGGATGCCATCGCCGACCTTGAAATTGGTGACGTCGGTTTTCTGCTGCTCTTTTTCGATGGTGTCGATGATCGTGCTCATGGTGTCAGACGCGGGAAATGCGCGGGCGTTTCTATTATTCAGGAGTGGGCGGAAAGCAACCAAAGAAATCCCCAAGCCCCGGCCGTAGACCTCAGCGAAGCCCTGAATCCCAGTCCGCAGGGCGCTATAATAGCGGCTATCTGGCCTAAGATTTTTGTTGGAAGTTGGGATTTGGCGCTGGGAACTTCACCACTATAGTGGTGCTCCGCTGCGCCCGTAGCTCAATTGGATAGAGTGACAGCCTCCGAAGCTGTAGGTTGCGCGTTCGAGCCGCGCCGGGCGCACGTTTGCCCGACCGCGCGCATCGCGCCTCACTCGCGCTTCTTAATGTGGCGCTCGATTCCTTCGAGGCGCTCGAGGCGGCGCAGAATCTCGCTCAAGACGAGTTCGTTCTTCAAATTAACCTCGTAATCGAGATCGGCCCGAAGGCGATCTTTCACCGATTGCCGATTCTGCGACATCATGATGATCGGCGCCTGCAGGCCGACAATCATTCCGAGCACGAGATTGAGCAGCACATAGGGATACGGATCGAAAGCGCGGTCGATGAGGAGCCAGGTGTTGAGCAGGACCCAGCCGATGAAAAAGGCGACACAGGCGCCGATGAACTTCCAGCTGCCACCAAACTCCGCGATCAAATCAGCGGCGCGATCCGCCAGGGTCAGCTTTTGCGCTTCGGCTTCGTTCACGTTCCGCGATACGCGGTGACGCAGCATTTGATCGGTCCGGCGAAGGCGATCGCCGAGCGCACTCAGCATTTCCAAACTGATCTCCGGATGACGTCGGCAGAGCGCGAGAAAATCCTCCCGCCCGATGATGGCCAGCCGCGCAGTCTCGGCCACGATGGCATCCGCGGAGCGGGGCCAGCCATCGATGACGGACATCTCGCCGAAGAAGTCGACTGGACCGAATTCGGCGAGGACGACTTGCTGCCCATCGGCATCCGTAAGGCTGATGCGAATCCGGCCGGACTCGACCAAGTAGATGGCGTTGCCCTCATCGCCGACGCGGAAGAGAACGGAGCCGCTCTCGAAATCACGCACCTGCGCGATGGCGCACGCCTCCGTGGCCGCTTCGTCGCCTAGCGAGCGAAAGAGCGGGATGGAGCGAAGAGCGTCAGCATCCATGGCGCGCAATCAGGCGGCCGCGATAAAACGCGCAGCACGCAAACGAAACGGAAGGGCGCACGTGCTCAAGACGATAAAACGCAGTGGGACAGCGCCGGCGGCGAGCCGCAAGCGCTGCGGAAGATTATGCGACGGCGTCGATCCGCCCGAGCAGATCCTTTTTGCTCGTCATTCCGGTCACTTGATCAACGACCTGGCCATTTTTAAAAAAGAGCAGCGTGGGAATGGCGCGGACGTTGAATTTGAAAGAGAGGCTCTGGTTCTCGTCGATGTTGACCTTGGCCACTTTAATCATGTCGCCTTTTTCCTTCGCGATTTCGTCGAGGACGGGTGCGATCATCTTACAGGGCCCACACCATTCCGCCCAGAAATCGAGCAAGACGGGCTTTTGGCTTTGGGTGACCTCGGCGTCGAAATTAGCTTCGGTGATCGTTACGGTGGAAGAATTGTCCATAAGTTAGGAACCAAAGTAGTTCCAAATCTGGATAAGCAAAGTGACAGCGGAAATTCCGAAGATCGTCCAGCAAATGGGAAGCGGGACGGAATCCAGCATGGCGCCGGCATCCAACGGCGTGGAAGTCTCCAGCATCGGGGCCACGACCACGGGCTGGGTTTGGTGACCAGGCATCGGCGCGGTTTGGAGCGGCTGCGTTTTCGCCATCTTTACCGTGGGCGCCGAGGGCGTGGCCGGCTGCGGTAGAATCGTGATCCGCGCGGTCTCTTTGCGCGGACCGCTCTGCGTTCCAGAACCCGGATAATTCTCCGGAGCCGCAACCACCGATTTCAGCGCTGGGCTCGGCGGGTTGATGCGCGGGGGGGGCGGCAAAACGCGCGGCCGCGGCGGCATGGCAGGCGGAGTCGGCGCTTCCGCGGCGGGTGGCGGCGCGGGCGGAGGTGAGGTTGGCAGAACGGGTGCGGTTGGTGGAGGCGGCGCGATTGCGGCCGGCGGCGATGGCGGACGCACAGGCATAACCGGAGCCGCGATCGGGGGTGTTGCCTTGCCCGCTGCTGGCGGCGGCGGTGGGCGGCATTGCTTTCGGAGGCGGTGGCGGCGGCAAGACGCGCCGCGGTGGTTCAGATGCGCTTTCGCCGGGCGTTTGGATATTCGCTGTCTCGCGTCCGACGCCACTCGGAGAACGCCGCGGCGGCAACGTAATGCGAACGGTTTCTTTCCGGGGTCCGTTCGAATCACTCATAAGCAGGGCAAAAAATAGTCGATGAAAACTGCGGGAAAACGTCTGGTTTGTCACTCGCTAACATCAACGCGCCTCGCTTTTTTCGAAGACGCGCGTGCATCCGCGAGACACGAATGCGCTTTGCTACCCGCCGAGCCCCTAAAATCCCGGGCTGCTGCCGACCGAAATTTTCTGCAGGATCTCTTCCAATTTCGGATCGTCCTTCACCATGCTGTCGTGCAGCGCCTTGCGGAAACCCTCGATCGCGGCGTCGCGCTTGACGAGCGCCTCTTTCACCGCGGGATCTTCGATCGCTTTTTTTTGCGCAGCGCGCAGTCGCAGCTGCTCATCGAGGGTAAGTCGGCCGATTTTAGCGTCTCGCTCGGTCAACTGTTTGTTGATGTCGCTTCCATCCACTTCCTGCGCCCGGAGCAGCGGCGTGACTTGACCTGCGGCCAGAAAAATGGCCGTCAAAACGCAAAGATGAAATTTCATGGGCCTACGCTATCACAGGCGCTTTTTCTGGAAAGCCTCCAGAATGGCTTCCGCTACGCGAGCAGGTCGTAGCCGCGGCTCGCCGTGATCGTGCGCCGCACGAATTCCCCCACCGGTGCCGATTCCGTCAGGACGACGGTGGCATCCACGTCTGGCGCGTCCGCCTCCGTGCGCGCGAGGAGCGGCTGATCGACAATCAATTTCATCTCGCGACCGACGCAGGCCTGGGCGTGTTCGCGCGCGATCCGCTGTTGCAACACCATCGCCCGGCGGTGCCGCGCGTTCTTGATCCGCGTGGGAATTTGATCTGGCATCTTCGCGGCGCGCGAGCCTTCCTCTTGTGAATACTTGAAAACGCCGAGCCGTTCGAACCGCGTGCGTTGAATGAAATCCAGCAGTGTTTCGAACTCCGCCTCCGTCTCGCCGGGAAACCCGACGATGAACGTCGTCCGCAGCGCGACGCCGGGAATGCCCGCGCGCAGGGCGACAACCAGATCTTCAATATGCTGCCGGCTGGTCTCGCGGCGCATGCGGCCGAGCATCGCGTCGTCGATGTGCTGCAACGGCATGTCGATGTAACGTGCGACCTTGTCGCAGGCCGCGATCGTCTCGATCAACTCTGCGCTCCAATGCGCCGGATGGGTGTAAAGCAGGCGCACCCAGAAATCGCCGGGCACTTCCTGGATTTCGCGCAGCAAGGCGGAGAGCGTGAGCCCGCGCGCGGAATCGACCGGCTGGCGCGGCCCGGCTTTCTCGGCCCACAAATCCATTCCGTAGTAGGTCGTATCCTGGCTGATCAGGTTGATCTCCTTCACGCCTTCCGCGACTAGAGCGCGCACTTCCGCGAGGATGGAAGCGGGGGGGCGGCTGCGATGGCGACCGCGCATCTGCGGGATGACGCAGAAGCTGCACGGATGATTGCAGCCCTCGGCGATCTTCAGATAGGCGCTGTGCGTGGGAGTAAGCCGGAAACGCGGCGTGTCGTAATTCGGAATGTAGGTCGGGCGCGCGGTGACGAGATCCAGCAGCGGCGAATGTTCCGCCATGACCCGCTCCACGATCGACCCGAGTTCGTTCACCTGATCGAGCCCGATGAACGCATCGACTTCCGGCATCTGCTCGCGCAGTTCCTTCGAAAAACGCTGCGCCATGCAGCCGCTGACGATAAGTTTTTGCCCGGGCCGGCGCGCGAGTCCGCGCTGTTGATGCGCATCGAGGATGGCGTCGATCGATTCTTCTTTGGCCGAATCAATGAAGGCGCAGGTGTTGACCACGAGCACGTCGGCTTCATCAGCGTCGGCCGTCACCTGCATGCCGTGCGCGAGCACGCTGCCGAGCATGATCTCAGCATCCACCAGATTCTTGGCGCAGCCGAGGCTGATCATGCCGACCTTCGGCACGCGCGCGAGGGGCGGGCGATTAGCCACAGCCGCGGGGGGAAAAGGGCTGGCCACCGTCACTCCACTCTTACGTCAACATCGCTATTGGAAACGAGTTTGCCGTTCTTGCGTATCTCCACGTCGGAGGGATCGAGGACTTTAATGGAGATGCGGCGGCCGCGGAATTGCAAGCCTTCCGAAGGGGCGACCCAACGTTCGGTGCCCCGGCCGCCATCAACGATGACGCGCAGGTAGGTCTTGCGCACGGAGCGCACTTCAAATCGATTCCCGATCGGCGAAGGGGATGGCGTGGGCGTGGCGGAAGGTGCTTCCGCGGCTTGCGCTTTCATCAAATCTTCCGGATGCACCGGCTCCGCGCGGCGCACTTCCGGTTCCGGTTCGAGCTCCGGCGGCGTCGCGACTGCGGCCATCACAATCGTAGGCTCGGGCGTGGCTCTGGGCGCAGCGGAGGGCTCGGGCACGGGCGGCGTCGCTTCGGCGATGATGGCCGCAGCGGTTGCGCCCGGCGGTGTTGGACCCGGGGTCGAATCGGCCGGCAGCGCGCGCGGCGCAATGATGGTCTCGGGCGTCGGCGTGGCCAAGGCCTGGGCCAGCGCCTGCTGATCGCGCTCCGCACTTGGTTTCACGCGCCGGATATCGAGCATCAAACGCAGCAGCCAAAAACCGGCGACCAGAACAACGATCCCGATGACCAGCGGCATGAGCGAACTCTTGTTTCCGGCGGGAACTTTGCGCACGACTTCCGTGCGGCGCGGAGCGGGCGCGGGATTATCCTGGAGGTAGGAATAGCCGTCGACGGTGACGTGTTCGGAAGTTTCGAAAGCCTCCAAATACGGCGAGACGTCCACGTTCAGGAATTTGCCGTAGATCAGAATGAATCCCTTGGCGTAGGCGAGGCTGGGAAATTGCGAGAAGTCTTCCGCCTCGATCTCGGCCAGCTTGGCCGGGCGAATCTTCGTCATGCGCGCCGCTTCCTCGAGCGTGAGGTTACGCGCCTGTCGTGCTGCCTTAAATTTGTCGCCCAAGCCTTCCATGAAATGTCGTGTGTTTTGCGGCTAAACTGCGGCGTCGAGATCGACGAGAATCTCGCGCGGCTTCGCGCCTTCGCCGGGTCCCAATATGCCGCGCTGCTCTAGAATATCAACGATCCGGGCCGCGCGCGTATAGCCGAGGCGCAGGCGGCGCTGGAGCAGGGAGGTGGAGGCGCGTTTCTCCTGGCGAATGATCTCGAGGCATTTCTCGACCAGCTCTTCGTCTTCCTCGGTTACATCGTCGCCCGCCTCGCCACTGCCTTCGCTGGTGATCTTTTCGTGAATGGCCATGTCGTAGGCGGCCGGGCTTTGTGCGGAAACGAATTCAACCAAGCGCAGGATTTCCTCGTCGGTCACGAGCACGCCTTGCGCGCGGATGAGACGCGAAGTGCTGGGTGGCAGATAAAGCATGTCGCCCTGGCCTAACAAGCGGTCGGCGCCGTTCTCATCCAGGATGACGCGGCTGTCGATTTTTGACGCGACTTGAAATGCGATCCGGCTCGGGATGTTCGCTTTGATCACGCCGGTGATGACATCGGCGCGCGGCGTCTGCGTGGCCACAATGATGTGAATCCCGGCCGCGCGCGCCATCTGCGTAATGCGCGCGATGGCGCTTTCCACATCGGCCGGCGCCGTCTGCATCAGGTCAGCCAACTCATCAATGATGACGACGATGTAGGGCAGCTTGTCGGGGATGATCGGTTCGCTGTCGCGCGGGACCTGGATGTTCAGTTTCTGCGTGTATTCCTCGACCGAGCCCACCGGCGGTTTCGGATCGTCCACGAGCAAGCGATCCATCTTGGCGGCCTCGTCTTCGTCCAACTCTTTCTGCGTTTTCTTCGGCGGACGCGCGTTAAAGCTGGTGATATTGCGCACGCCGGTTTTGGCGAAAATCTTGTAGCGATTTTCCATCTCCAAAATCACGTGGCGCAAGGCGAGCAGCACTTTTTTTGGATCGGTCACGACCGGAATGATGAGATGTGGCAGCTCATTGTAGACCTGCATCTCGACCACCTTTGGATCGATCATGATGAAGCGCAGCTCATCCGGCGTGAAGCGATAGAGCATGCTGGCGATGAGCGCATTGATGCAGACGCTCTTGCCGCTGCCGGTCGTTCCAGCGACAAGGAGATGCGGCATCTGCGCGAGGTCGGCGATGATGGTTTTCCCGTAGACGTCTTTGCCGAGCGCGATCGGGAGTTTGGCTTTCGTCTCCGTCCAATCGGTCGATTGCATCAACTCGCGCAGCGTGACTTTCACTTTGCGGCTGTTGGCCAATTCGATGCCGACAGTGTCCTTGCCCGGGATGGGTGCGAGGATGTTGATCCGCTCCGCGCGGGTGGCGCGGGCGAGATCGCGCTCCAGACTGACGATCTTATCCACGCGCACGCCTTTCGCCGGATAGACTTCGTAACGCGTGATGGTCGGGCCTTTCGTGATGTCACCCGCAGCGACCGCGATGCCAAATTGGCCGAGCGTTTCGATCAGCGTTTGCTGGATGCGCTCCAGCTCCGCGGGATCGGCCGCGACCCGGCCTTCGGTGTCATGGGCGTCGAGCAAATCCAGGCCGGGCAACTCGTAGTTCTCACCGTCCCAGTTTGCACTCGTTAGGCCGGGCAGGGCGGTGCCGGATTTTTCTTTCGCCCGCAGTTCGGCCAGCGAAGGTTTTTTGCGCGCCGGGGCCTCGACCGGCAGCGCGGTGGTATCCACCACTTTGGGCTTGGGGCGGTCGGCTAATTCCTCGGGCGAGATGAAAGAGGAAGACGGCTCCGCCACGGGCGCGCCTTTTTTCTTCAACTGCCGCTCGATCGAGCGTTGCTGCTTGGCCAGCTCGCGCTGGCTGATCTCGAGTTTTCCTTTGAGATCGGTGCGGCGCAGGCTGCGGTTCAATTGCCATTGGCGGAAATTGGCCATGGCCTGCCGAAAGCTGTTCACGCTCTGGCGCACGATGTGGATCGGGCGCAGACCGGTCATGAGAATCAGGCTGGTGACGTAAACGCCGCTGAGCAAAATGAGCGAGCCCACCCGTCCCATCAGCCGCGCGAAAACGTGGCGACCGAAATAGTAGCCGACCCAGCCGCCCGGGCCCTGGATGTTGAAAGCCGAATTCCAGTCGCGCAGAAAATAAGTCTGGAGATGCAGAAGACACGCGCCCGAAGCGATGAAGAGCGCGATCCAGCCGACCTTTCGGCTGACCTGCAATTGCGCGTGAAATAACTTCGCCGCACCAAAACCAAGCAAAGCCACCGCGAGCAGATACGACGCGCCGCCGAGCATGAAGTAACAAAAGCCGGCCACGATCGCGCCCAGCGGCCCGATGAAATTCTGCGCCGGCGAATTCGGGGTGGAGACTTTGCTAAACGGTACCCACGAAGGCAAATCGCGCGGCGAATACGAGATCAGCGCGAGGAAAAGCAGCGTCCCGACGAAGAGGAGAACGAGCGCGAAGACTTCGTTCCAGGCATTGTTTTTCGTTCTGCGGGGCACCGGGCGGAATAGTAGCACATGCGCCCCGCTTGTGAGCGCAAAAAACTAGGGGACTTCGCGCTCCGCGAGAGCGCCAAGGCGCTTGGAAGTGCTGCCCGAGAATTTCGGCCCGCGAATCACGCGAATGGACGCGAATGAAAGCAGCAGACCATGACGGTGCCCATTTTCCCAAAATTCGCGCGAATTCGCGTGCATCGTGGGCTGAATTTCTTCGGGCGGCTGGTTCGCCGTTTCAACGCCGTCATTATCGCCATGACCAGGCGATGAGGCGCAAATTTGTGCTCCCGCGCGGGATGGGTTTTTTAGAGAACGCAACTGCTCCCTGCGAGCCGGCCGCGGGCGCAGTAACGAAAATTCTTCGCTGGCTGGCATGTACACTGGCGAAGAAAAGAATCGCAACCCAGATGTAATCTTTAGTAGCATCGAAATTCGTGAAGACCTACCCCCGGCGCTTTCTCGTTGCGACTTTTACGCTGTCTCTCATCACGGCCTCTTTGGCACCGGCCGCGACGCAGAAGGATTTCTTCCAGAACTCCGATCTTAACAACGGCAACAACTACAATCCCGCCGGTCTGCCGTCGTTAAGCTTCGATGTTTTGCTCACCACTCCGGCGACTGCGCTAATGCTCAATGGCGCGTCGCTCTCGATGAGTTCGTTAAACCAACTGAATGCCAGTTCCTATGTGATCTCAAATAACACGCCCGCTGCCACGAATAGCGACATCATCCTCGCGCCTCAGGGAGGAAACTCGATCGGAGCCAATGGGAACGATGCGATCTACCTGGGTGGCGCGAATGCGAATCTCACGATTCAGGGTGCCAACGGCGGAGGCGGGACTGGGTTACTAACTCTCCAGGTGGTGGGCAATATCGACGTGGCGCAAGCCAGCTCGACGGTAACCCTCTCAGCGGCCCTGCGCACGTCTGCGTCACTTGTGATCACGAAAACCGGGGCGGGCGTCCTCAATTTGAGCAACGAACTCAACGCCTTCGGTGGAGGCATTGCCCTTAACGGCGGAGTCACTAATTTGCTAGCCGGGTTTAACAATCTAACGCCGACGCGCACGGGCCTGAGTGTCAATAACGTCAATACTGGCGCTGGTAGCGCCGTCATCTTGAACGTGCAGACCTCGGCGTCTTTTCGGGGGGTGAGGGGAACGATTGTGGCGCCGTCGTCCGGCCTCAACACAGCGACGATCAACGTCCAGGGAGCAACCACCACTCTGGGGCTTACTTATAACGGGACCGGACCGACCAGTGATGCCTATGCCGGAGTCATTGCGGCGAGTGGCAATGTCGCGCTCGACACCATTTCTGCCACCTACGTTCAGACTTTCTCAGGGAACAACACTTACACTGGGACCACAACCGTGAGAGGCGGAATTCTGCGTATCGATGGAACTACCAGTGGACAGGGAAATTACACAGTAAGCTCCCAACCCGCTGCGGGAATAGGGACGCTGACCGGCTCCGGGGCGATCGGCCTGGCGCTCAATGGCACCATCACGGTTGGAGGCGCCAATCCCGGGCGGCTGAGTGCCGGTCCGGACTCGGCGACGGGAACGCTAAACGTGATGACGAGCGGGACGGGCGGCGTCATTTTTGGCGCGCAGAGCGTGTTCCTGGTGGACATCGGTCCTGCCGGAGCGAGCGACCTGCTGTCCATCGCCGAGGGCTACATCGATCTGACCGCTTCCAGCGACACGCTCGCGCTAAACAGCTTGGCGGGAGGGTTCGATGGCGGCGCGTACACGATTGCTTCGTTCACGCAGAACCTCGGGGGCGGCATCTTCAACACGATCACCGGCTTGCCCGCCAATTATGTTGTCTCTTATACGCCGACCGCGATCATGCTCCTGCCGGTGCCGGAGCCCGCCACATGGGGTCTCGGAGCCCAGGCGCTGGCCATGCTTGTCTGGTGGAAATATCGAAAGGGATTCCCGAGCGTCTAGGTTCGGCTGAATCACACCGACACCGGCGAGGCCCTCCAAAGCCAGGCACGTGTGGGCGCGTGACGCTGAAAGATGTTCTAGGAGGGTTACACGAGCCGTAACGGTCGGGAAGCCGGTAGCCCTTGGGTGTAAAAATCGGCTTGTCTTTTTGCCCGGGCAGTCCTCATGATCGGCGCATGAACCTGCTGCCCCGGTTTGGCTTCGCTCCAGTCCTTCTTGTTCTTTCCTGCGTCTCTGGTTTTGCGAGTGTGCAGAAGGATTTTTTTCAAGGCAATGATCTGAGCATCGGCAACAATTATAATCCCGCCGGGGTGCCGACCTCGGGGTCGGATCTCTTGCTGACAACGACTTCGACGGCGCTCACTCTGAATGGGGCGTCGCTCACGATGAGCTCGATCAATCAGCTCAACAATTCCGCCTACACCATCGCGAATGGATCATTCACCCTCTCGCCAAGCGGAAACGTGGTGAGCCCAAACCCATCGGACGTGATTTATTTAGGCGGGAGTAACTCGAATCTAACGATAGCAACGCCGCTGCTATTAACCTTTGGCACCATTAATGTCGCCCAAAGCGGAGGAGTACTAAATCTCACCGGTTCGGTCAGCACGAATCCGTCCACCGCTTTGGTGAAAGCTGGCGCCGGTACTTTGAACCTGAGCGGTAGTTTCGGTGACTTCGGTGGTTTTCTGAGAATCTCCGGCGGGACGACGAACTTCCTGCCAGGGTTCCAAGTGGGGACGGCACCCCGCACAGGCCTTTTCGTCGACAACTCGAACACGGGAGAGGGGAACGCCGTCATCCTTAGCGTGCAGACGTCGGTGCAGTTCAGGGGCTTGAATGGCACCATTGCGACACCATCCTCGGGATTAAACACCGCAAAGATCGATCTCATGGGATCGGGGGTGGAGTTGAAACTGGAAGGCACTATCATCCCCGGCGGGAGTTACGCGGGGACGATTTCGGGCAGCGGACGCGTGACGGTCAACTTGAGCGGCGATCCGACTGTGGCTCAGACTTTTTCCGGAGCGAATACGTACACCGGCACGACCACCGTGAACGGGGGAATACTTCGCATTAACGGCACCACTACTGGTCAAGGCGACTACTTCGTGAGAACCACCGGCTTTACCTTCGCCGTTCTTACAGGATCGGGAACGATAGGCTTGGCCCCAAACGGTAGGATTACCGTCGGTGGAAACCCCACACCTTCGCAGATTAGCGCGGGCGGAGACTCCGCCACGGGAACGCTCACCGTGGTGACGAGCGGGACGGGCGGCGTAATTTTTAGCTCGCAGAGCGTTTTCACGGTGGACATCGGACCTGCCGGAGCGAGTGACCTCCTGTCCATCGCCGGTGGTTACATTGATCTGACGGGTTCCAGCGACACGCTTGCGCTGAACGGCCTGGCCGGAGCATTCGATGGCAGCGCTTACACGATCGCGACCTTCACGCAGAATCTCGGCGGTGGAACATTCAATACGGTCACCGGGTTGCCCGCCAATTACGTTGTCTCCTATACGTCGAGCGCGATCAGGCTTCTGCCGATACCGGAACCGACGACTTGGGCGCTTGGACTTCAAGCGCTGGCGATTTTAATCTGGCGGAAGCGCGACAGGGTTCCGCACGCGATTCCTTACGACCAGGTGATCAGCCGCAGTTCGTGCGCTTGCACGAGATGCGGATGAGTCGGGACAACGCGGACACTGAAGCCATACATGCCGCTCTCGGTCGCGGGGACGGAGCCGTGGTAAAGGTAATTGCCCTGGCCGTCGGTCTGGTCGCTTTGATAGAGCGGGGTGACGGCGGGATTGCGCACCTGATCGTTGTCCGCTTCGCCGTGGTAGGCCTCGACGCGGACGTGTTGCGGATCGACCTGGCCGAGGTGGACCCACGCGGAAACGCGGAGGGAATCGCCGACCAGGATATTGTGGCGATCGTCGTTGCCGATCTGCACATCGGAGACGCGCACCTGCGCCCAATCTTTCCGGATGCGCGCTTTCCATTGGCTGAGATCGATCGCGGCGCGGCAATCGTTGCGCGCGAATTCTGCCTGCGCTTCTTCCGCGGGTCGGTAGAGACGCTCGGCGTATTCCCGCACCATGCGGTGGGTATTGAAGACGGGGGTGACGCTGCGGATCGATTCGCGCATCAGCTGCAGCCAGGCGAGCGGAAGTTTGCCGTCGGGCTTGGCGTAGTAGAGCGGGATGATTTGATTTTCGAGCAACTGGTAGAGACTGCTCGCGTCGACCGCGCTCTGGAATTCGACCGCGCCTTTGTCGATCTCCGCACCGATGGCCCAGCCGTTTTTGCCGTTGTAACTTTCGCACCACCAGCCGTCGAGCACGCTGAGGTTGAGGCCGCCGTTGGGCGGCAATTTCATCCCGCTCGTGCCGCTGGCTTCGAGCGGGCGGAGCGGATTGTTCAGCCAAAGATCGACGCCCTGGACGAGGCGGCGCGCGATGTAGGTATCGTAGTCTTCGACGAAGACGATTCGGTTCTCGAAGCCTTCCTGGCGGCTGAATTGATAGACTTCCTTGATCAACGCTTTGCCGCCTTCGTCGCGCGGATGCGATTTGCCGGCGAAGATGAATTGCACCGGGCGGGTGGTGTCGTTGAGGAGTCGCGCGAGGCGTTCTTTGTCGCTGAACAAGAGCGCGCCGCGCTTGTAGGTGGCGAAGCGGCGCGCGAAACCGATCGTGAGGATTTCCGGATCGAGGATCTGGTTGGCGCGGCGGATTGCTTCCATCGATTCGCCCACGCGGGTGCGGCGGAGGCGGACGCGTTCGCGCACGAACTCGACCAGCCGCAGTTTCAATTTCTGATGCGTCTCCCAAAGCTGCGCATCGGGGATGTCCATCACGCCGCGCCAGAAATCGTGATCGGTCAGGCGTTCCTCCCAATCGCCCAGATACTTCGTGTAGAGCGCGGAGAATTCCGGCGCCATCCAGGTCTTCGTGTGGATGCCGTTGGTGATGCTCGTGATCGGCACTTCCTGCACCGGCACGCCGGCCCAGACATCTTTCCAAAGCGCGCGGCTGACGTCGCCGTGCAGCTTGCTCACGCCGTTGGCATGACGGCTCGCGCGCAGGGCGAGGATGGTCATGCTGAAGGGATCGTCGAGGTTGACGCGCGTTTGCCCGAAGGAGAAAAGCTCGTCGAAGGGCAGCCCGAGTTCCTTCGCGAAATCGCCGAAATAGCGGCGCATCATTTCGCGCGGGAAAGCGTCGTTCCCGGCCGGCACGGGCGTGTGGGTGGTGAAAACATTCGACGCGGCCACGACTTGAAGCGCGGAGTAGAAATCGAGATTTTTCTCCGCGCGCAAAATGCGAATGCGCTCAAGCGCGAGGAAGGCGGAGTGGCCTTCGTTCATGTGGCAGACGCGCGCGTCGATCCCGAGCGCGTTGAGCGCGCGCACGCCGCCGATGCCGAGGATCATCTCCTGGCGGATGCGCATTTCCAGATCGCCGCCGTAAAGCTCGGCGGTGATGAGGCGATCTTCCGGCGTGTTCTCGGCTACGTCGGTATCGAGCAGGTAAAGCGTGATGCGGCCGACGTGCAGCTCCCAGATTTTCGCGAAGACTTCGCGGTCGAGGATGCGGACGGAAACGAGGACGCGCGCGTTCTCGCGCCGCACTTCGCGGATCGGGAGGTGATGGAAATTCTGGTTGAGGTTGACGGCCTGCTGGGTGCCGTCGCGATCGATCTGTTGTTTGAAATAGCCGTGGCGGTAGAGCAGGCCGATGGCGACGAAATTGAGATCGAGATCGCTGGCCGATTTGCAATGGTCGCCCGAGAGAATGCCGAGGCCGCCGGAGTAGTTCGGGAATGATTCGTGGAAGCCGAACTCGGCCGAGAAGTACGCGACCGGATTTTTCAGCGCGCTGCCGTTGCCGGTTTTGCCGTAGGTATCCTGGCGCGCGAGATAGTTGCGGAAAGCGTCGTGCACTTCCTTGAGCTCGCGCAGAAAATCATCGTCCTCGGCGACCTCGACCAGCCGCGCCTGACGGGAGAGCTGGAGCATGCGGACGGGGTTGTGATTCGTCCGATTCCACAGCTCGGGATCGAGGTGCCGAAAGAGACGGCGCGCGGAAGGCTCCCACGTCCACCAGAGATTGAAGACCATCTCGCGCAACGGCTCGAGCGCGGGCGGGAGGGTGGGGATGACGTTGTAGGTGTGGTACGTCGGCATGGAACGCGGATTTTGTCAGCAAACGCGGGTGCGGCAAGGGTGTTCTCCCGGCCCCGCACTTAAGAATGTAGGTTCTCTTCGTGCGGCGCGAGGAGCAAGCCGATGATGAGGCCGCTGAGGAAACCGCAGAGATGCGCGGCCATGCTCACCTGCGGCGTGAGGAAATCGAACGCCGTCTGCAGCAGGACAATGAGCGCGATGGTGATGAGGCGGCGGCGCGCCATCGGCACGTGCCGATGCCGCAGAAGCAAACCACCCCACGTTCCGACAATCCCCATGACCGCGCCCGAAGCGCCCACAAGCAGATCGGCCTTCGTCCAACCAAAGCGCCACATCGCGACCACGCCCGCGCTGGAGCCGATCCCGGCCGCGAGATAGCAGGCGGCGAAACGAAACGAGCCGAGCGAGCGCTCGAGCGAGGGCCCGAGTACGTAGAGCGCGTAAAGATTCACTAAAAGATGGAGCGGTCCGTAGTGGAGAAAGAGCGCCGAGAGCAGCCGCCAGTATTGGCCGAGCGAGAGCACGGCCACCGGCTCGAGCGCGCCTAAGCGATGCAAGGTGTAGGAATTGGTCGTGCCGCCCAGCCGGATCTCGAGCAGGAACATGGCGACGTTGAGCGCGATGAGCGTGGTGACGGCTGGAGTAGGCAGGCTGGAATCGGGCGAGAGAATGGAGCGCCGGCGCGTGGCGAGATTCTTCTCGAAGCGGCGCACCGTTATCTCGGCGGTGGGCGAGAGGGTGACGCGTAAATCCTGCCGTGCGTTAAGGCGGGTCGCGATGTCAGCGCGGATCAGTGCGTCGCGCGATTCATTTTGCAACGCTTGCAGTCGAGAACGCCCGCGCTGGTCGACACCGGCGGCAAGTTCGCTCGTGCCGATCCAGAATTCCTTCACCTCCGCGCGCAGGCTGCGGAAGCGTGTTTCGAGGAGATGCGTGAGCGTTTCCGTTCGTCCGGTGAAGGCGAGCATGACCATGACGCAGGAATCGAAAGTGAACTCATGCTGCGGTGAGGCGAGCAGGCGCGGGGCGCGGGCCGCGACTTGCGCGACGAGATCATCGAGCGCGCCGGTTTCGCCGAGGGCGCGGAAGTAGAGCGGCAGGAGCGCGGCTTCTTCCGTGAGTGCGCCGAGCGAAAAGTTTTGGTGGAACCAAGCGAGGAGACCAGTCCAATCGCCGCGGATGCGGAAGCTTTGCGCGATGACCTGGAGGGCGGCGCGATTGTTGGTGCCGCGCAGATTTTGCAGAAGTTCGCCGGCGCGGATGGGCGCACCATTTTGCGCAGCTTCCATCGCCTGGAGGAAGCGGAGCTCCGCGCGGAGCCCTTTCGTGGGATGCAGCCACCGGAGCGCGCTGACGATGCGGCGCGCCTCGGGGTAGCGCTCAGCGGGGACGAGGTCGGCGGCTTTCCGCAGACCGACAGCTGGGAGAAAAAGAAGGCAGAGCCAAACGGCAGCGCCGACGTAACCGGCCAGGTCCGGGCGCAGGAGCCAGGCGGCGGCGGTGCACGCGAGCACGATGAGCGCGGCGAGTTGCCAGCCGCGGTTCAAGGCCGCGCGCGAAGAGGTTCGCACCAACACCACCACCGGCGAGAGAAGCGCGACGAAGAGCAGGAGGCGATTGAGGTCGGGCACGCGAGAGGTTGGACGCTGGGTGGGACGTGGCTAGAGTTCGGAAACGGAAACGCCCAAGGTCCAACGCCGAACGCCCAACGTCCAATGACAGAAAAAGCTCCGCTCATCACCGTCACGCAATATCTCGATGTGATTTCATCGTGGTGCTTCTGGGCGCACCCGGCGTGGGAGGAATTGCAGAGCCGCTATGGCGGGCAGGTCGCTTTTCGATGGAAGATCGCGCTGATGGATGCGAGCGGATTGCCGGCGACGCATGCGCAGATGGATTGGTACTATCGCCGCAGCGGAATGATGATGCGCTCGCCCTTCATGCTGAAGTCATCGTGGCACGAGATCGGAATGACGGAATACCTGGCGCCCAATGCGATCGCGGAAGCGGCGCGTGACCTTGGGGTGGGGGACGATCGGGTGCGACTGGCGCTGGCGCGGGCGGGATTGCTCGAAGGCAAGCAGACTGGGCAATGGGAGGTGGCGGCGGCAGTAGGCGCGACGGCATCTGGCTTGGATAAAAATATCCTTCTGGAGCGCGCGCGTTCGGCGGAAGTGGAGCAGCGGCTGCGCGCCTCGACAGCGGAGTTTCATCTAATGCAGGTCAGCCAGCGGCCGACCTTTGTGATTGAGAGCGAGACCGGCGATCGCGCGGTGTTTGCAGGATTCGCTAGGGTGGAACCGATGGCGGCTACGATCGATGCCATGCTGGATGACGCGGCCGCTTACGCAGCGCATGGGGCGCACTTTGGCCGTCCGCCGGAAGCCTGAGTTGAGGGAACAACGACAGGGCGTTACCAGATTCGCCTTGCCACTATGGGAGAGTTGCACTCAACTTCCCGCAACCGGCCCCAGTGGTCGGTTCGCGCCGGGGTGTTCGCAGCCACGGCAGTGCGGAGTGTTTGGCCGGGGCCCGCGCCTGACTGAAGAGATGCGAGAAAACAGCATACGGCGGCGCAGTTCACTCCCTGCTTCGTCGGCTCGGAGCAAGATACTACCCTGCAAATACAAACTCGTGTAAACGGCCGGATTCGCGCGCGCGAAATCCGGGTCATCATGGCCGCTTCCGGCGAACAGCTCGGCGTCATGAAATTGTCTGATGCGCTGCGCAAGGCGCAAAGTCTGGGGCTCGACCTGGTGGAGGTGGCGCCGACGGCGAATCCCCCGGTCTGCAAGATCGTCGATTTCGGAAAGTTCCGTTACGACATCGCGAAGCAGGAGAAGGAGAAGAAGACCTCCGGGACGAAGCTGAAAGAGATTAAATTTCGCGTCAACATCGACGGGCACGATTACATGACGAAGATTCGTCACGCCGAAGCCTTCCTCGACAAGGGGAACAAGGTGCGGGTGCAGTTACAATTCCGCGGCCGCGAAATGGCGCACCAGGAATTCGGCATGCAGCTGATGTATAAAGTGCGCGACGACTTGAACTCCATGTCGCAAGTCGAGATGGATCCGAAGGCGGCGGGACGGAACATCACCATGACGCTGTCGCCTTTGCCGGCGGCGCGGCGGAAGCGTCGCTTCTCCGTTGAGGCGGATGATGCTGAGGCTGAGGCCGCAGACCAGGACGACGCAGACGACGAGACGGAGGATTGAACGGCGCGCGGCCGGGCGGTTATTTTTTCCGCTGGCCGATGAGACGCCACTCTTTCTTCATCAACGCCAGATCTTGCACCGTTAAGCCGGAGGCAAGGTAGAGTCTGCCGTCGGAAACCCGGCGGTCGATGAGCAACTCGGCGACGCCCCGGCCGTTCAGGAAGACGTAGAGATTCGAGCCGCGCCGATCCACGCTCAAGGTATCGAGCGCGAGCTGCCCGTGGGTGTCCAATTGAATCAGAGCTCCGAAACTATTGCCGTCTGCCGCTCGGTAGGGCGCGAACGCGATGACGTCGCGCTCGGAGATGGTGGGTGTTTTCTCGATCGTAATGAGACGGCCACTGGACGGAGAGCGGAACTGGGAGGAGAAAGGCTCGCCATCACGGGCGTTGGCCTCTACGTGGACGCGCAGAGTGCATTTCGGCTTGCGCCCTTCCGCAGGAATCGGCCGGAGCAAGGCGAGCAGCAGCGCACAGATCGCGAGCCTCTTCATGTCGCGATTGATAAAGGGTTTGACAGGATTTGCAACGATTGGTGAGTACCCGCGCATGAAAGGCACCCTCAGAACGCTGCTGCTCGTTTTCCTAACGACAGCTGGTGCCATGGCTCAGGAAAGCGAACCCGAGCCGCGCCGCGGTTGGCTGAGCCGGCTAAATCCCTTTAGCCGTTCGGAGCGATTGCCCGAGTACAACGATCCGCTCCTGCGCGGGCTCGTCCTGACGGTCGAGATCTTGCCCCAGCCGGTCAAGCTCTCAGAGGTGCGCCAGATGAACGTGAAGATCACGCTCACGAACAAAGGCAAACGTCCGACGACGTTGGAATTCCCGGACGCACAGCGTTTCGAAGTTTATCTGCGCAATTCCGCTGAGACGATCCTGACTACGTGGTCGGATAATCACGCCTTCGCCGATGTGGTCGGCAGCGTCTTCATCAACCCGCAGGAACGAATCCAATACGCGGAAACGATCGCGACGCGGGAGTTGATGCCGAACAAAGTGTTCATCTGCGAGGTTTTCTTCCCGAAGTATCCGGAGCTGCGGGTGCGGCAGAAGTTTCTCACCGCGCCGTGAAGCTTTTCTCCGATTACCACTCCCATCCACAAGGCCACCGCGTCCAGCCATACACCGCGCCAGCTCCTCCAGCCGTGGGTAGACTCCGCGCGGGCGAAGGGGCTGACAGATATCGCTTTTACCGATCACGATCGCTACCACGCGGGCGTGGATTTTGGGGAAATCGAACGCCTGCGCGAAGCGAACCCCGACGTGCAGATCCGCGCCGGGATCGAGTTGGATAATGATCCCGAGCACTCCCCTGCGGGCCGGCGCTGGGTGGAGCAGCATTGGGAGGAATTGGATTTCGTCCTCGGTTCGGTCCATTTCCTCGAGCGGCCCGATCAGATGTTCGATAGCGTCCCGGCAGGCGCGGCCCAATTCGAAGGGCGTGAGATCGATGAGGTTTACGCCGATTACTTTCGACGCGTGCGCGAGATGGCGGCGAGCGGGTTGGTGGATTGCCTGGCGCACCTCGATCTCATCAAAATCCATGGCCATCGTCCAAGCGGCGACGTCCGTGCGCTGGCCGAGGAGACGTTGGATTTCATCGCCGCGCGCGGGCTTGCGCTCGAGCTCTCCACAGCGGGATGGCGCAAGCCGGTCGACGAACTCTATCCCTCGGACGAACTCATCGCGCTAGCGATGGAGAAAGGGATCCCTTTTACGACCGCCTCCGACGCGCATTCCCACGTGCAGCTGGCGGAAAACTACGAGCGGCTGACGGAAAAGATGACTGCGTTGGGCGTAATGCAGGTCTGCGTCTTCGAGCGTCACCAACGCCGGATGCAGTTGCTGTAATTTCGCTGCAAGCGTAACGGCCGTCGCAATTTGTCCGACGGCGCCTCTACGTGTTTTCCTGTAGGCGGAAAATACAGGCTTTTGGGGAGTAGGCTGATAACGCGTGGCTCCCTAGCATCGGCGCGTCAGGTCCCGTCATTCTGGCGCCGACCGTAACCCCATCCTCCATAAAACTATGAAGATCACTCTGCCCATCCTCAAGGTTGCCCTCCACGGTGCGCTCCTGGCGCTTCTCGCTGCGTCACCGCTGGCTCTCAGTTCATCTATTCCGGTTCAGGCCGCCCTGCCCGATCCAGCCGCTCTAAGCACAGACGACCAAGCGACGGCGGAGGCAGCCGAAGAAGCACGCAAACTCTCGCTCCAACCGCAAGCTGTTGCGCCCCAAGCGCCGGCCCGGAGTGCGCGCCCGTCGAGTCCCCTCTGTCGCGCCAGACGGGACTACCCCGGTTTCCGTCACTGCCACAGCGGGAACGATGGGCCCCACCACCTACACGACGGTGAACGACGCCTTTGCGGCGATCAATGCCGGGACGCATCAGGGAGCGATCACCATCAACATTAGCAGCAATACCACCGAACCAGGATCCGCGGTTTTGAATAGCACCGGAGCAGGCGCGGCCACTTATACTTCCGTTTTAATCCAGCCGACGGCAGACGCAGTCACGGTCAGCGGCGCCACGACGACGGGTCGCGGATTAATTGAGCTGAACGGCGCCGACAGCGTCACGATCGATGGTGACAATCCCAACACAACCGGCACCAACCGCAACTTGACGCTTCAAAATACAGCGGCCAACACCGTGACTTTTACTTCCGTGGTACGCATCGCCATGGCCGCCACGGTGGTCACAAGTGCCGATAACAACACGATCAGGAATCTCAATATCATCGGCAGTTCGCCGGGACGGAATATCAGCACAGCCACGAGCACGACGGGTTCCGAAAACACGACCTTCGGCTTTTTCGCCGGACCCGGCGGTTCCACCGCCAGCGCCACCACGGCACCGGCGCCCATCGCCTCCGTGCTCACCGGCGTCGCCGCTGGCGCCACCGCGAGTAATTTGGTTGTCTCCAACAACAATTTCACTGGCTCAATGGCGCGCGCCATCAACGCTAACGGCTCTGCCACGACGGTGTTCCCGGGTTTGCAAATCAACAGCAACCTGATCGGCAACTCGGCCGCGGGTGCGGTTGATCAAGTCACCGCAATCGGCATCACGGTGCAGGGTTCGACCAATGCGATCGTCTTCGGCAATACGGTCTACGTGGAAGGGTGGGTCGGATCGAGCGCCGCTACTCACGGCATCAATGTCGGCGTCAATAGCGTAAACGTCTCGGGCGCGACGATTGATAGCAATAAAGTGAGCCGCGTCCGCAGCAATATTGGCAGCACTTTCTCCGCCTTCGGAATCAACCTGGGTGGCGGCAGTAACCACATCGTCCAAAACAATTTCGTCTTCGACGTAAAGAATGATCAAACGGCCGGGACGGGTGCGTTCAGCACCACCTTCGGCGCCTTCGGCATTCGAGTTGCGAGCGGCACCGGTCATAAGGTTTATCACAATTCCGTCCACCTTTTCGGGACGCTGGGTGGCTCGGTGAGCACTGATCTGACCGCGGCTTTCGCCCTCACTGCGACCACGTTGACCGGTTGCGACGTGCGTAATAACATTTTTTCGAACCAACTCACCGGCGGCAACCCGACGGTCAATTCGACCCGACACGCCTGCGTTTTTCTGCCCTCAGGTGCGACGAGCGCGTTAAACTTGACCTGGAATAACAACGATTACTTCCAGGGACCGAGCGCGGTGGATCCAAAGAGCCTTCTCGCCCAAGTGGGCACCACTGGAGGGACTGGCGAATATCTGGCGGCCAACTTCGACCCCACCATGACGACGCCGCCCTCGAATTTCCGGGCTTATACCAGCACGTTAAATGCAGCGGGCACGAATGATAACGCGAGCAAGAAAGACGACCCCGCTTTCATGTCCGATACAGACCTTCACGTATCCGTCATCTCGGTTGTGGTCGATGCGGGTGTGAATGTCGGTGTCCTTCAAGATATTGATGGTCAAAACCGCGTTCTCCCGCCGGATATCGGTGCCGACGAAGCGAGTGGCGCAGCGCCTCCTCCGAACGACATCGCGGCCATCTCTATCATCGTCCCGGCTAATGGCAGCACCGCTCCTGGCAGGCTCGGGAACCACCCCGCAAGCCAGCTTCCGGAACATTGGGTTCCGCTACGCAAACCGGCGTGTCGGTCCAGTTCACCATCACCGGCCCTGGCGGTTACAATTATTCGAACACCCAGTCGATTGCCTCAATCGCTCCCAACACGACTGTGACGGTGACGTTCGCGGCGGCGCCCACGTTTACCACCGGGGGCTCCTACGCCACCACGGCGGCCGTGACCACTCCGGATGCCAACGCCGCCAACGATGTCGTGATGGGAACATTCACAGTTCTCACGCCGTTGACCGGCAGCTACAACGTGCCGGGTAATTTCACCTCGCTTACGAACGCCAACGGGATCTTCGCCGCTCTTAATGCAGCGGGCGCCTCCGGCAATGTCACCATTAACATCGCGGCGGATTTGGCCGGAGAAACCGGCTCCTTCGCTTTGAATGAGCTTTCCGGCGGCTTCTCGGTCACGATTAAACCCACCGGCGCGGCGCGCACCATTGCCGGCAATTCCGCGACGCAGCTGATCAAGCTGAGCGGCGCCGACAACGTGACCATCGACGGCAGCCTCTCGGGCGGGACGGACCGCAGCTTGACGATTACCAACGCGGCTATCGGGCCGATTGTGTGGATTGCGACGAACGCGACCAGTGGCGCGAACGGAAACACGGTCAAAAATTGCACCCTCTCCGGGCCCGGAAACTTCACCGGCCAGGGCATCATCGCCGGTAGCGGCGCCACCCTCGGCAATCCGGCTGAGTTCCCGAACTCGAACAACACCATCCAAAACAACGTCATCAACCGCGTTCAGAATTCCGCTTTCATCAGCGGAAATGCGGCCACCGGCGATAGCAACTGGGTGGTCACGGGCAACACTTTCGGCAGCGCCACTGTCGCCGATAAAAATGCCTTCCGCGGCATGCTCATGGGCGGCGCCAATAACCTCGTCATCAGCAACAATACGATCATGGGCGTCAGCTCTTCGCCCACCTCCACCGCGAGCATGTCCGGCATTCAGCTCTCGGCCATCATCAACGGCGGTGTGATCTTCGGGAACAAAATCAGCGACCTGAAACAGAACAACCCCACCGGGTTTGGCAGCCAGGGCATTTACCTGACCTCGACGAGCACTGCTTCCAACGTGGCAGTTTACAACAACTTCGTCTCCGATGTGGCGTCGCAGGGCACCGCTACTACCACGGCGCTCGGCAACGGCTGGGGCCTCGTGGTCGTCAGCGGCGGCGGCTACGGGTTTTACTATAACTCCGTCAGCATGAACACGAACCAGGTCTCCGCCAGCAGCGTGACCGCGGCGGTGAACATCGCGGCCGGACTCCCCAACGCCAGCATCGACATGGTCGACAACATCCTCTCCAACACGGAGACGGTGGGCACCCGCTACGCGGTTTATAACGCCTCGACATCGGCCGTTTATATGACGAGCAATTACAACGACTACTTCGCACAGAACGTGGGCTTCCTCGGCTCTGCGCGAACCACCCTGGCTGACTGGCAGACCGCTACCGGCCAGGATGCGAATTCGAAAGCGGTGGACCCGGGATTCATCTCCTCCACCGATCTCCACATCACCGGCGCCTCGCCCGTGGCCAACATGGGCATCCCGATCATGGGCGTTACCACGGACATCGATGGCCAGATGCGCAGCGCCACTACGCCCGACGTCGGTGCGGATGAAGTGGCGTCTGCTGTTCCGCTCACCGCGACCAGCGCCGTCTCCCGCAAAGTCCATGGAAGCGCTGGCCCGTTCGATATCGACCTGCCTTTGAGCAGCACGGTGGGGGTTGAATGCCGCACCACCGGAGGGACCAACGACTACACCGTCATCATCACGTTTAGTAACAACGTCGTTAGCGGCGGCGCCATGGTCACGGGAATGGGCAGCGTCATGGGCACGCCCACCTTCTCCATGAACACGATGACGATCAACCTCACCGGCGTCACCGATGTGCAACAGCTCACCGTCACCGCCACCAATGTCACGGACGAGTTCATGCAGGTCCTGCCCAGCACGGCCGTGCCGATGAGGGTGCTCGTGGGCGACGCGAACGCCTCCAGCGCGGTCGGCAGCACCGATATCAGCCAGGTCAAAGCCGGCACCTCGCCCGGCACGATCTCGATGGGCAACTTCCGCGCCGACGTAAACGCCAGCGGAACAATTACCGCGACCGACGTGGGACAGACGAAGTCCAAATCCGGCAATAGTCTCCCGCTCCCCTAATCGAGCCGGCAGAAGTTTGAACTTGCCCCGGCGAGTTTGCCAACGGTGCCCAACGGCCCCCGCGGTGAACTCGCCGGGTTTCATTTCGGCCATGGCAGGTTCCTCGGACCATCTGTGAACGCACGCGCTCAGAGAAGGTCGCGGACTTCCCGAGTGATACTGGACGAAAGACCGCGGGACTAACATTCCCGCCGCTGAGATTTCACGCCCGCCCTCGCCCTATGCCGGCACGGGCATTTGTATCAGCCCATATTGGAACGCATAGAGGACGAGTCCAGCCACGTTTCGCACTCCTAATTTTCCCATCAGGTTGGTCCGATGAGTATCCACGGTGGCCACGCTGATGAAAAGCTGGCTCGCGATTTCCTTGCTCGTCTTTCCGAGGGCGATCAGGCGGAGCACTTCCTCTTCCCGCGGGCTGAGCGGCACCCCGATATAACGGCTCGCGCGCTGGGTCAGCAAAGGACGTGGGAGCGGGGAAACCCCGCTGCTCTTCGAGGAAAAATACTGCTCGCCCCGCCCCACCCGATCGACCGCGCCCAGGAAATCGTCCCAGGTATTGGTCTTTTCCACGAAGCCCTTCGCGCCCGCCCGCAGCGCATCGACCAGGCGGTCCTCAGTCGGGAATGCCGTGCACAAGAGCACGTGGGTGTCCGGCGAGGCCCGTTTAATCTCGGGCACGATGTCGATCCCGCTTTGGTCTGGCAAATTGATATCGAGGATCAAAAGATTCGGCCGAAATTCCGCGCAAGCGCGAACCGCTTCCGCAGCACTCCCGACCGAGGCCACCACCTCGTAGGCCGCCTCCTGCCGGTTGAGCGTTGAGCTGATCAATTCACGCATAAAAACGTGATCGTCCACCACTACGATTCGCAGCGGCCGCGATTTGATAATCCGATCGGCATCCGCCGCTGGCTTTGAAGTCATACTTTTTGCCTACAGGAAAACCATGACGCCAATCGGAACCCGCCCGACAAGCATAAATCGCCCGCTGCCGAGGGAAAAGCCGGGTTTGGGGCGAAACGGAGACCGCAGGGGGCGAGGCGGATACAGGATTTCAGGGAGGACGAAAATACGGTGCTTTTGGGGAGTATCCATGTCCCCGGGGCTTGCTACTTTCGCCGCTCTTGTTCGTCCATTCAATCTCGATTTACTTCCCTGTCTCCGTTTCGCCCGCCAAATTCGGCTGCTCGGAACGGGTCCTTTTTTTCGTCGGTTGACGCCTTCCTCTCAGTTCCTCGTTTCCAATCTCTGTGCGCTTATGAAGACCGAAATCCAATCCCGCTCACTCCGGACTGAAATGTCCGCCTGGTTCCCTCATTTTAGTCCTTCCGTCAGTTTTGCCAAACCTCACCCTATGAAAAACGCCATCCTTACCATTCTCGGCCTGACGCTCTTCGCTTCGGCTTCTCAGGCAGCGAATGTCGTTTCAGCTCAATCGGGCAATTGGAGCGCAACGAGCACCTGGGTGGGCGGCGCTGTCCCGACCGCAAGTGACACGGTGACGATTGCAGATACGCATACGGTCACGATTGACACGACCGCGTTGGCTCTGACCGTAACGGTGGGACAGGGTGCGTCTGGCTCACTTGTCTGGGACTCCGACCACGGCTCGCACGCTCACCGTCAGCCAATCCGTCACGATTTCAGTCGGGGGCACGTTTCAATCTGCCGCGACCGGAACAATCACTACCCATGCGCTGTCGATCGGAACCGACCTGATAAATAACGGTGCCATTAATTTCAGCACCAATACCGATACTGCCGGTGCTCAGATCATTTTCTCGGGCGGGTCTACCAACAGCTGGACGAATGGCGCCGCATCCTCGACTAATTTGCGCCAGACCACTGGTGTCACGGTCAACAAAGGGACGAGCAACACCAACGTCCTCGAGTTCTTCCCGAACGGCTCTTTTTCGGTTTTGAGCGCCAATACCGCCGGCTTCCTCTCGATCACCAATGGCACCTTCAAGATCTCGGGGAGCAACGCGTTCAGCAATCCTGTCTTCAACAGGGTGCCGCCTATAGTATTCCGGCGACCGGAGGGATTTGGCTGAATAACGCCAACGCCACAATCACGGGGCAAGCAGGTTCGGCCCACGAACACCGGCCTCCTTTCGGTTGACGAATGGAACCTTCAACGTCGGCACGGCCACCGGGAACTCGATGGGAACCGGCACGGGTGCCTCCTTCATTATCGAAGGCGGCACGATGAACGTGACCGGCGCTCTCAGTCGGAGCCAGCACTTTTGTCACGTATTCGCAATCGGCGGTGCCGTTGAATGTGCGAACGATTGCCGGGGGAGCGACCGGTGTCCCGTCCTTCGGTTTTACGGGAACCACAGGCGTCCTTATGAATATGTCCGGTGGAAACATCAATCTCGTCCAGGCCAGCACCGCGGCGACCCCGCTCGATTACAATGAAACCGGAGGGATGAACTTCACCGGGGGCACGCTCAATATCGGCACCGCCGCTACCGCCACCGCGTTTGTCTTCCGCGTGCAGGGGCAGATGCTCATACCGTCATCGACAACACGACGAACGCCAAAACTGCCAACCTCAGCGGACAAGGAAACTTCTGGTAATTTGACGATCCACACGGGCACAACTTTAAATCTGAATCCGGGGACCGCTCAGACTCTCCTGATGATTGGGCTGACATTGACGAACAATGGCGCCATCGTCGTGAACACCACGAACACCAGCACGGTCAACTTTGGTGGTCAGCTGCAGACGGTGGGCGTCGCCCTATGCCCAGACCTACACCGGCACGGGCACCTTCGGAGCGGCGGCTTTGCGGGTCGGCTCTCTCTCTCTGCAGAATCCACTGGGGATTGACTTTGAATGCGGCTGTCTCTGTCTTAAATGTCTATCGCGTCAACGCCTTCTACGGGCAAATAGTCAACAGCAACAAGATTGCCCTCGGGGCTGGTGATACGATAGCGTTAGTCATTCAGCGCGGGGTGGGAAGCAACGCGTTTGCTGCCGGCGCTTTTGATGTAGCGCCAACCTTTAACATCGGCACCGGCGGTTTGACTTCGTTTACTCTCAATCGTCCACGGCGATCACGACCGGTCCTGAAATTCCCGCGACCCGTAGCGTTCTCGGATTTCAGATTGGCAACCCAACTGGGGTGACTCTTGCCGGTGGTCCGCTCACGCCACAAACACGGTCTCCGGACTATTGCTCAGTAGTGGCGTTTTAACCACCACAAACTCAAACCTTCTCACGGTCTCGGGTGCCGCCACCGGAGCGGTTTCCGGCGGGTCTGCCGCCACCTACGTCAACGGCCCTCTAGTCCGCGTGCTGCCGGCCAGTCTGGCGACGGGATCCACCTATACCTTCCCTGTCGGGAAGGGTGCATTTAAAATGCTGGAGCTGGTGAATCCTACCACCAATGCCGGCGGCACTGTCACAGTCCAGGCTGAAGTCTTCGACGCGGATTCGGGCGGCACCGCGGGCACTGGTTTCAGCGATATCGCCCACAACCGTTACTGGTCTGCGGCCATCACCGCAGGCGCGGCGAACTTTACCAACACGACGGTTCGGCTTACGGAAGCGGCCAATGCTGGGATTCACGCCATCGGTCAGTCCGCCACCCAGGCCGGCGCTTATAATACCATCGGCGGCACCGTTACTCCGCCCACCATCGGTCCCAGCACGGCGACCACTTCTCTCGGATTCTTCTCTCTCGGCATTCTCACAGGGCGCGCCCACGATTACGGGCGGCTTTAACACGGGCGCGGGCGGGGACTTTGCGACCGTGACGGCGGCCGTTGCGGCCTTGAACTCGCGACTGATCACCGGTCCGGTTACCATCACCTTGACCGATAACTCCTACGCCGGCGAGACGTTCCCGATCCAGATCAATCCGAACGCTGGGGCGAGTGCGACCAACACCATCACAATTAAGCCTGCCGCGGGCAAGACTCCGTCGATCAGCGGTTCGGCGGCCACCGCTCTGATCATCCTGAACGGGGCTGACTACGTGACGATTGACGGTTCCAACACCGTGGGTGGGACCAGCCGTGACATGACTCTGACGAATACCAATACTGGAACCACCAGCGCAGTCATCTGGGGCCAGACCGTGGGCACCAACGATCCAGCTACCAACAACACGATCAGAAACCTGAATCTGATCGGGAACGCCAACACCACCACGCTGGCCGGCATCGGCTTCGGCAGCAGGTACGATCAGCTCCACCAGCGCGGGCACGAGAAACGATAACAATCGGGTCCAGAATAACAGCGTAGGGGCGGTGCAGTTCGGCGTATATTCACAAGGCGCGAGCGCGACCAACAAGAACATCGGAACTGTGATTACCGGGAACACGGTCGGCGGGGCGGGAGTTCTGGGGTTGGGTCGAGCGGGAATTTACGCTGCCTTTGAAGATGGCGTGCAGATTACAAATAACACCGTCGCCAACGTGGGTGCGGCTAACTCTGCAGACATTTTTGGTATCGCCCTTGGAAGCTTTTCAATTTCGACCACGACCATCTCGACGAACAACGAGGTCGTGAACGCGGTCGTGACTGGCAATGCCATCAATGGTGTGGTTAAGACAGATACGTTTTCTGCGGCTGGTATTTCCTATGGAGGAGCGGTGGGCGGAACGACGAGGATCGCCAACAACGTCGTTACAGGCGTAAATGCTAACGGCACCTCCGGGGACTTCGCAGTCGGTATATTTGCCGGCGGCTCCACCGCTGGCGCGATCCAGCTCTACTACAACTCGGTCTCAATGACAGGGGCGCGCGATACAGGCGGAAGTGCCAGTTCTCCGAGTTTTGCCCTCGCCGTTCTCAACTCAAATCCGTTGATCGATATTCGGGATAATGGATTTTACAATACGCAGACTTCAGGCGGCGCCGGCTCGAACAGCTATGCGATCGGACTCTCTTCCATCGCGCCCTTCACCAATGTCATCTCAAATTACAACGACCTCTTCACGAGCGGCGCGCAATCCGCTTTCTCACGCATCGCAAGTCTCGCCGTTTCTTCGGGAATTGACCTGACAACTCTTTCCGCGTGGCAGGCCGCGACAGGTAAAGATGCCAATTCCTTGGCGGTCGATCCGCAATTTACCTCGGCGACAAACTTGCGACCGCTGGCGAGTTCGCCTCTGCTCGCCGCCGGAACTCCAATTGCAGGTGTGACGGTGGACATTGCGGGGGCGCCGCGCTCGGGCTCCACGCCGACCATTGGTGCCTACGAGAACGCAATTTTGCCCTCTATTACCTTCACTCCTTTGTCTGATACCTCCAGCACCGCGAACCGCGTCCTCGTTGGAAGTATTTCGTCGCCGTTTGGCGTTCCGACCAGTGGGATCGGCCTTCCCGTCATTTACTATCGGAGAGGTGTTTCCGGGGCCTTTGTCTCAAGTCAAGGCTCATCTACCGGTGGAAACAATTACAGTTTCACGATCAACTACGCCAACGTTACTGGGGGTGCAGTGGGCGCGGGCGATGTCATCCAATACTACATTGTCGCCCAGGATAATGCCTCTCCGCCAAACGTGACTTCGAGTCCGCTGGCGGGAGCTTCCGGTTTCACTGCCAACCCGCCTGCGGCATCCACGCCGCCAACTTCACCCAATAGCTACTTGATTCTTGCGTCGATCAGCGGGACCAAAACGATCGGCGCCGGTGGCGATTTCGCGGATATTTCGGCGGCCGTGACCGCCCTGAACGGGGCCGTCCTTTCCGGTCCGGTCACGTTCCTCCTGACCGACGCCAGCTATCGTGGCGGCGAAGCGGTCGAAGCGGCGCCGGTTACGATCAATGCGAACAGCGGCTCGAGTTCCACCAATACCGTCACGTTTAAGCCGGCCAGCGGCCAGACGGTTTCGATCAGCGGCACCTCGGCCAACGCGCTCATCACCTTGAACGGAGCCGATTGGGTCATCATCGACGGTTCCAACACCGTTGGCGGGACCACGCGTGACATGACGATCGCGAACACGAACACCGGCATTGGGTCCGCCGTGATCTGGATGCAAAGCAACGGCGCCGATGGCGCGACCAACAACGTGGTCAAGAACGTCAATCTCGTCGGCACGAGCGTGACCGCGACCCCTGGCACCCTGATCGGCGTCGGCTCCGGCAGCAGCACGATCAGCATCACTAGTCTTGGCACTGGAAACAACAGCAACACCTTCCAGAACAACAACATCACCAAGACGGTGTATGGGATTTATTCCGGCGGCGCTTCCTCCGCGAACAAGAACACCGGCACCGTCATTACGCAGAACGTGATGAATGCGGCTTCGCCTAACAACATCACCACCGGCGGCATCGTGGTGAACTTCGATAATGGCGTTCAAGTCACGCAGAACGACATCAGCGTCCTCAAACATGACGGCACCGCCGGCACTACGACGACGGCGTTCGGTATTGCCCTCGGCCTGGTTCCCAACAACACCGTCACGACCTTCACCGGTAGCGATGTCATCAACGCCCAGGTGCGCCGAAATCGGATCAATGGCATCACGCAGTTGAACTCCACCGGTTATTCCTCCTTCGGAATCGTGGTCAACACCGTGACTTCGGGCACGACGCTGGTTTCAAATAACATGATCACCGGGGTCAGGTCGTTTTCGACCGCGTCCGACTTCTCCGCCGGCATTGTTGCTGGTGGCGGCGCCGGATCGACCACGCAGATCTATTACAACTCCGTCTCGATGACCGGGGCGCGCGGCGCGGCCAGCTTCCCGTCCTATGGACTCGCAATCGGTGGATCGAACCCGACCATCGACGTCCGCGACAACGTCTTCTCGAACACGCAATCGAGCACGAGCACAGGAAAGATGTACGCGATCGGCACGATTTCATCGGCCTTCACGAACATGACGTCGAATTACAACGACCTCTTCGTCAGTGGCACCAGCACATTTGTTGGGCAAACCGGTGGGCTCGGGACGAGCGGGACCGACCGGACCGATCTGGCGGCCTGGATCGCGACCACCGGAACCGACACGCCGAATTCGATCTCGGCCGATCCCGGATTCATTTCGTCGTCGGACGTCCATCTCAGCTCGCAGACCTCGCCCGCAGCTAACGCCGGCACGGCGATTGGCGTTGTCACCGTGGATTTTGACGGCAACTCCCGCAGCGCGACCAAACCCGACATCGGTGCGGATGAAATCGCCTCGAACAACTTGTCGGCTTTGAGCCTGAGCATGGGCTCGCTCACCCCGGCGTTTGATCCGGCCACGCTCGCCTACACGGCCAGCGTCTCCAATTCGGTCACCAGCATCATGGTCACGCCGACGGTGCTCGATTCGAATGCGACTGTGACGGTCAACGGCACTCCTGTCGCTTCGGGCATGTCGAGCGGCAGCATCCCGCTCGCCGTGGGCGATAACACGATCACCGTGACTGTGACGCCGGAGTTTGGACCGTTCGCGGTCGAAGCCGGCACGCCGAAATCGTACATCATCACGGTGAATCGCGCGGCGCCTCCGAATTTCACCCTTACCTACACCGCCGGCGCGAACGGATCGATCTCCGGCACTTCGCCGCAAACCGTGCCGCAGGGTGGCAGCGGCACCGCAGTCACGGCCGTTCCGAACACCGGTTATCACTTCGTGGATTGGACAGACGGCGTCACCACCGCCACGCGCACGGACACGAACGTGATGATGAACATCAGCGTGACCGCGAACTTCGCGATCAACACCTACACCCTGACTTACACCGCTGGAGCGAACGGTTCCATCACCGGCACCTCGCCGCAGATGGTAAACTTCGGCGGCAGCGGGTCCGCGGTCACTGCAGTGCCGAACACCGGCTACCACTTCGTGGATTGGACTGACGGCGTTACTACCGCATCGCGCACGGACACGAACGTGATGATGGATATCAACGTGACGGCGAACTTCGCCATCAACACCTACACGCTGACCTACACCGCGGGCGCGAACGGCACGATCACCGGCACCTCGCCGCAGACGGTCAACTTCGGCGGCAGCGGCACGGCGGTTACTGCAGTTCCGAACACCGGCTACCACTTCGTGGATTGGACTGACGGCGTTACCACCGCATCGCGCACGGACACGAACGTGATGATGAACATCAGCGTGACCGCGAACTTCGCGATCAACACTTACACGCTGACCTACACCGCGGGCGCGAACGGCACGATCACCGGCACCTCGCCGCAGACGGTCAACTTCGGCGGCAGCGGCACGGCGGTCACCGCGGTCCCGAACACCGGCTACCACTTCGTGGATTGGAGCGATGGCGTTACCACCGCATCGCGCACGGACACGAACGTGATGATGGACATCAGCGTGACCGCGAACTTCGCGATCAATACGTATCAATTGTCAGTCGTCGCCGGCACCGGCGGCACGATCACCGCACCGGCAACTTCGCCGGTCACGGTCAATCACGGCGACGCGACCACAATCACCGCGGTCGCGAATTCCGGCTTCGCCTTCGCGAACTGGACGGTGACGACGGGCACGGGCTCGATCGCCAACGCGAACAACGCCAGCACCACGATCACGCTGACCGCGGGCGACGCGACCGCGACGGCGAACTTCACGCCGACCGGCAACAACAACGCCGACCTTTCGAACCTCGTCCCGAGCGTGGGCACGCTCATGCCGGCCTTCGACCCGAACACGCTCAGCTACACCGAGAGCGTCTCCTCCAGCACCACCAGCATGACGGTCACCCCGACCGCCGCCGACGCGGGCGCCACCATCATGGTCAATGGCCAGCCGGTCACCTCCGGCTGACCGAGCCAGTCGATCACACTCAACGTCGGCCCGAACGTCATCACCATCAAAGTAACCGCTTCGGACACGACGACGATGAAGACCTACACCATCACCGTCACCCGCGCGGGCAACGTGAACGTCAACCCCGGTGCCGGCACTTACGCCACGCTGAAGGAAGCGTTCGACGCCATCAACGCCGGCACGCACACCGGTGCGGTCACGGTTAATATCGTGGGCGACACCACCGAAACCGCCTCTGCCAGCCCTGAACGCCAGCGGCACCGGCTCGGCCTCCTACAACACAGTCATGATCACGCCCAACGGCGCGCGTACCGTCTCCGGTGCCATCGCTGCGGGTTCACCGCTCATCGACCTCGCCGGAGCCGACAATGTCACCATCGACGGTCTGAACACCGGCGGAAATTCGCTCGCGCTCTCAAACACCACCGTTTCAAACAGCGCTGGCACGAGCACGATACGCTTCATTAACGGCGCCTCGAACAATACCGTGACCAACTGTTCGGTTCTCGGTTCCTCGACCGCAAGCGTCACGACGGCGGGTGGCAATATCCTGATCAGCACCTCCACCGGTGGGACCAACAGCGGGAACACGATCTCGAACAACCTCATCGGCCCGGCCGGCGCCAACCTGCCGACTAAAGGCGTGATGTCGCTTGGTTCGACGAGCCCGAATAACAACACGCTGAACGTTGTGAACAACAACTTCATCTATCGACTTCTTCAATCCGACGGTGGGAGTGGCCGGCATTAGCTTCCAGGCGAACACGACCACCTCGACCATCTCGAACAACCGCATCTTCCAGACCGCGCCTCGCACCTTCACGGGCACGGGCCTGAGCTACGCGGGCATCACTTGCTCGATCGGCACCGGTCAGGGCACGGTCGCAGTGACGGGCAACACGATCGGCTTCGGCGCCTCGGATGGCACGGGCGTGACCTCGATCAGCGGATCGACGAATGTGTTCATCGGGTTAAACCTGACCAGCTCCAGCACGACCGTGGGTTCGAGCATTCAGGGGAACACGATCTCCGGTATCGTGCAGAGCACAGCCAGGTACTTCGACCGGCAGCTCATCAGCCTTCCGCGGCATCTTCCTGGCAGCCGGCCGATGGGACGTGGGGAACGTGACCGGCAACCAAATCGGAAGCCTGGACGGGTCATCTACCATCACTTACACCCAGAGCGCGACTGGCGCCTTTGCCGCAATCTACGACTTCACTTCCAGCTCGAATACGATTTCGAATAACCGAGTCGGGGCGATCACGATCAACGGCACAGGCACAGGCACCGGAGGATTCAGAGGCGTCGTCTTCAATACCGCCAGCGGTGCCACCGCCACGCTCAACAACAACCGGTTCGGCGGGAGCGGAGCCGGTGCCATCACCGATTCCCTGGTGGGCGCCTATACCATGTATGTCGTGCAGAATAGTCTGGGCGTTTTGAACGCAACCGGGAATGTGATCCAAAACGTTTCGGGCAATTCCAACTTTGCCAGGACCATTGTGGTCAGTGGGATGCTGATGACTTCCACCTCCACCACCGGTGGACCGAACATCATCTCGCAGAATGTGATCCACTCTCTGAGCAATAACTCGGGTGCAGCCAGCAATTCGATCTACGCGCTTTATGCTCAGTTCCCGGCCACCACCGCGAACGTTGTCGAACGCAACTTCGTCCATTCGCTGAACATCACCTCGACCGCCGCGACCTCTCAGTTGGTCGGCATCCTCCCGGTCGCTGGTAGCGGCACTTACAAGAATAACCTGGTGCGCCTCGGCCTCGATGCGGCCGGCAATTCCATCACCGATGGGTTCCCGATCTATGGCATGTTTGAAATCGCCGGCACGAACAACATCTACGCCAACAGCGTGTATGTTGGCGGCTCGGGCGTGGCTTCCGCGAATGCTACGTTTGCATTCGTCAGCAACGTCAGCAGCGGCACGCGCAATTATCTGGATAACATCTTCTGGAACGCGCGCAGCAACGCTTCCGGCACCGGGAAGAACTACGCCATCGCCGTCGGCGGCACGACGTTGAACCCGCCGGGCCTGACTTCCAACTACAACGATCTCTACGCCACCGGCACGGGCAGTTTCGTGGGGCTGTTCAACTCGGTCGATCAACCGACGTTGGTGGACTGGCAGGCAGCGACCGGACAGGATATGAATTCGATCTCGGGCGATCCGTTCTTCGTCAATCCTGTTGGCACCGCCGCCAACCTGAATCTCCATCTCGCCTGCGGCTCCCCCGCGCTCGACCGTGGAATTTCGATCGCCGGAGTGACGAATGACTTCGACGGTGATACCCGCAGTATGACCACGCCGGACATCGGCGCTGATGAAGTCACCTTCGTCGGGCCTGCGGCGGTCAGCGCTGTCTCCCGCAAGACGCACGGTAGCGCGGGCGACTTCGATGTTACCCTGCCCGGCGTTGAGCCTCGCAACGGTGGCGCCACCGGCGATTACCGGATCATTGTCACCTTCGCGTCGCCCGTCACTGTCGGCAGCGCTGCTGTCTCCTCCGGGACCGGCTCCGTCGTGATGGCCAGCGGCAACGGCACGAACACGATCACGGTCGATCTTACCGGCGTCACCAATGCCCAATACCTCACCCTGCGGCTCGGTTGCACGGATGACGGCGTGAACCTGGGTGATGTCAACGTCACCATGGGCGTCCTCGTAGGGGATGCGGACGGGAATGGGTCGGTCGGCGGGACGGATGTTTCGTTGGTCAAATCGAATGTCGGCGCGCCGGTCACAGGCTCGAACTTCCGGAGTGACGTGATCGTCAGCGGCGGTATCAATTCGACCGATGTGGCGCAGACGAAGGCGGCCTCGGGCTCGTTTTTCCGCCGGCTGCCCTTGCTGGATCGAACTAACGAGCCCGTAAGCAATCCGCAGCGGAATTCATAGGCGGGATGACACGGGTGCTCCCGCCGTGAGCTTTCGGGCTGCCGGCGGTCTCAGGCCGCCGCACTTCGAATCCTTGCCTTAGCCGCGCGACGCGGGATTTCCGCCTACAATCCCAGTCCCGCCATGCCGAGGCCGCCGGTGATCTTCGTCATCTCGGATTGGCCCATCTCCTTGGCCTGCTCGATCGCCTGCTTCACGCCGGCGAGAACGGCTTCTTCGAGAAAATCCACGTCCTCCGGATCGACGATTTCTTTGGCGATCTTGATCGAAATGACTTCGCCGGCGCCGTTCGCGACCACTGTGACTTTTCCGCCCGCAGCCTGGACCTCGACAGTTTTGTCCTCGAGCTCGGCCTGCGTCTTCGCCATTTGCTCCTGCATCTTCTGCGCCTGCTTCATCAACTTGTTCAGATTCATAATTCGGTCAGTCGGTCACGGGTTTGATTTCGCCTTGGAAAATTTCGAGCGCCTCGCGAATAAGCGGGTCGTCTTTGAACGTGGGAGCGCTCGGCTCGGGTTTGCGCGCAGGCGCTTCAACAACCGCAGCTTCTTCGGGAGGACGGCGCATTACTTCCAGTCCCTCCTTCAGGCTAAATTTGATGTCCCAATCTCGGCCGCTGATCTCCTTAAGAAGCGCGCTGAGAAAATCGCGATTTCGCGGCGTCGCGATGGAATCCATCGCGGTCTTTTCTTCCGGCGGAAAACCGAGCAGGAGATAACGTCCTTCTGCGCCAAGCACTCGGGCTGATTCGATCCAGCCTTTGATCAATGGACGGCGCGCGCGGATCTGATCGACCGCTTTTTGCCACATCTCCTCCAGGCTCATCGCCGGGGCTTCTGCAACCGGAGGCTCCGGCGCGGGCGGGGCAACTTTCACGGCAGGCTTCTCCGCGACTCGGGCGACAGCCGCCCGCGCGGCAGGTGCTACTGGGGCCACCTTGGGTAACGCTTTCGTTTCCGGCGGCGCCTTGCCGTCGCGTAGGGCCGACAGGTTTTCGATTACCTGATTGAGCGTGACCTGCTCGAGCGTTTGGATGGCTTTGATGACCGCCACCTCGAAGTGTAACCGTTTGTTAGGCGCCCATTTCATCCGGCCTTCTGCACCCGCGAACTGATCGATCAATTCCAAAAGCCGATCGGTTTCGATGAGCGCGGCCTGGGTTTCCAAGGCGCTTTGCAGCTCGGGATTGAAATCATCCGCCACCGCGTCGGGCTTTACTTTGAAAACGAGGAGATCACGCAGGTAGCCGATGAGATCGGACATGAGCTTCATCATGTCCTTGCCGTTCTCCGCTTCGGCGTGGAGCAGCTCGAGCGCCTCAGCCGTCGCGCCGCTCAAAACCTTTTCCGTGAAAGCAGCCACGGTTTGCTCGCTCGTGAAGCCGAAAACGCTGAGCACATCCTGCTCGGCGATCGTTTCGCCACAGAAGGCAACCAGCTGATCGAGCATCGACTCCGCGTCGCGCAACCCACCATCGGCGCCTTTCGCGATGGCGTGGGCGGCGGCAGATTCCAGCGTCACCTTCTCGTTCTTCGCGATGTATTGCAGGTGATCGGCAATCAGGTTCGCGGGGATGCGATGGAGATCGAAGCGCTGGCAGCGGCTCAAAATCGTCGGCAGCACTTTCTGCGGCTCCGTTGTGGCGAAGATAAACTTCACGTGCGGCGGCGGTTCTTCGAGCGTCTTAAGCAAGGCGTTGAAGGCCGCGGAAGTGAGCATGTGCACTTCGTCGATGATGTAGATCTTGAATTTCCCCTTGGTCGGCGCGTAGCGGACGTTGTCGCGCAGCTCGCGCACCTGCTCGACGCCGTTGTTGCTCGCGCCGTCGATCTCGAGCACGTCGAGGCTGTTGCCGGCGGTGATTTCCTTGCAGGAATCGCAGACGCCGCACGGTGTGATCGTGGGGCCGTGAATGCAGTTGAGGGCCTTGGCTAAAATGCGCGCGGTCGACGTTTTTCCGATCCCGCGCGGACCGACAAAAAGGTAGGCGTGCGCGAGTCGGTTCTGCGCGACGGCGTTCTTGAGCGTGCGCGTGACGTGCGCCTGCCCGACGAGATCATCGAACGTCTGCGGCCGATATTTGCGCGCGAAAACCTGGTAACTCACACGCCAGTTTATCGCGCGATGGCGGATGGAAAACAGAAAAGAGAAACGCCCGCTCTTATTGCTCGATCCGCCGGAGCAGGAAAGCGGCGCCGAGAAAGGTGAGGAGGGTTCCGAGGAGCAGGACGAGCAGGCTGGGGCCGTAAAACGCGGGGCCGGCGTGATACAAATTCACCAGGCGGAAGGCGCGGCAGAAATGGGTGAGCGGGAAGACCTCGGAGATCCAGCGGATGCCGGCAGGAAGCTGTTCCAGAGGGGCAAATGCGCCGGAGAGAACAAAGACGGGGAGGAGGAAGAAGACGGAGAATTGGATGGCCTGTGTCTGCGTCCGCGAGATGGCGGAGATCATTAGCCCCAGCCCGAGCGAGCAGAGGAGGAAGACAATGCAGATGAGGGCGAGGACGGCCGGCTGATGGAACTCAACGTGAAAATGCCAGCCCGCGAGGAGCACGATCATGAGAATGAGCGCGAGCGAGATGGCGAAGTAGGGAATGATTTTGCCGAGGACGATCTCGCCGCGGCGGAGCGAGGTGACCATGAGCTGGTAGAGCGTGCCCGATTCGCGCTCGCGCGCGATGGTGCAGGCCATGAGGGTGACGGTGATTAACTGCAAGATCAGCCCGATGATTCCGGGGATGACGTAGTCAATGAAACGCTCCTTCGGGTTGTAGAGCATCTTGCCTTCGACCGACCACGGCTCCATGGCGGAGACGAATTGCTTGCGCACTTCGACCGGGAATTTTTCGGCGAGATCGAAGACTTCGTCCGGGAGACCATCGATCAATCCCTGGCGTTCCCCGAGCTGAAATTGGCCCACTGATTCCTGCACGCTGCCGAGAAGTTGCGGAGCGACGTTGGTGTCGCTGGCGTCGAGATAAAGCTGGAGCGGAACCGGTTTGCCGTTAGCGAGACCAACGCTCCAGCCGGCGGGGATAACGAGGGTGGCCTGCACGCCTTGGCGGAGCAGATCTTTGTTCACGCCGCTGGCGGGGGCTTGCTCTTTCCAGGCGAAGGTCTTGTTGGCGCGCAGCTTCTCGACGAGACGCTGGGCCGGCGCGGCGTCCTGGTCGGCGTTGACGAGAATGGCGGGCACGTCCGTCATTTCGCCAGCTTCAAAGGCATGGCCGAAAACGAGGGTGAAGATTGGCGGGAGAATGAGGAGGAGGATGAGGACGCGGCGATCGCGGTAGATGTGGAGGAATTCTTTACGCGCCACACTCATGATCGCGCCGAACGATCCGCGGTTCATGACTCGAGCGGCTTCAGGACCGCTTTGTAGCCTTGCGAATAGGCGGTGAAGACGTCTTCCATGTCGGGTTCGACCCAGCGTTGGCCGCGCCATTGCAGATCGGGATACGGCCATTCGTTGCGCCAACGTTCGACCAGCTTTTCCGGCTCGGCGGCGTAGAGCCGGAGCGCGCCGCTGCGGAGGGAAACGCCGAGGACGTCGGGCGCATCGCGGAAGCGGACGAGGCCTTCCATGACCGGATCGATTTCGATCTCGAGCAGGCGAGTGTTGAAGCTGGATTTGAAGGCGCGCGGAGAGGCTTTGGCGAGAAGGCGGCCGCGATCAATGAAGCCGACATCGGTGCAGCGTTCCGCTTCATCCATATAATGCGTAGTGATGAAAATGGTGATGCCAGCGTGGCTCAAATCGTAGAGCAAATTCCACATCTGCTGGCGATGAACCGGGTCGAGGCCGGAGGTGGGCTCATCAAGAAAGAGCAGGGGCGGCTCGTGCACGAGCGCACAGGCAATGGCGAGCAATTGCCGCATCCCGCCAGACAAACTTCCCGCCGCCGTCTCCCGTTCGCGCGCGAGATCGACGAGGCCGAGAAGGCGCGCGATGCGTGCTTCGAGTTCGCCGTTCGGCACCCGGCAGGCGCCGCCGAAGAAGCGCAGATTCTCTTCCACCGTGAGGTCGCGATAGAGGCTAAAGCGCTGCGCGACGTAGCCGAATTTCGCCCGCACCGCCTGCCGCTCCCGCCAGACATCGAGGCCGGCGATGGTGGCCCGCCCGGCGCTCGGCCTAACGAGTCCGCAGAGCATGCGCATGGTGGTGGTCTTGCCCGCGCCATTGGCGCCGAGGAAGCCGAAGATCGAGCCGCGCTCCACCGCGAGGGTGAGGTCCTGCACAGCAGCGGTCGCGCCGTAGCTTTTGCTCAAGCGCTCGATGGAGATGACCGGTTCGCTCATTTGAATAAGAAGGCGCTGCGTCCGCCCAAGGTTTGCGGGCTCTGCACTATGCGAATAGATATGAGAAGCTGGAAATGAAAACACTTCGTTCGCACTCTCGCTGGTCGCTTTCTCTCGCGCTGATTCTCGCGCTCGCCGGCTCGGCGTGGGCCGATGGCGTAAGCGAATTAAAGAGCTTCTCTGTCTTCACTACGGTGGATCTCGGACAGCTCGCGCAAGGGGACGCTAAAGCAGTGCGCGGGGCGCCGATGGAGACCTCGCGGTTTCTCTCTGTGCAGACGGCCTGGGTCGCTCCCGGCACGCCGGAGCAAACGGCCGCGGCGTTGCGGCGTTGGTCGCCCGCGGGGCACTCGGAGTTGAAGGTCATTCAACACAACGGCGGCTCGAATTTCTCCCGTCTCTCGCAGGCGCCGAACAACGCGGCGGTGCAGGCGTTGGTCAGCGCCACGACCTCGAAGTCGCCCGCGCTGCAGATCAGCCGCGCCGAGGCGGCCAAGCTTCCGGAAGCCGATGCGGGCGGGACGATGTCGGGCAAGGTGGCGAGTTTTTGGCAGAGCGTGCTTAGCGGGCGGGCGCAGGCATTCGCTTCCAGCGGAGTGTCCGCGCAGCCGCCCTACGATCACAGCGCGCAGGCCATTCGCCCGGGCGCGGAGATCAACAGCCTCCTCGGCGAGCAGGGGAAAATTCGGAAGCAGTTCTCGGGGATTCTGAACGGCAAGCCGGATCAGTATTGGGAGATGGTCGAGGTGGAGGGGAAAGCGGTGCTGACGCTGGGTGCGTCCTACAGCCGGTCCGGTGCGGGCGGCAGTTATCAGGCGGCAGACGTTTTGTATTACGCGAGCGGCGGCTACTACGTTGCGCTGACCCTCTACCAAATGTGGCCGGTCACGGTGGAGGGGAAGCCGTCCACACTGGTCTGGCGCGGCGATATGATTTCGTCCGCGGAGTTGGCTGGCCTGGCTGGGGTGGAGCGATTGGGATCGGAGTCGGCGATGATGAAGGATGTTTCGCGCGCGATCCGCGTCTTTCGGCGTGACACGGGTGGCGCGCGCTAGCAATCTGCTGGCCGCTCCCGTTGTCCTCGCCTTATGAAACACGCCATCCGCCTTCTCTTCTTCGCGCTCGCTCTTTCCGCCGCTAACGCTTTCGCTGGCACCATCAGCGGGAAGGATTACACCGCGCCTGCCACCACGCCGAGCGCGGCGCGCATTCCCTTCGAGTTCGATGCGGAGTACGCTTACGTGGGCGATTCGACTGTGGCCCGCGGGAGGCGCGAGATACGGGATTTCAACGAGACGTATTCGCTGGTGCGCTTCGTCTACACGCCGCGGACCGCGGTCGGGATTCTTCGGCTTGGCGCGACTTACGAACGGTTTGGATTCGGCGGCATGCCGGCGCGGGTGCAACTGGAAGACACGCTGCAATCGGTCAGCGCGGTGGTGGGATTCGACACGCAGTTTTCCGATTCAATCCTGTTCCGCATTGAGGCGCAGCCGGGCCTATACGGTTCGCGCGATACTTTGCGCGGCGACGATACCTTCATGGTGCCGTTCGTGATTGGCGGGACGTATATCTACAGCTCGGACCTTCAGTTCGTCTTGGGCGTAAGCGTTAACTTCGACCGGCAGTTCCCTGTTTTTCCGGGTGGCGGTGTGCGCTGGCGGATCGCTTCGCAATGGCTCGTGAACGCCGTCCTGCCGACCCCGCGGCTTGAGTATGAATTTCGGCCGAACACGACTTTCTACGCCGGCGCGAATCTGAAGGGCTCGACCTTCCGGGTGGATCGAAACTTCGGGCTGCGCGAGGCGGGCGATGCGCGGTTGAACAACGCGGTGATCGATTACACCGAAATCCGGGTCGGCCTCGGCGCGGAGCTGAAGCTCTCGCCTGAAGTGATGCTGACCTTCGAAGGCGGCTACATGCCGTATCGCGAGTTTGATTATCACCGGACGGACGTGCGCTATCATCACGAAGAAGGCGCGCCCTACGGCTCGATCAGCTTCAACGCGGCTTTCTAGACGCGCATCCCGGGCCGCGTCGGCGATCCAGAGGGTGACAAGTCGCGAGGCGTGACGGATATTCGCGCCCTGCCGCATTAGTGCGGACTAAAAGCCATGCACGAAAATACAGAATTTACCTTGAGCCGGGACACGGACGCGATCCAAATCCCGAGCGGGAACAAGACCACCATCCCCGCCGGGACGACCGGCGTGATCACGCAAACCCTGGGCGGCAGTTATACCATTGCCACCTACCAGGGCTTGTCGCGCATCGCGGAGAAAGATTTGGATGCGCTCGGCATCACACCGCCGCAGCCCAGCGACGGCGCGGCTACTCCGCGTGAAAATGCCGACGGCGTCGTGGGTGAGATCGATGACAAAGCGGTTTGGGATCAACTGCGCCAGTGCTACGACCCGGAGATTCCGGTGAACATCGTCGATCTCGGTTTGGTCTACGATTGCCAGCTGAAAAAAGGCGAGAACGGCGGGACGAAAGTGGAAGTGAAGATGACTTTGACCGCGCCCGGTTGCGGCATGGGCCCGGCCATCGCGCACGATGCGCAGAGTAAAATCATGAGTATCGAAGGCGTGGACGAAGCGCAGGTCGACTTGGTCTGGGACCCGCCATGGAATCAAAATATGATCAGCGAAGCCGGGCGGATGAAGTTGGGCATGGTCTGATGCGATCACCGCGGAGATGACTCCGATTACACGTATCGCTCCGGATGTCGGCTGGTTACCGGTCAGCTTCGTAAACGTCTATTTTATCGGCCGCCCGGGCGGAAACTGGGTACTGGTGGATGCCGGGCTACCGGCGCGGGCCAACCAGATTTTCGCGGCCGCGGAAGCGCGTTTCGGCGCGGGCTCGAAGCCGGAGGCGATCGTGCTCACGCATGGGCATTTTGATCACGCCGGGTCGGCCGCGCAGTTGGCGGAGAAATGGGATGTGCCGATCTACGCACACCATCTCGAGCTGCCGTATCTGACGAAGCAATCGAGCTATCCGCCGCCCGATCCTACGATTGGCGGTGCGATCGCGTTTCTCTCCCGCTTCATGCCTTCGGGATCGTATGATTTTCGGGATCGCATTCGTGCGCTCGAATCATCCGCAGTGCCGGGCTTGGCGGGCTGGGAATGGCTGGCCACGCCCGGGCATGCGCCCGGTCACATCTCGCTCTTCCGTCCGGCGGATCGTGTGCTCCTGGCCGGTGACGCGTTTGCGAGCATGAACATGGATTCGTGGAGCGATCTCGTCTCCGGTCGGCAGGTGTTATCGAGGGCTGGAGCGCCGTTTAATTGTGATTGGGAAGCGACGCGAACGTCGGTGAAGGCGTTGGCAGAGTTGCATCCGAACGTGGTCGGCTGCGGCCACGGCATTCCGATTTCCGACCCTGATCTGCCGGCACGGATGGCGCGTTTCGCAGAGCGTTTTCGCGCGCCGCGGCGTGGACGCTACGTGCGGGAAGCGGCGCGAGTGGATGAGCGCGGGGTGGTCTCATTGCCGCGCGCGCCGTTCGATCCGGTGCCCTTCGCGACCGCCGCTTCGTTGCTCGTCGGCGGGATCGCGCTGGGCGCTGGTTATCTCGATCGGGAACGCCGGGATTAGAGCCGCTACAAACCGCCTGGCGCCGGTCCTACTGGCGGCATGGGTGGTGGCGGATCATCGAAGCCGGGCGCCGCAGTCAGCAGCCGCGGGTCGTTCGCGCCATTGCCCATGAAGCTCCCGTTCGCCGGATTGGGGGGAGGGCCCGAGTAGCCGGGCGAGGGCGTGAAATTGTAGTTCGGATTGTTGGTGTAGACATTCGCCGCTCCGCCTGCGCCGCTGATTGTGACGATAGTGTTTGGCTGGATCGTGACCTTGGCCGCGGCCAGATCGATCGCCCGGCCGCTGCTCAGGGTGGTGTTAGCAATGAAATCCAATTCGCCGTTGCTGCCAGTGGCGTAGAGGCGAATGAGCGTGTCGGCGGAAAGAACGGTCCCGCCTACCTTCAATTGGCCGTTGGCGCCAAAGGCTCCGGCTTTGATCACGTCTGCGCGCAGGAGTGGAACGGGGGTCGTTCCCGGGGTCGCTCCGAGGTTGATCACGCCACCATCGCCTTGATGGCGGACGTCGATCGTGCCGCGGGTGGCTTCGATGCGGCCCTTGACGTTTACGTCGGTGTTCGCGCCGGTGGCGAGGATGGTGATTTTCCCGCCGGGCCCGGGAGCCGCAGCGTCGAGCAGAGCGAGGAGTTGGCTGCTATTGCCGATGTCGATTGCGACAGTGCGGGGCGCGGGCGTGGCCGAAGGGGCCGGCGCGGTGCGGCCGCTCGTGATGGTGATGTTACCGCCACTGGCGCTGCGCCGCGGGGCGGGGGTGGGCGAAGAAGCGGCCTCGTTGGAGGAGACTTCGATGCGCGAGTTCACGGTGACGGTATTCGTGGAGGAGGCGAGGGTGACCGTTCCGCCCGCGCCGGAGGGCGGAGTGGATGCCGGGTTGGGGCCGGTGGTGGCTTCGATCGGCGAGGTGACGTTGATCGGGCCAGTGGTATTGACGGTGAGGGTGCCCCCGCTGCCGCCTTCGAAGCCGGGGATGCCGGTCCCGGCGCCGCCGTTTAAAGTCGCACTGCCCTGAATATCGAGGGTGGATCCGAAGCTGAGCGAGTCGGCGTTGATAGTGAGTGCGCCGCCCGCGGTCGCGTGGGTCGTTGCATCAGTTGCGTCCCGGCCGTTGAAGTTGATCCCGCCGAGCGAGGTGACCCGGGGCGCGGTAAGGGTGTGAAGGAGGGCGATCGGCGTGCCAAACTCGAGCAGACCGAACGGAGTGATCCTCTCGGTGCCGGCCGCGATCAAAGTGCCCGATTGAACCGTGGTGCTCGCGATGTTGCTGGCGTTGATGTCGCCTGCAGCCATGACAGTGCCGAGGACGCTGAGCGATCCGGAAACATCGATCCGGCCGAGGGATTGGACGAGGACGGTGCCGACTGTTCCCGAGGGCAGGCTGAAATCGGCCGTGTCGTTGACGTAAGCCTGGAGGACGCCACCGATGTTGGGATTTCCCACCGTGATGTTGGCCGCCCGGACATTGATGGCGGGATCGTTCGTGGGGCTTCCTTGAGCGCCAGGGGGACGCAAAACATTGAACGACTTTTCGACGATGAAGCTGGCGAAGCCGGCCTGGGCGGTGAGATTGCCGGTGACGTTGAAGTCGATATTTCCGCCCTCCGTGATGGCCTCGAAACCCCTGATGCGCGCGTTCACGATATCGGTAAGCAAATTCCCCCCGATAGTAGCGCTGATGTTTCCGCCCAAGCCGATGCTGGCCCCGTTTTGCAGGGAAACGTTCAGGTTCAACCCAAGCGCTTTTGAGTTTTGTACGAGCAAGGTTGCGTCCTGGGCCACCATAAATGTGACGTTGCCTCCGGTCGTGAGGTTGGCGCCGTCGAGAGAGACTCTTTCGCTCAACCCGCCGCCATTCAGGGTGCTGCCTACGTCCACGAGGATGTTGCCGCCCATCTCGCCGTCGGCATCGGCTCCGGTATCAAGAAAACCGAATCCGCCCAGGTTCATGACTCCGCCGGAGCGCAAAGTGACATTGCCCCCGCTGGCGAGGCCGTTCACTTCGGTGCCGAGTTGGAGGCCCGAGGCGATGGAAATGTCAGAGCCGGCATCGACGATAATATTCAAACCCGTGGTGCGCCCCCCGTTCCTGCGGCTGACGTAGAGCTGGTTTAGCGTGATTGCATCGCCGGCGGTGATGTTGACGTTGCCGTCCGAAAAACGGGCCGTGACCGGGCCGTCATTGCTCAGGTCGAGGAGATCGCCGGTGATACTGCCGAGCGCGGAGAGGGAGATGGTGACAGCGTCCAAGGCGCGGAAGGCGTTGAAGTTTAAACCCAAACTCCCGCTTGAAGCGATAGCGAGGGTCTCGGCCGTGATGCGGACGAAGGAGCCCGAAAGGGAAATCATCGAGCCGCCTTCGCCGCTGGGAGCGACCAGACCTGTCGGAAGATTCGAGATGTTGAGGGTGCCGCGCGCGGCCACGATCTCGCCATCGGCCACGATGTCCCCCCCAGCGGTCGTGATGCTCACCGTGCCTCCGGGCCCCGGCGCATTAAGATCAAGATCCGAGAGGAGATGGGAGGTGTTAAGCAGGGTAATCGCGGCGCCGCTCGTTAGGCCGCTGCGCAGAGTAATGTTTCCCCCACGCGCGCTCCGGCGGACGTCCGGCGGCTCGCTCGGGCCCGGGGTGGGATCATTCGAGGACACCAGGATGGTCGAACCCACGAAGACTTGCCCTTGCGCGTTGAGCGTGACCTGGCCACCGGCGCCACCGAAAGGACCGACCCCGCCCTCCAGCACGCCGGTCGTGTTCACGCCCGTCGTAGCCGAAATACGCTCGCCTACGGAGATATCGCCGCTGGCATTGGCGATCAAGATGCCTCCGTCGCCGCCAAGCGCTCCGGAGGATCGGCCGTTGGCGCCGTCGAAACTGGAAGACCCAATGCCGGTCTCACCATCCCAACGAAGCGATCCGCCGAAAATGGTAAGCCGACCGCCAGCCAGACTCCCATTGCTCCCGAACTGACTGCCACTGAAGTCGATGCCCCCAACAATGTAACCGATGGTGAAGGTGTGCTGGGCAGCCGGGCCGTCGCTGTTTAGGAAAGGCACGATCCCTCCGGTGAGGGCACGCAGGATTCCGGTGGGCGAAGAGAGGTTGAGTACACTGACGGTGCCGGTCGTGACATTGCCGCCGGCCGTGACGAGAGGGGAGGTCAACGTGCCGGCGACGTTGATCGTCCTCCCGGCGGAGACAAATCCCAATGCTGTGAGATCGCTGCCAGTCTGGATAAAGGTGCCTGACGTCAGCGTCTGTGTGATGACCAATTCCGAAGCGCGGAACGAAGTGCCGGCGGTCAAGTTATCGACGCCGATGATGCCGCGCAGCATGATCTCGCCCGCAGAGGTGATGTCGAACGGGTTGCTCGCCGCCAAGTGGTCGAAGGAAAGCAGCGGCGCGATAAATCCGCCCGGTCCGGCTTGGAAGGTCACAAAGGTGTTGATCTCGAAGACGAAAGTTTCGTTCTCGATCGCAGACACGTTGATGGTGTTGCCGTTGACGAAAATTAAGCCCGCGCGGGTAAAGGCGGTGCGGCTGGCTCCGGCATCGATGTTGACGCTCTGGGCCGCTACCAAGCGGATGGTGTGCCCAGCACTGCCGCCGACCGCGTAGCGGGCGAGATTAAAATTGATGTCGCGCCCGGCACGGATATCGATCGCGGCTGCCGTCACCGGACCTGAACCAGCGAGGAAGTCGCGCCCGACATAGGAGGAGAAATCGTTGGCCGCGAGCGGCGCGTTTACTTGGGCGTCGCGCTCCGCCTGGAGAATTGCTGTGCCGACCCCCGAGATGGTCGCTCCGAGGATCAAGTCGGAGGTCAATCCGCGCGCGTAGAAGTAGAGCTGACCGATGTTCTGAAATCCGATCCCGCTTAGGTTGATCGAGCCGTTTTGGGTTGCGAGAAGCACCGTATCCACACCGGCGAAGCGGAAGCTGGCGCCAGGTTGCGCAGTGATGCTGCCCACTGTGAGCAAGGCCAGTTTGGTCGCTCCGCCGTTGGCGGTCGAGATGATCGGATCGCCCGCCAACTGCAGGTTGACGAACTTGAAGGCGGCGAGCTGGAGATTGGCCGCGTTGCCGAAGTGGCTGTCGATCCCGCTGGCGGTGTCGAAGGCCGACGTGGCGGTGAAGGCCCAGGTGGAGAATGCGCCATCCGGATTTGGGCCGCGATAGATGCGGCCTTCGCCGGTCGCGCCACCTGCCTGCGAAATGATCGGATCGGTTTGAATCGTGGTCGTGCTGTTAATCACGAAGGGCACTTGCGAAACGATCACGGGAGGCGTGCCGAACTTCTGCGGCGTCGGTTGCGGGGTTGGACTCGGCGTCGCGCTGGGCGTGGGTGTGGCGGAGGGACTCGGGCTCGGCGTTGGAGTCGCGGTCGGGCTGGGCGTCGGCGTTGGAGTAGCGGTTGGAGTCGGACTCGGGGTCGGAGTGGCGGTTGGGGTCGGACTTGGGGTGGGCGTAGCGGTGGGGGTCGGGCTGGGTGTAGCCGTGGGATTGGGACTGGGTGTCGGCGTCGGCCTGGGGGTGGGCGTGGGGCTGGGGGACGGCGTGACGGAAGGTGCTTCAATGGCCGACTGCTGGTCGATCACGTCGAGCGAGGTCGGATCATTCAACGCGTAGATTGTCTTCGAACCGAAAATGACGGTGCTCGTATCGACCAATCTCCCATCGGCCCGTTCGTCCAACTGCCTGCTCTCGTTCGCCGCCATCAAGTCCGCGCTCGGCAAGGGTGGGAAACCCTGGATCAGGAGCGAAGTCGCAAGCAGGCGATCCATGTTCACATCGACCGCCGCCGGTAATGGTTTGTCCGCATTTCCGGCCATCATTTGGCCCTCTTTCAGTTCCACGCAGTCATTCGGGTTGCCCGTTTTGCAGATCGTCATCGATCCCTCGAGCGTGATGAATTTATAAATCGCGTCTGTGCAACCAGCCCCGGCCGCGGCGTTCGGACAGTTGTATTCCGCCATCACCGTCGTGCCTGTGACCGCAGCCGTGATGGCAGCGGTGTTAATGCGCGCGCCGCCGGAATTTTTCGGCACGCGCAGAAGGATCGCGCCGCTGCTCAACTCGACCGCGCGCGAGCCTTTATCGAAACTAAAGATCGTGTTCGCGCCGAGGCGCGCGATGGAGAGATCAGCAAAAGTCAGCTCGGTGCGCGACTCGGTGCCCGTGCGCACCGCCGTGTTCGCGCTCACGGGATCGTTCAATGCCGCCGGGCGCGGAGCCGCCTGCCCGGGAAGAAGCTTCACATCTTGCACAATGTGAGTCACGCGGGCCTCCTGCAGTTCAGCCGCCATGGCCGGGGCCGTGATGATGACAAGGAGGGCAAGGAGAAGGCGTGAAATTTTCATAGGCGAAGTGGCACCGCTGCGACGGCGCTAACGATTCAACATTAAACGAATCGGAATCCAAGACTAAAAGCCCAGTTTTTCCGTGTGCTGGGTAAAGCGAGTCGCTGGCAGTGACCGAATATCTTGAGCGCGCCCCCCATTGCGACCAAACTCCGCCGATGCCGAAAACGAAAAGCGCGTCCGCTGCGTCGCAGATTCATGCCGTGGTCGGCTCGGATGAGAGCGAGGTCAAGCGCGCCGCGGCCGAGCTCGCGGCCCAGCTCACACCCCCTGATGCGGGCGACTTCGGGCTGGAGGTGATCGACGGCTGCGGTGACAACGCGGAGCAGGCAGCCGCGCGAGTGCGCTCGGCCATCGAGGCCTTGCAAACGTTGCCGTTCTTCGGCGGTAAACTCGTCTGGCTGAAAAATGCCAACTCGTTAGGCGATACCGTCATCGGCCGCGCCGCGGCCGTGCAGAGCGCGCTCGAAGAATTGAACGCCGTGCTCGAAGCCGGCCTCGCCCCAGACGTCACCTTTCTCCTGAGCGCGACCGAAGTGGATAAGCGGCGTTCCTTTTATAAGTCGCTAGGCAAACGCGCCGAGCTCCAAGTCATCGACAAACTGGACGCGAGTCGAAGCGGCTGGGAAGAAGAGGCCACTGAGATGGTGCGACGCCGCGCGAAGACGCGCGCGCTCCAGTTTGATGAAGAAGCGCTCGATCTCTTCGTGCTCCTGACCGGCGGCGATACGCGCCAGATTGAAAACGAATTGGAAAAACTCGACCTCTACGTGGGCGAGAAACGCGCCGTCACCGCCGAGGAAGTGCGGACGCTCGTGCCTCTCTCTCGCGCTGGAGTCATCTTCGAATTGGGCAACGCCCTCGCGGCTTGCGATCTTGATCGCGCCCTCGCGCTCGTTCGCAGTCTGCTCGATCAAGGCGAAAGCGCGATCGGGATTCTTCTCGTCGCCATTCTGCCCACAGTGCGAAATCTTTTGCTGGCAAAGGATCTGATGGAACGTCATCGCCTGGCGCGCCCCTCCGCACCCTTCTCCTTCATCTCCGCCGTCAACCGCTTGCCCGCGAGCGCAACCGAACATCTGCCGCGGAAAAAAGACGGGACGGTGAACGCCTACGCGCTGGGCATCGCCGCCATGTCCGCGCACCGTTTCCAAACCGACCAACTCATTGCCGGCCTCAACACCTGCCTGGAGGCGAATCTCCAATTGGTCAGCAGTCAGCGCGACCACGAGCTCATCCTGACCGAGATCGTGGTTAAACTGCTCGCGCGCTGAAGGCCGGCCGGCATTGCTTTAGTGACCGCCAGGTGACTTCGCTATCGCTCAACGAGGAGCGCTCGGAGTTCGTGGAAATCGAAGGGCTTCGTCAGGTAGTGGTCGAAACCGGCCTGGCGGCCGCGCTCGCGGTCTCCGTCGCTCTCGCGGCCGGTAAGGGCGACCATCTTTTTCGCGCGCTGGCGCGCTTTCGCGTCGGCAGCGAGGCCGAAGGCGTCGCCGTCGGGCAAACCTAGATCGCAAAGGAGAACATCGACGGGAGCCGTTTCGAGCTGGGCGGCGGCTTCCTCCAGCGTGCCGGCGACCGCGACTTCGTGTCCGCAGTGAATGAGAAGATTCGCGAGGACACCCCTGCTCTCCGTATGATCTTCCACGACTAGAATCTGCATCTCCCTCCTATCGTAGCATTCCTCCTCGTTGCGCGTGCGAAAGGTTGCCGTTTCTTGCCGATCGCTGCGATTGCCACGGTGGCGCTGCTTGGAGATTCCGGGAAAACTCGGGCCCGAGGATTCGTCGGAGGGGGGGTTGAAGCCAGATTTCGCTGGCGCTGGGAGCGAATCGGTTGTGCATTCCCTGATGATGAAGTGCGCGCTCGCTGCGGTGGCAGGGTTGGGTTTGGTTTTGCCCCTGGCCGCTCAAGAAACGCGCTACTCGGATGGGCTGGCTCCCCGACCACTTGAGTTTGAGGATGCGGTGGTGGTGCCGGCACGCACGTCGCCCGGGTTTCCGGCACTGGCCCTGACAGAGCGTGGGCCGTTTTCGTTTCCCGTATGCTTTGCCTGGATGGATCCGTCAACCACCACGTACTTGCCGCCGTTTGCACCGGAGGAGCCTCGACGGACGCCATCGCGCCGGAGCCGGAGTTTGGCGACACGGGATCGGCTTTCGTATGGAGATTTCGACGAGGGAGCGCGGCGCTTGGAGATCCACGGCGAGGTGGACTTTTTGTATGGTCGCGCAACCGGGAAGAACGGCGGCTCTTTCTATCAGACCTACATCCAGGGAGGTATAGGAAACGAGAAGTTCAGTCTCTCAGTAGGCGCGGCCTATAGCGATTGGGATTTGGGTCGGCAACGATATCGGCGCCGGTAGCCGGCTTATCGCAGCGGGAGCGCAGCGCATTTTCGGTTTTGACAGCGGGGCATTAACCGCTAGCTTCCACGTCCCGCCGCGCTGGATGAGTATCCTGCTGGCGCCCGCAGGAGAGCTAAAAACGCTCGTTCGCACTGCTTCTTATTATGCAAAATAATCGCTCAAAACGTTATCGCGCGGCCGCCGATTTGGTCGACCGCAATAAAGCTTACAATCTCCCGGAGGCTGTCTCGACGCTGAAGAAGCTGACGCCGCCGAAGTTCGATCAGACGGTGACGATGTCGTTCCGGCTCGGGGTTGACCCGAAGCAATCGGACCAGATGGTGCGTGGCACTTGTCCTCTCCCGCACGGCAGCGGCAAACAGGTGCGGGTGCTCGTGTTTGCGGAAGGGGACGCGGCGCGCGCAGCGAAGGAAGCGGGCGCGGAATTTGTCGGCTACAAGGATATGATCGCGAAGTGCCAGGAGGGCTTTCAAGATTTCGATGTCGCAGTCGCAACGCCCGCGGCGATGGCGGAAGTGCGGAAGCTCGGCAAGGTGCTGGGTCCCCGGGGATTGATGCCGAATCCGAAGACCGGAACGGTGACCGACGATACCGCGAAAGCTGTGCAGGAAGTGAAGGCCGGTCGAGTTGAGTTTAAGCTCGATAAAAATGGCAACGTGGCTGTGCCGGTGGGCAAATTTTCATTCGCCGAGAATCAATTGATCGAAAACGGGACGGCGGTAATCGAAGCCGTCGTTCGCGCCCGGCCGGCGACCGCGAAAGGCCGCTTCGTGGAGGGCCTAAGCTTGAGCGCGACAATGTCGCCCGGGATCACCGTCGATCCATCTCCGTATCTCACTTTCTAATCCGAAAGACCAAAACATGCGCCCAGAAAAAGCCTCCATCGTTTCGGATCTTTCCGAGAAATTAAACCGCTCGCCTTTCATGCTGGTGACTGATTACCAACGGATGAAAGTCGACCAATTCGGTGAATTGCGAAACCGCCTCGCGCCTGCTGGCGCAGAAGTGCGCGTCGTGAAAAACAGCTTTCTCAAGCGCGCCATGACGGCGAGCGGATTGCCAGACGTGGGCGATCAGTTGACCGGACAAACGGCGATCGTGATGGGCGAGAGCGACGTCGCGCCGGTGGCGAAAATTCTCAAAACTTTCGCGGCAGAATTCAAGATCGCGGCGCTTAAGATTGGCGTGGTCGATAAGAATATTCTTTCGACCGCCGATGTCGAAGCGCTGGCGGAATTGCCAGCCCGCGAGGTATTGCTCTCGCAGTTGCTCGGCTTGCTTTTGATGCCGGCCACCAGCCTGGTGCGAGTTTTGAACGAACCGGCCTCAGCTTTTGCTCGTTTGCTAAAAGCAAAGGGCGAGAAGGGCGGCGCCGCCGAAGAGCCTTCTTCGAAAGCGGACGAGCCGGCACCTCCAGCGGCTGCGCCCGAATCGGTGGTGGCGGAAGCAACGGCTCCCGCAGCAGAAAGCGCGGCAACCCCTGTGGCCGAAGCAGCGGCCCCGGTCGAGCCTGCGCCCGAAGCGCCGGCCGCACCCGCAACCGAGACGCCGGAACAACCCGCAACCGGAGAATCGGCTGCCTAAACACTTTCGCCGCGCGTCAATGAGCGTGGCGAGCAACACAACAACTGACCGACTCGGCGGCTGCTGGGTTTAATTTTCCGAAGGCTTTCGGAGGCGGCAATGAAGGAGAAAAATATGGCTGATACAAAAGCAATCGTAGATCAACTCAGTGGACTGACTGTCCTCGAGATCGCAGGGCTCGTGAAAGAGCTGGAAGAAAAATGGGGCGTCAGCGCAGCAGCTCCCGTGGCTATGGCGGCTCCGGCCGGTGGCGGCGGTGGAGCGGCAGCTGCCCCTGCTGAAGAAAAAACAACTTTCGACGTCATCCTGAAGGAAATGGGTGCGAACAAAATCGGAGTCATCAAGGAAGTGCGCGGCGCAGTTCCTGGTCTCGGCCTCGCCGAGGCGAAGGCTCTGGTCGAAGGCGCTCCGAAGACCCTGAAGGAAGGCGTGACCAAGGAAGAAGCCGAAGAGATCAAAAAGAAGATCGAAGCGGCTGGCGCCAAGGTCGAGATCAAGTAACGAATCAATTTTCACACGCAGCGGCGCGCGAGAATTTTCTTGCGCGCCGCTCGCGCTTGTGGCACGAATCTCAGTCGTTAGAAGTAATCCAAGATTATTTGTAGCCCGCCCCACGACGGAATAATACAGGAGTGGCAACGAAACGGTCGTCAATTTGACAGGCTGCCGTTTCGCTGCCATTTTTGTCGTCTTCGCATCCGGTCGATGCGATAATCGCAGAGCCCCACATATCCTGACAGACTCTTTGTCTTCGGGTGTCATTTAGGTCCCAGTTTATGCCAGAACGCACCGCAGAACGTATTCACTTCGGAACCATCAAGGAGGGCGTTGAGCCGCCAAATCTGATCGAGGTTCAGCTCAACTCCTACGTCGATTTTCTCCAGAAAGACGTTCCCGCTTCGAAACGGAAAATGTCCGGCCTCCAAGCCGTTTTCAAAGAGGTTTTCCCGATCGAAAGCTACGATGAGAAAGCCACGCTGGATTTCTCCCATTATGAAATAGGCGAACCAAAGTTGAGCGCTCTCGAAGCGCAACGCGAAGGCCAGACTTTCAGCGCGCCCCTCCACGTCACGTTCCAACTCCGTGAGGAGAAGGGGACGAAAGAGGAGAAAGTTTACATGGGCGAAATTCCGCTCATGACGCCGCAGGGCACGTTCGTGATCAACGGGGCGGAGCGCGTCGTCGTTTCCCAGTTGCATCGTTCGCCCGGCATCGCTTTCGAATCGAGCATCCATTTGAACGGCAAGGTGCTCTACAGCTTCCGCATCATCCCGGATCGTGGCTCGTGGATTGAAGTGCAGTTCGACACCAGCGACCTGCTTTATATTTACCTAGACCGTCGCAAACGTCGGCGGAAATTTCTCGCCACGACCTTCCTCCGCGCCCTCGGTTACGGCTCGGACGAAGAGGTTATCAAGCTTTTCTATACCATCGAGACCTTGAAGCTGAGCGAGAAACTCGGTGAAGAGGAACTTGCCACCAAGGTGCTGATTGCCGATGTCCTTGACGGCGAAGCCACGGTGGCGCGCGCTTTCGAGCCGCTTACAGCGGCGACCGTCCGTCAGATCATGACCCTCGGCCAAAAAGAGGTGAAGGTGATCGACATTTCAAACGACGACACCGTCGTGAAAGCGTTGAAGAAAGATCCCGCGCACGATCAGGAAGAAGCGCTCAAGGATATCTACCGCAAACTGCGCCCTGGCGATCCGCCTACGGTGGCGAACGCCAAGGCGCTTTTGAAGCGGCTCTTCTTCGACCCGAAGAAATACGATCTCGGACGCGTTGGTCGTTATAAGATCAACCAGAAGCTCAGCATTGATGTCGATCTCGGTGAGCGCATTGTGACCGATAAAGATTTCATCGGCGCGATCAAATATTTGATCAACCTGCGCCGCGGCGAAGGCACGCTGGATGACATCGATCACCTCGGCAGCCGCCGCGTCCGCACGGTGGGCGAATTGCTCGCCAATCAGTGCCGCGTCGGTCTGGCGCGCACGGAGCGTCTCGTTAAAGAGCGCATGACGTTGTTCGACATCAACATCGACGGCATGACGCCGCAGAAGTTGATCAACCCGAAGGCGCTCAGCGCGGTCATCCGCGATTTCTTCGGTCGTTCGCAGCTCTCGCAGTTCATGGATCAGACGAACCCGCTCGCGGAGTTGACGCACAAGCGTCGTCTCTCGGCCCTTGGGCCTGGCGGTCTGAGCCGCGATCGCGCTGGCTTCGAAGTGCGCGACGTCCATCCGTCCCACTACGGGCGCATCTGCCCAATCGAGACCCCGGAAGGTCCGAACATTGGCCTTATCAGCTCGATGAGCACGTTTGCGCGCATTAATGAATTTGGTTTCATCGAAACTCCGTATCGCAAGGTCACTAATGGCCGCGTCACTGACGAAGTCGATTACCTCACTGGCGATCGCGAGGAAAATTTCCTCGTGGCGCAGGCAAACGCGACCATGGACGCGAAGGGACATTTCACGCAGGAGAAAGTCTCGGTCCGTTATCGCGGCGACTTTCTCGAAGTGGAGCCGGCCAAAGTCCACTACATGGACGTCTCGCCGAAACAGCTGGTGTCGGTTGCGGCAGGCTTGATTCCGTTCCTCGAACATGACGATGCGAACCGCGCACTCATGGGCTCGAACATGCAACGCCAGGGTGTGCCGTTAATCGTTTCCGAATCACCGCTCGTCGGCACCGGCCTCGAAGGCAAAGTGGCGCGCGACTCGCACGCCGTCGTGATTTCCACGGAAGCGGGCAGAGTCGCTTCCGTGACCGCGGATCAAATCGTGGTGACCAAAGACGGGCACATGCCGGAGAGCCGGAAGAAATTGAAAACTGACCACGAGGCCGGAGTGCACGTGTATGAGCTGCGCAAGTTCATGCGTTCCAATGCCGGAACCTGCGTGAACCAGAAGCCGATCGTGAAGAAGGGTCAGCACGTGAAAAAAGGCCAGGTCATCGCGGATGGCCCGAACACGGATCAGGGCGAGCTCGCCCTCGGTCGCAACGTGCTCGTCGCTTTCATGCCGTGGAACGGCTATAACTTCGAGGATGCCATCATGATCTCGGAGAAGGTCGTGAAGGAGGACATCTACACTTCCATTCACATCGATGAATTCGAGATCGGCGCCCGCGATACGAAGCTCGGGCCGGAAGAAATCACGCGGGACATTCCGAACGTGAGCGAAGAAGCGCTGCGCAATCTCGGACCCGACGGCGTCATTCGCGTCGGTGCGGAGGTGAAGCCGGGCGACATTCTCGTCGGCAAAATCACGCCGAAGAGCGAGACCGAACTCGCACCGGAAGAGCGTCTCCTGCGCGCCATCTTCGGCGAAAAAGCGGCGGACGTAAAAGACACGTCGCTGACTGTTCCATCAGGTACTTACGGCATCGTGATGGACGTGAAGGTTTCCTCCCGTCGCGAAATTTCGCGCGAGAAACTGACGCCGACCGAAACGAAGCGTCAGCTCAAGTCGATCACGGAAGATAACAAGAAGAAGAAGGACGAGCTCACCGAGCAACTGACGGATTCGCTCTCGAACATCTTGTTGGGCGAGAAGATTCCGCTCGACGTGGTCAACGCGGAGACGGGCGAGATCATCATCCCGGCGAATCGTAAGATCACGAAGACCCTCCTGCGCAAGCTGGCCAACGTTTACGATCATATTGAGATCGATCCCTCGCCGATCCGGAACAAAATCCGCGAGATCATCGCTTCCTACGAACACAAGTTCGCGGAACTCGAACTCGAGCGGGAGCGTTCGATGGATCGTGTCGAGAGCGGCGACGACGTCGACCCCGGCATCATCAAGCAGGTCAAAGTTTACATCGCCTCGAAGCGTAAGCTTTCCGTCGGCGATAAGATGGCCGGACGCCACGGCAACAAGGGTGTTGTCGCGCGGATCGTGCCGGAAGAAGACATGCCCTATCTGCCGGATGGAACGCCGGTGGAAATCTGTCTCAACCCGCTCGGTGTGCCGAGCCGTATGAACGTCGGTCAGGTGCTGGAAACGCACCTCGGCGTCGCGGCCAAGGCTCTTGGCTTCAAGGTCGCCACGCCGGTGTTCGACGGAATTTCCGAAGTTAAGATTCGCGAGTATCTGAACGAAGCGAAGAAGGTTGACGGATTCAACTGGGTGCAAGAGAGCGGCAAGTCGCGTCTGTTTGACGGACGCACCGGCGATCAGTTCGACCAGGAAGTCGTGGTTGGATACATCTACATGCTGAAGCTCGGTCACTTGGTCGCGGATAAGATCCACGCCCGCGCGGTTGGTCCATACTCGCTCGTCACGCAGCAGCCGCTCGGCGGCAAGGCGCAGTACGGCGGTCAGCGTTTCGGCGAGATGGAGGTCTGGGCGCTGGAAGCGTACGGCGCCGCCTACACGTTGCAGGAATTGCTTACCGTGAAGTCGGACGACGTGCAGGGACGCACGCGTATCTACGAATCCATTGTCAAAGGCGACAACTCGCTCGAAGCGGGCACGCCGGAGTCTTTCAACGTCCTGATCAAGGAAATGCAGTCGTTAGGCCTCGACGTCAAAGTCGGCGGCTCGGCGCCCGCACCTTTGTTCGAAAACGTGGCGTAGTCGGTTAACCCCTAAATTTTTCCTAAACTAAATGAACGAACATTCCTGGCGGGAGTTGGTGGGCGAAGAGCGCTCGGTTGGTTTTGATCAGGTCGCGATCGGTGTTGCGTCTTCGGACACGATGCGGTCGTGGAGCAAAGGGGAAGTGAAAAACCCCGAGACGATCAACTACCGGACATTCAAACCGGAAAAGGGCGGCCTCTTTTGCGAGCGGATTTTTGGTCCGACGCGCGATTGGGAATGCTCCTGCGGCAAATACAAGCGCATCAAACATAAGGGCGTCATCTGCGATCGTTGCGGCGTCGAAGTGACCCTCGCCCGCGTTCGGCGCGAGCGCATGGGCCACATCGAATTGGCGGTGCCCGTTTCGCATATTTGGTTCTACAAGTGCATGCCTTCGCGGCTCGGCCTCATGCTCGACATGAGCGCCCGGCAACTCGAGCGCGTGATCTATTACGAGGACTACATCGTCATCGATCCGGGCAAGACGCCGCTGACGAAAACGCAGCTTCTCAACGAGACGGAATATCGCGAAGCACAGGAGCAATACGGCGAAGACTTTGTCGCCGGGATGGGTGCGGAAGCGGTGAAGAAACTTCTTTCCGAAATCGATCTCCACAAGCTCAACAAAGAGCTGGAAGAGGCGATGGGGAATACCAAGAGCAAACAGATTCGCAAGAAACTCGCGAAGCGTTTGAAGCTCGTGCAGGGCTTCGCTTCGTCGCATGCACGTCCCGATTGGATGGTGCTCGACGTGCTGCCCGTGATCCCACCGGATTTGCGTCCGCTCGTTCCGTTAGAGGGCGGTCGTTTCGCGACCTCCGATTTGAACGATCTTTATCGTCGCGTCATCAACCGCAACAATCGTCTCAAAAATCTCCTCCAGCTGAAGACGCCTGACGTCATCATCCGCAATGAAAAGCGCATGTTGCAGGAAGCGGTCGACGCGCTCTTCGACAACGGTCGCCACGGCCGCGCCGTCACCGGTGCCGGCAATCGTCCGCTGAAGTCGCTTAGCGACATGCTCAAGGGAAAAGGCGGACGTTTCCGTCAGAACTTGCTGGGCAAGCGCGTCGATTACTCGGGCCGTTCGGTTATCGTGATCGGACCGGAACTGAAGCTGAACCAGTGCGGTCTGCCCAAGAAAATGGCGCTCGTTCTGTTCGAGCCGTTCATCATTCGTCGGCTCAAGGATCTCGGCTACGTGCACACCGTGCGCAGCGCGAAGAAGATGATCGAACGCCAGACGCCGGAAGTTTGGGACATCCTCGAAGAAGTGACGAAGGGTCACCCAGTTCTCCTGAACCGCGCGCCCACACTGCACCGTCTCTCGATCCAGGCTTTCGAGCCGCAGTTGATCGAAGGCGAAGCGATCCGGATTCATCCGCTCGTCTGCACCGCTTACAACGCCGACTTCGATGGCGATCAGATGGCCGTGCACGTGCCGCTCTCGGTCGAAGCGCAGATGGAAGCGCGCATGCTCATGCTCGCGCCGAACAACATCTTCTCGCCTTCGAGTGGCAAGCCGATCACGACACCGTCCCAGGACATCACGCTCGGCTGCTATTATCTCACGCAGAATCCGCGGCGTGCAGCCGGTGCGGCGACCGAATCGCGTCTTCCGCTCTTTGCTGATCCCACGGAAGTGGAATTTGCGATGGCGGACGGCAAGGTCAAGACGCACGACCGGATTCGCTTTCAAAACCCGGATCTCGGGAACGAAACAATCTACGGCAACGCTACCGACAAGATTTTGGAGACGACGGCTGGGCGCGTCATCTTCAATGAAATCTGGCCGAAGGGCATGGGCTTCTTCAACAAAGCCGCGGGCAAGAAACAGCTCAGCGATATCATCTGGCGTTGCTACCAAGTGGCGGGCCAGGACGGCACCGTGGAGACGCTCGACAAGCTGAAAGAACTCGGCTTCCGCGAAGCGACCAAGGCCGGCATTTCAATCGGGATCAACGACATGATCATCCCGAAAGAGAAGGGGATCGAACTGGAGAACGCCTACAAGTCGATCAAACAGGTCGAGCAGCAGTATCGCAAGGGCATCATCACGGACGGCGAGCGCTACAATAAGATCATCGATATTTGGACGCACGCCGGTGACGAGATTTCGAACGTCATGTTCCGCACCCTCGAACACAACGAGGGCCGCAAGGAACTGAACCCGGTCTTCCTCATGGTTGATTCCGGTGCGCGCGGTAATCGGCAGCAGGTGAAACAGCTCGCCGGCATGCGCGGCTTGATGGCGAAACCATCCGGCGAAATTATCGAACGTCCGATCACTTCGAACTTCCGCGAAGGCTTGACGGTGCTGGAGTATTTCATCTCCACGCACGGCGCCCGCAAGGGTCTGGCCGATACCGCGCTCAAGACCGCCGACTCCGGTTACCTCACCCGTAAACTCGTTGACGCGTCGCAGGACGTGATCATCAACGAAATGGATTGCGGCACCGTCAACGGCATCGTGGTGAAATCGATTTACGAAGGCGACGAAGAAGTGGTCGATCTCTCGACCCGCATCGTCGGCCGCGTCAGCTGCGAAACGATCGCTGATCCTGTCACGAAGAAGAAGGTCATCAAAGCCAATCAGTTGATCGACGAGCCGACCGCGGCCGCGATCGAGAAGATCGGCGTTGAGAGCCTGAAGATTCGTTCCGTGCTCACGTGCGAAACCGGGCGCGGCGTTTGCGCGCTTTGCTACGGTCGCAACCTCGCCACCGGCCAGCCCGTGAAGCTCGGCGAAGCAGTCGGCATTATTGCCGCGCAATCGATCGGTGAGCCTGGCACGCAGTTGACCATGCGTACGTTCCACATTGGTGGCACGGCCTCGCAGACGTTTAAGCAGCCGATCATCAAAGCGAAGAACGATGGTGTCCTTCAGTTCAACGATCTCCGCACAGTGCAGGCGCTCGACGGCAGCTGGATCGTTCTGAACAAGAACGGCTCCATCGGGGTGCACAACGCCGACGGCCGCGAACTGGAACGCTACAACGTTGTTATCGGCTCGGTTATCTCCAAGGCCGACGGTGCGACGGTGAAGAAGGCCGAGACTTTCGTGCAATGGGATCCGTACAACGTTCCGATTTTGACCGACAAGAGCGGTAAGATCGAGTTCCGCGATATGATCGCGGGCGTGACGATCAAGCGCGACGTCGATGAAGCCACCGGCCTCATGGGCACGGTCATCATCGAGCATAAGGAAGATTTGCACCCGCAGATCGTCATCGTCGGCGACAAGAAGGAAGTGCTGGCCAGCTATTCCATCCCGGCGGGGGCGCACGTTATCGTTGAAGAGGGCAAAAAGATTCAGGCCGGCGCGTTGCTCGCCAAGACTCCGCGAAAAGTCGCGAAGACGAAGGACATCACCGGCGGTCTGCCGCGTGTGGCCGAACTCTTCGAAGCCCGCCGTCCGAAAGACGCGGCCGAGATCGCGAAGATCGACGGCGTCGTCGAAATGGGCGGAACGGTGCGCGGCAAGCGCAAGCTCATCCTCAAAGACGTCGAGACCGGTGCGGAAGAGGAACATCTCATCCCGCTCACCAAGCACATCATCGCTTTCAAGGGCGACTTCGTGAAGAAGGGCCAGCAGCTCACCGAAGGACCTGTCGTGCCGCACGAAATCCTCGAGGTCTGCGGACCGCAGGATTTGCAGGAGCACCTCGTGAACGAAGTGCAGGAAGTCTACCGTCTCCAGGGCGTCGAGATTAACGACAAGCACATCGAGATCATCGTGCGCCAGATGTTGCGCAAGGTGAAGATCACCGATCCGGGCGACACCTCGCTCCTTTGGGGCGACCAGGTGGATCGGCTCGACTTCGAGCGCGAAAACGAAAGCGTGGTCGAGAAGGGCGGCAAACCCGCGGAGGCCACTCCGGTCCTCCTCGGTATCACCAAGGCCTCGCTCGAAACCGATAGCTTCATCTCCGCGGCGTCCTTCCAGGACACGACGCGCGTCCTCACCGAAGCGGCTACGCTCGGCAAGGTCGATCGTCTGCGCGGCTTCAAGGAAAACGTCATCATGGGTCACCTCATCCCGGCCGGCACCGGTTTCCCGGCGGTGCGCGAGATCAAACTCGTCGAGCTGGGCGAACAGGTCGGCACTTCGTTAATCGAAGAGCCAGAGATTCAGCCCGCTCTCGGTTAAGAAAAACCAGTGCAAATCTGGAATGGCGAATCGGCGAGAGCTGGTTCGCCATTCCCATTTTGCGGAGGATAACTTCATGTCCATTGCCACCAAGACCGGCGACGCCGGCCAGACTTCGCTCATGTATGGGCGGCGCGTGCCGAAGACGCATCCGCGGGTGGATGCCTACGGATGCGTCGATGAAGTGAACACTGCGCTCGGGTTCGCGCGCGTGACGGCGAGCGATGCCTTCACGGTCGATCTCCTGCTGAGCGTGCAGAAGGAATTGATCCTCGTCATGGGCGAACTGGCGACTGCGCCGGAGGATCTGGCCCGCTATGCCAAGGATGGCTACAAGCTCACCACAGCCGCCATGGTCGATCGGTTGACGGCTGCGATCGACGAATTGGAAAAGGACAAGCTGCTGCACTACAAAGGCTGGGCCATTCCCGGGAGCTCGACCATTTCCGCCGCGCTCGATATCGCGCGCACCACTTGCCGTCGCGCCGAACGTCGCGTGGCCACGTTGGGCGAAGAAGAGGATAATCTTAATCCCGAAGTCCTGCGCTACCTCAACCGCCTCTCCGATCTCTGCTGGCTTCTCGCGCGCTACGCCGAGCACGCAAAAGATCGGACCGCGTGAGTTTGGAGGAACCTGCCGGCCGCTAGAGTTCCCACTTTTTCGGCAGCTTCTGCTTGAGCGTGGCGACCGGCTCAAAGAGATCGCCCATCTTCTCGACTCGCTTCAGCACCGCGTCGGAAGTGAACTTGAGACGCTCGGCCGTTTTCTTTTTCAGGCACGCCTCCACCTCCTCCCATGTGACCGGCGTGGAGACCGTCGGCTCCGCCTTCGCGCGAAGAGAATAGACGTTGATCGTCGTTTTGTGTTCGTCGTTCTGACTCCAATCGACCAGCACCTTTCCCGTGCGCAGCGACTTCAGCATGCGATGCACGACCAGCTCGGGATGCTCGCGCTCCAGATGCTCGGCCAGCGCGCGAGCGAGCGCTTTGGTTTGATCGAACGTCACCGCGGTATTGAGCGGCACGTAAATTTGCAGGCCCTTCGAACCGCTCGTTTTGGGGAAGCTTTTCAACTTCTTCGCCGCTAACAAATCGCGCAGCCAGATCCCGACCCGACAGCATTGCACAATATCTGCAGGCGGGCCGGGATCGAGATCGAACACCATCATTGTCGGGCGCGCCACGTCTTTCTTGCGCGCAAGCGAAGTGTGCAGTTCGAGGTCGGCCAAATTCGCGGCCCAGACGAGCGTGGGTAAATCCTGCGCCAGGCAGTAGAACATATCGCGCTGGTTGCCCTCGCTCCAGACTTTCGCCGTCTTGACCCACTTCGGCCGATGCGACGGACAGTTTTTTTCGTAGAAGAACATGCCCTCCACGCCGTTCGGATAGCGCTTCATGGTCAGCGGCCGATCCTTCAGATGCGGCAGCAAAACGGGCGCGATTTGGATGTAATAGTCGATCACCTGGCCCTTCGTGAATCCGGTTTGCGGATAGAGCACTTTCTCCAGGTTTGAGACCGGAAGCTTTTTCCCTTTCACCAGCAGCTCGGTTTTCTTCGCCATCGTTTCCCTTTTATCGTTTCGCGAGCAGGCGGTGCGTTTGCTTTCCGACCCGGCGACCGCCGATGTTGGTGGATGGCTGAACGTGTCGCAGTGATCACAGGCGGGGCGGGGGAGCTTGCGCAGGAGACCGCGCGCGCCTTGGAGCAGGAGGGATTTCGCGTCCTCGCGCCAGATCGTGCTGCGCTTGATGTCACCGCGCCGGCGCAGGTGCGCGATTACTTTGCCGCGCTCGAGTGCCTCGACCTCCTCATCAATAACGCCGGTGCGCGGGCGGATGCGCTTTGCGCGAGCATGGCGGAAACAGATTGGGACTCGGTCATCGCCACGAATCTACGCGGCGCATTTCTTTGTTCGCAGGCCGCCGGTTTGAAGATGATGCGGCAACGCAGCGGCCACATCGTCAACATCGGCTCCTTCGCGGCCCGCTTCGGCACCGTCGGGCAAAGCAACTACGCAGCGGCCAAGGCTGGTTTGTTCGGCCTCACGCAGTCCATGGCGCGCGAGCTCGGCAAGCGCGGCGTGCGCGTGAACTGCGTGCTCCCCGGTTTCCTGGAAACGAAATTCACGGCTGATATGCCCGCGAAAATGAAGGCCCGCTCGCTGCAAATGCACGAGCTTGGGAAATTCAACACGGTAGAGGACGCAGCGCGTTTCATTGCGCTTCTCGATACGATGACGGCGGTCTCCGGGCAAATTTTCCAACTGGATTCGCGGGTCGTTCCCTGGACGTAGGGAGGGAGACTTTAAAAGCCAGAAACCCAAGAGTGAAAGTTGATACCCTGTTTTCCTGCCTTCCTGATTTAAGTTCTGGTTTTCTGGTTTCCAATTTATTTCCCGTCACGAGAAGAATCTCTCCGGCGAAAGCATCGTTTGCGGCTGGCAAATGCGGGCCACGCAATGCTCCCAGCTTTCGTGCCCGCTCAGAATCTCGATCTCGACCCGCAGGAAATAGATCGGCACTTCCGGATTCATCAGGCGCGGAAAACGGACGGCGTCCTTTTCCGTTGTCACGATCATGGCGAGGTCGCGCCGTAGGCAGCGATTAATAAAGCTCTGCAACTCCGCCTCGCTGTAGCGGTGGTGATCCGTGTAGTGCTTGGAGATTTCAATCTTGGCCCCGAGTTTGCGCAGGCCGTCCTCAAAACTCTCCGGCGCCGCGATTCCGCTAAGCGAACCGATGAACGCGCCTTGCAAACGTTCGAGCGGCAACTGCTCCGCGGTAAAGACATTCTGCAGATGCAGCGGCTTGTGCGCGCATTCGATGATTTCCGCGGTGCGATTGTAGAGTCGAATGCGCTTGATCAGGTCGTCGTTCGGTTCCTCGGTGCACTTCGTAATGAAGATGTAGCTGGCGCGTCGCAAATTCCGGGGCGGTTCGCGGAGCGTGCCGCGCGGCAGGAGGTATTCGTTCCCGAACGGCGCCTGCCTATCGATCAGCACGATATCGAGCCGATGTTTTAAGCGCAGATACTGCAAGCCATCGTCGAGCAGGAGCGTGTCAGCCTTGAACTCTTTGATCGCAAAGAGCCCGCTCTTCACCCGATCCACGTCCACGAGCACCACTACGTCCTTCAGGTTGTTCGCCAGCATGTAGGGTTCGTCGCCCGCGGTGCGGGAATCGAGCAGGAGCGATTTCCCATCGGAGACGACGCGTGGCGGGGTCACGAGCTTTTTGCGGAAGCGTTTGAACCAGCGTTTATCGGTCGCTTGCGGCACGCTCTTATAGCCACGGCTCAAGATCGCCACCTGCCGGCCGCCGTTGCGCAACGCGCGCGCGAACTTTTCCACGACCGGCGTTTTGCCGGTGCCGCCGACCGTGAGATTACCAATGCTGACCACGAGACAGCCGAGCGTGCGCTCACGGAAAATGCGATGCCGGTAAAGAAAGAGCCGACCCAGAACGATGCGCTCGTAAACAAACGAGAGCCCGTAGAGAAGCCCGCGCAGCACCGTGGCGCGAAATCCCTGGCGCCGCCCGAGGATGACGTCGATGGCAAACTGCTCGAGCGATTCCGAGCGTTGGCTCATGGTTGAAGGCGGGCGCCACGATTGTCCGCCGTGGTGATGAGGACGCGCGCGGTCGGCGCTACTGCTTGCATGGCGGCGGCTACTCGCTCGGGCGCGACGAGGGTGACGGCGGCGATGGTGGAACCGGAACCGCTCAGAAACCCGCCGAGCGCGCCCGCCTTTTCCGCCGCTGCGATGGCTGGATCGAAGAACGGGACGAGCTGTTTGCGAAATGGTTGATGAAGCCCGTCGCGGAAAACGCCGTGCAGTTGTGCGTAGTCTCCTGCGGCAAAAGCGGCGGTGATCGCACAGGCGTTGCCGCAACTTTCCACCGCGCTCGCGCGATCAATCTTCTCGGGCAGAAGCGCTCGCGCCTCTTCCGTTTTCACCTCGAAGTCCGGCACAAGGAGGATGAACTTCAGAGTGGCCACGACCGGAAAACGTTGCCGTTGCCGTCCGCGCACGATGTTGAATCCGCCATATTCCGCCGGCGCCGCGTTGTCCGGATGGCCCTCCAATTCTGCCGCGAGGAGAAAAATTTGATCGCGCCGCAGCGGATGATCCGCGAGAGCATTGAGGCCGTGGAGAAGACCCAACCGCACCGTCACGCTGCTTCCGAGCCCGCGCGAGGCTGGCACTTCGCCGGTGACGCTGCAGGAGAACGGAAAAGCTTTCGCGCCGCTGCGGTCGAAGAAACGTTCGCCTGCTTCGCGCATGAGCGGATCGAGTGGCGCTCCGTCGCCGCTCTGCACGGTGACGTGATTGTAAATACGGAGCGCGACACCCAAACAATCAAAGCCCGGTCCCAGATTGGAAGTGCTCGCCGGGACACGGACGGTGACTTTTTGCATGATCGCTTCGAGCCGCCGCGGTCGGCAGCGCGAGAGGCGCAAAGGTATCCCGCTCCTCTCGCGCAGCAAGGTGAAGGCAAGACGCGCACGCGCAGCGGTCGAGCGCTGGCCGATTCCTTCTCGAGGCCGAGTCCGGTTTTCTCATGAAAGATTTCGGATGGATCGATGCTGCGCTGGTGCAGGCCTTCGCGGCTGAAGAAACAGACGCCTATCGCCTCTGCACTTTTCGCGATGGCTGGGTGGAACGCTATGCGAGTGACGTGGTGATTTCCTACAAGACGGAGGCCGCGCGCGAGCGGCTGACGACGGAGTTGTATCTTTGGTCGCTCTCAGTGCAGTTCAAATTCAGCCGCATCTTCGGGCGCTTTCTCCCGAAACAAAATGCTGAGCGCAACGTGCCGCGGCTGCTGCTGGGCGATGCCGCGGCGGCGCTGCAGACCGTCGCGTGCGAACGGGGGCTAAGATTCGGGATTGATTTTGCGACCGGCTACTCGGTCGGCCTTTTTGTCGACCAACGGCAGAACCGCGGCGTGGTGCGTGTCGTGCGGCCGAAGCGGATGCTGAATTGTTTCGCCTACACCTGCGCCTTTTCCGTCGCGGCAGCGGCGGTCGGCGCGGAGACGGTGAGTGTGGACCTTTCGAAGAAGTCGCTCGCGCGTGGGCGGGAGAATTTTTCGTTAAACGCGCTGGAGACTGGTGGCCATCGTTTCGTGGCAGAGGACGTGATGGAGTTTCTCCCTCGACTTGGGCGCAAAGCCGAAAAATTCGACATGATCATTCTCGATCCGCCGACGTTTTCGCGAAGTCACCGCGGGAAAGCGTTCCAAGTGGAGAGCGATTACGAGACGCTGCTCCTGGGCGCGATTGAAGCAGCCGAGCGGCACGCGCGGATTTTGCTTTCCACCAACTGCACCACTCTGAACGAGCGCGCGCTGGAGGTGATGGCGAAGTTCTGCCTGAAAGCGACACGCCGGGCCGGCTCGATGCAGAGCGAATCGATACCACCGGATTTTCCACCGCGCGCCGGCGCACGGACGGTGTGGTTGATCTTGCGCTAGACTTCGCTGGACGGAGGCGTTCGCCTAATTACCATTCCGCATTCGGAACACGCAAAATCCCCTCAGAATGCGAAGGTAGAGTAAGATGGAAGATCAATTAGTCGGAAACGAAGACATCGCGGAGCGCGGCCTCCGCTACACGAAAGAGCAGTTCGAGCAGATCATGGAGCAGACGGAAGAGTATGTGCGCGCCAATCCTACGCGCGCACTCGCTTATGCCGCTGTCGCCGGGCTGGTGATCGATCGCCTGCCGGTCTGCCGCCTCCTCGCGGGCCTGGCCAAGTTATCGTTGTTCGCGCTCAAGCCCGCTGTGCTCATTTACGGCGCCACGAAGTTGTATCAGGCGACGCAGGAAAACGAATACTAGCCGCCGGCTACTCGGCCGCGTTCCGAGGTTCTCCTTCGTCACTCGTCGAGCGTGAAGCCGACTTTCACTGTCACCTGCCAATGGTCCACCTTGCCGTTGACGATGTGACCGCGCGTCTCGCACACTTCAAACCACCGCATGTTGCGGACCGATTTCTCCGCGCGCGCGAGGGCGTTCTGGACTGCGTCCTCGATGCTGGTGGGAGATGAGCCGACCAGTTCGATCTTTTTGTAAACGTGATTGCTCATGGCGGGAGCGTGGACCGTTTGCGGACTGTCAACAAACTCAAAGTTGAATGGACGGCGGCGCGGTCAAAATCCAGAATCACCGAGCCATGGGAAACAACATCGAGTCGCACCTGATCGAAAAGCGTGTCCTGAAACCGGCGCGGGACTTCGCGAAGAAAGCACGCATCGGCAGTCTGGATGACTACCGGCGGATGTATCGCGAGTCGATCAAGTCGCCGGAGAAATTCTGGGCCCGCGAAGCGCGCGAGCTAACCTGGCATGCGCCGTGGAAAACGGTGCTGGAGTGGAACGCCCCGCACGCGAAGTGGTTTGTCGGCGGGAAGGTGAATCTCTCGGAGAACTGTCTCGATCGCCATCTCACGGGGCCGAATCGGAACAAGGCCGCCATTCTTTGGGAAGGTGAGCCGGGCGAAAAGCGGACGCTGACCTATCAGCAATTACACCGCGACGTTTGCCGCTTCGCCAATGTCTTGAAGCGCAACCGCATTAAGAAAGGCGACCGCGTCATCATTTACCTTCCGACGATTCCGGAAGCGGCTATCGCCATGCTGGCCTGCGCGCGAATCGGCGCGGTCCATTCGGTCATCTTCGGCGGCTTCAGCGCGGATAGCATCCGCGATCGCATCGCGGATTGCGGCGCGACGGCGGTGATCACGGCGGACGGCGGATATCGGCGCGGCGCGATTGTGCCCTTGAAGAAGAACGTCGATGACGCTTTGAAGGGGGAAACGACGATCAGGCGCGTGATTGTTTTTCGCCGAGCCGGTAATGACGTGCACATCGAGGAGGGGCGCGATGTCTGGTGGCATCGCGAGTTGGAATACGTGGACGCGAATTGTCCCGCCGTGCCGCTGGAGAGCGAGCACCCGCTTTACATTCTCTACACCAGCGGCTCAACCGGGAAACCGAAGGGCATTCTGCACACGACCGGCGGTTACATGGTTGGGATTTATTCGAGCACGAAGTACGTCTTCGATTTGCGCGACGATGACGTTTACTGGTGCACCGCGGATGTCGGTTGGGTCACGGGTCATAGCTACGTCGTCTATGGTCCGCTCCTCAACGGCGCGACGACGTTGATGTATGAAGGCGCGCCCAACTGGCCGGAGCCCGATCGCTTTTGGCGCATCATCGAGGAATACAGCGTCAACATTCTCTACACCGCGCCGACCGCGATCCGCGCTTTCATTCGTTGGGGCGATCAGTGGATCAAGAAACACGATCTCTCATCGCTCCGCTTGTTAGGCTCAGTCGGCGAGCCGATCAATCCCGAGGCCTGGATGTGGTATCACGAGAAGATCGGCGGCGGACGGTGTCCGATTGTTGATACGTGGTGGCAGACCGAGACGGGTGCGATCATGATCTCGCCGCTCCCGGGCGCGACACCGACAAAACCCGGGAGCGCGACGCTGCCGTTCTTCGGCGTGGACGCGGCGATCGTGGACGAACAGGGGAAAGAAGTCGGGCCAAACGTGGGCGGGAAGCTGATCGTGCGCGGGCCGTGGCCGGCCATGCTGCGCGGGATTTACGGGGACAAGGAGCGTTACCGAAAACAATATTGGAGCGAATTTAAAGGCAGCTACCTGACCGGCGATGGGGCGCGCCGCGACAAGGATGGCTACTTCTGGATCGTCGGTCGAATTGATGACGTCCTGAACGTCGCCGGCCATCGCCTTGGCACTTCCGAAATCGAGAGCGCGCTCGTGAGCCATCCCAAAGTGGCAGAAGCTGCGGTGGTGGGGCGTCCCGACGAATTAAAAGGACAAGGCGTGGTCGCGTTCGTGACGGTGAAGAGCGGCGTGAAGGCGACGCCCAGTTTGAAGGAAGAATTACGCGGCCATGTCAGCAAGCACATCGGCGCGATCGCGAAGCCGGATGAAGTGCGCTTTGCGGAAGCGCTGCCGAAGACGCGCAGCGGCAAAATCATGCGGCGTTTGCTTGAAGGAGATCGCGAGCGGGAAAGCAGTCACCGGCGACACCACGACGCTGGAGGACTTCAGCGTCCTGGCAAAATTGAGCGGAGAAGAATAAGTCGCGCGCCCAAGGGCGGTGATCACGGATCATCGTGTCTTGACACAGCTCCACGTTTCTTGCTGAAAATGCATTCGGCACCAGTGGCAATTAAGAAACGGGTTTGTCAGGAAACCCAAACGCGAAGGAGAATTCAAATGGCCCACCGAAGCACCACATCCGTCAAAATCCTTCATTGCTCGGCAGCGCTCATTCTCGCTTTTGTTCTGACTCCAGCGATCCCCCGCGCGCTGGCCCAGTCTTTCGATGAGGCCGTCGTCAGGCATGAGCAGGAGGAACTCGGGGTCGATCGTTCGACGCCGGCGGTTTCAGGCAGCAGGAAAACTCTGGCGGTCGAAATCGCACCGGCACTTTCGGAAAGCCTTCGCCAGTCCGCCGCGGCGAAGCACGCACAACCTCCGTCCAGTCCGCCCATCGAGAGCGCGCCGGGGGTCGTGAATTGCGATACAGAACCGGGCATCGTGATCCACGACGACGGAACGATTGAGAATGGCTACAGCGGCAACCCGGCAGCCGGCATCAGCCAGGTGCGATTCGTCGATAAATTCACGCCTTCGGCCTATCCCGCCTCGTTCAGCTCCGTCTGTCTGGCGATGCTTACGCAGTCCGGGGGTCCGCCTTCGTGGCCGGTCAACCTTGTGGTTTATGCGGATGACGGGCCGGGCGGGGGGCCAGGCCGCGAACTCGGAACCATGGCGGTGACTGCGCAGAATTCAGTCTTCCCGAATCCGACGCCGGCGTGGAACAGCTACGATATTTCGTCGATGAACCTCTTCGTCAATTCCGGCAGCATCTACATCGGCGTGCGTTGGATGACGACGTCGCCCAACGTGTTCATGGCGGCGGATGAGAGCACGGACCGTCCTGTTGGTTTCGCGGGAGGTTACTGGTGGAATAACGTCGCCAATGCCTGGGCGCCGACCGCGAGCGCCTTCACAGAATATCGATCGCTCCTTGTGCGCGCGGTTGAAACCCATCCAGGCCTGGCCGTGTCCGGCACCGATCCCGCGGTGGGCAGCGTGGCCTTCACACAGCGGACCGCGTTCACCGTCAATGTGAACCAGCCCGTGGACGCGACCACGCTTCAAGGCTCCGATTTTACGATCAACGGGATCCCAGCGAATAGCGTGGCCTACACGCCGGGCGCCACGACGATTACCTTCAATTACACGACCTCGCCCATGTCGATGCAGGGCGTGCAGACCATGCACATCGCTGGAGGCGCGTTCCTCGCCCCGGGCGGAAGTCCGGTCCAGGAATTCAGCGGGACATTCCGCTACGATGCGCTTTTGCTCGGGGTTAATAATACCATCCCGACTGGTTGGCAGCACTTTCTCGCCCTCCGCGCCGGCCACCTATCAATATGACGTGAACTGGAATGAGCCAGTCGACCCGAACTCAGTCCAGACAGGCGATCTGCAACTGATCGGCATCCTCGGTGCCAGGGTGACCAACGTCCAGGTCATCAACAGCAACATGACCACCCGCTTCACGGTTCATGTTCCCTCTGGCGGCGGCCTGCGGGCAAGGATCGGCGCGGGCGCAATCACCGATCAATTTGGCAACCCCTGCGTGGCCTTCTCCGGGAATTACACCGTGCCGGGTGCGGCCGCACAATTTCAGATCGGAGCGATCTACACGAAGATTCCAAGTCATCCGACCGCACTGGTCCCTGGTGCGCGGGATCCGAGCGGCAACCCGGCGACGACAGAGTTCCGACAGTTTAATCAGCTCAACGTCAGCCGAACGGGCAAGTGGGCGATACGCGGCTTCACGCAACAGACCAGCCCCGACATCAAAGACTTCATCCTCACGGGCGCTGGGACGACAGGCTCCGTGATCATCCAACGCGGATTTCCATTCCCTGGCGCAATCGGCGGTGAACTGTTCGACTTCACCGTGGGCGGCGTGGCCTACAATGATAATGATGACTTCGTGTTTCGGCTCCGCGCCACCGGCGGAGTCGCCGCTAACGCGCAGAAGGTGATGAAATCGATCGGCGGCGTGATCTCTGTCGCCTTCCAGCAGGGCGATGCCTACAGCGGCTTGGAAGGTCCTCCTGGAGTGTCGCAGAGCGGCTTCGTGGGCAACTCGATCGGCTCCGCGCACCTGCTCAACAACGGCGTCATCGGCACCCACGATACCACGGTCACCGGTATGACCTCCACGCTTTGGCGTCCTGTGCTCGCCTATAACCTGCAGAAGTTCATGCAGCGTAATATCGATTTCGTCACCGGCCTCGGCGGCTTCGGCATCGAGCGCATCGGCGGGCTCACCGGCCTGAACGGCGACCAGTTTTTCGCCTCGCCAAACTTCGACCCCGCTGCTCCGGGCGGCCCCGGTTCGTGGATCACGCGCGGCCAGATCGACCGGCCGGAAAATCAAAACGTTGTCATCGTGAACCGCGAGGTCGTCCTGCGCCAGGGCCAGCCGATGCCCGGCGACCCCAGCGTGGTCACCGATGCGTTCAATAACGTCGCGATCCTCTCGAACGGTGACTGGTATGTCCGTGGCACCCAGCTCGGGGCGGGCGCCCTGGCCGTGCGGAACGGTGTCGTTCTCGCCAAGACCGGAGACGAGATCGGCACTTCTGGTGAGCACTGGATCGGGGCGAACTTCTCCGCCTTTACCGGCAACAACCATGGCGACTGGGTTATCGCCGGTCAGACTGACAATCCCGATCCGGCACGGCAATTCGTGATCGCGGTCAACGGTGTGATTGTGGCGCGGCAAAGCGACACCATTCCGCTCAGTGTTCCAGCGGTTATCGGGCGCGCCAATCCCGCGACCAATCCGTGGTCTCCCGAAAATGTCTATCTGACGGACAACCTGGTTCTCTATTTCCTCGCCAGCATTCAGGATGGCAACGGCAACGAGTACGCCGGCAACCCCGCATTCTCGACCCCGCTCGCATTCCTACGCAGCGCCCTGCCCGGTGGCAATCCCGTGGCGACCGCCGCCGTCTCGCGCAAGAATCACGGCGCCGCGGGCAACTTCGACATTTCCTTGCCGCTCACGGGCAATGTGGGAATTGAATGCCGCAGCGGCGGTGCGACCGGGGATCACACTCTGGTTGTTACTTTCCTCGCTGATGTGTCCGTGGCCGGAACGCCGCAGGCGGCAGTCACCTCCGGCATCGGCACCATCGGCAGCGGCGGTGTCAGCAATGGCGGAGCAGTTGCGATCACTGGAAGCGTGGTGACAATTCCATTAACCAATGTGACCGATGCGCAGACGCTGCAGGTGACACTCAACGCTGTGAATGGCGCGTCGAACGTAACGATCCCCCTGCGTGTGCTACTGGGCGACACCACTGCGGATAGAAGCGTCTCCTCGTCCGATGTCGGCCAGACCAAATCGCAGTCGGGCCAGCCCGTAACTGGGACGAACTTCCGCGCTGATATAAATGCCAGCGGGGCGATCAACGCTACCGATATCGGAATAGTCAGAGCCAACTCCGGCCACAACGTGCCGTAGCCGAAGCCAGGCTGCCGCATCAACGAATCGATCCGCCCGCGCGCACAGGAGCTGTGCGCGCTGATACTATGATGATGCGGCGGATGACGTCACGGCCGGCGCTTCCGCGCGCTTGGTCTGCAGCCGCAATTGCCCGCAGGCAGCGTCGATATCGTGGCCTTTTTCGAGGCGAAGGGTGGAGAAGATGCCGTGCTCGCGCAGGATGGCGTGGAACCGCTCCTGCCGCGCGCGCGACGGGCGAGTCCACGAAAGACCTTCCACCGTGTTGTAGGGAATCAGGTTCACTTTGGCGGACAGGCGCCGTGCATGTTTGGCCAGGGCGTGGGCCTGCTCTTCGGTGTCGTTCACGTCCGCGATCAGGATGTATTCGAAAAGCATGCGCCGCTTCCGCGCGACGTAGTAATCGCAAGCCGCAAGCAGGGTCTCGAGCGGATACTTTCGGTTCACCGGCATGATTTGGCTGCGCACTTCATCCGTCGCGCCGTGCATCGAGAGCGCGAGGCGGAACTGCATCGGCTCTTCCGCGAGCGCGCGAATCTGCGGCGCCAGGCCGCTGGTGGAGATGGTGATATGTCGGGCGCCAATCTCCATGCCCCAAGGCGCATTGATGATGTGAATCGCGCGCAGCAAATTCTCGAGATTGGCGAGCGGCTCGCCCATACCCATAAAAACAACGTTGTCGATTTCCTCGCCGCTTGCTTCTTCGACCGCGAGAAGCTGTCCGACGATCTCGCCGGTGTCGAGGTTGCGCGTCCAGCCATCGAGTCCGCTCGCGCAAAATTTGCAGCCGTAAGCGCAGCCGACCTGACTGGAAACGCAGATCGTACGGCGATCGGAGCGTTCGCCGTAAAGCGCCGGCGAGGCGGGAATGAGAACCGACTCGATCAGATTGCCGTCGCGTAGACGGAAGAGAAACTTTTGCGTCGTATCTTTTGAATCCAAGCACGCGGACCACTTCCGGGACGCGCGAGATCCCACGTCTCCGCCAGCTGCGCGCGGAGCGCTTGCGGCAGATCCGTCATGGCCTCGATTGAGTGGGCGCGTTTCTCGTAAAGCCAGTCGAACACCTGCTTCGCGCGATACGGCCGATGCCCTTCCTGCGCCAGCCGGCCGGAGAGTTCCTCCAGGGTAGTGGAAAGCAGGGAGGGTTTGCGTTCGTCGGGCACGAAGCAGGTTACGGCTCCCTGCTGGTCGCGTCCAACGACGCCGCGCGCGGAAAATTGCGCGGCGCGACGTCTTCGCGTATCAGAGGCGCACATGAAAGCGCACGAACTCTTTAAGCGCATGCCGCCGACGCTGGCGGTGGAAATTTTTTCCTACCTCCATCGGGACCAGAAGCCGGTTTACAAAGCCGCGATCCAAGGGCTTGCCAATCAGCGCAATTTGCGTGGCGTTTTCATCGAACGAAAGCCGCCGCAAGAGCGCTATCCGTGGATGCAGGCCGCGCTCAGCCGGCCGTTAAGCGATGCGTTGGCCAGCCATCTTTTGCAGGGCTGGTTGCTCGGAAGCGAAAAGGCCATGCTGAATGATTTCCTCGACGCGCTCGAAATCGCGCATGACGAAGACGGCACGGTTGAGGAACTGCCCGCTTGCCCCCCGAAAGAGAAATTGAGTGCGGCGATCGAGAAGCTGCTCGCGAAATATCCGGCCGAGAAGGTGGCGATTTATCTGCACGCGTTCCGCGACATGGATAGCGCGGTGCAATGGCCGGCCTTGAATGAAATCCTGACGGAAGACGCGCGGCTGGCGCTACCCGGCGCTTGAGATGAAGTGCTGGAGTGCTTCGTGCACGCCCGCGCCGCAATTTTTTCCGGCTACGTAACCCCCCGCGCTCCGCACCGCTTCCTTCACCGGCTCGATCGCATTCGCCGGGCAGGCGGGAAACTGCGCGTAGCGGCCGTCGAGCATGGAGACGTCGTTGAAATGATCGCCGGCGGAGAACGTCTGCTCGCGCGGAATGTTGATCAGGCGCTGTAATTCCGCGAGCGCCGCGCCCTTGTGGTAATCGGCGTGGCAAAAGCGGAGGTAAACCGTGTTGTGCTGATAATGAAATTTCGGATGCCGCGCGCGGGCGCCATCGATGAAGGTAATGATGCGCGCCATCTCCTCTTCATCCTGCGCGATCAAGCCCTCCGGTCCGTGCGCTTCATGCACGACCCGCGCGCCGGTCTTGCGATTCACGAAATCGAGCACCTCGGCAAAGACGGGCGCAGCCGAGGCATAAAGCTCCGCGTGATCGCGCGCCACGCGTGTGTTCCAATCCCCAAACGCTTCCCATTGCGCGCCGTTCTCCGTCGGGCGAAACACATCCCGCTCGCTCGTGAGGATGAAATCGGGACGCACGGGAAACTCGAAATCGACCAGCCCCGACTCAAGCAAATCGCGTGAACGGCCGGTGTTGATGGCCCAGATGGCGCCACCTTTCTGCAACTCCTGAATCAACGCCATGCAGTCTGGATCGAGCACCGGATCGCTATGGTGTGCGACCAGTGTCCCATCGAAGTCGGTGCTGAGGAGGCGGATGGCGGGCATGGGATCGAAAAGGAAAAGTCAGCTAGAGTCGCGACAGTTTTCGGTGACCCAACGCAGGTAATCGGGGAGACCGGTTGCGACTTCTAAGGCGATGATTTCGGGCACGTCGTAGGGGTGAAGCGCCTGCAGTGTCGCTTGGAAAACGGGAAAGCGAGCGCGAGTTGTTTTGAACAAGACCAGGGTCTCGCGCGCCTCTTCGACTTTGTCTTCCCAACGGTAGATGGATTGGACGGCTGGGAGGAGGTTGGCGCAGGCCGCCAAGTTTTGCTCCACCAGGTCGCGCGCGATGCGATGAGCAGTTCCCTCGTCCGGAAAAGTACCTGAGCGCGAGCAGGACGTCGTCGTCCATTCGTTAGGCTGGTTGGAGCGCCATCTGCCGGCAAATCCAGCCGCCGCCGAGCACGACGTCGCCATCGTAGAAGACCGCTGCCTGACCGGGCGTGACGGCTTTTTGCGGTTCGTGCAATTCGATCCGCGCGCACTGATCCGGCAGGGGATACAGCGTGGCGCGCGTGCCGGGATGGCTGTAGCGGATTTTGACTGTGACTTCGATCGGCTCGTCGGCCAGACCGCGGCTGACCCAGTTCACCCGATCGATTTCGAACGCGTCCGAGACCAGATCCTCCGCGCTCCCGACGATGACGCGGTTGGTCACTGGATCGATATCGACGACGTAGCGCGGCTGCGCGGAACCACCGGGCAACCCCTTGCGTTGTCCAATCGTGAAAAGCTCGATCCCGCCATGCGAGGCGAGAAACTTCCCGGATAAATCGTAGATGCCGCCTTCGTGGAATTCCGTTTCGCCGAGATGCGAGCGGAGGAAGGCCTTGTAGTCGTTCCCAGGGACGAAGCAGATTTCCTGGCTATCGACTTTGTCAGCCACCTTCAGGCCTAACGAGCGGGCAATCTCGCGGATCGCGGGCTTGGCCATGGCGCCGAGCGGCGTGAGCGCGCGCTGCAATTGCGGCTGGCGCAGGCTGAAGAGGAAATACGATTGGTCCTTTCGCGGATCGGCGCCCTTGCGCAAGATGGCCCGGTCGGCGTGGTGCTCGATGATGGCGTAGTGGCCGGTGGCGATGTAGTCGCAGCCGAGCGCCTGCGCTTTTTCCCAAAGGTTGCCGAACTTGAGTTTCTCATTGCACATCACGCACGGATTCGGGGTGCGGCCGGCCTGGTATTCGCTGGAGAAATAATTGATCACGAGGCGCTCGAATTGGTCTGCCTCATCGACTACGTAATGCGGGATGCCGAGAGCGTGGGCCACGCCGCGCGCGTCGGCCACGGCTTGCGGGCCGCAGCATTTATCTTCCGCGCGCGAGATGCAGTCCTGCGGCCAGACCTTCATGGTCACGCCCACGACATCGTAGCCCTGCTCGCGCAGCAAATAGCCGGCGACGCTGGAATCGACCCCGCCGCTCATTCCGAGCAGGACGCGTTGTTTTTTCGAAGACATGAGTCGGCTAAGGTCGACGCCGCGGGGTGGCAGTCAACCCAACCGGACGGAATGGCCGGCTTAGGAAAGCGCTCCCGGCCATGGTAAAGCGCCAGGGAAAATGCGCTGCGCGGGAGATGCCGATGCGACCATCCGCCAGGACCTCCGGGGCTGGCGCATCCGTCTCGGCAAAGCAGCGCCGTGGGTCCGCGCAAAGGTCGAGCTCATGATGGCCGAAGGTGATGGCGAGCGCCTGCGCCAGCTTGCCCGGGCCAGAGCAAAGCTTTCGCACTTCCTCTACGCCGCGCCGCCTCCGCATGAGAGTCAAACCGTGCGTCGGTTCGATGGCGCGGATTAAGATGAGTCCGGTCGGCTCCGCGCCTTTCACGAGCACGTTCAACATCCAATGCACCCCGTAGTTCAAATAGATGTAGGCGGCGCCGGGCTTGTTCCGCTCGATGAATTGCCGTGTGCTCGGCCGGAGGAAGGCGTGGCAGGCCTCGTCGTTCTTCGTCAGATACGCTTCCGTTTCCACGACGATCCCGGCGCAGCGTCCCCAGACGAGGCGCTTCCCGATGAGCGCGCGCGCACAGGAAAGGGTGTCGTTCTCGAAAAACGAGGTTGGCAGCATGCGCTCGCCGGCCAAGCGCTTAGTCGACGGGTTTATAGCAAATAGGCTGCACGATTTCGCAATCGACCGGATCGCCCAGGCGGAAGGCCGGGATGAATTTCGCTTCGCGGAAATCGGCCTCCGCTGCGGGACCGAATCCCAGGAGAGGCGGCTCTTCCTTCAAGACCGTGATGCCGCGCAATTCGCCGAGGCGCGAGACCTTGAGATTGAGGTCAACCACCGCCGTCAGCGGCACAGGCGTTTCCGTTTCCGGAGGCGTAAGCCCATCGAATTTGGAATCCCCGCCGATCACCGGCTGCGGTGCGATGAAATCGCTGGCGTCGCGAATCTCGTTCGGATCCTGATTAAGAAAGATTCGGACGTTTGGCTTGTTCTTGGCGGAGAAAACGACGGTCCCGTATAGGAGCACGCCGACAGGTTGGTATTGATAAATCGGGGCGGTGAACTTCGTCGTGGCGAGGCGTTTTGTGATCTCCGCCTGCAGGGCTTCCGTCTGCGGCATAGGCCGATAGATCCAGCTCGCCAGCGGCTTGCCCGTGGGCGCGACCGCAGCGCAGAACATGACCGCGCCATCTTTCTGGCCGGCCTTGAGGAGCTCTTGGGCGTCGATCTGATTGATCAATGCTTCCGGACCGGTGCCGAGGACGGATGGGCGAAATTGCGGACGGCTATTCTGCGCGCCAGCGGAAAGGGCCAGCCCGAGAAGCAGGAGAAGGCTGAGAATTATTGAGGGTTTGCGCATGACGCCTACGCAACGCACCAGCCGCGCTTTCGCAACCTCAATCTCGCACGACGCAGACCGCGCTCAGCGTTTAATCGCGTGCGCCTGTAGCTCTTCCAAGGTCACGAACTCAATCGCGGAGGAGTGCGTGGCTTCCAAATCCACCGGCGCGGCCAGGCCGCGTTTCAGCGCATCGCGCCAGCGCGTGACGCAGACGCACCAGCGATCGCCAGGTTCCAAACCAGGGAATCCGAACTCCGGGTGCGGGGTCACGAGATCGTTGCCGTCGAGCACGGAGAAGTCGAGAAACTCGCGCGTGACCAGGACGCAGACGGTGTGCTGGCCGATATCCTCCGGGCCGGTGCGGCAGTAGCCGTCGCGGTAGAAGCCGGTCAGCGGATCATGGCAGCACGGACGTAGTTCGGTGCCGAGGACGTTTGTGGGCATGGCGGGACGATAGCATCGTCGGGGGATGAACGGCACCGAGGAAATGATGACCGCCTTCTGGCTGCGTCCAGCGGCGGAGGAGCGCGAGTGTTTAGAGTCTTTGATCGCGCGGCTGGCGCGGGAATTTGATGCGCCCGTGTTCGAACCGCACGTCACTCTTTTCGCGGAGCGGATGGGTGAGCGCCGTGCTCTGGAGATCTTGCAATCACTCCCATCCTCCCCGGATGTGCACCTCGAGGTGGAGCGCATCGCGTTCTCCAGCGAATTCACGAAGACGCTTTTCGTGCAATTCCGCCCCGGCGTCGAAGCGAGCAGCTTGAGTGGGGCAATCAGCGAAGCGGCTGGCTCGCGCGGGGGCTACGTTTTCGATCCGCATTTGAGTTTGCTCTACCGCCAGATGGAGCGCGCGGTGCAGGAGGCGTTGGCCGATCGAATAGAGATCGCTAAGCGCTCAATGGTGTTTGATTCGCTTAGCGTCGTCGCCTGCCCACCGTTGATCACTCGGCGCGCAGATGTGGAAGCGTGGCGCACGCTTGGCGAACGACCGCTGACGGGGAAGAGTGGCTCGCATGAGTGACATCGTCGGCATCGATCTCGGGACGACCAATTCCTTGATCGGGATCATGGAGGCGGGCTTTCCCATTTTGTTGGCGGACGCCAATGGCGAGCGCCTCACGCCTTCGGTCGTTTCTTTTGCCGGCGAAAGCGAGCCGCTCGTCGGCCGCCCTGCAGTGCGCGGTCGCGTGCTGAAGCCGCTGGATACGATCTACTCCGCGAAGCGTTTCATCGGTCTGCGCGGAGACGATCTGCGCGCGGACGACGACGCGGTCGGCTATGATTTGAAACGCGCGCCAGGGCAGCCAGTGCGGGCACTAGCGGCGGGACGGGATTTTGCGATCGAGGAAATTTCGGCCTTCATCCTGCGCAAGCTGAAGGCGGACGCGGAGGCGGCGCTCGGCCGCGAGGTGTCGCGGGCAGTCATCACGGTGCCGGCCTATTTCAACGATGGCCAACGCAACGCCACCAAACGCGCGGGCGAGTTGGCCGGCTTTATGGTCGAGCGGATCGTGAACGAGCCGACCGCAGCGGCGCTGGCCTACGGACTCGATAAGCTGGCGAGCCGCGCGAAAATCGCCGTCTACGATTTCGGCGGCGGCACGTTCGATGTGTCGATTTTGGAGTTGAACGAAGGGCTCTTCGAAGTCCTGGCCACCAACGGCAACACGCACTTGGGCGGAGATGACATCGACGCCGCGCTCCTGGAATGGCTCGCCGCGCGCGCCTCCAATGAGGTCGTCGCTGGGGAGAAAAAAGCGCTCCTCCGGGAAGCGGCCATTGCGGCCAAACATCGGCTAACCGACGTGGAGGAGACCTCGATCGAACTGCCGTTTTTCTCGGGGAGCGAGAGTTTTTCGCAGACACTGACGCGCGGCGAACTCGAGGCCATTGCCCGTCCGATCGTGGAACGAACGCGCGCGCATTGTCTCCGCGCGCTGGCCGATGCGAAAATGGCGGCGAGCGATCTCGACGAAGTGATCCTGGTCGGCGGCATGACGCGGATGCCGCTCGTGCGCGCGCTCGTGGCGGAAATCTTTGGACGCCCGCCCAACGTCTCGCAAAATCCAGACGAGGCGGTCGCGCTCGGCGCTACGATTCAAGCGGGCATCCTTTCCGGCGCCGTGCGCGAGGTGATCCTGCTCGACGTCACGCCGCTCTCGTTAGGCATCGAGACTTTCGGCGGCTTGATGAGTGTCATCATCCCGCGCAATTCCACCATTCCGCTCAAGGCCGGGGAGATGTTCACGACCGCAGTGCATAATCAACGCGCGATGCGCATCAAAGTCCTCCAAGGCGAACGGGAGATGGCGCGCGATAATTGGCCGCTGGGCGAGTTCGATCTGGAATTCGAGGCGGCCCCGAAAGGCGTGGCGCGGGTGGGGGTGCAATTCGAGATCGATGCCAACGGCATCCTGCACGTGCTCGCGCGCGACACGAAGAGCGGGCGGGAGAAAATCGTGGAGATCCAAAGCGCGGTTGATGTCTCGGATGAAGCGGTGGAGGCGATGATCTCGGAGTCGCTCGATCATGCCTTCGACGACATGAATGAGCGCGTTTGGACGGAGGCGAAACTGAAAGCGGAAGAGATGGTGCAGGCGGTCGGCAATGCCTTCGGCGCCCTGCAGCAGATTCTGCCTCCGGACGAACGGAGCCGGATTGAGGCGTTACTGGCAGAGTTGCGCGCGGCCATGGACTCAGGCGAAGTGCAGCGCTTGAAGAAGGCGAACGCCGCCCTCGATAAAGCCACCGAACCGATGGCGGCGATGCTAATCGAAAAGGCGATGGCCGACGCGGAGCAGTCGTAGAACTCGTTAGGCTGTCGGACTGGGCTGCGGCGGGGGTGACATTGGTGGCGGCTGCGCTGGGGAAGGTGAGGCTGCCGGCGCAGGAGGCGGAGGCGGCACGGCGGCGGAGCGAGCGACCGCTTCTTCGAGTAACTTTTTCTCCTCTGGAAAGAGTGGGCCTTCACGCGCCGCGGCGATGTATTCGCGGGCGGCATCGAATTGGTTGTCATCCACCAGGAGAACGGCGGCATACACGGCGGCGTGGGAATCGAGCAACCCCTGATGCGGCAAGGTGCGAAGGATCTCGATTCCATCACCAGTCCGGCCGTGCCCGTAGAGGGCAAAAGCGTAGGTCACGGCGGCGTTGGCATCCTTGGGCGCGGCGTCGTAGGCCTCTTTCGCTTTGCGTTGCGCTTCCTCGGTGTTGGGCTCAATCAGGAGCGCGAGGCGGGCGTAGTTCGCGGTCAGGGCCGGCTCGCGCGGAGAACTTTCGTGCAATTGTTTCAGAACCTGGAGGAGGCGGCGGAGATCGTTGTTGGCGCGGTAAATTCCCGCGAGCGCGTCGAGCGCCTCCCGACGCATGGGCGGATGTTTTGCCACCCGCTGCCAGAGGTGCTCGGCTTCCAGGGGAAGGTTCCAACGCGTGGCGAGGCGGGCGAGGGCGGCCGCGCCTTCCGGATCCTCTTCCGTGCTGCGTTCGGCTGATTGCCAGAGGGAATGAAACTCCGCTTCAGCGCCGGATTGCCGAGCCTGACGGGCGGCGTAGGCCTGATAGGCGAGGCGCAAATATTCGGACTTGCCCCAACCAGTCGCTCGCGTCCAGCGCTTGAGTCGCGACCAATTTTTCACTTCCGCAAACGCCTCCGCGATCGAGATGGAGGGCGGGGGAGCGGTGGTGATTTCGGAGGGCAATTTCTCCATCCACTTCAAGACTTCGTCCGCCTGTCCGTTGCGGATCATCCAATTCATGAGCAGCGCGAGATCCTCCGAGTTGCGCGCCGCGACCGGCTTAATCTTTTCGAGGACGACGGAGAATTTTTTCTGGTCGAGCTTGCGGTAGAAATCGAGGCAGAGCAGGTAATCGGCGAAGGTGACCTGTTGCGTTAACTGGAGATCCTGCGCGAGCGAATCCGCGCGCGGGAGATCGTCGCGCTCGATGGCGTCGCTGAGCAAGGAGCGCAAGGCGCCGGTGCGGAAGCTGGGCCCTTTGCTGAGCCGCTCGAGGGTGGCGCGAGCATCGGCGGCGGTGTTCGGTTCGACCGAGCGGATGCGAAGCACGGCGAGGTTGAATTGATAGAGCTCGTTTGACGGTTGCTGGGCGAGGGCGGCGGCGAAGTGTTGTTCGACATCCTTTTCGTTGCCCTGCGCCTTCGCCAGCCAGCCGGCGACGACGTGGAAGGCGGCCTTGTCGCGATCCTGCGGCGCCACTTGGTCGAGCGCGCGCCGAGCCATATCGAGCTGGCCGAAACGAAGCGCGGCGGAAGCGAGGTTGAGGTGCGCGTCAAAGCTATTCGGAAGGGCCTGCGCGATCTGCGCCCGCCACGCCACGGTCTCAGCGCGATTCTGTTTTTCGGTCGCTTCGGCCAGGATTTGAAAAGCGGCGAGCGAGCCGGGCCGGCGTCGGAGCATCTGCTGAGCAGCCTCCGTGGCGCCTTCGAAGTCCTGTGCTTGGAGCATGGCGCTGGCGCGATTGCGCAGCCGGCCTTCGCGCCAGGTGCCGTAGGCGCGCGGTGCATACGTGAGAAAAAGGAAACCGACGGTAAACCCGACGACCACGGCGGCGGCAAAGATAATCGTCCGCACGGAGTAAATGCCGGAGCCAGAGAGCGCGACCGGTTTGCCCCGGCGTTTGCGTCGAACTCGTCTGATCTCCTTTGCCATCGCCGGTTCCTTATGCGCGCGTGGGCGGGCTCGCGCAAGCTTGTGGCGAAGCGATTTGCCCGCGGTGAGCTAGACCGGGGCGCGCCTTTCCGCAGCGCGCACCACGGGCACCTCCTCGAGTTGTTCCTCCATCCGGTCGCGCAGCCGACGGCCCCAGACGTAGCGCGCGAGCAGGACTTTGAGCGCGGCAGTCAAGGGCACGGCCAGGATGGGACCGAGGAGGCCGCCGATGAGCAAACCCCAGACAAAAATCGAGACGATCACCGTCATGGGATGGAGGCCGACGGAATTCCCGACAATGCGCGGCGCAATGAAGATGGCCTCGAGGTTCTGGATGCCAAAGAAGATGGCAGTGATGAGGAAGAAGTGTGACCAGTCGCCCCATTGCGCGGCCGCGATCAGGATCGCCGGCACCCAGCACAGGACGATGCCGACGTAAGGAATCATGGTCAGGATGACGACGAGCAAGCCGATGAGCGGCGCAAAGTTGAGGCCGACCGCGAGGAGCGCAGCGCCGATGAGGAGGCCATCGATCAGGCAAACAAGAAGCTGGCCGCGGAAGTAGGCGACGATGTAACTGTTGATTTGGGTCAGGACGGCCGCGACTTCGTCCTTCAACGGAGAGGCGCGGAGCGGGAGATACTCCTTCCAGCGGCGCTCGATGGCGGGCCGTTCCTTTAGCAGAAAGAAGAGGTAAATCGGCACCATGACGAGGCTGAGCAGAAAGCCGGTCACGCCGAGAAAGCCGCCAATGCTGGTCTTGAGCACGAGCCACAATTTCTCGGCGAGGGTGGGAATCTGGCTCTGCAGATTGGGCAGTTGCCGTTCGACCCATTCCTGAATGCGCTGCCGCTCGGCCGAGGAAAGCTTGGGCGGCGCGGGCGCAATCGATTCGCGCGGTTCCGAGGTGCCGGGCGCCGGCGTCGGCGTGGTGCGCGCGGGGGTGGGCGTAGGCGAGCTCGAGGGGAGCAGCCAATTCACGAAAGTTCTGGCGGCGGATTGCGAGCGCGAACGGTCGTTAGCCGGGCCGCGCAGTTGCTGATCGTAGCGGTAGAGCAAATCCACCACCTTGTCCCGCGCCCGGATGGTGTAAGCGGGCAGCTCGCGGGTGAAGTTCGCGCTCTGCACCGAGATCGTAGGCACGATCCAGGCGGTGAGGGCGGCGAGGCCGAGGAAGGCGAGGGCAAAAATGAGCGCAACCGCTTTGCCGCGCGACATGCGACGTTCGCTCAAATGCGTGACGAGCGGATCGAGCAGATAGGCCAGGATGGCAGCGATCGCGACCGGAATGAGGATGGGCTGAAGGAAGCTGACGAGGTTGCCCGCCACCCAGATGACGGCGCCGACGATGGCGATGAGGAGAACGATGAAAATGGCGGTGAGCGCAGCCCACATCGTCTTGCGCTGCCAGGCGGTGGGATATTTTCTGGCGGCCGGAGACGACATTCGTTAGGCGGAATTCCGCGGAGCGGAGCGCGGCGCCGGCCTCATGGGAGGGGGAGCGGTTTGAGCGGCGCGGTTTTGCTCATGGTGGTCTTCGTGCTCTCGATTTTGTCGGCCAGCATTTTGTTTCCCGGATCGAGCGCGATCGCTTTCTGCCAATACTCAAGCGCCTGCGGCACGCGGCTCAGTTTCGCGTAGGTGTCGCCGATGTGATCGAAAACAACGGGATCGTCTTTCTCCAGACTCTGCTCCGCGCGTTGCAAGGCCTTGAGCGCTTCCTCGAAATGGCCTTTGCGAAAATGGACCCAGCCGAGGCTGTCGAGATAAGCGCCATTGTCCGGATCGAGCGCGAGCGCCTGATTGATCATCTCCTCGGCTTCGTCGAGGTGCATGTCATGCTCGGCCCACATGTAGCCGAGGTAGTTGTAGGCCTGCGCGGCTTTGCCGGGGTCGAGCGAGATGGAGCGCTTGAAGAGATCGGCCGCCTTGTCGTAGAGGCCGGCTTGATCGGCCGCGATGCCGTAGTCAAAATAGAAACGCGGGGTGAGCATGTCGCTCCCTGCAGTATCGGCCTCATTCAATGCTTCCTCGAACGAGACCACCGCCTGCTGGGCGTGCTTATTTTCGCGCTGCGCGAGCCCAAGGAAGTAAGAAAACTCCGGCACCTGCGGGAAACGGCTGCGCGCATCGCTGAGGAGCTTTTCTGCGCGGGCGCTTTTCTGCAACGGACCGATGAGCAATTCGGCCAGGCGCAGATATGTCTGTCCGCGCGTGGGATTGATCAGGATGCTCTGCTCGTAACTCGCCGCGGCGCGCGAGAAACGTGCCTTGGCTTCCTCCGTTTTATTCTCGCGCAAGAGGGCGCGGCCGTCGTCATCCAGAACCTGTGCGAGTAGATCGTAGGCCTGATATTTGGAGGAGTTTTCCTTGATGATCTGGCTGAGCAAATCGATCGCTTTGGCGCGTTGGTTGGTGAGGATGAACCCGGTGGCTAGCTTTTCACGCGCGTTGGAATCCTCCGGCTCGAGCTCAAGCACCTTGAGGTAAAGCGGAATGGCTTCGTTGATCTGCTCGGTGGCGGCGAAGTAGTCGGCCACTTCCTTCAGCGCGCTGGCGTCGTCGCCGGCGTTCTCAGCGGCGCGTTTGAAGAGCGCGTTGACTCGCTTCAGATCTTCCGGCGCCGGGTCGGTATCGGGTTGGAAGAGACTGGCGGCATACAACTTTCCGAGGCGCGTCCAGAAGCCGGCGTTGGTGCTGTTGACCTTGGCGGCGCGGTCGAGCGTGGCGAGCGCTTCCTTGGGGCGGCCGCGTGTGACTTCGATTTCGTAGATGCGTTGGTAGGCGTCGATGTTTTCCGGATCGAGCGTGATGGCCTGGTTCGCATACTTGAGCGCTTGCTCGGGTTTGCGCAGGTATTTCGCGTAGAGGAAAGCGAGTTGCAGATAGGGCGCGGTTTCTTTCGGGTTCGCCTTCGTTGCATCCTTCAAGATGTCGATCGCGCGCGGGAAATCCTCTTGACGGGTGAGGAGCGAAGCAACGCGAGAGGCGAGCTCGATTTCGCCCGGATCGACCGTCAGCACTTTCTGGTAGGCCTCGAGCGCGGCTTCGACTTCGCCGCTCTCCTCGAGACGCGCGCCTTCCACGAAGTTCGCGAGTGCGTCGGCCTTGCGTTGTGCCGCAGGTTCGAGCGCGAGATCAGCGGGCGGGATGAGACGGAGGGAATCGTCAATCCCAGACCGGGCGGCCTTCCCCGAGGCCAGCGAGGATGGGGGAGCGGGCGTGGGCGAACGAAGCCAGACCGAGCAGGAGCGCACTCGCGAGGAGTGCGAAACGCCGCTTGGTCAAGCTCATGGCTCCCAGTGTAGCGGCCTGCCCGAGCGGGCGCAAACCTTGCCAGCCTACGTGAACGAGCACGTGCCGGAGAAGGCTACCGAAACGCGGGAGCGGTTTACGATTTGTAACGCAAACGCTTTTTGTGGCGATTCTCCTTCATGCGCTTGCGGCGCTTGTGTTTGGAGATTTTCGCCTTCCGGCGCTTCTTCAGTGATCCCATAAGGTAGTAAGCTGCGGTTCCGCTTTTGGCGGAGGGCAATGCAAGCATTGGATGGGGTGCACTGCAACTCCCATCTTCACCCGGTGTGCGGTAATTTTTCTCTTCAACCGAGCGCCTGCTGGAGCAGGGCAACGTGTTCCGCCGGTTTCACCATACGGAAGATAGCCGCGATTTTGCCCGTGCCGTCGATGACAAAGGTGCTTCGCTCCGCGCCCATGTATTTTTTGCCGTAGAGGCTTTTCTCAACCCAAACGCCGTAGGCTTCAACGATTTTGCGTTCGCCATCGGAGAGCAACGGGAAAGGGAGCTGATGCTTGGCGATGAACTTCTCGTGACTGGCCGCGGAGTCGATGCTGACGCCGAAGATTTCCGCGCGGCCGTCGAAATCAGGCCAGGCGTCGCGCAGTGCGCAGGCCTGCGTGGTGCAACCCGGCGTGTCGTCTTTCGGATAAAAATAGAGAACGACCGTCGAACCGCGAAAGTCGGCCAACGCGACAGTTTCGCCGGCGCCGTATTTTCCACCGACTGCGGTCGCACTGAATTCCGGCGCGGGATCGCCGACCTTGAGTTCGTTAGACATGGCGCACCATCATTTCTCGAAAAGGATAATCAAGAGGCCGACCGCACAGAGCAATGCGCCGATGATCCCGCTCTCGTATTTCTCGAGGAGCGTGAGCTTGATCTTCTGCACGCCGGCGAGAGTGAGGGAGGTGAAGAGAATCATGCCGGCCACCGTCCCGATCGAAAGAATGCCAGTGAGGAGCGCGAAGCCGAGCCACCCATAGCGGACGCCTGAGGCGTAAATGGGGAGGAACGCTTCGCAAGGCGAGAAGGTCAAGAGCGCGAGCAGGCTGGTGATGGCCGCCCGATCAGAAGAGGCGGCGGGCCGGGCGGAAAGCGGCGGCGAGGCGTGGTGTTGCTCGTGTTCGAGCGCACCAGAGTGCGTATGGGAATGGCCGCAGAAAAGATGGTGATGCGCGTGACCGCGGCCGCTGAGTTGCCGGTAGAGATAAAACAAACCGAGGAACAACAAGGCGGTGCCGGCGATAATCGGAAACCAACTTCCGAAACGCTCGTTCAGCGCGATGCCGAACCAGGCGATAAGCAGACCGAGCACCGCGGTAACGAGAACATGTCCGGTGCCGGCCAGCGCGGTCACGGCGAGCGTCTTCCCGTTCGACCAACGTTGGGCGCGCGAGGCGAGGACGAACGGCAGCCAATGCGTGGGAATGGCGGCGTGGAAGAAGGCGACCCCGAACCCGGTGATCGCGATGGTGGTGAAAATTTCGTTCATCTACTCATGTGCCGGCTCGGAAAAATCATCGACATCGAGCACGAGTAGAATCAAGAGCGCGAGTGAAAAAGGAGGAAATCGGGCTGCAGGGATTTGAACCCTGGACCTCCTGCACCCGAGACAGGCGCTCTACCAAGCTGAGCCACAGCCCGAACTGCCGGCATCATTGCTTGGATTGCGGGCGAGAGCAAGCGGAAGTCAGGTGCGGCGGGAGCGCGCAGCATTGCCAAGGGAGGGTGCCGCTTTTAGAATGGCCCCCGCTCGATGGATCGCCTCCTCCTCATCGCCTCCACATTCTGTTTCCTGCTCGCTGTCGTGCGGACGGCGTTGCTGATGCGGGCGCGCACTTTCCGTCCGGGCCGCTCGAATTTCATCGCCATTATCGCCGGCTTCCTTTTGCAGACGGCATTTTTGGCGGTGCGCGGGCAGGCGCTTGGTCGCTGTCCGCTGACGAATCTGTTCGAGGTTTTCATCTTCATGGCCTGGTCGGTAGCGCTGATTTACATGCTGGTCGGGCCGACTTATCGGCTCTCGCTCATGGGTGCGTTTACGGCGCCGCTCGTGTTGGTCATCCAAACGCTTGCACTCCTGGCGCCGATTGATCGGCCACCGCCGCCGAAGATGGCGGTGAATCCCTGGCTGGAATTCCACGCCTCGATGTCGATCGTGGCCTACGGCGCCTTCGCCCTCGCCTGCATCGCCGGTCTCATGTATTTGCTGCAAGAGCGGCAGCTGAAGACGCATCAATTGCATTCGGTTTTCGATCGGCTGCCGCCGCTGACCGACTTATACGCGGCGATCGTTCGCCTACTTTGGGTCGGGCTCGCGCTTTATACGGCTGGGTTGGTCAGCGGATTTTTTACCGGCGAACCGCTGCCGCGGATCAAGATGGTCTGCGCCATCGCGGTTTGGGTTTTCTACTTCGCCATCTTGCAGGGCCGCCACGTTTTTCGGCTCGCGCCCCGGCACGTGGCCGCGCTGTGCGTTCTCGCCTTCAGCGCCGCGGTCTCGATTCTCTGGGGCATCACCTTCGTCGCGCAACGCAGCCCGGCCTGACTTCTTGCATGGATCTTTTCTGCATCGGCCTCAGCCACCACACCGCGAACGTGGAGACGCGGGAGCGTTACGCGCGCCTGGGCGAACTCGATGCCCGTTTGCGCGACGCGACCGGCTGTCCGGAAGTCCTGCTCCTCTCCACCTGCAACCGCGTTGAAGTCTATGGCGTGGCCGAGGGCGCGATCGATAACCAGACGATCGCGCGCTGCCTGCGCGCGACGCCGCTGGTGGACGACGCAGAGGACGCGGACGCGTTTTATCGCCATGAAGGCGATGCCTGCGTGCAGCATCTTTTCCGGGTCGCGAGCGGACTGGATTCCATGGTGGTGGGCGAGACGGAAGTGCTCGGCCAAACCAAGCAAGCCTACGAAGCCGCGCGCCAATCCGGCGGCGCCGGGCCGTATTTGCATCGGCTCTTTCAACGCGCCTTCCGCGTGGCGAAACAGGTGCGCACGCACACGGAAATCACCCGCGGCGCGGTCTCGGTCGGCTCGGTCGCGGTGGAATTGGCTGGTAAAATTTTCGGCGAATTAAAGCAGCGCAAAGTGCTTGTCCTCGGCGCGGGCGAGACCAGCGAGAAGACCGCGCGGGCGCTCGCTTCGCGTGGAGTGACGGATCTCCGCGTCTCCAATCGTTCGCCGGAGCGCGCCCTTCTCCTGGCCGAAGCGGTCGGCGGACGCGCGGTGCCTTTCGCGGGTTGGGAACACCAATGTCGCGAGATTGATATCCTGATTTCTTCCACTTCCGCGAGCGAACCGCTGTTAACGCGGGAGAAGCTGGCGCCGATCCTCCACGTTCGCTGGGATCGCCCGCTCTTCATTATCGATATTGCGGTGCCGCGCGACGTGGCGCCGGATGTAAACGAAATGGAAGGCGTTTTCCTTTACGACATGGATTCTCTGCAAGCGCTCGCCGAACAATCGCGCGCGCAGCGGCGGCAGCAGTTCGCAGCGGCAGAGGAAATCATCGGCCAGCACGTGAGCGATTTCGCGAACTGGCTGCGGGGTGGCGCGGCGGGAATCGCGTGGGCGAGACGTGGCCGCGCACTGCGAGGTGTCAGAGGCCACGTCCATGCGCGCCTCCGAACTGTGAGCCGCATCATCCTCGGCACGCGCGGGAGCGATCTGGCGCGAACGCAGACGGCGATGGTGGAAGCCGCGCTCCGGGCGAACGCTCCGGAGTTGGAGATCACGATCGAAATCATTCGGACGAGCGGGGATGAGAAGAGCGGCAAGGCTCCGCCAACTTTGCCGTCCACGACGAGTCAGGGGCGCAAAGGAATGTTTACGGCCGAGATCGAGCGCGCGCTGCTCGATCGTCGCATCGATGTGGCGGTGCATAGCGCGAAGGATTTGCCGAGCGAGATGACGGAGGGACTGGAAGTGTGCGCCGCCTTGCCACGGGCGGCGGTAGAAGATGTCTTGATCGCGAAAAGCGCCGGGAATCTGGCCGAGTTGCCGGCGGGGGCGACGGTCGCGACGGGGAGCGTGCGCAGGCAACATCAACTGCGGCGGCTGCGTCCCGATTTGGCGGTGGCGGATTTACGCGGAAATGTGCCGACGCGTCTGCGCAAATTGGCGGCGAACGACTGGGCCGGGATTATTCTGGCGCGGGCGGGATTGGAGCGGCTCGGATTCGATTGTTCGCGAGGGGAATTGGAGTGCGACGGCCACACCTGGCGGATTTCGATTCTGCCGACGAAAGATTTTCTGCCGGCGGGAGGGCAGGGGATCGTGGCCCTGCAAACACGGTCGGATGATGAGAAAGCGAAAGGGCTGCTTGAGGGCATCAATCATCCCGAAACTTTGCGATGCCTGAAGGCGGAGCGGGAATTTCTGCGCTTGCTGCAAGGTGATTGCGGCACGCCAGTCGGAGTCCTGGCCACGATCGAAGCGGATCTGATGACGCTGCGCGCAGAAGTGTTCGAAGAAGGAGAGGCCAGGCAGGGCGCGACTGTTCGCAATCCAAGTAGTCGGCGGCCGGAATTGGTTGCGGAAATATTATATTTGAATCTGCATGCAAAAAAATAAGGCTGGAAAATGTTTCCTCGTGGGCGCGGGACCGGGCGATCTGGGATTGCTCACGTTGCGCGCGAAGGAGTGCATCGAGCGGGCGGAGGTGATCGTCTATGACTACCTCTGCAACGCTGAGATGTTGAAGTGGGCGCCAGCCGACTGCGAGACGATCTTCGCAGGGAAGAAGGCGGGCGCGCACACCTTAAGTCAGGATGAGATCAACGCGCTGCTGGTGGAAAAAGCGGGCGCGGGGAAGCGCGTGGTGCGGTTGAAAGGGGGCGATCCGTTTGTCTTCGGGCGCGGCGGCGAGGAGGCGCAGGCGTTGGCGGCGCAGAAGATCGCGTTCGAGATTGTGCCGGGCGTTACCTCCGCGATTGCCGGCCCGGCTTACGCCGGCATTCCGGTCACGCATCGCGGGAGCAATGCGCATGTGACCTTTTTCACCGGTCACGAAGATCCGGGCAAGAGCGAAAGCGGAATCGACTTTGCGGCGCTGGCGAAATTGGGCGGGACCCAGGTGATGTTGATGGGCGTGGAGCGCATTGAAGCAGTGAGCGCGGAGATGATGGCGCATGGCGTGAGCCCGGAATTGCCGGTGGCCTTGATTCGCTGGGCTACGACGGGACGGCAACGGACGCTGATCGGGACGCTCGGGACCATTGCCCGCGAAGTGGCGGCGAAGGGCTTCGAAGCGCCGGCAGTGGCAGTTTTCGGTGAGGTGGTCTCGCTGCGGAAGGAACTGAATTGGTTCGAAGGCGGGCCGCTCGCCGGGAAGCGCATTGTGGTGACGCGGACGCGCGCGCAGGCCGGCGTCCTGAGCGTGCAGCTGCGGGCGCTCGGCGCGGACGTGATCGAGTTGCCCACGATCCGGATTGAGCCACCAACGAATTTGCGCGAATTTGCGGAGTTGGTGCAGGACGCGCACACGTATGACTGGATCGTCTTCACCAGCCCGAATGGCGTGAACGCGTTCTTCGATCTTTTCTACAAACTTTACAACGATGCGCGCGAGCTGGGCGGGGCCCGGATTGCCGCGATCGGCCCGGCCACCGCGCAGCGGATCAAGGATTTCCATCTGCACGTGGATCTACAGCCGGAGGAGTTCGTGGCCGAAGCGGTGGTGCGCGAATTTAAGAAACAGGGCGGGGTGGAAAACCTGCGGATCCTGTTGGCCCGGGCGGAGAAGGCGCGGGACGTGCTACCGAAAGAGCTTTCTGCCCTTGGAGGAATTGTGGACGAAGCCCTTGCCTATAGAACTGTACCCGAGACGCGCGACGATACCGGCGCGCGCCGTCGGCTATTGGAGGAGGGCGCCGATCTGATTACGTTTACCAGTTCTTCCACGGTGGAAAATTTCATGGCTCTCGAACTTCCCTGGCCCGAAGGGATGGAGGTGGCGAGCATCGGACCTGTGACATCGAAGACGGCGCGCGACCTGGGATTAACGGTCCACGTGGAGGCGCGGCGGCACGACATTCCGGGGTTGGTGGAAGCGATCCGGCGGCAGTATCAGACGAGCAATTGATCATGTCTGGCAAGAGATCCACCCTCGCAAACGAGTTTGCCTCCACCATGCAGCAGCTGGCGGCGGAAGCGGAAAAGGCCACCCCGCGCCGCACCGAACTCTCGGCTGTGCCGGCCCCGACGGATGATTTGCGGAAGGAATTTGATGACATTCAGGGCCGCCTTGCCGGGCTGGAACGCGCCATGAATGCCGGGTTGGACAAACTCACGGCCGGCTTGACGGACAAGAGCGGCGAGTTGGAAGGGGTGATGCAGCGCGTGGACGAAAACCTCGTCGCTCTGCGGAAATCGGAGACCGTCAATCAGCGGCTCTTCAATTCCATGCACGATGAATTGAAGGCCTATCGCGATAACTTCATGCGTGATTCGCTCCAGAAGCCGTTCATCCGCGATCTGGTCGTGCTCTTTGACGATCTGAGCACGGTCGTCGCGCAGATGCAGTCGGCCGGAGCCGCCTCGCAATGGTGCGGCAATTTGGAGAACGCTATCCACGCCATCATCGAGATCTTGCAGCGAATGGATGTGACCATCATCGAACCGCGCGACAAAGTGGAGCGCACCATGCACCGCGTGGTCAGCTACGAGCCGGCCGATTTCGAGGAAGAAGACGAGCAAATCGTGCTGCGTTTGAAGCGCGGGTTCCTCTGGCGCGGGCAATTACTCCGGCCGGAAGAGGTCGTGGCGAAACGTTTCAATTAGCGGCGCAGTCCGGCCTCGTCCGGCCGCCGCGAGGAGGCGGCGCAGACCTCCCAGTCGCGGGCAAATTTCGATCTCCCGCCCGGCACGGAATCTGCAATGTAAGCGGCAGTGTCTCCGCAAGGCAGGCCATAAATCCAGTCTCATCCCATGTCCAAACGCAAAGCTATCGGTATCGATCTCGGCACCACTTTTTCGGCCGTGGCCCACATCGATCCCTACGGGAAACCCCAAATCATTCCGAACTCGGAAAGTGAACGCATCACTCCGTCAGTCGTTCTCTTCGAGAGCGAGTCGGTGGTGGTGGGCACGATCGCGAAAAACAATTCCGTCGCCGAACCGGAGCGGATCGTGGATTTCATCAAGCGGGAGATGGGCAAACCCAAGGCGCAATTCTGCCGCCGGGTGGACGGGAAGAACTACGGCGCGGAGGAGCTTTCCGCGCTCATCCTGAAAAAGCTGAAGAAGGACGCGGAGAAATATTTGAAAGAGACGGTCACCGACGCCGTCATCACGGTGCCGGCCTATTTTAGCGACGCCGAACGCACCGCCACGATTACGGCCGGGCGATTGGCGGGATTGAATGTGCTCCAGGTCATCAACGAACCGACCGCAGCCGCAGTGGCCTACGGGCTCGATCGTTTGGACGAAGACCAAACCGTTTTCGTCTTCGATCTGGGCGGCGGCACCTTCGACGTCACGATCATGCGGATCGAGAAGCATCAGATCACGATGCTGGCCACCAATGGCGATCATCGTCTCGGCGGCAAGGATTGGGATGACATCATCGTCAACCTGGTGGCCGAGGAATTCGATCGCGCTTACGGCGAGAATCCGCTCCTCGATCTCCAGAGTTATCAGGAACTGCAGAGCCGCGCCCTCGCAGCGAAGATCCAACTTTCCAGCCGCCCGCGCACGACCATCGTGCACAGCTTCAATGGCAAGAGCGTGAAAGTGGAATTAACGCGCGAGCGGATGGAAGAAGAGGCGCGGCACTTGATCGAGAAGTGCAAGATGATTTGCGAGATCGTGATGCAGGAAGCGAAGCTGGATTGGCCGGCGATCGACAAAGTTCTGCTCGTCGGCGGGATGACGCGGATGCCGATGGTGCGCGAGATGATCGCGGGGTTGTCCCCGGCACCGGTGAGCGATGAGGTGAACCCGGATGAAGCCGTGGCCATCGGGGCCGCCATCCAAGGCATTCTCATCATGCTCGCGGAAGAGGAGAATTCGGGTGAGCGCGTTTTGCCCGAGGATACGCGCGAGCAGTTTTCCTCCCGCGAAGGCGGCCTGATGAAGGTGACGAACATCACTTCGCATACTCTCGGCGTAGTGCTTTGGGACGAATCGCACCTCGAAGAGTATGTTTACCCGATGATCAGAAAGATGAGCCCCATCCCGGCCAGCTCGAAAAATTTCTTCGGCACGGCCAGCGCGAACATGCCGCGCGCGGTGGTGCGGATCGTGGAAGGCGAGAGCAAGCTCCCCGCGGAGTGCACTCCGCTTGGCACCTGCGATGTGGAGTTGCCGCCTTTCCTGCCCAAGGGCTCATCGGTCGAACTGGTTTACGAGTACAATGCCAACCAGATCCTGGAAGTGGCCGTGCACGCCGCTGGTAAGCAGACCAAGATTTTGATCGAGCGGAACATCGGTCTGAAGCCGCACGAAGTCGCTGAAGCAACGGCCCGACTCGCCGCGGTTCCAGTCGCCTGAAAATGATCGAGGTGAAGATCGAGTTTCCTCTCCCTTTGCCGGACGATCCGAGGAAATGGGACGGCTGGAGCAAATACAAGTCGCCCAATCCCTACGAGCGTCTCTGCCTTGATCCGCAAGAGCAGCCGACGAACGAGACGATCGAGACCCATTGCCGCGAGCTCCTGCTTTGGTGGCAGAAAAAGCTTCCGCTCAAAAATCAGCCGAGCAATCCGCTGGCGCAGCTCTTGCGGCCCGGGCTCGATGAATCCTCGCATTACCTGACGCAGGCGAGGGTCCAGCTGCTTGATCCCGCCCGGCGGCAGAAGGTGGATGATGCCCTCGCGGTCATAGCGCAGGAAGAGGCGATCGCTGAGTTCCATAAGTTTCTCACCTTCGCCATCGCCGATGGCACTCTGACCGCGGAGGAAGAAAAAAATCTCCTGCGCTTCGGTCGCGGACATCAGCTCACTGATGAGCAAATGCAGGGGTACATCGAAGCCGAGTTGCGCGATAGCGGCGCGCACCGCGTCCTACCCGTGCAGGCCGCGCCCGCGGAACCGCCACCTGTGCGCATCGCCACTCCGCGTCCGCCGCGGCCACGTCGCCAGGCCCTCGCGCCGAAGGATGAATTCCTGCGCATGCTCCGGCTTACCGGCTTGGATAGCGACGGCATGAGCGACGACACCCGCGATGCCTTCGTCAACATGGCGGAGAATCTCGGGCTCGAGTTGGATGAGGCCGAAGACTTGGTCGACCTGTATCTGGACGAAGCGGATAAGCTGGCCAGTCCGGACTTTCACCCGGCGCCCGCTTCCGCACCTGTTGTCGCCACTCCGGCTGCGCCCGAGCCTACCACCGTCGAAGCGGCTGCAACAGGAGCCGATCTTCCCGCGGTGACCGATCCGACAGAAGCCGAGCGTTACGCCAATTTCATTAACTCGCTCGGCAGTCAGATGTTCTTCGTCCCTTCAGGCGAATTCACCATCGGCAGCGAAGCACCTGATGCCGGACCAACCGAACGGCCGCTGACCCGAATCGCGCTCACTCGCTTCTACATGTCGCGCTTTCCCATCACGAACGCGGAATTCGAAGCCTTCGATCCCAGCCACGCCCGCAAGCGTGCCCCAGGCGCGGGCGATCAACATCCGGTCGTCTATGTCAGCAGTCAGGAAGCGATAAAATTTTGCCTTTGGCTTGGCACGCGCGAGCGGAAACGTTATCGCCTGCCGACCGAAGCGGAGTGGGAGTATGCCGCGCGCGGCACCGACGGCCGCAAGTATCCCTGGGGTAACTACGATCGACGCGGCGATCTGGCGAATTTCGCCGATCGCAACACGGTCTTTGCCTGGAGCGATCGCGAGATCAGCGACGGTTTTCCAGAAAGTTCGCCTGTCGGTTCATTCCCGCTCGGCGCGAGCCCGTTCGGGATTGAGGACATGGCCGGCAACGTCTGGGAGTGGTGCCACGATTTCTTTGAGCCCTACCGCGGCGCGCCGAAGATCAATCCCCGCGGCCCGACCGCCGGATCGAAGCGTGTCTACCGCGGCGGGAGTTGGAAATCGCGCTTCAACAGTCTGCGCGCCAGCAGCCGCGGCTCGAACGTGCCCAACTATTCCTGCAACGATCTCGGCTTCCGCATCGTCTGCGATTGCGAATAGCCGGCTCTCCGCCGCTGGCGCGCGGCGGGAAAAAATTTTCCGCCGGCGCGCTCCCCCGCTATGGTGAGCGCCGGGAAACCTTTGGCGTTTCCCGCCCTAACAAGTGCACAAGCTGAAACAAATCTGGCTGCGGGTGAACTCGAGCCTTTGGTTCCTCCCCACCATCATGGTCCTGCTCGCGATCGCGCTCGCGTTCGCTCTCATTGAGCTGGAATTCCAGCGCACGCAGGAATTGGTCAAACGCTGGCCGCGCGTTTTCGGCGCCGGAGCTGATGGCTCGCGCGGCATGCTCTCCGCCATCGCCGGGTCCATGATCACCGTTACCGGCGTCACCTTCTCGATCACGATCGTGGCCCTGGCCATGGCCTCCGGTCAGTATACGCCTCGCATCCTGCGCAACTTCATGCGCAACCGCACCAACCAGTTCGTCCTCGGATTCTTCGTCGGCGTCTTCGCCTACTGCCTCGTGGTTTTGCGCACCATTCGCGGGGGAGATGAAGGCGAGTTCATCCCATCGTTTGCCGTCGTCGGCGGCATCGCGCTCGCCCTCGCCAGCGTGGGCGTCCTCATCGCGTTCATTCATCACATCGCCTCCTCCATTCAGGCGGATAACATCATCGCGGGCGCGTTCCGTGAAACCATGGCTGGAATGAAACGCGCCTTTCCTGGCGAACTGGGCGATGAAGAAGAAGCGGAGACGCCGGTAGAATGGCGCGAGGCCATCGGCTATCCGATTCCCTCCCGCATCTCCGGTTACGTGCAGCATGTGAATGCGGACGGGCTCCTCCATTTTGCGCAGAAACACAAAACCGTCCTGCGGATGGAGCGGGGGATCGGCGAATATGTGGCCGAGCGCTCGCCGCTCGTTTCCATTTTTTCCACCGCGCCGGCGAACGATGAGACGGTCGCGCGTTTAAACGGGCTCTACACCATTGGCGATTCCCGCACGATCGAGCAGGACGCCATGTTCGGCGTGCGTCAGATCGTGGACATCGCGCTCAAGGCGCTTTCGCCCGGGATTAACGACCCGACCACCGCCGTCACCTGTCTGGAAAGTCTCGGCGCCATTCTGATCTCCATCGCACATCGGGAAATGCCCGCGCGCGTCCGCTCCGATGAGAGCACCGTGCGAGTGATCGCGCGCGGGCCCACCTTCGCCCGCGTCCTGGCCGAAGCCTGCGATCAAATTCGAAACTGCGCCCGCGGCAACGCGGCTGTCCTAACCGCGATGGCTCGCATTCTCGGAAGCGTCGCGCGTGAGACGCCGAGTGCGCCGCGTCGCGCGCTTTTGCGCGAGCAAATCGAATTGATCGCGGAGATAGCCGAGCAAAGCATCGAGTTCGAATACGATCGCGCGCAGGTGCGCGAGGCGGTCGCGACGGCCCGCGTGGCCACCGACCGCGTGGATTCGTTAGGCGAGGCCGTCGCCAGTTAGCTCAAACCTCGCGCCGCATCGTCACCGCATCGTCGCTCTGCTCCGCCATCCGGAAGCCGAAGCGTTCATACAACCGCACCGCGGGACTGGTCGGTCGCACCTTGAGCGAGACTTCGTCCTGCTCCGGATTGGCCCGCACCCATTGCGTGAGCAAGGCCGCGCCGATTCCGCGCTTGCGATGCCCGGGCCGAACGGCAAAAGCCAGCACCGGCGTTTCGCCCGGCGGTGGCGGACGGAGCCAGACCGCGCCCATCACGCCCTTGTCGGTCGCATCATGCGCCACGAAACCGCGGTCACCGTCCCGTCCCCAATTCTCCGCGTAGCGGGCGAACTCCGGGCGATGCACAATCTCGCGCGGCGGCAGCGTATCGTTCCCCGGCGGCTGGAGCGCCTGATACAGCATCTCCCAGACAATGGGTTCATCCTCGGGCGTCAGGGGACGAATCACGTAATCCATGTCCAGGCATCATCCGTGGAATGAGGCGGCCCGTCGAGCGTTCGCTTTGCTGATCATTTAAGCCGCACTTTCGGGCGCCCGGAAGAGGTCATTCACTTCGCCATACGGTGCGTTCGCGGCTAACGACTCGAAGGTTCCGCTCTTCGCAATCTCTCCCGCCGCGCGCATGAATGCTCCCCAAGCGGCCAAGGCCAGGGCCGAGCCGACCGAGATCCGCCGTACGCCCAGATCGCGTAATCGCGCCACGCTGAGTTCCGGGCCGGGACGGGAGACGAGCACATTCAACGGCTTCGGCGCGACCGCGCGCACGAGTTGCTCGATCTCACCGGGATCGCTTACCCCGGGTGCATAAAGACAATCCGCGCCCGCCTCCGCGTAGGCCACCAGCCGATCGAGCGAGACGCGCAACGGATCGTCCACATCCACCAGCCACGCCTCGCAGCGTCCGGTCAGGATGGCCGGCGCTCCGCTATCATCGATCGCCGCGCGCGCGGCTTTCACCCTTTCGATCGCCAGCCCGCGCTCGTAAAGCGGCTGGGTCGGATCGCCGCTATTATCCTCGATCGACAACCCGGCGACGCCGGTCGCGAGACAGCGTTGCACATTGCTCGCGACACCTTCCGGATCGTGCGCATAGCCGTTTTGGAAATCGGCGTTCACTGGCAGCGACGTTGCCTCCACCAGTTCGCGCAGATGCGCCAGCAAGTCGTCCAGCGGTAACGCTGGCGTGTCATCCGGGCGCGCTCGCGCGAAAGCCGCGCCGGCCGACGTGCTGGCCAGCGCCTTGAATCCGAGCCGCGCCAGATAGACGGCGCTGCCGGCGTCCCAAGGATTCGGCAGGACGAAACAACCCTCCGCATGGAGCGCGCGGAAGGCTGTGATGGCGTTTAATTGCGTGGCGGGGAGAGAGTCGCGCATGGCGCAAAATTACCTTAAACCTAAGGACCTCGCCAGCTTGCGGCGTGCATGACGCTTGACGTTGCCGCTTCTGCGCGTCTGCTTCGTCGCATGCTTTTTCATGGGCGACATAGCGGATGAAGTACCGATGTCGCCGTAATCGGGTTGGGTGGAATGGGAAGCGCAGTTCTCGCTCATTGCGCGCGGCGCGGCGCGTCCGTCATCGGCGTGGAGCAATACCGGCCGGTGCACGATCTCGGTTCGTCCCATGGCAAGATGCGCATGATTCGGAAGGCTTACTTCGAGGAGCCTGCGTATGTGCCGCTCCTCCTCCGCGCTTACGAAATGTGGATCGAACTCGAACGCGCGCGTGGCGTTAAAATTCTGCGCACCACCGGCGTCCTCACTGTGGGCGGAGAGGCCAGTGAAATAATTACCGGCACGCGCCGCTCCTCCGCGGAACACGGGCTGGCAATCGAGTCGCTCAGCCGCCGCGAGACGCAGGCGCGTTATCCCATGGTGCGATTGCGTCCCGATGAAGTGGCGATTTTCGAACAGGAGGCTGGGGTGCTCGATCCGGAGGGGGCCGTCGCGGCGCACTTGCGCGAAGCGAAAGAACACGGCGCCGAAGCCAGCTTCGAAGTGTCGATGCAAAGCTGGCACGCGACCGATCAGGGTTTCGAAATTTTACTCAGTGATGGAAGACGCCTCGCCGCCCGTCGGCTTGTGCTTGCGCTGGGCCCGTGGTTCAAGAGCGCGCTCGAAGCGCTCGGCATCTCGATCGAGGTCCAGCGAAACGTCCAGATCTGGTTTAAGCACGCTGGGCCCGCCTTCCAGCCGCCAGCATGCCCTGCGTTTCTGGTCGATCGCGTAGGGTGGCCCGCGCCGCTCTATGGCTTCCCCGATTTCGGCGATGGCGTGAAGGCTGCCTTCCACGGCGGCGGTGAAAATACCGCGACCGCCGCAGAGCTGGATCGTGAGATCAACCTGCCGCGCGACGTCGAACCGGTCCAACGCGCCATGGAAGAATGGATGCCGGGCGCGGCGGCCGAGTTTCGGCACGGCAGTGCCTGCATGTACACCTGCACGGCGGACGAGCATTTCGTGGTCGACCGCCATCCGGAACACTCCGATCTCATCTTGTGCGGCGGGTTTTCCGGTCACGGATTTAAGTTTGCGCCCGTCATCGGGGAGATCGCGGCCGATCTCGCCCTCGCGGGCGGAACGCGGCACGCGATCGATTTTCTTTCGCTCCGTCGCTTCCGTCCGGCCCTCGCCTAACGAGCGAGATTTCGGAGATGGCCGGGCTCGCGCTGGCGCAGGACGGCGATGATCTCAGCCAGCGCGCTGATCGCGATCTCGATCGGCGCATCCGCTCCGATGTCGAGCCCGAGCGGCGCATAGACGCGCGCGAGAGTTTCCTCCGCCACTCCGCGCTCGCGCAAGGCCGCGAAGACCAGCCGCACTTTCCGTTGGCTGCCGATCATCCCGACGTAACCGAACCCACCGCGCGGCAGAGCCGCGGCCAGCGCTTCGCGATCGATCTCGTGATTACGGCTCACCATGATGAGCGCTTCGTCGGCGCGCCATTCCCGGCTGGCGATGAAATCGGGCGCTCTCATCGCGGTGATCCGCTCGATCGCGGCTGGAAAACCTTCCAACTGTTCCGGTCGATCCTCGATCACGCTGACAAAAAATCCGGCCTCGAGAGCGAGCCTGGCAATCGCTCGCGCGCAATGCCCACCGCCCACGAGGTAGAGGGCTTCACTCAGGAGTTGCGGCTCGATCAACACCGTCGCCTCGCCGCCGCAGATCGCGCCGAACGATTCGGCATCGCCTTCGTGCAGCGGATACGTTTTCAAGAGCGGCGCCTTCCCGCGTAACGCAGTCCGCGCGTCGTCTGTGACCAGCGCTTCAAACTTTCCCCCGCCAATCGTGCCGCTGCTGCGTCCGTCGGCGTAGATCAACATCTTCGAGCCGGCGGCACGCGGCACGGAGCCGTTCGTCGCCGCGATCGTGACGAGCGCGCAAGCCACGCGCGCCTGGCGGGCGGCGAGTAATTCCGTCAGAATCGCTTCACTCATCGCGCGCCACCGTCACCTCGATCTGCCCGTGCGGTTCGTCGATGGGAACAAAGACTTCGTTGTCATTCTCCAGCCCGAACGGCGCCAGATTAATGAGCAGGCAATGCTTGTTCGGCATCGCCAATTCGAGGCGATCGATTTCGGCTGCGGCCGCGAGCGCCGCTTCGCCCATCTGAAACAATGTCGTTTGCGCGGAGGGGCTGTAGTTCTCGGCGAAGACTTTCAGCATCGCGTCCAGGATCCTTTGGTTGGTCGCGTTGTAGTCGGCTGGTTGCCGAGCGAAATCCCACAGCGCGCTGAACGATGTGGCGAGGATGCGGTCGGCGGTTTCGGGCAAGGTGGTAAACTCGTCTTTAGGATAATTTTCAAAACCGGAGCCAGTCGATTTCAGGATAACGAGATCGCGCACGCCCGAGCGCACGGCGACGTGGTCGGCAGAGCAGGTCACGCTCGTCAGTCTCCGCGCGTCGCTGCCGGCAGCGAAAGCATGCGGATGCGGCTGGCCATCGATCGACATCCGCTCCCAAGTGCGTTCCGAGACTTCGATCTCGGCCTGCTCAATCTGCGGATAGCGCACGACGAAATGTTGTCCGAGCGTGATGGCGAAGCGTTCGAGTCTCGTGTCCGAGATGCTGTTTCGCGAAAACGTTGACCGTATTCTTGATCGTGTCCGTCGGAACGACCTTGGTGTTGTCGCCGCCGGTGTAGGACGAAACGAGATCGCCGCGAAGAAGCGCGCGCACGTTGATATCCTTCAAGACGTGCCGGCCCTCTTCGCGCAGCACTTTCAAAACGCGGACGCGCGCTTTTCCGTAGCGGTTGTTAATCACCTTCGCCATTGCCCGAGAGAAGTAATTGGTCTAAGCCGGAAACGCGATGCCAAACCTCGCCGCCATCAACCAACTCGGGCGCGAGGAATTTGCCCGCGTGCTCGGCCCGGTCTTCGAGCATTCGCCGTGGATCGCAGAACGCGCGTGGGCGCGCCGGCCTTTTGCGAGCTTCGACGACTTGTTGGCGGCGTTACGGGAAACGGTCGCCCAGTCGGCGAATGACGAGAAGCTTGGCTTGATTCGCGCGCATCCAGATTTGGTCGGGCGCGCTGTGCTCACGAGCGAATCGGAGAGCGAGCAGGCGAGCGCGGGGCTCGGGGCATTGACGGCGGAAGAGGTTCGCCAGTTTGAACAATTCAACGCGCGGTATCGCGAGCGCTTCGGTTTCCCTTTCATCATCTGCGCGCGGTTAAACAAAAAGGATGTGATTTTGGCAGCTTTTCCTGAAAGGCTGCGACACGCTCGCGACGAAGAAATTGCCACGGCCCTCGAAGAAATTTACAAGATAGCTGACCTGCGTCTGCGCGATCTCGTTTCATAGGCATGCTCTCTACCCACGTTCTCGACACCGCCACAGGCCGCCCCGCCGCCGGCATGAAAATCGAGCTCTGGTCGCGGGATCGCACGGCGCTCTTGCAGACGGTGACGACGAACAGCGACGGCCGGACTGACGCGCCGCTTTTAAGCGACAACGAGATGGTGGCAGGCGAATACGAATTGGTTTTCCATGTAGGCGCGTATTTCGGCGAAGCGAAGTTTCTCGACCGCGTGCCGGTGCGTTTCGTCATCAGCGACGCGACGGCGAAATTACACGTGCCGTTGCTGGTTTCGCCGTGGAGCTACAGCACGTATCGCGGAAGCTGAAAAGGCATGAGCAAAGCCGATTCTACTCCGCCAGGTCTGGTCGATCTCGCTGCCGAGCGCGTCGGCGGTCGTGCTCTGCTCGCGAACGATGAGTTTTTTGCCGAGAAGGAAAACCTGCTGAAACCGGGCCGCGGCGTTTTCATTCCCGACAAATACACCGATCACGGCAAGTGGATGGATGGGTGGGAAACGCGCCGCCGCCGCACACCGGGACACGACTGGTGCATCATTCAACTCGGTTTGCGCGGAGTCGTCCGGCAGGTCGATATCGACACGAATCACTTTCTCGGCAATCACCCGCCCTTCGCTTCACTCGACGCGGCTGGCCTAACGAACGATGAGGTGGAGAACGCCACTTGGGTCGAGATTCTGCCGAAATCGCCGCTCAATCCTGGCTCGCAAAATCTCTTCGCGACCTTAAGCGACCAGGCGTGGACGCATCTGCGGCTCAATATTTTCCCAGATGGCGGCGTGGCGCGGCTGCGGGCGTATGGAACGGTGATGCCCGATTGGAGCCAGCGGAAGCCGGGCGAAATGATCGATCTGGTGGCAGTCGAAAACGGCGGAGTGCCGTTGGCGTGCAGCGACATGTTTTTCAGCTCGATGAACAACCTAATCATGCCCGGCCGCTCTGAGAATATGGGTGACGGATGGGAGACGAAACGCAGGCGCGGGCCGGGCTACGATTGGATCGTGCTGAAGCTGGGCGTCGCGGGAGCACTTCAAAAGATCGAAGTCGACACCAATCATTTCAAAGGAAACTACCCGGACATGTGCTCAATCGAGGGCTGCTCGGCGCCGGACGCTTCGACCGACGACCTGACCGGCGATGCGGCAGATTGGCGGGAGATTCTTCCGCAGACGAAATTGCAGGCGGACACGCGGCATTTCTTCGAGCGCGAGCTCACGCCGATCGAGAGGTGTACGCACCTTCGCTTAAACATTTATCCAGATGGCGGCGTCAGTCGGCTGCGCGTTTGGGGCACACTGGCCTAATACTGCCCATGCCTGATTTCGATTCGCTCGTGCGCGGCGGCGCGCAGGACCTCGGGATCAGCGCCGGAAAGATTGTCGCGCGGGGTGAGAATCTGCGCGGCTCTGCTTCGCAGGAGATCGACGCCACCGGACTGACTTTGTTTCCCGGCGTAATCGATGCCCATGTCCATTTCAACGAACCGGGGCGGACCGATTGGGAAGGCTTTGCGACCGGCTCGCGCGCGGCTGCCGCGGGCGGGACGACGACCGTTTTCGACATGCCGCTAAACGCGCATCCGCCGACGGTCGATGGGCCGAGCTTTGACGCAAAGCGAGCCGCGGCGGAGCAGCATTCGTTAGTCGATTTCGCGCTTTGGGGCGGCTTGGTTCCGGGGAATTTGGCTGAGTTGGAAACGTTGCGTGACCGCGGGGTCATCGGTCTGAAGGCCTTCATGTCGAATAGCGGGATAGATGATTTCGAAGCGGTGGATGAACGGACGTTGCGCGAAGGCATGCGGCGCGCGGCGGAGTTGGGCTTGATCGTGGCGGTGCATGCAGAGTCGGAAAACGTGACGCGCGAGTTGGTGGAGCGGGCGCGCGCCGCCGGGAGGACAACGGTGCGCGATTATCTTGCCTCGCGACCGGTGACGGCGGAACTGGAGGCGATCAGCCGCGCGCTCGAGTTGGCGCACGAGACCGGCTGCAAGCTGCACATCGTGCACATCAGCTGCGGTAGCGGCGTGCAAATGGTGTCGGAGGGCCGGGCGAATGGCGTGGATGTGACCTGCGAAACCTGCCCGCATTATCTGGTCTTGAACGAGGACGATATGGTGGCGTTGGGCGCGGTCGCAAAATGTGCGCCGCCGCTGCGTTCAGCCGAGGAGCTGCTCGCGCTGCGCCGTTGCTTGCCAGAGGTCGACACGATCGGTTCCGATCACTCGCCTTCACCGCCGGAAATGAAGACGCATGCCGATTTCTTCCAAGTCTGGGGTGGCATCTCTGGTTGCCAGCATTTGCTGCCGCTCCTTTGCGGCCTCGAAGACATTCCGGCGACCGAGATCGAGCGCCTAACGAGTCGCGGAGTGGCGGCGCGATTCGCACTGGACGGGAAGGGCGCGTTGGCGGTGGGTCAGGACGCTGACTTCACCCTGGTTGCGACCGGCGTGGACGAAATCATCGATACAGAAGGGCTGCATTACCGGCACAAGCAAACGCCCTACGCCGGTCGGCAAGTCCGGGCGCGCATCGTGCAAACGTTCCGGCGCGGAGAGATCATCTTCGATCGCGGCAGGTTTCCGCTCACAGCGGGCGGGCGATTTGTTCGACCCGCGGCTTTGTAATAGAGCGCGAGTGGTTGACTGCCCGAGGCGTGCTTGTTTATTCCAAGCGTGGCGACCGAACTCAAACTCTACAGCCGGGAATGGTGCTCCTGGTGCATGGACGCGAAGGAATATCTGACCGAACGCGGCTTTAAATTCACCGAGGTGGACGTAGGCGAAGATCGGGAGGCCTACAAAGAAATGACCGAGGTCTCGGATCAGACTTACGTCCCAACGCTGGTGGCCGGGGATGAGGTGCTGGCCAATTTCGATACCGATCAGCTGGAGAAATTTCTGAGCGAGCACGGAATTACGCCTTAATGCTGTTTGGCCTTTTTCTCACGCTCGGCGTCGCTGTGCTCAGCGTCGCCTTGCGGAGCTACCAAACTTCTTTTGCGCAAAAGGCGGGCGCGTTTGGGATTCTGGCTTCTTCCTTTCTCGCGGTTTATTTCGCCACCGGGCGATGGCTCCTTGGCCTCGCTGCAGCTCTGGCGTGGCTCTTCCTGCCCTGGCTGGAGATTTTGACGCGCATCCGTGCCTTGCGTTTGCCGAAGGAGAAGACCCTCCGGCCGAAAAGTCCGCCCTCGGCTGAGGTCTTTCCGACTCTGGATGAGATCACGCGCGAGGTCGAAAACGCCGGTTTTGCGCACGTCAACGATGCGGGTTGGGACTGGGAGGATTACAAACAATTCTTCCGACTGTTCTACAAAGAAGAGGATCGCGCGCAGGCGACGATTTGCCTGAATGAGCAGAATGACATTTCGTTTTACTACCTGCGAATTTCGTCCCGCGCGCAGGACGGGATCATTTGGACGACGTGGAATTATCCACTTTCCTACGGGCTGAAATTGACGCCGCAGTTTCGGATCAATCGGCAGCGGCCGGATCAATCATTTTGGCAGCTTTACCAAAGCCACAAAGAATTCCTGCGCCAGCATCAGGTGGAGACGGATGTGATCGATGTCATGGACGAGGATCGCATCCAGGTGGAGATCGAGAACGATCTGCGGGAGCAGATCGCGCACAACATCCAAGCCGGTGTGCTCAAACCGGCGAACGATCGCGAGGTGAAGTATTCCTGGCGCGGGATGGTCTATCTCTGGTGCCAGTTCCTGCTCGATCTGGTGCGGTTGTAATCGAGCCTACACCTTCATCACTTCCGCTTCTTTGCGCTCGAAGTGGTCGTCGATGGATTTGACGAATCTGTCGGTCAGCTTTTGCACGTCAGCTTCCATGTCGCGCAGGCCGTCTTCCGTCAGATCGCCGGATTTTTGCAATTTCTTCGCTTCGTCGAGCGCTTGCCGGCGATTGGTCCGGACGCGGACCCGCGCTTCCTCCGCCATTTGCTTGAGCGACTTTACCAGATCTTTCCGGCGTTCTTCCGAAAGCTCGGGAATCGGGAGGCGGATAAGCTTCCCATCGACCAGCGGCTGGATGCCGATCTTGGATTCCTTAAGCGCCCTTTCGATGTCTTTGATGGTGGAGGCGTCGAACGGCTGCACTACGAGGAGGCGCGGTTCCGGGGTGGTGATGAGGGCGAGTTGTTTCAGCTTCATCGCGGAGCCGTACGCTTCCACGTCCACGTTTTCGACCAGCGCCGGCGACGCCTTGCCGGTGCGGACGGAGGAGAATTCGTGAATCATGTAATCCACGCTTTTCTCCATCGTCTCCTCGGCCTCGAACAAAATTTCTTCAGCAGTCATCGCTCAGATTGTCGATCAGCAATTAACCCTCAGCAACGAGAAGTCCGGCTTCCTCCGCCACGACGGTACCGACCTTTCGGCCGAGGACGACATCGGTGAAATTGCTCGGCGTATTCATGTCGAAAACGATGATCGGAATCTTGTTGTCCATGCAGAGACTGAAGGCGGTGGAATCCATCACCTGGAGGCGCTTGGTCAGCGCTTCGTTGTAGCTGATGCGCTCATAGCGCTTCGCATCCGGATTCTTTTTCGGATCGCTCTCGTAAATTCCGTCGACCTTGGTGGCTTTCAGAATCACGTCCGCGCGCAACTCGCTCGCGCGCAGGGCGGCCGTGGTATCGGTCGAGAAATAAGGGTTGCCGGTGCCGGCGACGAAAATGACCACACGGCCGAGCTCGAGGTGCCGGATGGCCCGGCCGAGAATGAAGGGCTCGGCCACGTTCTGCATTTCGATGGCGGTCTGCACGCGCGTTTCCACACCTACCTCGTCGAGCGCGCTCTTGAGCGCGAGGCCATTGATGACCGTGGCCAGCATGCCCATGTAGTCGGCTGTGGTGCGGTCCATCCCGCGATGGCTGGCGGAAAGGCCGCGCCAGATGTTGCCGCCGCCGATCACGACGGACGTCTGCACGCCCAGCTCGCGCACCCGCTTGATGCACTCGGCCAGTTCGCGCACGATTTGAGGCGAGATGTTTTCGCGGGAGCCCGGTTCGCGCAAAGCTTCGCCGCTCAATTTAATTACGACCCGTCGATAAACGGGAGCTGCGGTTTCGCGTTCCATGGCCGGGAAGATGAAACAGAACCGCGGGGGCTTGGGAAGTAAAATGCGCCGGACGAATGGGTCCCGGCCGAACGGGCTCAGGAATTCGCCGCGGGCGCGGGAACGATGGTGGCGGACATGAGCCAGGGGTGGCCGCGCATCAGCTCAGTCGCCTCCATGCGCTTTTTGCCTTCGAGTTGGACTTGCTGCAATTGCAGTCCACCATCGCGCGCACCGATTACCAGACCTCGGTCGGGTGTGGCGCGCAGTTGCCCGGCGCTGGGCGCGCCTTCCGTGGTAATGACAGCGGAGAAGATTTTTAATTTCCGCTCGAGCCCTTCCCTGTCCTGCAGCAGCACGTAGCTGCCCGGCCAGGGATTGTAGGCACGGATACGCCGCTCGATCGCGCCCGCCGAATCGTTCCAATCGATCCGTCCATGCTCGCGCTCCAACTTCGGTGCGTAGGTCGCTTCCGCGGAGGACTGCGGGACGCGCGGTGCGTTGCCAGCTGCGAGGAGCGAGAGTGCCTCGGCCGTGGCCGCGGGTGCCATTTCTCCCAGTCGGTCGTGCAGCGATCCACCTGTCTCGTTAGGCGAAAGTATCATCTGGCGCTGCAAAAGGATGTCCCCCGTGTCGAGCCCTTCATCCATATACATCACAGTAATCCCGCTCTCTGTATCACCCGCGACGATCGCCGCCTGAATGGGCGCGGCCCCGCGATGTCTTGGCAGAAGCGAGGCATGCAGGTTCAAACAGGCGACCCGCGGAATTTCCAGAACGGCGCGTGGAAGGATTTGGCCGTAGGCCATAACCACGGCCACGTCTGGAGCGAGCGCCTGGATGGCGGCGATCGCTTCCGGGCGTTTGATTCGCTCCGGTTGCAGAATGGAAATCGAAGAACGATCGAGGGCCGCCTTGATCGGCGTGGGCTCGATGCGTTGCGCGCGGCCGACCGGTTTGTCAGGTTGCGTAACCACGCCCACCAGCTCGTGCTCGGGCGCAGCGAGGAGCCAGCGCAGGACGGGCAGGCCGATCTCGCCCGTGCCGATGAAAACAACGCGCATGGGCGCGCTAGAGCGGAATGCGCTGCCGGGGCGCGGGGCGGCGCGGACGGCGCGCAGTCCGGCTCTGCGCCATCAGTTTTTCGCCTGCGGTCACTTCGCGTTGGCCCACCGAAGAGGCGCAGCCGGTGCAAAGGTAATCGTAGATTTCCTTGTCAGGCAGAATCAAGAGGAGACGTTCACGCACCGGCATCGCGGCCTTGCACTTGGCGCAGTAAAGGCTCGACGCGGTGAAATTTTCAAACTGTTGCTGGCTCATGCTGCCCGTTAACCCCGTTTACGCTTTCCAGGATGTGGAGCAAAACCTTCGCCGGCGGCTCTGTGGCGTCAATGCAGGTGATGCGATCCTTCCCGTAGTAGCTCAGCACCGGTTTCGATTCCGTTTCGTAGGTGGCGAGGCGGCGCTGGATGACTTCTTCGTTGGCATCGTCGAGGCGATTGTCTTTAAGCGCGCGTTTTTTCAAACGCTCGAAGAGCGAAGCGCGGTTCGGGCAGGAAAGATGGAAGACTTTTTCCACGTCGATCAGGTCGTCCATGATCTTGGCCTGGCCGACGTTTCGCGGGATCCCGTCAAGGATAAGCGTATCGATGTCCGGCTTGAAGGTGTGGGCGTCCACCGCAGCGTCGATCCGCGCTTTCCAGAGCTTCACCGTGATCTCGTCGGGCACGAGCTGCCCCTTGCTCGAATAATCAAGAAAGGCGCGCCCGATTTCCGTGCGGGTATCGATGGAGCGGAAAACATCGCCGCAGGCGCAATGAAAATAACGCGGGATGGTCCCGAGAGTTTTCCCCTGGGTTCCTTTGCCGCTGCCAGGGGGGCCAAAGAGAAGGTAAGTTTGATATTTCATGCGCGGAAACGGTTATAACGCAGTTCAGGCGATGGGCACAACGAGCAAGTGCGGCCGGGCAGGGCACAGGAAGCCGTAGGCCACCCGAGATTCAGAAGGGTAGGCGAATAGCCCACCCACGAAACAGCTACGCTTCGACCGGTTCGACGTTCACCCGGCGACCGGCGCGATCGAACTTCACCCGTCCATCGGTGAGCGCGAAGATGGTGTAATCGCGACCGAGCCCGACATTCTTACCCGGCTGAAATTTCGTCCCGCGCTGGCGAATGATGATATTGCCGGCCACGACCACTTCGCTGCCAAATTTTTTCACGCCCAGACGTTTGCTGACGCTGTCCCGGCCGTTCTTGACGCTGCCTTGTCCCTTTTTATGTGCCATGAGATGAGGGGGGGTTACTTCTTCTTCGAACCGAGATCGATCTCGGTGATTTTGATCCGCGTGAGTTTGCGGCGATGACCAACCGTGCGGTGATAACCTTTCCGGCGGCGATACTTGAAAGCGATGACCTTCTTGTCCTTCCGCTGTTCCAAGACCTCGCCGTGCACGGTGGCGCCTTCGATCAGCGGACTGCCGTGCGTGAGCGTGTCGCCATCGCCGATGAACAGCACGTCAGCGAAAATGCCTTCCTTGCCCACCTCGGCGTCGAGGAAATCCACATCGATAATGTCACCGGGCGCGACGCGATGTTGCCGACCGCCAGTTTTGATAATTGCGAAAGCCATGTCAGTTCCTCGGAAAAGAGGCGGAAGCTTCCATGGTCGACCCGCTTTGACAAGCGGAAATCCGGCCGCGGCGTCCGTTACGCGGCAGATTTCCCGGCGCTGCTGATCAGAAGCGTGATTTCACCCTTGGCCGGGCGTTCTGCGTAGTGGGCGAGTAATTCCGCCGCCGCGCCGCGGCGAAATTCCTCAAATTTCTTCGTCAGCTCCCGCGCCACGCAAAGTTGCCGCTCCGGCATGATCTCCGCGCACGCCGCCAGCGTCTTGTTGATCTTGTGCGGCGATTCGAAAAACACCGTCGTCTCCGGCCGCTCCGCCGCGGCGCGGAGCTCCCGCTCCCGCCCTCCGCTCTTCGGCGGCAGAAATCCGCGATAGCAAAAATGCTCGAGCGAGAACCCCGATCCCACCAACGCGGTCAGCACCGCCGACACGCCCGGAATGATGGTAAAAGGAAGGTCGCGCTCGATACACGCGCGGATCAAGCGCGCCCCGGGATCGGAAATGCCCGGCATTCCCGCATCGCTGATCAGCGCCACCGTCTCGCCCGCCGCCAATCGCTCTGTCAGCTCCGCCGTGCGCATCGCCTCATTATGCTCGTGGTAACTCACGAGCGGCTTCCGGATTTCAAAATGCCGGAGCAAATTCCCCGAATGCCGGGTGTCCTCCGCCGCGATCAAATCGGCTGCTTTCAGCGCCTCCAGGGCTCGCAACGTGATGTCGTTCAGATTCCCGATCGGGGTTGCGACGACGTAAAGCATGGCCTCGACCTGTCCGCCTGTGCGGAAAAGAACGCAAATCGTCGTCGCTGATCCGACCTAACGAACATGACTGCGCTGCGCGGCATCCCGTTCAGCTGCGGACGCGCTCGAAGATGTTTCCTCAGGCCGATCTTCGCTTTGAGATCGGGCACGTTCTCTTCCTCGACCTTGTCGGTTACTCCTACACGCTGGTTTCATCGCGCTTCGCTGCCCACTTTCGCGTAGTCTCCCCCGCCATGACCCGAGCCGAACTCCGCGAGCAACTCGCCGCCCTCGATCTCACCGAACGGCCCGACGAACAACCGGCCCGCGACCGCATGCTCGCCCTCCTCGATTCCACGCCTGACTGCTTCCTCCGCACCAGCTTCCCCGCCCACTTCACGGGGAGTGCCCTCGTGGTCAGCGCCGATGGCTCCCGCGCGCTCCTCCACCATCACCGGAAGCTCGACCGCTGGCTGCAATTCGGCGGCCATTGCGATGGCGACCCGGATGTCGCCGCCGTCGCCGCGCGTGAAGCGCGCGAAGAATCCGGGCTCGAAGGCCTGATCCTCGCCTCCGCCCGTCCCTTCGATCTCGACCTCCACCAAATCCCCGCCCACGGCGCCGAGCCCACCCACTGGCACTACGACCTTCGCTACGTCCTCATCGCGCGCGATGCCGCCGCACCCGTCCTCAGCCAGGAAAGCCACGCCCTCCGTTGGTTCACCCCCGACGAAATGGAACGTCTCCCGCTCGACGCCGGCCTCCGCCGCCTCGTCCGAAAATGGCGCCTGCTCCACGCCCGCCGCGCTTCCTAAGATCACAGCCGCATTGTCGGCAACCGCCAGGCGGATTTCTCGTTAGGCCCCAAACGGAGCGCTTGACCTAAGAGCGCGTTTTTTGACACGGTGCCGCATGGATTCCGACACCGGACAGCGGGGTTCCCTGGCAAGAACCTTGTCCTTGCTGCCGCCTAGATCGGAACCGCGAGGGAACGCACGATGAACATGTTGTTGTGGATTTTGCAGGGCCTGGCCGCACTCCTCTACGCCGCCTCCGGCGTGATGAAGGTCTTCATGTTCGATAAAGTGAGCGAAGGCGTCCCGTCCTTCGGTGCGCTGCCGCGGGAAGCATGGCTGGCGCTCGGCATCGTCGAGCTTATCTGCACCGTCGGGCTGATTGTTCCCGCTGCCTTCCGCTGGCACCCCCGCCTCACCGCGGTAGCCGCTTCGGTCCTGGCGCTCGAGAGCCTGGTCTTCATCGGCGTGCACGTGAAATACCAGGAGATCGCACCCATCCTCTTTAGCGTCGTGCTGGGCCTTCTCATGGCCTTCATCGCCTACGGCCGGATGGTCCTAAGGCCGATTTCCTGAACGGCTACGGCCCGGGCGAAGCCGGCGTGGCTTTGGCTCCCTGCTTGTTCTCGAGGCGCGATTGGTCGAAGAGCACCGGGCCCATCGCATTATTGCCGACGAACGCGAGGGCGGCGGTGAAGATCACTTTCATGAGGGTGAGTTCCAGCGCGGTCATCGCCTGATCTTGGGTCAAGTCGGCTCCGCTGACGGCGGCGATCTTTTCGCCGGCAGCCTTTTTCGCTGCCAGCCAATTCGTCTTGAGATCGCCGAACTCCGCTTTCAACGTGGCGTCGTGGTTGCCTCCGGCCGCGATCAAGACGGCAAGCTGGCCTTCCACCTCCGCTTCATTCATCTCGTTGTAAGGCTTCAGTCCCTGTGGAAAGAACTCCAGGTATTGCGGGCTGCCTTTCCCAAAGTCATTAATCACCTTGCCTTCGCGGCGGCGGACAGTGCTTCGGATGGTATCGAGCAGGTCGCGCTTGGCAGCCACGCCCGCCTTGCGCACGGCTAGGGCGACGGCCTCGCTGCCCGTGGCGCCGCCGGCGGCGATGAAGTTGGCGTTCAATTCCACCAGGATGGTGTCGAAGACGCCGCTGGTGTTGTTCTGCGCGATGCGCTGTCGAGTGTCATCAGCAAAGGAGAGCTTCTCCGCCACGCTGAACTCGGGGTCGGAGAACCAATTTTCAAACAAGCGGTTGAGATCAAGCATAGAAGTCCTTTCTGGTTCGAGGGGGTGGATTGTTAGGTAGAAAGGAAAGCAAAAATACCGCCCTCCCGTCAAGCCGCGATCGAGTCCGCCACACCGCGTCCAGCAGACTGTTACAATACCATCTCTCGACGCACTCAATGGCGGGCCATCCGTAACCCAGTGCCAGAAACCTGTCAGAAATGTGCGGGTTTGCGTCCGCTCAGAACAAGCTAGACCGGCGCGCCATTCGGAAGATCCCGAACCTCGGAAATGGCGGTGGAAGCGGCGTTCGGAAAATCCCGACCGGCGCTCCCGGGCCTCGAAATGCCGCTCGGAAAATTCCGAACCGCTCTCCCGCGCCTGGAACTGCCATTCGGAAAATCCCGAATCCGGCCAACCGGTCTGGAAGTGCCATTCGGAAAATGCTGAAGGCCGGTCCTCGCGGTGGGAATGCCCTCCGGAAAATTCCGAACAGCCTTCCGGAAGTGTAGAACAGCCCGCATAGGCGCATTTTCGAAGTCTCCGGGCAGCACCGCCAGGCATAGGGGCGGTTGGGACGCAGCTCGCAGACCGCCCGCCTACAGTTCAATTCAGCGTGTAAACTTCCACGAGGGCGACGCCGGTGGCGCCGGCTTTGCCGCGCACGATGGCGGTGTAGGGGGCGGCGGAGAGCGTAGTGACGATAGCCGATTCCAGGTCGTGGGTCGGCGCCAGGGTGGTGGCGATGATTTCGCCCTCTTGCGCGCTGCGCCAGTTATCGTTCGTCGCCAGGATCACTCCGTTTTGATTCGCGATTTCCAAGATGGTGTCCGGCATGCGTCCGGGCACCGGGGCACCTTGCACATTCAGCGAGGGGCCGAGGGCGCGCACGATTACCCGGCGCGGCTGGGCGCCGGTAAGAATCAGTCCGCCGATCATGACATCGTTCCCGGTCTGCACCAGGCCGCGCGTGGAGATGTTCGCGAGCTGGGAATCGACTGACCAATCCAGATCGTAAACTTCCACCAGGCCGACGCCGGTCCTTCCACCTGCTCCGCGCACGATCGCGGTGTACGCGGTCCCGTTGGCCGGGAGGGTGGCTACGATGGCCGACTCGAGTTCGCTAGTGGGCGGAATCCGGCTGGCGTTGATGTCGGCCTCTTGTCCCCCGGTGCGCCAGTTGTCGTTGGTGGCAAGGGTTCCGCCGGGGCCGACCAGTTCGAGGGTGGTATCTCCGAGGCGTCCCGGCACCGGCACCCCTTGCACGTTGAGCGACGGACCGATGGCCCTGACGATGACTTTCTTCGGTTGCGTGCCGGTAACGATGAAGCCGCCGATAAGCACGCTGTCGCCGGTCTCGACTCGCATCCGGGTGGAGATGTTGACGGCTTGCGCGGTCGCAGTCGGGGTGGGCGTCGGGTTTGGAGTGGGCGTGGCGCTGGGCGTAGATGTCGCGGTGGGCGTAGGCGTCGCGGTAGGTGTTGGTGTGGGAGTTGGCGAGGCCGTCGGGGTCGGAGTTGGAGTCGCAGCTGCCACGAAAGGAGCGGGGACAGAAACGGAAATCGGCGAGCCAGTTTTGAAGAAGCCGAGCCGCGCGGTGCTGGCGCGCGGCGGCGCGGTCGAATCAAAACGGAAATTGTATAGGGTTCCCCAGCGGACCGCATTGGCGTTGGGATTTTGCTGAAAGGTTTCGCAGCTCCACCCGGCGGAGAACGGAGCCTGAATGCCATTGAAGGCAAAGGCCCACGGCGCGCTGCTATATCCGGTGCTGCCTACGGTGCCATCGTTAGGCGATCCGGGATGCTGCGGCGGCGCATGAAAGGCGACGTTGTTGATCTCCGGCTGGATCCCTGGAAATACGAGCTCGAAGGATTGCACAGCGCGATCGAGGTTTTGGTTATAGATGGCGTACTCGTAGTGCCAGACCCCGGCAGTGGGGCCGGTGATTTTATAGCCGACAAACAGAATGCCGTCGTTTCCCGGGTCGGGCTCGATTTGGGTAACCGTCGCTCCCGTCCAGGCACTGAGGGCCGGGGCCATGCGCACGGTGGCGCCCACTTCCGCGAAGGTAAAACTCGTCGTCCCGCTTACGTTGTAACGGCGGTAGGACGCGTTGTTGGACATGTTGCATTCACCCGGATGGGATTGGCACCAGGCGAACTCATCCGCGCTGATGTATTGCACCTCGGCGTAGTAGGTCGCGCCCGGATTCAGCGTGGTGTTCAGGTCGCTCCCTTCCACCAAAATCCGGTGCGATGTGCCGGTGTGACTGTGGCCGGAGTGGTTGTTGGCCGTTGACTGGAAGACGCCGGTAAAAGGATTGACCAAAGCCCGCGAACCCAGGCCGCCCTGATTCGCATTTTGGGAGTTTGCGTAGGTGTCCGAGCACCCCACGCCGAGATGCGCGTAATCACCGCCGGGCTGGCAGACAGAGCAGTTCTCCGCCTGGTCGGCCCCGAAGGCGTGTTTGACCCAGGATTGACCAATCTGCTCGAGGCGGTCGCTATGATCCGCGCCGCCGCTCATCCGATACAGATTGTGCATGATGACGGGATGGCGGGTGTCGGGCAGGGAGAAGAAATTCACCAACTCGTTGCCGGCATTGCATGAGGTCGTGCTCACTCCCAGGCCGACCTGAGTTCCACTACTGCCGAATTGGGCCAGACCCCCGATTTCCCCGATATCGCCGGTGATGATATCGGGCCCTGGGTTGAACCCGTCGGGAATACCCTGCGTCGGCAAGGGCGCGGAAATACCTGCGCTATTACTCAGGAGCAAAAGCAGCAGGAGTGTGAAGCGGATCAATAGTTTCCTGCACATAGCTCGAAGGTTTCTCAGACCGCAGGTCTGCCGGTCCCGAATTCCTCACGATACATCGGGGTGGTCTCGGGCGCGAAGCCGTGACGCATAATGTTTTCCGTGACGACGCGGGGAAGGAGGAATTGCAGTAGGTAATCAGGGCCGCCGGCTTTCGTGCCGCCGCCGCTCATCTTAAATCCGCCGAAAGGATGGCGGCCAACGACTGCGCCGGTGCAGGAGCGGTTGACGTAGACGTTACCGGCTTCGAGTTCGGCTTTAACGCGCTCGATGTTAGCCGGACTGCGGGAGAAAAAGCCGGCGGTGAGCGCGTATTGGGTGCTGTTGGCCACGCGGATGGCTTCGTCGAGGTCGCGCACTTTGATGACGCTCAGGACGGGGCCGAAGATTTCCTCCTGCGCCAGACGCGAGTCCGGCTTCACGTTGGTGAAAATGGTGGGCGGGACGAAGTAGCCGGTCTCCGGAAGGTTCGTGGCCTGGTAGGCGAGGGTGGCTTCGGTCTGGCCGTGCGCGACGCGTTCTTCGATGCGGCGATAGGCTTCTTCGTCGATCACGGGGCCGACGTAGATGCCAGGCTCGGCCGGATTGCCGACGCGCAAGCTGGCGGTGGCGGAGAGCAGTCGCTCGACCACGCGGTCGTAGTTTTCCTCGAGCACGATCAACCGGGAGCAAGCCGAGCATTTCTGACCTTGATAGCCGAAAGCGGAGTAAATGGTATCGACGATCGCTTCATCGAGGTCGGCGTCGGAATCGACGATGACGGCGTTCTTGCCGCCCATCTCGCAAACAACGCGCTTCAATTCGCGCTGGCCCGGCAAGGTGCGGCCGCCGGCTTCCCAGATATTGAGCCCGACTTCGCGCGAGCCAGTGAACGCGATCAGGTCGATGTCGGGGTGGCTGACGAGGTGCTTGCCGATGACAGCGCCGTCGCCCATGAGGAGATTCAGCACGCCGGCCGGGATGCCCGCTTCCTCAAACATCTCCATGAGCAGCGCGCCGCAGACGGCGGATTGCTCGGCCGGTTTCATGATCACTGTGTTGCCGGTGACGAGCGCAGCGGAGACCATCCCGCAGAGGATGGCGATGGGAAAATTCCAAGGCGCGATGACGAGCGCCACGCCGCGCGGCCAGTAGTGCTGATAGCTTTCTTCGCCGAGGACGTGCTGGGTCAGGCGCGGTCGGCCAAGGACACGCATTTGTTGGGCGTAGAAGAGGAGGAAGTCGATCGCCTCGCGGATGTCGCCGTCGGCTTCGGCCCACGGTTTGCCGACTTCGTAAACTTCAAACGCACAGAGTTCGAAGCGGCGGCGGTCCATGATGGCGGCGACGCGTTCGAGGAGCTCGGCGCGATGGTTCACGCTGACGCGGCACCAATGCGCAAAGGCGTCGCGCGCAGCTTTGACCGCTGCCTCGGCTTCGGGGATGCCGGCTTCGGCCGCGGAGCCCACGACCTCGCTCGGGATGCTCGGATTGACCGAAGGCGCGAATGTCCCCGTGGTAACTTTTTGGCCGTTGATGACGAGCGGATATTGCTGTCCGAAACGAGCGCGCACCTCGCGCAAAGCGGTGCGCATCTGCTCCTGACTCTGCCGGTGGACGAAATTGACCGCAGGCGAGTTTTCGTAGGAGTCGCCCGGCGGCGTTTCCTTGGTAGCGCCGTTGCGGGAAAAATCGCTCGCGCCTTCCGGACGTCCGTCGGGCTCGATCGTAGCGGCTTCGCGGACGCGACCGGTGACCAGCGTGGAAGGATCGCGCAGCAGCAGCAGGGCGGAAGCGTTATCGGAAAATTTCGCGCGCAGAAATCCTTCGTTGGAAGTGTTCTCGAGCAATCGCCGAACGAGATACGCCATGCCTGGCAACAACTCGCCCACCGGGCAATACTCGCGCACGCGAAAACCCATTTCGACCAGGGCGCGCTTGATCGGGCCGGCCATGCCGTAGAGGAGCTGGAACTCGTAGCGGCTCTTGTCGATGCCCATCTGCGTGGCGAGCGCCTGCGCATGGGCGATGCTGCGCACGTTATGCGAACCGAAGGCGGCGGTGACGATGTCCTCGTTCTGCAGCAGGACGCGGGTGCAGGTTTCGAAATTGGCGTCGCTCTCCGGCTTCTGCAGCCAGACCGGACAACGCCAGCCGTTCTGCGCGGCTTTGATCTTTTCGTAATCCCAATAGGCGCCTTTAACGAGACGCACCGTGAAGCGCGTGCCGCGTTTCCGCGCCCAATCAATCAGGTCGCGCAGATCGCGCTCGGCATCGCGCAGGTAGGCCTGGATGACGATGCCGGCGTGCGGCCAATCGTGGAACTCCGGCTCGGTGAAGAGTGTCTTGAAAAGCTCGAGCGTGGAGTTTTTGTGCGCGTAGCTCTCCATGTCGAAGTTCACAAACGCGCCCAGTTCCTTCGCGCGGCGAAGGATGGGGCGGAGCTTTGGCGCGAGGTGCGCGATCGCGTCCGCGGGATCGGCCGGGTTCATCTGCGAGTAGAGGGCGGAGATTTTGACCGACAGATTTACAACCGGGAAGAGCTCGGCGTTCTTGCCCAGTGGATCGGTCCAGCCGCGGGTCTGGGCGGCGAGACCTTCGAGCAGGGCCAGGCAGCGGACGCCGTACTCCTCAGCTTCCTGTTCGCTCACAACCGCCTCGCCTAACAAGTCCACGGTGAAGCCGATGCGATTCTTGCGTCCTTTCCGCAGCGTCTTCATGGCGTCTTCCGGATTGCGGCCGGAGATGAATTGCCGCGCCATGCCGGAGACGTTCCAGCGCAGGAACCAGCTCGAGAACCAAGGCACAATCTTGGCTGCGCGCACACCCGTTTGCAGGAGCGGAGCGAAGCCATTGCGCATGTCGCGAAAATATTCGTCGAGATGGCGGACGATTTCGTGCGAGTTCCGCAGGGAAGCGAGGACGTCCACGAAGCGGAACATTTGCACCTTGAAGGTCTCGTCCTTCATCGAGAGCGCCATCATGCGCTGGTAGAAACCGGCTTTGCTGAAAATGGATTCGGGATGTTGATCGACGAGCTGGAAAATTTCCTCACCGCGCCGCTCTGTTTCCGTCTGCAGGGAACTCATGGGCGGACGATACTTTGGCGCGGGATTTCTGCAAAGCGTGCGCGAGCGAATCGAGCGGAGAGAAAAAGCGCATACCGACACACCCGCCTGCAAGTCCGCATGCGAAGTAGTAAGTGCTAGGGCAACACTATGAAAATCCAAAAACCAGCAGGGGAAGCAGGGGCAATGGGATACATCTTTCTCTGGCTTCTCGGCATTCCAATTCCGATTCTCTTTCTCTTTTTCCTGCTGCGTGGGTGCACGTAGAGGTTGAGGGGTAGTAGGGGAGCGATTCGCCTGGCGGGGTCCCTGCGTGTAGGAGCGCGGGCACTCGAGCCAGGCGATCGTGTTTTTCTGCAAGTGCGTGCTGGCTCGCTGGCTGCCGAACATCCATTCACCTGCGCGGAAGAGAAACCTCGCGTCGAAGCGGTATACGCTACAGTCCGGGATGGAAGCGCATCGATACGATCTCGCGAGCGATAATACGGCTCCGATTTGTCCGGAGGCATGGGCAACCCTGGCAGAGGCCAACGCGGAGGCGGTCCCCTCGTATGGCGACGACCGCTGGACGCGGCGCGTCTGCGAGCAGGTGCGCGAGATCTTCGAGAGGGATTGTGAGGTCTTCCTCGTCTTCAACGGCACGGCTGCAAATGGACTGGCGTTGGCTCAGCTTTGCCGACCGTTCCACAGCGTCCTCTGTCATCAAGATGCGCACATCGAGACGGATGAATGCGGCGCGCCGGAATTCCTCTCCGGCGGGGCGAAGCTGCTCCCGACCCCCGGAGCGAACGGCAAATTGGATTTGGCGGAAGTGGAAGCAACCATCCGACGACAGCGCGATCTGCATTCGCCCAAACCGCGCGTCCTGAGCGTGACGCAATCAACCGAACTTGGCACTGTCTACACGCACGCGGAATTAGCGGCAGCGGTGGAGTTCGCGCGAGCGCGCTCGCTCCTTCTCCATATGGACGGTGCGCGTTTTGCGAACGCTGTGGCCGCGCTGGATTGCTCGCCCAAGAGCATTACCTGGGAGCTCGGGGTGGATGTCCTCTGCCTGGGCGGGACGAAGAATGGGGCGGGAGGTGGCGAGCTGGTGGTGTTTTTCGATAAGGAGCTCGCGAGCGAGTTCGATTATCGTGCGAAGCAGGCAGGGCAGCTGGCGTCGAAGATGCGATTTCTCGCCGCGCCATGGGTGGGACTTTTGCAGGATGGCGTCTGGTTGCGTAACGCCCGGCAGGCGAATGCCGCCGCCGCGAAACTGGCGGCCGCGATCGAGGCGGCGGGGCTCCCGCTCGCTTTTCCGCGCGAGGCGAACGCGGTCTTCCTGCGGCTGACGGAGAAATTGTTCGCGGGATTGCAGGCGCGCGGCTGGCATTTTTACAAATTCCTGGAGCCAGACGTGTATCGCCTGATGTGCTCATGGGCGGCATCGGAAGCGACGATCGAGCAATTTGTTTCCGATCTCACGGCGCTTCAGAGCGAGCGGTGAGCGATCAGTTTGGCGGAATGCTGCGGGCTGAGAATTTTCTCGCGGACCCTCGGGAATTCGATTAGATGCAGGCATGCGTTCGTCGGCCCGATTCTTGGTTTTGGCGGCTCTTTTCTCTACCGGGTGCGGCGCCGCGCGCGACGTGGCGGTCACGTCTTTTCGCGTGATCGATGCGCCGGCAGCTTTCATCCGCCGAAAAATTGATCCGGAGACAACGACGACAACAACTACGACCGTGCGGACCAATCCGACCTCTGACGTTGTTAACCCGGGGCGCCCTGTCGCCGCGCCTACTCCGCCGCCTCGGGTTGTCGAACGGAACAGATCGACCCAACCGCCCCGGACGACCCCGCCGCCGCGATCGACTACTTCCACTGCTGCTACAACCAAGAGAACCACTCCAGCAGAAACTCCGCGTCCATCCGCTCCGAAAACCGCGCAATTTCCGACGGCTAAACCGGTCCCGGGAAAGCCGGGCTTCGTCTACAGCATCGACCCGAAGGGCGGCATCGTGGACGTGACCGGTTACAAATCAGGGGACAAGGCTAAAGACCCCTACACGCAGAAGATTTTTATCATACCGTAGGGCGCCGCATAGCAGGGCGTCCTCTCCGCGTCCCGCCGGATGGGGATAAGCTTCGCTAAGCACATAGTCCTATCGTTCGCGACTCGAGACTGCGGCTTCGGCCGATTACCGGTCGAATAGCCAGCCTCAAATTTTCTCCTTCACGAGAAAAAAAGAGTTCTTTATTGCGTAGAGTGCGGGTAAAAGCCGCCCGATGAACCATCGGGTAGCGGAAAGTTTTCGAAAAAGTTCGGGACCCGCAGTCCGTGCACGTTTCCTGCTTTTATGGAAATTATGATCCGTGCTGCGCTTTCGTTCACATTCCCACGCCTTCTCGCTGCTTTGTCGCTGGTTGGCGCTCTCACTTTCCCGTCGCTTTCTCACGCTTATTCGCTCCAGGGAAAAAGCTGGCCGGCCGGTACCACCGTGGTCTGGCAGATGAGCATGGGCAGTCCAGCTTCTCCGCTCCTCGACGGCAACACCAATTGGAATACCGCTGCGGCACCGGCTCTCGACGCTTGGAACCAACGAATGGGCCGCATCCAATTGACCAGCGTAATGAATTCCTCCGCGCCGGTCTCCTCGGGCGATCGGGTTAATTCGATCGCCTTCTCGAACAGCGTCTTCGGCCAATCCTTCGGCAACGGCACCCTCGCCGTCACCTATTTCATCATGCAAGGTGCGAATCTCGTGGAAGCCGACGTTCTTTTTAATCGCGCCCAAACCTTCGATTCCTATCGCGGTCCATTGCGTTTTGGCGGGCCCGGCGGCTACGCCACCGGCGATGTTCGCCGCGTCTTGATCCATGAGTTGGGTCACGGTATGGGCTTGAACCATTCCGAAGGCGACAATGTTATGTCGCCCATCACCAGCGATCGCGAAGCGCTCTCGAGTGATGACATCGCCGGCATCCAGGCCCTCTACGGCGTTCCGGCCACGCCTCCGCCAGCGCCGGCCTCGGCCAGCCATCTGGCAAATCTTTCCACGCGCATGAAAGTCGGCGTAGGCGACGACGCGCTGATTGGCGGATTCATCGTCACTGGCTCGGAAGCAAAGCGCGTCGTCCTCCGTGCGACAGGCCCCTCCATGAACAGCACCGTGATTGGAGCCTTGGCCGACCCGACCCTCGAATTGTATGACGGAACTGGCAAGCTCATCGCGAGCAACGACGACTGGCAATCTGGCGGCCAGGCGGCCGAGATTGTCGCCACTGGAGTTCCGCCGAGCCACGCCAAAGAACCCGCCCTCATCGCAACTCTGCTGCCGGGGAGCTATTCCGCTGTCGTGCGCGGCGCCAACAGCACCCAGGGTGTTGCTCTTGTGGAAGGATACGAACTCGACACTACCGCGAGCCGTCTCGTCAATCTTTCCACCCGCGGTCGCATCGGCGTAGCTGACGAAGTTCTGATCGGCGGCCTTATCGTGCGGGGATCCTCAAGCAAGAAAGTTATCGTCCGCGCGATCGGCCCCTCGCTCGCTCGTTCCGTCAACGATGTGCTGGCCAACCCCAGTCTCGAGATCCGGGACGGTAGCGGCAATCTTCTCGCGGGAAATGATGACTGGGAAAGCGGCGGCCAACGAGACGCGATCATCGCCAGCACCGTAGCTCCCGCTAATCCGCTTGAGAGCGCCATCATCACCACGCTCCCGCCCGGCAGCTACACAGCTGTCGTCCGCGGAGTGGGCAACGCTACCGGCGTCGGCCTGGTGGAAATTTACGACCTTGAACCCTAAACGCCGTGCGCCTTCGCAATCTTCGAATTTCTGTGCAACTATATTGTCGCCCCGCTGAAGAATTAACCCTCACGTTTCCCGCCTTATGAAAACTATCCCTGCACTCATTACCGCTATCTGCCTCGTAGGCTTGGGCCACTCGGCTCGCGCCACCACTGTGATCGCTCCCACCTTCGACGAACTCGTTGGCCAGGCGGAAGTGATTTTCCAAGGAACCGTCACGGGAGTTAAGTCCGAGCGGATCGGCGAGGGTGGCCAGCGTCACATCGTAAGTTATGTGACCTTTAAGGTCGACGATCCTGTGAAAGGCAATCCCGGCGCCACCTATACCATCCGCATGCTTGGCGGTACGGTGGATGGTGAAACGATGGAGGTAAGCGATGCGCCGAAGTTTGCGGTGGGCGATCGCGACATTCTTTTTGTGGAACACAATGGCCAGCAATTCATCCCACTCGTCGGGATCATGCACGGGCGTTTCCACGTGCAGCACGACGACCAGACCGGACGCGACATCGTGGCCGGCGACCATAGCGGACCGTTGCGCGATTTGTCGAAGCTGGGTAAGGAAGAGACGGAGGCTGTCAGTCGGAGCGGCTCGCCCACGGACGCTTCCGCGCCCGCCCTCGACCCGGCTGCGTTCAAAGCGGCCATTCGCGCCAAGCTCGCCGTGGTGGAGTAGTCTCCTCGGCCTACGAAGATGCGAGGCTGCCTCGCGTTTGAGCGAGCCGTCGGACGGTGGCCCTGCTTGAGGAAATCCGTTCGATCTTCCTGAGCGGCGAAGCGTGGCGGGGAATTTGCACCAGCGAAGCGAATAATCTTGGAATAAGAAGACGATTTGAAGATCGTACTTCCAGTTTTCAAGCGAATGGTGCTAGATTCGTCACAGTTTCTATAAAAACTGTGTTTTGAATGTGCGGCGCTCTCCGTGATATGTCCAAATCAATTTCCTCTCTTCTGTCGGCCATTTTGCTGCTTGGCTTCACCGCCTGCGGCCACCAGGAGGTGCGTCTGCTCGAGCCGAAAGACGGCGATCTGGTCGTGCTGAACGGCTGCGTCGTTTCGGCTTGTAACTATCTCGCTGTGACCAAGGCCAAACACACCCTGGAGCCGAATTATTGGGCAAAAATCCTCCTCGTCCGGTTTCAGGGCCACCCCGCTGGTCATGCCTATTGCGTCTGGGAAACCGACGGCACGATCTACGGGTACGATCGTAATTCGGGTGGTTTTCCTTTGCCCATTTATACCCGCGAACCTCAAGCCATCGCGGCTGTGCTTGCGAAGGAATTGGGCAATATCCTGAAGGAATCGCTCACTGTGCAGAGTGCGGAGTTTGTCGAGCCGAACAAATCCAAACTCTTCGCCTACTCCCTCACGCCCGCTCCGGCTAGGCCGCCTGCGCTCCTTAGCACGGCATCGGTGCCGGCAGGGGTGCTCGGGCTTGGAGATTCAGCCCCGCCTGGGGCGAAGAAGTAGCGGAACTCGGGGCGGGTGTTGAGCCGCGATAGATTTCATCGCTTCGCCATCGCATTGTCCATCCAGTGCTGGCTAGGCTGAGCGCACATGCCCTTTCTCACCGACCCGCTTTACGTCAGTACCCGTTCTCCTTGGGTTGGTGGCCCTTTCGGAATGGCTTTGCCAGAGGCGGTTCTTCCGCACGATCGGCTCGGCCCTCACCGTCATTTTGGCGGCCGCTGTTTTGGCGAATCTCCGCGTCATACCCTCATCCTCCAACGCTCCGCCGCTCTACGAAGGCATCTTCACCTACCTCGCGCCGCTCGCGATTTTCTTTCTCCTCCTCGATGTGCGCCTGAAAGACCTGCGCCGGGCCGGGCTGCCAATGCTCATCCTTTTCGGTTGCGGAGCGGTGGCTACCGCCGTGGGCGCGATTGTCGGCTATCATCTCGTCGCCCCGCAAAATCACGGAGTTGGGCACGCCTTCGCGGTCGGCGGCATGTTCACCGGCACCTATACCGGCGGCAGCGTGAATCTGAACGCCGTCGCCCTCCAGTACGGCGTGACGAAAGACGGCACGCTCTTCGCCGCCATTAATGCCGCCGACAACATCATCACCACCATTTGGATCGTCGCCACCATTCTCCTGCCGCGGCTGTTGCAGGGATGGTTTCCGCGCCCCATTCCGCCACGCCCCGATCCCGCCCCGGCAGCGGCCGAAACGGGAACGAGCGGGGAAGGAATGAGCGTGATCGATCTCTCGCTCTTGCTCGGCCTTGGCACAGCGAGCCTCTTCTTCTCTCAACTCGTTAGCCGATTCATTCCCGCCATCCCCTTCGTCCTCGTTCTAACCACGGTCGCGCTTCTGCTCGCGCAGGTTTCATTTGTGCAACGACTGCGCGGGGCGCGCACGCTTGGCTACTTTACCGTCCTGCTTTTTCTCGCTGTCATCGGCGCCTACTGCGATATCCCCGCGCTTATCGCCAACGGCTCGGTCGCCGTCGTGCTCCTTATCTGGGGCGTGCTCATCGTTTTCATTCACGGCGCCATTCTTTTCGGCGGCGCCGGACTACTGAAGCAGGACTGGGCCATGATTTCCGTCGCCTCCAACGCCAACATCGGCGGCGCCACCAGCGCCGGCGTCCTCGCCACCGCGATCGGGCGCGACGACCTCCGCTTGCCTGGCATTCTCGTCGGCTCGGTTGGCAACGCCCTCGGCACCTACCTCGGGATCATGGTCGCGGAGATTCTAAAATAGCCGACCGCCGCAGCGCCTGACGGGAATCAGCGACCGCGCGGTCGTTGTATTCTGAGAATGCCAACCCCGGTCGCGGCGCCCGCATCGTTGAAGGCCGGACGCGCATCCGTGCGCAAGCGCGCGTTCACCTGGCTGGAGGGAACGCCCCACGCCAGGTACGTCGCGACCGCTCCAGCCACGAAGGCGGACGACTGCGAGGTGCCGCTAACGAGCGCAATTTGATCCGTCCCCCACGCGGAAATCACTCCCACGCCGGGCGCAGCCAGATCAAGACCCACACCGGCGTTGGAAAAGTAGGCTTGCCGATTATTGGCGTCCACGCTTCCCACACTGATCACGCCCGTGTAAGCGGCCGGAATGGCGAGCTGGCCATAGGCGTCGTTGCCAGCCGCGGCCACCACCACCACACCGTGTTGAAAAGCATAGCCCACCGCTTGCTCGAGGAGGCCGCTGTTGCCATAACCGCCGAGACTGATGTTGATGACGTTCGCGCCGCGATCAGTGGCCGCGATGATTCCTTCGGCCAGGCTCGAGCCGATCGCGTAGCCCTCGGCGTTGGCTACCCGCACATCCATGATGTGCGCGCCGGGAGCCACGCCCGGAGCCAACGGGTTTTGCCCGCTGATGATCGAAGCCACGCTCGTGCCGTGGCTATTGAAACTCTGTCCATCGTTGACCAGATCCAAATGAGTGATCTGGCTCTCGCCAAACGTAGGGTGCGCGAGGATGCCGGTGTCCAGCACGGCCACGGTGATGCGATCGCCCCAATGCGTCCGATCTCCCGCGGCATTGATCGCGTTCATTGTCTCGCGGCCAAACGGCGCCCTTCCGCCCTGGTTACCGGGATCAGGCGCTGGCGCCGGAGCGGGGATGCCTAACCAAAGGTTGCCTTCAACGTTGGCGAATTCCGCGCCGCTGGCCGCGATCGAGTCCTGCAAGCCATCGAGCTGAGCGTAGTGAACCCGGACGGTTTTTAGTTGCGGGATGGTCCCGAGAACCTCGAGACCATAAGCGCGTGCCTGCTGGACGAAACGATCCAAGGCCTCTCGGTTGCGAAAGGTCAGGATCGCTTCCCCGGGAACCACGTTCGGCGCGTCCAGTTTCGAGCGCAGCGAATCGAGCAGGGGATCCTGGTTTTGCACAGCCGACTGGGCTGGTGACGCAACCGCTGGACTCGAGAGCGCTTCGATTTCCCATGGCGCCGAATTCTCGGCTCGCGCCACGTCGATTTTGCCGGGGCCTTCGTCGGCACTTGGCGGGACCGATGTCGACCACCAAGACGCTCCAATCATCAGCCCCGCTGCAAGTACTACGCTCAGCACTGCAAGCGAAAGACGCGAAGGTGTTTTCATAACGTCGCTGCGATCTTAGCACGTTGGCGTGGGTATTGAATCAATTCCGCGCGCCGGCTCGATCCCGCAGTGGTCCGGAGGATACATCCGGCGTTGACGCTGGGACAACGACCGTTTGTGATGCGGATATGTGGCGACTCTGCGCGGGTCTGATCGTCCTCGTCTCCGTTTCCGGATGCGCGCGCCAGAGGAGCGAAGCCATCGTGCTGGAGAAAGAGTACATCGCGGCGTGCGCGCCCACGGCCAGTCCAACTGCGTCGCCTGATGTGATGACGTTGGAGCCGACCTCTTCCGCAGAACCCAATCTCCGCCCAATGGCTGCGGACGAAATCGAAGTCGGTGGCGTGGTGATGAAAGCAGACGCGCGGGGCACAAGCCACGATCCACGCGCGCTGGCCGAGGAGCAGTGGCTTGTGCAGGTGCGAACGACTACTGGGCGGACCTTCCGCGTGCAAACTGATGGCGCGAGGTTCGCGAAAATCCGCGAAGGCGATCGCGTCCAGGTTTGGTATCGCGTCGGAAAGTACACAAACACCATCTGGAGCTCGGGTTTCGAATAATTCGCCGTCTCCGAAAGTTGAGATTGCGTTTGTCACCAACCCCTACCGCGCCTAACAAGCGCGTCGGATGGCACGAACCAAGAAAAATCCGACGCCGAAAAAGCCGCGCACGGGCCGACACTGGAAGCGGCTGCTGAAATGGCTCGTCGCCTTGCTGCTCATTCCTGCGCTCCAGGTGGCGATGGTCCGATTTGTTCACCCGCCACGGACATTGCCGATGCTGCTCGAGCAGACCGGCGCGGTCTTTTCACGCGGTCCTCAGGCGCCGCTGCGCTACCGCTGGATCGATTTGGCGGAGATGCCGGAGATGTTTTTGAAGCACCTCTGGATCTCGGAGGATCAACGTTTCTTCCAGCACGACGGGTTTGATTGGAAGGAAATGGACGCGGCGATGGACAAGGCGGAGCGGACCGGGAAGCCGGTGCGCGGGGCATCGACCATCACGAATCAATGTGCGCGGTCGATCTTCCTTTGGCAGGGGCGTTCCTGGATTAGGAAAGGATTGGAATCTTATTACACGATCTGGATGGAACTGCTTCTGCCGAAGCGACGCATCCTCGAGCTCTATGCGAATGTGATCGAGATGGGCCCCGGGATTTACGGAGTGGCCGCGGCGTCGCAGTACTATTTTCGAGTGCGCCCGCGGGAATTAACCCGCGAGCAATCAGCGCTCCTGGCCGCGGTGTTGCCGAATCCGAAGCGGTGGAATCCGGCAGAGCCAGGACCGACGTTGCGGAGACGGCAGCAGAGGATATTGACGCGGGAGCGTGGAGCGCGGTTTCCGGACAAGCTGCTGCAATGATGCCGCTGGCTCGTCATCTGCTTGAACAAGGCACATGCGGCGCGCGCTTCTTCTTTGTCTTCTTCTCGGATTGCCGGCGTGGGGAGTGGCGGCGCTGGCGCCGATGACTGCGAAAGAGATCGGCCTGATGTTGCGCAGCGGGTATTCACTCGCAGCGGTAGAGCAAGATTTGGCGGCCCGACATTTCATCGAAGCAATCGATCCGGCGGCGGAGAAGGCGCTGACCACGGCCGGCGCGACGCCTGATTTGATCGCGAAGCTAAAGAGCGGCGCTTACGCCATCCCGACGTCTGAAATCGCTGCGGTGCAGCATGAGGTGGAAGAGAAAAAACGCCGTCGCGCGCTTCAGGAGGAAGAGTCGAAGAAGCAGAATACGCTCTATCAGGACCAATTGATGCAGAGTCGGGCCACCGCGACGAAGACTGTCTACCGCAACGTCACCGCCGACCAGGTGAAGGATGATCTCGTCATGCTGCAAAACAACGGGCTCGGTGCTTTCGACGGGAAGGTGCTGGAAAAGAAGAAACTGATCGCGCTCTATTTCTCCGCCCACTGGTGCGGGCCCTGTCGAAAATTCACGCCGGAGCTGGTGGAGTTTTACAAGCGGGTCGCGCCCGCCCACCCGGAGTTCGACATCATCTTTATCAGTAAGGATCGGTCGGCGGCTGCGATGGAGACGTACATGCGTGAAGCGCAGATGCCGTGGCCAGCAATCGCCTTCTCGAAAATCGCGGAGAAAGAGGGGCTCGCGAAATATGCCGGGAATGGCATTCCCTGCCTCGTGCTGCTGGATGCGGAGGGCAAAGTGATCTCGCACAGCTACGATGGCACGACGTTTCTGGGGCCCCAGCATGTTCTGGAAGACTTGGGCAAAATTTTCGCCAATCCGCCAGCCGCGGTCGCGCAGAACCGCTGAGCCTAACGAGCGAGCGCGTCCAGCTTTTCGAGTTCTTCCCAGCGCGCATAGAGCGCGGCTACTTTACCTTTCGCGGCGGCCAGCTCTGCTTCGTGCGCGGTCCATTGCTCCTTGGCTTGCAGGTAGAAGTCGGGCGCGGCGAACGCCTTCTCCAGGCGCACCACTTCCCTTTCGGCGGCGTGAATGACGGCTTCGATCGTTTCCAGTTCGCGCGCCTCTTTGTATTTTAACTTCCGCGGTTTCAAAGCTGCCGGGCTCGGCGGCGCGGGCGCCGCTTTTTCCGGAGCGACAACGGCAGATGCAATGCGGCGCATCTCCAGATAGCGGTCGTAATTCCCGACATGATAATCGACTGCGCCACCCGTCTCGAAGGCGAGGATCGAGGTGCAAACGCGGTTGAGAAAATAGCGATCGTGGCTGACCACCACGACGCAGCCGCCGAACGCCGCCAGCGCTTCCTCGAGCAGTCGCAGTGTGCCGAGATCGAGATCGTTCGTCGGTTCGTCCATGAGCAGGACGTTGCCCCCGCGCTTCAAAATTTTAGCCAGCAGGACCCGGCTGCGTTCCCCGCCGCTGAGCTGCGCGATGCGCGTATTGATCCGATCTTCGCTGAAGAGAAATCTGCGCAGGTAGCCGCGCAGCGTGATGCTTTCCTCACCGAGCTTTACCGATTCACTCCCGTCGCTCACTTCCTCCCAGACGGTCTTTTCGTCGTCGAGCAGCAGGCGATCCTGATCGACATAATTAATTTCCGTGCGCGCGCCGATCTCGATTGCGCCGCGCGCGGGCTCCACTTGCCCGAGCATCAATTTGAGGAGCGAAGATTTTCCGAGCCCATTGCGTCCCACAATTCCGAGTCGCTCGCCGGCTTGGAGCTGCAGACTCAAATTGCGAAATAAGACGCGCCCGCCCATTTCCAAGGTCACGTCGCGCAACTCGATCACGCGGTTGGCTAGCTTCGGCGCGGGCGGGATGATGAGGTCGACGTCCAATTCCGGCTCCGGCGCTTCCTGCGCCGCGAGTTCAAAGTAGCGCTCGATCCGATCGACTGATTTCGTCCGGCGCGCGCGCGGTCCGCGTCGCACCCATTCCAATTCGCGCTTCAGAAACTTCTGCCGTTTCCGCTCCTGCATTTCCTCCACCGATTGCCGTTGCGCGCGGGCGAGGAGGTAATCGGTGTAGGCGCCCTCGTAACTGGAGAACTGCCCGCGCGCCAGATCCACAATTCGCGTCGCCACTCGATCGAGAAAATAGCGATCGTGCGTGACGAAAAGACAGGTGCCGGAGTAGCGCGCCAGAAAATCCTCCAACCATTCGATCGAGCCGGTGTCGAGATGGTTGGTCGGTTCGTCGAGCAGAAGGAAATCGGGGCGGGGAAGAAGCGCGCGGCAGAGTGCGACGCGCCGCTTTTCGCCGCCAGAGAGCGTGCCGACGATCCGCTCTTCATCGGGCGCGTGCAGATTGGTGACGAGCGATTTGATCCGGTGTTCGAGGTCCCAACCATCGGCGTGGGTGATTTGTTCGAGCAAGAGCCCGCTCTGCGCGCTCTCCGGTGGCGTGGTTTCGTATTCGGCAATCCAATCCAGAATGCGTTGCGCCCCGCTCAAAATGTTGGCGTGGACGGTCGCGCTCTCATCGAGGTCGAAAACTTGCGGCATGTAGCCGGTCACCAAATCCCGCCGCAACGCGACGTCGCCCGAATCTGGTGAAGCCGCGCCGGCCGCGATGCGGAGGAAGGTGGATTTGCCGGAGCCATTGCGCCCGACCAACCCGACGCGTTCGCCTTCGAGGATGGTAATGGTGGCGCCGTCGAGCACGGTTTGCGTGCCGTGACGCACCATCAGGTTGTTCACGCTCACCACCGCTAGTTTTGTCGCTTCGCCCATGCTGCGGAGACGGTAGCCGATGATGGCCGGTCCGGCACCCGCGGTTGCGGCGAAGCGAAACCCTAGAGGATTCGCCAGTCGGTCCAGATCCCCATCGCGCAAAGGCGGACGTAGAGATCGGAGAAGCCAACCCAGAAAAGACTCAACCACGCCCACCGCATGTGGCGTTGATTCAAACAAGTCACGCAGGCGTAGGCGCGATAGCCGGTCGCCGAGCCCGAGAGTTGATCGCGGAATCCGCCCACGAGATGGCGCAGCGCGTGACAGCCAAACGTGAAAGCCCCGAGGAGCACGACGTTAATCAAGAGCACGAGCGTCCCGATACCGATCCCGAAGGAAGCTCGACCGCTCGCGGGATCGGTAAACCAGAACGCCTTCCAGACATCGATCGAGAGCAGGACGATGAAGCACAGCGCGAGGTAAAGAAAATAGCGGTGCACATTCTGCAGGATGAGCGGGAAGGATTTCTCGCCGCGATAATTTTTGCGCGGTTCGCCCACGGTGCAGGCGGGCGGGTCGGCCCACATCGCTTTGTAATAGGCGCCGCGGTAGTAGTAGCAGGTCAGGCGCAATCCACCCGGCGCCCAGAGAATGAGCAGCGCGGGCGAGAAGGGAAGCCAACCCGGCCATGCACCCGGTTTCGGTCCGAACCAACTGTGCGGCGAATCGCCAAAAAGCTCCGGCGAATAAAAGGGCGAGAGATACGGCCCGAAATGGTAGTGCGCTCCCTGAAACGCGGCCCAGGTGGAGTAGAGGATGAAGGCCGCGAAACCGAGCGCGATGAGGAGCGGCTGCGCCCACCAAGCGTCGCGCCGCATGGTTTGGCCAAACGAGCGGGTCGGCAAAGCAGCTTCGGCGGTGGTCATGGGCATCGAGGCGTCGCCTCTATTGATATGCGACCCGACGCGCGCTTATCAATCAAATCGTTCGCGACTGGAGAGCGGGGTCGCGATGTGTTCGAGCGATTGCCGCTCGGCGGCGACGCCAATCCAGGCCTCAATCGCGGCCGCGAAAATCATCAACCCAGCGCCGACCAGATACGCAATGGCCAGCCCGCCGCGCGAGCCGGTGCCGATGATCCAGCCAAACAAAATCGGTGCGCCGACTCCACCCGCCAGCGTTCCAATGCCGTAAAAAATCGCGATCGCCATCGCGCGAATCTCGAGCGGGAAAATTTCGCTCACAGTCAGATAAGCCGAGCTCGCCGCTGCGGAGGCGACGAAAAAGATGCAGGTCCAGGCGAGCGTTTGCGTCTGTGCGGTCAGCATTCCGGCATGAAAGAGCCACGCGGTCAGGGCGAGGAGCACGCCGGAGATGGCGTAAGTGCCGCTGATCATTTTCTTGCGTCCGATCGTATCGAAGAAGTGCCCGATGACGAAAGGCCCGAGAACATTGCCGAGCGCGAACGGGAGTAAATATCCGCCCACGTGCTCCGCCGGCACGTTGTAAAAGCGCATCAGCACCAGCCCGTAGGTGAAGAAGATCGCGTTGTAGAAAAACGCCTGCGCCAGCATGAGAACGAAGCCGAGGACGGAGCGGCGGCGATGTTCGTGCACGATCGTGTGCCAAATTTCCCGCCACGGTGTGTGCGTGCGCGTGTGAATGCGCGTGGGCGGAGCGTCGTGCGCGGGCCACGCCGCCGGGTCGCTCTCGATCGCGTGCTCCACGGCGTCCACAATCCGTTCCGCCTCTTCGTTGCGCCCGTGAATCATGAGCCAGCGCGGGCTCTCTGGAATCCAGCGGCGAAAGAAGATCACAATCAAACCCAGCAGCGCGCCGATGCCGAAAGCGAAACGCCAACCCAGGTTCACCGGCAGCACGTTCGGGTTGAGCAGGACGAGCGTCGCGCCCGAGCCCATGGCCGCGCCGATCCAATAAGAGCCGTTGATCATGAGCGCGACCCGCCCGCGGAAACGCGCCGGGATTAATTCATCAATCGCGGAATTGATCGCCGCGTATTCGCCGCCGATGCCCGCGCCGGTGAGCGCACGGAAGAACGCGTAGCTCGCGAAATTCCACGAGAAAGCCGAGAGCGCCGTCGCCGCGAGATACACGGCCACGGTGATGAAAAAGAGTTTCTTTCGCCCGAGGCGATCCGTTCCATATCCGAAAACAATCGCGCCCAGCACCGCGCCGGCGAGATAGAACGTGGCGCTGGCGCCGACTTGCGCATCGGTCAGGCCGAGCGTTTCGCGATGGGTGAGAATGCCGCCTAACGAGCCGGCGAGCGTGACTTCCAGCCCATCGAGAATCCAGGTGGCGCCGAGTGCGCCTACGATCAGCCAGTGGAACCGGCTCCACGGCAACCGGTCGAGCCGCGCCGGGACATGCGATTGGATCCAGCCGCCCACGGCTACGGGGTTTCAGCGACGACAGTCGGGACCAAGATCGCGTCGCGCATGCCGTGCAGCAATTTTTTGTCAGCCGGCACGATCGTGGCCAGCGCGCCGCGCAACGCGACGCGATCTTTTTCGACGAAGTAATACGGACACAAGCGCACGCGTCCGCGCATCGTGGTGAGCTCGGATGTTTCGGCGTGCCAGAACGGATGATCGACCTGCCGCGCCTTGTGGAAACGCTGCATGATCTTGGGCGTGGTTGTAAATGTTTCCAGGGCCTCCTCGATCAAGCGTTGCCACTCACCAGCCGGCAAATCCTGTCCCACAGAAACGCCGCGGCTGCCCCAGCCGAGCGGAGAAAATCCGCTCACCTTGAGCAGGAGCTCGCGCTCTTTTTGACTGAGCTTTCCCGCTTCGCGCCAGTCGTGAATTTCGAGACGGGGAATGACCGCGTGTTGCGGTAGCGGCGTCGGATCCATCAGCCAGGTGTAAGGAATGACCTCGCGGAGTTGGTTGAAATATTTGTCGCCCAACTCCCGCCGCCAAAACTCGCGCAGCGGCTGCAGCCAGAAAAGCGCGAACCACATTTTCTCTTCGAGATACGGCTTAAACGGCGGCGTCACGCGGACCTCGCCCGCTTCCGCAGCGCGCATAAGTTCGGAAACGCGCGGCAGGTTTGGCAGGTCGAAAAGTTCAAAAAACCGATAAACATCGCGACCCTGTCTGGGCGTGTAGTTTTCCGCGGCGTGGACTTCCAACCCCGCGATCTTCGTCGCCAGCCAATGCATCTCCGGACGATAAGTTTCTGATTCGTTGGAAATGACGATGTCGCCTCCGTTCGGCAACACGCTGCGGAAACCCTCGATCATTCCTTCCGCGCCGCCGAGCACGTCCGCGCCTAACGAGACATAGGTCTGGTTCAGCCACGCCGTCAGCCCAATGCCGCCGGGGACGGAGTCGATCTCCGCGATTGTGTAGCCGTCGTCGGTCAGGACGAGATCAGGGCGGATGACGGCCGGAAGATCTTCGCGGAATTGTTTGGCGCGCGAGAACTCAATCAGCTCGGGCGGCTTGCCCGCGTCGAGATAACGCGCGACCCAATCCGGCTGTTTTCCCTTTACGCTCTGTTGGTAGAGTTGATTGCAGGCGCGCTGGAAGACAAAGAGTTGGTGGCCGAGCCGCTCGAGATTCTTAGCGAGCGCGGCATCGATGGGGAAGGGATCGGGCGAGAGGAGCCAATCCTTTTCCGCGAAGAGACCTTCGGATGGAACGGCGTGGCGGAGGGCGGCGAGTTTATCGGCTGCGGCAGACATGGTGCGCAGCTAACGTTGAACGCTCAACGCCCAACGTCCAACGCCGAACGGCCGAATGCCGCGGCGCTACTCGACGACGAGAAGCAGGACCAATTGGCCGGCGCCGATTTGCGGGCCCTTGATGACGAGCGGGCTGCGCTTGCTCAAGCGGGCTTCGGTTTCGAGCAGCAACTTTTTTTCCTGGAAGAGCTGGAGGTTGAGCAAATAGGAAGAGTCACCGCGGGACGATTTGGAATCGACGTGGAGGGAGAAATATTTGCTTGAAGCCAGCCAATCCTCCGTGCCGCTGCGGAGAGTTTTGCGCGCCTGGCCGATGACCTGGAATTGGTTGTAACCGAAGAGATGCTTCAGCGTGCTTTCCAGATCATTTAGCTCTGCCGGGATGGGAGTCGGTTCCGGCACATTGTTCGCCATGACCAATCCGCTCCATACGGTTTCTCCGGCGTTGGCCGGGATCGCGCTACAGACAACGGAGAGCGCCAGCAAAAGGAAGAGAAGATGGCGCGGCATCAGATTCTTTACTTGGCGGCAAATTCGGACGGGAGTGATTGCAGACCTTCCACCCACACCACCGTCACCTTGTCTTCGTTCGCTTCGAAGATGGAAATGGTTGCATCCGGGCTGACGGCGGGATCGACCCGCGCATTGATGATTTGCGTAAGGTAGGCAGACTGGCCGCCCACGTCCTTATCTCGCAGCACGAAGAGGGTGCAGAGGGCAAAAATCGCAAGCGACGCCGCACCGGTCCAGGCTAGACGACCAATCGACCACCAGGTTTCGCGAATGCTCGGGCGCGCAGGCGCGGGCGCGGCGGCGAGAGTTTCGCGTTCAATTTCCGTGTGCAGTTGGTGTTGGAAAAACTCCTCGTTCGCCATCGGGTGCACGCCGATTTTTTCGCGTAGGAGATTACCCAAGCGGAGCGCACTCTCGCGTTCGAGCTCGGCCGCGGCGAGATCGGGGAGGGAAGCCTTGAAGTCTTCCAGCTCACGTCCAGTTAACTCGTTGTCGAGCCAGGCAGTCCACTTTTCTTCAAACGTTTTCATAAACATCTCTCAAAATATTCTGCAGTTTCTTGCGCGCGTAGAAGAGGCGCGACATGACGGTGCCGATGGAGCACTCCAGGGCCTCGGCGATTTCGTGGTATTGCATCTCCTCGATCTCCTTCATCAAAATGACGGCGCGATGCTCGGGCGATAGCTGCTCAATGGCGGCGTCAATGCGAGAACGGATTTCACTGTCCTGCATTCGCTCATGTGGAAGCGCGGCCGATTTCGGCACGGTCCGCGAGGCTGGGTCGATCTCTTTCAGTTGAATCGCATCGTCAAATTCCGAACCCGAACCTTTGACCTGTTTCTTGCGCAGCCAATCGATCGTCACGTTCATGACGATGCGATAGACCCAGGTGTAGAAAGAGGATTGACCGCGGAAGCGGCCGATCGATTTCCACGCCTTCAGGAAACTATCCTGGGCCAAATCCCAGGCGTCCTGTTCGCTATGCACCATATTATAAATCATACCGAAAACTCGCGTCCGGTAGCGACCCACGAGCTGATCGAATGCTGCGGTCTCTCCCGCCTGGCATCGCTCGACCAGTTCCGCGTCCGATACTTCGGCCGGGGCAGGGGTCTCTTCCGTATGCATTAGTTAAGACGGAGGAGCGGTGAATTCATTCAACGGCGGGCCTTTAAAGGCTGCCGAAGCGCCGCAGCCATTCGCCGCGATATTCGCCCATCAAGCTGATCGTGCCGTCGCGCACTTGGAAAAGCCGCTGCTCGAGAGCGGCGTGCTGGCGCGGTGTGATCAAGCGCTCGCCGAGCATGGCCGCGCCTGCATCCATCGAGACGGTGATCGCTTTCAGCGCACGCTTGAGGTAGGCGATCGTCATCCCGATTTCGTCCACGTCGTCATCGCTTAACGCTGCCGCGAGCTTCGCGCTGGCAAGCGCCGAGTGGGTGGCTAATTTCACCGCGGAAGGCTCGTTCTGCAGCGCGGGATTTTCGTCAAAGAGCTGATCGATCCGGACGGTCAGCGCAAAAGCGGCGCGATAGAGATTGTGATCTTCAAATCCATCGAGCCCGGATTCCGATTTCTCGAGTTCCACACTCGCTTCGGAGACTTCCTCTTCCGCGGATTCGTCGTTCAGCAGACCATCAGCTTCGTCCGCCCACTCGTCCCCCTCCAGCAGTTGGGTCCAACCCATCTCGCGAGCGATGATCTGGTCGCGTTGCGGATGATCGAGATACTTCTCGAGCAGCTCCATATACTTCTCCGTTTTATGGTCCTGCTGTTGGAGAAAACGCTCCCACTCGTATTCGTCCCAAGCTCGGTTAGGCTCGTGATCGTAGCCGGGCATGCTTTTCTTTAAGGCAGCTTCTACAGCGGTGCAAAAGGCTTTTGTCGCGTAAAACGCACGGAAATGCTGCCCTTACATGGTGCACGATTCAGCGCCGCGCTAACCGGCGCTTGGCATGTCTGCGCGGGAGCGTAGCGTGAACGCGTGAGTTTTATCCGCACCGGTTTTCGCGAGCTCGGACTGAAGGTCCGTCGTCAAAAAACGCGCATGGCCTTGCGGCATGAGAAGCGCGTGCTGCAGAGAGCCGAGATCGCGCTCGGTCGCGAAGGCGTGGCGCAGGCGGTCAATTTCCCCGAGCTGCGCAGCGAGATTGTGGCGTTGAAGAAGCTGGAGCAGGAGCAAAAAGAAGTCGCCGTCCGGATTGCGCACATCGAGGAAAGCTTGCGCAAGATCGAGGAGAAGCGGCAGGAGAACGCCAAAGAACAGAACGCGGCTTTTTCCACTTTGGAAGAAGAGAAGAAGCCCGTCCTGCAACTGCGGAATGAAGCGCGCAGCGCCTCCGACATTTGCGACCGGGAACTCTCCGGGGTCGATCGCCGCTTGCAGGAAAACGACAAGGCGGATCAGGAGTTGTTGCAAGCCTTGGCTGCATTACAGGAGCAAACGCCGCCGCCCGAGAACATGGCGGCGCAGACTGATGCGCTGAGCAGCCGACGCGCGCGACTGCCGCAGCAGCGCGCGGAAATCGAGCGGGCGCGGCTGGGGAGCGCGGAGGCTTGCCGGCTGGCCAAGGAAAAATTGGGCGAGCAGCAGGTGCGGTTGGACGAGATCGACAAGCGCATCGCCGGCGTGCGGGAAGATTTCGAAGCGCGGGATCGGGCCTTGAACGAAAACAGCCGGGCCCAGCAGGACGCACTTAAGGAAGCGCGCAGCCATCATCAAACTTTCGAAGAGCGCAAAAACCCGGCGTATCTCAACATCGGCCGGCATCTCGCCACCCAAGGTATCGCGCCACCGAATGCGCCGCACCTGCTGGAGGATGTCGATCGGCATCGCGCCGCGGTCGCGAAACACACGCAACACAAACAGGAGCTCGCCGTGCTCTCGAGCGAGATCGACAAGCAGGAGCTGCGCAAATTTTACTTCAGCATCGCCTCGGTCCTGTTCCTCCTCGCCATCATTCTCCCGCTCGTTTTTCAATCGCCCGCGAAACGTGAATGGCTCCCGAATGAAACGGAAGCGATCCTGTCTCTGAACACGCAGAAGCTGCAACGCGACGATTTGCCGAAGCGCTGGGAGAAAGATTTGCCGGACGAATGGCAGGCGATCTGGTCGGGCCTGATCGCGAACGCGCAATTGACGCCAGTTCTGAATTTGCCGCGCGACGCAGTCCGCGTGACCCGGGCCATGACCAGCTCCGACGCTGGTGCGGTGCGCGAGTTTGTCCTCGTGCAGTCGAAGAACGACGTCTCGCCGGTCATCCGAGCGCTCAAACAACAGTCCGAATTCCGGAGCCAGCCGATCAATGGCCTGCCCGTGTGGCAGCGGCAGGATTTCGCGCTCGCGCAGGTGGGCCCACTCACGCTCGCCGTCGGCGGACAAGCGGAAGTGGAGGAGTTGGTGCGGGTGCGTCTTGGGATCAAGCAGGACCTCAAGATCACCGGTCGGCTGTTCGACCGCTTCCAGGCGCTGGATCAGGAGACCGCGATTCGTTTGATCTCAAGCGATCCGCCAAGCATCGCGCGTTTCTTCCTGCCGATTTTCATTCGGGAACTCCTGGCCGCACCGCAAATTCTTGGGCTGGGATTAACCTTGGAGAATCCCGTGAAAGGCCGGCTCTTGCTCCACATGCAGTCAGTCAAGGCGGCGGATGAACTCGCAGAGGAGATGCGAAAAGAACCGCAGCGCTGGCTCCGGCTCGAAGGTTCGGAGTTGCTCCTGTATGCGCAACCGCCCGAGATAACGGCGCAGGATGCGGACGTGGAGGTGCGCTTCAACGTGCCGGAGAATAGTGCTCGACTTCTGCTTCAGCGCATTGCTAAGACGAACGCTCCGCCCACCATCGTGGGCAATTAGCCGACGCGCCGGATGGTCCGTGCGCATCGGCTGCAGCTTCAGCTTTTTGTCTCATGAGAATTTTTGTCTTTCGCCGCACCGCGTTGCTCGCCGCGGTGTGCAGCTTGGGGTTGTGGCCCGGGAGGGTGGCGGCGGCTGAGTCCGAACTGGTCGCGATCAAGAGCGTCGATCGCACGATCAAGATTGAGTTACGGTATGCGACCGCGCGGAACATCGCGGGGCGTCCGATTTACCCGAGTAACATGCCGGCACTGCTCCGCCCCGAGGTGGCCGCGCAACTGGCGCGGGCGCAGGCCACGCTGCGCGACAAAGGTTACGGGCTGAAAGTTTGGGACGCCTATCGGCCGCAGAGCGCGCAGACATTGCTCTGGCAGTTGGCGCCGAATACCGACTACGTAGCCGATCCGGCTACGGGAGGTGGATCGCTGCACACGTATGGCGTCGCAGTCGATGCCACCCTCGTCGATACCCGGGGGCGCGAGGTGGAAATGCCGACCGATTTCGATAATTTCAGCCCGCAAGCCATGCTCCGCTATCTCGGCGGCGACACCCGCATCCGCCGGAATCTGCACGCCTTGCAGGGGGCGCTCGGTCGCGCTGGTTTTTATGGGATGCGCACCGAATGGTGGCACTTCGTTTCCAAGCATTGGCAGAACTACAAGCCGATTCCTGAGATCAGCATCGTCACAGCCAACCCCTCCGCTCGGAAAGCGGCGCGCTCCATCACGCAACAGGCGGAGCCAGTTCTCCGCGCGCCCGTTGGAACCGCGAGTGGCATAGTGGCGCGGGCCCGATCTCGTTAGGCGGAGGAGCGGGAATGGCGTTGGCGTTTGATTTGACGGAAGCGACGCGCCACCGTGTTCTGCAAGCTCGCGAAAAACTGTTATGAAATCCGCTTACGAATTGGCCATGGAACGGCTGGAGAAAACCGCGCCGAGCGTTTCGTTATCGGACGAACAAAAGGCGCAGATCGCGGAGATCGATTCCAACTACCGCGCGAAAATCGCGGAGAAGGAACTTTTCCTGAGCGATCAAATCCGCAAGGCGGCAAGTTTCGACGAAGCCGAGAGTCTGAAGCAACAGCTCACGATCGAGGTGCGCCGATTGCAGGAAGATTGCGAGGAGAAAAAAGAAAAGCTCCGCGCGCAATTCGCGAAGTAGAGGCGGCGCCTAAAGGGCCTCGGCCTTGCGGCCGATCTCGCCGCGCGTTGGTAAATCGGGATCGAGGAACCCGAGCATATGCGCGTGATTGATGACGCGCACGCCCTCCGCTTTCTGCATGTCTTCGATCTGGGCGTGGAATGCTTCCATCTTCGTCCAGTGCACCTTCGGGCGAAAATGGTGTTCGGCGTGGTAGCCGTTGTAGAAGAAGAGCCAGTTGTAGATTTTTCCGTAGCTGCTCACGCCCCACGCGATCGGCTTGTCCGGATCAGCGCCGTAGTGACGGAAGTAACCGTTCAAATAACTGAAGCAGTGCCCAAGATAAAAGAAGGGCAGGAAAAAGAAGATCACGTAGCGCCAATTGAAGAGGAACATGACGAAGAGCGTGGTCGCGAAGGCGGCCAGTTCGAGGTTGCCCCAAATCAATTCGGCGCGGCCGCGTTTCCGTAATTCGCGCGCGATGGCGGCAGGGTTGTCGCGGAAGAAGCTGAGGAAGACGTAGCTCCACGGATTCTCCGGTTCGTCATCGTGGCCGTGGCGATAAATGGAGAGCCAATCAATCGTCTCGCCGTGCTCGTCTTTCCGATCGGAATTGCCCTTGTGGTGCTGCATGTGGACCGCGTCGTAGTAGGTCTGCGAGAAGCAGCAGGCGACCGATTGCGTGATGCCGAAAAGGCGATTGAGGAGGGGTGAGCGGAAGAAAGGGTTGTGGATGAAGTTGTGGCCCACGCCGTTGATGTTGGCGTTTACCATCAGCGCGTAGGTAAAGCCCAGGATGAGCATGATCCAGAGCGGCGTGTGCGGGTAGAGGAAGAACATCGCGAAAAAGAACGCGAGATGAAACCAACCGGCCAGCAATGGCAAAACGTCCCAGCGGGTGTGAGCGAAAATTTTCGAAGTAGTCGTCGGGCGTTCGACGCGGATGGGATCGGGCTTCATCGGAATGCGGAGCCGGGAACATCGCGTCCGGCTAAAAGACGCGCAAGTGCGGCCGCGGATGAACGGCAAATATTGCCAAGCTTTGCGTGAGAAAATCCGACCGGCGGGCGGCCGAGCGGCGATCAGCTTTCGCGATGGAAATGGATGCGGAAGGGATTGCGGAAGTGGCGCGATATTTTTTGGCGAATCCAAAGACGCACGCGGCCCGAGTAAAGCCGGAGGTCGCCCGCGCGGGAGCGGGCTGGCAGATTTTCTTCGGCCCTGAGCTCGGCTGCGCGAGCGTGTTTGGGTGGACGCTGGCGTCGGCCTTCGAACGGTGGGAAGCGAACTACAACGAGGCCGTGCGGGCGCAGCAGTAAGGCCTTCGAGTTGACGTGAAACAGGGCGCGCCTAGCCTCCCCGGTCTTGGACAACTCGCTGCAACGAACCGAGCGCCTTTACCTTAAGCTCGGTCTGATCGGGCTTGCCGCGATCATACTGCTCATCGCGGGGATTTGGGGCGGCGCGCGCGTTTTTCATCAATGGCAGGGGCGCCGTTTCGTGGAGCAGGCAGCGGCTGCGGCGGAACGCGGGAATGACTCCATGGCCGCGAGTCTGGCGGCGCGCGCGTATTCTCTGGACGCGGGCGACGTGGAGGCGCTGCGGCTGCTTGCCGTCATGGCGGAGCGCCACCGGGAAACCTCGGCCGTGGAATGGCGCCGTCGTATTTGCGAGCTTCGGCCGCAGTCCGCGGTGGAGCTTTTGGCGCTGGCGAAAACGGCGCTGCGATTCCGGATGGCCACGGTGGCGGAAGGTGCGCTGACGCGGCTCGACGCCAAGGCCAAGGCGAGCGCTGAATATTTCGCGACGGCGGCGCAACTCGCAACGCTGCGAAACGACCCGGGGATGGCTGATGAGCATTATGCGGCTGCGCTGAAGTTGGAACCGCAGAACGTTGATCTCCAACTCGGCCGCGCGTTGGTGGATTTGCGATTGCCAGAGCGGCGCGCGGCGGCTGAGGAGGTCTTGCGGAGTTTTTTCAATCATTCGACACACGGACGCGTCGCGCGTGGTGTGCTTTTAGCCGACGCCATCGCGCGATCCGAATGGGCAGTTGCGCTGCCCATCGCGCAGGAATTGGCGACGAATGCCGGGGCGGAGTTCAATGATCGGCTGGTCTGTCTCGATTTGCTTCAGCGCGCCGGCAGCGCAGAGGCGGCAGCATATTTGACCGACTTGGAAACGCGCGCGGCGCCGATGACCGACGATGCGGTGGCGCTCCTGCTGTGGATGCAGGAAAACGCACTCGCGGCCGAGGGTGTGAAGTGGGCAGCGACGTTGCCGTCCGCAACCAAAACCAAACCGACGCTGAAGGCAGCGCTCGCGCTGTGCTTTTTGAATTTGGAAGACTGGTCTGCGCTCGAAAGCCTGGTGGAGAGCGATAATTGGGGCGAGTGGGATTACCTCCGTCTGGCCTTGCGCGCGCGAGATGTGCATCACCACGGCTTGCGCGATTTGTTTGGCTCCGCCTGGACGGAAGCGGTGGCGGCGGCGGCGAAGCAACCCGGCGGTTTGGACCAATTGCTCCGACTCACTACGACGTGGGGCTGGACGAGTGAACTCCGGGAAATTTATTGGGTCTGGACGGAAACTCAGAGAGGTCGGGAGGCGCTTTATTGGCTCTACCGCAGCTACGCGCAGGAAGGGAACACGCCCGGCCTTCTGCGGGTGACGAAGAAGTTGTCCGAAATGGACCCGGGCGATGAGCGAACGAAAAACAATCTGATCCTGTTCGCGATCCTCTCTCGTCAGGCGACGGAGATTCAAATGCGCACCGCGCAGGAGCTTTATGAGAAGCATCCGGGCGATGCGACCTATGCTTCCACTTACGCATTTGCGGTGTTCGTGCAGGGTCGCGTGCCGGATGCGATCAAGGTCATGCGTGCGCTTCCGTCTGAGGCTGTCCAGGACCCTTCCGTGGCTGCTTATTTCGGGATTTTTCTGTCTGCCAGCGCCGAGAAGGATGAAGCGGCGAAGTTTCTCGCGCTGGCCCAGAGCGCGAAGCTGTTGCCGGAGGAACGTGCGCTGGTGCGCGAAGCGATGGAGCGCCTGCATGGTGCGCCCGCAGGCAGTTGAGAGGTACCGACAAATTTATGAAGAGGGAGCGAGATTATCACCGAGCATTGATTGGGCTGACGTTCGCGCTTTTGCTCGCGGTCGGAGCAGGCTCGGCCAGCGCGACGGCGTTTCCGACGCTCGAGCTCGCACCTGATGGGAAAGTGCAGCACTCGGATTCTTCGTCGCCGAGCAGGGCTCTGCAGTTGAATGCCGAGACGCCGGGCGTGTCTTCACTTTCGGCGGCAGACGTTTTGTATCAGGCGCTGGCGACGGGTCACCTGCGCTTTTCCGGAAACGAAAATGCTCCGAGCGTGACCGGGATTATTCTCGCTGTCGCGCGCACGGTTCAGCTTTCGCCCGCGCCGAGCATCGATGTTCTGACGGGCCGCAGCGTCAATCTCTCTTCCAGCGCGAGCATGATGGGCTTGGTGCCGGAAAAGGATTGGCTCCCGAACTGATCGCCATTGCCAAGCGTGAAGCCGCACGCCTAAGTTATCGGCCCTCATGGCTTACGCGATTCAACCGGAGATGAAGATTTTCAGCGGTTCCGCCAACCGGGACCTCGCGCAGAAAATCTGCGATTCCATCGGGGCGCCGCTGGGCGACGCGACGATCAGCTCTTTTCCGGATGGCGAGACCTACGTCAAAATCGAGGAGAACATTCGCGGGCGCGACGTTTTCATTGTTCAGCCGACTTGTCCGCCGACGAATCAGCACATCATGGAGCTGCTCATCATGGTGGACGCGGCGCGGCGCGCGAGTGCGTATCGGATCACGGCGGTGATTCCGTTTTTCGGCTATGCGCGGCAGGATCGGAAGGATAAGCCGCGCGTGCCGATCACGGCCAAACTGGTGGCAAACCTCCTGCACGCCGCCGGCGTGGACCGGGTGCTGACGATGGATCTGCATGCGCAGCAGGTGCAGGGTTTTTTCGATATCCCGGTGGACCACCTCTATTCGCTGCCGGTTTTGATTAAATATCTCCGGACGAAAGTGACCGACAAGATGGTGGTGGTGTCGCCGGATGTGGGTGGATTGAAAATGGCCTCCGCCTATTCGCAAACCTTGGGTGTGAATCTCGCGATCGTGGCCAAGCAGCGGAAAAGCGCGACGGAAACGAAAGTGCAGTATGTCATCGGCGAGGTGGAAGGCTGCGATGTGTTGCTGGTGGATGATCTGACGGAGACGGCCGGCACGCTTTGCTCTGCCGCGACGGTGCTGAAAGAATACGGCGCCCGGAAAATTTACGCCGCGGTCTCGCACGCGGTCCTGGTGGACATGGCGATCCCGCGCCTGCAGCAATCGCAGATCGAAGAATTAATCACCACCAACAGCACGCCAGCCCGCGAAGTGCCGGGATTCAAGACGACGGTGCTCTGCATTTCCGAACTGATGGGCGAAGGGATCAAGCGGATTCACAGCGATGAATCCGTCTCTTCGCTTTTTCAGATCGAGAAGTGAAGCGCTGCCCCGCCGACTGGCGTTGAAAACGTTCAGTAGACCAGCCCGTTGGCAGCAGCGGAGTTGTCCTCAAACCAGCTGCCGTAGGCGTAGTTCCCCAAGCTCGAGGAGTTCCCATACGAGGCGAGGGATTCATCGTAGTGGACGCTGCCGCTGCCGCTGATGTTCAGACTGTTGGCAATAAAGGCTCCAGAGAGATTGGCTTGGCCTGAGACCGTAACGTTGAAGCCTGGCGCGTTAATCGTTCCGATAAAATTCCCGTCGCCGGAAACAGTCACTTTATTGTTATTGCCAATGCCAATGATCTCGAGGTTCTTCGCCAAACCACTTTGATTGTTGAATGAGCTGCCACTGACGGTGATGTCGTCTTCGACATAATACTTCACGTGGACCGCGGGATCTTGACTGATGTAGCCGGAGCCGGACACGGTAAGTTTTCCGGTGACCCAGATTTCAATGTAGTTGTTGTCGTTCCCGGCGTTCGATTTGGTGATGTTGAGGACGTTACCGCCCGAGACGGTGAGCGAACCGATTTTGAACTTCGCGGGTGCGGCTTTCGTTCCTGCGGTGAGAGAAACGGGATTCCCGTTGCTCAGACTCGTGTAAGACCCGTTTGACCAGGTAGGTTTGACGGTGTCGGGGATATCGGGCGAGAACGGAGTAGAGATTGTCCCCTGGACGTTGCTGGTGTTCTTAATCGCTGGGCCGCTATAGGCGATCGAGCCGTAAACGTAGGTGCCACGTAGATCGGAGCCGGTGCTGTTGGCTGTTCCGACATCGCCATGATTCTGGCGTTTGGCGATATCGTAAAGTCCGCCCGTCGATTTGAAGGGATTGGTAGAATCGAAACTGTCGATTACGCCGCTCCCGCTCATATTGATGGTGTTCTTCATCAAGAGTGCGCGAGCCCAGATACTTTTGGCGACTGGAAGCGCAATCAGCTCGACCCGGCGGACCGCGCGCGGTGCGGAGACGGCGGCATTGGTGCGGGCGTCACGCAGTAGGCTGATCTTGCGGAGACGGTTATCGAGTTTGTTCATCGTGGAGCGGGCAGGTCCAGGGACGTCGACGGTGCCGGTGGCGCGAATGCGGTAGGGCTGATTTCCGTTTTGGTCGACTCCCAGAGTGCCGGTGTCCACCGTGGTCCACATTGAGACAGCCGTGGCGCTTTCGCCTTGGACGGAAAGCGGTGCGGGAACGTAGTAATTGTAAGATCCGGAAGGTGGCTTGGCAGTAGCCGCCACGCCGCCGGTCGGCGAGCCTGCCGGGAGCGCGCCGTTGACAGTGTACCAGCCCGCCCAGTCGCCGGTGTTCAATGCGTTCATGGCCTGGTCCATCGCGGCTTCAGCGCCAGCGAGAGATTGATGCCAGGCTGCGGTTTGGACACCACCAGTTTGCGTCTGCGTGGTGACGATCAATGCCCCAGCACAAAGCGCGGCCATGAGCGCAATCGTGATAATGGTGGTGATGAGGATGCTGCCGGCGGCGGCTCCTTGGGAGTTCGTTTTCATAATTGGCTACTGCCGGGCGGCAGCGTTCCGCAAAAAGGTATTAATGTAGACGGTCGTGGCCGCGATCGGCACGGGCGCTGGCAACTTGGAGAACTTCGGCGAGAAGGTAATCGAGCAGCTCAGGCTCGATGTGAGATCAATCGGCGTGACGTTGAAGGATGCCACATCGCTGGCGATGACGACTTCCGTGCCGTTGACGTTACGAACGAAGTTGGAGCCACTTTGATAGTAGGAGATCGGGATCGTGCCGGCGCCGTACTGGATGGCGCCTCCCGCGGTATAAGTGGGGTTTACGGGCGCTCCCGCATTGTCATAATATTGCGGAACCGAAAACGTGACCGTGTTGTTCAAGACCGTCGCGGAAACGCAGCGGCGGGATTCCATCGCGATGTAATCTTCCACCCGCAGCTGGTCCGCTTGGGAGATCGAGTATTGGTCCGTCGCCATCGCGGTGCGCTGCAGCGAAACTCCAGAAATGAGGACGGCTGTAAGCAAAATGGCTGCGCATCCCATCGTGATCATGACCTCCGAAAGAGTCATACCGGCATTACTGCTGCATGCGATCTTCATGGGCCAATGTTTCCAATGCCGAAAAGGGATGAAAGTTGACGGGTGCGGGCGCGGCCGTTCGCGCCAACCCAGCTCTCCGTGATGTCCACCCGGAGGAGCTTGGCGTCCCCAAGATTTCTGTTTTCGCTGACGTTTTCACCGTTCGGCTTGGAGGGAGTTCGGCGAATCACAGTGTTGACTGATCCGTCGGGGGGATAGACACCAATGGTCAGGACTTCCGTTAACTGGCCTAAGGGCGCCTCGGAGCCCGTAGGCACTTTGAGGATGTTGTCCTTCACGTAATCGCGATCCGCGATATTGGAGAAAGCGGTAGCACGGAATGATTCCATCCGCTGCTGCAGGGTCAGAGTTGCGGCCGTGGTCTCTTTTTGGGAGCGCAAGCCAATCAAAAGCTGGGAATTAGTCGCGAACGCCGCCGCGCCGAAAATGCTAGCGATGAGGATCGCAATGCAAATTTCGACAATCGAGAAGCCGCCGGGTTTCTGCTGGGGATGCAACATGTGTACGGAATGTGATTAACATCCGTGCTGTTGTTGAGCAGACCACGTGCCAGCCTCGTGCTTAAACCCTGCCGCAGAAACCCATCTCCATTCAATCGAGAAGTTGCGCCGGACGATGGCCCCGCGCGTCTAGTTTGTGAATTTCCCCGATTGCAAAAGAGCGATTTCGGGGAATAGATACCGGCTCTACAACCGGCGAGGCGCCGAGGAGCAGAATTATGGCAAAACAAGTTAAACTGACCGCGGAACCACGCAGCGGTCTCGGACGGAGCGCGGTGCGAAAGTTGAAAACGCAGGGCGTCGTGCCGGCGATCATCTACGGCGCGAAGCAAAAGCCCGAGGCGCTCCAGGTCTCACGCCGCGACATCAATGCCATGCTCAGCCATGCCTCCGGCGAGAACATTCTTGTGGAACTCGAGGTGGCTGGCGGTGCCAATCGTCTCGCGCTCGTGCAAGAAGTGCAGCACGCGCCGGTGAGCGGTGATGTGCTCCATATCGATTTCCACGCGGTCTCGATGGATGAGATGATCGAAGCCGACGTGCCGCTCGAGCCAACGGGCACGGCTAACGGCGTGAAGAATTTTGGCGGCCTGCTCGAGATGAGCCTGCGCTCGCTCTCGATCGAATGTCTGCCGAAGGATTTGCCGGACGTCATTACCGTGGACGTGTCCGAATTGAATGTGGGCGACGCGATCCACGTGCGCCAAATCAAACTCCCCGAGGGCGTGACTACGCGCATGCCGCCGGATTTGACCGCCATCTCCGTTCTCGCCCCGACGGTCGAGGAAGAGCCATCGGCCACGGCCGAGGCACCGACTGCGCCGGAAGTGATCAAGGAGAAGAAGGAAGATCCGGAAGCGGCCGCGGCTGGGGCGAAAGACAAGAAGTAACCCGGGAGCGTTTCGGGTTCATCACACTTGCCGCCTGTCGCCGCCGGTATTCGTCTGGTCGTTGGCCTGGGGAACCCTGGCCCGGAATACGAACGCACCCGGCACAACATCGGGTTCATGGTGCTCGATCGGCTGGCGACCGATTGGCGGGTATCTTGGGAGCGCTCCGCGAAATGGGGCGCCTATTGGGCGAAGACCGAGCAGGGCATTCTGGTCAAGCCGATGACGTTTATGAATCGGAGCGGGTTGCCACTTCAGGCCGTCGCTCAATTCTATAAGGTTAACCCCGAGGAAATGCTCGCCGTCTTTGACGATCTCGATCTGCCGCTCGGCCGTCTCCGGATTCGACTGGAAGGTGGCACCGGCGGGCATAACGGCCTCGATTCCATCATTACCACCTTGGGGAGCGATCAAATCCCGCGTCTCCGCGTGGGAATCGGCGCTGCGCCCGAGGCTGGCGCCGTCGACCATGTCCTCGGCCGCTTCTTCGATGAAGAGCTGCCGTCAGTCGAAAAAACGGTCAGTCGCGCGGTCGAAGCGGTGAAATGGGCGATTGACAAAGGCGTCGTTTCCGCGATGAACACGTTCAACAAAATTCCCGAATCATGAAGAACCGTTACGAAGCGCTGCTCGTCTTAAATGCGACCGGCAAAGAAGATACCGTTAAAGACATCGTCGACCGCCTGGAGTCCGAATTTCAGAGCGAAGGCGCTGAGATTGAGCAGGTGCAAAAGATGGATAAGCGCCAGTTTGCCTATCAGGCGGGCGAACTCGATGCCGGGCATTTTGTGAATTTTATTTTCCACGCCGATTCTCAGCTCATCACCAAGCTGCGTTCGAAGTTCAAGCTCGACGCGGAAGTGTACCGCCAGCACTACCAAAAGCTTCGGCCGAAGACAGCAGTGCGCGCGAAAAAAGTCGCAGAAGAGAAGTAGTCTCGCTAGGATTCGAGCATGGCCGCGAGTTTTAACAAAGTCATCCTCGTCGGCAATCTCACGCGCGACCCAGAGGTGCGCTACACGCCGAAAGGCAGTGCGGTTTGCGATCTCGGCCTCGCGGTCAATCGCGTCTACTCCACGGACGGGGGCGAGAAGCGCGAAGAAGTTACCTTTGTTGATGTCGTGCTGTGGGCGCGGCTGGCGGAAATCGCCGGCGAGTATCTCAAGAAGGGCCGCCCGGTCCTGATCGAAGGCCGGCTTCAGCTCGACACGTGGGACGATAAACAGAGCGGACAAAAGCGGAGCAAGCTGCGCGTCATCGGCGAAACCATGCAATTGCTCGGCAGCCGCCAAGGCGGCGGCGAACCTGACGAAGGCTCTGGCCCGAGCGGCGGCAGCAGCGAACGCTCCACCAGCCGACCCCCGCAGCGCTCCAGCGCGCCCCCGCCGCGTCCCGCTTCCTCCGAGCCGGACGACGACGAAATCCCCTTTTAGCCAAGGAGCTGCGCTCGGCCGATCGATGGGCGCCACGGACGCGGGGAAATGAACTCCACCGAAGCCTGCATCGCGCTCAACATGCTCCCGAAGATGGGGCCGGTGCGGTTGCGCAAGCTGCTGGGAGTCTTCGAAACGCCAGAACGAATTCTCAGCGCGCGCGGCGCGGCTTTGCGCGCGGTCGAGGGCATCGGCCCGGATACGGCGGAGCAGATTGTGAATTGGGAAAGCTCGGTCGATCTCTCGGCGGAGTTGGAACGCATCCGCGCTTTCGGCGCCGAAGTGATCACGCAGGAGTCTCCGCATTACTCGCGGCAACTGCGCGAAATTCACGCCCCGCCCATCGTTCTTTACGTTTGGGGTAAATTGACCGAGCGCGATCAGCACGCGATTGGCGTCATCGGTTCGCGCCGCACAACGCATTACGGTACCGAGTCCGCCAAGAAACTCTCGTATCAGCTCGCGTATGCGGGGCTGACCGTCATCAGCGGCCTCGCCCGGGGCATCGACACCGCCGCGCACCAAGGCGCGCTGGCCGCGAAGGGGCGCACCATCGCCGTCATCGGCTCGGGCTTGTCGAGACTCTATCCGCCGGAGAATGCCGTGCTCGCGCAGAAGATCGCGGACGGCAGTGGCGCCGTGGTCTCCGAGTTCTCGATGGAGGTCGAGCCCGATCGCCAAACCTTCCCGATGCGCAACCGCATCATCAGCGGCTGGAGTCATGGCATTCTCGTGGTCGAAGCCGGGTTGAATAGCGGCGCGCTCATTACCGCGGCGCAAGCGCTCGATCAGGGACGCAACGTTTACGCGGTCCCCGGCCACATCAACGCGCCGAGCGCGCTCGGCTCCAACCGCCTCATCCAGCAAGGCGCCAAGCTGGTTATGGAAGCGAACGATATCCTCGACGACCTCAGCATCCTCCTGCCCGAGTCCAAACCGTCGGCCGAAGCCGCCGCGCGGCCATTGCCGGAACTGACGGAGGACGAGCGCAAGGTTTACGATTCCATCCGCGAGAGCGAAACCTCGATCGACGACATCGCCAGCCAAGCGGACCTGCCGAGCGGGAGCGTTTCGTCCGTCCTGTTGCGGCTCGAATTGAAGCGACTGGTCAAGCAGCTGCCGGGCAAGTATTTCGTGAAGCTCGGGTAGCGGACGCGCGCGGATGAAAGCTTTGCGCCTGGTCGAGTTTGGTTCGCCGCTGGTTGAGGAGGAATTGGCCAAGCCAACGATCGGGCCGCGCGACGTGTTGATTCGGGTGAAGGCGGCGGGGATTTGCCACTCCGACGCGCACTACCGCTCCGGCGTTTCGCAGTTGAAGTCGCTTCCGCTCACGCTCGGCCACGAGATCGCGGGCGTGGTGGAAGAGATCGGATCGGAAGCGGTCGGTGTCGCCGTGGGTGATCGCGTTTGCGTGCACTATCTGGCAACGTGCGGTCACTGCCATTTCTGTGCAGCGGGGACCGAGCAGTTTTGTCCTGATGGCAGAATGCTGGGCAATCGCCGCGATGGCGGTTATGCGGAGTTTGTCGCGGTGCCGGCGCGCAGCGTCTTTCTTTTGCCAGACGAGATTCCTTTTGCGCAGGGCGCGATCCTGATGTGCTCGTCTGCTACTGCGCTGCATGCGTTGCATAAAGCGCGGTTGCGGCCAGGGGAGACGGTTGCGGTTTTCGGCATTGGCGGCTTGGGCATCTCTGCGGTGCAGTTGGCGCGATGCCTCGGCGCCGCACGCGTTTTCGCGGTCGATATCAACCCGGTTAAGCTGCAACTCGCCGAGCGCTTCGCTGCCGTGCCGGTCGACGCGACGGCATCGGATCCGGTGGCGCAGATTCTTAGCCTGACCGGCGGCCGCGGTGTCGATGTAGCGCTGGAATTGATCGGTCTCCCGCTCACCATGCGGCAGGCGGTCCAATCCCTCGCCATACTTGGCCGAGCCGCGCTGGCGGGACTGATGCGGGGAACCTTTGAGATCGCGCCTTACGCCGAACTGTTGAACAAGGAAGCGGAAGTCATCGGCGTTTCCGATCACCTCGCGAGCGAATTGCCCACTCTCATTGAACTAGCACGGACTGGTCGGCTGAACCTCGCGGGGGATGTCATCCGGACGGTGCCGCTCGAAGCCCGGGTAGTAAACGAGGCGCTCGATGGGCTGGAGCGATTTGGAGACGACGTGCGTGTGGTGATCACTCCGTAGCCGGCAGTATGAGCGCGCCGGCGGCCCGTGGCTTGCTGCCTTAAAACTTGCAAACTCCGAAAGCGCGGTCTAGTTCGCATCCCTTCAATGGCCAAGTCACTCGTCATCGCAGAAAAGCCCAGCGTGGCCGCGGATATCGCGCGCGTCCTGGGCAAGATCCCGAAGAAAGGGGATCACTACGAGAACGATCGTTACGTCATTTCCTCTGCGGTTGGGCACGTGGCCGAGCTGCTCATGCCGGAGGATATCGACAAGAAGAAATACGGCTTCTGGCGCCTCGAGACGCTTCCGATTATTCCCGAAAAATTCGAGCTTAAGCCAAGCGACAGTTCGAAGGACCGGTTCGCGCAGCTGAAGAAGCTGATCGCGCGGAAGGATATCGATGAGGTCATCAATGCGTGCGACGCCGGCCGCGAAGGCGAGCTCATCTTCGCTTACCTGACCCAGCTCGCGAAGAACAAGCACCCGGTTAAACGCCTCTGGCTGCAATCGATGACGCCGCAGGCCATCCGCGAGGGCTTCACGAAACTGCGCGATGGCGCGGAGATGCAGGGACTGGCCGACGCAGCGCGTTCGCGGAGCGAGAGCGATTGGCTCATCGGCATCAACGGCACGCGCGCGATCACGAAGCGCATGTTTGGTTCGCGCGCGGGTAACGTTGCCTCCGTGGGGCGCGTGCAGACGCCGACGCTGGCGATGGTATATGCGCGCGAGCTGGAGATCCGGAATTTCAAACCGCGCGATTACTGGCGGGTGACGGCGCGATTCGAAATCGCGAAAGGCGAATACGAAGGCGTTTATCAGCGTCCGGATTTTAAGCGGAACGAGGACGAGCACGATCGGATCGATCGGCTCTGGGATAAAGGTGCTGCCGAAGCCGTCGTAGCGGCGTGTCAGGGCCAACCGCTCGCCAATGTTTCCGAGGAAAAGAAAGCCAGCTCACAGATCGCGCCGCGCCTTTACGATCTCACCACTCTGCAGCGCGAAGCGAACGGCCGCTTTGGTTTCTCGGCCAAGCGCACCCTGCAAATCGCGCAGGCTCTGTACGAGAAGCACAAAATGCTGACCTATCCGCGCACCGATTCGCGCGCGTTGCCGGAAGATTATCAATCGGTGGTAAAGGAAACGCTGGGCAATCTCGGCGGCGCGCTGCAAACGCACGCGCAGAAAGCGCTCGCGCAAAATTACGTGCGGCCGAACAAGCGCATCTTCAACAACGCGCAGATCAGCGATCACTTTGCCATCATCCCGACCGCTTCCGAAGCGAAGAGCCTCGATGATGCGGAAGCCAAGATCTACGACATGGTGGCGCGGCGTTTCGTGGCCGTGTTTTTTCCCGCGGCGGAATTCGATGTCACGACCCGGTTCAGCCAGATCGGCACGCACAAGTTCAAGACCGAAGGGAAAGTCCTGACCTCCGCGGGCTGGCTCGAAGTTTACGGCAAGAGCACGGTGGACGACGATTCCGGCAAAGCGCTCCCGGCTTTGAGCGCGGACGATAAGCAGCAGGCCAAGACGCTGGAGGCGACGTTGCACAGCGAGGCGACTAAACCGCCGCCGCGCTACACCGAAGCGACGCTTCTCTCCGCGATGGAGACGGCGGGGAAATTAGTCGAAGACGAAGACGCGGCGGAAGCGATGAAAGAGCGCGGGCTCGGCACGCCGGCCACGCGCGCGGACACGATCGACGGCCTGATTTACCAAAAGTACATGGATCGCAACCAGCGCGAGCTGGTCCCGACTGCGAAAGCCGAGCAGCTGATCCAATTTCTTAGCGCGGTCAAAGCGACCGACATCACGAGCCCGGCCATGACGGGCGAATGGGAACATCAACTGCGCTTGATGGAGCAGGGGAAATTTCCGCGCGAGAAATTCATGGCCGAAATCGTGCGCGAGACGGAAGGCATCGTCGCGCGCGTGAAAGGTTTCGAGGAAGACGACTCCATCGCGCGCGAGACCGATATCATCTCGCCTACCGACCAAAAGCCGCTCCGCGAAACCTTGCGCGGCTACAAATCGCAGGACGGCGAGTTCATGCTCTACAAGGTCATCGGTGGCCGGAAAATGGAAGAGAGCGAAATCCGCGAACTGGTCGAGAAGGGGACCGTGGGACCGCTCGATGGCTTTATCTCCGCCAAAACGCGCAACAATTTTGCCGCCACCCTGAAATTGGCCACGGACGAGAAGACCGGGAAATGGAAAGCGGAATACGACTTCGGCGACAAGGCCGATCTCGGCGCCGTCGAATCATTCTGGACCGATCCCGCCACGGGCGGTGAACTGTGCGAAGTCGGCTCCAACTACGTTCTGCGCGAACGCGAAAATGGCGAATGGCAACAGGCCTTTCGTTTGCCGCGCCTCATGTGCAAGAAAGAGATTCCGCGCGAGCAGGCGATCAAATTGATCGAGCAGGGGAAGACTGATCTTCTTCAGGGCTTCACCTCCAAAAAGGGCCGACCGTTCGACGCTTTCCTCGTTAAAGCCGACACGAAAATTCGTTGGGAATTTCCGCCGCGCGCCGCCAAGACGGGCAAAGACGGCAAACCAATCGAGCGCAAAGCGCGGCCAAAGGCGGATCTCTCCCAAGCCAAAGTCCTGGGCGAAAGCAAAACCCACGGCGGAGAACTGGTGGAGGTGGACGACGCCTACTACGTGCGCAAGCCCGACCAGGACAATCGCCCGGTCTTCAAGCTGACGAAGAAGCTCTGCGAACACGAGATCACACCCGACGAAGTGAAGGCGCTGCTGGCCGACGGCCGCTCGCCGTTGATCGAAGATTTCGTTTCCAAGCGTGGCAACAAATTCGCTGCGCACCTCGTCCTCTCCGCGAAGAAGGACAAAGCGGAGTTCGAATTCGCTCCCCGCTAGAGACCGCTGCAATTCCGCGGTGCATGTGCCACGCGGTGGAGGTGCCGGGGAGTCCTCTTTGCGCGCTTACGGCAGCGAAAAGTAGTCGGCACTTTGGTAATTGCCGTCCACCGTTTTCGCGATCTGCATGAGGACGTCATTGGCCAGTGTGCTGGCGCCAAAACGAAAGAGATCGGGCGTGAGCCAATCGTCCCCGAGCGTCTCCTTGACCATGACGAGGTAAGCGAGCGCTTGCTTAGCGGTGCGAATGCCGCCGGCCGGTTTCATGCCGATGCGAATGCCGGTCTCGTAGAAGTAATCCCGGATCGCTTCCAGCATGACGAGCGTGACCGGGACGGTGGCCGCGATGGGCACTTTGCCGGTGGAAGTTTTGATGAAATCAGCCCCGGCGCGCATGGAGAGATCGCTCGCAATGCGCACATTATCGTACGTTTCGAGTTCGCCGGTTTCGAGGATAACCTTGAGGTGCGCGTCGCCGCAGGCTTCTTTTACCGACGCGATTTCGTCGGCGATGCGCGCGTGATCGCCCGCCAGGAAAACGCCGCGATTGATCACCATGTCGATCTCATCGGCGCCGTCACCTGCCGCACTCCGCACTTCCTGCAGTTTCAGCCGCAGCGGCATGAGGCCGGTTGGAAAGGCGGTGGCAACCGAGGCGACTTTGACTCCGGAATCCCCCAGGAATTTTTTCGCAGCGCGGACCAGATTTGGATAAACGCAGACGGCCGCGCAGTGCGGCACTTCGTAGCGCGCCGCCATCGGCTGCATCGCTTTGCGACAGAGGAAGGCAACCTTGCCGGGCGTGTCCTTCCCCTCCAGCGTGGTCAGGTCCATCATCGAGATGGCCATCTTCAAGCCGGCCAACTTGGCTGATGCCTTGATGCTGCGCTTGCCGAAAGCGGCAGCCCGCTCTTCGGCCATGACCTGATCGATGGTGGGCGACGGTCCTCCGGCGAAGCGAGCACCTTCGCGAGCAGGGGATGGAACTAGAACTTTTAGCGAAGGCATGACGCGAGCCTGCATTGGTACGCTTCGCGCAGGCCAGGTGTCAAGCAAGCGCGCCGAAACCGCGGCGGCGCCGCCCATCGAGATTTCAAAACTAACCCTGCACTCGGCGCGAAGCCGATGTGTGCGAACCAGCGCCTTAGCGCGCGAGGACGACGTCTTTTTTCGTCCAGGCGTGAGTGCCCTGGCAGTGAGGGCAGGTCACCTTATGTTCCTTTAACTTGGTCTCGCCCCAGGACTCTTCTTCCACGGTTTGGCCGGTTGGCGTCAATTTCGCGGTGGCCGGGCATCGCACTAGGACTCTTTTGATCATGGGTAGTTGGGTTGGGATTTGCTGTGGGAGGAAAAATTGGTTTAACCGAGTCGATAGACGATGCGGGCTTTGTCCACATCGTAAGGCGACATTTGGAGTTTGACCCGATCGCCGGTGGTGAGGCGAATGAAACGCTTGCGCATTTTGCCCGAGATGTGGGCGAGGACGGTGTGGTCGTTAGCCAGCTGGACGCGGAACATGGTGCCCGCGAGAACGGAAGTGATCTTCCCTTCGAGTTCGATCGCTTTTTTAGAATCCATATAATCGCGAAACCGGCGCCCGAGTAACGAGCGCCGGCTCGCAGAATCAAATCAGGGGCGAATTAGTAACGCCCGCCAGCCGACTGACGCGGCCGCTCTTCGCGAGGACGCGCTTCGTTGACCGTCAAAGTGCGACCCTGCACTTCTTTGCCGTTGAAAGCGGACATGGCGGCATTGGCCTCAGTGGCGTCGTTCATGGTTACGAACGCAAAACCGCGGGAGCGGCCCGTCGTGCGATCCATCATGAGGGCGACATCGGTTACTTTGCCGTGCTGTTCGAACATGTCCTGGAGATCATTTTCCGTGGTCTCGAAGGAGAGATTACCTACATACAATTTCATCTTGTTTTTTAACTTGGAGAAAAAACCGCCAGCTACAGAGCCGTTCCCGAGAATCGGGTTTCAGAATCACCAATGAGGAATCTCAACTGACGACCTACCACGCAACGAACAGAACAGAACTTCGTCCAATAGGCCGTGAGTATGGCGCATCCGCAGGAAAAAACAACCGGAGCTTTTGACGGCAGGGGGAGGGGTGCGAGGTATGTCCGCTATGAGCACTCGAAGATTTCTGCTGGGGACGCTGGCGCTTTGCGCGCTGGCGGGATCGCTGAATGCCGCGTCCGAATTTCGCGGCGCCTGGGTGGCGACGGTGCACAATCTTGATTGGCCTTCAAAGCCAGGTCTGCCGGCTGCGGTGCAGAAGGAGCAACTGCGTGCCCTGCTCGATCGTGCGGCCGAGCTGAAGTTAAACGCCATTCTCCTGCAGGTGCGGCCGGCCAGCGACGCGCTCTACGAATCGAAGATGGAGCCGTGGTCGCAATTCCTCACCGGACGGCAAGGGGTGGCGCCCGACTATGATCCGCTCGCCTTCGCCATTGCCGAAGCGCACGCGCGTGGAATTGAATTGCACGCTTGGATCAATCCGTTTCGCGCAGCCTCGAACGCCAAGACGCCGCTTGCGGAGGGACACGTGGCCCGGCGGCACCCGGAGTGGGTGCGCCGTTATGGAGCCCAGCTCTGGATCGATCCAGGCGAGCCTGCGGCGCGCGAATATGTCCTTTCGGTCATCGCCGACATCGTGCGCCGTTACGATATCGATGGCGTCCACATCGACGATTATTTTTATCCCTATCCGCTGAAAGGCGGGGCGCGCGCGTTTCCGGATGAGAGCACTTGGAAGCGTTTCGGCGCGAAGACTGGCTTGAGTCGGGCGGAATGGCGGCGGGAGAATATAAACGACTTCGTCCGCTCGATGTATCGCACGGTGAAAGCCACGAAATCCTCCGTGCGCGTAGGCATCAGCCCGTTTGGCATTTGGCGCCCCGGTGTGCCAGCGACCACCGTGGCCCAGCTCGACGCGTATGATCATCTCTACGCCGACGCGCGGAAATGGCTGGCGGAAGGCTGGTGCGACTACCTCGCGCCGCAGCTTTATTGGAGCATCGAGCCGCCAGAACAGAGTTTCCCCGTCCTTCTCGCCTGGTGGCGTGCGCAAAGCCGCGGTGCCGATGTCTGGCCCGGCATCGCGACCGACCGGATCGGTCCCAAGCGGCCGGCGAGCGAGATCATAAACCAGATCGCGCTGACCCGGCGTGGGACGAATTCGCCGGGCCACATTCATTGGAGTATGAAGTCGCTTATGCGAAATCAGGGAGGCGTGGCCGATCTTCTGCGCGCAGGTCCCTATGCCGAGAAGGCACCGCCGCCGCGCTGACGTTAGGGGAAACTAGCGGGGCGCGAGCTCAGCCACGATTTTCTCGAAGCGCGGATCGCCCCGCAGCGGCTCCCACCACGGATGTTTTTTTAGCTGGCCGTAAGTGATCATGCTCGGCTTGTGCGCGGCGTTCTCCAGATATTGCAAGGCTTCGTCTTTCTGACCGGTCCACGCGCAGATGATGCTGCAGATGACCAGGACGTCCGGCCCGGAAAGAGAATCGCGTTCCACGGACAGGAGTTCGACGGCCTTGTGTCCCTCGCGTAGCGCCGCATCTTTGTCGCCCAGACCGGCGTCGATCAACCCCAGGACGCAAAGAGGGAGAGCGAAGTTTGGTTGCTCCTGCACTAATTTTTCCTGCTGCAATCGTGCCTGCTGGAAAGCAGCGCGCGCCCCCTCGGCATCGCCGCGTTCGCGAGCAACGAGCCCTCGCCCGAAAGCGCGATTCAGCAAAGCGGACCCGATTGTAATCGCTTCGTCGCTTTGCAAAGCGGCCAGCGCGCGCTCGGCCGCGGTGAAATCGCGTTCGCAAAGCGCGAGGAAAAGCCAGTCGGCCGCGATCGTGGGCGCGGCCTTGGGATCCTCCGCCAGGATGCGATCGATGGTGGCGTGGAGCGGTTGCAAATCTGCCTTCCACTCATAGTCGAGCCAGGCGCGCGCGATCTGGGTCAACGAGTCATTAGGCCGAATCTTGGCCGCGCGCTCCAGATACTCCGCCGCTCGCTCATAGTTGCGCACGGCCTGATAGGTGGACGCCACCTGCCCGAGGGTGAACCAGTTGAGAGGATCCAACTCAGCCGCCTGCTCCAGATGGCGCACGGAATCTTCCCAGCGCCCCTGCCGCCGATCGATATAGCCGGTGAGAAGCAGGATCTCAGCGCTGTTGGGCAGAGTGCGCCGGGCGATGTCGAGTTCGCGTCGGGCGCGCTCGTAATCGCGATAGCCCTGGTAGAGATGTTGCGCCAGGGCGAGCCGGGCCGGGCCGGCGTCTGGTTGCAAATTAAGCGCGGCCTGGGCGGCGGTATCAGCGCGCAACAAGCGCTCGTTGCTGTGGTCGTAATTGGTGATGTAGAGCAAATCGTGCGCGCCGGCCAGTTCGCACCAGGCGAGGAGAAATGCGGGATCGCGCGCCACTGCCCGATCCAGGAGATCGACGACTTGGACGATGCGCTCGGAGAATGCGGCGCCCAGGCTCGCGGTCAGCCGCAGCGTTCGCGCGCGATTGTAGAGATCGAAGGCCTCGAGGTCGTTCGTGGGTCGCTTCTCGATTGCTGACTTTTCTGAGGGGGTGAGGCGGGCCTCGAGTTCGCGCGTGATTCGTTTAGCGATGTCGCCCTTGATCGCGAAAATCTCCGAGAGATCGCGATCGTAACGTTCGGCCCAGACCTGACTGTTGGTAAGTGTGTCGCTTAATTGCGTGGTGATGCGGACGTGATTGCCCGCGCGGCGCACACTGCCTTCGAGCACATAGGCGACTCCGAGAGCGCGGCCGATGACACGGAGATCGCGACGGACCTCCGGGTTGTAGCCCATGACGGAAGTGCGGGCGATGACCTTCAGGTCAGCTACTTTGGCGAGCGCATTCAGGACGTCGTCCTGCATACCATCGGCCAGGGAGCGGTTGTCGTCCGCTCCGCTCATACTTTCAAACGGTAGGACCGCGATACTCTTGACCACTGCTTTCGTCGCAGCCGAAGGGTTGGCGCGACTGAGCCATTGCAGGAGAAAAAAACCGCCCACGGCCAAGACAAGGCCAATCAGGAAGAGCTTGGCGAGGCGTGGTCCATTCCAATCGGCGAAGAAGCTGGTCGAGTCCAAAGCGATTGCTGCCTGCCTACGGTGACTGCCCAAAGATCGGTTGCACAGTCAAAAAGGAGGACGGCCCTCGTTCTATTTTGCTTGAGCCGGCGCGCCTTTTTTTTCCACAATCGGACAGTCGTCCGCGACTTCGCTGGGCGGCATGAAAAGAAGAACAATATGAACAAAAAAACACTGCTGGTTTCCCTCCTCGCGCTCGGCGGATTTGGCCTCAGCGCCAACGCTCAAGCGCCCGTCGGTTCCGTTTATATCGAAAGCAACATTGGCCACGTGAACGGCCAGAATTCCATCCTCGCCTTCAGACGCACCGCCACTGGACAGCTTTTGCCTATGGGTGAGTTCCCCACTGGCGGCACCGGCGTGCATCCGCAGTTGATCTCGTTAGGCAATGTCGCTGGGACGCTTGGGCCATTCGATTCGGATCAAAATCTGATCTTCAACTTCGACGCCACGCAGATTTTCGCGGTCAACTCTGGCTCGGATACAATCGCAGTCTTCAATGTGAACAGCGATGGCAGCCTGGTGCCGGTGCGCAGGTCTCCTTTCAAATCGGAGGGCACCAATCCCGTCAGCGTAGGCTTGTCCGCGTCGCAGACGGTGCTGACCGTAATCAATAAAGACTACGATATCGCGCGGCCGGGTTTCGATGTGCGAAAGAGACGGCCGGAGTATGTCTCATTCGAGGTAAAGCCAAACGGCGAGCTTAAGAGCCCATCCTCGGTCAAGGGCCCAAAAGGCGGCGGCTTTGGCCCGGGCAATTCCACTCCCAGCCAGGCGCTGGTCTCGCCGAAAGGCACGCTCGTGTTCGATGCGGACACTTTCGCGAGCACGATCCGCTCGTTCGATGTCGGGTCCGATGGCCACATCCGAGAGGTCGCGGCCCATGCCACGCCGGCCTCGGAGTTCGTGCCCTTCCCGCTCCTCGGCAACCCTGCCGGTCGTCCGTTCGTGCTCGGCCTGATCGCTCATCCACGCGAGCCGGTTTTCTACGCTGGCTTTGTCTTTGAAGGGAAGGTCGGCGTCTACACCTACGATCGAACGGGGGAATTCCAGTTCGTGCGCTCAGCTCCGGCGGGTCCCGGTATCTGCTGGTTGGTTATGAATGCCGCAGGCAACCGCATCTACACGACGAACACTCTCGCCAACACGGTCTCGGTCCTCGACAGCTCCGATCCGCTCAACCTGGTCAATCTCCAGACTTTCCCGCTCGCCGGACCGCCGGCCGCACCCGAGCAATTGGCGCTCGATGGGCGGGGCGAATACCTCTACGTCGTAAGCCAGCAAGGGATCGACTTCATGCCGCCCTCCGCGAATGCGCTCCACGTCCTGCGCATCGGCCCCGATGGGACGATCGCGGCGCAGACCGACCGGGTGGAAATTCCGAGCGCGCCTTCGGTGCCGCAGGGTGTGATCGCAAGATAGCGCTGACCGTACCTCCATCTCGCCGCGGTTAGGTGTACACCGGGCGCCGGACCGAAGGCGGTCACGCGTCCGCGCTCGTCTTCCGCGCCACGTATACTGTGCTGGCCGATTCGCTCTCGAGCAGCGGGTTTGCGAACGTGACCTCGTGCGCTCGCACATTGGCGAAGGCCGAATCAATGACCGCCATGAAATCTTCGTCGGGCGGTTCATCCGACCACATGGCAAAGACTCCGGCCGGGCCGAGATGCGCGGCGAGCGCGCGCAAGCCTTCGGGAGTGTAGAAAGTGGCGTTGCGCGGGTCGAGGAGATCGCGCGGCGAATGATCGATATCGAGCAAAATTGCATCGAACTTCCGGCCGGGCCGCTCGAGATCGAAACCGTCTTCTGAGAGGGCGAGCGCAAAAAAATCGCCGTGCAGCAATCGCGTCCTCGCGTCGCCCATCAAGCGCGCGCCGAGCGGCACAAGTCCGCGTTGGTGCCAGCCAATCACAGGCTGCAGCGCATCCACCACCGTGAGATTGCCGACTTCCTCATGCTCCAGCGCCGCCGCTGCGGTGTAGCCAAGGCCCAAGCCGCCCACGAGCACGTCCCAATTCGTCCCGCTCAATTCTCGCAGGCCGAACCGCGCCAGGGCCTCCTCCACTTCGTGAAACAAACTCGACATGAGAAAGGCGTCGCCCAGCTTCACTTCATGGATTTCCAATCCGCCTAACGACCGCAAGACCCGCCGGCGCAGCATCAGGTCGCCCAGCGCGGTCGGTTGAAAATCAAGCTCCTCGAAATCCTTGCTCACGCGTTGCGAGCCTCGCCCGCGAAAAGATTTCTCAAAGTGGCGGGAGCGCGATCAAGCCGGAGCGATATTTCTCCGTCGGCGTCCAACGCGGACCGCCCCCGTTGCCCAGCGGATTGAACGGGCTCGTTTCCAAATTATCGATCGACGAAAGCGCGCGGGTGGAATGCGCCTCGATCACCGTGCCTTCAAAGCCGGGGAAAACATGGTAGCCGGTGTGCGCCACACCGATGAAGAACGGCGCCGCGCGAAACGCTCCCGGCACTTTGGTCCCGAAGCCGACGAGGAGCGATTTGTTGTCCACGTCGTTGTAGTAGTAGGTGCCGCGATTCATGACTGTGCTGTAACGGTAGGCGTGCCAGCCTTTGCTGCGCCAGTTGCGTTCTTCGGCGTCCCAGGCGGCGTTGTTCTGCGGCGCCGGGTTCCAATAATAAACCGTCCAGCCGAGCTTGCGCAGCGCCTGGATGACGGCGCTGCCGTCGAGATCGTTGGCGCGCGCGAACTGATAGATCTTTTGATAGGCGCTCTCCAAGGCCGGATCGCCCGGCGCGCGGAAGCCAGCCCCGAGCGCATTCAAGGAAAGCCCGATGCAACTGCTCGGCACCAGCTGATCGATGAGCGCCGCGGGCGCGCCCGCGCGTTGCAGCGCGGCGAGCCGCTTCGCCCGCGTATCGAGGAGCGTGCTCCGGTCGCCGTAATATTTCGAGACACCGTAGCGCCGATAGAAGGCGAGGTGATCTTTGTAAACGTCTTCCAGATAACGGCGCGCCTGCCGCGCGATGGTGCCGAGGTGGCGTTGGTGAGCGGCTTTTTCTTCGGCCGTGAAATCGACCGAGCCGCGGAAACCGGCGGCCGCGGCTCCGATTGGAGAAGCGACAGCAAGGATTGCGGTGAGGAGGAGGAGTGATGTGCGCATGCCTATGTTCTATGGATAGAATTTGCGACCCGAATCCGCGCGGGAACGCAGTTCAGCGAGCATATCTCTTTCCGCCTTATCTTTCGCCCAGGCCGGCCGGAGTTGGAAGTGCGGTTCGTCTTTTATCGTCTTCCAGTTTCCACCCCATTCCAACCCGAGCTCCACGCCGAGCGCGCCGATTGCTTTGTAGCGCGGCGATTCATCCACGTATGTTGCGCCGTCGAAGATTCCGATATCGAAGGCGATGCCGAAGTTGTGATTGGAATAGCCGCCGCGCGCATTGGTGACAACGCGGCCTGGCCTGGAACGGCCCTGCGCATAGAGGTCGTTCTGCTCGGCGTAGGTTCGTAGGCCGCTGATGACCTTGATCGTAATCCCGAGCGCGGCGGCCTTGATCACCAACGCTCGAGCGTAGGGTTGCACCTCCGGCTGCAGCGTAGCGATGGTCCGCTCGCTCCGCGCATCCACTGTGCCGGTGACGGACTTTGGCAGCTTCACGCTCGCCGCGGCCGGCGTGCTCGCGGACGCAGCGGTCGTGGTCGAGGGCTTCTGCCCCGTCACTCGGGCGTAGATCGCTCGCCATGTTTCTGGCCCGGCTTTTCCATCCACGCCGACGCCGAGTTCTTTTTGCACCGCTCGAATGAGTTGCTCAATATCCATAACAATTCCGGGGGCGCTCGCCGTCTCCATGGTGGATGCCAGCGGAGCGCCTCCTGCTCCTTTCGGTTTACTTTTGACCTTGCCTTCGGGTCCTGAAACTATCCCGCGCGCACTGCTTTTTCGCACCGGTAAGGCGCGCTTCACCAAGCGCAAAAACTTGCTCGCCGCGAAGCCGCGTAGGGTCGCGCCCTCAAACATCGTCTCGACCTCGAGGAAATCGCCCGTCGCCCCCTTTGAAACGTTTTGTACAAGCTGACCTTTCGGGAGGCGAGCGATTACATTGGAGCCGGGATTCGGCGCAGAGATGCAGGGCTCGCTCCGCAAGCGAAGCGGCGATTCGCCCACGTTCACCTCGAAGACTTGGCCGATGCGTTTGATTAGCGGCGCCGCCGCGGGCTGCGCTGCCTTGGCCGCTCGGCGAAGCACTGGCGCGGGCACGACGCGCAGGCCGGAAGTGATGACATTCGTCGGGATGCTCCGCGCCGTGTGCAGAAACTCGTGGACATTCTCGCCGTAACAGCGCCCGTCGCAAACATGCCCTTGCTTGAAGCCGCGCGTGCAATCCGCCGTTCCTTTGTTGTAGGCGATCGCCACGAAGACCTTCTCGTCGTCCGTGAGTGTGCGCCGGCCCGCCCACCCCTGGCGCTGGGCCGCGGCGCGTAATTCCGCGATGAATTGCGTGAGGCACGCTTCAAAATCGCCCCACGCTTTGCGCAGAAAGTAATCGGGATTCTCGGCGAAAAATTGCAGGTCGTACTGAAAAATGCCGTAGCCGTGGCAGAACTTTTCCTCATTCGCCACCGCGCTTTCATAACCGGAAACGTGTTGCGCCATATCGAGCAGCGCTTCGCGCGCGATCGTATACATTTCCCGCCCGCGGGGCGCGGCCATCAGCTCGGCGCGCGTGCGCGGAAAACAAGAGCGACCGCGCGTGGCATCGAGCGTATCGCCTACGCAAAGGCGCAAGATTTCATCCTCCGCCAATCCCTTCTGCGCCAGCGCTCCCCAGATGTAGCCGGTCTCCTGATTGGCAATCGCAGCCACCATGTCCGCGTCGAACGGCGTCCCCTCCAACAACGGCGCCATGCGGGCCCCGAAGGTCTGCTTGAACCAGGCGATCGCTTCCTTTGTTTCCATAAGGTCCAGCGCGTGCGCTTTCTCTAAAGCATGGCGATTCCGATGGAGGTGTTGATCGCACCCCGGAGGACAGCGAGCGCGGCGTTCACCGCTGCCTGCGCGTCCATCTTCACTTCGGGCGGCGCTTCGATCACGATACTTTCCGCCGCCAATTTTAAACTATCGAAAGCCAGTTCGATGCGACGCTTCGCGCGCCGCTCCATCTCCGTGCGCTTGGCCGGATCCGGCTCGCGCTCCGCGGCCACGATGTCGGCCACGAAGTCCGCCTCCAACTCCAGAGCCGTCTCGCTCAACTGCTTGAACTCTATCTCCGCCGCGCCGCGCAACGCCGGCCAATGCGCCGGCGCCGCCTCAGCGGCAGCTTCCAGCATGTCGTCCAGCGTCTGCTTGTAATTCATACAGCCCTCGCGCGGGGCTCAGGATGGCAAACAGTCCAATCGTTAGGCAAGAGTAAAAGCGCTAGGCGCACGGACTTTCCGCAGTTCTCCTGTGGGCGTTGGCGGCATTTGCTTGGCCGTCGTTCGTTTTCGGTTAAAAGTGCGCGGCATGCGGCGATTACGTCTTCTCCACCTTTATCTCGGGTGTCTGTTTGCCCCGGCCTTGATCTTCTTTGCCGTCTCGGGTGGTTGGCAAATTTTTCGCCTCCAGGACAGTGCGAAGGACGGCAGCTACACTGCGCCCGCCGCGCTTTCCATTCTCTCGGATATCCACATCAAGCAGCACTTGCCGGGCGGAAAAGCGAGCAACCGCACGCCCCTCCATGCCTTCGCCCTTCTTGCCGCCATCGGTCTAGTCACCACTACCTTGCTCGGCGTGGTCATGGCCTTCCGGTTTTCCGTCGGCTGGGTTGGGCCAGTCGTTTGCCTCGCCGGGGGAATTGCTTTGCCTGTTTTGCTCTTGTTAATCTATCGCTAGCGCCCCGTGCCGCGGAGTGCTGCGTGGCGTGGGCAGGAGATCAGGTGATCGTTCACCATCCCGGTCGCTTGCATCAGCGCATAGCAAATGGTGGAGCCGACGAACTTGAAGCCGCGCCGCAAAAGATCGCGACTCATCGCGTCGGACTCCTCGGTTCGCGCCGGCACCTGCGCCATGGCGCGCCAGCGGTTCTGCTTCGGCGCACCGCCGACAAAGCTCCACAGGTAGGCGTCGAGCGTTGTTTCTTTCTGCAATTCCAGGAGAGCCTGCGCGTTTGTGATGGTGGCCGCAATTTTGAGCCGATTGCGCACGATGCCGGGATCGTTGAGCAGCCGCTGCACGTCGCGCGCGCCGTAGCGGGCAATCTTCTCCGCGCGGAAATCGGCGAACGCGCGGCGGTAATTTTCGCGCTTCTTCAAAATGGTGATCCAGCTCAGCCCAGCCTGCGCGCCTTCCAGAATGAGAAACTCGAAGAGCACGCGGTCGTCATGCACCGGCACGCCCCACTCGGCGTCGTGATAGGAAATGGAAGGTTCGATCGTGGCCCAAGGACAGCGCGGCATGCGTGCGAGCCTGCGTCATCTCCCGTGCGATTGTCGTGGAAAATCGCGCCTACATTCCACAGAATCGCCGCGCCTCCCCGGTTGAGGACCTCACCTATGATCGCAAAAATTCTCCTTCTCGTTGTCGTTCTCAGCCTCGCGCCTTTTTCAGGCTTCGCGGAAAATTCGCCAGTTCCTGCTCCGGACGCAGCGGAGTTGACCAAACTTTTGCAAGACTTCCTCGCCGGCGCGTCCCGGAACGATGTCGCCATGCACGATCGTTTTTGGGCGGATGATCTCATCTATACCGGCTCGAGCGGTCGCCGCATCGGCAAGACAGACATCATGCGCGACGTGCGCAAGGAAGCCGCCGAGCCCGCGTCGGCGGAGGCGGAGACGGCCATCTATACAGCTGAGGATGTGCGCATCCAGCAATACGGCGACACTGCGATCGTGGCCTTCCGTTTGGTCGGCACGACGAAGAAAGGCGAGAAGACGGAGGTGGCCAATTACCTGAACTCCGGCACTTTTCTTAAACGCGACGGCAAGTGGCAGGTGGTGAATTGGCAGGCGACCAAGATGCCGCCTGAGGGCGAGGGAAGAAAATAAGCGAGCGGGGTCACGGAAAGAAAAAAACAAAGAAAAAGCTTGTCGTGCATTGGTGTTGTAGTTAACTATAACACCGCCAATGAAACGCAATCGGCAAACACTCGGCGTCCGCTCTCGCGGCTAGAGGTCTAGGAATGGCGCATGAGTGGAACGACAGCCAGCCGATCTACCGCCAACTCCGGGATCAGGTCGTGGCCATGATCCTGGACGACGTGTTGAAGGAGGGCGATCCGCTGCCCTCGGTGCGCAATGTGGCGACCGAGTTTCGGGTGAACCCGCTGACGGTCTTGAAAGCTTATCAAGGACTGGTGGCCGAGCGGCTGGTGGAGTCGCGGCGCGGACTGGGGATGTTCGTCAATGCCGGCGCGCGCGCTCTTCTCCTGGCGGGCGAGCGCGAGAAATTTTTAGCGGAACAATGGCCGCAGATCGCGGCCACGATCGAGCGCCTGGGGCTGACTTCGCAAGAGCTGGTAAATGCCGCCGCAGCGCCCGCGCGCTCACCTTCGAAAAAGGAGAAACGCTGAGCCATGGCCTGCATCGAAGCACGCGGTTTGCGCAAGGTTTTCGGGAACACCACCGCGCTGGAGGGCGTGGATTTGCGCGTCGAGGAAGGCCGCATCCTCGGCTTGATCGGACCGAACGGCGCCGGCAAGACGACGGCGTTGAACGCGATTCTCGGCCTGATCTCCTACGAGGGAGAATTGAAAGTGCTCGGGCGCAATCCGTGGACGGCGCGCGATCAACTCTTGCGCGATGTCTGTTTCATCGCCGACGTGGCGGTGCTGCCGCGTTGGATGCGGGTCTCGCAGGCGCTCGATTTCGTGGGCGGCGTGCATCCGCGCTTCGATCGAGCGAAGGCAGAGGCGTTCCTCGCTAAAACCACAATCAAGCGCACGAGCAAGATCCGCCACTTATCGAAAGGGATGGTGGCGCAGCTGCATCTCGCGCTGGTGATGGCGATCGACGCGAAACTGCTCGTGCTCGATGAGCCGACGCTCGGACTTGATCTTCTTTTTCGGAAGCAATTCTACGACTCGCTCCTAAACGACTATTTCGATCGCACCCGGACAATCCTCATCACCACGCATCAGGTGGAGGAAATTCAGGAGGTGCTGACCGATCTCATGTTCATCGATCGCGGCCGGATCGCGCTCGAATGCAGCATGGAGGAATTCGATGCGCGCTATCTCGAAGTGATGGTGCACCCGCAAAACGTCGAGGCCGCGCGCGCGCTCCGGCCGATGCATGAGCGGCTGGTTTTCGGGCGGAGCGTTCTGTTGTTCGACAATATCACACGGGAGCAAGGCGCCACGCTGGGCGAGATCCGGCGCCCGAGTATCGCTGATCTTTTTGTCGCGATGCTGGGGAAAGAAGGAGCCGCAAAATGAACCGGACATCCACGCATCCGTTCTATTGGTCCGTCCGGCGCGAGCTTTGGGAGAATCGCTCCCTCTATTTCGCTCCGCTGCTGGCCAGCGCGCTCGCGCTGTTTGGGTTTTTCCTCAGCACCATCGGGATGGCTGAGCGGCGACGGGCCGTCCTCCTGCTCGATCCCGCGCTGCAGCGCGCCCGCATCGAGGCGCCATATGACAGCGTGGCGATGTTCCTTTTGGTCGTCGGCATTCTGGTTGGCCTCTTTTATTGCCTCGAGGCGCTGCACGGCGAGCGCCGCGATCGCAGCATCCTATTCTGGAAATCGCTGCCAGTTTCCGATCGCACGGTGGTGCTGGCAAAGGCGAGCGTGCCGCTCGTTCTCCTGCCGTTGATCACTTTCGTTTTGGTGGTGCTGACGCAGTTGATCATGGTGCTTTGGAGCACCGTCCTTCTCGCCCTGCACGGCTTGCCGCCCGCGACTGCGAGTCAGTTGCCGTTGCTCCGCGGCTGGGCCGTGTTGCTCTACGGGCTGGCGGCGATGGCACTGTGGCACGCGCCGATTTACGGCTGGTTTCTGCTGGTCTCTGCTTGGGCACGGCGCGCTACTTTTTTGTGGGTCTTGCTCCCGCTCACGCTCGGAGTGGTGGAGCAACTAGCGTTTCAGACTCGCGGGTTTTGGAACTTCCTGAAGTATCGGACTCTGGGCGGTATCGATCAGGCGTTTGCCTTTCAACGGCAGGCTCTGCCGCCGCAGCAACGGCCGGTCCCGACAGTTGATCCGCCCGATCTCACGCCGTTTAATTTTCTAATCACGCCGGGCCTCTGGCTCGGGCTCATCTTCGCCGCGGCCTGCCTCTTCATCGCCATACGTCTGCGTCGCTCGCACGGCCCGCTGTGATTTTTCCTGCCGCGCCGCCCATGCATTCACTTGCCTCAAGCACATGAACCCGCTCGCGAAATCTTCGCCGCAGATTCAGGCCCGCCTCGGAGGACTCTGTTGGCTGATGTGCATTCTCACCAGCCTCCACCCCGAGTTCGTTAACGGCCGGCTGATCGTGCGGCGCGATGCCGCCGCGACGGCGACGAATTTCCTGAGAAAATCGAGCCACGTGGGCGCCTTCGCGCCGGAACATGAAATCGGCCTCGGGCTCTGGTTGCTGATTAAGCGACTCAAAGCGCCGCCGGCGCCAACGCTATGAAACTAAAACGCATCCTCCGCGGCACCCTCCGATGGACCGTCCGGCTCATCCTCGCCCTCATCATCTTGCTGAGCGCCTGGCTCTTTATCGCCTACTGGCGCTCCACGAATGACTGCGCGGGCCTGACCGCGGTCGAAGGCGAGACCATGAAAGCAGTCGTCTATTGCGACTACGGCTCGCCCGAGGTTCTGCGATTGGCCGATATCGCCAAGCCTGTGCCTAACGACAACCAGGCGCTGATAAAAGTGCGGGCCGCTTCCGTTAATCCCTACGACTGGCACTTCATGCGGGGTGAGCCGTTCATCATGCGTTTCGGCGAGGGATTGCGGAAACCGAAGTCGCTCCGGCTCGGCGTCGATTTCTCCGGGACGGTCGAAGCGGTCGGCAAAAACGTGACCAAGGTCAAAGTGGGCGACGAAGTTTTCGGCGGCAAAACCGGAGCCTTCGCCGAGTACCTCTGCGTCACCGAGCGCGGCCTCGCGCCGAAGCCGGCCAACATGACGTTCGAACAAGCGGGCGCAGTGCAAATCGCCGGTGTGACGGCGCTGCAGGCTTTGCGCGACAGCGGGAAATTGCAGGCTGGCGAGAAAGTTTTGATTAACGGCGCCTCCGGCGGCGTCGGCACGTTCGCGGTCCAGATCGCGAAATCGATGGGCGCAGAAGTGACCGGTGTGTGCAGCACGACGAACGTCGACATGGTCCGCGGGCTCGGCGCCGATCACGTGATCGATTACAAGACGGACGACTTCACCAAGAGCGAGCAACGGTACGATCTGATCCTCGACATGGTCGGGAATCGCGGGCTGCTCGAATGTCGGCGCGTGCTGAAAGAGAACGGCCGCTACGTCATGATCGGAGGTCCAGCCGGGCGTTGGATTGCGCCGTTGGATAGTGTGATCAAGGCCTCCATTCTCTCGCTTTTCGTCAGCCAGAAGATGGGCTTCATGATGTCGCAACCGACGCACGACGATCTCCTGGTTCTGCACGATTTGATGCAGAACGGGAAGCTGACCCCGGTGATCGATCGCACTTACAAATTAGCCGAAGTCCCCGAGGCAATCCGCTATTCGGAGACCGGGCGAGCGCGGGGAAAGGTAGTGATCAACATTGCCGACAGCATCCCTTCCGCGTCGCAATAGCTTCTGCCAGAATCTGGAAACCAGGTGAGCCGCCTCTTCTCAGTCTTGCGCCATCGCGCGGTCGATGTGCGGCCGGATGAAGTGCGCGCGATGTGGCTGAGCTTCCTCTTCCACTTCATCGTCCTCGCCAGCTACTACGTCATCCGGCCGATTCGTGATGAAATCGGGGCGGCGGGCGGAGTCGAGAATTTGTCCTGGATGTTCACCGCCACGCTCGTCGGGATGCTGGTCGCGAATGCGCTGTTTTCCGCCATCGTGGCGCGGATGTCGCGCCGGCGATTCATCCCGATTGCCTACCGCTTTTTTATTCTCAACCTGGCGCTCTTCTACCTCCTCATGCGTTGGGCTTCGCCGGCGCAAGCGCTCTGGGTCGGGCGGGCGTTCTATGTTTGGGTCAGCGTTTTCAATTTGTTCGTCGTCACCGTCTTCTGGGCGTTTATGACCGATGTCTTCAACACCGAGCAGGCGAAGCGTTTGTTCGGTTTCATCAGCGTCGGTGGGACGCTCGGCGGCATTGTGGGCGGCGCGTTGACCGCATCGCTGGTGCACAATCTGGGCACCGCCAATCTCCTCATCATCTCCGCGCTTCTTCTGGAAGGTGGCGCGTGGTGCGTGCGGTTTTTCCCCGCCCAATTGCGCGGCGACACTGCTGAACAGAACGAAGCGGAACGTCCGATCGGCGGCAGCCTTTGGTCTGGCGTCACCCATGTCGTCCGATCGCCGTACCTCCTTGGGATTTGCGCTTTCATGTTGCTCCACGCCATCACCGGGACGCTGGTTTATTTTCAGCAGGCCGAGATCACCGCGCAGCAATTTCACGATCGCGCGGCCCGGACGGCATTCTTCGCGCAGCTGGATCTCTCGGTGAATGTGCTCACGATCGTGGTCCAGATTTTCCTGACCGGGCGCCTGCTGAAGTGGCTCGGAGTAGGGCTCACGCTGGCGATGTTGCCGATGGTGAGCCTGGCGGGTTTTGTCTCGCTTGCGCTCTGGCCTGTGCTCTCGCTCCTGGCCGTTTTCCAGGTCCTGCGACGAGCGATGAATTACGCGCTTTCGCGGCCGGCGCGCGAAGTTCTCTTCACGGTTTTGCGGCGGGAGGATAAATACAAAGCGAAGAGTTTTATGGACACGTTTGTCTATCGCGCGGGTGACCAAATCGGCGCGTGGTCCTATCCCGCGTTGCGCTGGTTGGGATTGGGTTTGAGCGGTGTCTCCTGGGCCGCGGTGCCGCTCGCGACTTTCTGGTGCGGCCTCAGTCTCTGGCTGGGCCGGCGCCAGGCCGTGCTCGCGAAAAAGCCGACGTTATGATTTCTTCGCGGACTTCGCCTTCTTCCGGCTGCGCTGCTTTTTCGCGGCATTCATATTATCGACCAGATTCGGGTAAGGACGCCCGGCGCGTTTCGCTGCGGCCTTCGCCTTCTTTTTGCTCTTCGCGCTCAGCGTGGTGTGTTTGCTTTTCGTGGGCGCATCTTTCTTCCACGGTTTCTTCTTCGCCTTCGTTGTCATTGCCCTAATTACGTCGTCGCCGGCGGGGCCGGATTGAAAAGAATGCGCGGGACGGCAGCGATCACGTGAGGACTTGCGGCGGAGAGGGGCAAGCAATGCTATGGATCAGCCATGTTCCAAGCGCCCGCCTCCTCCCTGGCATGAGATCGATCGGCAAAGGTCTCACGATCGGCTTGGCGATCACGGTCGCCGTCCTGCTTGTAAGCGGCTGGCTTTCTTACCGCAATCTGCGGCGGATTTCGAAAAACGAAGCGCTCGTCGTGCACACGCATGAAGTGCTGGATGAAGTCAGCGATCTGCTCGGCACTCTGGCGGAGGCGGAGACGCAGCAGCGGAGTTATTTGATCACTGGGGAGCCGCTCTATCTCGAGCCCTGCCGTGCAGCCGTCGCCGCGGCGTACGGGCACGTCGAACGCTTGCGGAAGTTGACGGAAGACAGTCCGCGCCAGCAACACGCGGTCGCTGCGTTGCGGCCGAATATCCGCCTGCGGCTCGAGTCCTTGGAGAAAGGCATCGCGGTCCGCGACGCGGAAGGGCTCGATGGCGCACGCAGTTATCTCATGATCGGGAAAGGCCGCCGGGAAATGGATGCGATCCGGTCGCGCCTGGCAGACATCGAGCGGACCGAGCAAAATTTGCTGGCTCTGCGCGAAAACCAATCGCGCGCCAGCTATCGCACCGCCATGGCCACCCAATGGGCGACCACGCTGCTTGGCTTGGGCTTGGTTGGGGCAGGCTTTGCCATCGCGGCGCGCGAGGTGCGGACGCGCCTGCGCGGCGCGGAGGCGTTGAAGCGGGCAAACGATGAACTGGAGGCAAGGGTGGAAGCACGCACACTCGATTTAGCCTCGGCCAATGAAGCGCTCCGCCGAAGCAATCGCGAGCTGGAACAATTTGCCTCCGTGGCTTCGCATGATTTGCAGGAGCCGCTGCGCAAAATCCAGGCTTTCGGTGATCGGTTGCAGACCCGGTGCCTGCATGAACTGGGCGAGCAGGGGGCCGATTACCTGGCGCGGATGCTGGCTTCGGCTGGCCGGATGCGCAGCCTGATCGATGCCCTGCTGACTTTCTCGCGCGTGACGACCAAAGCCCAGCCCTTCGTCGAAGTAAACCTGACGACGACGGCGGAGGAGGTGGCGTCGGATTTGGAGAATCAAGTGCAGCGCAGCGGCGGGCGGATCGAGCTCGGGCCGCTTCCGACGCTCGAGGCCGATCCCTTGCAGATGCGGCAGCTGCTGCAAAATCTGATCGGCAATGGGCTGAAGTTTACCCGTCCCGGAGAGCCGCCACTGGTGCGAGTGGAGAGCCGTCTTTTGGAGATGGAGGGCAGTAATGGCGCGACGATTCCGCGTTGCGAAATCTCGGTGAGCGATAACGGGATCGGCTTCGAGGAAGTGTATCTCGATCGCATCTTCGAGTTATTCCAACGGCTGCATGGCCGGCAGGAATATGAAGGCACCGGGATGGGACTGGCGATCGTGCGCAAGATCGTGGAGCGCCACGGTGGCAGCATCACCGCTCGGAGCGCGCCCGGAGCAGGCGCGACCTTTTTTGTTACCTTGCCACTGCGGCAACAATGAAAGAATAACCAATTATGCAAAACGAAGGGAAACCAATCACCATCCTGATGGCCGACGACGATGCGGACGACCGCCTGATGACGAAGGAGGCTTTTGAGGAAAGCCGACTGGTGAACGATCTGCGCTTTGTCGAGGACGGGGTCGAGCTGCTCGATTATTTGAAACGCCGCGGCAAATACGAGGACCCGGCTACTTCGCCGCGCCCGGGCTTGATCCTGCTCGATCTGAACATGCCGAAGAAAGACGGGCGCGAAGCGTTGAAAGAGATAAAGGCCGACCCGAAATTAAAGAGCATCCGGATTGTCATCCTCACCACTTCGAAAGCCGAGGAGGATATCTACCGCACCTACGATCTCTCGGCAGCTTCTTACATTACCAAGCCAGTCACCTTCGCCGCGATGGCGGAAGTGGTGAAGGTGCTCGGGAAATATTGGCTCGAGATCGTGGCTCTGCCGGGGGAGACGATTAGCGGAGGCGGCGATGGATAAAGGGCAGCTGCGCGTCCTCCTGGTCGAGGACGATCCGGATGATTATCTGCTGACGAGCGACCTATTGCAGGAAATCCCGGGGATCAAGGTCGCGATCGATTGGGCGAAGGATTTCGACGCCGGGCGCGAGGCGCTGGTGGCGTGCGACCACGATGCCGTGCTGCTCGATTACCGGCTGGGCAAGGACACTGGCATGAGCTTGTTGCGCGAAGCGCTCGGCCAGGGCTGCCGAGCGCCGATCATTTTGCTGACGGGGCAGGGCGATCGCGACCTCGCGCTTGAAGCGTTGGAGGCGGGCGCGGCGGATTATTTGGTCAAAGGCGACATCAACGCCGTCATGCTGGAGCGCTCGATCCGCTACGCGTTGCAGCAGAAACGTCACGCCCTCGAATTGGAGGAGAAGGTGACGGAGCGGACAGCGGCACTGGAGGAAGCCAACCGCGCGCTGCGTGACAGCGAAAAGCGAATCCGTGCGCTGCTCGACACGACGGAATCGGCCCGGGTAAGTGCGGAGGCAGCGAAGAGCCGCGCGGAAGCAGCCACGCGGGCGAAGGACGATTTTCTGGCCGCGCTTTCGCATGAGCTGCGCACACCGCTGAATCCCGCGCTCCTCCTCGCCACCTCATTGGCTGAAGATCCCAGTGTGCCGGCGACGGTGCGGGGCGATATCGAAGTCATCGCGCGCGGCATTGCGCTCCAAGCGCAACTGGTGGACGACCTGCTTGATCTGACCCGCATTACCGGCGGGAAGCTACGGCTCGATCTTGTCTCGATCGACGCCCATGCTTCGATGCGCCACGTGCACGATATTTTGCGCGCGGATATACAAGAACGCGAGATCAAGCTCACCCTCGAGCTCGGCGCGGCGCAGCATGTCATCAAGGCCGACGCGGTGCGAGTGCAGCAGATTTTTTGGAACGTGCTCAAGAACGCGGTTAAATTTACGCCAGCGGGCGGTTCGGTGACGGTGCGGAGTAGCAATCCGCCGGAGAGCCCGCAAGTCCTCGCATTTGAAGTTACGGATACGGGGATTGGGATTGAAGCGGAGATGCTCAATCGCGTTTTCGATGCCTTCATTCAAGAAGAGCACGGGCAGGGGCATCGCTTTGGCGGACTGGGGCTCGGCTTGGCGATCACGCATCGCCTGGTGGGCTTGCAAAGTGGGAAAATCCAGGCACGAAGCGCTGGCCGAGGCTGCGGGTCGACCTTCCGGATTGAGCTGCCGTTGGCTGCGCCAAAAGAGCAGTCGCCCGCTGCGCTCGCGCCTCGGCGCGCGGCGGCGGAGCCACTCGATGTGCGACGAATCTTGCTGGTGGAAGATCACCAGGAAACGCGGACCACACTGGCGAAATTACTGGAGCGCCGTGGACACACCGTGGCGAGCGCGGGGACAGCGGAAGGTGCGCGTGGGCTGGCCGCGGCGGAGACTTATGATCTCGTCATTTCCGATCTCGGATTGCCCGATGGCGATGGGCATGAATTGATGGCCGAGTTTCACGCGCGCTACGCGTTACCCGGCATCGCGCTAAGCGGCTACGGCATGGATGATGATTTGGCGCGGAGCCGCGCCGCGGGTTTTTTTACTCATCTGACCAAGCCAGTCGATATCCGTGTGCTTGAATCCGCCATCGCCGCCGCCCCGCGCCGCGTGACGTTGGCGACGGGCGAGCCGGAGACGGCCTCTGGTGTGCCCACTGCGTCCACTTCCTCCGCGAACGGCTGACTTCTCCTGTGATGAGAGCGGCGGTTGCGCCGTGCGCACCCGGGTAGTCGAATTCTTCGGATGGAGAATTTCGCCAGCACGCTTTTCGTCGTCGCTTTGGCGCGGGCGTCTATTATCGGCGAAAGATCGCGGCGAAAGCATTCCAGCAAGTCCAAAAGAGGAAGAGCGAGAGGACGCTGAGCCCGACCGCCATGCCGAGACCACTGCGGTCGAGGAAGACATGGTAGAGGACGATGTTAACAATGATCGGTCCGAGCAGGAGGAGACCGAGCGGGACGAAACCGATGAGAAGTAGGAGGCCGCCGATGACCTCACACGCGGCCACCGCCTGGAGATAACCAGTCGACGCCATCGCGCCGATGAAGGCGCCCGCAGGGCCCGTCATTTCGGGCATGGGCAGGAAATGCAGGAACGCGTTCGAGCCGAAGACGACGAAGACGAGCCCAAGAAGAACGCGAACGATGATGGCGGCAATTTTCATGCGCGCCAGAATGCCTGCTCTGCCAGCGAACGCCAATCGCGAAAATTTCCGACGGTCCGCTGCGCTACGGTTTGCCGCCGAAGGTGACGTGATCATCCAAGTCGAGGTAATCGAACCAGGTCTTCACGTCCTCGCGCGTTTTGCTGATGTCGCCGACGCGTTTGGTGAAGAACTCCAGTGTTTCCACGTCGCCGTCGGGGCCGCGCTCGTTTTGATACGCGCTCCACTGTTGGATTTCCCAAGGCGTGCGCTTCTGCGCCGCGTTCTCTTCGATCCAGGCGAGGATTTCGCCGTCGCCTTTCCCGGCCGCGATCTCCGCCTTGAGCGCGTCGGCTGTGATCCCGGTGAAACGAAACCAATGGTGATCCATCGGATTGTTATATTTGTATTCGCCTGCCTTCCCGGCGAGTTCGGCACGACCTTTATCGAGGATGCGCGCGAGCATGATGTAACCGCCGAGGCGCACGCGCGGGCTGCGCGGTGGGCGCTGGGTCAGATCGGGAGCGTGGTGCAATTCGGAATTCATAGTGTCGAATCTATCAGGTCTGGCGGTCTTGCGCGCGCTTTCGTAGGACGACCAAGGCGATTCCGCCCAAGACGGCGAGGGCGGCGCCGAGGAAACGCAGCGTCAGCGGCTCGCCCAAAAGTAGAATACCGCCAGCAGCTGCCAGAACGGGGACGCTCAACTGGACCGTGGCCGCGGTGGCGGCTTTGAGCGCGGGCAGAGCGGCGTACCAGACGACATAGCCGAGACCGGAAGCGATCGCGCCGGAGGCGGCTGCGTAGGCAACGCCCGCGCGATCGAGGTGCATCCAGGGGAGAAACGCCAGACTCAAGAGCGCGGCCAACGGGACGGCCCGGAAGAAGTTGCCCGCAGTGGCGCGCGCGGGATCGCCGGCTTTTCGGCCGCGCAGCGAATACACGCCCCAGGCGATGCCCGCGCTCAACATGAGCAACGAACCGCGCAGGGGAGGCGCGGAAATACCGGGCAGGAGCAGCGCGACAAGCCCGCCTAGTGCGATAAGCAGTCCAGTGATTTGAAGGGGGCGCAGGCGTTCCCCTTGGCCGAAACCCCAAAGGATCATGGTGGCTTGGACGGCGCCAAAGAGGAGCAACGCCCCCGTGCCGGTGGGTAAGCTCAGGTAAGCGAAGGAGAAAGCAGCGGCGTAAACGAAAAGCGCGCAGGCGGATGGCCAGTCACCCGCGCTCTTCCACGCCTGGTCCCGAGCTCGCAAGATGAGGCTCAAGATCAGTGCGCCCGCCACTAGCCGTATCGTTGTGAAACTCGCGGCGTCGATCGTCGTGTGCCTGAGCGCCAGGCGACAGAGGATCGAGTTTCCCGCGAAAGCGACCATCGCGGCCACGGTGAGCAGGAAAAGGCGAGTGGGTTTCAGACCTGGAAAAGCAAAACGCCCCGACGAGGCGGGGCGCTGAAACTACGGGTGCGAGAAGATTCTAAACAGCGGCCTACGAGGGGTTAAATCGGAATTTCGTCCGCCCACGTTTGGCGTTGGCCTTGGCTTTGCGCCGCGTCTTTTGCGTAGGCGTCTCAAAGGCACGCAGACGGCGCACTTCCTCGAGGATGCCTTCGGCATCGAGCTTGTTTTTCAAACGTTTGAGAGCGCGGTCAACCGGCTCTCCTTTACGCACAATCACTTCTGGCATTTTAGTAATCTCCTCGGTTCAAAGGGGGGTGCCGGCACGACCGGCGATGGGATCGTAAGCGCCCGGCAGCCGGGCGTCAACTCCTGTGAATAAGTTTTAACGGGGGGCGGTGGTGGCGCTGGCCGGGGCGGCTTTTTGAGTCACTTCCCGACGGAGTGAACTGGTGCTGCCACCGCGCGCGCGGGTCCACCAGAGCACAATCGGTGAGGCGATGAAGATGGACGAATAGGTGCCGAAAACGATGCCGATGATGATGGCGAGGGAGAAATCGTGCAGAACCGAGCCGCCGAAGAAGTAAAGGCACACCAGCGGAATCAACGTCACGCCGCTGGTCAGAGTAGTGCGGCTGAGGGTCTGATTGAGGCTCGCGTTCATGATTTCCTGAATACTGCCGCGGCGTCCGCTGGCCAGACCTTCGCGTACGCGATCGAAGACGACGATGGTGTCGTTGATCGAGTAACCGAGAATCGTCAGAATGGCGGCCACCATGGTTAGGGAAAGTTCTTTCCCCAACAGGGCGAAGATGCCGAGGGTCATGAGCCCATCGTGCAAAAGAGCAACGACAGCGCCGATGGCGAAGGAGAGCTCGAAGCGAAACGCCACGTAGACAAGGATGCCGAGAACGCCCAGCCCGAGAGCGATGGCCGCGTTGCGCGCCAGCTCGCCGCCGACGAGAGCGCCGACGCGTTCCGATTGCTCGACCTTGAAGCCGGCGTTCGGAAGGGCCTCGGCGATCCGCTGTTGAATCTGATCGCTGGAGTTAAAAGGCCCGCGGATGGAAACGTAATTGAGCGCGCCCTGCCGGGATTGCTGGATGGGCGCGTCGTCCATCTTCAAAGGCTTGAGCGCGTCGCGCACCTGGATGAGCGCGACCGGTTGAGACGTGCTGAGGGTCAATAAATCGCCGCCGCGGAAATCGACGCCGAAATTCTTCTCTCCACGAATCCCGAACGCGACTGCGCCGGCCGCGAGCAGAGCAAGTGAGATCAGGACCGCGGCCAGGCCTTTGCCGAGGAAGTCGAAATTCTGCGACGAGATGGCATGCATCATTCGAAGCTTTTTCACCTTCCCATTATCGACAAACCAGCTGAAGCAACTCCGGCTCACGATGAGCGCGGTGAACATCGAGGCCAGGATGCCAAGCGTGAGCGAGATGGCGAAACCCTTGACCGGACCGGTCGCTTTCCAGAAGAGGATGACGGCAGTGATGAGGGTGGTGACGTTGGCGTCGAAGATGGAGCTGAAGGCCTTTTCGTAAGCGGCTGCGATCGCGACTTTGAGCGATTTGCCGAGAGCCAACTCTTCGCGCAGGCGTTCGTAAATAAGGACGTTCGCGTCGATCGCGATGCCGACGGTGAGGATGATGCCCGCGATGCCCGGGAGCGTGAGCACGAAGTTGAACATCGTGAGCGCACCGAGGAGGAGGATAACGTTAACGAGTAGCGCCAGATTCGCGATGAAGCCGGCGAGCCGGTAGTAAATCATCATGAAGGCGAGCGTGAGCGCGAGGCCGATGAGACCCGCCATGACGCTGGTGCGAATGGAATCTGCGCCCAGGGTGGGGGAGACGCTGCGTTCTTCTTCAATACTGACGGGAGTCTGCAGCGGATTCTCGAGCACGCTGGCCAGGCTGCGCGCTTCCTGTTCGCCGAAGCGCCCGGTGATCACGGCGTCGCCGCCATAGATTGCGTCGCGAATGACGGGCGCGGATTGGATCACGCCATCGAGGACGATCGCGAAGCGGTAGCCTTTGAACTTTTCGGTGATGTCGCCGAATTGCTTGGCGCCGACGCTGTCGAATTTCAACTGCACCGTCCAGCCTTCGTTGCCGAAATACGCATGCGAGCTGCTGACGTGTTCGCCGCCGAGATCAGCGCGTTTCTTCACTAGGAGCCGCTCTTCCGTCGCCTTCTTGCCCGGCTCGGCGTGCAGCTTGTAGGACTCGATCCGATACTCCGGCGGGATCACATCGGTGCCGCCATCGATTCCGCCCAGCTTCTGGCCATTATCCGGATAAACGAGGCGAAACTCGAGCTTGGCCACGCGCGACAACTGCGAGCGCGCTTCCTGGATCTTCTCCGTGCTCAGGCCCGGGATCTGCACCATGATCCGATCGGCGCCGACCGGGCTGATGACGGGTTCGCCGCCACCGAAGTAGTCCACGCGCTTGCGGATGACTTCGACCGCCTGCTCCAACATCGCGCCGGTGACTTCCTTCTCCCCGCCGACAAGGCGGATGAGGAACGAAGTGCCGCCTTTGATGTCGAGGCCCAGTGCAATCTTCTTCTGCGGCGGATAAATCGTCGAGACGCTGAAGGCGACCAGCAGCAGCATCAGCGTCGTGGCGAGGAGGCGCTTCCGCAGACCGTAATCGGTCGCGAAATACCAGCCGAAGAGGACGAGCAGGAGCAGCCCGATGGAGAAAGTGACGAGAGGGGACATCTAGAATTTCTGAGTTGGGATTACGGATTGAAGCGTGGTCATGGGCGCGTTACTTCTCGGATTCGGCGGTCAAGACGCTGGTCACAGCGGATTTCTCCATCTCGATCTTCACGTTGTCCGCCACCTTCACGATGATGGTGCGTTCCTTAACGTTCGAGATCAGGCCGTGAATTCCAGACGCGGTGACGACGCGGTCGCCCGTCTTCAATGCCGACACCAGCTTGGCCTGTTCCTTTTGCCGCCTCATCTGCGGACGGAAAAGCAGGAAATACATGATCACGAAGATCAGGATGATCGGAACGAAGGACGCGATCGGATTCGGGCCGGTCGCAGGCGGCGTCTGCGCGAGAAGAGAAATGAGCATGGGCGTAATAAAAATGGCGATCCGAACTCAAAAAAATCGCTCAGGTGAGCGGAGCCGGGAAGCGGGCAGATATTCAACACCGTCAGCGCGGAATTGCAAGGCAGCGCAGGAGGTCAGGCGGAGTTTCATGCGGGGCGCTTCGCCAACACCGAATCCAGCTCTCCATCGGAGAGGCGCGTACGGATGTGCTGGCCGGGCTTTACCTGCGCGACAGATTTGACGATCGCCCCGTCCTCCGCCGTGGTGATGCTGTAGCCGCGCCGCAGTGTCGCTTCCGGACCGAGCACGCGCAGCATCGCTTCCGTGCGTGTGAAACGCTGGCGCGCTTCCTTCAATACTCCCGCCGGCAGCAGCGCGAAGCGGCGGCGCATCTCTTTCATCTTTTCCATGCGCTGGGCCAGCGCCCGCGCCGGGCTGTGCGCTTGCAGGGTTTTGGCGCGGTTTGCCAAGAGCACACGCCCATCCGTCACCGCCCGGCCGGCGTGACGAAGCAACGCTTCGCGCGCGAGATCGATCGCCTGCTGCGCGTCTTGCAGGCGTTTCGTTAGTTCTCGCGCCAGCGTTTTTTCGGAGAGGAAGCGGAGGCGTGTTTGGTTTTGCGTGAGGAAATTGCGCAGACAACGAGCCAGGCCACCCGCGAGTTCGTCCACCCGCCGCAGCAACTCCAGCATGTCCGGAACGATCAACTCCGCCGCGGCGCTGGGCGTAGGCGCGCGCAAGTCGGCCACAAAATCTGCGATCGTGAAGTCGATCTCGTGCCCGACCGCGCTCACGATCGGGATGGGCGAATCGGCAATCGCGCGGGCCACGATCTCTTCGTTGAACTCCCACAAATCCTCGATGCTCCCGCCGCCGCGCGTCACCACTACGAGATCGAGCGGCGCCCACGCCGGGTTGGGTGTGGTCAATTCGCGGAGCGCGACCGCGATCTCGACCGCGGCGCCGGCGCCTTGCACGCGCACCGGGCTGATCAAAATCTGCAAAGCCGGAGCGCGCCGCCGCAGAACATTAAGCATGTCGCGCACAGCGGCACCGCTCGCGGAAGTCACAATTCCAATGCGGCGCGGAAAGCGCGGGAGCGGTCGTTTTCGTTCCGGCCGGAAGAGACCCTCGGCCTCCAGTTTGCGCTTGAGCGCTTCGAATTTTGCCTGAAGCACGCCCAGCCCGCGCTCTTGCAGAATCTGAACGCTGAGCTGGTATTGGCCACGGGCTTCGAAGACGGAGATCTGGCCGTACACCTGCACCTGCGCGCCGTCGGTCAGCGGTCGCGGAAAGGGCGGGAGCGTGTTGCGAAAAATAACGCAGGCGATCGCCGCGCGCTGATCTTTCAAAGTGAAATACTGATGGCCAGACGGATGCAACTTGTAATTGGAAATCTCGCCCTGCACCCAGACCGCGCCGAAGCGCGTCTCCAGCGTGCCGCGGATACTGCGGGTCAGCTCGGAGACTGTGAGAACCTTCGAAGTCTGCTGGAAGAAATCGCTCTGCATTTCTTACCCGAACAACTCGCTCTGCGGACCCGTCGGCGGCTTGAGCCCGAGCTTGCGATAGGCGTGCGGCAACGCCACCCGCCCTTGCGGCGTACGCTTGATGTAGCCTTCCATGATCAGAGTAGGGCTCGTTCACTTCTTCGAGGGTGCCGGCCTCTTCGCCGATGGCGACGGCTAACGAGTTCAACCCCACCGGGCCGCCGTTAAACTTGTGGATGAGCGCTTCGATGATGCGCTTGTCCCATTGATCGAAGCCATCGCGATCGATCTCGAGCATGGTGAGCGCGCGGTCGGCCAGCTCAGCGGTGATTTTGCCATCGGCTTTCACTTGTGCGTAATCGCGCACCCAACGCAGAAGATTGTTCGCCGTCCGTGGCGTGCCGCGGGTGCGGGCGGCGACCTCGGCCGCGCCCGCGGAATCGATCTCCACGTCGAGCAAGCCCGCGCTGCGCGTGATGATCTTGTGCATCTCCTCCGCGCTGTAGTAATCGAGCCGCGCCGTCATCCCGAAGCGCGACCGCAAAGGCGCGCTCACCATGCCAGCGCGGGTGGTCGCGCCGATAAGCGTGAACTTCGGCAATTGCAGTCGCAAACTGCGCGCCTGCGGCCCTTGGTCGATGATGATGTCGAGCCGGTAATCCTCCATCGCCGGGTAAAGATATTCTTCGATCGCCGGCTGGAGCCGATGGATTTCGTCAATGAAGAGGACGTCGCCCTTTTCCAAACTGGTCAGCAACCCCGCCAGCTCGCCCGCCTTCTCGATCACCGGGCCGCTCGTATTTTTCACGCTCACGCCCATCGCGTTGGCAATGATATGCGCGAGCGTCGTCTTACCCAGACCCGGCGGGCCGCTGAGCAAAATGTGTTCGAGCACGTCGCCTCGTTGCTTCGCCGCCTGCACCAGAACTTCGAGGCGTTCGCAAACTTTCACCTGCCCGGTGAACTCGCTGAACATCGGCGGCCGCAGCGAAATCTCGAGTGCCGGATCGGGAACGAGCGGGGTGACGGTCGAAGGGGTCATGAATGAAATTCTCGTGTCTCAGCGTCCCGACTAAATCGGGCGGCTCGAGCAGCGCGGAGCGCGCGCCTCATTCCAGATTTTTCGTCAGCACCAGTTCCGTGCCGCGGCGCTTCAAGACGTAGTCCACACGGTCGAACGCCGTGCGAATGAGATGCAAGCCGAGGCCGCCCGGGCGAATCAGATCCTGGGAGCGGCCTTTCATTTTCTCCGGCGCGCTTTGCCGGCCGTAATCGCGCAAGCGCAGGCAGACGCAATCTGGCTTCGCTTCCATCGAGAGCGCGATCGGCTGGTCGTCCTGCAAATGATAGGCGTGGCGAATAATGTTGGTGCAGGCCTCGTCCACTCCCAAGACCATCAGCGTTCGCTCCTTCTCCGAAAACGGCAATGAATCGAGAAACCCGCGCACGAACTTGCGCATCAAAGCCAGATTTCCGGTGTGGCTGGAGAATTCTACTTTCTTCTTCGTCGCCCGCACTGGCGGGGAACATACACCTCGGATGGGCAGGCTTCGCAACCGAAAACGGTTGGACAGGGCGCCGCAGGGGCAGTTTTGTTTCCCGCATGTGGCGATTCGTTCTTGTCTTCGTGCTCCTGACCGCGACCGCTCGTGCGCAGGAACAGAGCACGGCCTACGATGCGCTCCTCGTTGTCGGTAAGCAGTTTAGTCGCGCAGCGGTCCAGCGCATCATCTCCGTCACCGGCGTGGATGGCGACCCGCAGCCTGTGCGCTGGACCGTCCTCATCGCCGACCGCCGGTCGCCCAGCGGCGTGCGGGAATTGCAGGTGGCGAACGGCCGCATTGTTTCGAATCGGCCGGGCGAAGGCGGGGGAACGGCGAAGCGTGTGACGATAAAGACCTCGCAATTGAATCTCGATTCCAGCGGCGCCTTTACCGTGGCCAATCATACCGCCGACCAGTCACACACAAATTTCGATCGTGTCGCCTACACCTTGCGCACGAGCGAGCGCGGCACGCCGGTCTGGATTGTGACCATCCAGGACAAAACGCGTCGCCCGCTCGGCACCATTCACATTGCGGCTAATCGCGGAAACGTGACCCGCGTGGAAGGCATGTACCGTGGACGCAATATTGACCAAGTGGAGCAGGATCCCGTGGCGCAGCAGGCGCTGAGTGATGGTTCCTCTGACGCGGAGGCGGACGCACGGGCGGATGTGGAGTTGACCGATGAGGGCGAGGTGGAAGCAAGCGACGGCGACGAGAACTTCGTCAAAGCGGAGATCAAGCGAATGTTCCGCCGCACGAAGAGCGATGCGCGTCGGCTTTTTCAACGGGTGCACCGGTCATTCGACGATTTCTTCCGCGGCGAGGACTAGCCGGGTCGCGATCGAAGAGATGTGGCTCTCGCGCGAAGAGCTTTGACGGTCATCCCGGCCGATCCGTCACGATCAACTGGCGGACGCGCTGTCGTCCACTGGAATCCGCGGCCCCGGCAAACCAGATCTCGACCCAATCCTTTTCTCTGATCGTTGCGGGGTCGAGCGGCCGCGTTGTTGCTCCCTCGCGTCGGAGATAAGTGGCCTCGCGCGGGATAAGCACGCGGTGCCGCGCGACTTCCTTGTTGGCGTGCGATTCGACGATGAGCTCGCGCGGTTCGCCGGTCTGCACGGTGGTGACGAACCCGACGAAGTCTGGCTTCGAATCCAGCATCGAATTGTCTTCCGAAGAGGAGCAGGACATCGCCATCGCCAACAATGTGGCGGCGAGGAGCGACCGGCCCTTCATGCCCCTACGCTACTGGCATTGGGTATTGAAGCCAGAGCCGCCGAAATAGAAATATTCCTCCCAATCGCCGGATGACGTGTGCAGTGCGAGATCGTAGCAGCGGTCGTTCGTGACGGTCCGGTTCAGATTCGTGGCGCGCTGATAGAAATTGTTCGTGTCCACGTAGCGGATGCGGCGTTGGAAGGCGGCCTGACCGTAGCCTTGGTAGGGCCAATTGCCGCTGCCCATGTCGGTGCGGGTGTGGCGATTGTCGGTCCGCTCGTTCACGATTTCGCCGCCGAAATCGACTTTGGCGCCGTTGTTCCGCAGCCCTTTTTCATCGAAAAGATTCCGCGGATAATAGCCGACCCACGTGTCGCGATATTTCAGCCACCAGTGGCCTTCCGTGCCGTCCTTATACCAGAGGAGCTTGAACTCGTACTGCGAGCCGCCGGCGGAGCTGTAATTCATGAAACCGCCGCCGAGGTGGACGGTGTTATTGACCTGGACAAAGCCGCTGCAGCTCAGGTTGTAGCAGCCGCCGCTGCCGTAATTGTCGGGCGTGAAGTAGATGAAAAGATGGGCCCGCCAGTCGCCGTAAAGGTCGCGATATTTTTGCCAGCCGCCCTCGACGGTTTCGCGGTCGCCACCCGCGCCGCGCACGACCCAGATTTGGGAGAGACTAAATTCGTCGGCTTTCTCGTTGAATGGACTCCAGATGTTGAAAACGCTTTCCGCTCCCCAGTTCTCGACGTTGCGATAGGCGTGCGCATACTCGTGCGTGCTCGTACCACCGCCGCCGCCAGACGGCCGCTCGATCTCGGATGTTTTCTGGAAGAACTCATCCAGACTTCGGAAATGCTTCAAGGTGTCCATCGTTAGGCGCGTCATGGGCGCGGTGCGCTCGTCGCAGATCTCGCCGGTCACGGAATAGAGTTGGTCGGGCGCGGGAATGCGCGGCTCGCGCTGCGCGGCATCGGTTGTCTTCTCCGCGGGAGGCTCGGTGGTGGGCGCGAGTTGCACCTGGTGGCCTTCCATCCCGGGCCGCTTCAGCGCCGGCTGCGCGTAGATGTCCACGCAGTCGATGATCTCGTCCGAGAGCCCCCGCAGCGTTTTCACGACGCGCTTCGTGGCTTGCAACTCCGCGACATATTTTTCCATGCGCGCGCGTTCGGCCGCATTCTCAATGCGGTCCACCGCGGGAGGCTCGTTCGGCGCGGAGAGGTCGGCGCCTGATGCCTGCAGGGCGGCCTGTTTCGCGGACTGACTGATCCTTAGCGCGAACCCGGCCAGGATGAGCCCGGCGAGGGCGAGGAGGATGGCGAAAACGAGAGAAAATCTCGAGTTCATCTGGAGTGGTCTTTCTATGTAAGGGCGGGAGGGAATGTTTCCATCCCGCTGTTTTTTCTCTTTGCTACCGCTCGGAAGAAAATCGCGGCCAGGCACGCCAATCTTCCCCGCTGCCTGGCTTAGCCCGATTTAAGCGCCGGGCGAGCCCGCCGCGCAAGCGTGAAAATGGCCGCCCGCCCACCGCCCGACGATCGCTGCCGACTCGGGAAGGCCGATATGCCGCGGCCTCAGCTTGCTTTGCGGTCTTGCAATTTTCGGCGCTTGCTTCGTAATTGGCGGCCATGAGTTCCGCCCCGGCTCCGCTCACCGCCGACCACGCCTGGACCGATCCTCGGAACGGTTGGCGTCAGCTCTACGGAGATTTCGAACGCCTCGGGCTGAGCGTGGAGTGGCATGATTTCGAGACGCGGAAGGCGCTCGATTGGGGACGGAGTTTCCGTCCGCGGAGCGTGGAATTTTGTCTGAATCTCGAAGGCCGCGGCGCGATCGGTGCGCGCACGCCGAGCGATTACATCGCGGGCAGCGCCGGCTACTATTCTGTCTCGGACGAGCCGCTCCCGGCCACTCGGCATGGGGGCGAGCGCCATCAATTTGTGACGATCGAGTTCGCGCGCGACCATTTGCAAAAGCAGCTCGCGCAGAGCGAATCCGAGCTGGAGCCGCAGGTGCGGCGCGCGATTTTCCCCGCCAAAGAAACGAGCGTCGTCTCGACGCCGCGCCCGATGGGCACTGAACAACGGCGCGTGGTGGCGAGCCTGCTTCAGCCGCCGGTGCCGCGCGCGGCGCAGAGTCTCTGGTATCAAAGCAAAGCGCTCGAATTGATGGCGCACTTCCTCTTCGTGCCGAAAGATCCTGAGCTGTTTTGCATGCGGCAAAAACAGGTGGCGCGCGATCGCGTGCAGCGCACAAAGGAGCTACTGGCCCGCGATGTGGCGAATCCGCCCACGCTCGAAATGCTCGGCCAGGAAGTGGGTTGTAGTCCGTTTTATCTCAGCCGCAGCTTCTCGCGCGAAGTCGGCCTAACGATCCCACAATTCTTGCGCAACCTCCGCATGGAACGCGCCGCGGAATTGCTCCGCAGCGGCCGCTACAACGTGACCGAGGCCGCCACCGAAGTCGGCTATTCCAGCCTGAGCCATTTCAGCAAAGCCTTCTGCGAAACCATCGGTTGCTGCCCCGCGCTCTATCCGATGGCGAAGCATGTGGTGCTCGATCGGTAACCAACCTCGACGCCCGAACCAGTCTCCGCCTGCCTCACCTGTGGTTGAGCTTTGTCGATGAAAATTACCCGCGCCCTCATCTCTGTTTCGGATAAAAAGGGGGTGGCCGAGTTTGCGCGCGCGCTGGAAAAGCAGGGCGTCGACATCATCTCTACCGGCGGCACCGCCGATATGTTGCGGAAGGAAGGCGTGCCGGTGCGCGACATCTCGAGTTTCACTGATTACCCCGAGGTCCTGGAGGGGCGGGTGAAAACCCTGCACCCGCGCGTGCACGGCGGCCTACTCTACAAACGCGGCAACGAGCTCCACGAAGAGCAGGCGCGCGCCCAGGGTTTCCAGCCTATCGATCTCGTGGTGGTGAACCTTTATCCCTTCGAGGCGACCGTCAGCAAACCGGATGTGACGCTCGCGCAGGCGATCGAGCAAATTGACATCGGCGGGCCTTCCATGATTCGGAGCGCGGCGAAAAATTACGAGTCGGTCACCGTGGTGGTCGATCCGGCGGATTACGCCGAGGTGCTGGAAACCATGGCGGATAACGAAGGCGCGACCACGCTGCGTTTGCGCGAACGGCTGGCGATCAAAGCCTTCATCAAAACTTCGGATTACGACCGCGCCATCGGGAATTTTCTTAACCGCGAGCAAACGACGGACGCGTCATTTTCTCTCTCGCTGCCGCTGGTGACGCGTTTGCGCTACGGCGAAAATCCGCACCAGAGCGCGGCGCTGTACGGACACTTCGACGAGTGTTTCGAGAAGCTGCACGGCAAGGAATTGTCCTTTAACAACATTCTCGATATCAGCGCCGCCACTACTCTGATGACGGAGTTCCGCGAGCCGACCGTCGCCATTCTCAAGCACACCAATCCCTGCGGCGTGGGGAGTGATCCCGATCTGCGCGCAGCTTGGGAGAAGGCGTTCGCGACGGATAAGCAGGCGCCATTCGGCGGCGTCATCATTTGCAATCGTCCGATCGACGAAGCGCTCGCCAAAGCCATCCGCGAGATTTTCAGCGAAGTCATCATCGCGCCCGAGTTCGAGCCGGCCGCGCGCGCGATCTTTCAGAAAAAGAAAAACCTCCGACTCATCCGCAGCCTCACGGCGCCGGATCGCCCCGAGTTGGCCATGGACGTGCGCTCCGTCTGCGGCGGCCTGCTCGTGCAGGACAAAGACTCGGGCGGGCTGGTGGATTTGGCGACCAAGGTGGTGACGAAACGCAAGCCGACTGATGAAGAACTCGCGGCCATGATCTTCGGTTGGCGCGTGGTCAAGAACGTGAAATCCAACGCGATCGTTTACGCTGCGCGCGACCGCACCCTCGGAGTCGGTGCCGGGCAGATGTCGCGCGTGGATGCCTCTCGCATCGCCGTGTGGAAAGCGAATGAGTCCGGGCTGTCTCTCGCGGGCAGCGCGATCGCGAGCGACGCCTTCTTTCCCTTTGCCGATGGCTTGATCGCGGCCGCGGACGCTGGCGCGACGGCTGCCATTCAACCGGGCGGTTCAGTGCGTGATGAAGAGGTCGTCGCTGCGGCCGACGAGCGCGGGATGACGATGATCTTTACCGGCGTCCGCCACTTCCGGCATTAGCCGCTCGTTAGGCGGATTGATTGCCGGTGAGGCAAAAGCGATTTCGCGCGAAGAAGTAAAGCCCGACGATGGGCAGGGTGGACGCAAGCGACGCAGCGAGGACGATTGCAAACCCTGGCACGTCTTCTCCGATCGGACTACGGCTCGGCGGAACGAAGGGACGCGCAAATTCCGTCCAGGTCGCCATGATCAAAACGAGGCCCAGCATGCCCAAGCCGGGTTTCAGCGTTGGCCAGACCACGTGACGAAAAGTGCCCAAACCGCCGAGCCCATCGAGGCGCGCGGCATCGAGGAGGTGGCGCGTTTGATTGCGAAAGATCAGGCAGAACACAATCACGCCCACGGCCGATGCGAGCCAGTTGCCGAACCAAAGCTGAACCAGCAATCGCGGCGAATGCAGCGCGAAGAAACTGACCGCCTGCGCCACCATCCAGACCTGTCCGCAGAGGACGATCCAGAGGATCACGGCTCCGGCGCCGCGTCCTCGCCATTGCGCCAGCGCCACGCACTGGGCGAGGGCGGCACTGAGGAGAAGGAAAAGGACGAGGTTGAGCGCAGCGAGGAGGACGCTATTCATGAGAGCAATGTTTTCGAAAGGATCGTTTCGGGTGAACGGAGTGATACCATAGCGAGATCGGGAAGCAGCAAGCCGACAAAATTTCCTCGCATGAAAATTACGCCCTTGGGAGATTCGGCCCTCACCATCCATGTCCGCGACGAATTTGAATCGGATGCTGAAGGATGTTTGCGCGAAGTGCGGTCGCTCCTGGAACGCCTGCGCGTCGCCGCGATTCCGGGCGTGTGTGAGACGGCGTCGGCCTTTACGACGGTCAGTCGTGTTCTATGATTCCGCGCGGATCAGCGCTGAGCGGCTAACCGCAGAGATCCAGACGCTGATCTCAGCGTCGCATGAGCAGAGCTTCACCGCGGGGGCCGATCGCTTGATCGAAATTCCGGTCTGCTACGAAGACGAATTCGCGCCGGACCTCGATGAGGTCGCGTCGCACGCACAACTCTCGGCGGCGGACGTGATCGCTGCGCATACCGCCCCCATTTACCACGTCGCCTGCGTCGGGTTTGCGCCGGGCTTTCCGTATCTGACCGGCCTGGCTGAAGCGCTGGCCACGCCGCGTCGGGCCACGCCCCGCCTCGCGGTAGCGGCCGGCTCCGTCGCCATCGGCGGCGCGCAGACAGGTATTTATCCGCTTACGTCGCCGGGCGGCTGGAACGTGATTGGGCGGACGCCGCGGCGGTTATTTGCTATTGAGAACGCCCCGCCCGCACTCCTGGCGCAAGGTGATCGGGTCCGCTTTCGTCGCATCACGCGCGAGGAGTTCGAGGCTTTTCCCGCGTGATCGCGCACATTCTGCGAGCGGGTTTCTTGAGCAGCGTGCAGGATGCGGGGCGCGTGGGCCATCTTGCCAGTGGTGTCTCGTTAGGCGGGGCGCTCGATTCGCACGCGCTCGCGGTCGCGAATGTCCTCGTCGGCAACGAGCCCGACTTCGCGGGAATCGAAGTCACTCTTGGCCAGATGCGGATCAAGTTTGAAGAGCAACGCCTCGTGGCCTGGGCAGGCGGAGCCTTCTCCGTGCGCACTGCGGAATCGGAAATCTCGGCCGGCCGCCCCGCGTTGATTGGCGGAGGGGAGGAGCTCCTGATCACGGCGCCGGAGCGAGGCGGTCGTGCCTGGCTCGCGATTGCTGGCGGAGTTGATGTTCCCTTCGTCCTGGGGAGTCGTGCGACTGATTTGCGGAATCACTTCGGCGGATTCGCAGGTCGCGCATTGCAGGATGGCGACCGGCTTTCGCTGGGTTCGTCCACGCCTGTGGCAGAAACAATCGCGGCGAGGTTAGGCGAGCGCCACCTCGCTTCGTGGCGGGCGCCGTGGGATTGGGCCAGCACCCGGCCGCTGCATCCCTTCCTGCGCTTCGTCCGCGGCGCCGAATGGTCTCTCTTCAAAGAAACGTCGCACGTGGCAATGGAGCGCGAGTCCTTCACCGTCGGTCCGGAGACGGACCGCATGGGCGTTCGCTTGCAAGGCCCGCCGCTAGCGCGCCTAACGACTTCCGAGATGATCTCGGCCGCGGTCGTTCCCGGGACGCTTCAGGTCCCGCCGAGCGGGCAGCCGATTCTCCTCCTTGGAGATTGCCAAACGATCGGTGGTTACCCGAAAATCGCGCACGTGATCACTGTCGATCTCCCTGCCGCAGTCCAGTTGCAACCGGGCGACGCGGTTCGCTTCGCGGAAGTGAGCCTGGCGGAGGCGCAGCGCATGGCGATGGAACGGGCGCGAGATTTTCGTCGTTTTCGGATCGGTCTGGAAATGCAGCGTAGATGAATTTAAGCGTGGACTTAAACGCGGATCTTGGCGAAGGCGCGGGGCAGGACGATGCGCTCCTCCACCTCGTCAGCTCGGCCAATATCGCCTGCGGTCGTCATGCCGGGAGTGCGGAGATGATGCGGGCGGCCATTGCGCTGGCCAGCGAACGGGGCGTGGCGGTGGGGGCGCATCCCGGATTCGACGATCGCGAGAATTTTGGACGCCGGGAAATTTCGCTGCCGGGCGCGGAGATCCAACGCCTGGTCGTTGCGCAATTGGAGGAATTTCAAGCGGCTGCGCAGTCGTTAGGCGTGCGCCCTCAGCATATGAAACCGCACGGCGCGCTCTACAACATGGCGGCGCGGAGCGAGGAAATCGCGGACGCGATCGTCCGGGCGCTACTAAGCGTGGATGCGACGCTTGTTCTCTTCGCGCCTGCGACGAGTGCGCTTGCCCGGGCCGCGATCGCGCGGGAAGTGCAGCTCGCGCGCGAGGTCTTTGCTGATCGCAATTACTTGCCCGATGGCTCGCTCGTGCCGCGCGACCGGCCGGAGGCGCTCCTGCACGACGCGGAAACGGCGGCCAATCGCGTCTTCGGGATGCTGCGCGACAACACGGTGCCAGCGATCGACGGCACCATCTTGCCAGTGGAAGCGGACACGATTTGCGTGCACGGCGATACGCCGGGCGCGGTGGAGTTCGCGCGGGAGCTGCGGCTGGCTCTCCATCAAATGGGCGTGGTGGTGGCGCCGCCGAGGATGCGATGACGGCTTTGGGCGAGGGTTCATCGGAAAGCACCGGGGGCGCGCGCTCCCTGGCCCACTCGTTAGGCCAGCTCGACGCGACCATGATTGTCATCGGCTCGATGATCGGGTCGGGCATTTTTCTCACCTCCGCGGAATCGGCGCGGCTGGTGGGTTCGCCGGGATGGCTGCTGATGGCGTGGGCGCTGGCGGGAGTGCTCACCATTACCGGTGCGCTTTGCTGTGCGGAGTTGGCCGCGATGATGCCGAAGGCGGGCGGGCAATATGTCTTCCTGCGCGAAGCGTACGGGCCGCTTTTCGGTTTTCTCTTCGGCTGGGCAATTTTTCTCGTTATCCAAACCGGAACGATCGCTGCGGTGGCAGTGGCGTTCGCGAAGTTCACGGGCGTTTTGTTTCCGCGCATCGCGGACGGAAATTTTCTGATCGCGCCAATTCCGATCGGCCCCGGTTACGCGATCAGTCTCTCGACCGAGCAACTCCTGGCGGTGTCGATGATTTTGTTTCTGACCTGGACGAACACGCGCGGGCTCGAGCTTGGGAAGCTGGTGCAAAACAGTTTCACCTTCGCCAAAACCGCCGCGCTCTTCGGATTGATCGTGGTCGGCTTAACCCTGGGCTGGGGCGCCACCAGTGCGGCGCGGAGCGCGGCCTGGTGGGATTCGTCGGCAAACGGCTGGCTCCCGCAAGTGGCGCAACCGGGCCTCGCAGCGACAGGCGGGTTCGCGCTCATGATGTTGTTAGGCAAGGCGATGGTGGGCCCGCTCTTCGCGCAATCAGCTTGGAACAACGTCACCTTCACCGCGGCGGAAGTGCGCGATCCTGGCCGCACTCTGCCGCGCGCTTTACTGATCGGCTGCGGGGTGGTCGTCGCTCTTTATCTGCTCGCGAACCTGGCTTACGTCGCGACGCTGCCGCTCGACGGCATCCAGCACGCGCCGCAAAACCGGGTCGCGGTCGCGGCCATGAACGCAATGCTGGGGCCGATCGGGACAGTCTTGATGGCGATCGCGATCATGATTTCGACTTTCGGCTGCAACAACGGCCTCATCCTCGCCGGCGCGCGCGTCTCCTACGCGATGGCGCGCGATGGCCTCTTCTTCCGCAGCGTGGCGAAGTTGAACCAACAAAAAGCGCCCGCGATGGCGCTGGTCGCGCAAGGAATCTGGGCCGCACTCCTGACGTTGCCGCGGACGGTCATCACCGATCCGACAACCGGTGCGGTCCGTTATGGAAATGTTTACACCCAGCTGCTCGAATATATCATCTCGGCCGATCTGGTTTTCTACGTGCTCATGGTCGGGGCAGTCTTCGTGCTGCGGCGAAAACTCCGTGGCGCGGAGCGGCCTTACCGCACGTGGGGCTATCCGGTGGTGCCGCTGATTTACATTTCGATCGCGGGACTGCTGATCGTCGATCTGGCGTTTCTCGCACCGACCACTTCCGGTATCGGGTATCTCTTCGTCCTCACCGGCGTGCCGGTTTATCTGATGTGGCGCAAACGCGCGCCCGCGCCTTAACGCGCTTTCGAGGCGAAGAGCAGCTCGCGGCCAGCGAAGTAGAGCAGCACGGCGAGGCCGAGGAACGGCAACATTGCCAGCACGTCGGCCCACGGCCCTTCGAAGAAGGGATTGTGCGCCTCCGACCATTTCTGGAAGACATCGAGCCGGTCCTTCATCGGGATAGCGAGGAAAGCGAAAAGCACGCCTGCGAGCGTGCCGCCGGCGATATAACCGGAAGCGAGGAGCACGCCGTTGCTCTTGTCGCCTTCAGCCACGAGCTGGTCTTCGGTTAGTTCCGCGCGAGCGTGTTTCTGCCGGGTGTAGCGGTCGACCAACCAGCGCACCATGCCGCCAACGTAGATCGGCGCGGAGGTGGAAATGGGCAGATACACTCCGACCGCGAAGGCGAGCGCGGAGACACCGGAGAGCTCGAGCACGATCGCGATGAAAACGCCTAACAAGACCAGGCCCCACGGCAGTTGGCCGCCCAGGATGCCTTTGATGATGTAGGAGACGAGCGTGGCTTTCGGCGCGGTGAATTTCTGCACGCTCGAGCCATCCGGGCGCTTGTCGTAAACTCCGTTGATGCCGGGATCGGCCAGGTAAACGGGGACGCCGGCGTCATTCACGAGATAGCGGCCGGCGGGGCCATCATCGGTGTTGGTTTTATGGTAAACGAAATACTCGTTCGCGTCGCTGCCGCCTTGCGCGCCTTCCAAGCGTTCGCGCTTCGGGCGACCGGCGTCATCCTTCAAGTAGTCGGCGGGGGCGGCGTGGAAGCTGGATAAGAAGGCGAAGTCCGGGTTGCCCGCGACTGGAACGTAAACGGTGCCGGATTGATTCAGTTTCAACAGAATCGGACCAAGGATCAGGCACGATGCGAGGGTGCCGATGAGGATGGCGATTTGTTGGGACTTCGGCGTCGCGCCGACGAGGAAACCAGTCTTTAAATCCTGCGAAATCGTTCCGCCATTGGAGGAGGCGATGCAGACGATGCCGCCAATCGAGAGCGCGGTGACGAAGTAGGGCGGCGCGGTCCATCCGATGATGAGGAAAATGAGACAGGTGAGCAGCAGCGTCGCGATCATCATGCCCGAGGTCGGGCAGGAGGAAGAGCCGACTTCGCCGGTGAGCCTTGAGGAAACGGTGACGAAGAGGAACCCGAACGCGACGATGAGGACCGCGCCTAACAAGTTGAAGCGCAGATTCAATTGCGGCGCGATCATGATCACGACGAGCAGGGCGATGATTCCGCCCAGGACCCATTTCATCGAGAGGTCCTGATCGGTGCGCGGCATTTCAGCGCGCGCCGCGCCGGCGTTACGCAAATCCGCGAGGCCGCCTTTCAAGCCATGCCAGATGAGCGGGATGGAGCGAAACAGACTGATGATGCCCGCGGCTGCGACCGCGCCGGCGCCGATGTAGAGGATGTAGCCTTTCTGAATCTGCTCGACCGACATGGTCGCGATGGTATGCGCGGTTTCGGGTGCGAGCGGCGCGGTGGCGGCGGAGCCGAAATATTTGATCGCCGGAATGAGGACGAGATAGGACAGGACGCCGCCGCCCATCATGAGCGCGGAGATGCGCGGGCCGATGATGTAACCAACGCCGAGGAGCGCGGGGTTGTTCTCCAGCGAAATGGAGGCGCCCGCGAACGGCTTCGCGAAAATCTTCTCCGGGATCTCCTTCACGAGTTTGAAGATTTGCTCCAGCCCGTAGTAAACGAAGCCGATCGCAAATCCGCCGATGATGATTTTGCCGCCGCTGACCGCTTCGTCCGCTGCAGCCCGCGCGACGGCGTCGCCCGCATGCGCGGCATCGCGGGACTCGGGCGAGGCAGCCGCTTTCAAGACTTCGGCGCACGCCGTGCCTTCCGGGTATTTTAAGAAACCGTGCTGCTGCACGATAAGCGCGCGGCGCAGCGGGATCATCATCAGGACGCCGATCAATCCACCCAGAATTGCGACGAGCATGACGCGCGTGATCTCGAGATCGAATCCGAGAATCATGATCGCTGGCATAGTTACGCCGAGCCCGAAGGCGATCGATTCGCCGGCCGAGCCTGCGGTTTGCACGACGTTGTTTTCGAGGATGGTCGCGTCGCGCAGGCCGAACTTGGAAAGCAGGCGGAAGATGGTGATCGAGATCACCGCGACGGGAATCGAGGCGCTCACAGTGAGCCCGACCTTGAGCACGAGATAAAGCGACGACGCGCCGAAGACCATCCCGAGAAGCGTCCCGATGATGAGCGGCAACGCGGTCAGCTCGCGCAGCCGCGCGCCAGGCGGAATGAACGGACGGAAGCTGGCGAGAATCTGATTGTCCGGCTTGAACCCGACGATGTCGGGCATCTCGTTAGGCGGATTGCGCGGGTCGATTGTGGCCATGCAGTCTGCGTCGCTCGCCTTAAGCTGGCCGAACTACGACGCCGCCCGAGCCGAGCGCGCACCCATTCGGAGCACCCAGCGGTAAAGGATGAACCCGATACCGACGAACGCGATACCGCCCACGACTTTCCCCGCCGTCGCGTAACCCGCGCCCACCAGCGCCAGCGGCGCGGCCACGCCCGAGAAGACGACGATGGCGGAGAGGACCACGCCGATAATGCTTTCCCCGACGATCAATCCCGACGCGAGGAGCACGCCGAGTTGCTTGGTCTTTTCCGGGTTGTTCGTGCGATCCGCCCGGCGATCGAAAAGGAATCCGACGATCGTGCCGACGACAATCATCAGCGTGCTCGCCGTAGGCAGATAAATGCCGAGCCCGACTGCGAGCGGCGGCACGCGCATGTGCTTGGTCGTCTTGGAAAGAATCGCGTCGAGCACGATGATGGCGATGCCGATGTAGGCGCCCATCCGGATTAAACTCCAATCGATGTCTCCCGCGATGACGCCCTGCGCGAGCGATGAAATCAGCCCAGCCTGCGGCGCCGGTAAGGGGTTTGGCATGGACTCCGCGCCCGGTGCGCCGACGAAGCCATAGGCCTGATTGACGAGATTGAGCACCGGCGGAATCACGACTGCGCCCGCGAGCACACCGATGATGAGCGCCACCTGTTGTTTCCACGGCGTCGCATCGACCAGTTGTCCGGTTTTCAAATCCTGCAGGTTGTTATTCGCGATCGAGGCGACGTTGAAAACGACGGCGGTGGTGAAGAGCGCGAAGGCCATCAGCGCCTTGGTCGCTTCCGGACCGACATAAGGTTTGACCCCGAGGACAAGCAGCAGCGCCGCGCCGATCACGACCAGAATGCCGATACCGGAGAGCGGGCTGTTCGAGGAACCGATCAGACCCGCCATGTAACCGCAGACGGCCGAGACGAAGAAGCTCATCAGGAGAACGAAAAAGACGCCGCCGATCACAAGGGTGGTGACGTGTGCGCCGAGCCCGCTTTCATTCGCAAAAGAGCCGAGCACCCAGCCGATCGGGATCATACACAGGAGGGTGACGAGCCCGACGATTCCGATCGGAATGTCGCGCTCGGTGATGGGCAAGGTGTCGGCCTGGCCAGCCTTGCGCGCCCGAGACGCGGCCATCGCTCCGGCCAGTCCGCTCGCGACTGGTTTGACCAGCTTGAGCAAGGTCCAGATCGCGGAAACACCGATCGCGCCTGCGCCGATGAAACGCACTTTCTGGCTCCAGGTCGTTTGTGCGAGCGTGCCGGCTGCAGTCGTGAGGTCGCCGCTCAACCCCGAGTAATAGGGCACGAGCCAGCCCCAACCAATGGTCGCGCCGATCAGCATGGCGATGCCGACCGACAACCCGCAGAGATGCCCAATCGCGAGGAGCGCGAACGACAGCGAAAAATCATAACCGCTCACTCCGCCGCGCCGCCCGAAACGGAAAGTCTGCGCCACGCTCGCGCCGAACAATTGGGTGGCGACGATAATGGCAAACGCTGCGGCCACGATTGACCCCCACGCCACCGCCAGAATGCCCGAGCGGCCGTGCTCGATCTCGGCCGCGTCCACCTTCCCGCCGCTCCCGACTTTCAGCACTTCGGCGCAGGCGACGCCTTCCGGGTAAGGCAGGTCCGAGCTCGTGACCAACGCGCGCCGGAGCGGAATGGAATACATCACCCCAAGCACGCCGCCGAGCGCGCAAATTTCGAACGAGACCCAGAAGGGAAACCCGGTCCACCAGCCGATCATGATCAAGCCCGGCAAGACAAAGATGATGGCCGAGAGCGTGCCTGCGGCCGAGGCCACGGTCTGCACGATGTTGTTCTCCTGCACAGTCGAGTTTTTGAACCCACGCAGGATCGCCATCGAAATCACCGCCGCGGGGATCGAGGTCGAAAAAGTCAGACCGGCTTTGAGTCCGAAATACACGTTGGCGGCGGTGAAAACCAACGTGATCAGGACTCCGATGATGAGCCCGCGGAGAGTAAGTTCTTTGTTCATGTTGGCGTAAATTTCCTGAGCGAAGCGAGCGGAGGATAGAAGGGAATCGGCGCGAGGGTCAAGACAAGTAGCGCCTGCGCTTTCCCTAAGAGCCCGCGAACGATTTTCGCTCGTTCGTTTCCAAATGAGTCGCGACCGCGGCGAGGAAGGTGTGGGCAAAATCGCGCAACTTCTGTTCGCCTACGCCGGGGATGCGGCGAAATTCGCCCGGCGTGGTCGGATAACTGCGCGCCATCTCGCGCAAGGCCACGTCGGAAAAAATGACGTAGGCCGGCACGTTGCGTTCGTCGGCCAGGGTTCGGCGCACTGTGCGCAGCTCGTCGAAGAGCGCTTCGTCGCATTCGATCTCGCCCGCGCGGCCTTTTCGTTTCGTCTTGGTCGGAACGTCGATCGGTTTGGTCAACGTGATCGGCGTCCGTGCGCGCAGCGCCGCCAGACCGGCTTCGGTTAATTCCAGCGTGGCGAATTTCCCCGGAGCCACTTCCACCAGTCCGAGCCGTAAGAGTTCGCGGCCGATCGATTGCCAGGCGTCGCGCTTCAAATCGCTCCCGATGCCGTAGGTGGAGATTTCGTGGTGGCCGCGCGTGCGCACGGCCTCCGTATCCGCGCCGGTCAGGACTTCGACGATGTGGTTCAGTCCGAAACTGAAGCCGCTTTTCGCGCGCACGCGGTGCACGCAGGAGAGGAATTTTTGCGCCGCAATGGTGCCATCGAACGTCTCGCGGGGCGTCAGGCAGTTGTCGCAGCCATTGCAGGATTCGTCGGGCCGTTCTTCGCCGAAGTAGCGCAACAGCGTCGTGCGGCGGCATTCCCGCGCTTCCGCGTAATGCACCATCTGGCGCAGTTGCTCGCGCGCGATCCGCGCTTCGGTTTCGCTCTTCTCTTCGATGAAGCGCGTTTGCTTGACCACATCCGCCGCACTGAAAAGCAGCACACATTCACTGGGCAAACCGTCGCGCCCCGCGCGCCCGGTTTCCTGGTAGTAGCTCTCGATGTTCTTCGGCAGGTCGTGATGCACGACAAAGCGCACGTTCGGTTTGTTGATCCCCATCCCGAACGCGATCGTGGCCGCGATCACGCGCACGTCATCGCGCAAAAACATTTCCTGATTTTGCGCGCGCTCGCTCGCCTCGAGCCCGGCGTGATACGGCTTCGCCGGGATGTCGTCCTCGTTCAGCTTGCGCGCCAGCGTGTCGGCTAATTTTCTGCTCGCGCAATAAACGATGCCGCTTTCCTGTGGCCGCGCTTTCAGAAAAGTCAGCAGTTGATCGTAGGGCGACGCCTTCGGGACGACGCGATAGGTGAGGTTCGGCCGGTCGAAACTCGCGACGTAACACTGCGGCTCGCGCAGTTGGAGCTGCCGCAAAATGTCTTCGCGCACCCGCGTCGTCGCGGTCGCGGTCAACGCCATCGTCGGCACCTCTGGCAGCAGCGTCCGCAGCTTCTTTAACTCGCGATACTCCGGACGGAAATCGTGGCCCCACTCGCTGATACAATGCGCTTCATCGATCGCGATCTGCGCCACGTTCCATTGCTGCGCCTTCTCCAGAAAGCCCTCGAGCATGAGCCGCTCCGGCGCGACGTAGAGCAATCGGAACTCGCCGTTGTAAAGCCCGCGCAAACGCGTCCGCGCTTCCGTCCCATCGAGCGACGAATTCAGGAACGTGGCCGCGATCCCACTCGCCTGCAGCGCGTCCACCTGATCCTTCATCAGCGCGATCAGGGGCGAGACGACAATCGTCAGTCCTTCGCGCAGGAGCGCCGGTAATTGAAAGCAGAGCGACTTCCCGCCGCCCGTCGGCATGAGCGCGAAGACATCGCGCCCGGCAAGCGCGTCGCGCACGATCTCCTCCTGCAACGGCCGAAAGGCGTCGTAGCCGAAATGTTTTTTGAGTGCGGCGCGCAGTTGCATCCGCGTTCTTTTTAGCCCGAACTCCGGGCAGGGAATAGCGGAATTCGAACGCGCGCTCGCGGAGCTACTTCGACTCGCCCCAGATTTTCTTCAGATAACTCACACGGCCGGAGCCAACGTGATACGCCTCATACTCGGCCGGGTTCTTCTGATAATATTTCTGGTGATAATCTTCTGCGGGATAAAACGGCTTCGCGGGCAGAATTTCGGCAGCGATGGGTTTGTCGAACTTCCCGGATTTTCCTAGCGCTTCCTTCGACGCTTCGGCCGTCTTCTTCTCTTCTTCGTTCGCGAAATAAACGGCGGTCTGATAGCTCAAACCGAGATCGTGAAACTGGCCATCCGCCTGCGTGGGATTGATGTTATGCCAGAAAACCTCAAGCATTTTCTCGTAGGACGTTACCGCGGGATCGTAGGTGACTTCGATTGCCTCGCGATGCTGCGTTTTGTGCGCGGAGACCGCGCTGTAGTTGGCGTCAGCTTTCTCGCCGCCGGTGTAGCCGACCACCGTTTTCACCACGCCAGCCGCGTGATCGAATGGCTCCTGCATGCACCAAAAACAGCCGCCCGCGAAAATAGCCGTCTTGGTGGAAGGCGCGGCTTTTTCCTGAGCGAATGCGGACGGCGCGATCAGGCCGAGGAGGAAAAGAAGTGCCAGTAAAGTCTTGTGCATAGGAGTGGGAGCCGGTCGGAGGCTGAGTATTCCGCCGGTGGAAATATATTCGCCAGCCGGGCGTTCGCGGTTGCCGCCGGGATCGTGGAAGGTGGGGCCGAAATAAACGCATGCGAACGAACTGGCGAACCTTTCCCGCGGCCGAAGTTACGTCGGACGATCCGTCGCGACCGCTCGATCTCTCGGCCATTTTCGGTCGCTCGGCTCCGCTCGAAATCGATCTTGGATGCGGTGATGGGAAGTTCCTCGCGGCTCTGGCGATCGCGCATCCGGAACGAGATTTCCTCGGGGTGGAGCGCATGCCGGGCCGGGTGCGCGCAGCTTGTCGCAGGATCGGTGACGGACAATTGCCGAACGCGCGCATCTTGCGGGCGGAAATCATGACCGCACTCGGCACGCTCCTGCCGGCTGCGACGGTCGAAGTTTGCCACCTGCTCTTTTCCGATCCGTGGCCGAAACGGCGGCATCACACGCGGCGAGTCGTTAGCGAGGAGTTCCTGGGCGGGGTCGCGCGGGTCTTGAGACCCGATGGGCTGCTACGGATCGCAACCGATCACGCGGATTACTTCGCGCAAATGGAGCGCGTGTGCAGGATTGCGCCTTCGTTTGAAATTTGCGGAGCGATCGAGGCGGAGTCGATCTTTCGGACGACGTTTGAAAGCCGCTTGACCGCAGGGGGCGCGGAGATTTATCGAATGGTGCTGCGGAAGCGACTACCTGCGAACGAACGCAAACCCTGACCATCCACCGTCTCACCGAACTCCAGTCACCCTTATGAAAACAATCTGCGCGCTCTTCCTTCTCCTCATTTTTTCGGGCGCGACATTGCGAGCCGAGCCGGCAGCGACCAAGGACAAGATTACGCGTGACGAAGCGCAGCACATTGCGTTGAAACAAGTGCCCGATGGCAGCGTGAAGTCAGCCCAGTTGAAGCGGACGGACGGTCGCGGCGTGTGGGAGATTGAGATCGTGAAACGGGGCTCGACCGAGCGAATCGAAGTGCGGGTGGATGCGGCTTCCGGTCATATCGTCCCTCCCGCCAAGCCGGCGGCCCACTAGCGCGGACAATCCGGCGCGCACTCATGGGCAGCTAAGCAAAACCCCTGCGCGCGGACGGGCGCGCGGCTTCAATCGCGCGATTTCAGCGAATTCCGATATTGCACATCGAAGGCGCGCAAGGCAGCGCCAACCGTGCTGCCGATCCCCGCGATGCCGTCCTCGAGTGTGCTGCCGAGGAGGGCGATCCAGCTTTGACCGCGAAGCATGACTTTGGGGCGGCGGAGCGCGGTGGGGCTGCGCGGATGAGCGGCGCAGTAGCGATCCAGCTCCAGTGCGGCTTTGCTTTCCTCATCAAGTTCCGATCTTTTAGATTTGGTCATCCGCTGGCTCCGATTCTCGCCTCCCCAGAAAAGTTACGGGGCTCGCGGCAGGACTGGATTGGTGATTTTCTTGCGGGCTCGATTTGCGGAAGAGCGAAAATTTCGAACTGTTATACAGATACTGAATGAATTCTCGACAGAGACGCATGAGCTGAATTACATCGCCGCTTCCCCATGCCCGCCGCATTCGACTCATCCAAACTGCCCCCAGGCGTCCTCTTCAAGCACGCCTTCAATCATGCGCCGATCGGCATGGCCTTGGTGGCTCCGGACGGGCGCTGGCTGCGGGTCAATCACTCACTCTGTCGCCTGACCGGTTATACGGCGGAGGAGTTGTTGGAACGCCGCTTTCAAGATATCACCCACCCCGACGATCTGGTGGAGGATGAGGAAAACGTGGCGAAACTTTTGCGCGGGGACGGTGCCGTCTACACGATGGAAAAACGCTACTTCCGGAAGGATGGTTCGATTCTGTGGACCGCGTTAAGCGTATCGCTTGTCTCGGATGAGGTGGGGCAGCCGCTTCTTTTTGTTTCGCAGATTCAGGACATCACGGAACGCAAGACGGCCAGCGAAAAGCTGAGCGCGGCGGCGAAAGAGATCGAGCGTTTGCGCAGCGGTCTGCTCAAGGTCTGCGCCTGGACGAAACGGATCGAGGTGGACGGCCGCTGGCTGCCGATCGAAGATTTTCTGAGTGAATGTCTGCATCTGCGCCTGACCCACGGAATGTCGGAAGAAGCGGTCCGGCTCTTTGGGAAACCGAAGCCGCGCTGAGCGGCTAAGTTGCTTCCAGGACAAGCGTGACCGGCCCGGTCGAGGTGCCATCGCCCCCGAAGCGTTCGTCATTGCTCGAGAGAAGAAGACGCCAGGCGTGGCCATTGTGGGCCTGCAGCCTTTCGTCGTCGGGATTGAGCGTCGGCAGTCCTTCGCGCAGGTCGCACACTACCAGTGCCTGCGGCTGCACATCGGGGGCGGTGCGGAAGGCAATCACGCCTTCTCCCAGCGCGAGCGCCGGCCAGGATTCCAAAGACCGATCGCGCCAGGCCGGGTGGGTCTGGCGCAAAGCGAGGAATTGCTGGTAAAGCGCGTGCACGCCGGCGTGTGGAGCCACGGTTAATTCTTCCCAGGATAATTTCGTACGCGTGAACGTGCTCTCGGCCTGCGGGTCCGGGATTGACTCCCGCGTTTTCGGATCGCGAAAGGCGGCAAAGTGGCGAAACTCCTGGCGTCGGCCGGCGGTGACGAGTTGGCCGAGCTCATGGTTGTGATCCGTGAAAAATTGGAACGGCGTCGAGGCGGACCACTCCTGTCCCATGAAGAGGAGCGGCGTCTGCGGAACGAGACACAGTAACGCCGAGACTGCGCGATACATTTCGGGCGCGATGATGTGGCCGAGCCGTTCGCCGAACGCACGATTCCCCACTTGGTCGTGATTGGAAATGCAGAAGACGAACTGCGGCGGCGTCAATCCGGCCGTGTCGCCCCCGCGGGGGAGGCCGGTCGTTGCCTGCTTTTGCCCGCGGTAAAGCCAGCCGTGCGCGATGGCCTCGGCCAGCTCCGCGCTCGTGCCTTTGAAATTGGCGTAGTAACCCTCGCGCTCTCCCGTCACGAGCACGCGGAGGATGTGGTGGAAATCATCCGCCCAGGCGCCATCCAATCCAAGCCCGCCGCGCGCAGGCGGGAGGAGGAGCTGAGGCTCATTTCGGTCGTCTTCCGCGACGACGAATCCGCCTAACGAGTGGACCGCTTCCGCGATTTCGGCCAGGAGATGGCGCGGAGATTGATCGGCGATCTCGTGGGTGGCGTCGAGGCGGAAGCCATCGATATGAAACTCGCGCCGCCAGTAGGGAGCGTTCTCTGCGAAAAAGGCGCGCACCGGCTCGGCGGCGTAATTCAGCGCGGCGCCCCACGGCGTCTTGAGGTCCGGGTCCGAGTAACCCTGATGGTAGACGCTGGTGTAATTGCCGTCCGGGCCGAGGTGGTTGTAGACCACATCCAGAATCACCGCGAGACCGCGGGCATGCGCGGCTTCGACAAGCGCGCGCAGGTCGTCAGGATGCCCATAGGCGCACGCCGGCGCATAGAGCATCACGCCATCATAGCCCCAATTGCGTTTGCCGGGAAAATCGGCGACCGGCATGAGTTCGATCGCGTTCACCCCGAGGGCGACGAGGTAATCAAGCCGCTCGATCGCGCCCTGAAAAGTGCCTGCTGGCGTAAAGGTGCCGACATGCAACTCGTAGATCACGAGGCGCGAGTAGGGCGGCGCGCTCCAATCTTCATCCTTCCAAGCGTAGGCGCCGGGATCGATCACCATCGACGGACCGTGCACGCCCTCCGGCTGCCAGCGCGAAGCGGGATCGGGCCAGCTCTTCTCATCGTCGAAGCGGTATCGATAACGGTCGCCCGCGCGGCCGGCGGCATCGAGCGCGCTGAAATATCCTTCGCCTTCCGCTTCGAGCGGCAGCTCGCGCAGTGTTTTGCCCTCGGAATCGAGGATGACGACAGTCGCGCTTTTGTGTTCGCACCAGGTGCGGTAATGCACGCCGGTCGTCTGCGCCTCCGCCCCTTGCGAGCGCGTGCGCGCTGCTTTTCCTTTTTCCGACAGCCGTTGTTTTTCCATGAGGCAAATATTTAGTGCAGGGTGTTGGAGAAATCGAGTCCTGGCAGCGAGCGCTTCGGCCCGGCGATCGTATTCCGCATTGGTCAGGTTCGGTGGATGTGATTAAATGCCGGGTCTCACGGGCCTATAGCTCAGCGGTTAGAGCAGGGGACTCATAATCCCTTGGTCCCAGGTTCGAATCCTGGTGGGCCCAATCCTCCCGGCTGCTGGTGTGTGAATCTGCCTTGACACTTCGGGCCGGAAAATGAGAGGAGGAAGGGCACAAGCCGGTCCTGTTTGGGTCTTTTCGAGGGAAAAATTCCAGAATATTCGCGCTTCCGCGCGCGGATTCCGTTGACATTTCCCAGCGCATTTTCTATTAATGCGACGTGTTGAAAAAATTCATCCCGCAAAAGCCCCTGTCGTCGATCGGAGAAGGATCGTTAAGCGCGGGTACTGATGACACGAGCGTTTCTCCCCGTCGGGAGGAATCGCGCACATCACCATCACTCACCGATCATCAAAAAACTATGGCTGAACATTCTGGCAAAGACATCCTCTCGAGCGACGTCGAAATTAAAGGCTCGATCAAATTCCAAAAGGAACTGTTGATCGATGGAAAAGTAGAGGGCGAAATCAACTCTGACGGGGTCTTGACGATCGGAGAGAACGCCGACATTCGCGGCGAAATCAAAACCAAATCCATCACCGTCTTCGGCAAGGTCCAGGGCAACATCACTGTCGGGGAACGCTGCGAACTGAAATCGCGTTGCACTCTGCAAGGTGATCTCAAGGCCGCCCGCCTCGTCATTGAAGAGGGCGCCACCTTCATCGGAAAATCCGAAGTCACCAGCTCCGGTGGAATGAAATCCGCCGGCGCCAACTCGAAACCGGAAGTCGTCCGCAACGACGAGCCGGCTACGCCGACTAAAGCAGCCTTCGGCGCCCGCTCCTAGTTTCAGCCCTCTCCGGTCCATCTTCAGTGGCAAAGACGACCCCTGCCAAGCACAGCGTGGAATGTCCACACTGTGGCTTCAAGCAGATGGAATATGCTGCTGCGAAGACGACAATGTGCCGCCAGTGTGGCGGTTCATTTGCGCCTGACGCCGCACCGAAGCCGGCGTTCACGCTCCGCTCCATCGTGGCCGAGGATTCCGCGCCCGCGGCGGCAGTCTCGGCCGTCGCGTCCGCGATGCCGGACGCCGGGACGCTGATGCGGAAGTTCGATGGCTTATGGGGCAAACAGCGCAGCAGCGTCGTCGAATGCTTCGATTGCAAAGCGCCGCAGGAGGTCACTTCTTCGGCCACTTCCACCACTTGCCCGCGCTGCAGTGCGCATCTCGATCTGCGTGATTATAAAATCACGACCAGCTTCAGTCGCACCATTCGCACGCATGGCGATGTCCACATCACCGCGCGTGGGGATTTGAGCAGCAGCAATGTCATCTGCCGCTCGGCCATTGTCGAAGGACGGCTGCGGAGCAATCTGCACTGCTCGGAGACGGCCACGATCTATTCGTCCGGCAAAGTGCCCGGGCGTTTAAGCGCAGGCCATGTCCTCATCGAACGCAAATCGACCGTGCAATTCTTCCGCGCGGTCCACGTCAAGAGTATCGAGATTCGAGGCCACATGACGGGCGAAGTGGTTGCCGAGAGCGTGGTCGTGATTCATCGCAACGCTTCGCTCGACGGCAACGTGACCGCGAAATCAATCAGTGTGGAGAAGGGCGGCATGTTCACCGGCCAGCTCATCATCGGGAGCAGCGGTCTGCAGCAGGCCGAGCTCCTCCCGCGGAGCGAGCCGGCTCGCGCGCCCGCCGCCGCTTCCGCGCAGGACGAGGGTTTGCTTCCAGGGCTCGTCCAGCCTCTCCCCGCAAATTAGGCCTTCGGGCTGAATGCGAAAAAAGCTGCTTCCGCGCAGTCCCTACGATCGGCTGGGAGGCCTCGTGCATCTACCCCGTTTGATCGACAAGGCGAAACTTCATCGCCAGGGTTTGCTCAACGGCTACAACTACAAAACCGTCGGCTTCGACAAGCATCTGCTCGCTTTCCTCAAGCTCGATCCCGATGCCTTCGAAGAGGCGGCCGGCCGCTTGGAAGCCGACGATGCCATCCTTGATTGGATCAAGAATAACGCCGCGCCACACAGCGACGAAGAGATCGAAGATTGGAATCAGGCCATGATCTCCCGCCAGCCGGATAACGCGGAGAAGAAGGCGCGCTTCCTCCATTTCTTGAAAGAAGCTGGTGGCGCTGACCGCAAGGATATCCGCACCTACTTCGACCTGATCGAATTCGACGAAGGCCGGAAAGTCTAGGCGAACTTGCGGAAGAGTTCGTTCGCTTCTTCGAGCGTCTCTTTGCTGCCGATGTCGAACCAGGTCCCGCGAATTTGATGGGTCTGAACCCGCTTCCGGGTGTAGAGCCATTGGATGAAGCGCCCGGGCTGATCTGGATTGTTGCCCGCGGCGAGATACGTGGTGAACAGCGGAAACCGTTTCGCGCGAGAAATAATAGAGCGCGATCCCGGTCAACGTCGTCTTCGGATTCGCCGGCTTTTCTTCGAAGGCGGTGATGGCACCGTCGGCATCCAGCGAGATGGCGCTGTATTTCTTCATCGCCTCCAGATCGCCCACGTCGTAGGTGGCGAGCGTCGCCTCCGAGCCTTGCGCTTGCGCGACAAATTCCGTCAGCGGTTCGCTGAAAAGATTATCGCCCGCGACGACGAGGAGATCGTCCTCCGCCAAATTTTCGCGCACCAGGACGAGATTGATGTCGCCAATGGCGCCGAGCTTGTCGGAGTCGTCCATCGAGCCGTCGTTGACGACCTTAAGTTTGCGCTTCGGATTGCGCTTCTGGTACTGCGCCGCCCACTGCTCGAAAGCGCTCGCGAACTTGTTGTTCGTGACCACATAAACCGTCTCGATGCCGTCGACGGGTCCGAGGTTGTCCATCACCCATTCGATCATCGGTTTGCCCGCCACTTCGAGGAGCGGTTTCGCTTTCGTGAGGGTGAGGGGATAGAGGCGGGTGGCGTAACCGGCAGCGAGGATGAGGACATTCATGTGGTGTTAAATCGCAACGCGTTCCGCGAACGGTTGCCCGCGGCGCATCGGTCGCAATCCTACGCCGAAACCGCGCCGATCGCGACCGTGGCGAGACGTTGACGCAAAGCTTTCAACCGGCCGGCTTCCGTGATCTTGCCGCGCGTGTCGCGGTCGGCCACATAGAAGGTATCGACCGCGGCCCCTTTCTCCGTCGTGATCCGGGAGAGCGCGATAGAGACGCCTTCTTCGCCGAGGACCGAGAGCAAATCGTAGAGCAACCCGATCCGGTCTGGTGTTTCAATTTGGATGAGCGTGTGATGCGGATGCGATTTGTTGTCGGCGATGATTCGGGTCGGGAACTCGACGCCGGCGTGAACCGGGTGGCGCAGCTGGCGGCGAACTTTTTCGAGGAGCGGACCGAAATCAAAATCGGGCTCGAGCAATGCGCGCGTCAGTGTCTCTTCCACCAGAGCGAAATCGGCTTCCTTCGTCACCGCGCGTGCCCGCAGGTCGCTCACGCGAAAAACATCCAGCACCACGTTGTCGCCCCGGGTGAAAATATCGGCGCTCAGAATGTTGAGCGGCACGACGGAGAATGAGCCGGCGATTTTGGCGAGCAACTGCTCGCCGTCCCACGTGCACAGCGAGACCGTGGTGTGGCCCTGCTTCGGCCACGGTTCCCACGCGATCGCGGGCCGCAGCGGATGACCAGAAGGATGGTAGAGATTGGTCAGGAAGCTGCGGAAGAGCCGGGCGTGATTCGCGATTTCTTCGACATCGAAGGCGCGGAAATAATTATCCGGCATGAAGTCGAAGTGCGCCTCGACCTCCGGTGCGAAATCGGGAGTGAGTCGTGCGGTGGCTGCCTGCTGCAGTGTCTCGCGCTCGATCTTTTGCTGCTCGTTAAACCCAGCCTGATCTTCCAGGTATTGCGCGGTGCGCCGATAAAGTTGCCAGACGAGCGTCTCCTTCCAATCCGACCACGCTTCCGCACTCGTTGCCTGGCCATCAGCGAGCGTGAGCAACATGAGCGCGCTCAGATTTTCCTGGTTCCGAATCACGGCGCCGAATTCCCGGATGGTCTCGGGATCATCGATATTTCGCTGGCGGGCAAAGGCCGAGAGCGTGAGGTGCTGATCCACCAGCAGGGTCAACGCCTTGCGCCGCTCCGAGGAAAGCTCGAGCCGGCGCGCGGCGCGCTGCGCGAAAAGTGCGCTGGCCTCGGCATGCTGGCGCGCACCAACTGCCTTGCCGGTGTCGTGCAAAAGGAGAGCGAAGTAGAGGAGTGACGGATCTTTCAGGTTCTCGAAGAGCGCGCGGTACACCGTCAGTTTCGGATCCTCGGTCGTGGCCAACGCGTCCAGTTTTTCCAGACAAACCAGCGAGTGCTCATCCGCGGTGTAGCGATGGAAAAACTCGTGCTGCACGAGGCAGGTGAGGGGGGCGAACTCCGGCAGATAGCGGCCAAGAAAATCCACGCGGTGCATCGCGCGCAGCACTCGTCCAGCCTCGCCGCGACGCGAGAGCATCTCTTCAAACATCGCGCGCGGACCGGGCGCGGTGCGAAAGGTCCGCGTCACGAGCCGGAGGTTGCGCATGATCAAATCCTCCAGGTCCGGCCCGATCGGCAACCGCTCTTCCTGCGCCACCTGAAACGCGCGCATCATCAATTCCGGATCGCGTCGAAAGATGTCGTTATTCTTCGCGAAGAGATAGTCGGCCCGAACCACGAACGACCCTAGCTCGCGCTCCGGCTGTCGTTTCTGGCGTCGGAATCCGAAGAACGAACGTTTCCCCACGACTACGCTCGGATGCGCGAACTGTTCCGTGATCCGTTCCGTGACTCGGAAAATATTTCGCGTGTGCGCGAAGTAATCTTTCATCACCGCCTCGCTCCGGTGCTGCGGGCGCGCCTGCGGATAATGCAGCCGCCGGGCCACATTTTCCTGCACGTTCAAATGGAGCACATCGGTCGCGCGGCCATTCAAGTAGTGCAGATCGGTTCGCACCCGGAGGAGAAAATCGTAGGCGGTTTCGATGCGGCGTTGGTCGGCGGCGCTCAACCAATTCTTGCCCACGAGCTGATTGGTTGTAAGCGCGCCCTCCTTGAAAAAAGTCATCCAAAGCAAATTCTGGTAGTCGCGCAATCCACCGCAGCCGTTCTTCACGTGCGGTTCCTGCATGTAAACGCTGTTGCCAAACTTCGCGTGCCGCGCCGCCTGGTCCTCCATGCGCTGGCTGATGTATTCCTGCTCGGAACCGCGCACGCATTCGATCCGAAAACGATCGCGAAACAGACGCTCCACTCCGCGATCGCCCGTGACGTAGCGCGCTTCGAGCATGGCGGTCTTGGTCAGCATATCATCCTTGGCCTGGGCGATGGCCTCCCGCACCGAGCGGGTGGAGTGGCCCACCTTGAACCCGATATCCCAGAGTAAATAAAGAATCTGCTCGACCACCTGGCTGACGTAGGGCGCGACTTCGCCGGAGTTTTGGCCGTGGACAAACATCACGTCCACGTCGCTCCACGGATTTAATTCGCCGCGGCCGTAACCGCCGAGTGCCATCACGGTGAGCGGCTTCGGCGGCACTCCGCCTTCCTCCTGCGCGAAACGCGCCGCTGCCTTGAAAACGTGCCGCAGGAGCACATCCACCATATCCACTCGGAGCGCGCAGATCTCGCGGCCACCGCCACCTGCCTGGTGCTTCAAGCGCAGCCGATGTTCTTCGATGCGCAGGAATTTTTTGTAGAGCGGCAAGACCTCTGTCGGCCGCGCGCGCCCGGCGGGGGCGAGCTGGCGCTCGGCGTGCGCGAGGACTTTATCGAGGTGACGAGACATCGGATTTCCGAATGGGACTTTCGAATTTTCGATCTCACTCTCGCGCGACGAGCGCGGTTAATCGAAATTCGAAATGCGAAAATAGCTACAGCTCGATCGCGTAGCGCTTCATCTTGTTATACAGCGTGGGCCGCTGGATTCCGAGCACCTCGGCCGCCTTCTTCTTGTTCCCGTGCGTTTGCGCGAGCGCTTGCAGGATGGCCTTGCGCTCGAGGTCGTTCAAACTCTGCGCGCCACCGGAACTCGGCGCGGTGCGCTCGGATTTTTGCAGGGCCGACGGCAATTGCACCTCGGCCGGCAATTCCTTCACCGTGATCTGCCCTTTCCGCGCGAGCACGACGGCATATTCCATCGCGTTCTGGAGTTCGCGGACATTTCCCGGCCAACCGTAGTCGAGGAGTTTCTGATATGCTTCGGGCACGATCTCGGGCTCGGGTTTGCCGAGCTGCTGCGCAAAGCGTTTCAAGAACAACGTCACCAGCGGCGGGATATCTTCACGGCGGGCACGGAGCGGTGGCAGCTCAATTTGAAAAGTGTTGAGGCGGTAATAGAGATCGGCCCGCAGACGATTCTCCTCCAACGCCTGCGTGATCGGGCGATTGGTCGCGGCCACGACTCGGAAATCCGCCTTCTGTGTTTCGGTGCTGCCGAGCGACCGGTATTCGCGCTCTTGCAGCACACGCAAAAATCGCGTCTGCAGTTCTGCGGGCATTTCCGAAATTTCATCCAGAAATAATGTGCTCCCGCTCGCGGCCGCGATCATGCCCGGGAAATCATTCGTCGCTCCGGTGAACGCGCCTTTCACGTAGCCGAAGAGCTCGCCTTCGATCATCGCCTGCGGAAACGCCGCGCAGTTTAACTTCACCATTTGTCTGCTCGCGCGCCGGCTGTGGCTGTGGATGACGTTCGCGATCACTTCCTTCCCCACGCCGCTCTCGCCGGTGATGAGCACGTTCGCGTCCGACGGCGCCATCGCTTCGATCAACTCATGGATTTCCTGCATCACTTTGCTTTTGAACACGGGCGCCAGCCGCGTCTCCGCCAGGTCGAGCCGCTTCTGCAACTCCAGCGCCTTCTCGCGCAGCTCCTCCGTCTCGCGAAGAAGCGATCGCTTCTCGAGCGCCTTCTCGACCAGACTGAGCAGCTCTTCCGGCGCATAGGGTTTGGCGATGAAATGGAAAGCGCCGCGCTTGATTGACTCGATCGCGTTACTCAAAGAATCATGCGCGGTCAAAATGATCACCTGCGTCTCCGGTTGGTCGCGCTTGATTTGCTCGAGCATCTCGAGGCCTTCGCCATCCGGCAGCTGGAGATCGAGCAGGATGAGCGCGGGCGCGTTTTCCTTCAGCATCCGCAGACCGTAGGCGGCAGTAGCCGCTGTCTGCGGCTCGTAGCCATGCCGACCGAGCAATGCCTCGAGCGTGAGCAGGATCGGTCGCTCGTCGTCTACGATGAGAATTCTTCGGTTTTCGGTCATCATGGCACTTGCCGCGGTCGGAAGAAAATGGCTCCGGTGCATCCGACCGGAGAGGTGCGCCCGCGCGCGAGGATCACGGCGTGGCCGCGATTACGTTTCCGTCCCGAGCGGAAGCTCGACTGTGGTAACCAGAGACGAAGATGGAGAATCATAATGCGCGTTTAACCGCCCGCGATGCTCCCTCACGATACTGCGCACGCGGGGCAGACCAAGGCCATAATGCCCGTGCTTCAGCTTCGCGAATGGCTCGCGACCCCAGTTTTCCATCGCGCCGCTGAACGCGCTCTTCGGCTCGGTTAGTTGGAAAACAAAGCGTTCGTCCCGGATTTCGGCACTCGCCTGGAGCGGACCGCTGCCCCGCTCGTGCTGGAAGGCGTTTGCAAATAATTCGAGGAACGCGGGCAGGAGCACCTGCGGATCGATCTCGAGCAGCTGCGCGCCAGCATTTAACTGCCAATCGATCTCCCGGCTCTGGTCCGGATAGAGCTGCGCCACTTTCGCTCGCAAATCGTCCATCAGCATGGCCGCTTCATACGGCATCACGGTGAGGCGCACGTCGGCGAGAGAAGTGGTTAGGCGGTGTAAGCTCGTGCCGATTTCGCTCAGCATCTCGCGGAGACGTTGCACCTCGTCCTTCGTTTCCGTGTCCCCCGCCACTTCTACGAGGTAGGCCGATTGCAGCTCGGCCGCGTTCAGATGATTGCGCAGATCGTGGCTCAATTGCCGGATGAAGCGGGCGACCGTCGGCATCGGCACCTGCACGGCGTCGTCATCGGATTCACTCGCTGCGTTCGGAGCCTGTTGCGCCATCTTCGGGACGATATGGTAACACAACCCGCGCCCGCGCGAGCGGAGTGTTTCAACGAAGTCCTGCGCTCGCGACTGTCGCGCCGCCTTGCCTGTCCGACCGCTACGCTTTTTGTCTGAAAAACTTGCTCTCTGCTGGAGACGATCCGCTCCGGCCGATGTCGGCATCGTTCCCCGCAAGATGGCCGAGGACGTGAAACGCATCCTCGGGATCAGCCCCCACCGCCGCGGCCAACTCCTCTGCGGTTTGCCCCGGGCTGTCCGATAATTTTTCCTTTAGCTTCCGCTGCAGATTCAGCACTTCCGTTGCGGCCTTTTTGCCCGCTTCCACGCCCGGCTGATGGTAGGCGTTGATCCCCACCAGCGTCCCGTAGAAACCGACCGCGCGTTCGTAGAGCGCGATCAAGGCGCCAACATTGAAGGCGTCCACTTGCGGCATTGTAAGCGTGATCGATTCCCGATCGTTTTGGTAAAGCGCAGTTCGCGTCCCGCGCAGAAAGCCCTGTAAATAATCACCGCTGGTCACGCCCGGCTCCACTTCGAAGCGGTCGGTCGCGCGATCCTTCCGCACTTCGATGAAGGTGACGAAAAAATTCTTCACCCCGTCGCGCAATTGCTGCACATATGCATGCTGATCGGTCGAGCCCTTGTTCCCGTAGACCGCGATGCCCTGATGCACGATCTCGCCCTTCAGATCGCGTTCTTTGCCTAACGACTCCATGACGAGCTGCTGTAAATAGCGGCTGAAAAGCAGAAGGCGATCCTTGTAGGGGAGAACAACCATATCCTTCTCGCCGCGCCCGTTTCCCGCGTAATGCCACATCAGTGCGAGGAGCATGGCGGCATTGTCCGCAGTCTTTGCCGAGCGCGTCTGCTCGTCCATGGCCGCCGCACCGGCGAGAAAATTATCGATGTCCACGCCCTGCAAAACCGCCGGCAAAAGCCCGACCGCGCTCATGACCGAGGTGCGCCCGCCGATCCAATCGAACATCGGGAAACGCGCCAGCCAGCCGTGCTCCGTCGAATATTTGTCGAGTTCGCTCCCGGCGCCCGTCACGGCCACCGTCTGCTTCGCGAAATCGAGGCCCTTCGATTCGAAACGCCGGGCCACCTCCAGCATGCCGTTACGCGTTTCCTTCGTCCCGCCGGATTTTGAAATCACCACCACCAGGGTCGCGCCCAGATCGTCCCCCAGTTCATCGAGCACCCGGTCGAAGCCGTCCGGATCCGTGTTGTCGAAAAAATGGATCGCCATCTTGTCGTCCGTCGTGCCGAGAGCATCGGCCACGAATTGCGGCCCGAGCGCCGAGCCGCCGATGCCGATGAGAAGAACGTGGCGGAAGCGCGCTCCTTTCGCCGCACTGATCTTGCCGCTGTGCACATCGGCCGCGAAACTTTTGATCGCCGCGTTCGTCTCCTCTACTTCCGCGCGCACCTGAGCTGTCCGGCGCTTTCTCCGCCGCGCGCAGCCAATAGTGGCCGACCATCCGCTTCTCATCCGGATTCGCGATCGCGCCGCTCTCCAGCTTCTGCATTTCGCTGAAGGCGTGCTCGATCTTCGGTTGCATCTTCGCGAAAAAATCGTCCGCGAATCGCATTCGACTGATGTCGAGCGAGAACCCGAGTTTATCGTAGGAGAGAAAATGCTGTTGGAACCGCGGCCATAGTGAAGCGCTCATGCTAGGGATGATGAGGGGACGACCGCGGCGCCGTCGAGCCTCAAAAAAGACCCGAACGACCGCAGGGCGGACGGCTGACTGGGAAGGGCCGGCGGGCGAGCCACCCTCCGCCTACATGTGATCGATGATGTTCTGGCCGAACTCCGAGCACTTGATCTCAGTCGCGCCGTCCATCTGGCGCGCGAAATCGTAGGTCACGCGCTTGCTTGCGATCGCCCCGTTCAATCCCTTCAAGATCAAATCGGCCGCTTCCGTCCAGCCCATGTAGCGGAACATCATCTCGCCCGAGAGCACGACCGAGCCGGGATTCACCTTGTCCTGATCCGCATACTTCGGCGCCGTCCCGTGCGTGGCCTCGAAAACGGCGTGGCCCGTGATGTAATTGATGTTCCCGCCCGGCGCGATGCCGATCCCGCCCACCTGCGCCGCGAGCGCGTCGCTCAGGTAATCGCCGTTCAAATTCAGCGTCGCGATCACGTCGAAATCCTCCGGCCGCGTCAGCACTTGCTGAAGCGTGATGTCCGCGATCGCGTCCTTGATCACAAGGCCGCCGCCCGGTTTGCCCATCGGAATCTGGCACCACGGGCCGCCATCGATTTCCTCCGCTCCGAAATACGATTTCGCGATCTCGTAACCCCAATCGCGAAACGCGCCTTCGGTGAATTTCATGATGTTGCCCTTGTGCACCAGGGTCACGCTCTTGCGCTGATTCTTGATCGCGTAGGCGATCGCGCTGTGGATCAGGCGGACGCTGCCCGAGCGGCTCACCGGTTTGATTCCCACGCCCACCATCACGTCGTCCTTCTCCGGTGCGCCGACCGATTTCCAAAACTCCGCCGCCTTTTCCTTCGTCCCGAAACGCACCTTGCTGAACTGCTTCGGAAATTCCTTCTCCAAAAATCCGAGCACTTTCGTCGCTTCCGCCGTGCCCGCGGCCCACTCGATCCCGGCGTAAATGTCCTCCGTGTTCTCGCGGAAAATGATCATGTCCACCTTCTCCGGCCTTTTCACGGGGGAGGGGACGCCCTTGAAATATTGCACCGGGCGCAGGCAAACGAAGAGATCGAGCATCTGGCGCAGCGCCACATTGAGCGAGCTGATCCCACCGCCCACTGGCGTCGTCAGCGGCCCTTTGATGCCCACGAGATATTCGCGAAACGCCGCCACCGTATCGTCCGGCAGCCAGTTATCGAATTTATCCTTCGCTGCCTGCCCCGCGAACACCTCGAACCATGAAATCTTCTTCTGCCCGCCGAAAGCCTTCTCCACCGCCGCATCCAGCACCCGCTCGCTCGCCGCCCAGATGTCGCGCCCGGTGCCATCGCCGCGGATAAACGGGATCACCGGATGATCCGGCACCGTGAGTTTCCCTTGAGAGATCGAAATCTTGTCGCCGGCGGGCGGAGTGAGGTCTGTATAAGGCATGCCGGGAGTGTAATGAGAAAGTGGAAACGGGAAAGCAACGATTGGAGGGACGACCGCCGTGTCGTCCAGTTTGGTGCTGTGCGATGCCTGGCAACGTCGCGGCCCGAAGCAGAACCCGGACGAGACAGCGCCCGTCCCTCCAACCTTCACTGTCAAACCGCGCCCCGTCGTGCTAAAACCAGCGCAGCATGGAAGTCCGAAGCGTCGAAGCCATCGTGCGCGCCTTAAACGGCGCGGATGTGCGCTATCTGATCGTCGGTGGCCTGGCTGTGAACGCCCACGGCTTTGTTCGCCTGACTCGCGATGTCGATATCGTCCTCGCACTCGACCCCGCGAACGCCGCCCTCGGTTTGAACACCCTCCTGGCGATCGGTTACCAAATGGCCATCCCGGCGAAACCCGAAGAATTCGCTGATGCCGAGACGCGAGAGAATTGGCGCCAAACCAAGCAGATGATAGTGCTCAAACTTTGGAGCGATGAGCATCGGCGCACCCCCGTGGACATCTTCGTTTACGAACCGTTTCCGTTCGCCGAAGAAAGCAAAGCCGGGAGCATGCTCGAGGTTAGCCCAGGCGTGTCCGCGCCCGTAGTTTCACTCGCCACTCTGCTGGAGATGAAGCGAACCGCAGGCCGGCCCCAGGATCTGATCGACATTACCGAGTTGCAGCGCATGCGATGAACCCGCCGGAAACAATCACGCCCGACTGGCGCTGGGGCACAGCTGAGGGGAGCCGCGATCTGGATCGACTCCTGGATCGCCGCCTGACCTTCCGCGAAAAACTCGAGTGGCTGGAGGAAGCCGAAACTCTCACTCTGACGATGCAAGCCAGCCGCGAGCGCCGTGCCGATGCTCCGCCCTCCGCCGGGTCGAAGAACAACTAGGCGGCCTCAGCCTTCGTCTGCCGCTTCCGCAGCCGGCCCCGCACGCTCCAGCCCAGCGCCAGAACCGTCAGAAGGCCAGCCGCCCAAGTGCTCGGCTCCGGCACCGGCGCCGACCCGTTCGGAATCACCTCCGCCATGTCCGTTCCGAAAATCGCGAAATACGTGCCGGCGCAAGGCCGGCCGGATCGACAACTGAATCATCGCCAACTGCCCGGGACTGATCCCTCCGACGACGCTGCTGATACCGAAAAACAATTGCTCCATTCCTCCGCCCGTCAGCAAGTGTGCCCGACCAGTTCAAAACTGAGAGCACTCCACTCCAGGTCGCGGCCGTGCTGTTGGCGAAATGCAGAAGCGAAGTCCCAGCCAAATCGATGATCGAATTTCCGGTCAGCGTGAGAGCGCCCAGACCGATCTGCCCAGCCGCTCCCGCCCCGCCTTGATTGAACACCGCCCGCGTCGATCTTGCCCGCCAACCAGCGCGATCGGCGGAGTGTCGCGAGGTTGACCTGATTATTGGCGCCCATGAGAAGGGTGCCGCCATTGTTCACGGTGATGCCAGAGGTGCCACTCAAAGCCACGCCTCCGTATTCGCCAACCGCAGCGTCCCGCCGTTGATCGTGGTCGTTCCGGTATAAGTGTTGTTCGCTGCGAGGCGTCCACGTTCCGTTCCGCGTCTTCATCCACACTGGTCGCATACGCCGAGATAGTCGCCGTCAGCGACTGCGAACCCAGCCGGCGGCGACTCACTCCCGGTCGACTGTCAACGTCCACGACCGAGACTCCCGCCACCGGTGTCGGCCTGCCGAATGTTGCCGGCCACGATCGATCCGCCCGCTCAGTCTCATAGGCCCAGTCGACCAGGCTGCCGCCGTCGTTCGCGGACAGAATCGCTCCCATCCAGCCGTAGTTCCCGTTCGTCGTGAATCCTAGAAATCCCTCTACCCCGGGCATGAAACTGGTTGGCGCCCGGTGCCGAGATGGCCATTCTGCGAACCGCCGTTCCCCGATCGAGTACATTCAAGCCACCGCTTATCGTGTCGCCCATATTGAGGCGGATGACGAAGTCGCTGTTCGCTCGTACCGATGCGCGCAGGCTGAAAGTCGGTGGTATTCCCGATACCCGCACCGCCGAAGAATGCATTCACCTGATAGCCGGCGAAGGATGTGGTGCTGTTCTGTCCCGTTTCGACGTTGAGAAAGACCCCCCGAAATGTGTTCGGGATGGCAACGTTTTGCAGTCCGGAGTAGAACACATCAGCCCGTGCGCCGCGGGGAAGCAAAGAGGCTGACGACCGCGAAGGCGAGGACGAAAGCTGGGCTGTTTTCATGAGAAAAGGGTGAGGATTGGCTTCATGGGGACGCTTAGGGAAGGATGCTGACGACGACGCGGAACATCACCGCTTTGCGTCCATCAGAGGAAGAACGGATACGGACGGTCACAGCCTCGTAGCTGCCATCACTGCGCCCGCATCGTGGGAGTATCGGTGCTGTTCACCCAGCTGGTCCCATCGGCACTGAACTGCACATAAAGGTCAAGCCGACGGAAACATAATCCGCCCTCCGGCGTGAACAGCGCGTAGTAGTTACCGCAAACGGAGTGTTCTCGACCATCGTGGTCGGGAGGCCTGGCATCACCGTGCTCGGAGCGGTGAACGAGGCACATTTAGCGTTCGCACTGTCGGATCCGTCCCAAAGGCAAACTCCTGCAGATTCACAGGGCATCCCCGTCGGGATTCCCGGTGTTCGCCGCATTGCCGCTATTGGACACGGTGCCGAAGTAGGTCACGCGCCAATCCTCGATCCCCAGCATGGCCCGCATCACCACGATGGTATAAGTCGCCACCGGCGATCCGAATTCCGTCGTCACCAGCACATCGACCGGGTTGTTCCCCACGTTCAGCGGCAGACTCGCGCTCGGCGAACCCGACGTGACCGGCGCATAGCTCCCGCCATTCACCCGCACCTGCACCGTCGCATTCGTATCCAGAACGGTCGGCGTCACCGTGACCGAAGTGGTCGCATTGTTCACGCTCGCGGTGTAACTCATCGTTCCCTGGGCAAAGACGGGCGAAAGACCCAAGGCGGTCGTCGTCAAAGACGAAAGATTGGCCGAAACGATTTCATCCGCCCCGATGTCCGGCTTCATCGCGCTACGTTGAGTATGCCATCGATGTCGATTGTGCACGCCGGAGATCGCCGTTCCAGTATTCGCCGCCGGAGAGCTGTTGGAGCTCGGATGCAGATCGGTCGGGCCAAAAAATCCGCGGATTGGCCGAAATGAAATTCGCGTCCTTCCCTGTCGCTGTCCGCCATGCTGCGAGATCGTGTCGATCGGAGCCAGGAGTACCCAAAATCGACGTGGCGGTTTGGCCGAAGCGCGAATATCGCCGGCTCGATCATGAAGAAATCACGAAGTTCGAGGTCATATTCGTGAATGTCGAGGGCTGTGCAACGCCTATATCGTTACTCGAAGTGGTGTTGTTTAACTGCTCGCGAAGATATTTCCCCGTATGTCGAGATTCGTGACGCCTGAGTTGACGAAGAAGGCCGGGGCCGCGCCGCCGCTAGTGTTGCTTGGAGAAGCCCGGGTGCGAACCAAACAGGTTAACAGAGTTGCTGTAGACGCTAAGTCCTCCAGAGGACGACTCGATCGCGATGCCGATGGGCCAGTAGATGGCCGACGCGTCCTGATAACAGTATACGTCCGAGACAAAGTTGTTCCGGATCACATCATTGCTCGCCGCATTGCCGGTATTCACCATGATGCCGCGCGCGCCGTAGCCGGAGGTCGTCGTGCTTACGATCCCTTGGAGGACATTGCGAGAAATGGTGGTGTTGATCACTGCGTTACCAAGATAAATCCCGGTCAACGATGTCGCGCCGCTACCTGTAGAACTGGACGTGATATTGCTGAGTGTGTTCTGCGAAACGGTCGCGCCGTTGATGTTGCTGTCGAGGCGGATGCCGCCTGTACATGACGGCGGTGCTGCTGAGATTCTGAATCGTATTGCCTGTGACGCTGGGGCTGAGGGCGTTGGCCAGCCAAAATCCCGGCAAAACCTGTGTTGGTCGCGCCATTCGTCGACGGTCCGATGATGTTATCAGCAATGGTCACAGCCATCAAGTCCTCCCGTAGAAACCGCGGCCGTGCCACTGGAATAGACACCGTATAACACCTTGCTGATGGAATTATTCTGAATTGTGTTGTTATCATTATCCGCGCCGCCGGTTCCAATTGTCGTGCCGCTCATGGCAACGCCGTAGGTTGTGGTCACGCTGCCCGCCTACCAAGTTCACGTTCTTGATCACGTTATTGGTAGCGCCCTGGCCGACCCCTGCGCTCTTGAACCAAAGCACGCCCGTGCCAGAAGCATTGGAGTTTGTGATCGTGAGGTCACGAGAGTTCCGGACGACCAAATTGGAGCCGTCGAACGATCACGTATCGGCCCCATTCAAAACGATGAGCGCACCCGTGTTCGAGCCACTTATTGCTGCGGTGATTCCAGTATTCGGCTTGATCGTCAGCGTGTTGCTGGAACTGCCACCGTTCAGAGTATTAATGGTGATCGGGAAGGTCTCGCTCCCTGAGTAACTCGCATCCGTCAGTGCAAGCGTCACCGCGCCTGTCAGCGTTCTGTTAGTGTTCAGATCGTTGATCGCGGCGGTGAGTGTTGTGTAGTTGGGCGCAGTTTGCGCTGAACCGACGAGGAAGGTGCCTGAAATCGGCGCGCGGGAAACGGTGCCGGTGACGGCGACATTCTTCGTCGTGGCTCCGGTGCTGGTCGCCGTTACGTTGCCCGCTGGCGAGCCAACTGACGCGCCAGTCAATCGCACATAAATCGTCGTGCTTGCCACAGTTCCACCGGCCTGCGTCAGAGTAATTGGTGACGTAAACGTCGAATCGTCCGTCGAGAGTGCATACCCCGCTGGCGCGGTCAGGGTGATGTCTGCCGTCAGGTACGCTCCCGAGGCGGTAAACTGTTGCGAGGCAGAGGGCGTGCCGAACGTGGTGCTAAATCCCGACAGACTTGTTGGCGACACCGTGATGGTAGGTGTCGGAGCCGGAATATTGAAGGAGCCAGACGTGATTCCCGTGAGCCCAGTCGAAGTGAACGAGATGGTGGCACCCGTTACGGGGGCGGCGGCGGTTGCCGTCAGGTCGGTGAACGTGGCCGTGCCCGAAACCCCCGGTTTTGAAGTCGTTCCTCCAATGGTCCACGTGCCGGCTCCGACGGCGGCGACAACCGTCGCCGTGCTCGTCGTCGCGTTGCCGTATTGATCTACGATCTTCACGACCGGCTGGGTGGCCAGGGCGCCTGGATTGTTGCAGGAGCAGTCGGCTGCGTCATGATCGCCAGTTTATTATCTGCGCCCGCGCCGATTGGTTGAGAGACGCTGTCAGGGTTATAACCGCTGGCGATGACCACTATGCTCTTCGTGCCTGCGCTCTGGAGCAGGGCGTCTTGAGAAGGCGTGAAAGTGATCTGGCCCGCGGAAATGGAGTAGGCGGAAGGCGATAACGTGGTCCCGCCGACCGTGATGCTCGTGATGGCTCCTCTCCATGTCGCATCGTCGGTGAACGTGACACTGAATGGTGCGTCAACCGTGGCGCTCACTGCTGCGGTGAGCGCGGGTGGTGCTGCCCCTGGTGCGGTACCAAAAACATAGAATTGCGAATTTGTCGCGGCGATCGCTCCCACCATATTGGAATTGTTAATCGAGTTGCCACTCGCCGTTCCGCCGATTGACGAGTAGGTGCCAGCCTGGGTGGTGCTTTTGCCGATCAAAACGAACGGAGCCACAGGCGTCTGGCGGGTCAGGCTGATGACTCCGTCCGTGAAATTGCCGGACACGACTTTGTTGCTCCAAAACTCGGTCGTGCTTAAGGAACCGATCGTCCCGTCGGGCGTCCCGCCAGCATTGCTCGTGCTGGCTTGAACTTGCAGAACAGGTCCCGTCGCACCGGTCGTGATCGTGGTCAGCGAAAGGGGGAGATAGGTAGTGCCCGCGCCGACCGGGAACGGGTAGACGGAGGCGCTGGCCGAGAGACTGGCTGGCAGCGTCCAATTCAACGGGCCGTTCACGAACGAAGTGGTGGAACCGCCGGCCACCGCAGCAGTTGCCGTATTCGTCAGGGTGAGCGTATTGGTCGTGGTCGTGGTAAAAATACCGCTCGTTAGGGTGAGGGTCCCGGTCGCAGTTAGAACGGAGCCGAGCGAAACCAAGTTGGTTGGCGAAGTGCCGGTGTTGGCGATGGTCAGATTGGCCACTGTGTTCGCGGTGGGAGAATAGGTGACGGTGCCGACGGCTTGGTTACCGCTGCCATTATAGATGTAGCTGGCTGCACTGCTGAACGTCTTGGTGCGTAACGGTAATGCTTCCAGCGAGGCCAGTAGCGTTGCCGGTTTTTATTGAGCCGCCGGTGTTAAGAGCGAATGTCGGATCCGTATTGGTCGAAGAGATAACCTGAGTTCCGACGTCTAGCGTGCCATTGACGGTGAACGTGCTGCGCGGATTTGTTCCGTTCCTATTACTAGCCCAGTGAGCATCTGCAGCGAGCTGCCAGAGTTGACGGTGTATTGAGTGTATTGCGAGGTAGCGCCCAGAATATGAAAATGTCTGTGCCCCCGTTTTATTAAAAACGAAGCCAGTCGCAGAACTTGAGGAAGCGGTCCTAAAAGTGTCCGTTCCCGATTTGAGAAGTTTCCTGCAATGCGAAATTCGTTTCCTGTGACCGTGCCAGTACCCATATCTACGATGGCTGTGGACGTGCTGGTAGCGGTGAAGTTTCCTGTCACCGCGAGAATAGCGACGCCGCTGGATGACGTACCCTCCATTACGATGGCGCCGGTACCGGAAATTGCGGCGTTCCCGGCGATGTTCGTGGTCGCGCCGACGGTTGCGCCGTTGATCAAAACGAAGAATCCAGCGGAGACGCTAAAGTTTCCGCTGACGGTAAGGGTTCGCGTGACCGTCTCCGCCACATCGAGCTGGCCGGCAAATTGCGTATAGTCTCCGCCGATGGTCATCTTACCCGCCCAGAACGTAAGGTGCCGTTCCTCCGCCAGTGACCGTTAGATTGTTATAATTGGCGCCTGAAGAAACGCTCAACGCCGGGATTGTTCCTCCACTGGCGTTGCCAAAGCTTACCGTGCTGCCGGTGACGGTGTAGGTACCGCTGCCGGTAGTTAGACCTCCCGCGATCCCGATGGTCCCCAAGCCTGCCAAGGTTCGGTTTCCGTTACCCGTGTTCATGATATTCAAATAGTTGATCGCGGGGATCGTCTGCGCCAAAGAGCTCGCAAAGTTCACTGTGTTCCAGTGGTGGCGTACATGACGGCCGAGATTCAGTGACGGAAAAGGCGCTTACCACGCCAACCGTGCCGCTTGCAAGAGTAATGGTCAGTGTACCGGTGCGAGTCCCCGAAATAGTGAGATTGCCGTAGTTCGCGGCGGCCACCGTCTGCGCGCCGGTTCCGTTGTAGTCGACCGTGCTAGTCGCGTTGAGTGTGCCAAAGGTTGGACTGGTTGTGTTCTGATTTGTTAAAATGGCTGCGGCGGAAACATCGGCCATCCCGGCAAAGGCAAAGCCCGATGGAATGGTGAAGTTGCAGGCGTTTCTGCCATCACCCACCACTATCTTGGAACCGTTTCCAGACACGGTCCATGCAGCCCCGATCGTTGGCGTCGCATTGTTTTGAATATTAAAGACTTGATTGGCTGCAGTAAAAGTCGACAAAGCGGTTCGGGTCCCATCCGTATTGGAGCCCCAATTTGCCAGGACTTCCAAGTTGCCGGTGGGTTTAAGAGTAATAATTAGTCACGGGGGCGGTTGCGTAACGACCGCTTGCCCGGCTCCGCCCGTGGCTCCCGCCGCGGCTGTGGTGAAAGTAGCAGCGCCTGCGGCACCTCCGCCGGCACTGTCCCAGCCACGCCGGCTAAAGTGCCAGTTGTATTAGTTGCTCCCGCCCTGCACCTCCGGCATTGGGGCTCCAGTCGGGCTTCCCGAACCGCCGGGTCCTCCTACCGTAATGGCATTAAGCAGCTGTCTGTGTCCCATTGCCCCCTGCTCCCGCATTTCCCGCGCCACCACCGCCAGCACCACCTCTTCGCTCGAGGTGGTTCTTAAACCGGTAGTCCCATTTCCGCCCTTGAAGCCTCCAGTTCCAGCACTGGCGCCTGTCCCAGCCACTCCGACGGCACCTGTCGATACCGTCACGCCGCCCCTTCCGCCGCCGCCGAGAGCGGTCACAGTGCCCCCAGTGCCTGAGAACTTGTGGTCCCGCCGGTGCAGCCATGAGTTCCCGCCGTGGAGCCCGCACTGCCCCCAGCACCCACGGTAACAGTGCATCTGCCCAGCGGAAACCACTACGAGTCCTGACGGCGGTCGCCCCGCCGCCGCCGCCGCCAGATGCATTATCTGAGCCGGATGCAACGGCGCCGCCACTGCCGCCACCCCCCCATAGAAGTACCGTTGCCGAGCTAACCCCGGCCGGAACTGTCCAAGTGCCACTTGAAGAAATAACGACAGTCGTCTGGCTCCATGCCGAGGTGCACAGCGTCAGAGGAAATATGGCGAGCGCGGCGCAGAGGCGACGGTGCGGGGTGGTCTGCGGTGGGCTGGGTTTGGAGCGGATGAGGATTTCATGGGGCGGGTGGAGTCGGGAGACGAAAGGCGGGGTGCGAGAGGAGAGAGGAGAAGCGGTTTTTCTGCTGGGAGGTGGCGAGGCGCTGTATAAGGGATTCGGTCTAGTCGCGACTGTTTTTGGCAGTTCGAGATTTCTGCTGCAAGCGCCGATCGGATCGGTATTCCGGGGGGAGCGTAAACAGGGAGCGCGCCGCCGCCTACTCCCCAAAAACCTGTATTCTCCGCCTCCCGGTTTTCCTGTAGGGCCGCGAGCGTGGACGCGCCGCGGCTCTCGGTTAATGGTTCTTTTCTATTGGGGGAAACAGGAGCGGAGTCTGCGGCGAAGAAGATTGCCCGATTCATGACGGTGGCCCCGGGGATAAGGGGTCCGGACGACGGCGCTCGGCGTAATCAATCGGCGGCAGACCGGTACGCCAAAAGCGCCCCGTGGGAAGGGGCGATCAAGGAAATCTGCGAGAAAGGAGCGCTGGTTACGCGGTCACGCTGCGGGCGGTCTTCGAAAGCACCAGCTTCCGGAAGCGCTTCCGCTGCGAGAAACCGAGCGCCGCGACGGACGAGAATGTCCCGCCGCCCATGTGCTCGGGTTCGGGAACGGGAACGAGTTCAAACATTCCACCGCCCATATCGAACGGCCCGCCCGCCATGGGCGAAACCCGTGAAACGGAAATCGCTTAACGTGGCCTCATCAGCAGTAAGTCAGCATATCCGCTATTGAACACCAGATGGTCGGCCGAGGTATAGCTATTCACCGTGTAGAAAGAGCCGGCACCGGTTGAGTCAAGCGTTTAGGCGTCAAAGGTGAAGGTGGTGGTGCCGCCGAGGTTGATCGTAGAGCCGTGTTGAAGCGTCAGTGCCCCCGATGTCTCGGACGTGGAGGCAAGGGTCGAAAGAGTTCCCCATTATTCACCGTAACGGTAGCGCTGTTATTCACTCGGTCGCCCGGATCCGCTGAGAAGAAGAGTTCCGGTTTATCATTCGCCCGTGACGGAGGTTGTGCCTCCAAGCGCGCCCGCTGCGCCCGCCTCGAGTATCCCACCATTTATCTGAGTGCTGCCGGAGAATGTATTGTTTCCGGTCAGTGTCTGAGTGAAGCGCCGGTTTTCATCAAGGATACAGTGCCCGCCCCGTTCACGACTGCGCCTGCGTAAGACCCGGTTCCGCCGCCGGTTGCCAACCGTCAGAATCGACGTGCCGCTACTATTTATTGTCCCAGACAACATTCCATTCAGCGCACCCACTGTTCCAAGATCGTACCGCCAAGAGCAAGGGCACCTCCGTTAACAGTTAGGCTGCCAGTAGTTGATCCCAAGGTTGCAGAACCAGAAATTTGGAGAGTGCCGGGGCAGTAACCGTAGGGTGGCCAGTGTATGAGTTTGAATTCGCTTAAGATTAGCACCCCAGTTCCAGGTTTATTGATGCCAAAGGAACCAGAAATATTGCCCACCAAGAGTTAGCGTCGTGCTGGTTCGAATTTCGGTGTCGGGCGGCTGAGTGTAAACAGCACCCAGCAGCGGTATTAACCGTTGTTCCGGCCACCTGAGGCGTTATGACCCGATACGATCGGTGGTAGCTGTTGCTCCACCTGCGATGGATGTCGCTCCGTAATTGTAAAGCCGAACTGCCAGTGTGTCATTGGTGATTAAGTCCGTAATGTTAAGTCTCCACTGTCGCACTTGTGCTCGTCGTGCCGGTGAAAGTCTGCTGGATCGACGTCGTAAAATTATCGGTTATATAGGCTGTAGCATAGCTATTCGGAGCAGTGTTGCTGCCTTGACTAGTCCAATTGATTGCCGTTACGAACAGGGCATTGCCGGCGCTAGGAGCCACGGTGAAACCTACATAGTCGTCGGCCAGGTTAAGGGTATTGGTGTTGTTCAGGCCTGCGTTTCAGAAAAAGGACCCCGCGGCCCCGCCTGTTCCTGAGATACCCGTTCGGCTTAACTGCGGGGTCCCACTAACACCGCTCGCCTGTTGCGTGGCGTTCATTGTGGCAGCGATGGACTGCGCTGCGCTGTTGCCCGACGTATCAAATGTCACAACTTGGGAGTATCCTGATGTAGCGTTGAATGCCACGGCCGCAAGAACCAGCGTGATGAAAGCGTAGCGAATGATGGCAGGAAAGAAAAAGGAGGGCAGTCCCCAGGATTGATGGATATTTTTCATGGCGTCTGTTCTTTCAGAGATTGTCGCGAAACTCCCGCCTGCGGCAGGCGGACGAGGCTCAACGAGCCGATTCTGCGGAAAATGTGAGGGGGCAATCTTTTTTTTCTGCGAAATGAAGATTTTTGGGAACTTTGGATTTCTTTTCCGGTATTTGGGCGGGCGACCGGTGGCGCCGGGTTATTGGTGAATTGTGAAGGGTATTGAAAGAATGCGGAGTGCGAATTGCGGTACCGCGTAAAGAAGACGCGGCAGGTTGCGGAGGGCTCGCACAAAGGGCCCGAAGGGACCGGGGAAATTCGCAAGCTAAGATGTGGCCTCGCCTTGGTCGAGGCGCTCCCGGGACACGGCAACCCGTAACGGATGCGAAAGCAACGGCCGGGCTTTCAAATGCTCGATCGGTCGTGCGGGTGGGGTGAATTGCGTAAAGTGCTGGAAACGTCAGCTTTAACCTTTCGTGTGTGAGCTCTTGGGCTCTCGACGGAAGGCTGGGGAACTCTCGCGGGAAGGGTGGAGAGCCTTCGGTGGAAGGGTGGGGAGGTCTCGGGGGTGAGGTGGGAGCCTTCGGAGGAGAGGTGGCGGGCTCTCGATGGAAGGGTATGGGGACTCGCGCGTGACCCCGGGAGGTTTCGGCGGAAGGGGCAGCGGGCTTCGCGCGAGAGCGCGGGGCTCTCGCGCGAAGGGTTTACTGCTCCCGATTTTCGACCGTTTTAGGGTGTGGGCGGGTTCTGGGGCGGGTTTTTGGGCGCGTCTTTTTTACCCGGTTTACGGCGGCGCATCTGGGTGAGGTCGCGCAGCAGGTTATCGAGCTGCGGCGTGAGTTTGTTGGCGAATTTGAGGCCGCCGGCGCCGAGGATGCAGCCCGTCATGATGTCGCTCCCGAGGGCCAGGAGGGTGTCGTGAAGGAGTTCGCCGGTCTGGTCGAAGCTGCATGACGAAGGCCGAGAACGGTTCGTAATCGGTCATATCCTGGCTGAGCTCGCCGAGCGGAAAGTCCGCCGGGAGCGAGCTGCTGTTGGCCTGGAGGGCGTGGAGGGTTTGCTCGCAGAAGGGGCGGCTTTCCTGCCCATTTTAACGAGCTCTGGCGTTGCTCCGGGGTGAGGCTTGTCGCCCCGGTCGCCGAGCGTGGTGCGGATGGTATCGAGCGCGCCAGCGAGTCGGGCGATCTCTTCGTTGGTGAGTTTGAATGAAACGAGGTTTGTGTGCCATAAACTATCCTTTCTTTTTCGGTTTGGTTTTATGGGACCCCGGAAGACCGAGTGTGTTCCGGCTCCCATATACTACTAAGGATTTTTCGGGGCGAAGTTCCTGAGAATCTCGGGAGGAGCGCGGGGATCGGATAGCGCGCAAGGCGCTTGAGGTCGGGGGAGTTTCCCGATAGGGCTGTGGCGCGCACTTTGAAGACCAAGCCTGATATCGTCGCCAATTGGCTCCCGCGTTATACGGGGACGCCGTTGAAGGAGTTCTCGAAGTATGTGCTCCTGGTCAATTTCTCCGATTACGTGAAGCGTTTTGCGGAGGCGGCGGGGGTGGAGGTGCGGGGGCTGGATCGGCCGATGCCGAATGCGACGGCGCACGGGATCACGATCCTGAATTTCGGGATGGGGAGCGCGAGCGCGGCGACGGTGATGGATCTGCTGACGGCGATCGGGCCGAAGGCGGTGCTGTTTCTCGGGAAGTGCGGCGGATTGAAGCGGAAGAATAAGCTGGGCGATCTGATTTTGCCGATCGCGGCCATTCGGGGGGAGGGGACATCGGCGGATTATTTCCCGCCGGAAGTGCCGGCGCTGCCGGCGTTCTCATTGCAGAAGGCGATCTCGACTACGATCCGGAATCATCAGCGGGATTATTGGACGGGGACGGTTTACACGACGAATCGGCGGGTTTGGGAGCATGATGAGGCGTTTAAGAAGTATCTGCGCCGGATCCGTTGCATGGGGATCGATATGGAGACGGCGACGATTTTCATCACCGGGTTTCATAACAAGATCCCGACGGGCGCGCTCTTGCTCGTGTCGGATCAGCCGATGGTGCCGGAGGGGGTGAAGACGGCGGAGAGCGATGCGCTCTTAAGCACGGAGTTTCTGGATCTGCATTTGCGGATCGGGATCGATTCGTTGAGCGAGCTGATCAATCACGGGGTGACGGTGAAGCATTTGCGGTTTCGAGGATGAGCGGTGAGGGGAATTGCTGAGTGCTGAGTGCTGAGTGCTGAGTGCTGAGTGCTGAGTGCTGAGTGTGCTGACTGTGCTGAGTGCTGATGCTTGCGCCGCGATGCGGCTATAGATCGGGCAGCAGCGCTTTTTCTTCCGGGAGCAATTGTTCGCGCGGGATTTGTTGCAGCTCGGCGCGGGCGGCTTCGGTTTGGCCGTTGGCGGCGAGGACGGCGGCGTGGATGGCGAGGGCGGAGGGCGTGAGCGCGCGGGGGGCGACGTTGATCCCGGAGTAGACTTCGAGCGCGCCGGCGGCCTGGCCGCGTTTCAGCCTAACGAGTGCAAGCAAGGTGCGATGCGGCAGGCTGGCCGGTTCTTTTTCGATCAAGGCCTGCGCGATCTCTTCCAGCATGACCAAATCGGAGGCGACGGCGGGACTGGGGATAGGCGCGGCAGGCGCGGCCTTCGGGTCGAGCGAGGCGGAGGGCATCGGGGTCGCGGGCTCGATCGTCGCCGGATCGGGGGGCGGCATGGCGGCAAGGGATGAGCTGGTCTTTTGGTCGCTCGCTCCCGG
>CAWBFF010000002.1:0-121070 GCA_963788065.1 uncultured Verrucomicrobiae bacterium
TCCTCCGACTGAGGATCGCAGATATCGAGCGCCACTTTCATTCGCGTGCCGTGTTGAGGCGGTGAGAAATGCAGGTCCAGCCCTCCCGCCGCGGACTCGATGTTGCCCGCTTCTCTATTGGCAGCTTCGAATTTCGGTCCGAGAGCAGCCTCCTTGAAAAACATTCCGACGGAAAGCTTAGGCAAAACTTCCGCGCGCACGTCCATCCATTCCGGACCGCGCTGGCGCAGAAAAAATGTTTCGTGAGTGGTGCAAACCGGGTCGGAGATGAGATTGGAAACGACGAGCAGAGCTTCACCGCTCGCTGACTTGAAGATCGCGATTTCAAAAATCGGATACGGCGGAAACGCTTCCCCCTTGGCGGGCGCTTTATCGAGAAAGGCGATGTAACCGTTCTTTAGATCTTTGATGGTGCGCTCCGGCCGTCGGTTCCTTCGCGAAATCGCCGGAGTACGTTCGATATTTTTCTGGGAGCGATCGGAGGTAGTCATCCACTGTCCCTTCTTTCTTTTGTGAAAAAGCAGATGCGCCGCACGCGCAAAACAGCAGCGCCGCTGCGATCGCCCCAAGCCTGCTTCCGATTCCGACTTTCGGTAATTTCATTAGTGACGGCTGCCGAGAGGGAGCGAATCTGATTGCCAGCACGCCCACTTCTCAGCTGAATCCTGTTCATTCCCATGAGTCACCGCCACCTTATTTCGCTTCTCCTTTCTCTTGCTACGCTTTCGGCTTCGCCGTTATCCGCTCAGAACGAAACCCCGGGGCCGAATGGTTTTCGTTTTCAAGTGAAAGCGGGTCTGCCCGCGGACGTGCACCTCGTCTGGGAGGGTTCGTCCCTGGCGAAAATGGAGGTCCGCGCGAAGGCCGGCGGGCCGATCGTCCAGACGATCAAGGTCGGCGAATTCGAAACCGTCTCCTGTGATCTCGACCGCGAAAATCTTCCGCCGAAATGGATCGGCGCGATCGACCATAATGGCGATGGCTTCCAGGACCTCTATCTGCAAGTCGCGCAAGGCTCATCGCCCACTTATGCCGTGCTGCTCTACGAGCCGAAGACAAAACGCTTCGCGGTCAGCAAAGCGCTTGCGGCAGTTTCCGGTTTGGACACCAGCGGCGCCGGCAAATCCGCCGCCGCCGCCAAGGAAGGCGCGCGCAAGCTGGCCGACAATTTCGGTCTCGTCACCAAAGGCCCTAACGAAACGCCCAAGCTCTCGATCACGGGTCCGTCGCTCAAGAAAGGCGACCTCGTGGAGATCGTGCCGCACGACGAACAACAAACGATCTACACCGCAGAGATCATCGAGCCGGTCGAATCAACCGACGACTCCGGCGGTTCGAGCTACACCCTGGATTTCCTGAAGCGCATCGATCCCGAGCAGCCGTTTCTGGGATTCGCCGTCGTGGGCGCCACGGGCGGCATCACCACCAGCGGCGGCAAAGCCAGCGCCAAAGTGCCGGGCGCTCCTGCGGGCGGCCGGGTTACTTTCCGCGTCTGCACCTCCGGCGAGGGCATGCATTTCACCGCCTGGTCCGGCAAACCGTTAAGCGGCAAACGCCTCTGGCATCGCTACCACTATCTCGGCTACGACGTGGAGCCGAATTGCACGCCGAAGGATTACCAGGAATAGCCAACGGCAAAGGCAACCTCGCCACGAAGTAATCGCCCACATCTTTCTGGCCAGCGGCGAATGCTGAGCCAAGAAGGCCAGAGATTGGCCCACCTCCCTCGCCCTAAGCAGATCCTTTGATCCCGAGCCGTCTGCAGTTTCCGGTGCCCGCAGCTTCCAGAAATATTTCTGCGCGCCGTCTGCTTTACTCGATCGGTTCGATCGAGGCGGTGATGGAGTCGTAGTCCTTCTCGTTGTAGGAATCCGCTTTCTTCGAGCCGGCAGTGATGATGGCGAAGAATTTGCCCTTCTTCGGTTCGAAGGCATGGACGAATACCACGAATTCATTCCCGTCGGATTTGCCGTCGCCGCGGATCCCGTAGAAGGGGATGTCGTTGCCGTTCTTATCCGTCTCGACGTCGCCGAGCTCGAAGTTTTTCAACTTCATCCCGTCCGCCATGCTCTTGGCCACGACAGGCAGGCTGGCTTTGAGGTCTTTCAAGTTGGTGATGTCTTTCAAAATCAAGACCGAGAAGGCGTAGTCGGCTTTTTCGCTGGGCTCGCAATCGAGGTTGCCGTCTTTGTCGGTTTTGTGCGTCCAGCCGGCGGGGAGTTCGAGCGTGAAGACGGGATCATTGACCGGGAATTTCACCTTCCCTTCCTCGTCGGTCCGCGCCGTGGCGAGAGAGAGACAGGTGCAGGTGAGCAGGGCGAGCGTCAGGCCGAATTTAAGATTCATGAGTGCGCGGAAGCTCTCCCTTCCCCCGCGCGCTGTCGAGAAATTTTCACCGCGCCCGGCGTTCTCAGCGGCCGAGCGTGACGATATCGCGCACCAGGCGGAGCGCGTCCACCAGGCCGCGCAGGACTTTGCGGTTCTTTTCTTTCTGGAGCGTGCGCCCCTGCGGCGTGAACAATTCGTTATCCTCCTGCTCCAGGCGATTGATCTCGGCGATGGCCTGCTCGGCCGGCTTGTAGCTCGGGTTCATCTCCAGGACGGAGCCGTAATAGAGCCGCGCCTGCGCGAGATCGCCGCGCAGGAACGAGGCGTAGCCGGCCGCGTTCCGCACCCGCCAGATTTCCGGATTGATCGGCGCGTTCGCTCGCTCCGCGCGTTCGCGTTCGATCTTCTCCACCAATTCCAGATAGCGCACCGCCTTGGCCAGGTCCTCTTCCTTGCGCGCGTCGTCCACCTTCATCGCGTCCAGCACCCGCCCGGCGTGCAGATAGGAAGCGGCGCAACGGAAATACACTTCCGGCGGCCGCTCCTCCCCCGTCAGCCCCGTCCGCTCGGCTTCGATGATCGAGGCTTCCGCCAATTGCCCGCCCAGCTCATAGGCATCGATCGCCGCCGGCTTTTTCCCGCGCCGCTCCAGCTTCGAGGCGCGCTCGATCTCGACCAGCGCCTGCTGATAGAGCCGGTTCGCCGGGCTCACCTCCGGTTCCTGCGCCGGCAGGCGTCCCGCCAGCGCCGCGCCGAGGAGCACCGCCACCAACCCGGTTCTAATCACGCGTCGCACGACCTCAACCTCGCCATCGCCGCCGCCTCGGCAACCCCGTTTAGCCACGCGCGCCGGCGGCGCGAAGGGACCTGCCGGGGAATGGGAGGCGCCGCCAAACTGTCGGAAGCGTCCTTCCGACCGTCTGTAGGACCCTTCCGGCTATCGGAAGACGCTTTCGGCTCGTCTGGAGAGCGTTTCCACTCACCGGAAGAGCCTTCCCTTCGGCCTGAAGGTTCCCCCCGCGGGTCTGGCGAGAGCTCCAGAAGCTTCGAAGAGACCGGAGAATGTTCCGGGCTTGCCATTTTCCGACCAATCCAACACTCTTTTGCGACGGAAGGCGCCTGCATGCCGAAAGCCGATGCCATTAACCGCAGCGACGAGCTCTTCGCCGCGCAGCTCCTGTTTTTTAAGCGGGCCATCGGGGACTATGCGGCCACCCTGGGCCTCTCCCCGGCCCAGATCGCCAGCCAGGCCGCGGATGCCGATTTCTACGGCTACGTCTCCGCCATCCAGCGCCTGATGCAGAATGGCGGGCAAAGCTGGACCAGTTACAAAGCAGCTTTACGCCGCGGCCCTGAGACGGCGGCGGCGACCGTGCCGAGCGCGCCGACCTTCCCGCCGGCCGTCGCCCCGGTGGCGATGGGCGTGGAAGCTCGTTTCCGCGGCTTGCTCCGGGTCATCAAGGCGAATGCCAACTATAATGAGGGGATCGGTCGCGCGCTCGGGATCGAAGGCGCGGAACGGGCCGCCCCCGACGTGGCCACGGTGCAACCGGAGCTGGGGGTCACGATCAACGGGGGAAAAGTGGAGGTGGATTGGGGCTGGGGAGGCCACGCCGCCCACCTGGACATGATCGAGATCCGCGTCGATCGCGGCGATGGCCAAGGCGCCATCTTCCTGGCCCACGATACCACTCCCGGCTACACCGATAGCGCTCCTTTCCCCGCCACCCCGGCGAAGTGGACCTACACGGCGATTTATTGGCTGGATGACCACGCCGTCGGCCAATGGAGCGACCCGGTGAGCGTGGTGGTGGGCGGGTAGCGCGCGGGCATGACCTTACGAGCGGAGGCGGAAAATCCTGAGACGCCACCGGAGCGTCTGCGCGCCTTGGTGCGGCGAGGCCTGGGCGCGCGCGTGGCTCGCAATCCCAATACCGCGCCCGATCTGCTGCTGAAGCTGGCGGCGCGGCACTTCGATGAGTTTACCGCCAACCCAGTCCTCCCCCTCCTGCTCCTGGAGAACCCCGGTTTCTGCCTGCAAATCCCCACTGCGACCCTGCGCCGCCTCCTCCGCCGCACGGATGTGCCACAGGTGTTCCTGCAAACGCTCCAGCGCCACCCGGACCAGGAAGTGCGCGATGCGGCGCGGCTGCATGTGCAGAGCCAAACGGAGGTGGAGATCGAGGAGCAACTCGCGCGCACGGTGCGAACGCTCCGTCCTTCGCACGGGGTCCTGCCGGAGCTGTTCCATTTCGACCTGGTCCCGGCCTGGTTGGCGGAGCCGCTCGCGGGCTCGCCTGCGCCGAAGTTGCGGGATGATACCATCGCGGCCTTGGGACGCTCGGAGGCGCCGCCAGCGAAAGCACTGCACGATCTCTATCGCCGCGCGGGCGCCCACGCCCCGCGCGCCGGAGCGCCGGTGCAGACCAGTCCGGATCTGACCGAAGCGGAGACAGCGCAGTTGGCCAGCGGCGGCGCGTGGGCACGGCGGGTGGCCGCCGCGCATCCGGCGACGAGCGGGCCGGTCCTGACTCGTCTGGCTTCGTCCGATTCGCCCGCGGTGCGCCGGGTCGCACTGCGAAATCCACACCTTCCGGTCGAGGCCTTATGGGCGAACGCCGGCGCGCCGGACGCGTCTTTGCGCCGGGCGATCGCGAGCAATACGGAGGCGCCGGAAGCGCTGCTCCGGCAATTGGCCGAGGACGGCGCGCGCGGAGGTGCGGCGAGCGGTGGCGCGGAACTCGGCCACCACGGTGGAAGCATTGTGCCGGCTGGCCAACGATCCCGACCCCGTCCTCCGCCGCGACCTGGTCAGCAACCCTGCTCTGCCGACGGAAGAGCTAAGACGCCACGCTTCTGATTCCGATGCGGGTGTGCGGAGGCGCGTGGCCAGCCATCGCGGCACCCCGCTCTCGTGCGTGGAGAAGTTAGGGGAAGACGAATCGCCCAAGGTGCGCGAAGCAGCGGCTCGGCGGCCGGACATTTCGGACGATCTCCTGGCAAGGCTCTGCTGCGACTCGGAGCATGAGGTGGCTTTTCGAGCGCAGCTAAACGCCAGCTTGAGCCGGGACGCGCAATCCCGCTTCCTTTTTGGTGCTGCTGACCTTGCGGAAGCGCGCCGGATTATCGCTCTGCCCAGGCAACGATGTCTGCCCGCGCCGGCAGAACCACGGGTTCCCAGCCGCCAGCCGCCACGCTTCCGCTTTCCGGTGCGCCATTTGCGGGAGCCATACGATCCCTCCTGGAACGAAAAGCACCGGGAAGCTCTCGACCAGGCGACCCCGGGAGAACGCCTGGCCGAGCTCTTGGTCGAGAAAAATCGATCTATCCTCTACGCGATCGCGGGCAACAAAAATGCGCTTCCCGAGACGCTGGAGGCCATCTACACGCACCCGCTCCGATCCTGGTGGATCTACGGCTCTCTCGCGCGCAACCCCCGCACGCCGGAAGGCATTCTGGAAAAGTTGGCGCGGCAACCGGAGACAGATTGCCGGCGCAATGTGGTCTGGAATCCCCAAGGTGCCGCTGCGTTTGCTGGAAGAGTTGAGCACTGACGAGGCCCACGAAGTGCGGGAGGCGGTGGCACGGAACGAACGAACACCCATACCCGTTCTGGAGAGAATGGCCCAGACCACCGAGGAGGGGATCTTGTGTGAACTCGCGGCCAATGCGCAAACGCCCGTGGCCATCATTCGGCGCCTGGCCGCGGGCGCATCGCCGAAACGGCGGGAACACCTGGCCCTGAACAAGGCCCTGCCCCCGGAGATTTGCGCGCAACTTCTGCATGACCCCGAATACCGGGTGCGCTGGCATCTGGTTAAAAATCCGAACCTGCCCGGCGCGGAGCTGGAGATCTTCCTGCAAGATCAGGAACCCATTATCCGGAGCGAGGCCCGTCGGCTGTGCGCCTTGGCCGGAAAGCCAGTCGAATTATCCGAAGAGTGGTGCGCGGCCAGCCTCGCCGCCGCGCTGCAGCAGGGGAAGATGTCTCCCGAAACGCTGGCCCGCGCCCAGCAGGATCCCGATCCTGCAATCCGGGCGGCGCTCGCCCGTCACAGTGCGCTGGACGGGGATTGGGCGAAAGGGCTGATGGAGGATGCAAATGAGCAAGTAGTGTGGGGGCTCTTCGAAAACCCGAAATGCCCGGCTGAATTCCTCGAGCGGCAAATCGCCGCCCTCACGGGAATAAGCAACCACACCTACCACCTCCTGCGGAGCCCGGCCCTGACGGAAGCGCACTGGCAGGCGCTGGTTTCACACCCGAAAGTGGAGGTGCGCAGAAGCGTGGTGTTGTCCGAAGTGACACCTGTCCAATGCCTCGTGGCCATGGCGGGAGATGCCGATCGTTCCGTCCGGAACCTGTCCGCGTGCAATTCCAACCTCCCCCCGCCTTTGATCGAAGCCATCATTGCCCGCGGCGATCCCCACGCGCTGGATAACCTCGTCCGCCACGGAAAGACGCCATGGGAAGTGATCCTCGGGATTGTGCGGCGGCAGGAGCAACTGGAGGGATTTTTCGAGAAGCGCACCCGTGCAGCCGTGGTGCGGGATCGACGCGCCGCCCCGGAGTTTCTGCTCGAGATGTTGGAGCGGGAGATCGCATGGCACACTGCGGCGAAGCAGCGGCGGCGGCGGCGCTACCGGCCGACGGACTACGAACGGGAACACCACGTCCTCGTCGAACTTCTGCGCCTTACGGCTCTGCCGGTCTCGGCCTTCGCCGCTTTGCAGAATCACAGCGACCTGGAAGTGCGGCGCGCCTTACTGGCCAGGCCCGATCTTCCCGTTGAATGGCGTGAGGCAATGCGGCGACAGACGCTGGAATTTGCCTGGAACGGGCCGGCCCTCTTCGCCCGCGTCGCCGCGTTGGTCCATCCCACCGCGCCGCCGGCGATTTTGCGCAAAGCCGTGGAGCAAGGGCGCTGGGTGGAGCGCTACGCGGTGACCCAAAACTCGGCAATCACGGCCGAGCTGTGCGCGCAACTCTGCCAGGACTCCAACGCGGTCGTGCGCCGCGCGGCCCGCGCGCGCCAGGCCGCTGGCTCAGCCCAATAGCTCGCGATACTGCTCCAGATGCTTTTGCAGCTCGGGGTCTTTCGCGACCAGGGCAGCGAGCGCGCCCAGTTGACCGCTGGCGCGCAGTTTTCGGAAGAGGTCCACCACGAAAAGTTGCAGCCACTCGGCAGGCGCTTTCTGGGCCAGCCATTGAAAGCCGCGATAGCCGCGCGCGGCCGTCCCCGCGCGGACGGTGAGGCCGATGGTGGTGGCGTAGCGGGCGCTGGGCTCGCTCGGGAAGGCAATCTTTTCGCCTGTGCCTTCGAGGATGGGTTCGAGCGCGGGCAGGGTTTCGTAAATTTTCAGGTAGGTGGTGAACTCGGTCGCGGCCGCGGCGCCGACCACGGTGCTCGGGTCGAGGCCGACGTTGTGGAGGCGGCTCGCCATTTCCCACGAGCGCGGGGAAGGCCAGGCGGGTTTGAGCGGATCCATCGCGTGCAGGAGCGTGGGCCGGAAGGAGAGGAAGGCGATGATCTGCTCATGCCAGGCCTGCGCGAGGGCGTGGGCTTTGAAGGATTCCCAATCGGCTTCCACTTCGAGGTGGAGGAAGCGGTTCGCGAGCGGCGCGGGCATGTCGAAGACCGCGGCGCGATCTTCTTTCCGGTTGCCGGCGGCCCAGATGAACCAGCCTTCCGGCACGACGTAGCTGCCGACTTTGCGATCGAGGATTAACTGCTGCGCCATGCCCTGCATCGCGGGCGGGGCCATGTTTAGCTCGTCGAGAAAAAGGATGCCGCCGTTCGTTAGACCAGCACCGCCTCGCGGGAGGAACTCAGGCGGATACCAACGCGAGATGCCGTTTTCCGGAACGGGCAGGCCGCGCAGATCGGTCGGCGCCAGTTGGGAAAGGCGGAGATCGATAAAGTCCAACCCGTGGGCCGCGGCGGTCTGCGCCACGATGGAGGATTTCCCGATGCCGGGCGGCCCCCAGATCATGGTGGAGAGGAAAATTCTCTCCGCGACCAAACGATCGAGATAGTCGCGGAGCGCCGCTGGCGTCATGCTGTCTGGTTATCGGCTCGCCTCGCCGCTGGCAAGCGCAGCCGTCACCGCGATGGAAAACACGACTGCGCCGGACAAGGGGACGACCGAGCGCGCGATCAGCGCGGCGCTCTTGCGTCTGCGGGTGCGGAACCCATTCATGGCCGCGCTCGCGCTCTTCGCCCGCTATGAAGTAACGGATCGCGTCCCGACGGCGGCAACCGACGGGCGCACGATTTATTTCAACCCGACCTTCTGGACAACGCTGACGCCGGCGGAGCGCGATGGCCTGCTCCTGCATGAAATCCTGCACTGCGCCCTCGGGCATAACTGGCGGCGCGGCCTGCGCGATCCGCAGGTGTGGAATATTGCAGCCGACATCATCATTAACGGCATCATTCTCGCGGAACCGGAGGGCGCGTTGCCGAAGGGCGGCATGCGCGATTTGCGCCTGGAGAAGTTCGGCACGGAGGAAGTGTATGAACTTTTGCAGCGCGAATTCCACAAGCTGCCGCCGTTGCAATTCGCCGATCTGCTAACGGCGGCGCCCGGTGCGCCAGAGGATGGCGGGATGAGTGGCGACACGGGGATGGACACGATGCGGCGGACGGCGCTGGCCGGACATTGGCGCAACGCGATTGAACAGGCGGGCGTGATCGCCCGCGCGCAGGGCGGCCACGTGCCGGCCGGGCTGGCGCGCGAGTTCGACGCGCTGGACCCGGCGCGGCTGGATTGGCGCGCGGTGCTCTGGCGCTATCTAGTCCAAACACCCTGCGATTTCGCGGGCTGGGACCGGCGCTTTCTCGCGCGCGGGCTCTACCTCGAACAGCTCGAAGGCGAGACCGTGCGCATCTTCATCTGCGTGGATACGAGCGGCTCGGTGGTGGACGCGCAGATGGGCGCGTTCCTGGGCGAGGTCGCAGGAATTTTGCGCGCCTACCCGCACCTCGAGGCGGTGCTCTACTATGCGGATGCGGCGCTGGACGGACCGCATCGGCTCGATCCCGGCGTGGCGCTGCCAACTCCAAAAGGCGGGGGCGGCACGGACTTCCGCCCGTTCTTCGCGGCGGTGGAGAATAGGGACGCGCCCGGCGCCCCCGCCGCTCCACCGCTCGCGATTTACCTGACGGACGGCGCGGGAACTTTCCCCGAGCGCGCACCCGGCATCCCGACGCTTTGGGTGGTGACCCCGGGCGGGATCAGCGCGGACCAGTTTCCGTTTGGCGAGAGTGTGCGCTTGATCGGCTAACGAGGGCTCGCGGGGCTCAGCGCGCCGTGTGGGTTGCAAAGCCAACGTCTGCCGCAATGGTGGGCGAACCTGATGAGCCAATCTTTTGCGAACGACGAGCGTGTGGGTGATTCGGATCTGGCCGCGCGGCCGGCGCCGGTTTGGCAAAGCGTCCTGCTCGCGCTCCTCCTGGTGGCGGCGGCGGTGGCGGCGTATCAGCCGGTCTGGCAGGCGGGGTTTGTCTGGGATGACGACATTTATGTCACGACGAACCAACTGCTGAGCGCACCGGACGGGCTTTGGCGGATCTGGTTTTCCTTCGATTCGCCTTCGCAATATTTCCCGCTGACCTACACCACGCTCTGGCTGGAGCATGCGCTCTGGGGGTTGAACCCGGTGGGATATCACTGGGTGAACCTGGCGCTGCACGCGGCGAATGCGCTCCTGCTTTGGCAGCTGCTGCGCCGGCTGCAAATCCCGGGGGCGTGGCTGGGGGCGGCGCTCTTCGCGCTCCACCCGGTGCAGGTGGAGTCGGTGGCGTGGATCTCGGAGCGGAAGAATGTGCTGATGGGCCTCTTCTTTCTCCTCACGCTCCTGGTCTGGCAGGTGTTTGTGGCCGGGAAGCGGCGCGGGGAGTTCCCGCTCTACCTGCTGGCGCTGGTGCTGTACGTGCTCGCGCTCGCGGCCAAGACGACGGCGTGCACGCTGCCGGCGGCGCTCTTGCTCATCCTCTGGCTGAAGCGCGGGTCGATCCGGGCGGTGCGGGTGGTGCAGGTGCTGCCGTTTCTGGCGCTGGGTCTCGGGGCGGGCTTGCTCACGATCTGGTGGGAGAAATATCACCAGGGGACGCAGGGGCAGATGTTCGCGCTCGGGATTTCGGAGCGCCTTCTGGTCGCGGCGCGCGCGTTTTGGTTTTACCTGGAGAAACTGGCCTGGCCGTTCGATCTCGCTTTCAGCTATCCGCGCTGGACGCTCGTGACCGGGCAACTGACGGACTTCGTGTGGGCGGGCGGTTTGCTCCTGCTCGTGCTCCTCCTTTTGATTTTGCGGCGCTGGGTCGGGCGCGGCCCGGAGGTGGCGGTGCTTTATTTCGTGGCCACGCTCTCGCCGGTGCTGGGGTTCATCATGCTCTACACCTTTCGCTACAGCTTCGTGGCGGATCATTATCAATACCTGGCCGCGATCGGGCCGCTCACGCTGGTGGCGGCTGGCCTGACCACTGCGCTGCGGCCGCTGGGGAAAGCGCAACAGGTGCTGCTGCCAATCCTGGCGGTGGCGTTGCTCGGGGCGCTCGGTTATCGCACCTGGCAGCAGAGCGCGATCTACGAAAACGAGGAGACGCTCTGGCGCGCCACGCTGGCGGTGAATCCCTCGAGCTGGATGGCGCAGAATAATCTCGCCATTCTTCTCCTGCATCGCGGCGAAACGGAGGAGGCGATCCGGCATTTCGAAGAGGCGCTCCGGCTCGACCCGAATTATTCGGAAGCGCATTACAACCTCGGGAACGCACTCTTCCGCGCGGGGCGGATCGATGAGGCGCGCGCGCATTACGAGCGGGCCTTGCAGATTTTTCCGGACTACGCGCAAGCGCGAAACAATCTCGCCATTCTCCTTCTCCAGACCGGGGAGAACGCGGGCGCGATTGAGCAATTGGAAGCGGCGGTGCGGATCGCGCCGCGCATGATCGAAACGCGCCAGCTCCTGGGCGAAACTTTATTGCAGCAAGGACGCGGCGAGGAAGGCCTCGCGCAGTTGCAGGCCGCGCTCGAGATCGAACCCAACTCCGCGGCGTTGCGCGATGCGCTCGCCGCCGCCTATCGCAAATTGGGACGCAGCGAGGAAGCCAAAACCGTGGTGACGAAGCAGAGCACGGAAGGCAAACCGACGACTGCCGCCGCCGAAATGGTGGCCGGGCGCAACGCGCTCGAGGCCTACGAATCGGCGGAAGCCGCGGCCCACTTCGAGCGCGCCCTGGAGTTGGACCCGCAGAACGCGGAGGCGCATTATCACCTTGGGAATTGCTACCTCGATCTGCACCGGCTGGAGGCGGCGATGGAGCAATTCCGGAAAGCGGTCGCGCTCAAACCAGACTTCGCGTCGGCCCGGCTCAACCTGGCCAATACCTTAATGGAATCGGACAAAATGGAGGAAGCCGTGGCCGAATACGAAAAGACGCTGGCGCTCGATCCGAACTATATTTTGGCGCACAAGAATCTGGCCAGCACCCTCAATCGCCTCGGGCGCTTCGATGAAGGGATGGAGCACCTGCAGGCAAGCTGGAAGCTCGAGGAAGAGGAACGCCGAAAAGCGGAGGCGCCTGCGCCCTAGCGTTCGTTAGGCCGATCTTCGCAGGGCAAGTCCCGCGACCTGCTGATTCAAGCCGCAGCTCGAAACGAGGACGCGTTCGGCCGTGAACGGCTGGCCGGTGCGCGCGGGTAAATCGCTCCGAGGTGTGGGCGGGAGCGTGCGCGTTTGCAACGCGTGCGCAGCGCAGATGACCTGCCAGATGCTGCCCGCGCCCACGCTCTCGCCGAGCGCGACCTTCGGTGCGTAAACCTCCGCGCGCGGACAGTGCGCCCGGAGCGCTTCGGCTTCCGCGCGATCGATGAAGGTGCCGTTGGCGCTCACGATGAGCGCGTCGTCGTTCGTCGCCCGGAGCGAGGCGAAGACACGCTCGACGCACGCGGCTGCCTCTGTTTGCCGCTGAAAATTTCCGCCCGGCTCAATTTTTTCAATCAGCGTCCGCCCCGTCCGATCGACGACGACCGCGCCCGCGCCTTCACTCAAAACCATGCCCCGTGGCCGAGCCTGGAAAACCTCCACCGGCGGCGCCTCGCGGAGCAGGCGCCAGCGATGGAAGGCATCGCAGAGCAGCCAGTCCGCTTCCTCCGCGCCGACGACGAGACAACGATCGAGCGCAGGATTTTCCATCAAATCCTCCGCCATCTTCAGCGCCAGGATTCCGACGGTGCCGTCTCCGACCAGCGTGTAACTGGCGCCGGTGATTCCCAGGATGGCCGCAAGATGGCTGGCGGGAGCATTGAAAACCGTTTCGGGAAACAGGAGCGGGCTGGCGGCTTGCGCGCCCGTCTCCACCACGTCGTGATAAAAACGTTTCGTATAAACGACGCCGCCATTCGAGATCGCGAAAATGATGGCGGTCCGTTCCGCGTTCGCGGCATCGAGCTGCACGCCGGCGTCGTCGAGCGCCGCGAGACCAGCCACGACCGCGAACCGCGAAATGGCGCTGGCCCGCCGCAGCCGAGGATGCGGAGGCGCGCCGCTGATGGCGGTCGCCGGGACGCGATAAGCCGGATAGCTGCGGGCGTGGAGCGTGCCGGCGATCGTCTCCGCAGTCGCTTCTTCCCCAGCGAGCAGACGCTGCCAGACCGCGGGGACGCCGCTGCCCAGCGGCGTGACCCATCCCATGCCTCCGATGCGCAGGCTCATGACTGCTCGTTAGCCCCCCGCAGGATGACGGAGGCATTGGTTCCGCCGAACCCGAAGGAATTGGAAAGGACGGTGCGAATTTTCGCGGGGCGGGCAGTGTTGGCGACGATGTCGAGATCGAGCGATTCGTCCGACTCGCGGAAGTTGATGTTCGGCGGGAGAAATTGATCGCGCAAAGCCAGGAGACTCACGACCGCCTCAATCGCGCCGGCCGCGCCTAACGAATGGCCCATCATGCTCTTGGTCGAGCTCAGCGGGACGCGGCCGAAGAGTTCGGCGATCGCTTTGCCTTCCGCGGCATCGTTGAAGGGCGTGGCTGTGCCGTGGGCGTTGATGTAGTCGATCTCCGACGGCGGTAGGTCCGCGCTGGCCAACGCGCGCTCCATCGCCTGCCGCGCGCCGCTTCCGGAAGGGTTCGGCTGGGTCAGGTGATGATTGTCAGTGGAAAGACCGTAACCGATCACCTCGCCGAGAATCACCGCGTCCCGCGCTTCGGCGGAGGCGAGATTTTCCAACGCCAGAACGGCCGCGCCTTCGCCTAAAACCAGACCGGTTCGCGCGCGATCGAAGGGGCGGCATTTCTCCGCGGTGGAGGCTTGGAGAGAATCGAAGCCCACGAAAACGAGCTCGGAAATGGCGTCGTAGCCGCCGCACAGCACGCGCTCATATTTGCCCGAACGCACGCAGTCGAAGGCGTGGCCGATGGCATTGGTGCCGGAGGCACAGGCGTTTGCGATCACCTGGCACGGGGCGGAGAGGCCGAGCGCTTCCTGCGCATCCATGATCGGCTTCTGTGGGGTGTAGTTGGCGATGCGGGAGGGCGCGCGACGCAGAGAGGAGCGACCGTGGAGCGAACGGTAGTACTCTTCGCCAAAGGTCATGCCGCCGCTCGTGGTCCCCATGACCGTGAGCTGCGGCTTGAAGTCGGGCGCGTGGGCGAGCGCTTCCGCGAGCGCGACGATCATCATGCGCGCGGCGCGATGCAGCCGCCGCCCGCGCGGGGCAAGGTGAAAGCGGTCGAGTTGTTCATCCGGAATCTGGCCTGCGGTTTTGCAACGGGTCTGCGCGACGGAGAAGCGTTCCACCGGGGTGACACAATCCTTCCCGGCGCGCAGTGCCTCCGCCGTTTCCGCCAAACCAGCTCCGAGCGGGCTCACGACTCCGGCCGCGACGATCGCGACACGAATCGGCGCGGAGCCGGCATTAGCGGACTGAGAAGGAGGCATTTCCCTAGGGACCGAGGTGACCCAATTCCATTTGCTTTTAACCGGGGAAAGCTCTAGTACTCACGCCGGAAGAAAACGGTAGCTCGGGAAGTTGGTGGATTGTCAGTTGAGTTTATCAGTGGCGATTTGAAATCCGATGAGCGGGAACAGTGACCGAAGCCTCGTTTTCCACAGGTAACTCAGATGGGAACTAAATTATACGTAGGGAATCTTTCCTTCAACACGACCGAAACCGATCTTCAAGATCTTTTCGCTCAAGCCGGCCCTGTGCAGGAGGTCACCCTCATGCAGGACAAGTTTACCGGCAAATCGCGCGGCTTCGCTTTTGTCACCATGACGACGGACGCAGACGCGCAGAAAGCCATCACTGAGTTCAACGGGAAGACGGTCGAAGGTCGCCCGTTGACCGTGAACGAAGCGCGCCCGCGTGAAGCTCGGCCTCCCGGCGGCGGGGGCGGCTACGGCGGCGGCGGTGGTGGACGTGGCGGTGGCGGCGGCGGCTACGGTGGTGGCGGCGGCGGCGGTGGTGGTTACGGCGGCGGCGGCGGTGGTGGCGGCTATGGCGGCGGACGTCGCGATGGCGGTGGCCGCAGCGGCGGTCGCGGACGCTAAATCCAGCTCAACAGAATCAACGAAAAAGCGGTCGCTCCGGCGACCGCTTTTTTTGTGGCCGGACGCCGCGCGGACAACGACGCGCAAAATTTTCCTGAGTCGAACAGCGCAATTGACTTACGGCGCGCGATATGAGGAAAGACAGCAACCAACAACCTCAGAAAAAAACAATACTATGGCCGACGACATCAACGGAACTGCATCGTCTTCATCCTCTGACATGATTTCGATCCCACCCATCTCGAAACAAACAGCAGGCGCTGCCACCGGCGCAGTACTCGGCAGCGTGGCCGGCCCAGTCGGCGCTGTCGTCGGCGGCGTGCTGGGTGCCATCGCTGGCAAAGCCGCGGGAAATAGGATGGGAGCAGGTAACTCGAAAGCGGCGCCCAAGAAATCGAGTGGGAAGGCGGCGCGAGGCAAATCAACCAGCGGCAGCCGAACTGCGAAAACAGCGAAAAGCGCCAAGGCCAGCGGGGCTGGCAAAGCTAAAAGCGCAACGCGCGGCAAGAGCGCGAGCAGGAAAGCTGCGGATAGCGCGAAAAAGAAGTCAACCGGCGGCCAGGCGAAACGCACAGCGAAGAAATCCAGCGCCAAGAAAGGCACTGCGCGCAAGTCCGCAGCTCGGCCGTCCAAGAAGACGAACGCGCAGAAAACCTCCGGGCGGGCGAAGAAACAGCGCGCCCGTCGTTAGCCGGAGGATCCAGGCGCAAGAGCGGGCGTGGGCAGGGTTGGATTCGAACCAACGAAGGCGTAAGCCAGCGGATTTACAGTCCGCCCCGTTTGGCCACTTCGGTACCTACCCGTTCGGCGCGAGCGTTGATATAGGCTTGGCGAGTGGCCCTCGCAAGCCGCGATTTGGTCAAAAGCCGACGGGCCTCCGTTGCGGCGCTACGCGAGGAATTCCTCGATCGCATCCACGACGGCGCCCTGCGCTTCCGGCGTTATTTCCGGATAGATCGGCAGCGCCAGCGTCTCGCGGCAGGCGCGTTCGGTTTCCGGCAGGTCTCCTTCGCGATAACCAAGCGAGGCAAAGCAATCCTGTTGATGCAGACCGAGCGGATAATAAATCGCGCTCCCGATCTCTTTCGCGGTGAGGTGGGCCCGGAGTGCATCGCGCCGCGGCACGCGGATGACGTATTGATGATAGATGTGGTGATTCCGCAGGCCGGCTTCGCGGTACGGCTCGGCCGGCAGTTGGATGGCGCTCGTTAGGCCCCGCCGGGTAAACTCAGCGCGGTAATTATCGGCCACGGCGCGCCGGGCGGCCGACCAATCATTCAGGAAGGGCAGCTTGACGTTGAGGACGGCGGCCTGCATTTCGTCGAGCCGGAAATTACCGCCGACGAAGTGGTGAAAGTAGCGCTCTTCCATGCCGTGCTGACGACAGACGCGCAATCGTTGGGCGAGTTCATCCCCCTGACAAACGACGAGACCGGCGTCACCCGCCGCGCCTAGATTCTTCGACGGATAAAAGCTGAAGTAGCCGGCCTCGCCCATCGTTCCCGCCTGCGCACCGCCCTCCGCGCTGCCCAGCGGATATTCGGCTCCGATGGCTTGGGCCGCGTCCTCAATCACGAGGAGTCGATGCTGGCGCGCGAGCTCCAGGATCGCGTCCATTTCGCAGCACAATCCGTAGAGATGCACCGGCACGATCGCCCGGAGCGTCTGGCCTTTCGCGTTCACCAGCCGACCGTCGCTCGCGCGTTGGCATTCGTTCTCCAGGTAATGCGCGATCGCGGCCGGAGCGATGTTGAACGTGACCGGATCGATATCGACGAAGACCGGCGTGGCACCCACCCGCGCGATGCAACCGGCCGTGGCGAAGAAGGTGAAGGAGGTGGTGAGAATGGCGTCGCCCGGCCCGTAACCGAGCGCCATGAGAATGGCGAGGAAAGCATCCGTGCCCGACGAGACGCCAATGGCATGCGGGGCGGAGGTGTAAGCGCACATCGCGCGCTCGAAGGCATCAACCTTTGGACCGAGGATGAACTTCTGGGTGGCGAGGATTTCCTCCAATTCCGCCCGCAACGGCTGGGCCAGGGCGCGATATTGCGCGCTCAGATCGAGGAGGGGCACGCGCATGCGCGGAAGCATGGCAGCTTCAATTCGTCGAGCAAATGGAAGTTGGCCGGTGCGGAGTGACGAAGGCGCGGCGGGTGCGCTCGTTGACCTGCGGGATGCAGTGCGATACGATGGCCCGCATGTCATTGCTGCGCGGGCTGTTTTGGATCGCCCTGTTTGTCTTCTTTACCTTCTGCTTCGTCGTCCTGTTTGAGTACGGCACGGCCGACTTCACGACCGGGTTCAAGAAGGAATTAGAGAAAGCAAAGACGTTTGCGATCGAGGCCACCCACCCGTCGAAGAAGGACGCGAAAAAGTAGCCGCGCCTACTCGACGAACTCGAGCTCGACCTTCCGATCCAGGTAGCCGGCAGCGTTTGCCCGCCCCAAGAATTGGCGGATCGCTTCGCGCCCGGCGTCGCCATAATCGAGCGTGTAGTCGTTCACATACATGCCGATGAATTGGCTGGCGAGCGGTGCATCCATGTCGCGCGCGTAGGGCATGGAATGGCGCACCGCGGCGTCGCGATGAGCGAGCCCGTACTCGATGCTTTCTCGCATGATCGCGAGCAGATCGCGCTGCACCTCGGGCGGGATATCCTTGCGCAGGACGTTGCCGCCGAGCGGGAGCGGCAGGCCGGTCTCGCCTTTCCACCACTCGCCGAGGTCCACGATTTTGCGGAAGCCAGCATTGGCGTAAGTGAGCTGGCCTTCGTGAATGATGAGCCCGCAATCCGCGCGCCCGGCTTGCACAGCCTCGAAGATTTCGTCGAACGGCACGACGATATGCTCAAAGTCGTCGCCCAAAAAAAGCTGCAGCGCGAGGAAGGCGCTCGTCATCCGGCCGGGGATGGCGATCTTTTTTCCCTTCAGATCTTCGAAGCTCGACTCGTTAGGCGCGACCACCATCGGTCCGTAGCCGTCGCCCATGCTGGCGCCGCAGGGGAGCAGAGCGTAGCGATCGCTAACGTAGGCGTAGGCGTGGATGGAGATGGCGGAAATGTGCAGCTCGCCGCGGCGGGCGCGCTCATTCAGGGTCTGGATGTCTTCCAGCCGGTGCTCGAACCGATAGCCGCGCAGATCGATTTTGTTCTCCGCCATGGCGTAAAACATAAAGGCATCGTCCGGATCGGGACTGTGGCCGAGAGTGAAAACGGGCGAAGCGGAAGGCATGGCGCCACGCTAGCGAGCGCGCGATGGGCGGCAAGGCAGGCGCGCTTTTGCAGGAAACGCTGGCGTGGGTTAGGCGTTCTTTACTCTCCCGTGCATCCGCTTCATTCCATTCGCGAGTTGGTCTGCCCCGATTGCGACGTGCTGCTGGACGCGCCGCCGTTGCAAGAGGGCGAGAAAGCGATCTGCCCGCGCTGCGTTTACCCGCTTCTAAGTCATGAGCGGAATTCAATCCATCGCACCGCGGCGCTGGCGATGGCGGCGGGCGTGCTCTTTATCGTCTCGAATTGTTTTCCTTTCATGACGCTGCGGGCCGGCTTTCGCGAGAGCGAAATGATGCTTTGGCAGAGCGCCTCGGGGTTGGAGGAACAGGGATATCCTTACCTCGCTTTCGGCGTTTCGATTTTCATCCTGATTGCGCCGGCGTTGTTGATCGGCGGCTTGCTTTATCTGCTGTTGCCGTTGCTTTGGGAGAGACGTTTACCGGGCGCGATCCTGCTCTGCCGCTGGGTGCTGGCGGCGCGGCGTTGGAACATGCTTGAGATTTTTTTGCTGGGGGCGCTGGTGAGTTTGTTGAAGCTCGGGAAGCTGGCTGAGCTGAGTTTGGGCACTTCGTTTTGGTCCTTTGTCGGATTGATTCTTTGCCTGACGGCGGCGCTGGCTTCGATTCATCCGCGCGAAATTTGGAACCGACTGGAGCTGGCGGGACAATGACGACTACCTTCCCGCCCGAAACCGCGGCCGCGCACGGCCTGGCGCTTTGCCACGCCTGCGGCCTGGCGTCGCCCGTGACGGTGGAGCGTTGCCCGCGCTGCCGGGGCGCGCTCCATCTGCGCCAGAAGGATAGCGTGCAACGCACCTGGGCGCTCACGCTCGCCGCGCTGGCGCTTTATTTTCCGGCCAATCTCATGCCGGTGCTGCGCATGGAATCGTTTTACGGCGATCAGGAAAACACCATCATGGGCGGCGTGATCCAGTTCTGGCAGGAGGCGGATTATCCGGTGGCGATCATCATCTTCGTCGCGAGCGTGCTCATCCCGGTTTTGAAAATCATCGCCATCGTGGCGCTTTGCCTCGCCGCCCGTTCCGGCAGGCGGCCGCGGACGATGACGCGTCTGTACCGCGTGACGGAATTCGTCGGGCGCTGGTCGATGGTGGATATTTTCGTGGTGGCGATTTTGGTCGCGGTGGTGCAGCTTGGGAGCACGATCTCGATTCACCCTGGACCTGGCGCCATCTCCTTTGCCGCAGTCGTCGTCCTGACCATGTTTGCCGCCATCAGCTTCGATCCGCGTTTGATTTGGGACGCGGCGGCGCGTTCCCCCCGACCCTAAGACCATGCACGATGTCCTCACGCCCGACGAACCGCGCCTGACTCCAGTGGTGAAGTCCGGCCGTCGTCTTTCGCCCATTTGGATCATCCCGGTCGTGGCCGCGTTACTCGGCGTCTGGCTGGCCTTGAAATATTTTTCCGAGCGCGGTCCGCAGATCACGGTCCACTTCGAAACCGCGGAAGGCATCGTCGGCAACAAGACACCGGTGCTCTGCCGAAGCGTCAACATCGGCACGGTCACATCCGTCGGCTTAACCAAGAATCTGAAAGGCGTCCGCGTCACCATGCAGATGACGGCGGAAGCGACGCGGCTCCTGACCAAGGACACGCAAATCTGGGTGGTGCGTCCGCGCTACGGCGCCTCGGGCATTTCTGGATTAAGCACGATCGTTTCCGGCAGCTACATCGAACTGGAGCCCGGACTCTCGGAAGAACCGCGGCGCGATTTTACCGGCCTGGAAGATCCGCCTGTGACTCCGAAAGGCGTGCCCGGTTTGCGCATCACGCTCTTCACTGATGAGGCGGGCAGCGTCGCGCCGGGGACGCAGATTGTTTACAAAGGGCTAACTGCAGGCCGAGTCGAGACGCGCGTCTTCCATTCGGAAACTGGGAAAGTCGAGTTCGGTGCTTTCATTTCGCGGGAGTACGCCAGCTTGGTGCGGAACAACACCAAATTCTGGAACATGAGCGGGCTCGACGTGCAGATCGGCGCGAACGGCTTCGAGCTGCACGCCGGCACGTTGGAATCGCTCCTCGTGGGCGGGATCACCTTCGGCCAACCCGAAGGCGCGCTGACCGCTCCGGCGGTCGCGGACGGCGAGAGCTTCATCCTCTACGACAGCGTCTCTGATACGAAGAAATTCGTCATGAAAGACAGCCTGCCCTACCTCCTCCTCTTCACCGGCAGTGTGCGGGGACTGAACGAGGACGCGCCGGTCGATTTCCGCGGGGTTCGCATCGGCACGGTGAAGGGCATTAGCTTTCGCTATCTGCCGAACGACCCCGAACGGCGCGTCCCGGTTTTGATTCAGATCGATCCCGGCTTGATCACCGACCTGCCGCGGGAAAGCACGGAGCCGGCGGAGAAGTTTATCGAGGACGCCGTGCGCAGCGGCCTACGCGCCAGCCTTAAGACCGGGAGTCTGATCACCGGTCAGATGTATGTGGATCTTGATTTCGTGAAAGACGCGCCCGTAGTGGCGGTCACGGAAATGGACGGCTACCGCGTGCTGCCGACGGGTGGCTCCAGCCTGGCCGAATTGCAAGACAAGGCGAGCGCGCTGCTCGATAAACTCCAAGGATTGCCGCTGGAAGACACGATCAAAACCGCAACGGCGACCCTCGCCTCCATCAAAGCCACCGCGGAAGATTTGAACAAGACGATGAGCGGCTACGGCGAGAACGGCGCGTTGTATCAAAAGCTCACCGAAACGCTGCGTCAGCTCGACGAGACGCTGCAATCCGTCCGTAGCCTGACCGGCACGATCGAGCGCAAACCGAACTCGCTCATCTTCGGCAAGCCCGGCAAGGTTGCGCCGCCTAAGGGGACGCCGGGTCAGTAAGCGCGCTTCTGTTTTATGAACGTAAAGTTACGCTCCGTTCTCTTTCTCGCCTTGTCCGCACTCCTCGTCGGCTGTGGCGGGGCCAAGGAAAAATCCTACCGCCTCAGCGCCTCAGAAGCAGCCGCGACCGGCGGTTCTTCCTCGGGCCTCAGTGTGGTCGTCGGCCCGGTTTCGCTCCCGAGTTACATCGACCGCGCGGAGGTAGTTTTCGCGAGCGGGACAAATGAATTTCAAGTGCCGAGCGACGCCCTTTGGCTCGGCCCGTTACAGGAAAATATTTGCCGCACGGTCGCGGCCGATCTGGGCGGAATTCTCCGCTCGCGCAACGTGCGCAGCTCCTTCGATAGCGGGGCGACTGGAAGCTATCGCGTGGCACTGACGGTGAAGCAATTCCACGGGATCAGCGGCCAGGAAGCGATCCTCGATCTCTCGTGGAGAATCCAGAGCGGAACCGGTGGCCAGATCATTTCGCGGCACAGCGGGCACTACCGCGAACCGATCGTCGGCGACGGCTACGGCCCGCTCGTGAAAGCAGAAAGCCGGCTCCTCGAGCAGGCCGCGCGGGCCATCGCCGCCTCGCTGCCCGGCCGTTGAGATCGCCGCTTCTCGCCGCGGCTCCGTTTGCGTAAGCAGACGCCTTCCGATACCCTCCCGCAGATGGCGAAATCTGCTCTCGGCAAAGGTCTTGGCGCACTCATCGGGGCTCGGCCCACACCTGCGCCCACCCTCGACGTGCAGTTGACGACCGAGCCCGGCGAGCGCGTGCACCAGGTGGACTTGAGCGAGATCGTCCCCAGCCCGTTGCAACCGCGAAAAGAATTTGCTGCGGAAGCGCTCGGCGAGTTGGTCGACTCCATTCGGCAACATGGAATCATCCAGCCTCTCATCACGCGCCTGGTCGACGGGCGCCACGAGTTGATCGCAGGAGAACGCCGTTGGCGCGCCGCGCGTGAAGTCGGCCTGACGCAGGCGCCGGTCATCGTGCGCGAAGCGACCGACCTCGATGTCCTCGAGTTGTCGCTCATTGAAAATCTGCAGCGCGCCGATCTTAATCCGATCGAGGAAGCGCAGGCCTACGCGCGGCTCGCGGGGGAGTTCGGGATGCGGCAGGAAGACATCGCGATCAAGGTCGGGCGCAGCCGAGCCTCGGTCGCGAATTCGATGCGCCTGCTGGATTTGCATCAGCAAGTGCAGAGCTGGCTCACGCAAAATTTACTCTCCGTCGGGCACGCTAAAGTGCTGCTAGGTTTGAAAGCGCCGGAGGAGCAGCTCGCAGTCGCGGAAACCATCTTACGCCGCAGCGCCACGGTGCGCGACGCGGAACGGCTCGTCGCTCGCCAGCTCGGCACGCGCAGCGCGCGCCGCCGACGGCAAGCAGCGACCGCGACCGCCAGTTCGGCGACGTTGGATGATTTACAGAACCGCTTGCAGCAGCATCTCGGCACTCGCGTCATTTTGCATCACGGCGAAAAGCGCGGTCGGATCGAGATTGAATATTACGGCAGCGACGATCTGCAGCGCGTCCTGCAGGCGATCGGGCTGGCGCAAAGCGAGAGCTGAGCCGCGTTGACGATGAGGCTGCACCTGTTGCTCGTGCTCACTTTGGCTTTGTCTGCTTGCGAGGGAAAAAACGATCCGGCCAGCAGCGCGGCGGCGCAAAAACTGTGGGAACAATTCTCGGGTGAGAACGCGCTCCGTCACGTGCAGACGTTGGTCGACTACGGCCCGCGACCGCCTGGCAGCGCAGCGCTCGAGAAGTCGCGCGCCTACATCACGAAGACGCTGAGCGACACTGGCTGGGTGGTGACGCGGCAAACGTTTACTGATTCCACGCCGCGCGGAGAGATGACGTTTGTGAATTTGGTCGCGACCTTCCATGGCGGAACGAAGGATGCCACGCCTCCGTCGTTTCTTCTTTGCTCGCACTACGACACGAAGCTGTTTGAAGGCGCGACGTTTGTCGGCGCGAACGATGGCGGTTCGAGCAACGGCGTTCTGCTCGAATTGGCGCGCGTTCTCGCCTTACGGCCGGAGTTGGCGACGAAACTCGAGCTCGTCTTTTTCGATGGCGAGGAAGCTTACGTCGCTTTCACCGAAACTGATGGCCTCTACGGCAGCCGCCATTTTGCCAAACAACTCGAGACCGAAGGCAAGGTGGCGCAATTCCACGGCGGCATTCTTTTCGATATGGTCGGCGATCGCGAGCTCACGATCACGCTCTCGCCCGATTCGCCCGCGCAGATGACGCTCGATATTTTTGCGGCCGCCAAAGCGCTCGGCGTGCGCGAGCATTTCACCTACGCTCAAGGACAGATCGTCGACGATCACACGCCACTCAACGCGATTGGGATTCCGGTTATCGACCTGATCGATTTCGATTACGAACCATGGCACACGCCTCACGACACCATGGACAAAATTAGCGCGCCCAGCCTCGGCATCGTCGGCTCGGTCGCGCTCCGTTATCTCGCCGACGCGAAGTGGCCATGAAACGAGCCGGTCGGACTCTCGCGCTCCTGGTTTGCGCCGGATTGGCCGGTTGGGGCGCGGGCGAATGGCTCAGTCGGGAAGCGTGGACGCTGAAGCTCGCCGGCCGGATTTTGGGCCGGGGAGAATTGCTCGCGGTGGTGCGCGGGCAGGCCATTTACGAACGCGATCTGGCGCAGGGGACCGATGCGCGCGCCGTCACGATGGCGGCGGCGGACGCATTGCGTCGTTCGGGGCGCGGCCCGCAGATTCCCGACGAGAACGTCGAGCGGGAGATGCAACTTTTGCGCGATCAATTCGGCGAACCCGAAAAGTTTGCGTGCCGCGCTAGGGTCTTCGCATTTAACCGACGACTCGCTGCGCGCGCTCCTCGCGGATCATCTGGCCGTGCGCTCTTATCTGGACGCGCGAATCGCGGCGGAACCGGCGGTGACGGAAGCGAACGCGCGGCAGTTTTACGAAAGCGAACGCGCGCGCTTTCAAACGCCGCCACGTTTTCGGGCACGCCATATTTTCGTTGCTGCTCCGGCGGGGACGGCGCCGGATGTGATGCTGGCCAAACGAAGCGTAGCGCAGGCGTTGTCGATTCGACGTCTGGCCGGCGAAGCCTTCGAGGACCTGGCAGTCGAGGCTTCGGAAGATAACAATACCAAAGACCGCGGCGGCGATCTGGGTTGGTTTTCCGCCGCGCGCATGCCGCCAGATTTCATCGCCGAGGTGCAAAAGCTCGCGTCCGGCCAAACATCGGGCCCAAGGCAAACGCATCTCGGGTTCCACATCATCGAGCTCACCGACACGAAACCAGCGCGCGAGCTGACCTTCGAGGAAGCGCGCGAAGAAATCTTCCGGCAGCTCGCGAATGAACACCGCGCTGCCAGGATTGCCCTCATGCTAGGAGAGTTACGGCCCCAGCTTATCGCTGCTGCGCCCCTCCCGGCCGGCTGATTTTCTGCGCAAGATTTGCGTGGGCGGCGGTTTGCCGTGACTTTTTGCCGGATCACCGGGCCGTGCCTGGTGCAATTCTTAAAATGTCGCGTCGCTCACTGAAGAACGTTGGAGTTATTGGCCTCGGCATCATCGGCCGGCGGGTGGCGGAGAATCTGCGTCGCCGCGGCTTCTCGGTCTTCGTCTGGAATCGCACCCCCCGCCCCTTCCCGAACTTTGTTGGCTCGCCAGCTGAGATCGCGCAGTTAGCCGATTACATCCAGATCTTCGTTTCGGATGACGCTGCCCTTCTCGAGATGGCGCAGCAGCTGAAGCCGCAACTCAAGGCGCATCATATCGTCATGGCGCACTGCACGGTCGCGCCGCACAACATGCGGGCGGCGGCAGAGATTGTGCAACGGCGCGGCGCGCAATTCCTCGACGCGCCGTTCACCGGCAGCAAGCTGGCGGCGGAAAAGGGCGAGCTGGTTTATTACATCGGCGGCGATGAAGCGGCCTTCAAACGGGCCCGCCCGGTGTTGGAAGCGAGCAGCAAGGAGATCATCGAGATCGGCGAAATCGGCCAAGCGACCACGATCAAGATCGCGACCAACATGGTCACGGCGGTGACGGTGCAGGTGGCCGCGGAAGCGCTCGCCCTCGTGCAAAGCTCGGGGTTGCCGCTGGAAAAATTCGTCGCCGCTTTGCGCGGGAATGCCATCAATTCCCCCACCCTCACGATGAAGCTGCCGAAGATGATCGCGCGCGATTTCGATCCGCACTTTTCGGTTAAGCACATGTTGAAAGACGTGGAGATCGCCAGCCGTCTCGGGCGTTCCTACGATCTTCGCCTGGGCGCGACGGAGACGGCGCGCGACAGTCTCCTCGAAGAAGTGCGGCGCCATCGCGGGGACGATGATTTTTCGGGTTTGGTGCGAACCTTTTTCCCGGATGGACCTGCGCAGACGAAGGAAGCGAACCAGCAACCGACGCTCGATCTGGAGGAGCGCGAAGGGGAGCCGGTGAAAGCGGAAATGGCTGCGCCGGTGAAGCCGGAGCCGGTGGAAGCGGCGCCGGTGAAAGCTGAAGCGGAATCCACAGACGAGAAGCTAGAGCCGGTGAAGACAGAGGCGGAGCCAACAGAAGCGGCTCCGGCGTCAGAGAAGACGGACGCGCCGAAAGAGCCAAAAGGCGGCGACGAGTTAGCTTTGCCCTTCGAGGATTCGTCTCCATTTGAAGATTCGGAGCGGCCATCCGCGACGGCTGAACCAGAGCGAGTCGAGGAACCAGTGGTTTCGGTAAAGCCAGCCGACGAGCAAGTCTCTGTCGAGCCGAAGCCGGAGGAGGAGGCTCCAAAATCTTTTGCTCACGAATGGCTCGATGAAGGCCCGTTTATCGATGCACCTGAGCCGCGCGCAGAGCGCATACCGCCGCCCGCCGCGGAGTCCGTGCCCACGCCTCCCGAACCGTCGACCTCATCCTCAGCGACGAATGAGGTGCAGATCGACGAGATCGCCTTTGAGCAAAAAGAGGAAGCAGCGCCAACTGAGGAGAAGCCATCGGCTGCCGCGCGATTGGAAGAGCAACCCGCGCCCTTGCGCGAACGAGAGCGCGTCTTCGAGCCGCTCCCGAAAGTGAAGCCCATCGAGCAACTGTCTCCCGTCGCGGATCCAGACACGCATTCCCAGTCCGAGAAGCCAGAGTCGCGCGGTTTTTTTAAGCGCTTGTTTAACAAGAGCCTCGACTACTGATGGCGTTGTCCGCGCATGATGCAGCGGCCGGCTTTGCGCCGGAACAGGGCGCGATCTTCGATCTTACGACGCGGGCCAAACTCCGCCTGACGGGCGCCGACCGTTTCCGTTATCTGAACGGGCAGATGAGCAACGATCTGCGCAAGGCCACGGAAGAAAGCGCCGTCCATGCCTGCGTCGTCAACGCCAAGGGCAAGGTAAATGCCAACCTCTTCATCACCGCGGACGGCGACGCCTTTCTCATCGACACCGATCCAGGAATGGCGGAAGCACTCACGGCGCGTCTCGACCGCTACATTATCGCCGATGACGTGCAGATCGAAGATGTGACCGAGGCGTTTTCGCTTTGGCACATCCTGGCGCCGGGCCAGCCCGAGCTGTCGTTAGGCGAAGCCAAACTTCGCAGCGCGACCCGCTTCGATCTTCCTGGGACGGACGTCTGGCTGGCGCGCTCGGAGCACGGAAGAAGCGGACAGGAACTCGCCACGCTCTACCCGTTTTGCGACGGCGGGCGGGCGGAGACGTTCCGGATCGAACGGGGCCTGCCGCGCTGGGGCTACGAGTTGACGGACGAGATCATCCCAACGGAAGCAAACCTCGAGGCGAGCGCGATCGACTACGCGAAAGGTTGCTACATCGGCCAGGAAGTCATCTCGCGGATCAAGATGTCGGGCCAGACGAACAAGCGGCTCTGCGGTTTTGTTGTGGCCGATGACGGCGCGATGCAGCCCGGCATGCGCTTGAGAAACGTCGACGACGCCAAAGATGTGGGCTGGCTAACGAGTGTGACGCAGAGCGAACGGTTGGGACGCCAGATCGCGCTGGGGTTTGCGAAACGCGGATTCCAAACGCCCGGCACGCGCCTGCACGCTCAGCTGCCGGACGCGTCCGCGCTGATCGAGGTCGAAGTGGTGGCGCTTCCGTTTGTTTGATCTCTATTCGAGCAAGAGATGGCAACGATCAGTGTCAAAAGTTTGCAGTGTCCGGTGAAAACGGGAGACGGCTGTGCCCTGGATGGAGTGAGCGTGGAATTTGCCGACCGGAGTTTAACGGTCGTGACCGGGCCGCGCGGTTCGGGCAAGACGACGCTTCTCCGCGCCATCGCCGGACTCGAAGAGGTTTCCGGTGGAGAAATTTCGATCGGCGGGCGTGCAGTCACTTCGCTTGCGGCAGACGCGCGCGACGTCGCCATGCTCTTCGCGGTGGACGCGCTTTACCCAGCGATGCCGGTGCGGCAGAACATAGCGCTCGGCCTGAAACTGCGGAAATTTTCCGCCACGGAAATCAGCCGGCGGGTGGAAGACGCGGCGCGGGCGCTGGGCGTGGAAGAGTTTTTGGATGCGCTGCCGTCGGCGCTGTCTGCAGTGCAACGCCAGCGGGTGGCGCTGGCGCGGGCCGTGGCGCGGCAACCGAAAGTGCTGCTCTGCGATGAACCGCTGGCGGCGTTCGAGCCGGGCAGTCGTGCGCAATTGCGAGCCGAGCTGCGCAAGCTGCATGAACGGCTGGAGACGACGATCGTTTACGCGACGGCCGATCCTGCGGAAGCGATGGCGCTCGGCGAGCGCATCATGGTTTTGCGCGAGGGCAAAGTGCAGCAACACGACCGCGCGGAGACCGTCTATTCCACGCCGGCTAATCTCGCGGTGGCCGGCTTTCTCGGCGTGCCGCCCATGAACCTGATCCATGGGACGCTGAAGCAGGAACGCGATTCTCTCCTTTTTCGCGAGGCGGGCGAAGGCACGCTGCAGATGCGCACATCGCTCGGATCGGAAGGCGACGATTGGAACGGCCGGGCGGTGGTGCTCGGGATACGCGCGGAGGAGATTGAGTTGGTGCAAGCGCCGAAGGGGCAGGAGCCGCCGGACAGTTTTCCTGCCCTAATTGATTTCGTGGAAACGACTGGCGCGGGAAGCGTCGTCCATCTCCAGACAGGCGCTCACACGATCGTGGCGCAGCAGTCGGCGCGCGGCATGGAGCCAGCGACCGGCCGGCGGGTGCGTTTCCGGTTTTCGCCGGAGAAGGCACATTTTTTCGACCCGGAGGCCGGTTCGCGGCTTATTCGACCGTAATCGCCTTCACGAACGAAGTTTGCGTAATTTTTGCGTTGTCACGGGAAACGCGGTACGCATAATCTGCCCGTTCTTAGAAAGAACTCCCCGCGTGAACCAACAACTCCTGGCCGAAATCGGTCGCACCCAAAGGCTCGAAATCCTCAATACGCTCAAGCGCACCCGCGGCCTCTCCGTGAACGAGCTCGTGTCGAAAATGAAGATGAGCTACATGGGGATCAAGCAGCATTGCCTGACGCTCGAGCGCGATGGGTATCTCGACACTTGGCGACGCCCGCAGAAGATGGGACGCCCGGAGATGGTCTACCGTCTGACCAAGCGGACGCACGATCTTTTCCCCTGCGACAGCAATGAGATGACGCTGCAGTTGTTAAAATCGTCCGGCAGCATCTACGGGCCGAACGCGCCGGAGAAGTTGCTCTTCAGCGTGTTTGAAAAGAAGACCGCGGTGCTGAAGGAGAAGGCGAAGGGCGAAGGCGTGGCCGACCGTGCGAAATGGCTCGTGAAACAACGCGAGGCCGAGGGCTATATGTCGCAGTTCATCACCGACGAGAAGGATGGCGGCCCGCAAATCCTGGATTGCCACTCGCCCATTATGAATCTGCTCGATCAATATCCGATCATCGGTCGGCTGGAGCAGGACCTGGTGGAAGGCGTGCTCGGCGTTCCTGTGCGCAGGGAAGAAACGCGCACCTCGGGCTTGTACGAGTGCGCGTTTTATTTCGCGGTGTAGCGGCAGTATTGCCGCGAACTTCCATCCGTTAGCCCGGAGCGAGGGCCGACGCTCGACTCTGGAATCTGCGTTTCCGCAGGATGACTATGCCTGCCAGCCATAAGGCCAGATTTCCGTAGAGCGGCAGGCCGAAATCCCGCAACCAACCGTGGGTGAACGGCAGAGAGACCAGCAAGTCCGAGGCGATCACCGCTGAGAAAAATATCGTGTAGCCTCGACCGATCGCTGGGAGCGGATGCCGCTCCCAGGCGTCCGCCAGTAGAGCCATGACCAGCGGAAGCGCGAAGATGAAATAATGCACGTGGCAGATCGGACTGATGGGTAGCATGATGACGATCAGCGCAGCCGGGAACAGAGCCTCCGAGATGGCGTCGCCCTGGCGACGGCGCATTCCTGCCCACAACGTCACCGCTGTCAATAAGGCGCCGAGCGCCCAATGCACCGCACGCACTCTGGCACTGTTATCCGGAGGACGAGTGTCGCGATTGGGATGTAGATAGTTGTGCAGTATGACCATGAACGACTGCGAGCCCGTGCCCGTAGCAGTGGTGAGTTCACGCGCGCGCGTCGTATCCGTCCCCATGCGCAAACCCGGACGCAAGGTGACGTGATCAAATTGGCGATAGGTGGCGAGCGTTCCAGCCGGGCCGAAGACAAGCAACGGAATCAGAACCAGCCCGCCAAAAAGGCCCACGAACGTTCCCGCCAGACTCCGAAAATCGCGCTTCGCTGCGGAGTAAACCAGGAGGAAAGCCGGGAAAACCTTGAGGCAAATCGCCCCGGCCAGACACAGCCCAGACCGGAACCGCCGCCTTTCGAGCAGCAAAGCGATCATGCCGCAGAAGAAAAGCAGCACGAGCGTGTTCGATTGTCCCCGTCCCAGAGTGCGACCGACCGACATGAGACAAAGGAGAATGGGACCGATGCGCCAGGCCCACCACGGACGGCTAAAACGTTTGGTGGCGTCGACCGCGCCGCTGGCGCGCGCCAGCGCGTTTGCCATCCAATGGACTCCACCCCAAAGAAAACCAACGCTCAGGACATACCAGATTGCGACCGAGACCGGGAACGGAAGCACGCCTCTTTCCTTCGTTCCGGGCGGCGGACTCGCCAGCGGTGTCATCGCAATGGCGAAAAGCGGAGGATAATTATAGTGCCAGCCGTTCGTCTCCGTGACCGAATAAATGTCGATCCCATTTCGCACCGCCCAGGCGGCCCGAAGGAAACAGTCGATATCGGTCATGCGCCGCTTCAGGAAGGCGGATCGCATTTCGGTCACCACGCCGAAGCCGATAAAGAGCGCAAGAAAGCCGCACACCGCCGCGCGTTCCCATCGTTTAAGCGAGAGGCCCGCGGGCAGGCTGGCTTTTCTCTCAGACAGGGCCGGATTCCAAGACGTCATGGCTTTTGCGCACTCGTTTGCCGGTGTCAGTATCCGAAGCCGTCCGCAACCTCTTCCACTTTCGCGGCAACGCAGGCAGGCGGGGCTTTGTCATCGGAAATCCGCGCCTCGAACAGCATGACCCTGATTGTCTGCGCCCGCGCCTTGGTCGCGGCAAGAATTGAGAAAACCGGGGCGAGTGCGAGCAGACGACGGGAAATGATCATGTAACCAGGGAAGACCGAAACCGCCATCAAACGGGAACGCCGCGATTAGGCAAGTGTGTCTTTCCTTTCGCCATCAAAATCCCCGGCTGCTGGCGCTCTTGCTCCCGGGAATTTTCCTTTGGCATTCGGGCGCGTTCGCCGGGATGATGGCCAATGCCACGGGCCTTCCCCACTGCCGTCATCGAGAACATTCTGCCGCTCGTCGATGGCGGGCGTTATCCCATCAAGCGCGTGGTGGGCGAGGATCTCGTAGTCGAGGCGGACGTGTTCAAGGATGGGCACGATGTCGTGGCCGCAATTCTGAAGTGGCGCAAGCTGGATGAACCGCGCTGGCACGAGACGGGCATGACGCATCTCGGCAACGACCGGTGGCGCGGCGTCTGCACCTTCTACGAGAACACGACCTACGAGTATACGGTCGAAGCCTGGACGGATACGTTTGCCGGCTGGCAACATGAATTCGGGGCCAAGTTCGGCGCCGGGATCACAAACCTAACGAGCGAGACTCTGGAAGGCGCGGCCTTGCTCGAGGAAGCCGCGGAGCGCGCGGGCGACGCGCATGACGCCCAGCGGTTGCGCGATCTCTCCGAGATTATCCGCACGAGCGAAAATGCCGAGATTAACGCCATCGCGCATTCCGGTGAATTGGACGTTTTGATGGCGACTTACCCGGATCGGAGCAGCGCCACGCAATACGCCCCGCCGCCGCGCGTGACGGTGGATCGAGTGAAGGCGCGCACGGCGGCCTGGTATGAATTCTTTCCGCGCTCGGCGGAGGGTCGCGGCGATAAGGGATCGACCTTTCGCGATTGCCTTCCACGCGTGGACGACGCAAAGGCGATGGGTTTTGATGTGATTTATTTTCCGCCGATTCATCCGATCGGTTTCGCCAATCGCAAGGGGCGCAACAATTCCGTGACGAGCGAACCGGGCGAGCCGGGCGTGCCGTACGCGATCGGCAACCGCCACGTCGGCGCGCCCAACGGCGGCGGGCACAAGGATGTGGAGCCGGCGCTCGGCACGCTGGAGGATTTCGCCTGGCTGCAGGAGGAAATCCGCGCGCGCGGGATGGAAGTAGCGCTCGATTTCGCGATCAATTGTTCGCCCGATCATCCTTACGTGGCCGAGCATCCGGAGTGGTTCTACAAGCGGCCAGACGGCACGATCAAATACGCCGAAAATCCGCCGAAGAAATACGAGGACATCTACCCGCTGAATTTCCGCTGCCCGAACTGGCGCGAGCTTTGGGACGAGATGACGAGCATCATTCTCTTCTGGGCGGAGCAGGGCGTGCGGATCATTCGGGTGGATAATCCGCACACCAAGCCGGTCGCTTTCTGGGAATACCTCATCGCTGGCGTGCGCGCGCGTTTTCCGGACGTGATCTTTCTTTCCGAAGCTTTCACGAAGCCGAAGATGATGAAGGCGCTGGCCAAAGCGGGGTTCAACCAGAGCTACACCTACTTCACTTGGCGCGGGACGAAGCAGGAGTTCACGGAGTACTTCACGGAGCTGACGCAAACGGAGATGCGCGAATATTTCCGCGGCAATCTTTGGCCGAACACGCCGGACATTCTTGCCGTTCCATCTTCAGGAAGGCGGCCGGCCGGCGTTCATGATTCGGGCCGTGCTCGCGGCTACGCTCTCGAGCGTTTACGGCATCTACAGCGGCTTCGAATTATGCGAAAACGCCGCGCTGCCGAAGCGGGAAGAGTATCTCGATAGCGAGAAGTATCAGTGGAAAGAGCGGGACTGGAATGCGCCCGGCAACATCAAGGATTGGATCACGCGCATCAACCGCATCCGCACCCAGAACCGCGCGCTGCATGGCTACGACAACCTGCGCTTTTACGAGGCGGATAACGAACAGATTCTCTTCTACGGGAAGATGACGCCGGCGCGGGACAACATCATTCTGGTGGTAGCGAATCTCGATCCCGTGCTCACCCAGCATTCCTACATTCACGTCCCGCTGGCCGAGTTTGGGATCGGCAGCGACGAAGAATATCAGGTGCACGATCTTCTGAGCGACGAGCGCTACACCTGGCGCGGCAGCCGCAACTACGTGGAACTCAATCCGCGCACCCGACCCGCGCACATCTTCCGCGTGCGCCGCGCGCTGGGTGACGGGCGTTTCGCGTAGAAGTGCACAGCGGTAAAACGTCGGCGAATTCGCGTTTCCTCTGAACGAGCGGACGGCGCGCGCTGTCTCTGTTCCGATACTGTTGCGCCTCCGGACGCGATGCCTATGCTAACCGAATCAATTTCATGAAACGCATCTTCCCGATGCTCGTCGCGCTGGCGAGCGCCACGCCCCTCTTCGCCCAGGATCCCAACGCCGCCGCGCCAGCGCCCGTGCTCCCACCGCCGGATCTGCCGCACACGACTACGATTTTCGACGCCATGCTGCATGCCGGGCCGATCATCATCCCGCTTTTCCTGCTCTCCGTTTTTTCAGTCATGCTCGTGGTGGTTTATTTTCTCACTATCCGGAAAGGCGCGGTGGTTTCGAACGGCTACATGGCGACGGCGGATGCGCTGTTGCGGAAGCGCGATTATCTCGGCCTGCTTGCGGTCTCGAATCGCCATGGCGAAGCGATCGCGCGCGTCGTGCAAAAGATGCTCGAATTCACGACCAAAAATCCGGGTGCTGATTTCGCCCAGGTGCGGGAGATCGCGGAAACCGAAGGCACGCGCGTCACCTCCGGCTTGAACAATAAAGTGACGTATCTGGCCGATGTGGGGACGATCGCGCCGCTGATTGGTTTGCTCGGAACGGTTATTGGCATTGTGAAATCCTTCAGCGCCCTCGGCGCGGATGTCGGATCGGCGCGCTACGTGCAGCTTTCCAAGGGCGTAAGCGAGGCGCTCATCAATACCGCGGGCGGTCTGGCGATCGGAATTCCGGCGCTGATCTTCTACGCGTTTTTCCGCGGGCGCGCCCAGCGTTTGATCTCGGATTTGGAAGCGGCCGTGACGCATGTGCTCGCGCTGCTTTCGTTGCAATACAACAAACGCACGGAGCGCGCGCCGGCTTTGCTTGAGGATGAATTTTAGCCGGCTGGCCGGATTGCTTGCCTCGCGTTTGGCCACAAACGCTTTCGCCAAATGAATCTCCGTAAGCACGCCACGCCGCAGCATCCCGGCATTCAGCTCGCTCCGCTGGTGGACGTGCTCATGCTGCTGTTGATTTTTTTCCTCCTGACTTGGAACGCGGCGCGGAATGAGAACGAACTGGACGTGAAGATTCCGAAGGCGTCGGAAGCGAAGGAAAAAAGCGCGCCCATTGGCGATGTGGTCGTGAACGTGAAAGCGGACGGTAACGTGGTCGTAAACCGGCGCACTTTAAGCGGGCCGGAGCTGACCGAGATGTTGAAGGGGCTGGTGCAATTGGATTCCAACCAGGCGGTCGTGATCCGCGGCGATGAGGCGGGCGCCTACAAAAACGTGGTCGAAGTCTTGAATATTTGTAGCTCCGCCGGGGTGACGAATGTCGCCTTCGCTACCGCGAAATGAAACGGCGCACGAACGCGCTCGGCGTTCTGCTGATCGGATGGGCGGCGCTCTCGTCCGCGACGGCGCAGCGCTCGGATGAAATTCGGCGGGCGCAACCGGTCGGCCAATCGCCTGTGCCGCGCGCGCTCCCAGTAGAAGCGCCCACCCCGCGCCGCGTGCTGCCGTCGCCGCCCGCAGCAACGCCCACGCCGCATCCCGCAGCCGTGATCCCGCCCGCCGTGCCTGTTCCATCTGCGTCTGAGGCGGTGCCCGAAAATCCTTCGTCCACGACCGAGGTGGAATCGCCCGAGCAACGGCAACTCAATTACGCCAACGCGCTTTTTGGTCGAAAGCTCTACGATCTCGCGATCCCGGAATACGAGAAATTCCTCGGCCAATTTCCCAGCGCTACCGGTCGGGCGAGCGCCTTTTTTTATCTGGGCGAATGCTATCGCTCGCTGAACAAGACCGCGCCGGCGCGGACGTCGTTTCAAAGCGTGCTGGACGAAGCGCCCGAAAGTGAATTCGCGGGTCCAGCCGCCTACGGCGTGGCGGAGATTCTCTTCAAGGACAAAGACTACGCGGGCGCGGCCACTCTTTTCCACAAGTCGGCCGCGAAAACGAAGGAAGCCGCGCTCGCCCTTTCCGCGCGCTACTTCGAGGCGCGTTGTCTGGAGAACTTGGGGAAGAAAGAAGAGGCGGCCGATCTTTATCTGCAGGTGGTGGACGCCAAAAATCCAAATCCATTTCGCGAAGATTCGCGCCTGGCGGCAGGGTCGCTTCTGTTCAGCCGCGGGCGCCGCACCGATGCGCTCCGCCAGTACGAAGCGCTGGCGAATGAGACGAGCAAGCCGGCGTTGAAAGCGGAGGCGACGGTGCGGGCGGGCATGATCGCGCTCGACTTGCAGCAGTCGGAAAAAGGGAAGGACAAGTCGATGCAGGAAAAAGCGATCGCGCTCCTGCAAAAAGGCCGCTCGTTAGGCGAAGCCGGGAAATGGCGCGGCATCGCGCAGGTGGGGCTGCTTCGCTTGTATTATTCCACCGGGCAATACGCGCAGGTGCTGGCCGAATACAAACGCAGCCAGGAAAGCATCCCGGAAGAGGTGCGGCCGGAAATGATGTTGGTGGCAGCGAACAGCGAACGACAACTTGGCCACGAGAAGGAAGCGGAAACGCTCTACGCCGAGATCGCGACGAAGTATCCGGACCGGGAGGAAGCGAAGGACGCGCGCTACCAACGCCTGATCAATATCTACAACGCGAACCCGGCCAATCTGATCAACGAGGTCGATCAGTTTCTCGCTTCCAATCCCACCACAGAGCGGGCCGACCAGGCGAAGCTCTTGAAAGCGGAAGCGTTCTATAAACAAGGAAACTACGCCGATGCGGCGCCGCTCTACGAAGAGCTGCGCGCCTCGCAGCTCGCGCCGAAGCTGCGCGCAGAAGCGGCCTACAAATTAGGCTGGTGCTATGTGCAGACGAAGACGCTGCCGCGGGTAGTGGAGGCGTTTACCTATTTCCTGAAAGCGTTTCCGGAAAACGCGCAGGCGCCGTCGGCTTTGATGCAGCGTGCGCTCGCCTATCAAGAGACGCGCGACTACGACAATGCGATCGCTGACTTGAGTACGCTCCTGCGCGATTTCCCGTCCGCGCCCGAACGCGAAGGGGTTCTCCAACAGAAGGCGCTTCTGCAAGGACAACAGGATAACGCGAAGGGCATGACGGAGACGTTCCGGCAGTTGTTAAAAGAATTTCCGAAGAGCGCAGCCGCGGCGCAGGCGCAATATTATATCGGCAAGGCGGCGTTCGAAGCGAAGGAATATAAAGCCGCCCTTCCGCCGCTGGAAGCCGCGCGCAAGCTGGGCAAGGAGCAATACTACACGCCCGCCACCGTCCGGATTATCTCCGCCTATTTCTATCTCAAAAACCGCGCCGCGCTCACGGCGGAGATCGATAAATTTCTCGCCGCTGATCATGAGGCCAAAATTCCGGGCGAAATTTTGCAGTCACTCGGGGTCGATTTTTACAACGAGAAGAAATACGCGGAGGCGGAGAAATTTCTCGGCCTGCTCGGAAAGAGCGGAGCGGCCAGCGTGAGCCCAGATTTCTGGTTCTACCTGGCCGACGCGCAGAGCAAACTCAGCAAGTTCTCGGAGGCCGAATCGTCCTACGAGCAATATCTGCAAACCGCGACCGATCCGGCGGCGCGGGTGAAGACGCTGCTCGCGCTCGGGGCGACCAAGATTGCCGCACATAAGGCGGACGACGCGCAAAAAATCGCGGAGGAAATCATGAGCCTGCAACCGGAGGGCAAGGTGAACGCGGAAGCGCGGTTGCTCGCGGGCGAGGTGCAATTGGAACGTGGAAATTTCGAGGACGCGGGGAAAGCGTTCATGAGCGTGGCGCTGCTTTATGACGACGCCACGATCACGCCGCGCGCGTTACAGAAAGCCGCCGCCGCCTACGAAAAGGCGGGCAAGAAAGCGGAAGCTGAGAAAGCAGCGGAGCAGTTGCGCACCCGCTATCCGGAATTTGTTAGCGGGTAAGCCGGGAGTTTGATTCGCGCGAACGTCGCCGGTCTGCGACGTTGACACGAGAAAGGCGGAATGGTATCCGTCGCGCGAATTTCTGAACGCACTGCTCGATAGTCAGGTTCTGGTCCTTAATCGCCTTTGGCAGGCGGTAAATGTCTGCTCGGCGCGGCGCGCTTTTACGCTGCTTTATCAAGGACACGCTCAGGTCGTTTCGTCCGATCCGCAGAATAACTTTCTCACGCACGATTTCTCGAGCTGGCAGGAATTCTCCACGGTCCAACCGGAGCCGGAAATGGTCACCACCATCTCGTGGCGGATTCGCGTTCCGCGCGTCATCGTTCTCCTCCTCTTCGATCGGCTGCCGAAGAAGGAAGTAAAGTTCACGCGGCACAACGTCTTCGAGCGCGACAAAAATACCTGCCAATATTGCGGGAACATTTTCGATCGAAGCGAATTGAATCTCGATCACGTTTTGCCGCGGCATAAGGGCGGGCTGACCACGTGGGAAAACGTGGTTTGCTCCTGCATTCCGTGTAACACGCGGAAAGGAAATCGACTGCCGCACGACGCGCACATGGCCTTGATCCGAAAACCGAAGCGGCCGAAATGGCGGCCGTTCGTTCATGTCACGTTCTCGGCCCAGGCGCACGAGAGCTGGCGGCACTTTGTCGATTTGGCGTATTGGAACGTCGAGCTGAGTGATTAGCCGACCTAAGGGCTGGGGCCGCGCCTCTAATATATATAGTGTGCGAATCGCTCGGGCTTGACGCCCCGGTCCCTTCCCGATAGCGGCTGAAGCCTTGGGCGAATCCCCTTCCCTCCGCATGTCGCGCGCTGTTTCTCCCCGCCCACTTCAATATCTGCTGATCGATATCAGCAATTCCTACACGAAGCTGGCCTTCGCCAACTCTGTGCGCGTGGCGCGGCCAGCTCAGATTCCCACGCGCACTCTCACGCAGGCCGCGCTTCGGCCGTTTTTGCAAAAGCGGCGATTGGACGCGGTGGTGGTTTCGTCTGTCGTGCCGGAGAAAAATCGCGCGATCACGCGGGCGGCCGGCCGCGCGCGCGTTTTGTTTATCGACTCTAAATGCGATCTGGGAGTGGGTGTGGATTATCCAGCGCCGGAGACGATCGGGGCGGATCGGCTGGCAAACGCCGCGGCGGTGGCGGAACTCTACGGGCAGCCGGCGATCGTGGTCGATTTCGGCACGGCGGTCACGTTCGACGTCGTCTCGGCGGACGGGAACTATATCGGAGGCGTGATCGCCCCGGGTCTCGAATCAATGACCCGCTTCCTTTACGACCGGACGGCACTTCTGCCGCGGTTGACCTTGCGTGAGCCCGCGAGCGCGATCGGCAAGACGACCCGCGCCGCGATGTTATCCGGCGCCATCCACGGCTATCGCGGCCTGGTCCGGGAAATCCTGGCCCAGATTCGGGCGGAAACGTTTGCCCAGCAAAAGGTGCACGTGGTGGGCACGGGCGGCTACGCGGGGTTAATCGCGCGGCAATTGCCGGAGATCGCGGCGGTCCATCCCGGGTTGACCTTGGAGGGGCTCCGCCTGATCGCCAATCGCGCGTTCGCTCCTCGTGGCTCGGGTTAAACCGGGCGTCACCGAACGAAATAGCAACTGGCCACCGCGTGGGCTTGGTTCCTGCTCGAAAGGGTCTGATGCGCCGCCAAAAAAGACCTTGTCATCTCGCGTGCGCGAAGGTTTTATGTTTCCCTGCATGAAGATTCGAAAAATCGCGGCCATCGCCCTTTTGGTAGTCAGTTCGTTCGCCGCTAATGGCGTCGCTCCCTCGAAAACAGAGCTCGAGGCGATGTATGACAAGGCCTTCCGCGAATTCGACGGCAACAATTACGAGCAGGCCTTGAAGGACCTCGACGCGATCGATGCCCGGCAGCCGGACCTGGCGGAATCGCAGAATCTGCGCGGCGTGATCCAGATGCGGCAAAAAGACTACGCAAACGCGGAGAAAGCGTTGCAGAAAGCACTCGCAGCCGATCCGAAATTCTGGAACGCGCGCTTCAACCTCGCGGAAATTCCCTTCCTCGAAAAGAAATGGCCCGAGGCGCGGAAGCGTTTCCAGGAGTTGCTCAGCGGCAACGCCTCCGAGTTGCAGGGCGAAGCGACGCAGCTCATCCAGTACAAGATTCTCATCACCTACCTGATGGAGGGGAAGGACGACATGGTGAGCGCGATGATGGCGAAGTTCGAGCTCAGCCCCGACACGCCAGCGGTGCAATACGCCAACGCTGCCATCGCCTTGCACAAGAAGAACGACAAGGACGCGAAGGATGCGCTAACCGCAGCGGAGAAAAATTTCTCGCCGCAGTTGAACAAGCTCTTCGCCGAATCGCTGTATGAAGTGGGTTGGCTGGAGAAACCGGCCGGACAAACGCGCGCCGCGCTGGAGTTGAATTCCGCGGCTGAACGCGTGGCGCAGACAAAGGCGTTCGCGAAAGCGAAGTTCGACGAGGCGGAGCAGGCCTTGCAATTGCGCGATCTGACGGCGGCGCGGAAATTGATCGACGAAGCGGACGCAGCGGATCCTAATCAAGCTGCAATCATCAATCTGCGCGGCGAAGTTTTCCTCGAGCAGAAAGATTACCCCTTGGCGGAAAGCGAATTTCGTAAGGCGCTCAAGGTCGATCCGAATTTCCGCGACGCGCAATACAACCTCGCGCAGGTGCCGTTCAAGCAGAAGGAGTATGCCCAAGCGCGCGAGCGTTTCGAAGCGCTCTTCGCCACCACGTCGGGGACGGATAAGGATCGCGCGGCGCAGCTGATCAAATTCAAAATCTATCTGACCCTGCTCCTCGAAGGCAAAGACGCCAATGCGCAAAAGATGATGGAGCAGTTCCAGTTCACTGGCGACACGCCGGCGCTCTACTACGCGCAAGCGGCCTGGGAGTTCAAGCACAACAACGCGGCCAAGGCGAACGACTGGGTCACCTCCGCGCGGAAGATTTATCCGCTCTCGTTGAACGGCGTTTTTGCCGACGCCTTCTTCGATCTCGGTTGGCTGCAAAGCCCGACCATCGAACCCGCCGCGGTCGTGGCTGACGGCTCGCAATCGGAAGTCGCTCCGTCGATTGAGCCGACCCCGATCCCGAACATGACGTTGGCGAAAAATGACGCCCTGAAGACGGCGGATCCGCTAACTCTGGCCGCGAAATCCAATCCTCCAATTCCGGGAATGGAGGCGACCACTTCGGACGCCAACGGCACCGCTACCGCGTCCAGTGTGCTCGCCGCCGCTTCTTCGCCCAGCGTAGAGACACCAGTCGCCTCGACTGCATCGCCCGCCGCTTCGCGGCCGGTCGTGGCTAACCCGCCAGAACAGACCGCTAACGCAACGCAGCCGGTCGCCGCAGTTACTTCCAGCCCAGCCACCGTGATGGCGCCGGCCAAAGTGCGCGAGTGGTCGGAGCCGACCTTCGGCGAGCGATTGGAACAGTTGGGCGTCCGCAATGTCGCCCTCGTCGCCGTGCTCCTGCTCGCCGGGCTCGCGGTTGTGATCTTCGGAGTGATTCCCGAGATGCGCCGCCGTTCGCGCGCTTCAACCGAGGGACGCACCCCAGCGCTCGAATCGTCCGACTTTGACACGGTCAGCGATGCGGGAGGCGCCGTGCCTCAGCTCGTCGTGCCCGCACGCATCGCAGGCGGTCCGCCGCAAGTTTCGCTCCAGCTTCGAGCGTCGGCTCCGGCGCTCCGCCGCGCGGTCATCCCTTCCAGCAAGTCTGGCTTCACCAATGGCCGCGGTCACGGCGGTGTCATCGCCACTGCGCCCGCCGCTGCAGAAACTTTCGTTGCGCCCGAGCCGTGGACTGAGCCAGCCACGGCTTCGTTTGATGAGGGCGTCGGCGAGCCGGTCGCAACTGAGATGGAGGAAACCTACCAGCCCGAGCCAGCTTTCGAAGCGGCCCCGGCAGTGCTCGCAGAGAACGAAGAGCGTTTCGCTTCCTTCGAGTCCGACTTCGATTCGGGCGTCGGCGAGATCATCGAAACCGACTCCTCTCCCGTTGTGGACGAGGAAATGCCTGCGCTCACCTTCGCGCAGCCCGAAGAAGAATTTTCCGCGCCCGAAATTGAAATGCCCTTCGAACCGCTCACTGCCGAGGCCGATGAGCCAATCGTCACGGCGCAAGCCGAAGAGCCGATCGTCGCGGCCGCGCCAGACGCTGTCCGTTTCGAAGACGAAGAGCCGATTGGCCAAGGCCAGCCGGTGCCGTTCCTGACCCCCGCGCCAATCGCGGAGATGGCCCAACCCGAAGACGCGCCCGCTACGACCGTGGCCGGGCTCGGCGCGGGACTTGCAGGCATCGGCGCGTTGCGCCATTCTGTGGCCCCATCGAGCGCGGTCGAAACCGTTTCTGACGAGCCGATGGCTCAGCAGCCAACCACCCAATTAACCATGCCCCAACCGACACAACCTACACCCGCCATCCGCCCCATGCCTACCTCGCCCGCTTCCGGAGCTGCTCCTCAGCAAGCCGGCGGCGCGCAGCCTGCCGCGCAGCCCGCGCCCGGCGGTATGCATACCGCGGTTCAACTCACCTTCTCCTTCGAGATCTCCTCTCTCCAGCTCACTCCGAGCTTCAAGATGGGAGCACTCCAGTTGAAACCGACTTCGAGGATCGTGACCATGCGCCTCGCGCCGTCGCAGCATCCGCAGCCGGCCATGAACCTGCAGGTCACCTTCGAGATCGCCAGCGTGCAGCTCAATGGCAGCTCCCTCGGCGTCGTTCGCCTCACGCCCTCGCAGCAACAGCGCCCGAGCATCAGTAGCTCGCCGTCGTTTAACGTTGCGGGTCTTCAACTCGTTGCCGGTTCCGAATCCGCTCCGGTGCAGATCACCCCGTCGCAGCAAGGTCAGGCCTCGGTCCATGTCACCGGCGCTTTCCAAATCGCGACCGTGGAATTCTCGCCCTCCTTCGAGATCGCTTCGATCATTCTGAACTCGACCTCGCGTAACGTCTCCGTCCAGCTCCCCGGCTCCGGCCCCAGCGCGGTCGAAGGCGCGCCCGTCTTTGAGATCACGAACGTGGCGCTCGGCGGCAACGGCGAGATCGGCACCATGCAGCTCAACCCGCAGGGTTCCGGTCCGAAGCGCGCGTAAGCCGTAACACGCTTAGCTGTCCCTAGGTTCCCGCAGCCGTCCGCGGCGCGGGAGATAGGAACACACGATTAGCCCGATGCTCAGCCGCGTCCCCCCGACGCGGCCGACATCGGGCTTTCGTATTTTTGGAAAGGCAAGGGTGCGGTCATGCAGCTTGCATCGCAGCGCCGCAGCGACTGTTTTGCTGTCCGACTTCGCCAAGCCTCGAAAAGTAACAGGCGCGTTACCTTTCCGGATGCAACCGAGCACAAGCGGATTTGCGAATATCGATTACAAATGATGATTGCGGCCACGCGGGTCCCCCCGGAGCGGCGATCTCGTTTTCGGATTCTGAAAGGAGGTCCATAGCGGAGATGAGAGTTTACCTCGCGGGTCTTGTGGTCGCTGCGGTTGTCAGTGTGCCCACTGTGGGCGGCTACGGCGCAACTAAGGAAGCGCCTTCCGTCTGCGACGTGACCTGGCGGAAGGTGGACAATCCGCACATCATTTCCGGCACGGTCACCATTCCGGCGAACCAGACGGTCTGCGTCGAGCCGGGTGTGATTGTGCAATGGGCGGACAATTCGAAAATCAATTTGCTGGGGCAAATCATCGGCACCGGGACCAGTGCCGACCGCATTAGGTTCAATTACGCAAATGCGGGGCCGAATCGCATTGAGGTCATTGGCACGCTCGACCTGCAGTTCGCGGACGTGAACGTAATCCTCAATATCAATGCCGGCGGCTCGTTCCTCTTCCGGAATGGAAATTTTGGCGCGGTCGGGAGGATTGAGGCCACCTCTATCAACATTGATTCGTTGCCGACCAGATTCGTCCAGATCGAGGACACTGTCTTTGATTCCACTAACCCGAGTCTGAACACGGAACTTTTTGCTGCTGGCCTGACGGCGGTCTTACGCAACGTCACCTTTCGCAATAATGCGTTTTTTTTCGTCGGAGATTCCTACATCTATTTCGACAACGTCGTTTCACAAAGCAGCCCGATCACGGGTTTGGCGTTTAGCCAGTCTGAGTATCAACCGCTCTATCTAAATAACCTTACGGTCACCAATAGTGGCGGCGCCGGGATTTCTCTCGCACACGGCAATTTTGAGATCGGGCCTGACGTTGTCATTCAAAACACCGAATACCCAATTTCAGGCAAGGGCGGATTGATGCCCGGCAGCCAGGTCCCTGCGACGGGCAATCGCAACAACTGGTTTGAGGTCGGGCAGCCGAATGCTAGCGGCTCCATGTATCCGCCAATCGCTGTGCCGTATGTCGTCGACAGCTTTTCGGACATTGGATCGTTACAGATTCTGCCAGGGGCTCGTTTTAAGGCGCGGGCAAACTTCCACTTCAACACGGAGAGCGGCCCCGTGCGCATCCTTGGTTTGCCGGAGGCGCCGATTGTTTTTGAGCCTTTCATCGCGGGCCAAAAATGGGACGGCGGACAGTTTAATTCGACGGGTGACCGAACCGACTACGTGACGCTCGACGGCAGCCAACGGGGAATAATCGATGCGAATAGCGCCAACGCCGGTGTTTACATTGAGAATTCGATCTTCCGAAATAATGGGAGCGCGATCGCAAACCCCGCCGCTTATATCCAGGGCAGTCTCTTCACCAACAATACGATTGGGATTCGTTCGACGGGGACTCTGGGAGTCCGTGCTTCCGGGCGCACCAATCCAAACCTTTTCGAGAACAACGCGACCGCGGTGCAGGCCGACACCGGCGCGCGGCCTGACGTGCGCTATAACTGGTGGAATTCGCCGACCGGTCCGACCAATCCGCAGAATCCCGGCGGCACGGGCGATTTGATTACCGGCAGCCCTTTTTTCCAACCGTTCCGCACCACCAGGCCGGATACGACTGATCGTCCGCCCATCGTCAGAATGCCGCACGTACCGCACCGGAAAATGATCGAAGCGGGAAACAAGGTCATGTTGAACTGGACGGCGAGCGACGACCACCAAATCGTCAAACAAAAGATTCTTTATTCTCCGGCGGGCAATGCGCGGAGCAGTTTTCACATCATCGCCGACAATCTGCCGCCCACGCAGCGTGAATATGAGTTGCTCGTGCCCACGACCGGTTTTGAGGTTTCGGGTAACCAGGCTTTCGTGCGCGTGATCGCCTTCGACGATAAAGGACAGGAAGGCTGGGACGAGTGGCGGGCGTTAACTCCGGCCGGCCAGGAGCCCGGCGTTCTCCAGATTACCTCCAATGTCGCGGGCCAGACGTTTATCGGCGGCCAGAGGACGATGCCTTTGACCTGGAATGTCACCGTGCCGTTTCAAGAGACAGATTTCGTTGGTTACATCTTGCTCGACGCAGACCGGCAGCTGATCGATGTCGGCGGCGGACAAAACGGGCAAACATTTTTGCCGCCAAAAATGCCGCAGGTGAGCACGGATTCGGCTCGTTTTGCTGTTCGCGTCGCCGGCTCGACCAACCGCCAGAAATGGTTCTTCAGCGAGCCTTTCTCGATTCGTCCGGATTCCCGTTACATCGATGCGGCGCCGCAGATTACCATGACTTCGCCGGCCGCCGGTCAGGAATTTCCGGCCGGGAGTATCGTCCCCATTACCTGGACGGCTTCGGATGACGAGGCGCTTCGACAATTCAACATCCAGGTTTCAACCGACGGCGGGCGCACGTGGATTTTGATTGCCGACAATCTGCCGCCGACGACAACTCAGTCACAACTGGCAAACTCCATTCGGTGGCGGGGCAAATGACGTGCGCATCCGCGTGATCGCGGTTGATCGCCGTTTTCAGAATTCGTCGGACGGCGCGACGCGCGTTTTTCGTCTGACCAGTCCGCCGAATGCCGCGCCCAGCGTGCAGGTAACTTTTCCGGCAAATGGGGCGAGTCAGCCAGTTGGAAAAGCGTTTTTTGTCGCCGCCGATGCGAGCGACAGCGACGGGACGATCCGGCGCGTGGAATTCTACGAGACGACGAGCCAATTCGGTCCGACAAATACGAAGTTTATCGGCGCCGACGCGACACCGCCTTATCAAATCGGATGGACATATCCGGACGCGCAAACTCACACGATTACCGCGCGCGTCATCGACGATCGTAATGCCGTTTCTGTCTCGGCCCCGGTGAATGTCACTGTCCAGCCGGGCAATCCCGCGCCGCTCCCGATTGGCCTGCCGGAATTAACCAACCCGGTTGACGGGACAAGGTTTAATCTCGGACAGAATATCACCCTCGCCGCTCTCCCCGCGGCCAGCAGTTACTCCGTCGTGCGGGTGGAGTTTTACAACGGCACCACCCTCATCGCCTCCGACAACACCGCGCCCTACGAAATCGTCTGGAACAATGTCCCGGCGGGAAATTACACCGTCTTCGCCAAGACCATCGCGGGCAACGGCGCGGAAGCGATCTCAAAGCCGGCCGACATCCGCGTTGGACCCGACGCCCCGGCCCTAACGAGCGCTGTCTCGCGCAAGACGCATGGCGTCGCGGGCGACTTCGATATCGCCCTCCCGAGCAGCGGCACGCCCGGCGTGGAAGGCCGCGCCGCCGCGGCGGGTGGCGCGCACACCCTCGTCTTTGCCTTTAACAACGGAATCGCGAGCGGCAGCGCCAGCGTTTCGAACGGCACCGGCAGTGTCAGCAACACCTCCGTAAGCGGGAACTCCTTCACCGTGGATCTGAGCGGTGTCGCGGATCGCCAGACGATCACCGTCACCGTGAACAACATTACCGACGCCTTCGGCCAGACGCTCCCGCCTTTCGATCTTCAAGTGAAGCTCCTGCTCGGCGACGTGACTGGTAATGGAGCTGTGAACGCCTCCGATCTCGGGCAGGTGAAAGCGAACTCCGGCGCGCCTGTGAATCAGGCGAATTTCCGCTCCGACGTCATCCCAACCGGCATGATTAACAGCTCAGACATTTCCGCTGTCAAAGCCGCCTCTGGCGCCACAGCCCTGACCGCAGCACGCCGGGAGTAAGAGCAAACCATCACCATGAGAGCACAACGTCTGGTGAGCAGTGTTATTTCCTGCCTCGTGCTAATCTGGAATTTTTCTTCCTTCGCACAGGCGAACGCCCAGCCGATCTCACCCTCCCGGGAGTTGTCCCTGGAAGAGCGCGTCACCTAAAACGCTGTATCCACGCCTGACGCCTCGGCGGAGCGAGGCGACTACGGCGTCTATGGCGCTACACAACCGCCACGCCTTCGTCGCGTGTGCGCGCTCGAAAAAGCTCAGAGAGTCGCTCGGTCATCGGGCCGACCGCGCCGCTGCCGATCGTTTTGCCGTCCACGCCCGTGACCGCCGCCAACTCGCCCATCGTTCCGGTGCAGAACATTTCGTCGGCGGTGTAAACGTCGTTCAAGGTCAGGTCCGACTCCTCGCATTCGATCTCATTCGCCGCGCAAATTTCCAGCACGGTGGCACGCGTGATTCCCTCCGGGCACGCCACGACAGGGCTGGTCAGCACGCAGCCGTTACGGACGATGAAAACATGGGTCGCATTGGTTTCCGCGATGAAGCCGCGCGTGTCGAGCATGAGCGCATCGTCCGCGCCGGCATGGTTTGCCTCGATCTTCGCCAGGATGGAGTTGAGCAGATTCGCGTGGTGGATACGCGGATCGAGAATCTCTGGCGGCGGACGGCGGATACTGCTCGTGATCAACGCGAGACCGGTCTTCGCGTAAACCGGCGCTTTGTGTTCCGCTAATACGATGAGTGTTGGCCCGCTCTGGTTAAGGCGCGGGTCCATCCCCGAGGTCACCTTCACGCCGCGCGTTAGCGTCAGGCGAATGTGCACGCCGTCGCGCATTTGATTCGCCGCCAGGGTGCGCGTGATTTCGCTGATGATTTTTTCGTCCTCTGGAATCTCCGCAAACGCGAGCGCCTGCGCGGATCGCCGCAACCGAGCGAGATGCTCGAGCAGCTTAAAGATGCGGCCATCGTAAAGGCGCAGCCCTTCCCACACCGCATCGCCCCCTTGCACTGCGGAATCGAAGGGACTGATCTTCGCCTCGTCGCGATGACCGATAACGCCGTTGACGTTGACCAGGAGGTCACGGTTCCTTTCGTCGAATTGCTGGAGCATGGTCAGTGTATTCTCACCGCGCGGAGCGATTCGTAAATCTCGCGGCACTCTTCGCAGACCTCGCGCAACTTCTCCGGTACCACCACGTCTCGCTTTTCATAGGGACGAAAGCCGGTGGATTGCTCCACTTCGCCGTACCAATGTTTCGCCCAGATTCCGTCCGTCGCCCGCAAACCCGGCGGCCAGGAAAGCATGGCGCCATCGAATTCCACCTCAAGCGCGGCGCACAGCTGCCGCAGCGTTCGCTCCGGATTTTCGAGCACATCGCGCCCGTCGATCACCGGCGGCACCGCTCCAGTTTCCGCGCGCACACATTCGAAAATCTCGCGCTGCTGCGGAAAACCGAGATCGCTCGCCGTCGGCTCATGATTCTTCTTCAAATACGAAACGATCACCTCCGCCGGGTCGCGGATCAGGAAACAATTCGTTAGGCCGCGCAGCCAGCCTCGGTCCACCTCAGGCAGGAGGTGATGCGTCATTTGTTTTTGATAGAAGATACGCTTTCCGTCCGGCGCCTGACCGGTCATGCGTGCCACCACTTTGCGCCAATCGGTTTCGCCATCCGCGATCACCTCCTCCGCGCCCGGATGGTTCTCCCCTGTGGTCTGCAGGTAGTAGGCGTAGAACGGCTCATCCACCACCGCCGTATCGGGCCGATTACCCCAGGCGCGCATCAGCGCGGTGGAGACGTTGCGCGGGCCGGACCACATCGCGATCCGGAGAGGCAGAGAAGCGTTCATGGGAAATAATTATGCCACAACAGGGAAGCGGTTCTGCATTATTGCGCCCCGCGCGCCCTCATCATACGCTGCGGGCGGCTGAACGCCCTTCCACTTGTGCCTCCGAACGACGATTATGTGCTCCAAGTCCTCGAGGACGTCGGGCTGGTGACGCGCGCTCAAATTGAGAGCGCGCGCGGCCGCCTTAACGGCAACGCCAACGTGGTCGATGTGCTGACGCGCGACGGCGTCGTTTCCGATACCGAAGTCTCGCGCGCGCTCGCAGCGCAGGCGCAGATGGATTGGGTGGACGTGTCCGCGAAACCGATCCCGGCCGAAATCATCAGTCAGATTCGCGCCGAAGACGCACGGCGTTTCAAAGTCATCCCGGTCGGCCTTCGGCGAATCCGGTCTGACCGTGGCGGTGAGCGATCCGCTCGACATCGACACGATGGATAGCCTCAGCTTCCTTTTGCAACGCGAGATCGAGCTCGTCTGCAGCAGCCCGGAGAAAATTCGCGCGGCCTTAATCAAATACTACGGCACGGCTGATGAAGCCTCCGATTTGCTCCAGGCCCAACTCGGCGGCGAGGATCTCGATCTCGGGCTCGAAATCGGCGAGAGCGGCGAAGCCGAGACGGGCGACGAGGCCGACGCGCCCATCATTCGCATGGTTTCGATGCTGCTCGTGGAAGCGCACCGCGCGGGCGCGAGCGATATCCATCTCGAACCGCTCGAGAAAAAATTTCGCGTCCGCTTCCGCATTGATGGCGTGCTTCAGGAAATGCAGGCGCCGCCCAAGCGCTTGCAAAGCGCCATCGTCAGCCGCCTGAAAATCATGACCGGCTCGATGAGCATCGCAGAGAAACGTCTCCCGCAGGACGGCCGCATCCAGGTGAAGGTGGCGAAAAAGCCGATCGATCTCCGCGTTTCCACCATCCCGACGAATCACGGCGAGAGCGTGGTCATGCGCTTGCTCGATAAATCAAGCCTCATGCTCGGCCTCCCTGAACTCGGATTTTTGAGCGACGATCAGGAGATCTTCGAGCGTTTACTGCGCCTGCCCGATGGCATCCTCCTCGTCACTGGCCCGACCGGTTCCGGCAAGACGAGCACGCTCTACGCCTGTCTCAATTACATGAACAAGCCGGACCGGAAAATCATTACGGTCGAGGAGCCGGTCGAGTACCAGATGAGCGGGATCAACCAAGTGCAGGTCAACGCCGACATCGGGATGACGTTTCCGGCCGCGCTGCGCTCCATCCTGCGCCAGGCGCCGAACATCATCATGATCGGTGAGATTCGCGACCTCGAGACCGCGTCCATTGCCACCAACGCCAGTCTCACCGGACATCTGGTTTTCAGCACGCTGCATACGAACGACGCCCCATCGGCTGTTGCCCGCCTGGTCGATCTCGGGATGCAGCCGTTCCTCGTCGCCTCGGCGGTGCGCGCGATCATGGCGCAACGTCTCGTTAGGCGTCTCTGCGCGCATTGCAAGCAGCCGGGGGAATTGAGCGAAACTGAGTTGCGCGCCCTGCGCCTCGAATCCTCCCAATTGAACGACGCGCAGGTGATGCGCCCGGTCGGCTGCGAGCGCTGCCGCCAGACCGGTTACAAAGGACGAATGGGGATTTTCGAAATGTTTGTGGTGGACGATGAAGTGCGGCACATGATCAACAACCGGAAATCGACCTTGCTCCTCCGCCAGAAAGCGCGCGCTCTTGGCATGCGCACCCTGCGCGAAGATGGCGTCCGCAAAGTTCTCGGCGGCCTCACTTCGGCCGAGGAAGTGATCTCCATTACGCTGGGGGACGCGAATTGAGGTCGCTCGGCTTCGGCAATTTTCCCGCGCTTTCCGATGAACAATAACCAGGTCGCCGAGCTCTTCGTCGAGCAACAGGTGCTGCCTTCGTCGCAAATGGAGGACGTCCTGCAGGAAGCGAACCTCAACGGCAAATCGCTCGCACAAACCATGATCGACAACGGTCTGGTGGACGAGCGCCGCTTTTACGAAACGATCGCTGACTCGTTAGGCACGGAATCAATTTCCCTCACGGCTGACATTTCACCAGAGACGCTGCGCCTCATTCCGAGCGGCCTGGCCCGGCTGCATCGCGCCCTGCCCTTGGGCGAGAACGAAAACGGCATCACGGTCGCGCTGGTCGATCCGTTCGACCTCCGGGCGGCGGAAGATCTGCGCTTCGCCCTCGGGAAAGACATTCACGTCGTCGTCGCGCCCTCGGAGCAGGTCGAGGAAAGGCTGAAGCGCCACTACGGCACCGACACTTCGAGCATGGAGGAAATCCTCCAGCAGCTGGGCGAGGCCGGCGAACTCCTCACCCTCGCGGGCGACGAAGCAGCCCACATGGATGTGGAAGCGGAGGCGAACGCCACGCCCATCATTCGCTTCGTCGATCTCATCCTTTTCCAGGCCATTCAGGATCGCGCGAGCGACATCCACTTCGAGCCCTTCGAGCACGAATTCAAAATCCGCTACCGCGTCGATGGCGCGCTCTACGAAATGGCGCCGCCGCCGCGTCACCTCGCGCTGCCCGTTATTTCACGCGTCAAGGTGATGGCGAACTTGAACATCGCCGAGCGTCGGCTCCCGCAGGATGGGCGCATTCAAAAAAACATCGCGGGGCGCACGATCGATATGCGCGTCTCGACTTTGCCGACGCAGTTCGGCGAAAGCGTCGTGCTGCGCGTGCTCGATCGCTCGACCGTGAATCTCGATCTCGAAGCGCTCGGCATGCCCGATTACATCCACGATTACATCATCGATGTGATTAATCGGCCGAACGGCATTTTCATTGTCACCGGCCCGACTGGCTCAGGCAAAACGACCACGCTTTATTCCTGCCTGCGCAAGATCAACACGATCGACTCCAAACTCCTGACCGCGGAAGAACCGGTCGAGTATGATCTCGACGGCATCGTGCAGGTGCCCGTGAACGAAGGTATCGGGCTTTCCTTCGCGCGCATTCTGCGGGCGTTCCTTCGCCAGGATCCCGATCGCATCATGGTGGGGGAAACCCGCGATCTCGAGACGGCGCAAATCGCGATCCAGGCGTCGCTCACCGGGCATCTTGTGTTCACGACACTCCATACGAACGACGCGCCGGGGGCGGTCACGCGTTTGATCGATATGGGGGTGGAGCCGTTCCTCATTTCTTCAACGCTGGAAGCGGTCCTCGGCCAGCGGCTCCTCCGCAGCATCTGTCCGCAATGCCGCACCACCTACGATCCGAGCCCGGCTTTCCTCGATCAACTGCAACTCTCGCGCCGCGATATCGGCGACAAAAATTTCTTCTATGGCAAAGGCTGCGACGCCTGCAACAACACCGGCTACAAAGGCCGAAAAGGCATTTACGAATTGATGAAAATCAGCGACCCGATCCGCGAGTTAATCAATGAGCGGGCGCCGACCGTGGTCTTGAAACAGAAAGCCGTCGAGCTCGGGATGGTGACGCTGCGGCAGGATGGGGTGCGGAGTATTTTCGAGGGAGATACGACGGTGGAGGAAGTGTTGAAATACACCTAAGGAAATGACAATCGTCGAAGGTCGAAAAAGGTCATTCGTCATTGCTTCGTCATTCGACATTCGGCATTAGTCATTCCCTTCCATGCCTCGTTATACATACGTAGCCCTCGACGCGCGCGGCCAGGAATCAACTGGCTTGGTGGACGCCAATTCCACAAACGAAGCGATCGGCCAACTGCGGCAGGCGGGGTATTTCCCGACCAATATTTTCGAGGAGGGCAAGACGGCCACTCGCGAAGCGAAGGCGGCGAAGAAACAAAAAGTGCAAGCGGTCAAGGCCGCCGCGCCCTCCACTCCGCGCAAAGGCATCGTCCTCTTCGAGAAGAAGACCGTGAAGACAAAAGTCCTCATGATTTTCACCCGCCAGCTCGCCACCTTGATCGACTCCGGATTGCCGCTCCTGCGTGCGCTCACCGTGCTCGCGAAACAGGAGCGCGACAAGGTGCTGCAGAAAACCATCGCCCGGCTCTCCGATTCCGTGCAGGGCGGGAGCACCTTTTCGGAAGGGCTCGCGCAGCATCCGCGCATCTTCAACGATCTCTACGTTAACATGGTCCGGGCCGGCGAACTCGGCGGCGTGCTCGAACTCGTGCTGACCCGCCTGGCCGAGTTTCAGGAGAAGGCGCAGAAGATCAAGAACAAGGTCGTGGCCGCGATGGTTTATCCGATCATCGTCATGTTCCTGGCCATCGGGATCATGGCCTTCCTGCTCGTCTTCATCGTCCCGCGCTTCGAGCAAATTTTCAAAGACATGCTCGGCGACAAGCCGCTCCCTGGCATTACCCGCTTCGTCATCGGCGTAAGCAACAGCGTCAAAGATCACTGGGGGCTGATCTTGTTTGTCATTTTCGCGGTTGTGATCGGATCGAAACTAATTTCCCGGAGCGCGAAAGGGCGCGTCATCCTCGATCGCATTAAACTGCGCCTCCCGCTCTTCGGCGATTTGCTGCGCAAGACCGCGGTGTCCCGTTTTTCACGCACCCTCGGCACGCTCGTCACCAGCGGCGTGCCCATCCTCCAAGCCCTCAACATCACCCGGGAGACGGCTGGCAATAGCGTCATCGCCAACGCCATCACTCAGGTGCATGACGCTGTGAAAGAAGGCGAATCGATCGTGCTTCCGCTAGAGGCGAGCAATGCGTTTCCGCCCATGGTCATCAGCATGATCGACGTCGGCGAAGAGACCGGCCAGCTCCCTGAGATGCTGCTCAAGATCGCGGATGTTTACGATGATGAAGTGGATAATTCCGTCGCCGCCTTAACCTCGATGTTGGAGCCAATCATGATTGTCTTCCTCGCCCTCGTTGTCGGCACCATCGTTATCGCGCTCTTCCTGCCGCTCATCAGCATCATCAGCGGCTTGCAGCAGCAAACTTAGGAGATGAAGCGCACGCGCTCAGACCGCAGCCGCGGTTTCACTTTGATCGAGCTCGTCATCGTGATGTCGATCATCATCGTCCTCGCGGGATTGATTCTGGCCACTTCGGGATACGTGCAGGAAAAGAGTAAACGTTCCCGCACCGAAGCGGAGATCGCCGCCATCTCGGCCGCGCTCGAGAATTACAAGGCGGACAATGGAATTTACCCGAAGGAAGCTGCAACCGACGATCTCGACGCTAAATCTCCGAGCTCCGCCGACCCGGCAACGTACGCCGATGCAAGCTTCGTTCTTTATCGCGAGTTACCGGGAAAGATGTTGCCGGAAATCCAATTCCTTCCGCCAAATCCTATTTCTCTTTCAAACCGCAAATGCTCAACGGGACACGATCATCGAGTGGTGAGGTCAACCCCGTGCGGGGGGTGCGAGATCCGTTTGGAAACAACTATGGTTACTCCACCGCGAACCAAGCGGATCCTACTAAGGGCTTCAATCCGACCTTCGATCTTTGGAGCACCGCAGGCGACGAAGGCAACAACTTGGCGAAGTGGATCAAAAATTGGTAAATGCCTTTGTGTTCATTTGAACTTGCACCCGCTGCATTGTTAGGCAAACTAAACGCGTGCTCACGGCGCGGCAGCAGGACATCCTCGGGTTCATTCAGACCGAGCAGCGCGAGAAAGGCATCACGCCCAGCACGCGCGAAATCCAAAAGCACTTCGGCTACGCCAGCCAGACGTCCGTCATGCAGTATCTGGCCGCGCTCGAACGGAAGGGCTTCCTTGATCGCCACGCACGCAAAGCCCGCGCCCTCATCACGCCGGTGCAGAAGGTCCGCATCACCGACATTCCGATCTACGGTCAAATCCCGGCCGGCATGTCGGCGTTGACCGAGCAAACGATTGAGGGTCACGTTTCCCTCGATACGCGAACGGTAAACGCCTCCAAGAACGCTCGCACTTTCGCGCTCCGCGTGCGGGGCGATTCCATGATCGAGGCCCACATTCTGGACGGCGACATCGTCATCCTGGAAGATCGGAAAGAGGTAGAGAACGGCGACATCGTCGCGGCGTTGATCGATGGCGAGACGACCTTGAAACGCTACGTGACCGAGCATGGCCGGCCGTATCTGAAGGCGGAAAATCCGTTGTATCCGAATCTGGTGCCGGCGCGGGAATTGCGTATTCAAGGGGTGATGGTCTCCCTGGTGCGCAAGCACATGAGCGCTCCGCGGCGCAAGGGCGGTTAATGTTCGATTGAACATATTCTGCCCGCATGCCATTTTCTGGCATGGGAGCGAGCCGGAAAATTGTCGATCTGCGCCATTTGCTCGCAGAGCGTTTTCCGCAGACGCGCGCCCTCGCGCAGGCTCGGCTCGAAACCGGCCTGGCCACTCTTGATGTCGCCACAGAAGGCGGCCTGGCCAAGGGTGCCATTACCGAGCTGACCAGTCCCCAGCCGAGCGCGGGCACGGCTCTCCTGCTCCAGCGTTTGATTGAGGCCGCTGCGAGCGGTCGATACTTTTTGGCTTTAATCGATGGTCGCGATTCCTTCGATCCCACCGGCCTCGATCAGGCACGCTTGCGCCATTTGCTCTGGGTGCGGTGCGCCAAAGCGAGCGAGGCCGTGAAAGCCGCCGATCTGCTTTTACGCGATGGCAATTTCCCGCTCGTCGTCCTCGATCTGGTGCTCAATCCGGTGGAAGAACTCCGCAAAATTCCATCGTCCCACTGGTATCGATTGCAACGCCTGGTCGAGCCGATCCCCAGCGCTTTTCTGGTTCTGACCCGACGTAGCATCATCAGCAGCGCGCAATGGAAGCTCACGCTCGAGAACGCCTGGCGTTTACCGGATCTCGAACGGCAGGATAATTTCGCGCGACTCAAAATTGACGTGCAGAGAGTGCAGGGCGGCCGGGTGGAAATGGCGGAGGCGAGCTGATGTTTGCCACGATCTACGTGCCGAATTTTTATCTGCAGGCAGCGCTCCGCCATCAACCGGAGTTGGCGGGCCAGCCGGTGGCTCTGATTGATGAACGCGCGGCCAAAGCCGTCATCATCCAGCTCAACCAAAGAGCGGAGGAGTCGGGTGTGCACGCTGGGATGACGCCGAGCCAGGGACTGGCGCGCTGCCTCGAATTGATCGTGAAACCGCGAGCCGCAGAGCAAGAGCAAGCGCTCGAGCAGATGCTGCTCCAGTTCAGCCAAACCCTCGCGCCTTATGTCGAAGCAACCGCGCCCGGCATCTGCACCGTGCAATTTACCGACGACCGAAACCTGAGCGCGAAAGTAGAACGCATGATCGCGCAATTAGCGGAGACCGGGGTCAGCGCCTGCGCTGGGATCGCGCATACGCCGGATACGAGCCTGCTCGCCGCGCATCTTGCCCGGCCTGTTCTGCAAGTGGGCGACACGAAAACCTTTCTCGCTTCGCTTCCGATCGAGACGCTGGCGATCGTTTGAAGTTGCTTTACCGACGCGCCGCCGGCTTCGCTTTCACGAAATCTCCCACGGCGCGGCGTTCATCATCCGGGGCTGCGCCGGCGGAGTTGGCCAGCTCTTGCTCGTCCGCGGGCAGGAATTTCTTAAACAAGTTTTTGTCGATCGCCTTCATGAACGCTTCGTGCGGCGAGACAATGCCTTGCTGCAGGAGCGGCCAGATGGCGTCGTCCATAAACTGCATCCCCTGCCCCTTCCCGGCCACGATCACGTCCTGCAACTTCTGCGTCGCACCCTCGCGGATGATGGCGGAGACGGCTGCGTTCGCGATGAGGATTTCGTTCACTGCCACGCGACCGGTGCCGTCGGCTTTCTTGAGCAAGAGCTGCGCAACGATCCCGCGCAACGAGTTCGCCAGCATGGTGCGAACCTGCGCCTGTTTGTTCGCGGGGAAGACATCCACCATGCGATCGACCGTCTTGCGCGCGTTGTTCGTATGCAGCGTGCCGAAGACAAGCAGCCCAGTTTCTGCCGCGGTCAGCGCAAGGGAGATCGTCTCCAGATCGCGCATCTCGCCCACGAGCACGATGTCGGCATCCTCGCGCAAGGCCGCCTTTAACCCGGCCGGAAACGACTCGGTATTAATCGGCACCTCGCGCTGCGTGATAATGCTGCGCTTATTCTCGTGCACGAACTCGATCGGCTCCTCCACCGTCACGATGTGACGTGAGAAATTTTCGTTAATGTAATCGATCAACGCGGCGAGCGTGGTCGATTTGCCGGAACCGGTCGGCCCGGTCACGAGCACGAGTCCGCCACGCAGATGGCCGAAGTCTTTCACGACTGCAGGAATCCCGAGCTGCTCGAGCGTGGCAATCTTCGTCGGGATGAGGCGGAAGACCGCGCCGTAGCCGTTCGCTTGCTTGAGGAAATTACAGCGAAAACGCGAGTGTCGATCCATCTCGTAGGCGAAGTCGAGATCGCCCCGCTCCTCGAAGAGCGCCCAATTCTCCGGGCCCGCCATCTCGCTTAGCATGTAGGCCGCCTCCTCGCGCGTGACCGCTTCCGGCCGAATCGGGATGACGTCGCCATGCTTGCGAATCTTCGGCGGCTGGCTCTCACCGATATGCAGATCGGAAGCACTCTCCGCGATCAGGACTTCAAAAAATTGGTCGATGTACGGCATCTCGCTGAATCCAAATTCATCGCTTCCCCACATGCTCGCGCATCATCTGCTTCTGCTCGGCGCGCGCACACGACTCCTCCGCGCTGATCAATCCGCGATCGAACAAATCCCGCAGCGCATCATCCATTAGCTGCATCCCCTGCTTTTTCCCCGTCTGGATGATGCCGGGCAACATGTAGGTCTTCGCTTCGCGGATGACGTTGGCCACGGCAGGCGTGTTCGTTAGCGTCTCGAGCGCGAGCAAGCGGCCCGTGCCGTCAGCGCGCGGGACGAGCTGCTGGCTGATGATGCCGCGGAGCGATTCGCTCACCATGATCCGGATCTGTTCCTGTTGATCGACGGGGAAAACATCGAGCAAGCGGTCGAGCGTGCGCGAAGCGTTCCCCGTATGCAATGTGCCCAGAACGAGGTGCCCCGTTTCCGAGGCGGTGATGGCGAGCGAGATCGTCTCCAGATCGCGCATCTCGCCCACCATGATGACGTCCGGATCTTCTCGCAACGCGCTGCGCAAGGCCGCGCTAAACGAGCGCGTATGCGTATGCACTTCGCGCTGCGTGATGTGGCAGCCTTTCGCTTCGAAGATGTATTCGATCGGATCTTCCAGCGTGATGATGTGCTCGCGGCGCTCTTGGTTTACCTGTTCGACGAGCGCGGCCAGCGTGGTCGATTTGCCGCTCCCGACCGAGCCAGTGACGAGGATGAGTCCGTTTTGATAACGCGTGAGAAGCTTGAGATGCTCGGGCAATCCAAGCTCGTCCATCGTTCGCACCTCCGTGTTGATGATGCGGAAAACCAAATCCACGCCCAGCCGTTGCCGCACCACGCTGGTGCGATAGCGTCCCCGCTCGTTCGCGTAAGCGAAGTCGGCGTCACCGCGCTCGTCCAGTTGCGCGCGTTGCAGCGGGGGCAGGAAGCCTTCCGCCAACGCAGCCGTTTGTTCCGCAGTCAGGCGCGGCGCTTCCGGCCAGATCGGCTGCAGCGTGCCTTGCAAACGCCAGATCGGCGGCGCGTTCACGCCCAAATGAATATCTGACGCTCCCGCCTCCTGGCCGAGCGCGAGATAGTCGTCGACATGGGCCAGCACGGCTGTCGCGTCCGGCGTTAAGGTCGTCTCCGCATCCATGAGTGATCGCCCGCGAGGATGCGGGATTCGGCCCGGTCGCGTAAACCTAAAACGCTACCACTTCGAGCGTCGGCCAGCTCCGCTGATGTAACCACCGAGCTTCTGCCGAACGAACGACATAACCATGGGACGCACCAACACCGCCGCGAAACGCAGCGCTCCGATGGCAAGGCCCGCGCTGAGCAAACCTCGCTTGTGTTCTTCCGCCACCTTCCGCCCGCTCTTGCTCTCGACGGTGTAAACGACCTTCTTCTTCGGCAACGAACGCGCAGTGAAGGCAACGCCCGCCAGGACCGCGGCCGAAACCCACAGGCCCGCGTTGCGTTGAAACGACTTCCGCAGCTTCAGCGGAACATCGAGTTCGTAGCGCAGCCCTTCCAGATCGCGCACGAGGCGCGCGCGGGAATGCGCGATCTCCTGCCTCAATTCCTCGGTCCGTTTACCTGATGGGTACCCTTGAGCCATTCCGAGTCTTTCTTTAGTTCTGCCACACTCTCTTCAAACATCGGTTTCATGAGTTGCGCCTTGGCGAACAGACCGCATCCGAGAGCGAGCACGAAATGCAATCCTGCCGCCGTCAGCGCAATCCAGATCCATGAAATCCCAGTCGCGTAAGCCACCCCGAAGATCGCGCTCACGATCAGAAAAATAAAACCCAGGACAAGGAGCACCACCGCCGCCATCACTGCTCCTCCCAGGAGCAGCAAATGCAGGAAGGCCCCCTTCGATTCACGCGCGAAGAGCCCGATCCGGCTCTCGATAAAGCCGGCCAGCGCACCAGCAAGCGAGACGAGATTCTGGAGCAAACCTGCATGTCCCGCTGGATTGCGGAACTGCATCGCGTTGCCAGCCATGCGCGGGGCGCTACTTGCGGAAGATCATTCCGAGGACAAAGCCGATCCCGAGAGCGGTAAAGACAGCCTTGGTCGGATTATCGCGCACGTATTGCTCGCCATCTTCCTGGAAGGTCCGCACGCGATCCTGCGCATCGCCCCAAGCCTGCTCGGCCTTGCCGCGATATTCGCCCGCCATTTCCGTCGCGGCCGAGCGGAGATCTTCCGCCGCACGCCGCGCGTGGGTCTTGCTGCTTGCCAATTTTCCTGACGCCTCCGCCGGGATGGCGCCACCTGCATTGCTAATATTTTCTTCAGCCATAATGATTCTTGGTTCGCGAGAGTATCCTCCGCGCCACGGTTCTCGGCAAACGGCTTCGCACTCTCGACTTCCCAGAAGAAACGAAAATGGCCCGCGCGCCGCGCTTATTTCTCGCGGAAGATGATGCGCGCCTTGGTCAGATCGTAGGGGGATAACTCCACCTCCACTTTGTCCCCCGGCACGATGCGGATGAAGTGCTTCCGCATCTTCCCCGAGATGTGGGCCAGAACGTTGCGGTTCCCCGGCAATTCGACGCGAAACATGGTCCCCGGCAACACCTGCGTCACCGTTCCCTCGGTCACGATCTGCTCCTCCTTCGGCATGCGTGGCAAAATATCCGCAATCCATCTTTTCTCAATCTCCGTCATCGCGGTGCGGCTAAGGTAAAAATCACGGCGCGAAATCGCGCACCGAGACCGCGGGCAGATACGCGCGGCGCAATTCGCGCGACCACCAGGCGCCGCTGCGTTTTCGCTCGGCCGAATCGGTGAAGCGGTATTGGTAAACGGTCGCGCGCAAAAACTGCGGCGGTTTTTCCGGAAAAGGATTGCGCGCCAGGAGCGCGAGCACGCTCGGCTCATTGCGGAGCAACGCCGCGGCCAGGCGCTCCGCCACCACGCGATCGCGCTGCGAGCCAAGCGCGGCGAACCACATCGACCAATCGAGACGCGGCTGATGCGGCGCATTCCAAAGCGGCGGCCGCTGCATGTCGCCCGGCTTCCATTTAAATTCGTAGGGTGCCCAATCGAACGCGTCCGCGCTCCCTTCGAATATAATCTCCGGGCGTTCTCGCGTCATGACCCGGAAGAGACCGTAGCCGTTCGCGATTCGAAATGGCTCCACGCGCAACGCCAGCGCCAGCAGCGGCCGCGGCATTTTCGCAGCCGGCGCGAAGGCGCTGTAAATTTGCCAGGCGTTCAATGGCAGCGTCAGAATCAACGCCATCGCCGGCACCACCACCGGCCAGCCCATCCCCGCACCGGCTTGCTCTCGTGAACGTCGCGGCGTCCAGCTCGCGTCGTCGAACAGGAGCAGGCAAAGACCGATCGTGAGGATATTGAAGAAGCAGTAATTGCCCGTCAGTGCGATCGCCACCTGCAACGCGATCAGCAGCCACGCCGCCACCAGCCGGAGCCGGCGCGGCGCCCAGATGAAAAACGGCACCACCACTTCGACGAAGAGCGCCAGCGCGACACAGAATTTCTTGAACCAATCAGGATTCTTATCCGAGAACCACGCGAACACGGTCGGCAGCGGCTGCGTCCAGTAGTGGTAATCTAGCGCTGCAAAATCGAGCCAGGTAGGATCGCCACTCGTCAGCTTCACCACACCCGACATCAGCATCAATTTGAAGAGAAGGCCCTTCGCCAAAAACAGCCCGAGGCCGGAGACAGCCGCATCGCGTCCGCGCGCCATGCGCCATTGCCAGGGCGCGAGAAAAATGGCCACGAATCCCGCCTCCAAGAGCAGGATGTCCCATTGGTAGTTGAAGAAAACGCCACCGGGCGTGATGAGCGAGAGGTAGCAGACGAAACAGAGCGCGAGGGCCGGCAACGGCACCAACCCGAAGGCGAGCAGCGCGCCGCCTATCGTGCCCGCCAGACAAAGCCCGTGCAGCATCGCATCGGACGCGCTCCACCAGCAAAGCGTCGGCGCCTGCGCGATCGTTAGACCAGCGGTCTCGCGCAGGGAAGACATGATTTCGTTCGCGGGCAAAAGGCCGCGTGCGCCCATCAGCCCGTCCACCTGCGACCAAAGCGAGATGAACGCGATCAGGTAAACCAGTCCGAGCGTCTGCAAAAAACCGCGCCGGGCCGCGAAGTAAGTCGGCCGGCGCACATCATCTCCCCAAAAAAAGCGCGTCCCGACCGAGGCGAGCATGCGGTGGCGCGCCACCATGCCGTAGGCCAGCTCCGTGATTCCGGCGAAGCCCGGCACATGCTCGTAGCTCCACGCCGTCCAGGCGCCACCGCGGGCGTAGACGAGCGAGCGGAACACTGCCTCGGCCGCGCGGAAAACTGTGCCGTCGCTCTCGATAAACTGGACCGCGTTCTCAAATTCCGAGGGCGGGATTTCCGGGAAGCGCACGCCTGCGCTTTGCGAGGTTTCATAATCCACCTGGCCCCGCGTCATCTCCCGCCAGCGCTCGATCCAGCGGCTGCAGAAATGGCAATCGCCATCGAACAGCATGAGCGGGCGCGACGGCGCATTCGCTACTCGAAGATGCTCGCGGCCCTTCATGGACTCCCCTTAAACTCGGCCCAGATCGGCGCGTGATCCGAGGGTTCCTTCCCTTTCCGCATCTCCCGGTCCACCCCAGCATCCGTGCAACGCGCGCCTAACGACTCGCTCGCCAACACAGCATCGATCCGCAGGCCGCGCTTTTTCGGAAAGGCCAGCATCCGATAATCCCACCAGGTGAAAATGCCTGGCTCGGGATGGTGCAGGCGCAGAGTGTCCACCAATCCGGCGCTGCATAGACTGGTGAACGCCGCCCGTTCTCCCTCCGAACACATGATCGCGCCCCGCCAGAGCGCGGGGTCATGCACATCCACGTCGTGCGGCGCCACGTTGAAATCGCCGCAGACCACCAGATCGCGCCCCGTGATTCCTTCGCCGCGCAGAGCGCGCTCGAGCCGCGCATACCACTTCAATTTGTAGTCGTAAGCCGGCGAGCCGACGGCCTGCCCATTAGGCGCGTAGATCGAAAAGACGCGCACGTTTCCGATCGTGGCCGCGATCAGACGTGCCTGCGGATCGTCTTCGTCATCGCCCAGTCCGATCCGCACGTCGCGCGCCGTTTCTTTGGAAAGAATGGCCACGCCATTGTAGGATTTCTGTCCGTGGAAAACGGCGTGGTAACCGGCCATGCGCAGATCGGCTGCCGGAAATTGCTCATCGGTGCACTTCGTTTCCTGCAAGCAGACCACGTCCGGTTGCGTCGCGGCGAGCCAGCCGAGCAGACGCTCCTGCCGGCGGCGGAGCGAGTTGATGTTCCAAGAGACGATCTTCACGATTCACAGTTCAATCTCCACCCCAGGCTGCGGCACGATCACTTCTGCGTCCGGCAACGCGGTCGAAATCTGCGCGTGCATCCAGGCGATGGCGGGCGGGTCGCCATGCACCAACACCACGGTTTTCGGCGCCAGCTTCTTCACATAAGAGATGATCGATTCGCGCGAAGCGTGTGCGCTGAATTGAAATGATTCGATCTGACAGCGCAGCTCCCGCGGCGGCTCCTCGGGATCGAGCGAAACCAAATCCCCCGGTTGCGCGGCGCGCAAGATGCCGGCGGGCGAGAGCGGGTCCGCGTAGCCGACAAAGAAGATCGAATGCTTCGGATCTTCCAGCACCCGCCGCGCAAAAATATTGGAGAGCGTTTTCGGCGTCATCATGCCGCTGGAGAGCGCGTAAATGCGGCCGGGTTTCGCGGGCGCATCACCAATAGTCTGGCCGTTCAGCACAAACGGCTCCAGCTGCTCGAGCAGTTGCAGACGCGGAAAATTCCGGCGGCTGGTGAGCGAGAAGCGATCGTAAATCTGCGTCATCTTCATGCTCAATCCGCCGATGTAGAGCGGGAAATCGCCGAGAACTTTCTCGCGCCGGAAACGATGGATCATGGCCAGCGCCTCCTGCGTTTTCCCAAGCGCAAAGACGGGCATCAGCACGCAGCCGCCACGCGCGAAAGCGCGCTCGATCGCTTCCGCCCAGCGGCGCTCCTCGGCCGCGCGCGTGAATCCTTCCGGCTGTGGCGCGTCGCCGCGCGTGCATTCCATGATGAGGACGTCGATCCCGCTCTCCGGGAAGACCGCGCCTTGCGCGATCGTTTGATCATCAAAGTTGACGTCGCCGCTGTAAAGAAACGTGCGCCCTTCCGCGCGCAGGAGTACACCCGCTGAGCCCAGCACATGGCCGGCATCGAGAAATTCAAAGGTCAGGCCGCGGCTCGACCGTTCGCCCTGCAAACTGATCGGCTGCCGAAAACGACAGGAGCGCCAGGCCTCGGTCGCGCGGTTCGCTTCTTTGTGCGTGAAGAGTGGGTAGAGCGTGGTCCCGAGTTCCTCGCGCTGCCGCGTCATGACGTTGACGGAGTTATGCAGCAACGTGCTCCCGATCTCCGCGGTCGCTTCCGTCATAAAGACGCGCGCCTGCGGTTGCCGCCGCATCAAAACCGGCAGCGTGCCCAGATGATCCTGATGTGCGTGCGAGATGATGATCGCGTCCAGCTCGCGATCGCCCATCGCTTTGAAATTTGGCAACGCCTCATCGCCTTCCTCCTTCGGATGCATCCCGCAATCGAGGACAAAATTCTGCCCACCGCTCTCGAGGCAATAGCAGTTCGCGCCGATCTCCGTGCGGCGGGTGAGGTTGAGGAATTTCACGCGCTCTATGGTCGACTAGGCAATCGGAGGCGGAATTCCGATCGCGGCTTCATGTGCGGCGTCGCCTTTCTTGCGGAAGACGATCGCGAGCAAAATGGAAACCCAGAGCGCGCCCAGCGGCAGCACACCGGGCAGCCAGAGATCCCAGCGCGAAAGCGTGCCGAGCGCGATCAAACAATAGGCGGCAGTCACTGCGATCCCGCTCAGGAGCAGATCTACTCGTTCCACTTTTCGCATCCAGCCCGCCGCGGCCGCGATCAAAAGGAGGATGGCGTAATCGAAGAGCGGCGTGATGCGGCGCAGATAGCGATTCGACTGAATGGTCGCGAGCGTGGCCGCAAAGATATCCGAGGGCGAAAGCGGATTCGCCGGCGTGCGGGCGAGGACGATCTGATCTTTCAAGCCCGTCAGCTCCGTCGGTTTGCCACTTTCGCGCTGCTGGGCCGCGAGGAGGAGCTCGTTCAAACTGAGGCGGCGCGCGCTTTGCGCGGCATTGGGATGGATCAAGAGCGTGCCATCGGCGCTGATCGGGATGCGGCGCTCGCGTGGAAGCGCAATGTGCGAGCCGAGCACGATCTTCACTTCCGATGGCGTCGCGCGCAGCCAGAGCAGGATCGCCTGCAAGGTGAATGACGGAATGACCTCGCCCCGATACAAAAAGAGCAACGGCACGCGAATGCCCGACGAAATGTCGGGTGGCAGATTGACGTAGCCGGTGGTCGAGATGAGGCGCAAATCTTCGTTCGCCTGCCGCGCCACGCCATTAAAGGAGGCAAGCTCGCCCCGCTTCCCCGTCACATCCGAGAACCCGCGGATCTCCGCCCATGGCGCATCAGGATCGGCGTTCGTGCCCAGCTCCGCGGCCAGGAGTAACTTCGGCACGCGCATCGCTTGATCGAGAAAGACCTGCTCCTGATCCTTATCGCCCTCGCGCCATTTCAGCACGTTCTCGAAAGCGACCACGCCCGGTTGAAAATCGAGCAGCGACTGGAGGAAGAGCGCGAACTCCAGCGGCGAAATCGCCACTCCGCTGCCGGCCACCGGTGCTGGGCCGCTTGCGGGCGCCTCGCGCTTCGGCATTAACGGATCGGCGCCGATCTCAACTACCGTCAGCGGAGTCGCTCCGCTCTTCGCCTCCGCGTGTCGCACCATCCAGGCCAGGAACTTTTCCTCGACCGCGGCGAAGCGCGGTTCGCGCACGAGCAAGATGCCGAGCAGCAAAACGACGAGCATGAACCATGGCGAAGGCCGCTGCATTGCGGCTGAAAGTAGGAAGGCACTGCCGCAAAAACAAACTTTAATCAAAACCCGCGCCGCAGGGCGCGAGATCTTCCGCCCGCGCCGCGGCTATTTACTCCACTCAAGCATGCGCAGGATCGGAGCCTCCGCGCGCTGCCGGAGCGGTTCGGGCAGAGTGATTTCCGGCGCCAGATGGAGAAGCGCAGCGTGCGCCTTCGCCAGCGTGTTCATCTTCATGAAGCGACACTCGGCGCACGCGCAACGATCAGTCGGCCCGGGAATAAAATTCTTTTCCGGCACTTCCTTCTTCAAGCGATGTAGCATGCCGGCTTCCGTGACCACGATGATGTCCCGCGCCGGCGATTGCCGCGCGTAGTCGACCATCTTTTCTGTCGAGCAAACTTCATCCGCCAGCAGCCGCACCGCGAAGGGACACTCCGGATGCGCGACGACCGGCGCGTCCGGATATTCCTCGTGAATCTTCCGAATGCTGCGCGCGGTGAACTCGACGTGCACATAACAATTCCCCTGCCAGAGATCCATCGGTCGCCCGGTTTTCTCGATCACCCACGCGCCCAAATTTTGATCGGGCACGAAAAGAATGTTTCGATCCGCCGGCGCGCGCCGCACGATCTTCTCCGCATTGCCGCTCGTGCAGATGACATCCGAGAGCGCCTTCACTCCTGCGCTGCAATTGATGTAGGCGATGACGTAGTAATTTTTCTCCGCGTGCTTCTGCAGGAACGCTTCCAATTTATCGGGCGGGCAAGACTCCGAGAGCGAGCAACCGGCATCGAGATCCGGCAGAAGGACGCGCTTGGCCGGGTTGATGATCTTGGCCGTTTCCGCCATGAAATGGACTCCGCAAAACAGAATTACATCCGCCTCCGTCTCGCGCGCCTTATAGCTCAGGCCTAACGAGTCGCCGACGAAATCCGCGATGTCCTGCAGCTCCGGCACCTGGTAGTTGTGCGCCAGGATGACGGCGTTGCGCTCGCGCTTCAGCTCCGCGATTTCCTCCACCAGATCGAGCCCAAGGTTTACAGCGTTGCTCACCATTGCTTAACGTCCCCTTCTTCCCATGAGTACTCAAACGTCGCTCGGCTTCATCGGCGCCGGCAAGCTCGCTGGCTCCGTCATTCGCGGTCTGCTGCGGATGAAATTCTGCGCGCCGGACGCGATCATCGCCAGCCAGCCGATCGATGAACTTCGCGAGGAACTGGCGCGCGACACCGGGATCAACGTCACCGCCGATAATCTCGCGGTCGTACGCGCGTGCGATATAGTTTTCCTCGGCGTCAAACCTAGCGTCGTCCTACCCGTCATTCAGGAATGCGCCGATGCGCTGCGCGGAAAACTTGTGGTCTCCCTCGCGGCGGGCATTCGTCTGCCCAGCATGGAAGCGCTGGCCGAGGCGCGTTTTCTCCGGGTCATGACGAACACGCCCTCCGCCATCGGACGCGGCGCCTCCGCCATCGCGCCGGGCGCGCGCAGCACCGAAGCGGACCTCAATCACGTGACGGAAATCTTTCGCGCGATCGGCGCGGTTGCGCGCGTGACCGATGAACAAATCGACGCCGTCACCGCGCTCGCGGGCAGCGGCCCGGCCTTCGTTTATTCCGTGATCGAAGCGCTCGCCGACGGCGCAAAATGCGAAGGGCTGGACGCTAAGGTTGCGCTCACCCTGGCCACGCAGACCGTCCTCGGCGCGGCGCAGCTCGCTGCCGAAAGCGACCTCTCGCCCGACGAGCTCCGCCGCATGGTCATCACCCCCGGTGGCACCACAGCGGCCGGTCTGGCGGTGATGGACAAGGAGCGAACGAGCGACGGTTTGATCGCGGCCGTGCGAGCCGCGACTGCTCGTGGTCGCGAATTAATGAGCGGCCAGTAGCGCCGCGCGCATGGCATCGATCGGCGCCTCGCGATCGAACCACTCTTCGAAGGCGAGCGCGCCTTGGTGCAGCAGCATGGTCAGACCGTTTGCGCCCCGCGCTCCCGCATCGGCCGCCGCGCTCAATAGCGCCGTCCGCGGGGGCGCGTAGATCGTGTCGTAGATCATCAGATGCGGGGCCAGCAGCGACGCGGCCAGCGGTGAAGGGTCGGAACGATGCATGCCTACAGGTGTCGCGTTCACCACCAGATCGACGTTTGCAATCTGGAAACGGAGCGCGCGTTCCTCCAAGGCCACGGCTTCCAGCCGCGCCACTGGCCCAGCCACGCGCGCATCGCTGAAGGACGATTTTAATTCCAACGTAAGCTGCCGTGCTTTCTCGATATCGCGGTTAACCAAGACCAGCCTCTCACATCCTTCCGCCGCGCATTGCCACGCGATGGCGCGGGCCGCGCCCCCTGCGCCTAACAAGAGCACGCGCAGGTCGCGCAGATCAACCGAGAACTCGCTCCGAATCGCGCGGGCAAAGCCCGGCCCGTCCGTGTTCGAGCCGCGCAATTTCCCATCGCGCAAAGTCACCGTGTTAATCGCGCCCACCTTCCGCGCGAACTCATCCAATTCATCAACCATCCCCACGGCCGCGACCTTGTGCGGGATCGTGAGGTTAATCCCGATAAACTCCTGCGCGCGCACGAGCGCCAATGCCTCCGCGAGTTCTGCCGTCGCAATGTGGAAGGCCGCGTAGCGCATCGCCAATCCGCACTTCTCCAGCGCGGCATTCTGCATCGCTGGAGAAAGCGAGTGCGCCACCGGGTCGCCCAGAACACCGAGCCGCAGCGGCGGCTCCGCCAGAGTTCCGCTTTTCAGATCCGCCAGGGTGAGGATGTTGTCTTGCATGAGGGGCGCGCGCTGATCCTACCATTGTCCGCCTCGTCTGCTAATGATGCCGACGGTTCCAACACCAGCACCCGCTGCGGTCATCGACGCGCGACCGCCTATTCGTCTTCGTCGCTCGGCTAGACCTCGACGGGCGCTTCCTCTGAAATCAATGAGATCAACTCGCGCTGCTTACCCGCCGAGAGACTGGATTGGACCAGCGCTTGCGCGATTTCATCTTTTGCCTGCGCGCCACGGCGAATCAATCGCCGCAGCAGCTTCACCTGTAACGGAAGCTGCTGTAGAGCGAAGACCTGCTGCACCTCTTTCGCTGCGCTCCTGCTGTTCGAGTTACGGCCTGTAAAGAGTCAGCATTTCTCCCTGCCGGGCTGCTGAGAGCGAGTCCAACCATTGATAGGGCCCGCCGCCATCAGCGTCGTGCCACTGGAGGCGCGGTCTGAGACCAAATTGGGAGTGGAAGCTGATGATGAATCGACGGTCCCGCTTCCGACGAGGCGTCCCGCCGCGAAAGCGAGCAGCACTAAAGCGAGCGCCCTCGTGCCCATTCGCACCTGCCGAAAGGTCAGGCGCACGAGTATGGCTCAGCGCCCTATACAGTGGCAATGCTGCGGCTAAGGCAGGTCGCGCGCCGCACGACATCTGCTAATGTCGCCCGGACATGAGCGAGCCGACCGAAGCGCCGACTGATTTCATCCGCGAGATCGTAAGCGAGGATGTGAAAAGCGGGAAACACGCAGAGATTCACACCCGTTTTCCGCCGGAGCCGAACGGCTATCTCCACATCGGACATGCCAAGGCGATCTGCCTCGGGTTCGGCATCGCGCGGGAGTTCGGCGGTATCTGCAATGTGCGGATGGATGATACCAATCCGACGAAGGAAGAAGCGGAATACGTGGCGTCAATCTTGGCCGACATCAAATGGCTCATCGGCGGTTGGGCGGAGAGTAATCTTGGTTTGAAGGCGAAGGGGCAGCAGCCGGAAACGATCGGCAACGATTTCAAACAATCCGCGGTCAGCAATCAGCAATCAGAAATTCCTCGCGAGCCCTTCCACGCGTCGGACTACTTCGAACAATTCTACGAGTGCGCACTGCGACTCGTGCGCAAGGGCAAGGCATACGTCTGCGATATGACGCCGGAGCAAACCGACGAATATCGGCGACTCGGAAAAGATTCGCCGTTCCGCGACCGCTCGGTGGAAGAGACGCTCGACCTACTCGCACGCATGAAGGCCGGCGAATTTCCCGACGGCGCGCGGACGCTGCGCGCAAAGATCGATATGCAGGCGCCCAATGTCTGGCTGCGCGATCCGGTGCTCTACCGCATCCGCCACGCCGAGCATCACCACACCGGCGGCGCCTGGTGCATTTATCCGATGTACGATTTCGCGCATTGCCTCAGCGATTACATCGAAGGCATCACGCACTCGCTCTGCACGCTCGAGTTCGAAGTGCATCGCCCGCTTTACGAATGGATCCTGCAGTCGCTGGACCTGCCGCGCCCGCTCCCGCGCCAGATCGAGTTCGCGCGGCTGAACATCGATTACACCGTGATCAGCAAACGGAAGCTGCTCCAGCTCGTGAACGACGGTTCGGTCAGCGGTTGGGACGATCCGCGCATGCCGACGCTTTCTGGGATGCGCCGCCGCGGCATCACCGCGAGCGCGATCCGGAATTTCGTGGCCGAAGTGGGCGTGACAAAATTCCCGAGCCTGACGGAGTTCAGCCTGCTCGAACACGCGGTGCGCAATGAGTTCAACAAGACGGCGCAGCGGCGCTTCGCCGTGCTGCGCCCAATCAAGGTGGTGTTGACGAACTATCCGGCTGACAAAACGGAGGAGTTAAACGCGAACAACAATCCTGAGAACACCGAGGATGGCACCCGCCAGCTGCCGTTCAGCCGCGAGCTATATATCGAGAGCGCCGACTTCATGGAAACGCCACCGCCGAAATATTTCCGGCTTCGACCGGGCGGCGAAGTGCGGCTCAAGTACGCCTACATCATCAAGTGCGATGAGGTGGTGAAGGACGAAGCCGGCAATGTAATTGAGCTGCGCTGCACCGCTGATCTCGAGAGCAAATCCGGCGACGCCACTTCAAATCGCAAGGTCAAAGGCACAATTCACTGGGTGAGCGCACTGCACGCGCTCGACGCCGAAGTGCGCCTTTACGATCGCTTGTTCACGGTCCCGGAGCCGGATGCGGACGGAGATTTCAAAGCGCACCTCAATCCGACTTCACTCGAAATCGTGCAGGCAAAGTGTGAACCCTCCCTGGCCAACGCTACGCCTAACGAGCGTTACCAATTCGAGCGCCTGGCCTACTTCACGCTCGATTCCGATTCGACACCGGACAAGCCAGTTTTCAATCGCACGATTACTTTAAAAGACACCTGGGCGAAGCAGGTCAAAAAGTAGCGAGCGCGCGCTCAATGCGCGCGAGCAGCTTTCTCCCTGCCGAGGACTTCGAGGAGATGGTAGAGGCTGGGGCCGGCGTTGCTGCCGGTGACGGCTAAACGCGTTGGGTGGACGAGGGCGCCGACCTTCAGACCTAATTCCGCGGCGGTGGCTTTGAGACTGACCTCGAGGCTGGCGGCGTCGAAGGGCTGGCAGTTCGCGAAGGCATCATGCACGGCTTGCAAGCGCGGTTTGTTTTCGGTCGTGAAATGCTTCGCGACTCCTTCGTCGCTGTAGGGAAAGTCGTCGCGAAAGTAGAAGCCAGCGTAGGGCGGCAGTTCGGCGAAGGTTTTGAATTTCCCGACACAGGTGTCGAGCGCGGCGCGGATGTAGTCGTCGGAGAACGGCGTGAGATCCAAGCCGGCACGGCCGAGCGCTGCGCGGCCGAGTTGATAAAAACGCTCGCCGCGCAGGGCATGGGTGTATTCGCCGTTCAGCCAGGTGCACTTCTCGAGATCGAAGTGCGCGTTTTTGCGGTTGATGTTGGCCAGCTCGAAAAGCCTAACGACTTCTTCGAGGTCAATCTTTTCGCGATCGTCTTTCGGCGACCAGCCGAGGAGACAGAGGTAATTGCAGACCGCTTCGGGGAGAAAGCCCTGCTCGATGTAAGTGTTCACGCTCGCGCCGAGGTCGCGCTTGCTCATCTTTGACCCGTCCTTATTCAAGATGAGGGGGATGTGCGCGAAGCGCGGCGGCTCCGCACCGAGCGCGCGGTAGAGCTCGATGTGCTTGGGCGTGTTGGAGAGGTGGTCTTCGCCGCGGATGACGTGGCTAATTTTCATCTCGATGTCGTCGACGACGTTGACGAAATGGAAAATCCAGGAGCCGTCCGGGCGGCGAATGGTCATGTCGGGATGCGTCTCTTCGTTGGTCAGGTCGAAGTCGATCTTGCCGCAGACGACGTCGTCCAGGATGACGTGCTCGCGCGGCGAACGGAAACGGACCGCGCCGTTGTCTTCAAAAAGATGACCGGCATCCTGCAAGCGTTTCAGATAGCGCTCGTAGATTTCATCGCGCTGGCTTTGGAAGTAGGGGCCAAGCTCGCCACCGACCTGCGGGCCTTCATCCCAATCCAGACCGAGCCAGCGTAACCCATCGTAAATCGCCGCTGCCGCTTCCTCGGTGTTGCGCGATTTATCCGTGTCCTCGACGCGGAGGATAAACGTCCCGCCGTGATGCCGCGCGAAGAGCCAGTTGAAGAGCGCGGTGCGCGCGCCGCCGATGTGGAGAAAGCCGGTAGGCGAGGGAGCGAAGCGGACGCGAATGGGATTCATGCGAAAGAGGAGATTAGCACAAGGCTACTCGATGAAGAACCGCCCCGCGCGCCGCCGGGCATGGCGGTTGTCGGGGAGATTGACTTTGGCGACGCCGAGCGCTGGATCCAGCAGGGCGCGCACGCTCTCGATCAAGGCAAAGCCGATGTCCGCGACTTCGTGCTCGCGCAGCCAACGCCGCACCGCGCGCCGCTGCAGCGCGATCGGCAACTTCCGCGCGCTCGCCAAATCGGGCGGCATCATCTCTTCCAAGACGGCGTGTTCTTCGCCGGCAATTTGCGCGGCGCGCCATAGACTCTGCCGCACGCTTCGACCGAATTCCCTTTCGAGCTGCGGAATGATGCGATGGCGGAGGCGATTGCGCGTCGGCTGGAGCGATAGATTGCTGGCGTCTTCGCGGAAGCGCAGCCGATGTTCGGAAACATAGCCGTCGATCTGTTCTCGCCAGACCGCGAGCAACGGACGGACGAGTGTAAGCTCCACGCTCCGGACCGATAACTTCGAGACGGCGCGGATGCCTTGCAGCCCTTCGCTCCCGCTTCCGCGCAGCAGATTGAAGAGGAATGTCTCCGCCAGATCGTCCGCGTGGTGGCCGAGAAAAATTGTGCGACAACGCCGCCGCCGCGCGACCTCCGCGAAGAGTTCCAGTCGCGCGTGGCGCGCTGCAGTTTCAATCGAACACTTTCCCTCCGCGGCAAGTGCGCGTACGTCGACACGTTTCGCGACAAAGAGGAGCTGCGACGCCGCGGCAACGCGCTCGACGAACCGCGCATCGGCCGTACTGGCACGGCCGCGCAGGCCGTGATCGAGATGGCAGACGATGAGCTTGCGGTAGCCGAGCCCGAGCAGCCAGTGCAGCAGCGCGATCGAGTCCCGCCCGCCCGAGACACCAATCAAATAACGGTCCGCGGTCGGAAAAGCTCGCAGGACTGAAACATCCCAAGACCGGAGTGCTTGAGTCGGCCGGCGCATTCACGGAGCAGGCCATCCGAGAGGCGGGACGTCAAGCGGATGACCATTGGCCCAAGGGCTGCTTGGTTCACGGCCTGGCGGTTGACAATGAATGAACGTTCATTCATCTTCCGCTCCCCCCGTTCCCTCCAAATGGCTTTCCCTACTACCGATCCGTCCGCCGACCGCCGTCAGCAAATCCTGCGCGCGGCCATGATCTGCTTCGCTAAGCGCGGGTTCCACCAGACGACCATGCAGGATGTCAGCCAGGAAGCTGGCATCAGTGTCGGGCTGATTTATCGCTACTTCGCGAGCAAAGAGGCCGTCATCGCTGCGATGGCGGAAGAGCATAAGAAAGATTTGCACGAGCTGCTGGAGCGGGCTCGTGCCGCACCGTCGCTGCTGGATTCGCTGGAGATTTTGCTCACCGCGCACTGCTGCGAAAACGCGCCCCAGATGCACGCCGCCTTCGTGATCGATCTCTTCGCAGAAGCGGGTCGCAATCCCGCCATCGCCAATCTCGTGCGCGACGTGCTCGATACCAGCACGGCGGGCGTGACAGAAGTGATCGCGCGCGCGCCCGAAATGCGCGAGACCACGCACGGCCTGCAACCGCGTGAAATTACCGAACTAATCCTGGCTACCGCGCGCGGATCGATGATGCGGGATGTCCTCGATCACACTCATCTCCCGGCGGAGCAACGGCTGGAGCGTCAGCTCGTGGTCGTCCGTCAGCTTTGGAATCTGCTTTTTGACCATGCCAACGAACCTGCTCTCGCCTAAAACATCCGCCTCCTCCGCTCCCGCCGAGCCTGCGCCGAAGAAGCGCGTGCGCGGCCCGATCTTTTTGGTCGTGCTCGGGTTGGTCGTCCTCTTCCTCGTCATCGCCGGGATCAAAGGCCTCCAGTTCGCGACCATGATCAAGGCCGGCAAAGCAATGGTCCCGCCGCCGACCACGGTGACGAGCGCGAAAGTGCAAAAGGGCGAATGGCAGCCCATGCTGAGCGCGGTCGGCTCCATCAGTCCCGTGCAAGGCGCGACGATCAGCGCCGAGCTGCCCGGCATGGTGACCGAGATTGGATTTGAATCCGGCAAACCGGTGAAGAAGGGCGACATGCTGGTCAAGCTCGATGCCGCCTCCGAGCAGGCGCAGTTGCGTTCCGCGCAAGCGGATGCGGAGCTGGCCAAGGCGGACTTCGAGCGCGCACGCGATCTCGCGGAACGCAAAGTCATTTCCAAAGCCGAACTCGACGCCGCCGCTTCCAAATACACGCAGCGCCGGGCCGCCGTGGATAACATGCAGTCGATCATCGACAAAAAGGAAATTCACGCGCCGTTCGACGGCGTTGCCGGCATTCGGGAAGTGAATCCCGGGCAGATGGTTCCCGTGGGACAGAAGCTGGTGACCTTGCAAGCGCTCGACAAAGTCTTCGTCGATTTTTCCCTGCCGCAGCAGCAACTCAACGAGATGAAACCTGGCTTGCCGGTAAAGGTGATGACCGACGCCATCGACGGCCGCGAGTTTGAAGGGGAGCTGACGGCGATCAACTCCGCGATCAATCTCGCGACGCGCACGGTGACCTTGCAGGCGACGCTCGATAATTCCGATCACGCGCTGCGCGCTGGAATGTTCGCGCGCGTCAACGTGATCCTGCCGATGAAGCAGCCCACGCTTTTCATTCCCTCAACCGCTGTCGCCTACGCGCCGTTTGGCAACTCGGTTTTCATGATCGAGAAAAAGAAGGACGAAAAGACTGGCGAAGAGTCGCTCGCCTTACGCCAACAATTCATCCGCACCGGTGAAACGCGAGGCGATTTCGTCGCGGTCACGGAAGGATTGAAAGAGGGCCAGGAAGTCGTGAGCACCGGCGTTTTCAAGATGCGCAACGGCATGAGCGTGGCCGTCGACAACACCCTCGCGCCCGAGGACAAGCTCTCCCCGAAACCGCCGAACACCTAAGCCTTGAAGACGTTCACCGATCTCTTTATTCGCCGGCCCGTTCTCGCGCTGGTCGTTAGCCTGGTGATCATCATCGCCGGCGTGCAGGCAATCTCGTCGCTGAACGTGCGGCAATACCCGCGCAGCGACATCGCTTCCGTCACGGTCACGACGGCATACGTAGGCGCGAGCGCCGAGCTGGTCCGCGGATTCATCACCACGCCGCTGGAGCGTGCCATCGCCGCGGCGGATGGCATCGATTATCTCTCGTCATCCAGTTCGCAGAGCGTCTCCACCATTACGGCGCGGCTGAAGTTGAACTACGATTCCAACAAAGCGCTGGCCGAGATCAGCTCGAAGGTCAATCAGGTGCGCGGCGATCTCCCGCCTGAGGCAGAGATCCCGGTCATCAATATCGAGTCGGCTGATTCGCAGTTCGCGGCCGCGTATCTCAGCTTCGGATCTGACATTCTCGAGGCGAACGAGATCACGGATTACCTCACGCGCATCGTCCAGCCGCGCCTGACCGCGATCAACGGCGTGCAGCGCGCGGAGATTCTGGGTGGCCGCACTTTTGCCATGCGAATTTGGCTGAAGCCCGACCGCATGGCCGCGCTCAATGTGAGCCCCGTGCAGGTGCGCCGCGCGCTCGCGAATAATAACTACCTCTCCGCCCTCGGTCGTACGAAGGGCTCCTACGTCCAGGTCGACCTCACGGCCAATACCGATCTGCACACGGTCGAAGACTTCAAGAATCTCGTCGTGCGCGAGGAAGGTGGCGCACTGGTTCGTATCGGCGATATCGCGGACGTGGTTCTCGGCGCGGAGGATTACAACTCCGAGGTGCGCTTCTCCGGGCAGCGCGCGGTGTTCATGGGCATCTTCGTGTTGCCGAATGCGAACTCGATCGATGTCGTAAAGCGCGTGCGCACCGAGATGGAGCAAATCCAGAAGGAACTCCCGACCGGCATGAACGGCCGCATCGCCTACGACGGCACCGCTTACATCAACACCGCGATCAAGGACGTCTACAAGACGCTGAGCGAAACGCTTTTGATCGTGTGCGTGGTCATCTTTCTTTTTCTCGGCTCTTGGCGCTCCGCCATCATCCCAGTGATCGCGATCCCGATCTCGCTCATCGGCGCGGTCTTTCTCATGCAGGTGTTTGGCTTCTCGATCAACCTGCTCACGCTCCTCGCGGTCGTGCTCTCGGTCGGTCTCGTGGTCGATGACGCCATCGTGGTCGTGGAAAATGTCGAACGCCATCTGCGCGATGGTTTGACCCCGATGAACGCCGCCCTTCTCGGCGCACGCGAACTTGTCGGCCCCATCATCGCGATGACGATTACCCTCGCCGCCGTTTACATTCCGGTTGGCATTCAGGGCGGGTTAACTGGGACGCTCTTCCGCGAGTTTGCCTTCACGCTCGCGGGCGCGGTCGCTATTTCCGGCGTCGTCGCGCTCACGCTTTCGCCTCTGATGACGGCGAAATTCCTGCGTCCGGGCGACGCCGAGCGCGGCTTCTCCAAGCGCGTGAATCATCTCTTCGATCACGTGCGCGAATGGTATGGCCGCCGACTCGACGCCACGCTGCGTCTCCGCCCCGCGGTTTACACGGCGTGGATCGGACTCACCATCATCGCCGCGATCATGTTCCTGCTCATGCCCATGTTTGCGGCCAAGGAACTCGCGCCGACCGAAGATCAAGGCGTCATCTTCGGCATCGTCCAGGCTTCGTCCAACGCCACCATCGAGCAGACCGGCGCTTTCGCAGACGCGGCCGGCAAGGTATTCCTCAGCTTCCCCGAAACAGAATTCACCTTTCAAATCACCAACCCGAGCGGCGGATTTGGCGGCATGGTTTTGAAACCGTGGGATCAGCGGGACGCAACCGCGTTTGAAATGCTGCCGAAAGTGCGCGCCAAGCTCGGCAGCATTCCTGGCATCGAGATGTTCCCCGTCATGCCCCCCGCCCTGCCCGGCGGCGGCAGCTTCGGGGTCGAGTTCGTCCTGCTCTCGACCGATGAGCCCGAGCAGATGGTCGAGATCGCGAAGAAGCTCGAGGACAAAGCCAAGGCCAGCGGCAATTTCTTCTTCACTACCATCGATACCAAGATCGATCAGCCGCAAGCGCAGGTCGTGATCGATCACGATAAAGTCGCCACCCTCGGCTTGAACCTGCAGGAAATCGGCGCCGATATCTCCGCCATGTTCGGCGGCAATTTCGTCAACCGCTTCAACATCGCTGGCCGTGCCTACAAGGTCATTCCGCAAATTGTGCGCTCCGGCCGTTTGAACGCCGATCAGCTCAAGGACATCTACGTCACCGGTCCAGACGACAAGCTCATCCCGCTCGAGTACGGTCGCGCACATCGACACCAAGACCGTGCCGCGTTCTCTCGGTCGCTTCAAGCAGTTGAACGCCGTCACCATCAGCGGCGCCGGCCGGCTCCCGCTCGATCAGGCGCTCAAGTTTTTCGAAGACGAGGCCGCGAAGATTTTGCCCAAAGGGTATTCGATCGATTACAAGGGCGAGTCGCGTCAGCTCCGCGTGGAAGGCGATAAATTTCTTCCGGCCTTCGGGCTCGCAGTTGTCCTGATTTTCCTCGTCCTCGCCGCGCAGTTTAATAGTTTCCGCGATCCGCTCATCATCCTGCTCGGCTCCGTCCCCCTCGCTCTCTTCGGCGCCATGATTTTCATGTTCGAAAAATCGCCGAACCCGAACATGAAGTTCTTTACCGACGGGTGGACAACTTCGTTCAACATCTACTCGCAGGTCGGCCTCGTCACTCTCGTCGGCCTGATCGCTAAGAACGCCATCCTCATCGTCGAGTTTGCCAACCACCTGCAACAGGAGGGCCGAACCAAGATCGAAGCCGTGGCCGAAGCCTCGCGCATCCGCTTGCGTCCCGTCCTCATGACCACGATCGCGACGGTCGCCGGCCACATGCCGCTCGTGTTCGTCACCGGCGCCGGCGCAAAAGCGCGTAACTCGATCGGTCTCGTCCTCGTCGGCGGAATGACGATCGGCACCATCTTCACTCTCTTTATCGTCCCATCGCTCTACGTCCTCATCGCGAAGACGCATCACGAAGGCCGCGACGACGCTGCTCCGGATGCGGAACTCGCGGAAGAATCGGCTCTCGAAGAATCGCCAGAGTTTGCCGAACCCGCCATGGCTCGCCAGCAAATCGAGGGCGAGAACGGAACGACCTGGGCTCCAGCGTAGAACCGAAACGCGGGAGATGGGTAAGCCCTGGCGAGACGCTCGCCAGGGCTCCCCAATCCAGAGTTTGCCCGCTTAGCTCTTCTTCGAGTCGCGCAAGGCACGCACGCGATCGTGCGCCGCTTTCACGTCGGTGTATTGACGCGAGACGAGGTCGTAGGCCGGCGCCGGCAATTCGGCTTCCATCGCCTTTTTGTAAGCGGCCACGGCCGAGTCTTCCCCGCGCTCGCATTCGGAGAGGATGGCGTGGTCATCCTGATTGGTGACCGCGCCTTTGAGTCCGATCCAGGCCCGATGCAACGCGCCCGCGGTGCTGCTGGAATCTTCCGGGTTGGACTCGCCCATCTGGATCACTTGATTCTGCAATTCACCCGCAAATTTCGAGCGTTGCAGGGAGAGCTCGTTGAAGAGCGATTTCAATTCCGGAGCTTTCACAGCCTCAGCCGCTTGACGGAAGCCTTCCTGGCCATCCTTCAGGCTCTCGATCAGGCTATTCAGTGTGGAAACGGTTTCTTTCGTGTCAGTCATACCAAAGAAACGGATTTCGCGAGAAATTGGGTGTGCCATTCTGCGATTGTCGCTCGTTTGGCCGGAAGCCGATTCGGCCTTAACCTCCCGCATGACAAACGACCGTACCGGCAAAGATTTGACCCAGGAAGCCCCACGCAGCCCGAAGGCGCGCGTAGGCGGCTACGTAATTTTAGCGCGCACTTACGATAAATGCCGCGCCCTCCTCTGGGGCAACATCGGCGAATACCACTTCGATTGCCCCCTCGATAACATGCTCTTCGGCTTCAAAGGCGTGACGGGCGACGACTTCAAGGCGGAAGTGGAAAAAGGCGCGACCGACGAAGAGATGGCGCAGTGGCTCGATATGCACGGTGAAACGAAAACGCCCGAGGAAGTGAAAGCTTGGAGCGACGAGATGATGGCCGCCAATCCGTACCACAATCCCGAGAAGCGCGAATGGTTCGTAGAGCAGCTGAGCAAATACGAACTCGATCCCGAGACGACCACGCTCTTCGATTGGCTCGACGTGGACGACAAGGAAAGCTACGCGCCAGCCGCCGCCTAAGGCAACGACAGCGGGCCTCTCCGCTCCCAAAAGTTTTAACCAGAAGAAGGCGACCGTCTGCGCGCGGTCGCCTTTTTTTTAGTTTGGCTTAATCGGCGGCGCGACGATCGCCTCGGTATCGCCGGTATCAGTACCGCGCTGCAGCCGGCTGTGGCCTGATCCGTAGAAGAAGTAGATCACCAGCCCGATCGCGAGCCAGATGAAAAAGCGAATCCAGGTCTCGATGGGCAGGCTTAACATCAGCGCGACACAAAAAAGGACGCCGAGAATCGGGAAGACCGGCACGAACGGAACGCGAAACGGGCGCGGCCGGTCTTTATCCGTGCGGCGCAAGACGATGACGCCCGCGCAGACGAGCGCGAAGGCGAAGAGCGTTCCGATATTCGTTAGATCGGCCAACGAGCCAATGTCGGTAAACATGGCCACGCCGCCCACGACCAAACCGGTCCAGATGGTCGTGATGTAAGGCGTGCGGTAGCGCGGGTGAATCCGCGCGAAGTAGCGCGGCAGGAGGCCATCGCGCGCCATCGCCATGAAGATGCGCGGCTGCCCGAGTTGGAAAACGAGCAGAACCGAGGTCAGGCCCGCGAGCGCGCCCGCGCTGATCAAGGCCTGCGCCCACGGTTTACCGGCAAAGGCGGTGGCCACCGCCGCGGAATCGCCCAGGTAGGCGGTGTATTTTTTCATCCCAGTCAAGACCAGGGACATCAAAACGTAGAGGACAGTGCAGATAATCAGGCTTGCGATCATTCCGATCGGTAAATCACGGCGCGGATTCTTCGTTTCCTCCGCCGTGGTCGAGATGGCATCGAACCCGATGAAGGCGAAGAAAACAATCGCCGCCCCACTCATGACTCCGCCGAATCCGCTCGGCATGAAAGGATGCCAATTCTCCGGCGCGACCATGAAGGAGCCGAACGCGATCACGAAAACCACCACCGCGACTTTGACGATGACGATCGCGGTATTCGCGGTCGCGCTTTCGCGGATTCCATAAATCAAAAGGCACGTCACCGCGGCCACGATGAGAAACGCAGGCAGATTAATCGCGAATGGATGCCCCATGATCATCGGCAACGTCGTCGAAGAGTAGTCGCTTAAGGCCGCGCCGCCCTTCGCGATGATCGTCTGAGCGGTGGTGTGATCGCTCACCAACCACAGCGGAAATCGCAAGTGCAGGCCGAACGGTAAGTTGCCGAGCAGTTGGACAAAATAGCCCGACCATCCGACCGCGACCGCCATGTTACCGACCGCATATTCGAGGATCAAATCCCAGCCAATGATCCAGGCCACGATCTCGCCCAACGTTGCGTAAGAGTAGGTGTAGGCCGACCCCGAGACCGGGATCATCGACGCCAGCTCGCTGTAGCAAAGAGCCGCAAACCCGCAGGCCAACGCCGCGACCACGAACGAAAGCGCCACCGCAGGCCCAGCCGCCGGCCGTCCAAAAACCAGGTCGGTCCCTTGCGCCCACGAGATGATGAAATTGAGCACCGGCGTCTTCACGAGCGACTCGCCTACCCGCGCCGATTCCCCCGCCGCGGCCGTGCCTGCGAGCGCGAAAATACCCGCGCCGATGATCGCCCCGATCCCGAGGCAGGTAAGATCGAACGCCGTCAGGGATCGCTTCATCAAACGGTCGGGCGCTTCCGATTCGCGAATGAGAAGCTCGGGGCTTTTGGTCCTGAAAAGTTGCGAGGCCATGATGTTAGAGTGGATCAGCCGACAAGGGCGAGAATGCGGCGCATCGTGTCACCACAGCCCGTGGACGGTCAATGGCTTTCCGTAACTGGCGGCGCGATGGCGCGGGTTTAGCTCTATCGATGCCATGCCCAGCTTCAGCGGCGCTCAGCTCTTGGCCGGTTTGCTCTTCAGTTCCGTCGGCTTCGTCGCGTTCATCTACGGCAAGCGCCTCCACGTTTGGAAACCGATGTTCCTCGGTCTCGCGCTCATGGTTTACACCTACTTCGTCGAAGACACGGCGCTGCTTTTCGGCATCGGCGCCGTTCTTACCGCCGCGCTCTTTCTCTTCCGCGATTGACCGCGGACATCAGTGCGCTTGTGAGCGTCGCAGGCGCGTGTTAAACCGGCTGCATGGGTCGCCAATGGTTGCATGCAAAGCGCGAAGTCGCCGGACTGAAGAAAGGCCAGATCACCGGCAAGGTGGTGAAGGAAATCATGGTCGCGTCGAAAATGGGCGGGGCCGATCCAAATGGAAACGCGCGCCTCTTCGCCGCGGTAGAGAAGGCCAGAAGGGCGAGCGTGTCGCGGGATGTGATCGAGCGCGCGATCAAAAAAGGCGCGGGCATCGGGAGCGAGAAACTGTCGCTCGAACACATCGTCTTCGAAGGCTATGCGCCCAATAAAGTTCCCGTCATCGTCGAGGTGCTAACCGACAATAAAAACCGGACCGCGCCCGAGATTCGCGTGCTCTTTAAGCGCGGCCAGCTCGGCACACCGGGGAGCAACAAATTCCTTTTCGATCACGTCGGGTTGGTCGAAGCGCACCACGCGGATACGAGCGCCGATATTGAAGCAGCGGCGATCGAAGCTGGCGCGCAAAACGTGGAACCGCTCCACCACCACGAGAACGACGATATCCCCACGGACGCGACCGGCGCGCGCTTCATCACCGAGGCGACCGATCTGCACGCGGTTTCGCAATGGCTGGCCGCCAATGGCTGGACCGTAGTGACAAGCGAGCTCGGTTACACCGCGAAGACTTTTCCGGAGCTCAATGACGAGGATCGCACGCAGGTGGGCGAGTTCCTCCAGACGCTGGAAGATCACGATGATGTCCATCGCGTTTGGGCGGCGGTGAAGTAGTTCTTCGCACCGGCGCGAACGCCTCCTCAGTCTCACGGTAATAGCGGAGGCCCAGCACAGTGGCGCTCGCCGTTCTCGGTAGGTCCGGTGCGCTTCTTCTCCTCCGCCGCCGGCGGCGCGTTTTGCGTTCCGGCGTCGTTTGCACCTTGAGTTTCAGGAGTAATTCTGGCGAACATGCGCCGTCGCAGCCCTCATTGCCATCAATGCGGCTGCCATCGCACCCACCATGTCCGACGAGACGTCGCAATATATTCTCGGCGACGCCGCCGCTGACGCGGTCTCGCATCCGCGACGTCGCGGTTGGTTTGGCCGGCGAAAGAAACAGCCGCCGCCGCTCACACGCTGCGAAAATTGCGAAACGCCGCTCAGCGGTCCGTACTGCTCGCAGTGTGGCCAGCACGCGATCGACTATCGCCGGTCGTTCATGACCGTGGTGATCGACGCCGCGGATTCGTTCTTCGACTGGGACACGAAGTTTATGCACACCATGGCGGTGTTGCTCACCCGCCCCGGCAAGCTCACGAACGATTTCAACGCCGGCCGCCGCATGCGCTACATGCATCCGCTGCGGCTCTACCTCATGGGCAGCATCGCCTTCTTTCTCATGGCGCGGTTGATCAACCTCGCTCCGTCCACATCGCGCGAATTCACCGCAGCGGACCGGGCGGAATTGGATGCGACCCTGAGCAAATTAACAGCGCCCGACTCGCCTCTTCGGCCCGAGCAACGCGCCAAACTAGAGACCGTCCGGGCGCGCTTCGCTGATCCGTCGGTCGCGCTCGGGAGCACGCAGCAGGTCATGTTGAGCAAAATGCTGGAGCGGCTGCCGCCTTTCGCCGAAAAAGAAAAACTCACGCCAAAGGATGAGCGGAAGCTGGAGGGAATCCTCGACCTCATCACGCGTGGCAGCGCCACTCCGCCGCCACTCCTCGCGCGCCCGGACGGGAAAGACGTCTCCACGACAAATCCCTTTCTCCCCGAGATCCCCGCGCCGGCTGCGACTCCGGCAATACCAGACACACCCGGCCTTCACTTCGATGGCGACGACAACAGCGAGTTCGGAAGGTGGATCGAGGGCCGCGTCAGGGCGAAAATCGGAGAGAACGGCACGAAGGCGCAGCTCTTCGTCGATACCCTGCGCGGAAACATTCCCACCATGATGCTCTTCTGCATCCCACTCTTCGCGCTCGTCTTGAAAATCCTCTACGTCTTCCAGCGCCGCTTTTACATCGAGCATCTCGTGTACGCGCTCCACATCCACACTTTCGCTTACATGGCGGCCATCATCGTTACGCTTGTGGAAATGGGCGCGGTCCGCGTCATCCCTTCGCTGCGCGGGTGGCTCGTCGCCGGCCTGACGATTGCCGCCGCGGTGGAAGTTTTTCTCTCCATCCGGCGCGTTTACAAACAGGGGTGGCTCCTCACCACCTGCAAATTTTTCCTCGGCGGCTTCGTCTATCTCGTCATCCTGGTCCTGGCCGTAGGGGCGACTGCCTTCGTCACGCTTCTGCTGCCGGATTGAGTAGTTTTCGCGCGTGCGCCAGCGCCTCGCCAATTTTGCCCGTCTCTTTACCCGCGCCGCGCGCGCTCTCCGGCCGGCCGCCGCCCTTGCCGCCTACGATCGGGGCAATTTGTTGAATGATCTCATTCGCTCGCACTTTGCCCGTCAATTCCTTCGGCACAGCCGCGATCACGTCCACGCGTCCATTGGAGGAAGAGGCCAGGACGATCGGCACCTTGAGCTTGTCTCTCAGCGTGTCGGCTAATTGCTGCAGCAACGCGCCGTCCGCGTCCGGCACTTCGAGCACCACCGCACTGGCGTTCGCATGCTCCAACGCCAGCTCGCTCGCGAGCGTGGACGCGCGGTTGCGCAGTTCCGCTTCCGCCGCCTTCGCGTGCTGCTTGTCCCAGTCATGCACTTCCGTCTCGAGCTGCTTCAAATGCGCGGCGCGCTTTTCGATCGATTCCACCGCGATGGAGCTGTCGCCTTTTTCGAATGCGGGCAAAGCTGCAATGTCCGGCTTCTTCTTCGACAACATGGCGAATTTATCGTCCTGCCGGCCCGCTTCGGTTTCGGCCCACGTCAGCACTTCCCCCCCGGCCACCGCCTCGATCCGCCGGATGCCCGCCGCGATCGCACCTTCGCTCACAATTTTGAATCGCCCGATGTCGCCGGTAGTCCGCACGTGGGTGCCGCCACAGAGCTCCATGGAGTAGCCGTCCAACTCGTTAGGCCGGCCGCCGATCTGCACCACCCGCACCACGTCGCCGTATTTATCCCCGAAAAATTGCTGGATATCTGCGCGCTCCTTCGCCTCCGCATACGGAATTTCCTTCCAGGAAACCGGCGTGCTCTCCGCGATGCGCTCGTTGACCAGACTCTCCACCGCTCGCAGCTGCTCGTGTGTCAGCGCCGCGCCCGAAAAATCGAAGGTCAACTTCTCCGGCCCGACGTAGCTCCCCTTTTGCACCGCTTCGCGCGAAACGATTTCGTGCAGCGCCCAGTGCAGCAAATGCGTGACCGAGTGATGCCGCTCGATCGCGCGCCGCCGCGCCGCATCGTAGCGCACCGTCACATGCGCGCCCGGTTTCGGGCCTTCCGCACCCTCGAGCAAATGAACGAACGTGTTGCCAGCCTTCTGCGTATTCGCGATCGCCCAGCGCCGGCCGTCGGCCTCGATCTCGCCGTGATCGCCCACCTGCCCGCCCATCTCGGCATAACAAACAGAGTTGTTCAGAACAACCGCCGCGCGGCCCTTGATCGACGTGACCTCCTCCACATCCGCGCCGGTATGGTCGTGCTCATAGCCAAGGAAATTCGTCGCCGCCCGCGCATCGCTTTCCGCCAGTTCGACCACGGTTTTCTTCTGCGCCTTCCGCGCCCGGTCGCGTTGCTCCTCCATTAGGCGCTCGAAGCCTGCCGTATCCACCGCAAGCCCCCGCTCCCGCGCCATCAGTTCCGTCAGATCCAGCGGAAACCCTTGTTCATCGTATAACCGAAACGCGAACTCACCGGAGATCGCGGCAGCAGTCGTTAGGCGAGAGGCTTCGGTTTCGAAGAGAGCAATGCCTTTGTCGAGCGTGCGATTGAAGGCTTCTTCTTCGCGTCGCAGGGTGCTCTCGATTACGCTTTGCTTCGTTTGCAGCTCGGCAAAGACGCCGCCCATGGTGCGCGCGAGGACCGGGACCAATTGAAAGAAGAACGGCTCGTGGAATCCGAGCGTCCGTCCATAGCGGACGGCGCGGCGCAGGATGCGGCGCAGGACGTAGCCGCGGCCTTCGTTGCTCGGCTGGATGCCATCGGCGATGGCGAAACTGAGGGTGCGGATGTGATCGGCAATGACGCGGAAGGCAACGTCGATCTCCTCCTGCTCGTTCTCGCCGGTGCTGCCGGATTTCGGCAGCGTGGAGCCGTAGCGTTTGCCGCTCAGCTTCTCGATCTCATCGAATATCGGACGAAAAACGTCGGTCTCGTAGTTGGAGATGAGGCGCGAAAAATCCGTGAAGTTTTTCGTCCCCTGAATCATCGCCGTGGCGCGCTCGAAACCCATCCCGGTATCGACATGACGCGCGGGCAGCGGAACGAAGCTGCCGTCCGCGTTGGCGTTGAATTGGATGAAAACCAGATTCCAAATCTCAATGCAGCGTGCGTCGCCGGCATTCACGAGCGAACCCTTGGTGTCGCCGTGCGGAGTGAGGTCGATGTGCAACTCGGAACACGGGCCGCACGGACCGGTGTCGCCCATCATCCAAAAATTATCCTTCTTGTTCCCGTTCACGATTTGCACCGTGGGATCGAGGCCCGCTTTCGTGAAAAGACGCGCCCAGTGGTCGTGCGCTTCCTGGTCGAAATCGCTCGGGTCGCCCGGGCCCGGTTTGTAAACGGTGGCGTAAAGGCGCTGCGGCGGCAGGCCCCAGCGTTCCACCACCAACTCCCACGCCCACTCGATCGCTTCCTTCTTGAAGTAATCGCCGAAGCTCCAGTTCCCCAGCATCTCGAAGAAGGTGTGGTGATAGGTGTCGAGGCCGACGTCATCAAGATCGTTATGCTTGCCGCCGGCGCGGATGCATTTTTGCGTGTCGGCGGTGCGAGGCGGCTGCCAGGGCGCGCTCTGTTGCCCGAGGAAAATGGGCACGAACTGATTCATGCCCGCGTTCGTGAAAAGCAGATTCGGTGAATCCGGTAGGAGCGACGACGACGGGACGATGGAATGTTGTTTCTCGCGAAAGAAATCGAGGAAGGATTGGCGAATCTGGGCAGAGGTCATTTTGGGAAGGAGACGTTAGCGCGGTTCCGCAGGATTTCATCGGGCTAAGAGCAGCGGGAATTCCAGCGCGGCCACCTCCGGGGCTGCAAGCAGCCGTCAAAAAATGGCAAGCGACCGGCAGCGGGCTTGAGCGAAGCCTGATATGACTGCCTCGGTGAGAACGCATACCGATCGGCCGTCTTGGTAGAAGAGAGCGCTTATTTATTCTGATCGTGGCCGTGGTGCTGGCGTGCGCGCCGGCGAGCGTCCGCGCAGATGAGCAGCTTTTCGGTTTCGCCCGTGGAGCGGAGACGCTGCCGAAGGGGCAGTTCGAAGTTTACCAATTCATCACCCTTCGCACCGGAAAACAGAGTGGCAGCTACTATGGATCGGACTTCGACACGGAAATCGAATACGGCTTCACCGATCGGCTGCAGGCCAGCCTCGCGGTCGTGAATCATTATTTTAACTACGAGAACGTGCCCGATCTCGATGACTCGAAGCGGCTGCGTTTCGGTGGGATCGAGGCGTCGGCAAAGTATCGTGTTCTGAGCCCGTTCAAGGATCCGATCGGGTTGGCTCTGCGGGTGGAGACCGGCTACCTCTGGAAGGACGAAGTGGGCGGGCTGCCGCAGAAGGCGTTTTACCTCAAGCCGGAGCTCGATCTGCAGAAGGATTTCTTCGATGACACGCTCATCCTCGTGCTCGATCTCGCGGCGGAATGGACTTGGGGCAAGCAGCCGGCGGAGGAGTATCCGCGGGAGTTTTCCTTCGAAGTGGCGACCGGCGCGATGTATCGCTTTGCGCCGAATTGGTTCGCCGGCGTGGAGGCAAACCTGCGCGCGGAGTATCCGCTCTTCGATCTCAACTTCTTCGAGCATCGCCGCGTCTTCCTCGGGCCGACGATCCACTACGCGCAGAAGCGCTGGTGGGCGACGCTGACGTGGAACTACCAGGTCTTCGGCAAAGGCGTGGACGAAGACTTCGACGGGATCACCTTCGCGGAGGAAACAAGGAACGTGTTTCGCCTCAAAGTCGGCGTGAATTTCTGAATCGATCCGAAAGATGAAATCACACTTCTTCCTGGCCGCGGTGCCGTTGACTGCGCTGGTGGCGCCGGCTTTTGCCGTTACTTATTTATCCACCGAGCAGGCGCAGAAGGAGATCTTCCCCGGGAAGAGCTTTACCGCGGCGCCAGTCCAACTGACCGCGGCGCAGCGCAAAGCGATCGAGCAGCAAAGCCGCGTGCGGGTGCGGAACGAAAACCAGCGGGTGTGGCGGGTGAGCGGCGGCGGCTGGTTCATCGTGGATGAAGTGATTGGCAAACACGAATACATCACCTACGCATTGGGCTTGGACGCCGACGGCTCGGTGCGCGGGATCGAGATCATGGATTATCGCGAGAGCTACGGCGGCGAGATTCGCGATCCGAAATGGCGCGCGCAATTCGCCGGCAAGACGAAGTCCGCGCCGCTCGTGCTCGACCGAGACATCAAAAACATCAGCGGCGCGACGCTCTCTTCACGCCACATCGCCGATGGCGTCCGCCGTCTGCTCGCTTTCCACGATGTCGCGCTCCGTTGAACTCCGCCGGGCGCGACCGCTCCTCGGCACGCTGGTGGAAATCAGCGCGCGCGGGTGCGACGAAAAGCGCCTGCGCGCCGGCCTAACGAATGCCTTTGTCGCGGTGGCAAAAGTGCAGACGGCGATGAGTTTTCACGAGCCGGAAAGCGACGTGAGCCGGCTGAACCGCCAAGCGTTCCGAGAACCGGTGCGCGTGCACGATTGGACGGTAGAGGTGTTGAAAAGTGCGCACACGTTTTCCGTTCTCAGCGCGGGCGCGTTTGATATCACGGTGGCGCCGCTCTTGAGCGCGTGGGGTTACCTGCCACCAGCTCCCATCAGCGATAGCGCGGCGACTTTTCGCGACATCGTTCTTGGACCGGAAAACACAGTGCGCTTTGCGCGTCCGCTCGCGATCGACTTGGGCGGAATCGCGAAAGGTTTCGCGGTCGATCGCGCGGTGGAGGCGTTGCAGGCCGCAGGCGTTCGAACCGGAAGCGTGAATGCCGGGGGCGATCTGCGCGTCTTCGGAACGGACGCGCAGGAAATTCATCTGCGCGATCCACACCTGCCGGGAACGTCCGCGGCGGTGGTCTCCTTGCGCAATCGCGCCATCGCCACGTCCGGCGTTTACTTCAGCGCGAAAACGCATCGCGGGATTGCGGTCAGTCCGTTGGTGGATGGAAAAACACGGCGGCCGCTCGTGAAGAATATCAGCGTCGCCGTCAGCGCCGCGGATTGCCTGACGGCGGACGCCCTGACCAAGATTGCGCTCGCATGCGGCCCTCATTGCGGCCACATCCTGCGGGCTTGCGCGGCGGAAGCCGTGCTGCTGGAACGCGGTAAAGCGCCGAGTCTTCTTTCCACCGATGCGCCGAAATTCCGTCAAGCTTAGCCGGCGGCACAAAGCCTGGCTCTACTCCGCTACGTCCGTCGTTTATGCGACCGGCGTGGTGTGGGCGTGGCTGCATTATCTGCGCACGCCCGTGGAGGAATTCGCCGCGCGCTCGCCGGCCGAGCCTTGGATGATGAAACTCCACGGCGCCGGCGCGATGGTGATCCTGGTCATGCTCGGAACGTTGCTGCCACGCCATGTCCGCTTCGCCTGGCACGCGCGACGGAATCGGGTGAACGGCGTCACGCTCCTCGCCGTCCTGGCGTTCCTTACCGCGAGCGGTTACGGGCTGTATTATTTCGGCGACGAACGGCTGCGGGCGTGGACCAGTTGGTCGCATCTCGCGATAGGGCTCGTTCTGCCAGCGTTCATCGTGCTGCACATTTGCCTGGGACGGCGCAGCGCGCAGCGCGAGTGAGATCCGCGTGCCTACTTTTTTTCTTCGTCGAGACGCGCTTTGACCGCCGTCTCGATTTCTTGGTAGAGCGCGGGATCGTTCTTCAACGCTTCCTTGCCGGCGTCGCGGCCTTGCGCGAGTTGAGTGCCCTTGTAGCTGAGCCACGAGCCGCGCTTCTCGACGATTTGTTTTTCGAGCGCGAGATCGAGCAGGGCTCCAGTGGAAGAGATACCCTCGTTATACATGATATCGAACTCGGCTTCGGTGAAGGGCGGCGCGACTTTGTTCTTCACCACTTTCACGCGGGTGCGGTTTCCGGTGACGACGCCGTCCGTTTGTTTGATTGCGCCAATGCGGCGGATATCAATCCGCACGCTGGCGTAGAACTTGAGCGCTTTGCCGCCGGGCGTGGTCTCGGGATTGCCAAACATGACGCCGATCTTCTCGCGGATCTGGTTGGTGAAAATGCAGCAGGTGCGCGCTTTGGAAATGAGCGAAGTGAGCTTGCGCAACGCGGCGCTCATGAGGCGGGCTTGCGCGCCCACGGTGGAATCGCCGATCTCGCCCTCCAGTTCCTGTTTCGTGACAAGCGCGGCGACGGAATCGAGCACGATGACGTCGAGGGCGTTCGAACGCACGAGCGTCTCTACGATGCGCAACGCCTCCTCGCCGGAGCTGGGCTGCGAGACTAACAAGTCGTCCATATCCACGCCGAGACGGCGGGCATATTGCGGATCGAGCGCGTGCTCGACGTCGATGAACGCCGCAAGACCGCCGCGCTTTTGCGCCTGTGCGATGACGGTGAGGGTGAGCGTGGTTTTGCCGGACGATTCCGGACCGTAGACTTCCACTACCCGACCCCGCGGAAAGCCGCCCACGCCGAGCGCGCGATCAATCAATATATTGCCCGTCGGAATGACGTCGATGTCGACGATTTGCGCGTCGCCCAGCCGCATGATGGCGCCGTCGCCGTAGTCCTTCGCGATCTGCTGGAGGGCGAGGTCGAGGTTCTTGTTCCGCGCGGTCAGGAGCTTGTCGTCGGAGGTTTTTTCGTCGGTCTTGGAAGCCATAATGCGCCTCCTAGGTACGTCGGCCCGCGCGCCGCGCCAAGTAGAAAAGCGCCGCAGGCCTAGGGATTCGACGCCGATCAATGCGCCAATGGAAAATCGCCCCAGCCGGAAGCAAAACGAGCCGCAGACATCGCTGCCTGCGGCTCGCTCACTGACTTGAATGGACGCGTTTACGAAACGGTGATCTTGCGCGGCTTGACCTGCTCAGCTTTCGGCAGAGTCAGGGTAACCAGCCCCTGTTCGATCTTCGCGCTGATTTTGCCGGTATCGATCGAAGGATCCAGCTCGAACGCGCGCCGGAAATTGTCCCGCCGGGATTCACGATGCAGCACCGTACCCTTGACCTCCGGCAGCGAACGCCGGCCGACAATCGTGAGCTCGTTATTCTCGACCCACATCTCGAGGCCGTCCTTGCTCACGCCCGGCATCTCCACCTGCAACGTATAGCCGTCGCCGTTCTCCAGCACCGTCGCCAAGGGCGCGACGAAGCGCTCGTTCGAACGCTGACCGTTGGTTGCGTTCTCCGTCGAATTCTCACGCACTAATGTTTCCATGATTTGTTGCCTTTCTTATTTGAAGTTGAACCGCTCGATCAACTGACGTTGACCTGAATTTGTTTGGGTTTGACCTCCTCCGCTTTCGGCAGAGTGACGGTCAGCAGGCCATCCTTATAGGTGGCGTTAACCTTGGTGGAGTCCACCCGCGTGGGGAGCGAAACGCTGCGGCGGAATTTGCCGACGAGCCGCTCGCTGCGGCCGTTCTTCTCGTCCTGCGAGGTTTCGTCTTTCCGTTCGCCGCTGATCGTCAGCATCCCGTCATGCAACGAAATTTCGATGTCTTCCTTCCGCATACCCGGGAGCTCAACGATTGCCACGACGTCATCGGTAGTCTGGTAGAGATCGAGCGCCGGGGTCCAGCCGCTAAAGAGTTGCGCCTGGCGACTTGCGCTCGGCCAGGAGGAACCGTCGAAGAGGTTGTTGAACTCGTCGCGCAGGTTGGCCCAACGATCGAGGGAGCGCCAGAGTGTAGTGTCAGGAGTCTGATAACGAATTAGGCTCATAATTTTTTGTTTTCCTTTCAGTGTGTTGGAAATGTTCGGGTGCTACTTGAGCTAGCAAGATGCCATCATGCACGAGCGCCCTTTGCGGCGTTGTTTAATCCGAATTTTGAGGGAGTTACGTATTCTATCGTGAGCAATGCTCATTCCGAAGACGCGACCATGTGGCCCACCTTCGTAGAATTGTTTCGGCTTTGATTGCGCCACAATTTCACGCCTCCATTCCCCGGCTTGGTAAGGGCGGGATTGCCCATCCCAGTCGGCCGGTCTAAATCTCTGCCAGTGCTTGCAACTTCAGACGAACATTTCATGCGTCTCGCTCTCGTCGAAGCTCGAAAAGGTGTGGGACGAACGAGCCCTAATCCGGCCGTCGGCGCAGTCCTCGTGGCAAAAGGTAAAGTCATCGCTCGCGGACATCATCGAGAAGCCGGCCGACCACACGCCGAGGCGGAGTGCCTTCGGGCAGCGCCCAAGCCTATCCCGCCGCGCGCCACGTTGTATGTCACGCTTGAGCCATGTTCGACCACAGGCCGCACCCCGCCCTGCACCCGCGCCATCATCGAGGCAGGAATAAAACGTGTGGTAATCGGCGCGATCGATGTGAATCCATTGCATTCCGGGCGCGGCATTGAATGTCTACGGCAGGCCGGGATCGAAGTTCAAGCAGGTGTGCTGGGGCCGGAGTGCGCCGAGTTGAACGAGGCCTTCAATCACTGGATTCGAACGAAGCGCCCACTCGTCATCGCCAAGTGCGGGATGACACTCGACGGTCGCCTGACCCGCCTCCCAGACGAGCCGCGCTGGATCACAAGCCCCGCAGCGCGCCGGCATGCCAATCGGCTGCGAGCCCAAGTCGATGCGATTCTGGTCGGCGCGGAAACGGTGCGTGCCGATAATCCACGCCTGACCGTTCGCACCGTGCGCAACGCCCGCCAACCTTGGCGCGTGGTGCTGACGCGCTCTAATCGCCTCCCCGCGTCGGCGCATCTCTTTAAAGATGAACACGCCGAGCGGACGCTGGTGTTCCGCCGGCAGAGCCTCGCCAAAGTTCTGGCTCAATTGGGCGAACGCGAGATCACCAGCGTCCTGATCGAAGGCGGCGGCGAAGTTTTGGGGCAGGCGCTGGACGCGCGCCTGGTGGACCGCGTGCAAATTTATCTCGCGCCGCTCCTTACCGGCGGACCGGTCCGGGCTTTCGCCGGGCGCGGAGCGGGCTCCACCGTGGAGGGCATGCGGCTGCGCGAGATGAGCTACGAACGGATCGGCAGTGAAATTTTTATCTCGGGGCGCACGACAGACGAGGCATTTAGTTCCGAATAATGGAGTGGAGTCAGGCGTCTACTCTTTAAGCAACTCATCACCAACGGAGGTCACATGAACTGGAAAAAACTTCTCATCATCGCAATTGCCATTGCCGGATTCGGCTTCGTCTCCGCTCCGCGCTCGGAAGCGGGCGTGCACGTAGGGATCGGAATCGGCGTGCCGATCGGGGTCGGCTACGGTTACGGAGGCTATGGATACGGCGAGCCGGTGTATTCGCCCTACGGCTACGGCGGCTACTCGTACCGCACGCGCGGCTATTATCGGCCGCGGCGCGTCTTCGTGCGCCGCCATTCGCATTGGCGGCATGGCCGGCGCTATTATTGCACCGCGGTGCATCGCCGGTATCGCTAAGCTTATTGGCGGAACAAAATCAACAGCCGGCTGGGTTATTCCAGCCGGCTTTTTTGTTGTTTGAGCTGGCCTAAGGCATTGACCTCCGTGCAAAAGGCGCTGCAATGCCCCAATGCGAGCGCTCGTTTCGCGCTCCCCGCCCGCTCCAGTCAGCTTGGGTTTTCCCCAGGCTTGGAAATCTCTCGCTCCGTCGTCCGGATTGCGACCGCATGATCGCTCGGCCGGATTCCCTCGCCGTATTTGTTCGCATACACCTGCGTAAATTCCGCCCCGAAGAGCAGGATCTGCGAGGAATAATAAACCCAGAGCAGCAGCGTCACGAGCGAGCTGGCTGCGCCGTAGGCCGAGCCCGCGGCACCGCTCCCGAGGTAAAGCCCGAGGGCCCATTTCCCGATCAGGAAAAAAAGCGCGGTCATGCACGAGCCCACCCACACGTCGCGCCAACGCACCTCCACATCCGGCAGATATTTGAACATCCCGGCGAAGAGCACCACGACCAACGCGAAGTCGACCACGAGATAAATGGAAAACGCGAAGGCTGCTCCCCCCGGCAAATGGGATTCGAGGTATTGGCTGAGCCCTTTAATGACCGCCTCGACCGTGAGCGTGACGAGGAGCAGGAAGCAAACACCCGCCACCATCGCAAAAGACAGGAACCGAACGCGCAGATAATCCCAGAGCGCCGCGCCTGGCTTTGCCTTCACGCCCCAGATGGTGTTGAGCGCGTCCTGCAGCTGGCCGAATACACAGCTTGCTCCGAACAGCGCCAGCCCAACCCCGATGATCGTCGCCCAAATGTTAGCCGCCGGCTTGGCGGCAGTTTGCGCGATATCCTGCACCACCTGCACACCGCTGGGATCGAGGAAAGCGCCCATCTGCTGCGTGATCCGATTCCAAGCCCCCGCCGGATCTTTGCGGAAAATAACGCCGATCACTGCGAGCAAAAGAAGGACGAGCGGCGCGAGCGAAAACACCGTGTAGTAGGCAAGCGCGGCGCCGAGTTGCGGCGCCTTATCGGCCAGCCATTCCTTAAACGTCCGAACGAAAAGGCTACTCAGGCTCCTCGGGCTGAGCGTGGCGATGAAAGAGATTTGCGGTTGTTCCATAGAATCTGCCCAGGAATCGCGTCCCATTGGGCGAAAGGCCGGGAGCCCATGCTCGCGACGATGTGATACTCCAGCCTTTGTTGTGCAGCGAAGCTCCAAACGCCCGTAGACGATTGCGCTCCAGGAATTTTAGCCGACCGATTCGGCAGACGCCCACATCGCCATCTCGGAGGTTTTCCCGCGCGATCGACCACGGAGCTGCTTCCTTGGGGCTTGGGTCAGATCAACTCGTAGCGGCGAAGGCTGGCTTTGCAAAAGCCACTCGGATCTGCCAGGCCTGCGAGCGAAGCCGTTAACGTTCCGTGACGTATTTCTCGAGCGCGCTCGCGGCCGTGCCATCAGACTCGATCGCCGCGAGAAGTTGCTCGCGGGTGCAGCCGAAATGCTGCGTCCAGTAAAGGATTTCCCACTCCGCATGGTCACTGTTTTTGCCTGCGTCCTGCGGGGAAGGTTGCTGGAGGTGGTCGGTCATGGTGGGATTCCTTTCTGGTGCCGGGATAACGGTACTCACTATCTTCCTAAGGAATTGGCACGGCGAAGTTCCGAAATTTCTTTCAGGAACCGCAATTTTTTCAGTTTTTCGCCGACGGAAGCCCGGAGCCGTCGGTGATGCGCGGGACCGGAAATGATGGAAGGTGAGGACCGATTATGGGCCAACCACCATGCGTTCGACGCCCCCGCTCATTGCGCGCGGGACTCTGCCTGCTGCTGCTGGCGGCATCGGTTTCCGTGCGAGCGGAGGAGGAAGCCGCGGCGGAGCGAGTAGTAGTGCAGGCCGATCGACTGCCAAACGCGGAATCGGCCGCGCCGTTCACGGTGCACGTGATCGACGCCGCGGATCTACGTCGCGCGCCTCAATTGCGGCTGGACGATATCCTGCGTGCGCAGGTGCCGGGCTTCAGTCTCTTCCGTCGCAACAGCAGCCGCGCAGCCAATCCGACGACCCAGGGCGTGACGCTGCGCAGCTTCGGGCCGAGCGGCGCAGGCCGCACACTCGTCCTGCTCGATGGCATCCCGCTGAACGATCCCTTCGCCGGCTACGTCCTCTGGAGCCAGGTGCCGCCCGCGTCTCTCCAGTCCGTCCTGGTGCAACCAGGCGGTGGCGCGGGGCTCTTCGGCAACGCCGCCCTCGCCGGCACGATCTTTCTCGTTACCGATCCGCTGCAGGAGACAACGGCCGCGGCGGAGGGTGCGGTCGGCAACCGCGAGACCTACGAAGGTTCAATTGAAGCAGCGTGGGTGCGACAGCCCATCGCGCTCGGGATATTCGCCGAAGGATTTTCCACGAACGGCTATGCGGTGGTGCCGGCGAATCGCCGCGGTCCGGTCGATACGAAGGCAGGCTCGGAATCTAGTCTCGTTAGGCTGGGAGCGGAATGGCAGATCGGCGTGGACACTGCGCTCCGGCTGCAAGGCCGGCACTTCGACGACGAGCGAGGAAACGGCACGCGCTACACCCGCAACGACACGCGCGGCGAGGATGTGAGCGCGGTTTTGACGCAGAAATTTCCGACGCAAAGCAGCGAAGTGCAGGTGAGCGCCTACGGGCAGCATCGGCGCTACCGCAGCACTTTCAGTTCAATCAATGCCGCACGAAGCGTGGAGACGCCGGCGCTGGACCAATTCAACGTGCCGGCGGATGCGGCCGGCGGGAGCGCAGTCTGGAGCATGGCCGCGGGCGAGCATCGGCTCATTCTCGGAGGGGATGCGCGCTGGGTGGAGGGCGAAACGAACGAGGCGTTTCTCTGGAACGGGAGCGCGTTCACCCGCCTGCGCGAGGCGGGCGGCGCGCAGATTTTCGCGGGGGCATTCGCCGAGGATACCTGGACGCTCTCGCCTCAGACGACCATCGTGGGCGGTTTACGTTACGACCATTGGAAGCTCTTCGATGGCTTTCGGCGCGAGACGGTGCGGGCCACAGGCAATCGCTTAACGAACGCCGACTTTGCCGACCGTGCCGGCAATGAAATCAACGGTCGGCTCGGCGTGCGGGTGCAGGCGACGCAGGCGCTCGCGCTGCGCGGGGCCTTCTACAGCGGCTTTCGGGTGCCGACGTTGAACGAACTTTATCGGCCCTTCCGCGTGGGCAACGATGTGACGGAAGCCAATCCCGCGCTCGCCCCCGAGCACTTGTTAGGCGGGGAGCTGGCCCTGGAATGGCAGGCCAGCTCGACCTTCCGCATCTCGGGCACGGGATTCCTCAACCGACTCGAGGACGCGGTCGGCAACGTCACGATTGGGTTGGGGCCGGGGACATTTAACCCGGGCGGTTTCATCCCCGCAGGCGGTGTGCTGCGGCAGCGGCAGAATGTGGACCTGGTGGTCGCGCCGGGCTTTGAGACCACGGCGGAATGGCAACTTCTGCCGACACTGCGCTGGCGCGGCAGCTACTTATTCACGCATCCCACGATCGAGCGCGCGGCTGATCCCGCGCTGCGTGGGAAGCTGCTCGCGCAAACTCCGGAACACGTTTTCACGAGCGGACTGGAATGGGAGCCGACGCCGAAATGGCGCGCCGGCGTGCAGCTGCGCTACAGCGCTCGCCAATTCGAAGACGATCAAAACGCGCGCGTGCTGGCGCCGTTCGCAACAGTGGACGCGGCGATCGCGTTACGATTTTTCGGAGCGAGCCACGGCTTCCGTTCGCGTAGAAAATTTATTCGATCACGCGATCGAAAGCGGAAAATCCGCCGACGGTCTTATTTCGCTGGGGGCGCCACGGCAGGTTTCGCTGTCGATGCGCTTCCGGTTGTAAGACAGGCGAGACCCCACGGACCGTCGCCCACTTTCACGCGCGTGATCTCTTGGCGCGCTCTCACATCAATCACCGAGACGTCGTTGGAAGCGCCGTTGGCGGTGTAGAGACGCGAGCCGTCCGGGCTGAGCGCGACGCCCCACGCGCGCTGGCCGACCGGGATCATCGCTGCGACTTCGTTCTTCGCGGTGTCGATCACGGCCACGTGATTGCCGCGACCGGTCGCAACGTAAAGCTCGCGCCCATCGGGTGAAACAACCGCGCCCATCGGGAGCGAGCCTTCCGCTAATTGAATAGTTGCGACGAGTTTGTTCGTCGCTGTTTCGAGAACGGCCACCTGCCCAGCGTTCTCGCACGTGACATAAGCGCGCGCTCCATCCGGGGTGAAAGCGACCGCGCGGGGCCGGGCGCCGACCGCGATCTTCGCTTTCACCTTCTGCTCGTTAGGCGCGATGATAAAGAGTTCGCCTTTCTCTTCGCAGGTCACGTAGACGTCTCCGTTGGCTGGGTTCACGCCGACGCCCTCGGGTTCTTCGGAGACGGCGACCTTGCCACGCGCCTGGCCGGAACTGAGATCGATGATCGATGCACTGGCGTCGTCCTCGTTGGCGATGAAGGCGAACTTGCCGTCGCGGCTGAGCGCGAACTGCTCGGGATCGGAGCCAACATGCCAGCGCTCGATCACCTTGTTCGTGGCAGGGTTGATAATGGCCAACGCATCGGCTGTCTTGTCAGCGGGCGCACGTTCGGTCTCGACGCCGGGAGCCATGCGCGGCGATCCGCTGAGGACGAGGTAGACGCGCGCGCCATCGGGCGAAACGTGAATGCCGCGCGGGCGTTTGCCGACGGGGATCGTGGCCACGACGGCGTTCGTCGCACCATCAATAACGGAAACGTCACCCGAGCGCTCGTTCGTGACGTAGATCGACCACGAGTCTGCGGCCCGTAGACATGGCGCCGCGAGAGCCGCGGCCATACCCAAAGAGAGCGCGCGCGCGAAATGTTTCACAGCAGACAAATCGAAAACGCCGCCAGCTTACGGCAACATCGTCCCGGTGGCGGCTTTGACGATGCCGACATCGGTCGAGTTAATCCCGCCGCTCGCATTCACGTCGGCGCGGAAGTTCCCGGTGTCGACAGTCTGACTGGCCTGCGCTTTCACTTGTCCGACATCGCTGGAAGTGACGCCGCCGCTGGCGTTGAGATCGCCCACGAGCACGCTCATGGGAATGACGAGGTTGCCGTAGCCGGAGCCATCGCTCACGCCGTTGAGGGTGACATTGATGGTTTGGGCGGTGGCCACGTTCGTAAGCGGGATCGTGACGCTGTTGCCGCTGACGGTGACGGCGCCGCCGTTGCTCGTGCCGGCGCTGCCCACATTGCCAGTGGAGACCTGCGCCTGCATGTCGCCCGTGACGGTAACGGGCGCGCTGAAGGTGACGACGAGCGTGTAATCATTCGTCGCGCCACCGGAGCGGGTCTCGAGGCCGGGCGTCCCGGTGAGAGGCAGCGCGATGTCGAAATCGCCCGCCGTGCCATGCGTCTTCCGGGAAACCGCGCTGACGGGCGCGGGCGGGACGTTGGCCATCTTGAAAGAGTGCACTTTGTTATCGACCGCGTAGTAGATCCGGCCGCGCGCCGCGATGCCGGTGTTGAAACTGCGGACGCCGCTCATCGTGTCGCCCGTGCCGCCGCCGTTGAAGATCACCGCACCGGTATCGCCGTTATAACCGCGCAGCTTGCCGTCCGAACCCGCGGCCCACACGATCGCGCTCGACGAGCCGTCGATGGAAGTAACGAAGGGCGCCGTCCGGCCACTGGAAGCGACGCTCCAGCCATTGGCGATGGTGGGTGGATTCATGGCCGTAATCCGAAATGCCGTTAGCGTGCCGCTGACCGGACGGAGCGCGACGAAGATACCGGTGTTCGTCGGATACGTGGCAGCGGCCCCGATGACTGTGCCACTGGAAACATTTCCCTGCGCCACGGGCAGCGTGACGCCGCCGAGATTATTTCGATTGAGCAGATAGGCGTTGCGATCTTTCCCGATCGCGACGGCCAAGGCGGAAGGCGTCGCCCCCGGCACATCGACCAGGATCGCGCCGGAGCCGCCGAGATCGGTGTCGCTGGTGTCGAGCGCCATCCAGTTAGTCGGCGACCAATAATCCGCCGTGCCCCCACTGAAAACCGGGCCCGCTTGCAGCCGGATGACGCCCTCTTGTCCGCCCCATGTCGCCGTGCCCGAAGTAGCGTTGCCGGTGGTGACGTAAAGGTTGGTGCCGTCGTGGGCGATTCCACCGGGTCCCCAGATACCTGACTTCAGAGCCGTAGTGGCCCACGAAGTGACGGCGGCAGGATTTTGAATCTGCACGCCCACAACGCGGCCACGATAATTGCCAGCATCGCCGAAATATCCGCCGTAAGGGACATAGACGGTGGAACCCATCAGACCGAGCGCGCCGCGCTGACTTTGGATTGAGGAATCAAAGCCAGAGACAGATGCATTCACATCCACCGGCCATCCCGGGTTGATGGCGCCCGTGTCCACGTTCAGGGAGAAGATAAGATTGTTCGGGGCCGATGTGACTGCGTTGAGAAAGAGCGATCGCGTGGCGAGATCGATCACCGGAGTGCCGGTGATGCCGACGGGCGCGATGTTGCCTCGGCTCGGATTCGGGGTCGCTACCGTGCGCTGCCAGACGATTGCGCCCGTCGTGGCGTTTAGCGCATACACGTTGTTCGACTGCGTGACCGCGATCACGAGCGGACCATTGGGGCCGCCCTCGACGTAGAGCGGCTGGGCGTAAACGTTGCCCACGATGGTGCCGTTGAACGCAGTGTCGCGCGCCATGGTCGCGGCGTTCGTGTTTGTGAACGCAGGATCGACATAGAGACCGTCGCGCGATGCGTGGTTATGATGTTGAGTGACGTTGACGGCTGCGGTCGCCGGAAGCACGGCGAGGAAAACAGCGGCGAGTGGATGGATAATGGATTGTTTCACGGTGGAGGTAGGGTGAGAAGAATGTGGCACTTTTTGTTGGACGCGCGAATGACCCGATTTTTTTCAGTCCCTCTGCTCGTAGCCTCCGCGCTCGCAGCTTTTCCGTGCCGGGTCGAAGCCGGGCCCGCGCACGAACCGTATGGTTCTTCGGGGGCGGATACGTTGACCACCAAAGTAGTGAGCGAGGTTCCGGCGGCGGGAAAATCCGCGCCAGTGACGATTCGCCTGACAGCGCCGAACGGTCAGCCGGTCACGCTGGATGACCTGAGCGTGGCCCACACGCAGAAGATTCATCTCCTCATCGTGGAGGAAACGCTGACCGATTATCATCACGAACACCCGGTGCCGACCGGGACGCCGGGCGAATACCGGTTCGACTTCGCGCCGCGCTACGGCGGCATCTATCATCTCTGGGCCGATCTGGTCCCGATCTCGACCGGCAAACAGCAATACTCGCAGACCTTGATGCAGATTGAAGGGCCGCCCGCCACGCCGGTGCGCACGATTAACAGCATCGCGGACGCTGGCGATCTGCGGTTCGAGATCAGCCGCGAAAACGATGCGCCCTTCCATGCTCGCAGCGCCACGCTCATCAAAGCGAAGGTGATAACGAAAGACGGCCGCGATTTTACCAATCTCGAACCCGTCATGGGTGCCTTCGCCCACATGGTCGCCTTCCCGACCGCGCTCAATTCGATTGCGCACATCCACCCGCTCGGCCTCGAACCGACCGAGCCAAGCGAGCGCGGCGGCCCCGACCTCAGCTTCTATTTCGTCCCGGAGAAGGAGGGGTTTTACAAGATGTTCCTCCAGGTCCAGGTCGGCGGGCGGAATCGCTTCGCCGCCTTCGGCGTCAATGTCGGACCGCCTCTGCCCACAGCGCCGAAGGTGGCCGGAGAATACGTTTGCCCGATGCACCCCGAAGTGACTCAGCCGGGCCCAGCCAATTGTCCGAAGTGCGGTATGGCGCTCGTTCCGAAGTGACGTTGACAGGAGTTCAGGGAGCCCGTGCAGAGCTCCGTCTCGAGATGCGAGTCATGACACTCGAATGTCCGAATTGATTAGATCGAAGGAAAGATCGGAACCCGAGCAACCCCAGCGCACATCCCATTCGTTTCAGAAGAACGATGGAATGGCTCAACCACCTGCAATGGCCCGCGATGTTGGCCACACTTCTCTCCGCCTGGCTCGTTGCTGGCCAATCTCGAACGCACCGCCGCTGGGGTTTCTGGCTCTTTCTCCTCAGCAATCTGCTCTGGGTCGCCTGGGGCTGGTATGCGCACGCCTACGCCCTCGTCTGCCTGCAGTTCGGCCTCGCTGTCCTGAACACGCGCGGTGTCTTCAAAAACGAAACCGGCTAAAGATTTTCCGCCTGTCCCCGCCGAGAATCGAACTCGGATTTAAGGTTTAGGAAACCCTTGTTCTATCCGTTGAACTACGGGGACGATCGGCGCGGCAGAAGTTCGAACATCCCACGCCGAACGTCCAACGCCCAATTCCGACGCCGTTCGTTAGGGCACCATGTGGCCGGAGTTGGCTTTTACCATGCTCACATCCGTTCCGTTGATGGCTCCGCTCGCGTTCGCATCGGAACGGAAATTTGCGGTGGTGACCGGAATCCCGGCCTGGCCCTTGGTTTGCCCAAGGTCGGAGGAGGTGACTGTTTTGCTGCCGTTCGTGTCGCCCGCGAGCACGTTGACGCTGATCGGCGTGTTCGGCAGAACCTGCGAGGAGCTGTCGGTCACGTTGCTCAGCGTAACGGTGAGCTTCTGTTGATCCGCCACGCCGGTGAGGTTGATCGTCATGTTGTTGCCGTTAAAGGACGGCGCGCCCGCGACGCTGCCAGTGCCTTCCGTCACCGCCGCGTTTCCGCTCACCAGGGTGTTGCTTAGGGTGACGACGATGGTGTGATTGCCCCCGCTCTCGCGGCATTCCACGCCGACGGCGGGAGTCTCCGAAAGAGGGAGCGAAATATCAAACGTGCCCGCGCTGCCGTGCGTCTTGCGCGAGACGGCGGAGGCGAGCTGGAGCGGCGCGCAGGGCGATGGCCCCTCGATCGCCACCATCGTGGGATTGCCGGTTTTGAAAAAACCGACGGTGGCATTGACCGTCTGCGGCGGGCGGTTGGAATCGAAACGGAAATTGTAGAGCGTGCCGAAGCGGATGGCGTTGGCGTTCGGATTCTGCGCAAACGTTTCGGTGCTCCAGGTCAGGGCATCGGAGGCCTGGCTCGAAGTCCAGACGGCGTTGCTGAAGCCGGTGTTTCCCACCGTGCCATCATTCGGGAAGCCGGGATGATTCGGCGGCGCGTGAAAGCCGAGATTGCTGACCGTGATGCCGCAGCCGAGCGGGACGCTGAACGACTGGATGGCACGATCGAGGTTTTGATTGTGAATGGCGTATTCGTAGTGCCAGACGCCCGCCGATGGGTTCGTGACTTTGTATGAAATCGAGGCCCGTCCATCCACGCCGGGCGCGGGTTCGATCAGGTTGCGCGTGGCACCGCTCCACGCGGTCACAGCCGGCATCATGCGCACCGTGGCGGCGGCGGGGGAGAAGGTAAAACTGGTGGTGCCGGAGACGTTGTAGCGTCGATAGGACGCGTTGTTATACATGTTGCACTCGCTGGGATGATTTTGGCACCAGGCGTATTCCTGCGGGCTGTCGTATTGCACCTCGCAGTAGTAGGTGGCGCCAGCGTTCGCCGACGGGTCGAGATCGGTCGTGTTAACCAGAATGCGGTGCGACGTGGCGGAGTGCGTGTGGCCGGTATGGTTTTCCGGTCGCGGACTTACCGAGAAAATGCCCGTGAAAGGATTAACCCACGCACGCGAGCCAAGCGCACCGACCTGGTTGCCTTGCGCTCCGTTTTGGCTCGCCGCATAGGGGTCGGAGCAGCCCACGCCGAGCTTGGTCGCATTGAAATAGGGCGTGCAACCCAGGCTGCAAGCGTCTTCCTGATCGGCGCCGAAGGTGTGCTTGACCCAAGATTGGCCGATCTGCTCCAGGCGCTGATCGTTGTTCGGGCCGCCGCTCATCCGATAAAGATTTTGCGAGACAACGGAGTGGTCGGGGTTGGGCAGTTGGAAGAAATCGTAATCCTGATTGCCGTTGTTGCAGGAGGTGGTGCCAACGGCCAGACCGACTTGGCCCGCGGCGCTTCCGAATTGAGCCAATCCGCCAATTGCCCCGATATCGCCCACGATGATATCCGGCCCCGCCACCGCATCCGGAGCGGCCGGGGTTTTGCGCGCGGGCAATTTCGACGACGTAACCGCGCCATTCTCGAAAGTGCTGACCTCGACCGGCGCCATCGCGGCGGTGACGGAAATCTCGCCCACCTGCGCGCCAGCATCGGCAGGACGGCCGAGTAATTTTGCCATCTCATCGGAGAGCAGAAGCCGTCCGCTTTCGATCCTGAGCTGGCGCGTCGTTGCGTCGTACTGGTAAAGGTTGCCTTCCACGTTGAAGAAGCGAAACCCAGTCTTTTCGTCGCGCACCACGAGTTCGAATTGTTCGCCCGCAGTCCGCTCGAGGACGAGCTGATGGGCGGAGTCGTTCAACGGCCCGGGCAGCATGCGCGCGTTCCCCCAGGATAACCCAATCGTGCCTGGCTCAGCTCCGCGCAGGACGTCGTTGAAGCGCAGGATGGTGAAAAACGAATTAGGGCCGACCTCGAAGCGCAAGACATCGCGGCGCGGCGCTTCGGACGTTTTGCCTTCCAGTCGATCGAGATCGAGATCGAACGACACAGTGCCGCTCGCCACCATCAGGCGTTCGCGGGTGCCGGTGCGGCCATCGGCCGTAGCCTCGTGCGCGGCGGGGGCTGAATGGCCCGAGCTGGCGAAGAAAAGGAGGAGCAGAGGCAACGCAGACGAGCACAGGGTTTTCATTTTATAGGGGTCCTTGAGAGATTCGCGGAGCCGGCGGCCAGTGGCACATGGAAGACCAAACCGACGCGGGAGCGAAAGCACTTCTACTTCGTGCCGGGCGAAGAGGAAAGAACTTTGCGCACGCTCCGCGCGCTGCCGCATCAGTCGCTGGCGCGGCGTCCAGCCCGCTTGCCCGCGACGGAGGCCTTCACGTCCGATTCGACTTTTTTCAATTCCGGCACCTTCAGCGCGATGTAAGTGATCGAGCTCAGCCCCATCAATCCGAGGAGCGTTTCGCTAAAGGTGGGCATGGAGAGCTCCCGCACCACTTTGGCCACGAAGACCACACCGAGGACAATCGTCCAGACGACGATCTGCATTCGGTGCAGGGTGACGCGGCCGTTATCCGAAAGCAGGTCGATCAGGAACCGCACGAAGCGCGGCTTCTCCAGATACTGGAGGTCGTCCTGCAATCGGGCGATGCGCACGCCCATGTTCGATAGCTCGGTTTCTTCCGCTGCTGTGTGATGGGCGGCCCGCTCCAGCTTGGCGGCCTTCGCGGACAGATCTTTCAATTCGCCCTGGAGCCGCTTGCGCAACTCCTCCACCGGCTCGTCGCGCCGCGCCGCCCGCGCCGGTTCGATTCGCGTCCGCCCGCCGCTTAAGGTAAGCGTGCTGGCCAATTTCGAAGCGAAGGTCGTCCCCGAGCTGATCCCGAGCAGCGCGAGCACAGTCGTGTTTAAGGTATCGAGCCGATCGGTCACGAGCCAAATGACGAGGAATGCGCCGACGACGAGGAAACGTCCAAAACGCGAGTTGCAACCGCGAGAGACTGAACTGCGGACAGCCGTCGGCCCGCATCGGCAGATCAGGATCGCGCAGCAGCGGCGTCGTCACCCCGAGATAGAGGAAGACGAAGAGCAAGACCGCCAACCAAAACAGGGTCGAACCGAGCCAGAACCAGCTGTACAAACTGAGACGCACATGCTGCACCGGATCGGGCGATTGCGGATAGACGCCCGTCTCGAGCACGAAGACGCGCCCATCCAATTCCACCCCCAGACTGACGCGCACCGCGTGCACCGCCTTGGTGCCATCATACAAACTGCCCCACGCTTCCTCGTCGCCCGGCCGCCGGCGGATGCGGAATTCAAATTGGTGAATCGTATCGCCCGCCGCCGCCTTCGCCTCGGCGTTCGCGACGCGGGCGTCCGGATTTTCCGCCTTGAGCTGGCGGAACTGGCTGTTGTTCAGCACCAGGAAGAGTTGCCGCTTCACCGTGTTGAGCAGGCCTTCGTAGGCATTGAAGGCCGCGCGCAGGTCCTTCGCCTTCACTCCGGTCGGGAGCGGATCGAGCGGCGGCTCGGCTGTTGACCCCGACCCTTCAGCCGGCGTGGGACTGGGCGCCAGCGATGGTTGCTCAGCCGCCTCGTAACGCTTCAAAACAGCGAGCGCTCCGCCTTTGTCGCGCGAGAGTTTGTCGAGCAGCGTGTAATTGTTGCGCTGCGCCGACGTCATCTCCGGTTCGCCAGTCACGCGATTGTCGATCAGCTTCGCGATCAGCCAGCCATCCAGGTTGCGCACCCGCACGACCATGGTTTGCCCGAGGGCAATTTCGTTCGGCTGGCCTTCCCTCGGCGACGCACCCTTGCGCCAGGCTAGGACCACGCCGCGATTCCCCGGCTTCAGCTCGCGCAATTTCCCATCCGGGTAAGTGGCGAGCGCGGCGTTCTCCCCTCCCCGGTCGCAGCCGGCGAGGCAAAGCGCGAGGCCGACTGTGATCACATATCGCGCCATCCAATTTTGCGTCTGTTCTCGTCGCTTCATGATGGAGTGAATTCCCCGCCCGGGGCACGTTCAGCGCGCCACGCGTGCAGCGTCCAAAGAAAGCTGCCGAAATCTTCCAGCGCGAAAAGCAAAGCGAGCACGCCCGGCAGCATCCCCAGATACCAGAGGACGCCCACAATTGGCGGCACCAGTGGGCGATCGAGCAACGAGGCGAAGACAAACGGTTCCGCATTCAACCGTCCGCACACGGTGTAGAGCATGCCGAGCCCGCCCACGAGCAAACCGATCATGCGCAAGAAATTTGCGCCCTCCACCGAAACGAGCTGGAAGCGAAGCCACTCCGCCACGGTACGCGGGAGAAGCAAGAGCACGCCACCCTCGACGAGGATAAGCCACCCGTAGCATTCCACCGTCCAAGCCGATGGGCTCTGCCCGGCTCTCGACAGCAATCGCCCAACCAGTTCGCGCGACGAGCTCATGTGTAGACTGGCCCAGACTAACGACCCACCCATCCGGCGTCGATCAGAAATGGCAGCGCGGTGGGACAACGCGGAGTTTCGCCAATCGAACCCGTGTGCGCGGCGGCCGCCTCGGCTGATTTCTGGGTACCTTTTTGAGGAAATTTCCCGGGAAATGCGCCCCAACGAAAAACGGTGGCGTCAGGATCAACCTGCCGCCACCGCGCTTTCCATTCCGGCGCCCCTTGGGACAGCGTCGTGAACAATCAGACCAAATGCTTCACCATTCGACCGTCAAGGTAGGAAATTAAGGGTGCAACCCGCTCCAAATGAGACCGAAATTTGATAGCTGCTCAGTGTTGGCGACGGATAATTTTGAAACTCAAACGACAGCACCCTCGTTTTGCCGGGATCGATGCTTTTCCTGCTCGCGGTCGTGGTCAAATCGGTGCTCGGAATTGTCACCGGGCTCGTCGACGCCTGCTTATCCCAGACGGTGTATCCGTCGAGCCTGATCTTAAGCAGACTCCCGTTCGTCCCCGTCGGCCAACTGACGGTAAATCCGGTGGCTGTGACGGTGGAAGCGCCGGGGTTGCTGAGTGACCGGCTCAGCTTTTTGCCGCTAATGGAGGGCGGCGACGCCCAGACCGGACAGTTTGGAGGCATGTTTACCGTGACCGAGGCGGTGTCTTCGCACTTCCTCTGGTTCATTGCGGTCAAAAGGTAAGCGGTCGCCACGTTGGTCACGGGCGCGGTGAGCGTTTTGGTCCTGTCGAAAGTCTTCGTCTCGCCCGCGGCCAAACCGAAGGGACCTGCGATGGGCCCCAACTTGTCGTCTTCCAGATAGACATTGTTGGAAAGCGAGTGTCGCTCCCGGTGTTCGTGACCGTATAGTGATAGGTCACCGCGGTGCCGCCGGTCTGCCCATTGAACTCTTCCAGAGTCAGGTTGCCGAAGATATCTCCGACTGCCAGAGGCTGGGAACAGGAGGTGTGGATGGAGAGCGTCTGCACGCCGCCCAGTGTGTCTTTCAAGGTGAACGTCGACTGCGAGCTGAAGCTGCTCGCGCTGATGGTGACGATGCCGCCGGGCATAACCGTCGCGGGCGCAGTCGGGACGACGCTGTAGCCGTTGCCACTCGTCACCGTGATCGGCTTGGTCGGATCGACCGCGCCGGAGCAGGTGAACTTGCCACCCTGCGGGTTGTTCGGCGTGCCGCATCCCGTCCGGGCGTTGTAGCGGAACTTCAGCACGGTCGGTTTTCCGGCCGTGGTGCAATTCGGCATCACCGCCTCTGGGATATCGCAAGTCGGCATGGGAGTGGGCGGCGTGGAAGAGCACTCCAAGGTCTTCCCGTTGCCGGCCATTCCTTCGAAGGCCCAGGTATTGATGTAAGTGCTGATGTTGTTCTTGCCGTCGCCTTCCGCTTTCCCGCAATCCTCCGATCCATTCATTTCGGAATCGGAGCACGAGAGGTGAAAGGTGGAGGTGCCGATCCGGCTGGCCGCATTGCGGGAAGCGCTCGAGAAAATCTCGAAGAAGATGTCGTTCGGGGTCGAGGCGGTGGTTCTGGTAAAAGTGATCATGCCGCCGGGGCCAACTGGCCCGAGGTCGCTCGAGGTCACTCCGCTGCCATTGATCGCGCCGTTCCAGGTGCGAATCCAAACCGGTCCGGTCGAGCCAGTTCCAGCGCACTTTGAGACTGGTGATGGGCTTCGCTCCGCCGCAATCGAAGGGAGCCGGTGGCGGCGGCGCGACAGTGCACCCCTTCGTCACCTCCAGAGTGCAATCCACCGCCACCACGTAATCTTGATCTCCGGTGCAGCCGAACTCGTCCGTGGCGGTGACCGTAAATGTAGAAGCTGCCCGATGCCGTCGGTATGCCCGGATAGGAGGCCACCGGAAGACAGCATCAGACCGGGAGGCAACGAGCCTTGCGTAACCGTAAAATCGTAAGAGCCGTTCCCCCCGCTGGCGGTAATGATTTGCTGGCCGTAAGGCTGCCCGACCGTTCCACTTGGCAGCATCGGCGGACTCAAAGTGACGATAGGACAGGTGTAACCGAAATCGATCGTCTGGTCGAAAGCGGTATTGCTCGCAAGCACGACGGTGGAGGGATTCGGATTGCTATCAGTCGCTAGGGTTCCGGCGCCGGATTGCGTCCTGACGTAGCCCGGAAGCTGCGAACTCTCGTTCTCGATCTCGACGTGATAGGTGTTTCCGCAAAGTCCGGTGAACTGATAATATCCAGCCTCAATCCCGGGCGTGTTGGGATCGTCGCCAGTGGTTGTCGTCCGCAAAAAGTTGTTGCTCGAATCCTTCAAAGTCACATCCACACCGTCGATTCCCGGCTCGCCCGGCTCCTGAATTCCATTGCCGTTGCTATCGAGCCAAACAAAATCGCCAATCGCGCCGGTGCAGTTGGCTGGAAGGTAAGGGTCGAATCGGTTGACGATACGCCCGCACCACCGTGGCTGATGACCACCGTCTGGGTAAGCGCATAGGGTCCCGCCAAAACGCGGCTGCCGGTGCGCGTGCCGCTATAGGGAATACCGGTCGTAAAGACCAGGTTGGGTGAAAGCAACTGGGTGCCGGAAAATTTCGTATTGGTCGGACTGACCTGCGCCGAGTAGGTCAAACTGTTGCCGGAAACGGAGCGCAGCGTGCCACCCGAGGTCGCGGTGAAGTTGGCGATCGTCGGCCCGAAGCCATCGTCCGAAAAACGAATCGTCAGCGCATTGGCCCCGGTCGCCGGCCCTGTCGTCTGGCTGGTCGTGCTGATGTCCAGGTCCGGCAATCGATCCCCGTCGGGTACGGGAGGGTCGAGGTGGGTCGGCGCGAAATCCCTCCTGTAACGTTGAAAATCCAAAGCCCCACCGCTCCCTGGAAGGAGATTTGGCCCACGGCAGGGTTATTATCGCCCGGACCGTTGTCGTTTATGGTCATGCTGCTGGCGTTGCTGCTGAGAGTGAGCGTGGAGGCGGCCTGAACCGAGACGGCCATGAGCAGTGCGAGGGCCACCAGACAAATGCCGCGCAATTTTGGTGTTGGTGTTTTCATAATTTTGTGGGCCGTTACACGAAGAGCGTTGATTGCAAGAACCCGCCGTGCTCGCGCGCGACTGTAGATTAAGGGACGGGAGAGTGATTTTTCTGGCGTTTCTGGAATTGCCATAACGTCTACCTGGAATCGGGGGCGAAAACGAGCGCGAAGATACATTGGCCGACGGAATGACGCGACGAAAGGCGCTATTGCTGTGAGGCGCCGCCCGCGCCGAGGTGAAGCTTTCGCCGAGCCACACCCAGGGCAGCGAGCGCGAGACCAAACAGACCAAAAGTGGACGCCGCTTCCGGAACGTTGTTGGCAAAGAGCTGGTAACTGCCGCTGCTCGTTCCATTCGTAAAGTGCGTGATCGCCACCGTCTGCGTGAGGGAATAGAACGCCGGATAATTCAACGCCGCCGAGACGGTAGTAGCCGGTATGACTCCCGAGCCGAAGGTCTGATCGGCAAACAGTGCCGTCCCGGAATTGAGCGCATTCGAGCCATTGACCAGCGTGCTGAATGTGGCGCTCCCACCAGCGCCGAGAATATTGGTCGAACCACCGATCGAGCCCGTCGCGATCCCATGGGTCGGCCCAAAATTGTCCGCCGAGAACCCGATCGTGAGCGGGCTGCCCGCCCCCATCGAGGTCACTTGATACATCAAGAACATCCCCGGCTCGCCGGCCGTTCCCGTCACCATGCCCACCGTCATGTTAATGGACCACCCTCCCGAGTTGTAGGCCTGCAGGAGGAACGTGTTGGAAGGTTGGCCGGGGGTAAGAAATGCGTTCACGTTAACCCCGTTTACGTAAAGGGTAGGATCGGCCAGGGCCGAGGGGGCAGCCGCAAAGCAAAGTAAGATGGCAGCGCTCAGGCCCGAGCAAATCGAAGATCGTCGGTTTTTCATCGAGTGGTACGGGCTTAGTATCGAGCTACCTTAGGGCGGGACTCACTTCCAGCAAAATTTAAGCAATAACCGAGCCAGCGCGCTGGACGCGGGCCTGACCTCAATTCTCAAAGCTCTGTTGAATAGTATGTTATGCAAATTGACAATTCTCATATCTAAATTAAGCGACGGGTCCAAAAGTAGGGATTCTGTAAGCTATTCCGACGTTTCGAACGCTTGACGCCGTATTTACCACAAAGATTAGATCGCTGATTCTTTTCGAGCACACCCCCATTTCCGCGAGCTCCCGGAAATTTTCCTACCCGCGAATGCGCAACGAAATGCAATCGCGTATTAAGGCACGAAGGCATGCGCGCCGGAACACCGCCTCAGCATTACCGTTGCCCTATATCTTGTGCAGACCGCGCGGTTCGCGCACTTGCACTCAAGTATACGCCGCGGCAGAGCCAAAAGCCGATCAAAACTGTGGACAAAAGCAGCAGGGTCGAGCCCGACTCCGGCACCGCAGCAGGCGTATCTGCCACCACGTTCAGGGTCGCCCACCTGTTGCCATCAGGCTGCCCATCGCTGTTGTATGTCATCGCCCAGCGCATTCCGGTTCCAAGGTTTTGAGCAACGCTGGTGAAGCTACCAGTGGTCGCTCCGACCCAGTTCATAAACTGGAACGAATCGCCCACCATGGGCATAAAACTGCCCGAAAGCAGTGGCGTGAGTGTTCCGGCGAGAGCGACCGACCCTCCGACGTTGAGAATGCTAAACTGACCCATATCCGTCCCGATGATAGCGATGATCAATTCGGCCATCGAGTTTTGCGTGTAAGTGCTCCCGATCGTGAGTGTGCCGGGCGAATTGCCGGGCGCGACGGCACCGTTATTAGTCACATCGCCGCCGATGGATCCGATGCCATCAAGGCGCCCGCCAAAGGCCACCGTCGCGCTACTCGCGAGTGATCCGTTCACGCGCAGGATGCCGCCGTCGATCTGCGTGTTGCCGGTATAGGTATTCGTGCCGGCGAGTGTTTGCGTACCGGCGCCGGTCTTCGTCAGACCCACAGTGCCGCTGCCGTTGGCGATCGTGCCACCGTAAGAGCCGCTGCCATCGTTACCTCCAACCGTGAGCATGGATGTGGCCGTGCTGCTGTGGATCGTGCCGCCGCTCCCGTTCAATGCGCCGACAGCCTGGTTTGTGCCGCCCAGGTCCAGCGTCCCGCCGTTCACTGCAAGTGTAGCGCTCGTAGAGCCCAGGGTGCCGGAGCCAGTGAGCTGAAGAACGCCAGCCGATAAAGTGGTGCCGCCGGCGTATGTGTTGGATCGAGAAAGGGAGAGCGCTCCATCCCCAGTTTTGGTCAGCGCTCCGTTCGTTATCATGGCGGAAATGGAAAGTGAACTTCCAGAATCCACAGTGAAGGTGCGATTTCCCACGAGTTCGACTGTCCCGGCATTCGCGCTTGAGCCGGCGCTGATAATTGATTTGGGGGAATTGCCGTGGACCGCCACGTCGCCTTCAAGCAAAAGCTTCCCCGCGACTGCGTTATCGGAGTTCAGGCGCAGAAGTGCGCCGAAGCCCGATAGCTCCAATCCACCACCGCCGCCGGCGACTCTCAGGATACCGCCGTTGGCCCCGCCCTCTACGACATTCAGGCCGCCACTGATCGCGAAGTGACTGTCCTCCACGCTGCCGCCGTCGTTGATCGTGTTCGACGTTCCCGAAGCCCAACTCACCGTGGCGCCGGTGCCGAGCAGGTGCCCGTTTTGACCGGTCGCGAACACGCCGCCGTCATTCGTGAAACTGCCGATCCTCTCGGTGAATCCGTTCAAATTCATCGCCCCTCCGTTCATCGTGATCAGAGACGCGTCGGCGATCTGGTTGCTACGGTTCCAGCTTAGCGTTCCGCCGTTACCGATAATCACATCTCCGGCGATCGCGTTAGTTCCGTTCGCTTTGTTGAGCAAGAGCGTGCCGCCGCTGACCGTGGTTAAGCCCGAGAACGTATTGGCGTTGGCGTCATTGCTTCCGAGGGTCAAGGTCCCGTTACCGAGCTTTGTCAGCATGCCGCCGGAGCTCGTCAGCCCGCCGGCCCAGGCGACATCCACTCCGTTGGTATCGACGCGATATTGCTGACCCGCGCCCGTCGCGAAGCGACCGGAGTAATCGGTCGTGTTACTCCCGCCATGCTGCAACGTCCCGCCGCCAAAGCTGATCGCTCCGGTTGACCCCAGGGCGCCAGCGCTCTCGAGTGCGAGAATGCCGCCGTTGATATTCGTGCCGCCGCCATACGTATTTGTGCCGGAAAGCGTCACCGTGCCGGCAGTCGCTTTGGTCAGCGCTCCGGCGCCAGCCAGCTTCGCACTAACCGTGCCGGAATTGAAGCTGTAGCCACTGCTACTGAGGACCCCGGTGGTGCCAATGATGCTCCCGCCGTTGAGAGTGACGGCTCCCACCGAGTCGTCAAAAGTTTCAATGTTGAAAGTTCCGTCGCTTGCGATCGAAATGCTGGAGCCATCGGCGATCTGATTGCTCGCCCGGAGCCGGAGGACGGCGGTGCCGGCAGCTCCTACCCCGTCGCCGACCGCCACGTTGCCGGCGATCGCGTTGACGCCAGTCTTGTTCAGCTCCAGCCGACCGGCGTTGATGCTGGTCAGCCCGCTGTAGGTATTTGCGCTCGTGCCGGAGAAGGTCAGATTGCCGTTGCCGGTTCCGTCCAGGGTTAACTTGCTACCAGCGCCTTTGATAATGCTGCTGATAGTGATACCGCCGGCGCCATCGATGTTGACAACGTTGTTCGTCGCGTTGCCGAGGCTGACATCCATCGTTCGGTTGCCGCTACCTTGCGTATTTTGGAGCGTCAGGAGCTGGGCGCTGTTGTTGCGCAGGACGACGTTGTCCGTTCCGTTCACGGTGACTCCGTTGAGTTGCAGTGTCCCCGTCGCGGCCGCAGTGGTGCTGCTGTTTCCGATCAACAAAGCCGCCGAACGGGCAGTGGTGATCTCGATCGCGCCCACCTGATGAACAAAGCCAGCCGTATTCATGTTGATGCCGACTCCGGTGACGCCACTGGTGGGGTTTGTCCCAAACTGCGCCGTCTGTGTCGCGGTGGGAACGTTGTTGCCGGTCCAGTTGGTCCCGGTCAACCATGCAGAGCCCCCTGCCGTATCCAAAGGATGGCCGGTGCGTCAGCAAGGATGGCTTCAGGCGCCAGGCTGGCGGCGCGGCCGCGGGCCGCACTATTGCTCTGCTGCAAAACCACTGGGCCGATACGCGTATTCTCAGCGCGAGACAAATCCTCCTCCACGTGACGGTCAGCTCTGAGCCTCTGGGCTGACGACAAGCTGCTCAAAACGGCGGTGAGCGCGATGGTGAGCATCGCAATAGACAGGTTTTTCATGGGCTATTCTGGGACACGAGCTGCGCCCGCCGCTGCCCGAAACATCGACCGCAAACGGCAGCGGGAAGGTGTTCGAGTGGCCGGAGAGAGAGGATAGTTGCACAGCAATCACCGTGCCGATATTTTTCACCAAGACACAACATGCTGTATATCTGGATGTTGCAAGTGGTGCGCAACCTCGTCACTAGCCAAACCCGCTAAGAAAGTTGTAAATTCCTCCGACGGGCGACCGGCAGTCGGCCTTTGCGTGCGAGTCCGTGTCCCCGTGGGGCGCGCAACCACGCGGAATCGTAAATTGACGAAAAGACCCAGCGCGGGCGGCGCCTTGGCGGGGGACTTGGTGGGAAGATACTTGATCGCTCGGTAAAACAAGAACGGGAAGCACCATCGCGCGGTCGAGTCATCCGAGACGGCGGCTGGCCGCAAGCGTCCGCAGGCGCATACGAAACTCGACTGGGTTGGACAAAGAAGTTGGCACCGGCGCACGACCGGTCCGGAATCCCTCCTTCGATCTAGGTCCGGAAATGCAGGTGTTTCTGAGCTTCGGTTTTTCTTGCTCCTGCGCCGTGAGGTCACACCTGACCCAGCGCCAGGTGCTTCTCGGATCGTTTCGTCTCCCCCAAAACTCCGAAGCACACCTTATTCCGAGCGAGGAAGGAACGAGGCGTGCGAACTCAGCCCCAATGGACAATTACCTCCAGCTCGTCGGAAGATACTCCGTGCAGTGGCATTGCAGTTGACGATTAGATCGCGCGCCTTCGAGATTCCACCGGGCTTCGCCTGAAAACAAGCCGGGCGAGGATCTCACCTCGCCCGCAAAAAAAAGAAATTCTGAACTATCGCGCAAGTTTGTATCGGACGGCGCCCAGCGCTACCAGACCCAACCCAAGGAGCGCCACATCAGGACCGCCTTCCGGCAGTGCCGTCGCTTGAAGGTAAGCGGCATCGAGCCAGAATTCGCCAGTTGTGCGCCGGATCGTGTAGCTGACCATCCCGGTTGAGTTGAGGATGCCCTCAATGCTTGCGGTCGCGCCATTGCTCGTCAAGACCAGTTGGATGTTGAAGCTCCCCTGACTGAACAATGTATTCGATCCAACCGATACTGAGAACGTTTCGGCGCCGCCCGAGGGATCGCGGAAGAGAAAGCGAATAGTCACACTCCCGGGGAGGATATGTTGGACGCCGGGCGTGAAACCAAGAGCGGAGTTGTAGGTGCCGCGAACCCCAGCCGCGTACGGTGCAGCGATCGTGAAGCTCGAGGTCGCGTCTGGGGCGACTAGGTTGAACGTGCCGGTGACCAAGTTGAGTCCTCCAACGCCGAGATGCACCCCCTGCGGGTTTCCATTCGGGCCGCCGTGCTGCGTCCCAAAGAAATCCGCGTCCGAGTAGACGGCGACGTTCGGAACGGCACGAGCGGATGAGACCAACGCAAGCGCGGTAAACCCAGCCAGCAATAGAGTGATCTGTTTTTTCATATAAGCGATTCCGTAAAACATTAGCACGACGCGTACCACGGGGTGATCGCAAAATATAACCAACAGAACGGCAACTGTTTATAAATCTTCCTGAGGCCGTTAATCGAAAACCCATATATCCGCAGTCGAGGAATTTGTTAGTTCTTCCGACGAAACCCTAGGGAAGCACCACCTTCCAGCAATCCCTGCTGATTGCCGCCAAGGCGGAGCTTGCACGGTGTCGACAGCGCAGCGTGGCCCTCCGTGCGCACGAATGCTCGCCGCTGCGATGCTCTGCCGAAACACGCCCACAGCCGCTCTGCACTTTCTGATCATGAGTCAGCTTATCCAAGGCCAGATCTCGACTCGACTGGAGACAAGCAGATTGCCGAAACGAAGCGCGCAAGTCCACACGAGCGCGGCGGTGGGTGATGCGAAGAGACTGCGCCGGATCGGATTGCGTATGCGCTTCACGTCTATAAGCGCCGGGGCGCGCATTTTGTCACCTGGCAGCTTCGCGAAGCTCCAGCGCCCCCGCGGCCGGCGCCGGCAGCGGCGCGGAATGGCTGGGGAACAAAAAGCCGGGCAGGAGAAAACTCCAGCCCGGCAAGTTCGTTGTTAGCTTGAGACCGCGACGGTTTATGCCATGACCAGCTTCTTGCGCAAAACGCCGATCGCGAGCAAGCCGAAACCGAGCATCGCTACCGTGGCGCCGCCTTCTGGAACAGCGGCGCTGAGGAAGGCTGCGTCAAAGAAGAACTCGCCAGCGGTGCGATTGATCGTGTAGGTAAGCATTCCCGTCGAGTTCAGAATCCCCTCGATCTGAGCGGTTCCGCCGTTGCTGGTGAGGACCACCGCGACACTGAAGCCATTGCTGCCGGCCGTGAAGTCGGCGGCCGTGACGGTGAACGTCTCGGCGCCGCCGTTCGGATCACGGAAAAAGAACTGAATCAGAACACTACCGGGAATGACGTGATCGACACCCGGGGTAAAGCCGGTGTTCGACGTGTACGTCCCCTGGGCACTAGCCTGATACGGAGCCGCGATCGTGAAACTGGACGTTCCATCCGCAGCCACCAGGTTAAACGAGCTGCTGACCGAAGTGGTGACATTGTTGAGCTGGATCCCTGAGGGATTTCCGTTCGGACCACCGGATGGGGTGCCGAAGTAATCAGCGTCAGCGTATACTGTGACCGCACGCGCGGCGCTCGCGAATCCAAGCAGCGAGACCGCCAGGAGAGCTAGTAGGATGTGTTTTTTCATGTGGAGTTTGAACTGTGCACTTAGTTAGCAAGCGTCATGCCAGCATTTAATTGGAATCATTGAAGTTCGTGTGCATCAACAGTTTACGAATGAAATTGTGTTTACGGACCGAATCTTAGCACACCGCATTCGCTGCGAAACCGTAAATTCTACCGACAGATCGGCGCCTTTAGCGCACGCCTCGCAACGCAAATCTCTAAACTGGTGGGACCCATCCGCGGTGACAACACGCCGCCCGTCGATTACTTCCGGGCGGCTGCAATCCGCTGCTGGGCATCGGACGAAGCATCCGCATCAAGTCCGCCGGACACGGCGGCCGTGAGATGCTCGACCGCAGCCGGGTTGTTCCCCGTCTCGAACTCGGCAACTCCGAGCCAATAGAGCGAATCCGGGTCGAGCGCCTGTTTTGCGGCGCTTTCCTGCAAGAGTTGAATAGCATAACGAAAGTCCCGCCGCTTGCAGCTGATCTGGCCCAGGATGCGAGAAGCGCGCGCGTCGTTCGGGAGGGACTTTCGCGCGCACCGCTAGTTCATGCGCTTTGTCGAGTGTGTCCGGGCTCGCGCTGTAAAGCAGCGCGAGGTTGCGCTGGGCGGGTCCGAATTCGGGACAGCGTCGTAGGATCTCATTGTAGCCGGCGATGGCGCTGCTCGCGTCTCCGTGGAGCCTCTGTAAAGCAGCGCGTGCGACGAGGGCGGGCAAATAATCCGGCTGGCGTTGCAACGCGGCCTGCACCTGCGGCTCGAGCGACGGCAAGCACGCCGGATCTTCTTCGGCGGCAGTAAGAGCGAGGAACTGCTCCACGTCCGGGCGGTTCGCTGCCGCCGCCTCCAAGGCGCCAAGTGCCTTCTGCATCGTTTGCCGTGCGTCCAAAACACGGCCGAGATAATAGCTGGCCCAGGCGAGCGCGTGTAGAACCGTCGGGTCAGCAGCCTTTTGCCGGGCGCTCTCCTGGAGAAGGCTGTAGGCCCATTGGTAATTTCCTGCGCGCAAAACGACTGCCCCGAGAGTTCCGGCCACCACGGCGTCACCTGGGGCCAGCTCACGCGCCTTCTTCGCCAGCTCCAGTGCCTTCTCGGGCTGGTGCAACGGACCCGCGTAGAGCTGCGCCAACCTGACATTCGCTGCCAGCAGATTGGGATTGAGTCGCCGTGCCTGCTCGTACGCTTCGACTGCTTTGGCCGTGTTATTTTCCGCCTCTTGCAGCTGGCCGAGCTGGGACCAGGCCAGAACGTCATCTGGCTGTTCGGCCACGAACTTCTCCAAGGCCGCTCGGGACACGTTCTGCCTTTCGGCACCAAGTAACGCGAGCCGGCGCTGCGCTTCTTCCCGTGAAGGAAACTCTTCGGTCGACTGCACGGCCTGCTGCAATGCAGCGCGCGCGCCCTCGCCTTGCCCCATCATGTAACGCGCCATGCCGAGATGGAACAGCACTTCAGGATTGCTACTGAGGTTCTCGGCACTCTCCTGGATCAACGCAAGCGCCTGCGGGTAGTCGCGCTGTTTATACAGCGCCCAGCCCAGCGTGTCGGCGACAGCGGGCTCGTTTGGTCGAACCGCCCGCGCCCGTCGCGCCAGCTCCACCGCCTTGTCGGCCTGATTCAGGTGCGTTCCATACAGGTAGGCGAGGTTGTTCAGCGCTACAGGCGAATCTGACCTAATCGCAAGCAGCTGTTGTATGCGGAGGCCGCACCTGCAAAATCGCCGGTCCGCTGCCGGAGCAGACCAACTATCAAAAGCGCCTGCGTATTCCCCGCGTCCCGGGCAGCGACTGCCTCAGCCTGCTTCGTCGCCTCGGCAACCCGGTTAGTGGCGACATAAATCCCGGCGAGGAACTCGTAGGCTTCGATTAGATTGGGATTCAGCGCGATCGCCTGTTGCAGGAGTGGTTCGGCTGCAGAGTAGTTTTTTTGCGCGTAAAAAATTCTGCCTTCGAGGTAACGTGCCACGGCAGACTGCGGATTGGCTTGCATCCGTTCACGGGCACGCTGCAACGCCAGGTCGTAATTGTTCTGGCTAAGGTCCAGCTCAACAATTTGCGCGAGGATTCGGTCTTGTTCCGGCGCGATCTGTGCGGCCTTGAGCAGTTGCTCGCGCGCGTCGTCGATCTTGTTCTGTTGTCGAAAAATCGCGGCGAGCTGCAGATGGGCTCGGACATCGTTCGGCCAGAAATGCAATTGCTCCTGCAGGACAGAGATCGCGGGCGCGAGGCGGCCGGTTGCCTCATAGGCTGCTGCCAGAACGCTCCGCGCGTGCGGGAGATCAGGTCGTTTTTTCAGCAGCTCAGTCATCGCAATGAGCGCCGGTTGCGGCTCACCACCCTCGATCTTGAGCTGTGCAGCAGCACGGCACCGTCTGAAAAATCGGGGTTCGCCGTGAGCGCTTGAGTGAGTGCCGCCTCCGCGCCCATTCGATTGCCATTGCGAGGGCGGCGCGCGCCAGCTGTACTGCACTGTCGGGATACGGCCACCATATGCGGCGTCCACTCCTCCAGCAATTCGGCCGCCTTTTTCGGCTGACCTTGCGCGAGCAGAATGTTCGACTGCATCACCCGACCATCCAAATCCTCGGATCACGCGAGAAAACATTCTCGAGATTTGCCAGAGCAGTCTTGTAATCCTTCTCGTTCGCCGCTAGCTGCGCGAGCAGCCGCCAGGCCGGCATGTAGTCCGGCACCTGCTTCGTGACGTCAATCAGCATCTTCTTCGCCGAGTCCCGCTCGCCACGGGTATAGAGGAATTCCGCGTGCTTCAAGCGTATGCTTGAGCGCAGCGGCGCCAGTTCCGCAGCGCGGCTGGAGTGTTCAAGGGCGCCATCGTTGTCTCCCCGAAGGCCGGATAGGTGAGCGCGGCGACATGCGCGATAAAGGACTTAGGGTCAGCGGCCAACGCCTCTTGAATGGCGCTCTGCCCCGCCCCCACATCGCCTTTCTTCAGGGCCAGAGTGGCGCGCCACGTGATAATCAGCCGAGGCTTTATCAGGGAAGACTTCCAGCGTTTGTTCAACCTCTGAAATTTCCGTTACCTGACGCGCCGCTTCCGCGCAATGCGCAACGCTTCTCCGTTCTTTGGCGCCTGTTGCAGGATCGCGAGCGCCTCTCGCCGCGCCTCGGCGGCCTCGCCGATCGCGAGGAGCACCGTGGCCAGCTTCAAGCGCGATTCTATGTCGGCAGGGTCCAGCTCCCGCGTCTTCAACAGATACGGCAGTGCCGGCAACGCCCCTCCCTGTTCACTCCAGATCAATCCCAGCCGCTGAATGACCGCAGCGTTGTTCGCATCATTCCTCAGCAGCGCAAGGTAATCGACCTTAGCTTTGTCGTACTCGCCAGCTTTGAAGCTGCGTTCCGCCCGCGCCAGGCGACGGGCTTTTTTCGCCTCGGCCGAGCAGCCGCTCAGGACGGCGCAGGCAAGTGCTGCCACGAGCAGGATGTGTAATGACTTTCGCATAAGGTGTGAGGTTGTTGACTTGATTCTTGTCTGCAGCCGAACAGCACGAGCTGGTTTGAATCGAGCGTGCGGAAGTTGCGCTACTTCTTCCATCTTCGCGCGAAACCGATCTGCTCTTGCGTGCTGGCGAGTCGCGGATCGTCGCCCAGTGATTGGCGCGCGCGGGCGAGCAGCTCGCTGGCGCGGTCGAGGGTATCGCGGTTCGCCGCCAACAACGCCGCCAAATCGCGCTGCGCGGGAGCGAAGTCAGGGTAGCGGCGCAAAACTTCTTCATAGCGCGCAATGGCTTTAGCCGAGTGGCCGCTCGCGGCTTGCGCCGCGGCCTGCGCAACGATTGCGGGCAGGTAATCCGGCTGTGATCGAAGCGCCGGTTCGATGCGCGCGGTGATCGCGCTCACTTGTCGAGGTTCCTGATCGATCTGAGTGAGAAGAAGGAATAACTCAGCGTCGTCTTTGCTCGTCCAACCTGGAGGCGCCCCGGCCTGCGCCCGCTGCATCAAGTCACGCGCCTGCGGCACTTTGCCCATATAATAACTCGCCCAGGCGAGATCGTGCAGCACGGCGGGTCCTCGCCTTTCTCGCGCGCGGCATCCTGCAGGAGGCTGTAGGCCCACTGATAATTGCCGGCCTGGAGCGCGATCCGGCCCAGCGTGGCGGCGACGCCGGCGTCGTTCGGCGCGAGTTCGCGCGCTTTCTTTGCCAGCTCGAGGGCTTTCTCTTTGTTCTGGAGAACTCCGGCATTGAGCTGGGCCAACTTGAGGTTGGCCTGAAGCAGGTTGGGGTTGAGCTGGCGCGCTTTCTCGTAGGCTTCGGCCGCCTTCGGCAAATCGTTCGCGGCTTCACGCGCCTCGGCCAGGCGCAACCAGGCGACAACGTCGGCCGGGTGTTCCTGCACATGTTTTTCGAGCTCTCCGGGGCGCAACCGTTTCCTCGCTCGCTCCGGAGGCGATCAAAGCGAGGCGGCGCTCCGCCTCTTCCTTGCCGGCAAAATCGCCGGGCGCTTTCAACGCTTGCTCGAAGGCGCTCTTCGCGGCTTCCGGCTGCCCCATCATGTAGCGCGCCATTCCGAGGTGGAATTGGGGCTCCGGCGCGCTGCCCAATTTCTCCACGCCTTCCTGGAGCAAGGGGAGCGCCTGCGCATAATTTTGCTGTTTGAACAGCGCCCAGCCCAGGGTATCGGCGACAGATCCGTCCTCGGGCCGAAGGGAGCGGGCTTTGCGCGCGAGCTCGACTGCGCGATCCGGCTTGTTCAAATACTCTGCATAAAGGTAGGCCGCATTGTTGAGCGCGGGCGCGAACGAATCGCTCCGGCCGATCAGGGTTCTCGTAGGCTTCGGCCGCGCCGGCAAAATCCTTCATCTTTTCGCGAAGGAGCGCGAGGGTCATGAGCGCCTGCGAATTTCCCGGTTGCCGCGCCACAACCGCCTCCGCCTGCTTGATTGCATCGGGCACTCGATTGGTCGCGAGAAAGGTTGAAACAAGGATGCTGTAGGCATCGAGAAGGTTCGGGTCGGACTCGATGGCCTTTTGCGCCGCCGCCTCGGCTGCGGGGTAATTTTTTTGCACGAAGTAAATCTTCGCCTCAAGGAACTGGAGCGCGGCCGATCCGGGTTCTTTTTCCAGTCGCGCTTGCACCCGTTGCAATGCGCCGGCGTAGTCGTTCTCCGCCAGGTCGAGGTCGACCATCTGCGCGAGAACAGTCATTTCCGCCGGCACCAGCTCAGCGGCTTTCGTCAGTTCTGCGCGCGCCTCCGTCATCTTGTTTTGCTCGCGCAAAAGGAGCGAGAGAAGGACATGCGCGCGCGCGTCGGCCGGCCAGAAATGGATCTGTTCGCGCAAGGCAGCGGCGGCGACGTCAAACTTCCCCAAGAGCTGATACGCGCCGGCCAGAAGGAGCCGGGCCTGCGGCAAATCGGGCCGCCTTTTCAGCAGCTCGGTCATGGCGTTGGCGGCTTCCTCGGGATGGCCCGCTCGAATCTTGAGCTCAGCTTTGGCCGTGATCGCTTCGGCGAAGTTGGGGTTGACGGCGATCGCTTCATCGAGGGCGATCTCGGCCCGGGCGCGATCGTTATCCGCCATCGCGGCGCGTGCCAGATGCAGCTTGATTGCGGCCACTTTCCCTTTATAGGTGCTGTCGAGTTTGGTCAGGTTTTCGACCGCCTTCTTGGGTTCGCCTTGAGCGATCGAGATGTTCGCTTCGAGCACGCGCGCCTCCACGTCCTGGCGATCGCGCGCGTAAACGTTTCCCAACAGTGCGAGAGCCTCCTTGTAATTTTTTTCGGCGAAGGCGATCTGGCTGAGCAGGCGCCAAGCGGGGATGTAATCGCGCGCCTTGCCGGTCAAATCGGTGAGAAGAGCTTTGGCGTCATCGGCGTGGTTACTCGCCATCAGGATCTGCGCATACGCGATACGCGCCGGAGAGCGAATCGGGGAAAGTTCAGCCGCAGCTCTGAGTTCCTCCTCGGCTTTCACGACCTCTTTTCCCATCAACGCATGATAACCGAGCGCGGTGTGCGCGAGCGCGGACTTTGGATCGGCCGCGAGCGCCTGTTGCAGATCGATCTCCGCCTGTGCTCGATCGTTCTTGCGCAGGGCGATCGCGGCCGCAGCTACATGGTACTCGACCGTGTTCTTGTTTGGAAAGGCTCGCAGTTCCTCTGCGCTTTTTCGAATTGCTCCGAGCTGCGCGCAGTTTCGATCGCTCGAACGAGTGCTTCGCCACTGGAAGGCGCCGTTTCCAATATCGCGATCGCCTCCTTGTTCGCTTCGCCCCAGACGCCGACGGAAGCGAGGGCGCTGGCCAGCCGCAAACGCATTTCGAGATCGTCTGGTTTTTGTTCGCGGGTTTTGGCGAGAAAAGGCAAAGCCGGGACGGGCGCACCTTGTTCGCTCCAGATGAAGCCGAGTTGCCGGATGGCGTTGGCGTTGCTCGGGTCAATTTGCAGGACGGCAAGGTAATCCAACTTAGCCTTGTCGTAATCGCCCGCTTTCAAGCTGCGCTCGGCCCGGGCGAGGCGGCGCGCTTTTTTCGCTTCTAAAGAGCAGCCGGTGAAACTGCCGCAAAGCAAAATCGCAAGGACCAGAGGCCAGAGCTTAAACATGAGGGTTGTTCTGTTTCAACTCAGTCAGGGAATGGGTTGGTGGACCCTTAAAAACTTTGAGTCCGGTGCTTGAGAATCGCCTACCTTTTCTCAGCATTTGC
>CAWBFF010000003.1:0-323237 GCA_963788065.1 uncultured Verrucomicrobiae bacterium
CGGGCTCGATGCTCAGGCTGGTCGCGATTTGATCGCGCATGAGGTTGAGCCAGGCGAGTTGCTCCGGCGTGAAGACGGTTCCGGCTTTGGCTTTGTCCATGAGCCATTCGTTGAAGCGCTCGGAGACGGAGTCGGCGAAGGGGGCGAGGACGGGTTGTTGCTCGAGCGCGAAGCGGACGAGGGCGACGAGGTCGGCGAAGCGGCCGGCCTGGGAGCGGCCTTTGACTTTGCCGGGCGCGGTGACCGCGAAGGCGTCCCAGAGGCGGTCCTCGGTCCAGGCGGCGTGGACTTCGCGCAGTTTCTTTTCCAGCTCCTTGAGCATCGGCTCGGTGAGGCGCTGTTTGTAGGGACGGCTGTAAAGGATCTGGAGGGCGTCGATCTCGCTCTGGTGCGCGGCGATGTAGTCGCGGAAGGAGCGGACGGTTTCTTCGGCTTTGTCTTTCGCGGCGGCGTCGAAGCCGCTCTCAAGGACGGTGTCGATGGTGGTGACGTCGATGGTTTGTTCGCTCTCGTGTTTCACGCGCACGAGCGTGTCGCGGACTTCCGGTTTGTCGAAAGGCGAGCAGGCTTCGGCGATGAGTTCTTTGCGCGCCTGCTCCAGTGCTTCGGGTGAGACTTCGTGCGCTTCGACGCCGGCTTTCTGCGCGGCTTGCTCGGCGATCTTATCGGGATCGACGGATTGCAGGAGTTTGTTCGCCATCTCGGAGAGGGTCTTGCCGCCGGTCGCGGCGGTGATGCGGGATTTCTCTTCGGCATCGAGCGATTGCTCCATGCGCGCGAGTCGAGAGGCTAGGGTCGTGAGGGTGTCTTCGTCGCGTTTCCCGAGCGCGACGCCGAGGAGGATGCTTTCGAGTTTCTCGGTCGGCTTGCGATCGAGCGGGCGCGAATCGGTCTTGTCGCTCTCGCAGACGCCGACGGCATCGACGATGACGAAGTGGGTCTTGGCCCGCGCTTCCGCGCCGGAGACGGCTTGCAGATCGGTGGGCGAAAGGACGCGGGTGCCGCGCCCTTTCATTTGCTCGAAGTAGACGCGGCTGCGCACGTCGCGCAGAAAGACGAGGCACTCGAGCGGTTTCACGTCGGTGCCGGTGGCGATCATGTCGACGGTGACGGCGATGCGGAGCTGGGGCGAGAGCCGGAACTCCTGGATGAGCTGCTCGCCCTGCGCCGGCCGGCCGGTCTCGGGATGCTTTGATTGGTAGGTGATCTTTTTGCAGAAGTCGTTGCCTTTGCCGAAGACTTCGCGGCAGAGGTGGACGACGTCCTCGGCGTGGGAGTCGTCTTTGCAGAAGATGAGGGTCTTCGGGACTAACGAGCGGCCGGGGAAGAGCTCGCTATTCAGCGCGTCGCGGAAGGCTTGCAGGACGGTGCGGATCTGACTTTTCACGACGACGGAGCGATCGAGCTCTTTCGCGGTGAAGGCGAGGTCGTCGTCGAGTTGTTCCCAACGGAGCCGGCGGGTCTTTTTTTCGCGGCGATCGACGAAGAGGCCTTTGTCGATCTGGCCGCCCTGCTCGGTGACCTGGGTTTTGATGCGGTAAACGTCGTAGCCGACATTGACGCCATCGGCGACGGCGCGCTCGTGCGGATATTCGCTGACGAGGTTCTGATTAAAGAAGCCGATGGCTTGTTTGCCGGGCGTGGCGGTGAGGCCGATGAGGAAGGCGTCGAAGTATTCGAGGACCTGGCGCCAGAGGTTGTAGATGGAGCGATGGCATTCGTCGGCGATGATGAAGTCGAAGGTCTCGATCGGGATGGCGGGGTTGTAGGCGACGTCGCGGGTGCGTTGATCGGCGGCGGCGATCTCGAAGCCGGATTTCTCGTCGAGGTCTTCGTGCAGCTCTTCGCCGCGGAGCATGGCGTAAAGGCGCTGGATGGTGCAGATGGTGACGCGCGCGACCGGGTCGAGCCGGTTCGAGGTGAGGTGCTGGACGTTGTAGAGCTCGGTGAACTTGCGGCCGGTGTCCGGGGTGACGAATTGCTGGAACTCGGCCAGGGCCTGGCGGCCGAGATTGGCGCGGTCGACGAGGAAGAGGACGTTGCGCGCGCCGGCAGTGCTTGATGAGGCGATAGGTGAAGGCGCAGGCGGTGAGGGTCTTGCCGGCGCCGGTGGCCATCTGGATGAGGGCGCGCGGCCGCGCTTCGGCGAAGGATTCTTCGAGGCCGCTGATGGCTTCGACGCGGCAGACGCGGACGTTTTCGCCGTTGTAGGGATGCGCGAAGGGCATCTGGGCGAGGCGGTGGCGGAGGGTGTCGGGTTCTTCGAGCCAGTCCGCGAGCGTCTCGGGACGATGGAAGGCGAAGACGCGGCGCGAGCGCGGATGCGGGTCGCGCTCGTCGCGGAAGTAGGTCTCGATGCCGGTGGATTCGTACAGGAACGGAAGCTTGCCGACTAAATCGCCGCGGAGGAAGTCTGGAAGATTCTCGGCATAGCGGCCGGATTGATCGGCAACGCGGGAGAGCGTGACGCCAGCTTTCTTGGCTTCGATAATGCCGACGGGTTTGCGGTCGATAAGGAGGAGATAGTCGCAGCGACCTTCCTTGAGCCGGACTTCGCGGATGGCAATCCCCTTCCCCGCCGATAGGTCAAGCTGCTTGTAGTTCTGGATAAGCCAGCCGCACTTCGTGAGGAGCGCGTCGATCTGCTGGCGCGCTAGTTCTTCCGGTGTCGGCATTGGCGAACCGCTGTTTTAGCGAACCGATCCCGCCGAGCGAAGGAAAAACCATCTTTGGAAAAGCTGTAAATGCTGAGACTCTGAAAAGCTGACAGGCTGAGATTCCGCACCATGGGGAGCGCGAAACACTTGGTGCGATCGCGGAGATCGTTTTGAACGCCCGGCCGTCGCTTCGCATTGGAAAGCCCGGCCGTCGCTCCGCATCCGTGACGGGAAAGCCCGGCCTCGCCTTCGGCTGCGTTACGGGTTACGGCTCGCCTTCGTTATTCCGCTTTCTGACTTCTGACTTTGCGTCAGAAGGGCTTTGTCGGCTCGGCTTTTTCGACTTTCGCGCCGCAGTTCTTGCAGGTGCGGCGGGCGTCGTCGTTCCAGAAATCGAGCATGGCCTGGCTGAAGGCGTGGACGATATCGGCGCAATCGAAGTCGATGTCTTCGACGAGGGCTTCGCAGTTCTCGCAGTAGAAGATGACGTGCTCGTGCTCGCCGGGCGGGCGGCGCCGCTCGACGACGAGGCCGAGGGTATCGGGCGGGCGGACGGGGGCGTGCGGGACGTTCGGCGGGATGAAGAAGGTCTCGCCCTCGCGCACGAGGTGGTCGACGATGTGGTCGCCTTCGCGGATGCGGATTTTGATGTCGCCTTTGAGCTGGAGGAAGAATTCTTCGCTGTCGACCTGGTGGAAGTCGTTCCGGGCGTTCGGGCCTTTGATGATCATGACGAAGAAGTCGCGCCCGTCGTAGAGGTAGCGGTTGCTGACGGGGGGCTTGAATTTGTCGCGATTCTCTTCGATCCAGGCGTGGAGGTTGATGGCCTGGAGGAAGTTCGACGCGGGGGCGCCGGATTCGGACGGGGAGGCGGGCGGATCGACGAGCTGGGCCATGGGGCGAGGCTATTTCCCGGGGCGGGGTGCGTCAAACGGGGGGGTGTTTTTTTATCCGCAGATTTTCGGCGCCCTTGATCCCCGCAGATTTTGCTGAATGGATCTTTGGCTTTTTCGGCAGGGCGAATGCCGGAGGTGGGCGTAGCACAGGCATCTTGCCTGTGGGGCGACGGGGCGTCTCGCCCGGTCTTTCAATCCCCAGGGAAGCACCGGGCTCCATTAGTGGACGAGGTCGGGGCGGCCGGATCACCAGGCGGGACGCCCGGTGGCCCCACAGGCAGGATGCCTGTGCTACCGAAGATTGCCGTGCTCCGGAAGTCCCCCGTGGGGCAGACGGCCGCGCGGACCTTACTTCGCGATGCAGATGTTTTTTGGCTCGGTGAAGAAGTGGAGCGCTTCGTTGCCGCCTTCGCGGCCGACGCCGCTTTGTTTCATGCCGCCGAAGGGGACGCGCAGGTCGCGCACGAGCCAGCAATTGACCCAGACGGTGCCGGTGTGGATCTGCTCGGCGACGCGGTGGGCGCGGCCGAGGTTCTGCGTCCAGACGGTGGAGGCGAGGCCGTATTCGGTGTCGTTGGCGTAGCCGAGGACTTCTTCTTCGCTCTCGAAGGGGGTGATGGAGACGACGGGGCCGAAGATCTCTTCGCGGTTGGTGCGGCAGGCGACGGGGAGATCGGTGATGACGGTGGGCGGGAAGAAATAACCGTCCGCGCAGCGTTCGTTAGGCGCGGCGGGGCGCTCGCCGCCGAGCGCGACTTTGCCGCCTTCTTTTCGCGCGAGGTCGACGTAGAACGCGACCTTTTCGAGCTGCGGCTGGGAGACGATGGCGCCCTGGTCGGTGGTGGGCTCGAGCGGGTCGCCTACTTTTAGCTGCGCGGCCTTCTCGACGAAGCGGGTGACGAAGGTCTCGTAGGCGCTGCGTTCGACGAAGATGCGCGAACCGCAAAGGCAGACTTGCCCTTGATTAGCGAAGGAGGAGCGGAGGCTGCCGTTGATGGCGGCGTCGAGGTCGGCATCGGCGAAGATGATGTTGGGATTTTTCCCGCCGAGTTCGAGCGAGACTTTCTTGAAGAGCGGCGCGCAGGTTTCAGCGACGCGCTTCCCGGTGACGGTGCCGCCGGTGAAGGAGATGGTGCCGACCTTCGGATGCGCGGTGATGGCCTGGCCGACATTCGGCCCGGTGCCGTGGACGATGTTGAGCACGCCGGGCGGGAGGCCGGCTTCGCGGCAAATCTCGCAGAGCAGGAACGCCGTCATGGGCGTGAGCTCGCTCGGCTTCGCCACGGCGGTGTTTCCGCAGGCGATGGCGGGCGCGATCTTCCAGCTCAGGAGGTAGAGCGGGAGGTTCCAGGGCGAGATCAAGCCGGCGATGCCGCGCGGCTGGCGCAAGGTGTAGTTGAAGGCGACGCCGTCGGTGACGTGGGCTTCGTTCTCGGTGTGGAGGATGGCGGTGGCGAAGAAGCGGAAATTCGAAGCCGCGCGCGGGATGTCGAGATTGCGCGCGAGCGAAAGCGGTTTGCCGGTATCGATGGACTCCGCGCGCGCGAGTTTCTCGAGGTCGCGCTCGATCAGGTCAGCGATGCGGAGGATGATGCGGGAGCGATCGGCCGCCGGTGTGCGCGACCAGGCGGGGAAGGCTTTGTCCGCGGCGGCGACCGCAGCCTCGACGTCGCGCGCGTCGCTATCGGGCACGAGCGAGTAGGATCGGCCGGTGGCGGGCTCGATGTTCTCGAGGAATTTGCCACCGATGGGCGCGCACAGTTCGCCGTCGATGAAGTTGAGGATCTTGTTGTCGTCGCTGGCCACGGGGAGATGCGGTTAATCGGGCGTCACATGTTTGTCTTCGGCAAAGGCTAGCGCAACTTCGGAAGCGTGGAACCTGCCGCCAATGCGCTCCGCCCGGTCAGCATCGTGACCGCGAGCTACGACACTTATTTTTTCCTCCGTCTGTTGGTGGAGAAGGTGCGGGAATTCATCGGCGCGCGAGCGTATGAGATCATCGTGGTCGATCGCGGCAGCCGCGATGGCACCTGCGAGTGGTGCGCATTGCAGCCGGATGTGCGCCTGCTGCGCGTGCCGCAAAGCCGCGCCAACCACAAGCATGGCGAGGCGTTGGAAGAGGGCGCGGGCGCGGCGCGGCATGAGATCGTGGCACTGCTCGATTCCGATGCGCACCCGATCGACTCAAGCTGGCTGGCGCGCACAGCAGATCGGCTGGACGCGGAGTGTCGGCTGGCCGGGCCGAAGGTGGTGGGGATGCACAAGGGCAACCCGTTTGAGTGGTTTGTGCATCCGCACTTCATGGTCTTCTTCAAGGCGGACCTCGGCGGCGATGTGGTGCTGCGGAAGCTGCGCGGCGAAACGACAGATACGGGCGAGGAAGCGACGATTCGATTACTTGAGCGCGGGAAGAAGATCGAAGCGCTGCACCTGGAGGCCTGCGCGACGCTGCGCCCGGAGCATCCGCATGCGGCGTATCGGCGCTTCGCGTTTGGCCATCCGCATTTCCCGACGATCGGCGGCGGCGTCTTCCACGCCTGGTACGGCACGCGGCTGAAGAAGGACGAGACGGTGGTGGGCGAGGAAACGGCGGGCGCGATCACGCGGCACGCTTATCAAACGCCGATGATGAAGACGCTGCGCGAGTTCTACGCGCTGGATTTTTAGAAGCGCACAGCGCGCGGGCGCTTACGCGACTTCCTGCAAGATCGCTTCGGCCGCGGCGTTACTCGCGCCGCCCTCACCGAGCGCGCCGATGACTTGGTCGAACTCAGCGATGAGCTCTTCGCGCGCGGATTTGTCGCGCATGAAACGCAGGACGACATCGGCGATTGCTCTCGGCTCGGCCCGATGCTGAATGAACTCCGGCACGATTTCGCGGCCGGCGAGGACGTTCGGCATGCCGAGATGTTTCACCTTCACCACCATGCGACCGGCGAGATAGGTCAGCCAGGCCACTTGGTAGACGAGGGCGAAGGGCAGGCGGAAATACGCGGCCTCGAGGGTGGCGGTGCCGGAAGCGATGATGCCGGCGGTGGCGCGCTGCATGGTGGCGCTGGCTCCGTTCGTGCTGACCGAAACGGTGTCGTTCGACTCACTGGACGCGCCGAGGATGCGGTTGATTTCCTTCTCGATCGCGCTCGAAGCGGCGGCGATTTCAAAACGGGTGTGCGGCAACTCGGCGACGATATGCGCCGCCGTTCGCAGCATGATGGGCAAAATCTTGCGCACCTCGCGCACGCGGCTGCCAGGGAAAAGGCCCACGAGATTCGGATCGCGCTCCGTTTCCGTGCGCGATTCACCCAGAGCTTCCATCATGGGGTGGCCGACGAAAATGGTGCGCAGGCCAGACTTGTTGTAGAGCTCCGCCTCGAAAGGGAAAATGCAGAGCATGAGATCGAGATAGCGCGCCATCTTCGGGATGCGGCGGCGGTTCCACGCCCAAACCTGCGGGCTGATGTAGTAGATCAACTTGCGCTCGGGATATTTTTCCCGGAGCGCGCGCGCCAGCCGGAGGTTGAAGCCCGGGTAGTCGATTAGGACGACAGCGTCCGCGTTTTGCTCTCCTACTTCGCGAATAGCGGCCGTGAATTGCTCACGGAAATAGCCGTAGCGTTTCATCACTTCCCACAGCCCGAGCACAGCCGACTCGCGGTTCCAATCCGCGAAGCTGCCGCCGGCGATGGCGAGCATTTTCGGACCGCCGCGACCGGAGAAGATGGTGTCTGGACGCAGGCGCAGCAGCGCGGTCATGAGTGCCGCGCCATGGGCATCGCCGCTCGCTTCTCCCGCGACGAAGTAGAGACGCTTAGGCTCCACGCACGATCTCGATGCGCTTCGTGATCTCGATCGCCAGCTCGAGCGCGGCAGTGGCTTGAAATCCCGAAACTCTGGGCGCGTTACCCGTGGCCGCGCATTCGATGAAGGAGAGCAGCTCGCGTTTGAGCGGCTCTCCCGGCTCGATCTCGACCGCTTCCTTGATGATCTGGCCATCCTGCCGGCGATAGATTTCGCCGGTCTGATTTTGGTAATCGAGCGAGAGATAAGCGTCCTCCTGGAAGACGCGAATCTTCCGCATGCGCTCGGGGCTGATGCGGCTGGAAGTGATGTTGGCGATGCAGCCATTCTCGAAGCGCAGGCGCGCATTCGCGATGTCCTCGCCGCGACTCAGGACCGGCACGCCCACGGCGTCGATTGTCTGCACCGGCGAACGCACGAGATGGAGGATGATCTCGAGGTCATGAATCATGAGATCGAGCACGACGCCGATGTCGGTGCTGCGATTCGGGTAAGGCGAGAGGCGATGCGCCTCGATGAAACGTGGATGCGTGAGGCGTTCTTCGAGCGCGCTCAGGACGGGATTGAAACGCTCGACGTGGCCAACTTGCAGGATGAGCTGACGCTCGGCCGCCAGCCGGGCGAGAGTGGTCGCGTGGTCCGGGATTTCCGCGATCGGCTTCTCGATCAGGAGATGCTTGCCTGCTTCGAGGAGAGCGCAGGCCACTTCGAAATGGCTGTGGGTCGGCGTGGCCACCGAGGCTGCGTCCACGTGCTCGGCCAAATCCTTGAGCGAGGTCGCAGCGTGGACGCCGAGTTCCTTCGCCATCTCTTCGGCCTTGGCCGTGTCGGTGTCGTAGAGCGCGGTGAACTCCGCGACCGATTGCTCGGCGTAGAGCCGGGCGTGATTTTTCCCTATGTGCCCGACCCCGACAACGCCGACGCGAAGTTTGCTCATGATGCGGAGAGTGCGGCTCGAGCGCGCTCCGGCTCGGCCTTTTCGTGCTGACAAAACCACTCGTAGGTGCGCGCGATCCCGTCGCGGAGCGAGACCTTCGGGCGCCAGCCGAGCGCGCTCAGCTTTGAAACGTCGAGGAGCTTCCGCGGAGTGCCGTCGGGTTTGGTGGCGTCGAAAACCAAATTGCCTTCGAACCCAATCACCTCGCAGATGAGCTCGGCCAGCTCGCGGATGGCGATGTCTTCGCCGCACCCGACATTGACGATCGCAGGCGAATCATAATTCTGGAGGAGGAAGAGGCAGGCATCCGCCAGATCGTCGACGAAAAGAAATTCCCGCCGCGGGCGGCCCGAGCCCCACACCATTAATTCGTGCGCGCCCTGCAATTTCGCCTCGTGCGCCTTGCGCAGGAGCGCGGGCAGAACGTGGGAAGAGGCGAGATCGAAGTTGTCGTTAGGCCCGTAAAGGTTTGTCGGCATGGCCGAGATGAAATTCTCGCCGTACTCGGTGGCGTAAGCCTGGCAAAGTTTGATCCCCGCGATCTTCGCGATCGCGTAGGCGTCGTTCGTCGGCTCCAAGGCGCCGGTCATGAGCGCGCTCTCGGGAATGGGCTGCGGCGCGTGTTTGGGGTAAATGCAGGAGCTGCCGAGGAAGAGCAGCTTGCGCGTGCCGTGCGTATGCGCAGCGGAGATGACGGCGTTCTGGACCCGCAAATTGTTCAGGAGAAACTCAACCTGGAAATCGTTGTTCGCCTTGATCCCGCCCACGCGAGCCGCGGCCAGCACAACAACCGCCGGCTTCTCTTGCGCGAAGAAAGCGGCAACCGCGTGCTCGTTTTCCAGATTCAACTCCGCGCGCGTTTTCGTGACGAGGTTGCGATATCCCTCCGCCTCCAGCTTGCGGACCATGGCGCTGCCGACGAGCCCGCGATGTCCGGCTACGAAAATCTTTTCTGTTTTCTCCATTACTCTCGCCCTGCGTTTACCATTTTCTTTTTTCGAACGTTACGCAATCCTCCGTTCGTGGCTACGCGACAATCTCGTCTTCAGGTCCAGAAAACCTACAAGCTCTACGTGGGCGGAAAATTCATCCGGAGCGAAAGCGGACGCGTCGCCCCGGCGCACGGCGCGCGGAAGGAAGTGCTGGCGCAATACGCGCGCGCCTCGCGCAAGGATCTGCGCGACGCGGTGGTGGCGGCGCGGAAAGCGTTCCCCGGTTGGGCGAAACAGAGCGCCTATCTGCGCGGCCAGATTCTCTACCGCGCAGCGGAGATGCTGGAGACGCGGCGCGGCGAACTCGAAGCCGAGTTGCAACGCGCCACCGGCACGAGCCTTTTTCGCAAGAACGACGAGACGACGCTGGCGATCGACCGGCTGGTGCACTACGCGGGCTGGACGGATAAGTACAGCCAGCTCTTCAGCGCGGTGAACCCCGTCGCAAGTTCGCATTTCAACTTCACCATGCCGGAGCCCACAGGCGTGGTCGTTATCTTCTGCCCCGAGGAGCCCGCGCTCCTAGCGTTCGTTTCCCTGGTCGCGCCGGTCGTGCTGGCGGGGAATGCCGCCATCGTGGTCCCCTCTCCTACCATGCCGTTGGCCGCGCTCATATTTTCGGAAATCATCGCCACAAGCGATCTGCCCGGCGGCGTCATCAACGTCCTCTCGGGCGAACGCTCGGAGCTGGCGCCTTACGCGGCCAGCCACATGGATGTGAACGCAATCATCGATGCTTCCAACGACGAAAAGATCGGGCGGGAATTGCAGCGCGGCGGCGAGTTCAACGTGAAGCGATATGTCGCGCGCAACCTGACCGCCGCAGAATGGCGCGGGGACGCCGCCGAGAATCCGTACCTGGATTCTCGACAGCGTGGAGATGAAGACCGCCTGGCATCCCATCGGAGTGTAAGACGGGAGATGCGCGCGCTGCTCCTCGTGCTCGATAGCGTGGGAATCGGGGAGGCGCCCGATGCGGAGCAATACGGAGACGCCGGGGCGAATACGCTCGCGCACATCTTTGAGCAGAGCCCGGGGCTGCGTTTGCCGACGCTGGACTCGTTAGGCCTACCGGCCCTGCTTCACGCTCGGCTGTACGCGCCGGAGCAAAGGTATCGCGCCAGCTACGGCCGGATGCGCGAGCGTTCCGCGGGCAAGGACACGACGACGGGACATTGGGAGCTGGCCGGCATCGTGCTGGAAGAGCCGTTCGCGGTCTTCGAGCATTTTCCGGATGACCTGGTGCGCAAGATCGAGCGCGAAGCGGGCGTGCACTTCATCGGCAACTACGCGCGGAGCGGGACCGAGATTCTGGAGGAACTCGGCCCCGAACATCTGCGCACCGGACGACCGATCCTCTACACCTCCGCGGATTCCGTCCTGCAAATCGCGGCGCACGAAGAAGTCATGCCGGTGCAGCGGCTGCACGAAGTTTGCGAGATTGCGCGCCGGCATGCGGATGGCGCGCGGATCGGCCGCGTGATCGCGCGGCCATTTGATGGCGCGGCGGGACAATTCCGCCGCACCGCGCGCCGGCACGATTACGCGATGACGCCGCCGCGGAGTGTCTTGAACTCAATTTGCGAGGATGATTTCGAAGTCGTAGGCGTGGGAAAAGTCAGCGACATCTTCGCCGGCGAAGGCATCACGCAATCGCATCCGACCGCGTCGAACGAGGAAGGGATGGCGTGCATCGCGCAACTCTGGCGCGAGATGGAGGACGGTTTGCTCTTCGCGAACCTGGTCGATTTCGACATGCTCTTCGGCCATCGGCGCGACGTCGCTGGCTACGCCAGTGCACTGAAGGAATGCGATGGCTGGCTCGGACTTTTTCTTGAGCAGATTACGCCAGACGATCTCGTTATTATCACAGCCGACCACGGCAACGATCCAACTTTCCGCGGCACTGATCACACGCGCGAAGAGGTGCCGCTTTTTGTTTTGCACAACGGCGCGTCGCGCAATCTCGGACGACGCGAGACATTTGCCGATGTGGCGGCGTCGTTAGCCGACTATTTCGAATTGGCGGAGTCGTGGCCGGTCGGGACCAGCTTTCTCAGCGAGTAAAATGCACATCCCGACCTTGATCGAAAAGAAGCGCGACGGGGCGGAGCTGAGCGCGGAGGAGATTGGCGGGTTGATCTCAGCGTTCACTCGCGGCGAGATGGCGGATTATCAGATGAGCGCCTGGGCCATGGCGGTCTTTTTTCGCGGCATGACCGCGGCCGAAACGCGGCAGCTCACGACCGCGATGATGGAGAGCGGACGCGTGTTGAGTTATCCCGCCGGCTCGCCGCCGAAAGTGGACAAGCATTCGACCGGCGGCGTGGGCGATAAAGTCTCGCTCATCCTCGCACCGCTGCTGGCGTGCGACGACGTTTGGGTGCCGATGATTTCCGGGCGCGGGCTCGGCCTCACCGGCGGCACGCTCGATAAACTCGAGAGCATTCCCGGGTTCAACGTGAACCTCGATGAAGGCCGCGCGCTCGCGCAGTTGGAACGCATCGGTGTCTTTATGATTGGGCAGACGGCGGATATTTGTCCGGCGGACAAAAAGCTCTACGCTTTGCGCGATGTCACCGGCACGGTGCCGTCGCAGCCGCTGATTGTGGCCAGCATCATGAGCAAGAAGCTGGCGGAAAATCTCGACCGCCTCGTGCTCGACGTGAAGTTCGGTGCGGGTGCGTTTATGAAAACGCGTGGCGCGGCGGAGGAGTTGGCAGCGGCCATGAAAGAGGTGGGGGAATTGATGGGCGTGCGGATGTCGTGCCGTCTCACGCCGATGGACGAGCCGCTCGGCCGCGCGGTGGGCAACGCGCTCGAGGTGGCGGAATGCGTGGAGGTGTTGCACGGCGGTGGGCCGCAGGATTTGATCGAGCTCACGCTGGATTTGGCCTCGCAAGTGGCGAACGCCTCGCGCGAGCAGCTGGCGCGTTGGCTGGCGGACGGTAGTGCTTGGCGGAAGTTCGTCGAGTTGGTGGAAGCGCAGGATGGCGATGCTGCGGCTTTGGAAAATCTCACGCGGGTGCATGCCGCGCCGATTCGTCATCCGCTCTTGGCCAAGCAGGACGGAACAGTCCAACGCATGGATGCGGAAGCGATCGGCCGCGCCTCCGTTCTTCTCGGCGGTGGACGGCAACGCGCGGAAGACGCGGTCGATTTCGCGGTCGGTTTTTCGGAGATCAAGAAAGTGGGCGAAACGGTCGCGGCCGGCGAGCCACTCCTGATCGTCCACGCGCGGAGCGAGGAAAGCCTCGCCGGCGTGCTTCCCTTGCTGGACCGAAGCGGTCGAAATTTCGAACTCATGAGGCGCGCTCTTCTCCTCTTCTTGTTAGGCGGGCTTGCGCTCGTCGCCAGTGCGCGCGAGCCGGTGCCGACGCCTTCACCAGACTCGGCCGCTACGCGGCTGATTCCGTGGTTGCTCGAAGAAAAGGAGAACCTGACGCAGATGCCATTGAGCGAAGTTATCTTCGCCGCCACAGGCAAGAAGGTCCTCGCGATCGACCGCGACGACGCGACCGATCAGCGGGTGTTGAAGCAGCTGCGCGCGACGCTGGATACAGTGGTGGAGAAAATGAATGCGCCCGAGAGCCCGATCCAAAGCACCGCTCGGATCAACGAAGTCAGCAGCTCTTTCGAGGCGATGATTCGCGAGCTCTTGAACGCAGCGCCCGGCCTGGCGTGCGATTATCCGAAGACGGCGGAAGGGCGCGTGCAACGCTCCGGCTATCCTGACCTGCGGCTGGTCGATACCGCGAGCGGGCGCGTCTATTACCTCGATCCTAAACTCTTCGCCGACAAAAGCAGGACAAGCAGCCTCCGGACGTTTTACTACGAGCCGAAGCTGGCCACGAACAAAGTGCGCGACGACGCGGTGCACCTGATCCTCGGCTTCGAACACGGGGCGCGGGAAGCGGGGCATTGGGAATTCACGCGCTGGGACGTGGTCGATCTCTCGACTTTCAAAGTGAAACTGAAAGCCGAGTTTCAAGGAAGCAATCGCGACATGTATCGGCCGGAAGCGATCGTGGCCACGAGCGCGGAGTGAGCGGGCGCGCGGGCGCAATTGCCGTTGCCGGAAAGCGCGGCGGACGCGATGATTAGCCATGCTTGCTGAAGCACCGACCGCTTTTGAGTTCGACACGATCGACGACGTCCTGGAGGACATCGCGCGGGGCCGGCTCGTCATTGTGACCGACGACGAAGATCGCGAGAACGAAGGCGACCTCGTCCTAGCGGCGGAGAAAGCTACGCCGGAAGCGATCAACTTTATGGCCATGCATGGCCGCGGGTTGATCTGCGTGCCGGTCTCGAACGAGCGCGCGGAGCAGCTCGGTCTGCAACGAATGGTGGCGCAGAACCGCGAGATGTATCGCACCGATTTCACGGTCTCCGTGGATGCCGCGCGCGGCGTAACCACCGGGATTAGCGCGCACGATCGCGCGGCGACGATCCGGACAATCGCGGACCCGGCCTCGAAGCCGGAAGACCTGGTGCAGCCGGGCCACATCTTTCCGCTGCGCGCGAAGGACGGTGGCGTGTTGCGCCGCGCCGGACACACGGAAGCGGCGGTGGATCTGGCGCGCATGGCCGGTCTGCAACCGGCCGGAGTGCTCTGCGAGATTTTGCACGACGACGGGACGATGGCGCGGCTGCCAGAGTTGATGGAGTTCAAGAAAAAGCACGGCCTGCGGATTTGCACGATCCAGAGTTTGATCGCGCATCGACGCGTGCGCGAAAAGCTCATCGTGCGCGAACAGGTGGTGAAGCTGCCGACTGATTACGGCGACTTCGATCTGCACCTTTATCATTCCACGCTCGATGGCGCGCATCATCTCGCGCTCGTGAAAGGCACGATCTCGGAAACCGATCCCGTTCTCGTGCGCGTGCATAGCGAATGCCTGACGGGCGATGTCTTCGGCTCGCGGCGCTGCGATTGCGGGAATCAGCTCCACGCTGCGCTCACCCAGATTTCGGACGAAGGGAATGGCGTCCTCGTTTACATGCGGCAGGAAGGTCGCGGGATCGGCCTCGCGGCTAAAATTCACGCCTACAAATTACAAGAGGAAGGCCTGGATACCGTCGAAGCAAACGCGCGGCTTGGCTTCGGCAGCGATCTGCGCGATTACGGTCTGGGCGCGCAAATCCTGTTCGATCTCGGCGTGCGCAAGTTCCGCTTTCTGACCAACAATCCCAAGAAAGTCGTCGGCCTGGAAGGCTACGGCATTCAGATGGTCGAGCAGGTGCCGATTCGCAGTGAAGCGAATCCGCATAACGCCAAGTATCTGGAGACCAAACGCGTGAAGATGGGACATCTGCTATAGTCGTCCCCAGCTGTGTCCACCGCCCTCCCTCCCCGCCCCCGCATCGTCGGTGTGAAGCGGCATTTCACACTCGTCGCGAGCAAGTTTAATCCGGAGTACGTCCAGGGCCTGGTCAACCACGCGAGCGAGGAATTGCGCGAGCTCGTCCCCAGCGCCGTCCTCACGTTGCATCAGGTGCCGGGCGCGTTTGAAATTCCCATCGTGGTCCGCGAAGTCGCGCTACAGAAGAAGGCCGACGCGATCATCGCCATCGGCGTCATCATCAAAGGCAGCACCAATCATGCGGAGCATCTCAGCCATTCCGTCACGAACGCGCTCCAGCAGATCGCGATCGAGCACGGCGTGCCGGTGGTGAATGCAGTGCTCGGTTTGGAGAATGAAGAGCAGGCGCGCGAGCGTTGCCTGGAGAAACGGATCAATCGCGGAATCGAGGCCGCGCGTGCCGCTGTCGAAATCAGCGGCGTGATCGCCGAGTTGCGACCAAAGTAGGGTATGGGAAAGCGGCGCATGGCGCGGCAAGCAGCCGTCCAATTTCATTTCTGGCGCGATATGCATGGCGACGGCGCGCCCGAGCAGATGGAAGATTTTTGGGAATTTTGCCCGGCCAAACCGCTCGTGCGCGAGTTTGCGCAGCCGCTCATTGACGGAATGGTCGAGCATTTAGCGGAGATCGATGAGCGCATCGGGCGCTACTGCGAAAACTTCAATCTTAAGCGCATCGCCCCGGTGGATCGGAATGTCCTCCGGCTCGCGATCTTCGAGATGCTTTACCGCGATGACATACCGCCAGTCGTTTCCATCAATGAAGCGATCGAGTTGGCGAAGACATTCGGCGGGCCAGACTCGGGGCGGTTCGTGAACGGCATTCTCGATCGCGTGAAGGGCGATCTCTCGCGGCCGCTGCGCGAGCCGGCGGCTAATGCGCCGGAAGAATCCGCCCGCTAACTTCGCCGAAGCCGACTCGGTAACCGTCGCCCTGCGCCCAGCCGGTAATGGTGACCGTGTCGCCATCTTCGAGCCACTTCCGCGTCGTGCCGTTCGGAAGCGCGATCGGGTTGGCGCCACGCCAGGTCAGCTCGAGCATGCAACCGCGCGAATCTTCCGTCGGTCCGCTGATGGTGCCGCTGGCCAAGAGATCGCCGGGTTGCAGATTGCAGCCGTTCACCGTGTGATGAGCGAGCTGCTGCGCCATGCTCCAGTAGAGATTCGATAAATTCGTGCGCGTAATGCGATGCGGTGCGGTCATGCCGGGCGCACTGAGGTAGGCCTCGAGTTGCACGTTGTAGGCGAAATCATGCGCGCCGCGCAGATAAGGCAACGGCTGCGGATCCTGTGCCGGGAGCGGTTTCCGAAACGGCTCCAGCGCCTCCATCGTCACCACCCAGGGCGAGATACTGGTGCAGAAATTCTTGGCCAGGAAAGGCCCAAGCGGTTGGTACTCCCACGTCTGGAGATCCCGCGCACTCCAGTCGTTCATCAGGACGACGCCGAAGATTTGCTCCGGCGCGCGGTCGATCGGGATGGAGTCGCCTAACGAGTTACCCGGCCCAATCAGGAAGGCGGTCTCAAGTTCAAAATCAAAGCTGCGGCTCGGCCCAAAGCTCGGCGCGTCGGCGTCCGCTGTCTTCGTCTGCCCGTGCGGCCGTCGCACCTCGGTGCCGCTCACAACCACGGAACTGGCGCGGCCGTGATAGCCGACCGGGAGGTATTTCCAATTTGGCATGAGCGCGTTGTCAGCCCCGCGCAGCATCGTCCCGACGTTGTGCGCGTGATGGTAGGACGAATAAAAATCCGTGTAGTCGCCGATCCGCGCCGGGAGCTGCATCGTGACTGCCGTCTGTTCGTGGAAAGCTCGGGCGCGCAAAGCGGCGTCGTCGCGCAACTCCGGCGTTTCCGCCGCGAGCAGTCGTTGCAGCACCTGACGCACGGCGCTCCAAACCGGGCGGCCTAACGAAAGGAAGGCGTTGAGAGAATCCTGGGCGAAGACTTTTTTACCCTGCAGTTCGGACACGCTTCGGAATTTCCCCGCTTCGTCGAGCGCGGCGAGGTCGAGCACATGCGCACCGATGGCCACGCCGACGCGTGCGTTGCCCTCTTTCGGTTTGAAAACGCCGTAGGGAAGGTTCTCCAGCGGGAAGTGGGAATCGGCGGGAACATCGATGAAGGATTGGAGCGGCGTGGGCATGATGGAACCGGGAATCTAGCTGCTTATCGGGAGGTTTTCAGAACAATCCCAGCTCGCGCAAGTCATCGCGTGGCTCGTCGAAGCTGCAGCTGCCGAACGAGGTCACGATCTTGCGATGAGCCGCGATTTGCTTGGTCGAGACCGACCAGGTGTCCCATGTGAAGGTGTCGTCATCGATGGTGAACGAGGTCGGATCTTCGTCCTCCAGCATGCGCGCGGTTTGTTGCACGTCCCACTCGTGCTCGGCCGCGAGAACGCCGGCGCCGAGGACGTTGAGGAATCCGTGCATCTTCGTCGCCATCTTGGGATGGAATTTCCGCACTGGATGGTGCAGGCCGGCAGTAAACTTGATCGGCACCCGTCCGCGCACAGCCGCGACCAAGGCGCGCGCGATTTGCACTGAGGAGGGAAAGGCAGACGCGACCACGCCGCCGGTGCGCAGCTTGTAGCCAAACCGGCCGGTGCCGGTGCGGCGACGCTCGGCGAGAAACTCGATCACGCGTTCGGCTTCATCCGCCGGCGTCTCCCAAAAAGTCGGAATCTGCAGATCGGCCAGGACGGCATTGGCTTCAGCCAGGTGCACGCCCGGTTGAGAAGGAAGACTCATCTCGATCTGCGTGATCAAAGCGATCGCGCCGTGACTGAGGTTGAACATGCGAATCGCTTCCGTGGATTGTTTGAGCGCGGACATGAACTCGCGCGCGTTTTCGCTCTTCGGTCCAAGCGCGGAGAGGCGCAGGACGTAGTCGGTATCGAAAGGCGACATGAGCGAAATGGCGTCCTCGAATTTTCCCGAAGGCAGGACGAACGCGCCTAGCATCCAGGAATCCGGCTCGCGAATGTAGGAGGCGTAGTTCCCGAGCGCCGGCTCGAGGGCGAGATTGGCCGGGGGAAAGAGGCCGGCGTAATCGACGGCGTGGGCCAGGAGGGCGCGGAGGGCAGCGGGGGCGGGCATCGCGGGTAACTGAACGTTGCCAGCGCGCGGAGTGCAAGCCTCTAGCTCAGCCGCGGGAGGAGCGAGAAACTGGCTTCCATCTCGCCGCCGGGCGCGAGGACTTGAATGCCTTCCTTGTTCTCGAAGGCGCGCTGCGTGTCGTGATCGGTCAGGCCCCAACATGGCTCCACACAGAGGAACGCGCCGCCATCCGACCAGAGCGTGACGTATGGCACCCCGCTGAAATCGAACGCAATCGTGCGCCCGCTCGGCGGATCGGCGAAATGGAAGCTACGCTCCGGCACATCGACCAACTCGAGAATAAACGAGCCGGGCAATTTACTCCGCTCGAATGGCATCTGCCCGCCCGCGAAATAAAACGTCTGCGTCTCGCCCGAGAGATAATTGTTCGGCGAAAAATAACGGCGATACGTTCCAGCCGGCATGCGGAGCAGGAGCGGCGCGCCTTCCGTAGCGGCGAAGCCAGGATGCAGGCCAAAGCCGAGATGCGCCGCCAGCTCGGGCTCATGATTTTGAAAATGAAACGTCACCCGCACGCTCTCGCCTTCGATTTGATACGACAAGGTATGCGAGACATTGAGCGGGTAATCCGCCGGCGCGTAATCAGCGCGCGTGATCTGATAAGCGAGCCGCCCGTCATCGACACCCGCGCCATCGAAGTGCCACGTCTTGCCGCGAAGGAAGCTATGGTTCCCGCCCACGATCTCTTGGCCGCGATAAAGGCTGCGGCCGTCCTTCAGCCGATGCAGGAAATAACCCATAACGGTGGCGTGATTCCCCCATCCTTTCGCCGGCGCGGCCAGATCGTTATCGAGATGCAGGTAGCCGATCCACTCGTTCTCCGCACGCCGCCGCGCGAGGCTGATTAATTCTGCGCCGAGGCGCGAAACGATGAGGCGTAGCCCGGTCTCCTCGTTCGTTAAAACATCGAGCACCTGCTCGCCCCGCCGTTCTTCACGATACGAAAAGCTCATGGCGTTTAAGGGAAGAGGCCGCGGGAATGCTTCGCCTTCATGACGCGCTCCACCCCGATCGCCATGGCCGCGGTGCGATGCGAAACCTTATGATCTTTGGCCCGCTTGATCACCTGCGCGAAGGAGTGCTGCAGAATGCGATAAAGTTTGTCCGTCACTTCCATCTCCGTCCAAGGGAAGCTTTGCAAGCCTTGCACCCATTCGAAGTAGGAAACGATCACGCCGCCCGCGTTGCAAAGAATGTCCGGGATGACGAACACTTCGTCCCAGCGCTCGTTCAAAAGCAGGTCCGCTTCCGGCGTGGTCGGACCGTTCGCGCCCTCGGCCAGGATGCGGCATTTGATTTGATTCGCGTTCTTCTCCGTGATCACGCGATCAACTGCGGACGGAACCAAAATATCGCAAGGCATGGTGAGCAGATCATTTGGATCAACCCGATCGGCTTCAGTGAAGGCACGGAGGTTGCCCTTCTTCATCACGTGCTGATCAGCCGCCTTAATGTCGATCCCCTTGGGATTGTAGAGCGCCACGGTGGCGTCGCTGATGCCGACCACTTTCACGCCCACCTTGTAGGCCAGCGCCAGTGCCGCCACGGAACCGACATTGCCGAAACCCTGGATGATGGCCGTGCTCTTCTCCGGGTTCATCTTCAGCATCTCCATCGCGCGCTCGATCAGATACACGACGCCGCGTCCGGTCGATTCCCGCCGGCCTTCCGTCCCGCCAACGGTAACCGGTTTACCGGTGACGATTTCGTTCACGGTGTAGCCTTGGAAAATCGAATAGGTGTCCATGAACCACGCCATGATCTGCTCGTTCGTGCCCATGTCGGGGCCCATGATATCGGTGTGCGGCCCGACGAACGGGATCATCTCCTGCATGTAACGCCGGGAGACACCTTCCAACTCGCGCACGGAAAGCTTGGTCGGATCGCACGCCACGCCGCCTTTCGCGCCGCCGTAGGGCAAGTTCGCGAGCGCGCACTTCCAACTCATCCACATCGCCAGCGCCGCCGTCTCGCCCATCGAGAGACTGGGGGCGAAACGCGTGCCGCCCTTGGTTGGGCCGAGGGTGAGATGATGTTGGACGCGATAACCCTGGAACGTCTGCGTGCTTCCATCATCCATGTGCACCGGCAGCGTCACCGCCACCGCGCGCTTCGGATACATCAGGCGATCGCGATCATTCTTATCGATCTCGAGGTAATCAGCGATGACCTGAAACTGGTCGCACGCCATCTGAAAAACGTCGTCGTGGTAGATAGTCATAAAAACGGAGGCCGGCGCAGGAGGCAACGGGTCGGAATTAGATTCCTATTAGCGCTCGGGCGGCTGGAGCCGTCAAATCCAATATGCATAACGAATCCAGTCGTTCGCTCGGGGCTGGCCAAGGCCCGGGTCTTGGCCTTCAATAGCCTCCCATGCGCATCGAGACCCTGGCCGTGCACGCCGGACATTCCGTCGATCAAACCACCGGCGCCGTGGCGTCGCCCATTCACCTTTCGACCACTTTCGAGCGCGCGGCGGACGGCAGCTACCCGAGTGGCTTCGTCTATTCGCGCAGCGACAATCCGAACCGGCAGGCGCTCGAGCAGGCCATGGCCGCGCTGGAAGGCGGCGAAGCGGCTGCGGCTTTCAGTTCTGGCCTGGCCGCGACTGCGGCGGTCTTCCAATCGCTCCGGCCCGGCGATCATGTGATCGCGCCGAAGGAAGGTTACCACGGCGCACTCAAACAAATGCGCGAGATCTTCGTGCCTTGGGGATTGACGGTGGATTTCGTGGACATGACCGATCTGTCCGCGGTGGGCGCTGCGGTGCGCTCGGAGACGCGTTTGATCTGGACGGAAACGCCCTCAAATCCGCAGCTGAAAATCACCGACCTCGCCGCGGTCGCGGAAATTGCGCACCAGGCCGGCGCGCTCTGCGCGTGCGACAACACCTGGGCGCCGATCGTGCAGCAACCGCTCGCGCAAGGTCTCGATCTCGTGGTCCACTCCAGCACGAAATACATCAGCGGCCACAGCGACGTGACCGGCGGTGTGGTGATCGCGCGCGCCGCGGACGACTACTTCACGCGGCTCCGCGCGGTGCAGGGATTGGTGGGCGGCGTGCCGTCGCCCTTTGATTCCTGGCTCACCTTGCGCGGAGTGCGCACGCTGCCGTGGCGGATGCGCGCGCACTCAGAGAACGCCGAGCGGGTGGCGACGTTTCTCGCCAGCCATCCACGCGTCGAGCGCGTCAATTATCCGAGCCTCGCCTCACATCCCGGCCACGACATCGCGCGCCGCCAGATGAGTGCGTTCAGCGGGATGTTGTCCTTCGAAGTGAAAGGCGGCCGCGAAGCCGCGATCGCCGCTGCGGCGAAGGTGCGGATTTTTATCCGCGCGACCAGCCTCGGCGGCGTGGAAAGTTTGATCGAGCACCGCGCTTCCGTCACCGGCGAAAGTCCCGAGACCCCGCCGGGATTATTGCGCGCTTCGGTCGGCCTCGAACATTTCGAAGACCTGATCGAAGATCTCGACCAGGCGCTCGGCTAACGCGCGAGCTTGCGTTTGAAAACGGTGACGAGGTCGTGCAATTCCGCCACGCGGAGCACGTAAGCCGCGCCGAAAAACGTGAGCCCGCCGAGCGCGACGGTGGTGAGCACGCCGACTGCTTTCCACCATTCGCGCTGCGCCACACCAGCCGGAAAAAAGAAGCGCGCACCGAGCCAGCAGACCAGCCCGAGGCAAAGGCCCGCGACGAGGAGCTTGGCCAGTGTGCGGAGCATGGTGCCGGTCTCCAGCCGGCCGGCGTAGTGGCGCATCATCCAATAGAGCAGGAGGAAATTTGTCATTGCGATCAAGCTGGTGGAAAGCGCGAGGCCACGATGTCCGAGCCCGAGGCGAAAGGTGAGCACGTAGTTCAGCCCGGCGTTCAGGAGGATCGAGAATAAGCTCACCAACATCGGCAAATTTCGCCGATCGAGCGCGTAGAAGGCTGGCGCCAGAACTTTGACCGACGAGTAACCGACCAGTCCGATGGCGTAGAAACGCAACGCGCCCGCCGTCTCCATCGTGGACGCGGCGGTAAAGCGTCCGTGTTCGTAGATGAGGCTAATGATCGGCTCAGCCAGGATCATCAATCCAATCGCAGACGGAATCGTGAGCAACATGACCAGCCGCAAAGCATGCGCGAGCGCGCCGCTGAATTCCTCCTTGTTGCCTTGCGCCGCGCTGCGCGAGATCAGCGGCAACGTCACCGTCGCCACGGCCACACCGAAAATCCCGAGCGGCAATTGCATGAGACGAAACGCGATGTTCAGCCAACTCACCGCGCCGTCCTGCAAGTAGGAGGCGAAGATGCTGTTGATAAGCACATTCACCTGCACCGCGCTGGCGGCGATGACGGCCGGTCCCATTAATTGCAGAACCTTGCGCACGCCGGGATCGCGCCAGTTAAAATCGGCATGGAAGACGTAGCCGACTTTGAAGACCGACGGCACCTGCACCGCCAGTTGGAGGAACCCGCCGATCAGCGTACCGAGCGCGAGCCCGACGAGCGCGCGCGCGCCGAAAGTCGGATCGAGCCACCACGCCAGCGCCACGCCGCCGATGATCGAACCGAGATTGAAGAAACTCGAAGCCATCGCCGGCACGCCGAAGACGTGTTTCGCGTTCAGCATTCCCATCACCAGCGCGGCCAGCGAGACGAGCAGGATGAACGGATACATCACGCGCGCCAGCGTGACGGTGAGCGCCGCCTTCTCCGGATCGAAGCCCGGCGCCAGCGCCGCCACTAACAGCGGCGCCAGGAACACCCCGAGCACCACGATGATGCTCATGAAGATGGTCGTGAGCGTGGCGATCTTATTCGCCAAGGCCCACGCGGATTGATCGCCTTCCGTCTCCATCTTCTTCGCGAAGGTGGTGACGAATGCAGTCGAGAGCGCGCCTTCGGCAAACAAATCGCGCAACATATTCGGCGCGCGGAAAGCAGTCAGGAAGGCATCGAGATTACGGCTCGCGCCAAAGAGCGATGCAATCACGATCTCCCGCACCAGCCCGAGGATGCGGCTGCACAGAATCGCGATCCCGACGATGCCGGTCGCGCGCGCACTGACTCGTTTGCCCTCTGTCCCTGCCATGGCGAGGAAGAACGAATGCGCCGCCCACTTTGCAAAGGAAAACTGCGCGCCGCAGCGGCCGCGCTCGACCTCCGGGCGTGATCCGCGATACCGTCGAGCGGCGATGAGCGGAGAGACTGATTTCGGCGCCTTCCAACCATTCAGCGCGGTCTGTCCGCTTTGCGCGACGGCGTTCGACGCGCGGCAATGGCGCATTATCGACGCCGACCGGCGGCCGGACCTGGTCGTGCACGCGATCGATGGCAGCCTGCATCGCGCGTTCTGTCCGCAATGCATCGGACCGGGCGTCGAGGCGCTCGCTTCTTTCTGCATCGTTAGGCGCGTAGGCGAAAAAGTGCAGCGGCTCACGCTCGTTCGGGGTGAGCCGGAAGCGCTCGCCGCCGAGGATGCCGCGTTGCAGGAGCAGTTACTACAACGCGTGGGCGCCAATCAACTTGAGTGGGTCGGCACTCGCTGGATTGAAGCGCGGACGGATGTGGATGATGCGATCGCTGACACGTGGCCGGACCTCGCAGCGAGCGTCGATCCGGTCATGCTCGCCGGCCCGCTGCTCGCGTTGCTGAACGCGGGCTCCGCTGCGCAACAGGCCTCCGCTCTCCGTGCAGCTACAGATCTCGCGCGACCGAATATCGAATTATTCCTCACCAAAATCGGCGGCGCGGAAGACGAGCAAAAAGGCATGCGCGCGCTGCGGGCGCGCAGTTTCATCGCCGCCGCGCGCAGTCTCGGGCTCGATGAGGCGGTGAGACGCGCGGAAGCGGAAGAGGCAGAACGTTTGCGCTTCGCCGCGCTGCCGGAAGCGATGCACCCGCGACTGGCCGCGTTTATGGAAAACCGCTTTCCGACCACGGCCGCGGCCGAACTCTACCGCGCAGCCGCGGCGCTGGCCGGAGACTTGAGCAGCGCTGGATTCCCCGGTGCGACGGAGGTGTGGGCGCACGCCGGGATGCTATTGCGCGCGAGGACCCAGGTGCACGACGCGATGCCGTGGGCCGCGCGCGCTTACGAAGAAGCCTTATGCGCGACCGCGCCGGAGCGCGCAGAGCAGCTTTGCACGATCCTGACCGGCCTCGCCACTGTGTGGAATCTGCGCCGGGACGGCGACCGAAGCGAAAACGTCGAACGCGCGCTTGAGTATGCAGTCCGCGCCCGCGTCGCTGCGGCGGCCCTCCCGATTGATCATCAGGTCGACGCCGCGATCGAGGAAGGAAACCTTTATCTGCACCGCCCAACGGGTGACCCGAACTCCAACTTCACCCTTGCGCGGGAGTCGTTCGCTTTCGCGCGCGATATTGCGCTCAGCGCAGACGATCGGGTGCTGGCGAAATACAACCTCGCGCTGGTGGATGTCGAAGATCGCCACGAGGACGCGCTCGGCCGCGGTATCGCGCAACTGCAAGCGCTCGCCACGCCTGAAATTTGCGAAACTCTCTTCGACGCCGAACAACAGCAGCACCTCTTTCAAAGCCTGGGAGTGGCCTTGGCGAAACGCGCGCCCAGCGAAAAAAGCCAACCGGACGACCTCGACCAAGCCGCCGTTTTCATTGAGCGCGCGCTCGCCCTCGCGCATGCGCGTGAGATGGCGCACGACGCGGCCTTTCTCGCCAGCATCCTCGCAAGCGTGCAGGCCGATCGGCGGCGCCCGTTGGAGGAAATTCTCCCGTTGCTCGATGCAGCGGCGTCCATCATGACGCCGGAGAAAGCGCCGACTGATTACGCGCGGAACGAGCTGCGCCGCGCCCGCATCCTGCAGGAATTGGGCAATCCGGAATTGGTAATCGAGATGGTGGCGCAGGCGTACGCTGAGGCCTGCCGCTTCCTCACGCCAACGAGCGCGCCCGATCTCTGCCGGCGCGCGCAATCTCAGCTCGGTGAAATCCGTTTCCGCCAAAAAGATTTCGTCGCCGCGGCGCAGGCTTTTTCCACCGCGTGTGCGGCGACGGAGAACGTGTATGCCTGGTCGGAATCCGTGGCCGAGCGGACCGAGGAAGTGGCGCTGAACAGCAGGCTCTACGAGGGATTAATCGATAGCCAGTCGCGCGTGGCCAGCGACAGCGCGGCGGACGCGTGGCGTATTTTGGAAGCGATGGAAGCGGGCCGCGCCCGGCTCACGCTCGATCTCATGGGCTTGCGTCCCCTCCCCGCGTTTCCCGGCATTCCCGAGGAGCTGCTGCGCGAAGAAGCGCAACTGATCGCGCGCCTGGCGTGGACGATTCCCGGCGCCGCGACCGACCTCGCGCCGATCGATGCGGAACGCTTGCGGCAGCAGAGAGCGACTCAGGCCGAACTCCGGAATCTCTGGGCGAAGATCGCGGCGTGCGGTGAAGCGGGCACGCGTTACGCCCGCCTTCGCCAAGGCCGTCCGCCAAAGCAATCCGAGCTGGCCGCACTCGCGGAGAAGCTCGGCCACACTGCGGCCATCGTGAGTTTTTTCATTTTGCAGGATCGCATTCTCGCGGTCTCGCTCCGCGCCGGAGAATCTCCGCGCCTTCATCCCATCCCAGTGCCGAGGCGGGAGCTGCGGGAAGATTGGATCGCGAACTTTCAGCGCGACGTTCTGGAACCGACAAGCGACACCGTCCCGACGCACGACTGGCTAGCGCTGGGTGAGTTCTTGTTCGCACCTTTTGCAGACGAACTCGAGAAACTGGAGCTTCTAGTCGTAGTGCCGCACGGCGATTTGCACATGCTTCCGCTGCACGCGCTGACAGTGAACGGGCAGCCGCTGATCGAGCAAGTGCCGGTTGTTTACGGACCATCGCTTGGCGTACTGGCCTCGATCTACGGAGCCGACCGCGGCGATCAAATCGGCGACGAAGCGCTGGTCGCGAGTCATGCGGTCACGGCCGCGGAGGCGGCGGAGTTTGAGGGGGAAGCCGATCGCGTCGCGCAGCGATTCCACACCCGCGCACGCCATCATGTGCAGCGCGAGACTGTCATCAACGCCGCGCCGCGCAGTTCTCTCATTCATCTCGCCTGCCACGGATATTTCAACGCGACCGATCCGCTGGAGTCTGGTCGTTATCCTGGCGGATGGCGTCCTCCGCGCGCGCGATTGGCTGGCCCTCGCGCTCCGCAGCGACCTGATCACGCTGAGCGCTTGCGAGACTGGCCGGCAACAAATCCAAACCGGCGACGAACTCAATGGCCTCGGGCGGACGCTTCTTCAGGCCGGCGCCTCCGCGGTCCTGCTTACGCTCTGGCGCGTTTACTCCGATGCGGCCGCGGAATGGATGGGGCGCTTCTACTGTGACGTCGACCACGACAACGGCCCGGGTTGGGCCCGCGCTTTTCAACGCGCCACAGTCGCGCTCCGCGCCCACGATCCCGACCCGCGGGCGTGGGCGCCGTTTATTCTAATTGGAGATCCTAACAATGCATCGTCGCGTGGCGGCTAACGTGTCACGCTCAGCCAAAACTTCCCCATGACTGACCACCAGCAATCTCTCCAACTCATGCAGGCGCTGATCGAGCACCGCCACAACAAGCCCCTGCGCGATCAAATTTCGAAGGTTAACAAAGTCTCCATGTTGCATGGCGACGTGCTCGCGCTCGCTCACTACCTGGCGCGGATTTGCGAAGGCGACGTGCTCGAGATCGGCTCGTTCATCGGAGGCTCGACCATCTCCGCCGCGCTGGGGATTCGCGCCTCGGGCCGGGTGAAGCGCTTTGTCAGCATCGAACCCGGTGGTCGGCTGAAGGATCACAAATTGGCCACGCGCGATATCTTCAAGCAGCTGAAAAAAAATCTAAACCGCCACGGCGTGCTCGATGCCGTCACCGCGATCAATCGCACAGCGGAGGATGCAGCCACGCAAGAGGAAGTGCGCCAGCTGCTCGCCCCTGGCTCCGTCGGTTTCTTCATTTTCGACGCGCACGCGAACGTTCGACACGACATGGAAATCTACGCCGATCGTCTGGCGGACGATTGCTGGGTCATGATCGACGACTACTTCGGGCCAAGCGACAAGGCCGGTCCGACGCAGGAGCAGGTGGATGAATTAATCGCCGCCGGCCACCTTATCCCGCTCGGCTATTTCGGCTGGGGCACGTGGTTCGGGAAGTGGCGCAGGTGAGACGTTCGGTATTTCTTGAAGTCAGTCCGCCGTTCGCGTGGCTGCGTTGCCAGCGGGCGCGAGGAAGCGTTGGTAAACGAACGACGCCACGATCATGATCACCGCCACGCCGATGAAGGCGCCGATGCGGTAGAGCGGGCCGAGATTGGCGAAGTCGTGCAGGAATAATTTCGTGAGCGTGACCACGAGCAGGCCGAGCCCCGCGTAGCGCACCCATTTCGTCTTCTGCCGCATCCCGATGAGCAGCAACGCGAAGGCGAAGAGCGCCCACGCGATCGAGTAACTCATGTCGCGCGCGAAGTTGCCTTCGAAAGAAAAGGTCAGCGTCGGTCCGACGGAGAAGTAATCCGCGATCTCGATGTTTAAGAGCAGGAAGGTCAACACCGCGGCGAGGACATAGAGCACGCGCGGGATCACGCGCGCCAGCTCCGTTTCGCGGTAGCGCTGCACCGCGCGCGCCCCGCCGAAGAGGCAGAGGCAGGTCACGCCGTAAGCGTAGAGATACCAATTCCAGATCCGCACCGGCGAGCGCGGGTGGTAGCTGAGCACAGCCGGATTCAGCGCCAGCCTAACGAACGCAATCCCGAGCAACCCCGCCCCGACTAGGCGCAGCCCGGCATTCGGCACGCGTCGGAAAAGCACGAGAAGCGCAAGCCCCTCTATAGCCCAACCGAGCGTGACCCACTCGCGGTCGAATTGGATCGGCATGATCAGGCTGAGAAAGAGGAGCGCCGCTCCACCCTGCCACGCCAGCCGCGCATCGCCCGACGCGGGCGCGACTCCGCGTTTAGCGATCAAGTGCCAAAGCCCGATCGCATACGGCAACACGAAAACCGCGGGTAGAAAGCCATTCCGCAGATGCGGATAGGCGGAGACGACCAAGGTGGCGATCAACCAAAAATGCAACGGCCCGGAGAGCGCGCCGAGCGCCCATGGCAGCGAGCGTTCCTGCGCGGCAAAGAACGGATACGCGGCGAAAACGAGGAAAAACACCGCATACCAAGCGAGCGCGACGAAAGCGAGGCAGCTTGGAAAAATGAAGCGCGTGCCATGTACATTCCACCGCCCACGTCGCGCCCAACGCCACGGCCGCGATCCAGCTTGTGCGTGCCACGATGCCGAGACCGAGCAGGACGACGGCGAGCAAGAGCGCGACGGCGAAGATCGCGGTGGGATTGGGCAGCGGGAGTTTCGCGATCAACATTAGGAGCAGCACAAACGGCATCCCCGCGGCGAGTACCGGCACGCGGCCGCGCGCGTCGCCGTCACCGATCCCCAGTCGGCGCGTGAGCAGCGTCGCCGCGGTGGAAAAGAAAATTCCAAAACCGCCCACCACCGTAAGCATTCCGGCGACGCTGCCGGTCGCCGGCGGGGCGTCGGCAATCCAAAAGCCTGCGGTGATCAGCGTCGCGAGGAGAGCGACAATCAAAGCCACGACCGAACGCGCCGCCCACGCCAGCGCGAGTGCGATCAGATCGATCAAGAGCACGCACGCCCAAACCGCGAACGAGGTCTCGCCGTTCCAGACGCAAAGGAAGAGCAACCCGAGCGAAAGCAGCGGAACCAGAGTGCGCCCATACCGCTCCCATCCGACGGGCGCCGGCCGCGCCGGCCAAACGGAAAACCCGGCGTGCATGACGGCGAAGAGCAGATACGCACCGAGCGCCCACCAGAGCAGGGCCGCGTTCAGATACCAGGCGGTCCACGCGCTTAATGCCAGGAACACCACCGTGCCGGCGGCGGACGCCAGCGCCGCGGGATTTGGCCGCCAGAATGCGAGGAGCAGCAGCCCGCTATCGGCGAGAAAGAGAGTAACGAAAAACAGGCCCGGCCGCGTGGCCAGCTCCGGTTGATCCAAGAGCCAGCAGGCAAAACCAATCGAGGCGAAACCTGTGATCGCAGCCGCAGCGGTAGACCATTTTTCGACGGGCGTTTGCCGTTGCCGAAGGAACGCGAAGCTCAAGAAGAGCGCCTGCATCCCGAGAAAAATAGCCATCCCCGCCGCGGCGTGGTTTTCATTCTTCGCCGGCAGCCAGGCGAACTCGGTCAGCGCGGTGCCGATCGCTCCGAGAACGAAGAGATAATCCCAGCGTTTGCGGAGCGCCACGGCTGCCAGTCCGGCATTCAAAAGCCCGACGTAACCAAAGAGCAGCGCCGGATTGTCCGGGCTCTCCATTAACAGCGGCGGCGTGAGAAAGCCGCCCACCAGACCGAGCACCATCACGACCTGTGCGTCGAGATGCACCGCGAGCAGGAACGCGGCAATCGTCACCGCCGACATCAGCGCGAACGTGAGCGGGAGCGGGATGAGCTGGTAGAAAGCGTGCGCCCCAAAAATATCCGCGTAGAGGATGAGCACGCCGGTCGCGCACAAGCTCTGCCCCGGCGCGCGATAATTTCGCCGCGCCGTAAACCAGCCGCCGGCAACCAAGGCCCAGCCCGATGATCGCGCCCAGCACGATGCGCATGGAGGGCGTGATGAGATTGTTCTCGAAAGAATACTTCACCAGGAAAACCACGCCGAGGAAGAGGACGAACCCGCCGAGCCAGGCGAAGAGCTTCACGCCGAGGAAACCTTCCCAGTCGATCGGTGGCTTCGCAGCCGGTCGCGGTGCGGGCGTCGGTGCGACCGGCGTTGGCCTCGCCGCCGCTGGCGAAACAACGGCGGTCGGCAACGGCGGCGGCACCGCGGCGGCGTTTGCCGCGACTGGCGCGGGAACCGGCGCGTTCTGCGACTCAAGAGACGTCACGCGTTGCGCCAGCGTCCGCAGTTTGGAGTCGAGCACGCGCAGGCGCTTCCGTTGTGCGATGACGACGGCGAGGACGGTAAAGAACGCGACCAGGAGGAGCGCGAAACCGCAGCTCACGAATGCTTCCATGATATTAATTTGCGAACTTCACAATCCGGTCGGCGCGGCGAGAAACTCCCACGGCAATTGGAAGCGTTCCGCCACGTGCGCGGCGAGCGCTTTCACTCCGAAAGTCTCGGTCGCGTAGTGTCCGCCGAGGAGAAGATTTACGCCTAACTCCTCCGCGGCCACTGCGGCCCAATGCGGCGCTTCGCCGGTGATGAACGTGTCCACGCCCGCCTCCGCCGCCGCGTAAATCTCGCCGCCCGCGCCACCAGTCACGAGGCCGATCACGCTCGTCTTCTCCGGCCCCGCGCCGACCAATTTAACCGGCCCGCCTAACGACTTCTCCAGCCGCTGCACCAAATCACCACGCTCCAGTTCCGCTTCGACTTTCAAGCCCGCGAGCTGGCCTTTCGTTTCCAGAAACGGCTCCGCGCCCTCCAGGCCTAACGAGCGGAGGAGTTGCGCATTATTCCCCACTTCGGGATGCACATCGAGCGGCAGGTGCGCGCTGTAGAGCGCGATGTCCTGCTCGAGCAGGAACGCGAGCTGACGTCGAAACGGCCCGGTCACCCGCTGCAGTCCCGGCCAGAAAAGCCCGTGATGGACGAGCAACAAATCCACGCCCGCCTCCGCCGCCGCGCGAAAGGTGCGAGTCGATGCATCGACGGCGGCGCCGATCTTTCGCACCCGCCCGGAGTTCTCCACCTGAAGGCCGTTCAGCGCTTGGGACCAATCGCCGCACGTCGCCACGCCGAGGTATTCGTCGAGGTAGCGAACGAGATCGGAAACGCAGGGTGTCTCGTTTTTCATTCCGGCGTTCCTTCCGCCTGCGCTTCTCCGCTGCGGATGAATTTCGGTCCGCTCGGGCAGAGATGAAAAACTTCGCAGCGCCGGCAATCCGGCCGCCGCGCGAAGCAACGCCGGCGCCCATGCCAGATCAGCCAGTGACTCCAGACCGTCCAGTGCGCGCGCGGCACGAGCTTCATCAGGTCCGTCTCGATTTTTTCCGCGTCCGTCTGTTTCGTTAGGCCGAGGCGATGCGACAAACGCGCCACATGCGTATCGACGACGATGCCTTCGTCTTTTTCGAAGGCGTTGCCCAGGACGACGTTTGCCGTTTTGCGGCCTACGCCGGGCAGCGCGTGCAGCTCCGCCATCGTCTCCGGCACTTTCCCGCCGTGCTTTTCCACGATCGCGGCTGCAGCCGCGCGGATGCTCTTGGCCTTGCTGCGAAAGAAACCGGTCGAACGAATCGTGGCTTCCAATTCCGCCGACTCCGCTTTCGCGTAGGCGGCGGCGGAGCGATAGCGCGCAAAGAGTTTCGGCGTGACGAGATTGACGCGCTTATCCGTGCACTGCGCGGAGAGAATGGTCGCGACCAGAAGCTGGAGCGGCGTCTTAAAATCCAACTCGCAGTGCGCGTCCGGATACACCTTGGGGAAAGCCTCAACCAATTGCGCCACGCGCTCGCGCGCCGTCATCGTTTTCCTCGGCCTTTCGGTTTCCGCTTCTGCACGCGCCGGCCGACAAAGACGCGGCCCCGCCGGACGATGCGCCGGGCCCAGGCGTATTCGCTCGCGAGAATGGCGAGGCCGATCGGGATGACGATCACCGCCGGTCCCGGCAGAACGATCATGGCTACGCCGATTAAGAGCACGGTGACCCCGAGCACCGAGTAAATCAGGCGACGAATGACGGGCATACGGTCGAGCCCCAAGCGGTCGTTCAGACGTCGCTGCCAGGCGCGTTTCCGCGCTTCGAGAGGATGGGGATGGCGCGGCCGCGCTTCAGTGGTCATCGGCAAAAGATCGGAAACGCTGAGCGCCTACTTCTCCGCGAAGGGCGCCAGCTTCTGCTCCAAAGGTGGAGGCACATGCGCGACAATGATAGCGGCTTCGCCTTCGTAACGCAGTTCAAGCACGCGCCCGGCGCGATGAATTTCCGCGATCAGATCCGAGTGGCTCAGCGGAATGCGGAAGCGCAGATTCAGATGCCAGGAGGTGACGGTATCCTGCAAAGCCTGCACGAGAGCGCTGACGCCTTCGCCGGTGCGAGCCGAGATGGCGACGCTGCCCGGAAACCGAGAGTGATAAGCGGCCACCGTCTCGGCATTGGCGAGCGCGTCTACTTTGTTGAAGACGAGGAGGGTTTGCTTTCCGAATGCGCCCAGTTCCTTGATCACCGCGTTGACCGCTTCGATGTGCTCGTCCACGCGCGGATGGCTCAGGTCGACGACGTGGATGAGCAGATCGGCTTCGCTCACTTCTTCGAGCGTGGCTTTGAACGACTCGATCAGCATGTGGGGCAGGTTGCGCAAAAAACCAACGGTGTCGGTGAGGAGCATGCGTTGCTTATTCGGCAGGGTGATGCTGCGTGTCGTCGGGTCGAGGGTGGCGAAGAGACGGTTAGCGGCGATGACGTCCGCGCCGGTGAGCAAATTCAGCAGGGTCGATTTGCCGGCGTTGGTGTAGCCGACCACGGCCGCGACCGGCCACTGGTGACGACGGCGCCCTTCGCGCTGGACCGAGCGAACTTTGCGCACGCCTTCCAGTTCGCGCTCCAGTTTCGCGATGCGTTCCTGCACGCGGCGACGATCCACTTCGAGCTGCGTTTCACCCGGGCCACGCGTGCCGATCCCGCCGGTCTGCCGCGAGAGGTGCGTCCACATTCTCGTTAGGCGCGGGAGCAGATATTGCAATTGCGCGAGCTCGATCTGCAACCGGCCTTCCCGGCTGCGCGCGCGTTGCGCGAAGATGTCGAGAATGAGCTGGGTGCGATCGAGCACCTTGCGCGAAAAGAGATGTTCCAGATTTCGCCCCTGCGCGGGCGAGAGTTCGTTGTCGAAAATAACCGACGTCACCTGCTGTTCCTGGAACGATTGCTTGATCGCCTGCGCCTTGCCTTTGCCGATGTAAAACGGCGCGGTCGGTTTATCGAGACGCTGCGTCACGGTGTTGACCACCTGCGCGCCGGCCGAGCTGGCCAGCTCCCGCAATTCATCGAGCGAATCGGCCACGTCCCACTTCGAGACGCCTTCCTGTTCGAGCCCCACCAGGAGCGCGCGCTCGGGCCGGTTTTTCGACTGAACTTCGATCATCGTGTTTGCGCGAAGGAGAGACGAGCCTTGCGCGCGATCCATTCGACCGCTTCAGATGAGCCTGTGCGAGAGAGGTTCAGCGGCTCGAAATTAGTTTGCCGCTGAAACCACGTCAATTGTCTTTTGGCATATCGCCGCGTCGCCTGCTGAATCGCGGCGATGCATTCCGCCTCGGAAATGCGGCCGGCGATGAGCTCGCGGATTTGCGCGAGGCCGAGCGTTTGCGCGGCGGTGGCGGATTCATTCTTCACCGCGCGGACCTCTTCCACCACGCCTTCGGCAAACATCGTAAGCACTCGCTCATTGATACGCTGGTAGAGATCGTCGCGGTCGCGAAAAAGGAAAACGCCCGGCGCGCGAGAGATTGGCGCAGTGCGCTGCCGCAACTCGGACACGGGCCGCTGACTCAACAGGCAAATTTCCACCGCGCGGATGAGCCGGCGCTTGTTCCGAGCGTCGATCGTCTCCGCCGTTTTCGCATCGAGGCCGCGCAGCCTAACGAGCAGCTCTCCCTCGCTGCAATGCTCGAGCCGGGCGCGCAGTGCTGCATTTGCCGCGGGCAAAAGCGAGAGCCCGTGCGTCAACGCCTGGATATACATGCCGCTCCCACCCACGACGAAAGCTGGCCGACCGCGCGCGTGAATTTCGCCCAGCGCCGCCAAAGCCGCGCTGCGATAACGCTCCGCGTCCATCGTTTCGCGGATGGGGATCGCGCCAATCAAGTGATGCTTCACCGCGCGTCGAAGCGACGGCTGCGGCTTCGCCGTCAGCAGATCGAGCCCGGCGTAAAGTTGGAAGGCATCCGCGCCCACGATTTCGCCGCCGAGTAAACGCGCGACCTCCGCCGCGATCTCCGATTTCCCGGACGCGGTCGGCCCCACCAGATAGAAGGTGTCATTCACGGACGGCTCAATTTTCCCCAGCCTTCGGCGTAGCTCAACGCGCAGCGCGCGATTGACCTCTCGCAGTCACTTTGACATCCTCGAGCCGCGAGCCCGGCTGGGTCTCCGCGGTTTCGAGCTGCGCCCGCGCCAACACGGAGGAGACGCTATGAAAACCATCAGTCGCGTGAGCGGGCTTCGGGTCACGATGCCCGACGACTTCAGCATTACGGAACCTGTCGCGGAAACTCCGCGACGCGGCCGGGGGCCGAAGCCGGGAGGACGATTCGGTCCGGTCCCGATGCCTTCCGCAGCCGCTTCGGGGCCGGCTTCGACGGATGATGTCGTAGCGGCTTTTGCTGCGCAGGAAATGGAGTTGGTGGACGAAGTGGAGCTGACGCCGGCCGCGCCGGCGGCTGGCGCGAGACGCACGCGCGCGCCGGGCGCGCCACCGGCGGAGACAGAACTCGCGCTCACAGTCGGCGCGCAGGAAGACGCGGTTGTCCTGCTGGAGCAGGACGGCATGTACTCGTGGCAATTGCCGACCGAGACGACGGAGGAAGCCACGCCCGCGGTGCGGCGCGGCGTGCGCGGTCTGGCTCCGGCGCGAACGATCAAGTTCAGCCTCGAGTTGCCGGAGGAAAAGCCGGGCCAGCGCCCCGTCCGCCGCGGGATGGTGAGCGACTTCGTCTTGGGGCGGGTGAAGGCGTTCGTGTTCAAATTCGCCGCGCGAATCGCGGTCGGGAAAGCGGTGAAATATCTGGAGCGCAACGTGCGGCGCGGCCTCGTCGATATGTCGTCGGCCGATCCGGCGCAGTGGAGTTTGTTCAACGATCCCGCGCCGCTCCCGTTGCCGACCGATCGCGCCGCGCGAGTTTTGCTTTTCGTGCACGGCACCTTCAGCAGCACGATCGGCGGTTATGGCGGCCTGGCCGCGACGCCGTGGGGCGCGGAATTCCTGAGCGCCGCGCGCGTGAACTACGACGCGGTGATCGGGTTCGATCATCCGACCTTGAGCGACGATCCGCTGGAGAACGCGACTGATCTTCTGGCGCGATCTACAGAAGATCGGCTGGTCGCATCCGCCACGGTTCGATATCATCTGTCACAGCCGCGGCGGCTTGGTCACGCGCAGCCTGCTCGAGCATCTCCTACCGCTCGGGAACTTTCGCTGCCAGATCGAGCGCGTCATTTTTGTCGCGGCCACGAACGGCGGAACGCAACTGGCCGAGCCGAGTAATTGGCAGGCGTTCATCGATCTTTACACGAATCTCGCGGTCGGCACCTGCAAGCTGATCGGGATGATGCCGGCGGCGAAACCAGTCACGCTCATTCTCCAGGAAGTGATGCAGGGCCTGGGCGCGTTTGTGAAATATCTGGCCAGCTCCGCGGTCACAGATCGGATCGTGCCCGGCCTGGCGGCGATGGAGCCGGATGGAGAATTCATTCGGCGGATTAACGAGGAGCAGCCCAATCAGCCGACGCTCGCGCAGAGCTATTACTGCGCGATCACCTCGGAGTTTCAGCCGACGATTTTCAGCGGTGGGCACGAGCCGAAAGAGTTGCCGATTCGTTTTGTGCAATGGCTGGCCGACGTCCTCATCACCCAAATGATGAAGGAGACAAACGATCTCGTGGTTAACACCGCCTCAATGACGCACGTCGATCCGCAGGTGGGGAAATACATCAAGGACAGCCTCGATTTCGGCCCGAACCCGCAGGTCTATCACACCAATTATTTCCTGCGGCCGGAGGTGGTGAACGCGTTGACGCGTTGGCTGCGGCTGGTGCAAGCGCAAGCTCCCGCGCCGTTCAGCGTGGAACCGCCGAAGAGACGCGGCACCCGCAGCGGTAGTGGCGGCGTCAGGGCGAGCGCGATCTACGTGCCCGGCGCTACGCCGCGCGGCACGGGCGAGATCGAACTCGGCGGCATGGTCGCGCCGGAAATGCCGGCGGTGGTGGATACGGACATTCACATCATGTCTGCGCACACGCCGTCCGATGTCGCGCTTGAGGAAATTGCGGCGGCGAAGCCGAGCTACGTCGTCGTGGAACGCGAGCATCAGGGTGAGAAATTACATTACGCGTTTGCGACTGAGGAGGTGTTGGATCGCGGCACCGGCGCTGGTGGCGCAGCGCTGTTGGACGCGTTGAATCTGCATGAAACCGATCGCTCTACGACGCGTTCCCCCGCGGCGTCGATGACTCCGCCCAATGTATCGGGCGGGCCAATAACCGCGCGGCGCGCGGTGATCCTGGAGGGCACGCGCGCGGTCGGCGTTTTGCCGGAAAAGCGCGACCTTCCCAATGCGGACGCTCTGGTCGAGTTGGCGCGCGTGGCCAGCGCGCCGAAAGCGCCGACCGATTTTGCAGCGGCACGGCGAGCCATGCCGACCTTTGCCATGACGGGGGCGATGCCGGCAGCTTCCGTTAGCGCATCTCCGCCTCCGCCCATGCCGCGCCGCACGCGTTCGGGCGGCGGACCGACTGCGGTTCCACCCAACCCGGTGAAAGTCACCTGTCATTTCCGCGCGGAAATGGAGCAGGAGGTGACAATCAAAAAACCGGTCACGGTCGAGGTAACGGTTTCGCGGGAGATGATTGGCGCCATCCTGCATGCCGCCGCCGCCGAGGGAAAAGCGGAGATCGATCCGACGCGGAAGATCCTCGTGCAGGTGTTGCCGAAGCTGAACTTTCAATCGGTCGATGACGACTACGTCGAGATCGATCCGCCGGCGCCGGGCGCGCCGCAGCAGCTTTATTTTATCCTGAAAGGAACACACGAAGGCGATGGCGAGGTGTGGGTGATCGCGCGCCAGGGTCAGGTGCCTCTCGTCACCCTGGTCTTGAAACCGCAAATCGTTTCCGCTGCGACTGGGAACGCACGCCGCGCCGTGGCCACCGCCACCACATCGGAAGCGCCGAGATTGGCCGAGCCGCTACATCAGCTGCGCATCACGGAACTGCGGAACGGCAACGAGCTGACCTATCATTTCGATCTCCAATCGCCCGACCTGAAGTTGTTGATTGAAGGCAAATCGAAGCCGCTCCTAGGCGATCGCGAAAAGTATGTAACCGAGCGCTACGCGGAGATCGAGAACCGCTGGCTGAGCAACAAGGACGACGTCGAGAATTTCACGGAAGAGCTGCGCGCCATCGGCCACACCATGCTCGACGAATTGGTCCCGGCTGAAGTGCAGCGCGCTCTCTGGGATTATCGCGACAAAATCAAGAGCATCATGGTCCTGGCGGAGGAGCCGTTCATTCCGTGGGAGCTGGTGCACTTGAGCGAACCCGGCCAGCCGCTCGGCGCGGAGACGCGCTTCCTCGGACAAATGGGGCTGGTGCGTTGGTTGCATGAAGCCGGCTGGCCGGCCGACGAACTCCGTATTCGCAAAGACAAAGCGCGCTACGTCATCCCGCACTATCCGCACCCTGATTACACGCTGCCGGAAGCGGAGAAGGAGAATGTCTTTTTGGAAAAGGAATTCCGCGCCACCGCTGTGCCGCCGAAATCCGGCGAGGTCCGCAAGCTCATCGCGCAGCCGGGCGCGTTCGATCTGTTGCACTTCGCCTGCCACGGCGCGGCGGAGCAGAACAACATCGCGAACGCCGAACTGCTCATGGAAGGCCGCGTCGAAGCAGCCGGCTACATCCGCGACCCGCTGAGCGCGACCACGGTGGAAGGCCACGCCAATCTAAAGAGCGACGGCACCGGCCCGCTCATCGTCCTGAACGCCTGCCAGGCCGGGCGGGCCGGCTACAAGCTGACCGGCGTGGGCGGATTCGCGCGCGCTTTTCTGCGGCGCGGCGCGGGCGCATTCGTCGGCACGCTCTGGTCGGTGGGCGATAACCCTGCGCGCACGTTCACCGAGGAATTCTATCGCCGGCTCAAGAAAGGCAGCACCGTGGCCGAGGCCGCCATCGCCGGGCGCGAAGCCGCGAAGGCGGCGGGGGACGCCACCTGGCTGGCGTATGTCGTCTACGGTCACCCGCACGCGCGACTGGGGCGGTGAGCGTCGTCGTTTAAACCCGGCGGCGCGCGGCTAGGATCAGCGCGCCCAGCATTCCCGCCGCGCAACCGATGGCGATCGCGGTCCCCGTTACCAACCACCAAGGCCGATAGCGCAAGGTGAGCACACCCGCGCTGCCTGCCGGCACTTCCACCGCGGGAGTGAGCCCGCGCCACGAAGTGACTGGTAATGCCCGACCATCCAACTCCGCGCGATAGCCACGAAAATACGGCCGCGAGAATGTCAGCAGCGCCGGCTGTGCGCCCGCGGGCACGGCAACGACAGCCGACACGCGGTGACGCGAGTCCTCAATGCGCTCGACCGTTGCGCGAGCAAACCCTTCGTTAGGCGCGCTCTGCACCCGCGGCAGCGGTCCGCCGCGCCGATGATAGACCCGACCTTCCTCCGACGAATGCACCAGCTCCCACTCCGTCGACTGGTTGCGGCGTGATTTCCATTTCGCGCGCGATGATGATTCCATCCACGCCCAGCCGCGCCAATAGGTCCTCGGGGCCACCTTTCCACTGCGGAAAATACTCGCCCGCCCAGGGCGCGATCTCGCCGTGAATCGCGAACTCAAACTCGCGCGCCACGCCCGCCGGCCGGATCGGACTGTAGCCATTGATCAAGCGCACCCCGCCCCACATCGATGTGCTCCCAGGCCGAACCACGCGACCGAACGGCTCCGGTTGCACCTCAAGCCGATAGCGGTGCTCAGGCGCGGGATAAACGCTCAGATATAAACGATCGGAAGCCAGCGGCGCCGCTTCGGTGAGGCGTTGATCGAGGTTGTATTTCGGCACGCCGCTGTTCGTCGGGAGCACAAGATATGTGACGAGAAACGAGAGACCGGTCAGCAGCGGCAATGTCCACATTCGCGCGCCATCGGAGATGAGGAGCGCATGCGCCAACGCCCAGACCACCGCCACGGCCAGCATGGCGCCGAAGAGCGGCCAGCCGTTCGCCCCCGCGGTGTGCGCCAGCCACATCGCACCGCCTAATGCCAGCACCACGAAAACGGCAAACGCGCCGGCGTTCCGCCACCGCCCCAGCACTCGCAACGCTTCCGCCGCGCAGAGGGCGAGCACCAACGCGAGGAGCGGCAGCCAACGAAAGCTCCAGCGAAACATGTTCGCGGTCGGCAGCATCGAGAGGAGCAAGACAAACGCGAGTAACCCCAGCTCCCACTTCAAACGGCTAACGACCAGTCGCGTCCGCGTGGCCAGAACAAAAAGCAACGCGACCGGCGGAACGAACCCGCATGCCATTTCCGTCGCTTCATGCGGCAGGAGGCGGGTGGAAAAATCCGCCCACGGCACCGTCCACGCCGGCAGGACGAAACCCGGCAGCGCCGCCAGCGGCACGATCCATTGGAAGTGCGCAGAGGGATCCTGCGCCTGCCGCGCAGAGCCGCTCACATAATCGAACAACGCCAGCCAGGCCGGCGCCGACAAGCCCACGCCCAGCAGCAACCCAAGCGCGAGCGGCCAAACGGAAGCGGGCGATCGCGTCTGCACGATCGACCTCAGCGCGAGCCAGCCCGCCAGCACCACCAGCATGACCACGGTGTAGGGAAATCCGCCCGCGATGAGCAGATAAACGAATGGCGCCGGCCAGAGAAAGCGATAAGGCCCGCGCCGCGGGTCGAGCGCGCGCTCCATGCCCCACCAGGCCCACGGCAACCAGGCAAACGCGCCCAGCGCGCCAAACCAATCCGTCGCGCCCCAGCAGACGATCCAGCCATTGAGCGCCGCGACCAAGCCGACCATGAGTGCGAGCGGCGCCGCAAGTTCGCGTCCGCGCGCAAGCAGATAGCCGCCCATGCCAAGCACAAAAAGATGAGCCAGCGAAAGTGCGGCCGCCTGTTGCGGGAAGGTCAGTGGCAATTTCCAAATCGCGATCACCGCCGCATTCACGAATACGGAGAACGTCCCGTATTGAAACTCGCCCGCCAGGTTGCTGCAGACCCACGAGTAGGGGCTGAGCAGCGGCCATTGCCCTTCAGACCAACTTCGCGCCACATCCGCGAAAACTGGCAGGATCGACAACTCGTAATCGTCGTTCCAAAAAAGCAGCGGATCGCGCCAGAGCAGAATTCCGAAAATGCCCAGCACCAGCGCGCCGCAGGCGAGGGCTCCCGCAAAATCACGCCGCGCCTTCAAAGCATTTCCGCCCACAACGGCGCTCAGAGCAAAACCGGCGCGCCTTCGGTCATGACGAGCACCTTTTTCTCGATCCCCGCGGCGCGCGCGCACGCCAGCAACCGCGCCGGCGGTTCATCCAGCGGCTCGTATCCCAACCGGAACGATCCGTAATGCATCGGCACCAGTGTCTTCGCATTCAACTCCTGAAAAGCGGTCACCGCTTCCTCGGGATTCATGTGCACTTCCCGCCCACTCGGCGGGTCGTACGCACCGATCGGCAGGAGCGCGATCTCGATCTCGAAACGCTTTCCGATATCGCGAAATCCCTCGAAGTAAGCGCTGTCTCCGCAGTGAAAAATGGAACGCCCTTCCGCCTCGATCACAAAGCCGCCGAAGCCGCGATGCGAATCGTGCAGGAGTCGCGCGCCCCAGTGATGACACGGCGTCATCGAAACGCAGAGCGGCCCTAATTCCAGCCGCTGATAGTGATCCATCTCGTGCACGATATTAAACCCGAGATCGTGCACCAGATTGCCCACGCCCACAGGGACGACGATCGGTTGATCGGCCGCCACTTTCCGCAAGGTGCGGCGATCGAGATGATCGAAATGCGCATGCGTGACGAGAACGAAATCGATCTCCGGCAAATGGAACAGATCGAAGCCCGGCTTCTTCAGCCGTTTGATTACCTTCAGCCACATCGACCAATTCGGGTCGATCAGGATGTTGACGTCCGGCGTTTGAATCAGGAATGACGCGTGCCCGATCCAGGTGATGCCGATTTCGCCCCGTTTCACTTTTGGAAACAACGGCAGGCCGCCTTTCCCTTCCCGTTTCGTGAAGAGCGACGGGATCAGGACGCTGGTCAGGAAATTTCGTTTATGCCAGTCCGCCCCCGGGCGCAGGCCGACCTTTCGAGAACCGGACGCCGCCTCTTCATTTCCCGCCCCCGGAGTGACGACGCGCTGGCTTTTTCTCGAAAAAGGAATCGGCACTTCGGCCGAAGCATAGGACCTGCGGAGGGTGAATCAAAATCTTTCGCCGCGCGCGCGAAGGTCAGCTTCGCCCGCCGAAAATCGCCGTCCCCACGCGCACAATCGTAGCGCCTTCCGCGATCGCGATCGCGTAGTCGTTGCTCATCCCCATCGAAAGCTGGGGCAGCTTGACCGCGAACTCCCGCTCCAGCGCATCGCGCAACTCGCGTAGCCGGACGAAATGCGGCCGCGCTTCCTCCGCCTCCGCGGCAAACGGCGGAATGGTCATGAGGCCCTCGATCTCCAGCCGGCCCAACTGGAGCAACTCCTCCATCTGCGCGCGGATTTGCTCGGGCGAAAATCCCAGCTTGCTCCCCTCGCCCGCCACATTCACCTCCAACAGCACCCGCGGACGCACACCTTCCTCGCTTGCGATCCGCTCTACGTCCTGCGCCAGCGCGAGCGAATCCACGCTGTGGAAAAGTTCAAAAAGCGGCAGCGCGTGGCGGATTTTATTCTTTTGCAGATGGCCGATGAAGTGCCAGCGCAGCGCTGCCGGCAGAAGGGGAATCTTCGCCCGCGCCTCCTGGACCCGGCTCTCGCCGAATGTTTCCTGCCCGGACTCCCACGCTGCCCGCACCTTCTCCGCGTCCTGCTTTTTCGAGACCGCGATTAGCAGAACATCGTCCGGCCCGCGGCCAGATTCTTCCGCTGCTCGCGCCATCTCCTCGCGCACATGTTCGATGCCCTCGCCGATTTGGTTCATGCCATGGCTAGACTAGTCTTCCGGCCTCAAATAAATACCGCAAACCGAGATATTTTTTCTTGACCATCCTCCACCCTGTCTTCACTTTGGGCGCCGAAGGCATCAATGCTTTAACCGAACAGGGAAACACCATGATCAAATCCAATCGCACCAAACTGATTGCGCTCGCCAGCGCTTCACTGCTCGTCCTTTCGCTCACTGCGAAAGCCAACCACATCGATTTCATCGACGAAGGTGCCTTCACGTTGAGCGGAACCATGGGCTCCACCACCGTGACGGGCATCAGCACCGCTTCCACTCTTGGTGGGCAGCGCTTCGTCAGCATCGGGACGCTGACCGGCACCGCCGGCAACCTGAACGCCTCGCTCAATCCGGTGAACCCCGGCACGAACGATGATGCGATGGTTTTCTCCGCCTTGGCCGGGTCTTCAGGCACTCTCACTTTGACGATCGGCATGGCCGCTCCGCTCAATGCCAACTTCCTCGATATCCCCGCGGGTGGCGGCAATCTGTGGGATCGCGTGCGTTTGACTCTCAATACTGGAAGCAGCTCCAGCCCGATGATCACGGTGACCTTGACCTCCAGCACAGCCGGCGGCTCGGCCACGGTCAGCCAGGCCTTTGCCGGCGGTTCGGGGAACGTTGATTTCCTTCTGAGCGCCTTCACCTCCAACAATCCGGCCTTCAATTCCGCGGCCTTCCGCGACATCGATACCGCGACTTTCACCCTCACGGGTACAAACGGCGGCACCTATAACATCGCCTCCTTTGACCGCAATGGTCTGGTCGTGGTGCCGGAGCCTTCCACCTACGCGCTCCTCGGCTTGGGTTTGGTTGGCGCATTCATCGTTGCCCGTCGTCGCCGCGTTAACGGTCTCGCCTAAACCACGCTAACTTTAACGAAAAGGGCGACGTTCTTGCGAACGTCGCCCTTTTTGTTTTGTTAAATCAGAAACGCTTAGCTCTGCGTCTTCTCGCTCATCTTCCCGCGGCAGGCGCTTTGCCAGGCGGCAAATTGTTCCTTGGAAAGGATGCCCTGCGCGCTTTTCTCCATCTTCGCCATGCTCTCCTTCGTGCAGCCCGCCTTGTCGCATTCGGCAGCCAGCGTTTCCATCTTCGCTTTCTGCTCCGCGTTTAGGTCGAGGCTGGCGAAAGTCGCCGCACAGGCATTCTTGTCATTCGAGGCATGCTTGGCGCAGCACGCTTTATCACCGGCAAACGCGGTTCCGGCCCAAAGCAGGCCAGCCGCCACAACAGTCAAGGCTTTGAATTTCATAATCGACTGAGACAGTTACTCAGCCACTCTGTTCAATCAATGACCTTGGGCGCACCCGTTTAAACGCGCCCGAATACTAACTCGCGCGGAACAAAAGCGCGCCGCCGTCCGCTTCCACCCGAATCGTCTGGCCCTCGCGGAATTTCCCTTCGAGGATGTCCATACTCAACGGGTCCAGGATTTCCTTCTGGATCGCGCGCTTTAACGGCCGCGCCCCGTAGACCGGATCGTAGCCCTCGCGCGCGATCAGCGCCTTCGCGGCATCGCTCAACTCGAGCGCGATTTTTTGGTTCGCCAGCCGCTTGATCAGCCGTTGCAACTGGATCTCGACGATCCGCTTCAGCTCCTCCTCGTTCAGACGATCGAAGATGATGATTTCGTCCAGGCGATTCAGGAACTCGGGACGGAAGTGTTCACGCAGAGTGTTCATGACCAGCTCGCCGTCACGCGCGCGATTCCAATCCTCGGTGATAAATTGCGAGCCGATGTTGGAGGTCATGATGATGACCGTGTTTTTGAAATCCACTGTCCGCCCCTGGCCATCGGTAATGCGGCCGTCATCGAGCACCTGGAGCAAAACGTTGAAGACATCGTGATGCGCCTTCTCGATCTCGTCGAAAAGCACCACCGCGTAAGGCTTGCGCCGGACGGCCTCGCTCAACTGCCCTCCCTCCTCGTAACCGACATAGCCCGGCGGCGCGCCGATCAAACGCGCCACGGTGTGCTTCTCCATGTATTCGCTCATGTCGATCCGGATCATGGCGTTCTCGTCGTCGAACAAAAATTCCGCGAGGGCACGCGATAGCTCCGTTTTCCCCACGCCGGTCGGGCCGAGAAAAATGAAAGAGCCGATCGGCCGGTCTTCGTCCTGCAATCCGGCCCGCGCCCGCCGCACTGCATTCGAGACCGCCTTGATCGCCGGCTGCTTGTCCGATCACGCGCTGGCCGAGCCGCTCTTCCATCTTCACCAGCTTCTGCCGTTCGCCTTCCTGCAGCCGCGAGACCGGGATGTGCGTCCAACTGGAAACGACTTGCGCGATGTCCTCCTCCGTCACTTCCTCCTTCAACATCTGGCCGCTCTCCTGCAGCGCGCCCAGCTTCTTGTTGTGCTCCTCGAGCTGCTGCGTGATTTCGGGAATGCGGCCGTATTGAATCTCGCTCGCCTTGCCCAGCTCGCCGCGCCGCTGTGCCTGCTCCAGTTGCGTCCGTAACGACTCCAGCTCCTCCTGCAACTTGCGCGCCTTGTCGATCTCGCCCTTCTCGTTCTGCCACTGCGCTTTCATCTTGGCGCCTTGCTCTCTCAAATCGGCCAGCTCTTTCTCGATCTTCCCCAGCCGTTCCTTGCTCGCCGGGTCCTTCTCTTTCTTCAACGCCTGCCGCTCCATCTCGTGCTGCATGATCTCGCGTTCGATCACGTCGATCTCCGTCGGCATGGAATCGAGTTCGATCTTTAAACGCGACGCCGCTTCGTCCACCAGATCGACCGCCTTATCGGGCAAAAATCGATCGCTGATGTAGCGATGCGAAAGCACCGCGGCCGCCACGAGCGCGGCATCTTGAATGCGCACGCCGTGATGCACTTCATACCGCTCCTTCAAGCCACGCAAAATCGCGATCGTATCCTCCACGCTCGGCTCCTCCACCATCACTGGCTGGAAGCGCCGCTCCAGCGCTGCGTCCTTCTCGATATATTTCCGATACTCGTTTAGCGTGGTCGCGCCGATTGTGCGCAATTCGCCGCGCGCCAGTTGCGGCTTGAGTAAATTAGACGCGTCCATCGATCCTTCCGCCGCGCCCGCGCCCACGATCGTGTGCAGCTCGTCGATGAAGAGAATGATCTCGCCCTGCGAGTCGGTCACCTCTTTTAAGAACGCTTTCAGCCGATCCTCGAATTCACCGCGGAATTTCGCGCCGGCCACCATCGAACCGATATCCATCGCGATCAGTTTTTTCCGCTTCAACGATTCCGGGACGTCGCCACTGATGATGCGACGCGCCAGACCTTCCACGATCGCCGTTTTCCCCACGCCCGGTTCGCCGATCAGCACTGGATTATTCTTCGTCCGGCGCGAGAGCACCTGCATAACGCGGCGGATTTCGTTATCGCGCCCGATCACCGGATCGATCTTCCCGCGGCGCGCCAGCTCCGTCAGATCGCGCCCATACTTTTCGAGCGTCTGATACTTCCCTTCCGGATTTTGATCAGTCACGCGCTGTGAGCCTCGGACCTGCTGCAACGCCTGCATCAGCTTCGTCCGAGTTACCCCTAGGTCCTGCAGCGCTTTCCCGGCCGCGCTCGATGAATCGGTCAACGCCAGCAGATAATGTTCGGCACTCAGGAATTCATCCTTCAGTTTCGCCATCTCCTTCTCGCCCGCATCGATTGTAGCTCCGCAATTCGTTCGCGATTCGCAGGTCGGAAGCGGCGCCGTGCACCTGCGGCCGCTGGCGCAGTTCGGCCTCCAGGCGCTCACGCAAGGTCTGCAGGGCGACGCCCAGTTTCTCCAGCAACGGCCGGGTCACGCCGTCCGTTTGATCGAGCAGGGCGATTAGGAAATGCTCGTTCGAGATTTCCTGGTGATTGTGCTGTCCGGCGACATCCTGCGCCGCTTGCAGCGCTTCCTGCATTTTCTGTGTGAACTTGTCCGGTCGCATATTCCCCTAACAAAACATCGCACCCAACCGGCCTTCAAGCGGTGCTCATTTTTGTTCGCCCTCAACGCGGCGACTAAAGGACGCGTGCCTAAGCCGAGCGACCGCAGCAGTTCTTAAATTTTTTCCCGCTCCCGCAAGGGCAAGGCTCATTTCGCCCCACCTTCGGGATGTCGCGCCGGACCGGTGCGAGATCGAGCGTGACTTCGCCGCCTTCGCCATTCTCGGTCGCGGCCGAGGTCGCATGCTCCCCCCTTCGCCCCATCGCCGGACCCGGGATTGGCCCTGGGCCGCTCGAGGTTGTCGAGCTGGGCCCATGTTCGCGCAACAGAAACTGCGGCAAGGTGGAGAGGAAAGTCTCGAAGGCCTGCAAATTCGACGTGCTGCGAAAGAGATTATGCAGCACTTCGTTCTTAATGCTCGCCATCAGCTCGACGAACATCTCGTAAGCTTCCGTCTTGTATTCCACCAGCGGATCCTTCTGCGCGTAGCTGCGCAGGTAGACGCCTTCGCGCAGCGCATCCATCGCGTAGAGATGCTCCTGCCAGAGCCGATCGATCGCGTTCAAAATAATGTAACGCTCCAGACTCTTCACCGCCGTCGGCTCTTCGTGCGACGACTTTCGCTCGTAAGAATCCTTGATCTTCTCGATCAAAAACTGCGCGTTTTCTTCGACCGTCCGCGTCTCGAATTGCGCTTTCTCCGCCGACAAACCGAGCGGGAACGTCGTGTTCACCCAATGCATCAGCGCCGAATAATTCGGTTCGTCCGTTTCGCCGGAGGCCAACTGCTCGCGCACTTTCGCCGGCACCGCCTCGTCGATCACTTCGTAGATCAATTTCCGCGGATCGTCCGTGTCGATCGTGTCGTTGCGATAGGTGTAAACCACCTCGCGCTGATTGTTCATCACATCGTCGAAATCGAGCGTGCGTTTCCGCGCCAGATAGTTGCGCTGCTCCACCCGCTTCTGCGCGGTCTCGACCGACTTGTTCAGCCACGGGTGCTCCAGCTCCTGACCTTCCTCGAGCCCGAAACGCTCCATGATCCGCGTCATCCGATCGGCCGCGCCGAAGTTGCGCATCAGGTCGTCTTCGAAGCTGACGTAAAACCGCGACCCGCCCGGATCGCCCTGGCGCGCGCAACGTCCGCGCAACTGCCGATCGATGCGGCGCGACTCATGCCGCTCCGTGCCGATAACAAACAAGCCGCCCTTATCCGGCACGCCCGGCCCGAGCTTAATGTCCGTGCCGCGGCCGGCCATGTTGGTCGAAATCGTGACCGTGCCCGCCTGGCCGGCGCGCTGGACGATCTCGGCTTCCTGCATGTGATATTTCGCGTTCAGCACGTTGTGCGGAATCTTCTCGCGCTTGAGCATGCGGCCGAGCAACTCGGACGCTTCCACGCTCACCGTGCCGACGAGCACCGGCTGCGAGCGCGCGTGGCAATCTTTGATCTCGGCGATGACCGCGTTGTATTTCTCGCGTCGCGTTTTGTAGATCCGATCGTTCGCATCCACGCGCGCGATCGGGCGATTGGTGGGGATGACGTTGACGTCCAGCTTGTAGATATCGTGGAACTCCGCGGCCTCGGTGTCCGCCGTACCGGTCATGCCCGCGAGCTTTGCATAAAGCCGGAAATAATTCTGGATCGTGATCGTGGCCAGCGTCTGCGTCTCACGATCGATCTGCACGCCTTCCTTCGCTTCCACCGCCTGGTGCAAGCCATCGCTCCAGCGCCGTCCCGGCATTTTGCGGCCGGTGTATTCGTCGACGATGACGACCTTGTTTTCCTCCACCACGTACTGCACGTCCTTCTCGAACAGGCAGTAGGCGCGCAGGAGCTGCGAGATGTTGTGGATGCGTTCGCCTTGCGCGTCGCAATGCTGCTGCCGCTCCACCTTCTGCCGCTCTTTCTCTTCGTCGGAGAGCTCGAGGTTGAGGTCGATCTCGGTGAACTCACTGATCAAATCCGGAAGCACGAACGAATCCGGCTCGTCCGGGTTCAGGAATTCGCGGCCTTGCTCGGAGAGATCGGACTCGTTCGATTTTTCGTCGATGGTGAAGAACAGCTCCTCCTTCAACCCGAAGAGCTCTTCCTTGCGCGAGTCCTGGTAAAACGACAGCTCGGCCTTGTCGACCGCCCGGCGCTTCTCCGGATCTTCCATCATGCGCAGCAGTTGTTTGTTGCGCGGCTGGCCCAGCTTGACCTTGAACATGAGCAGCCCGCCGGCTTCCACGTCGCCGCGCTCGAAAGCTTCCTTCGCTTCACTCGCGAAGCGGTTCACGAGCATGTTTTGTTTCCGCACCAATTGCTCCGTCAGCGGTTTCCACTTGTCGTATTGATGCGTCGAAACCGTGGACGGCCCGCTGATGATCAACGGCGTGCGCGCTTCGTCGATCAGAATGGAATCGACTTCATCGACGATCGCAAAATGATAGCCGCGCTGCACTTGCTGCTCGCGCGTCGTGGCCATGCCGTTGTCGCGCAGATAATCGAACCCGAATTCCGAATTCGTTCCGTAGGTGATGTCGCGCGCGTATTGCTCGCGTCGCACATCCGGCGGTTGATCGTGCTGGATGCAGCCGTAGTGCAAGCCGAGGAAACGATAGAGCTCGCCCATCCACTCCGCATCGCGTCGAGCGAGATAATCGTTCACCGTCACGAGATGCGCGCCGCGGCCCGCGAGCGCGTTCAAGTAGAGCGGCAACGTCGCCACCAACGTCTTGCCTTCGCCCGTCGCCATTTCCGCGATCCGTCCCCGATGCAAAACCATCCCGCCAATCAACTGCACATCGAAGTGCACCATGTTCCAGGTCACTGGCTGATCGCAGACCGTGAACTCATGCTTGCGCTCCGTCAGCCGGCGCGCGCCGTTCTTCACCACCGCGAACGCTTCCGGTAAAATTTCGTTCAATCTGGCCCAGCGCTCATCCGCGTCTTCCATCGGCGCCAGCTCAGCCTGCCACTGCGCGGTTTTGGCGCGCAACTCGTCGTCGGAAAGCGTGCGCAGCTGTTCCTCCAGCTCGTTGATGCGACGCACCATCGGCAGCATCCGCCTGATCTCGCGCTGATTTCTTGACCCGAGTATTTTCTTTAAAATCCAGCCAACCATGAGCGGCTAATATTGACTGATTTCCGTTAGTAGCAATTCAAGCCCCGCTCGTTTGCTTGCCAGCCTCTCCAAGGGCGTTGTGCGCACTCATTTTGTGTTTAGACTCGCCCGATGAAGAAAATTGTCGCCACTACTGAAGCGCCGGCTGCCGTCGGCCCTTACTCGCAGGCCGTCCGCATTGGCCCTTTGCTGTTCACCGCCGGCCAAATCCCGCTCGATCCGCAAAGCGGCAAGATCGTCTCGGAGGATATAGCGGAGCAAACCCGGCGGGTGCTCGACAATCTCACCGCGGTGTTAAAAGCCGAGGGAATGGATTTTTCCAATATCGTGAAAACCACCGTCTTCATGACCAATCTGGGCGACTTCCAAACTATGAACGAAGTCTACGCCAGCTATTTTCACGATGCCCCGCCCGCTCGTTCCACTGTCCAGGTCACAGCGTTGCCCAAAGGCGCACAGGTCGAGATTGAAGTGATTGCAGCCGCGAGCAAAGCCGGCGGCAAGGCGATCGATACCTGGGAGTAATCGTCGCTTTGTCCGAAGATCTTCTCGCGCTCTTCCGCAAAACCGGCGCGCTGCTCGATGGTCATTTCGTGCTGCGTTCGGGGTTGCACAGCCGCCAGTTTTTTCAGTGCGCGCTGCTGTTGCAATACACCGACGTAGCCGCCGACGTTTGCGGAAGACTCGCGGAAAAATTGCGCGGAATCGAATGCGCCGGCGTGATCTCGCCGGCGCTTGGCGGGATCGTCGTCGGGCAGGAAGTCGCCCGTGCCCTCGGTAAACGGCATATCTTTGCAGAGAAGGATGCTGGCGGCGGCCTCGTTTTGCGCCGCGGTTTTCAGATTGCGCCTAACGAGCGCTTGATCGTGGCCGAGGATGTCGTCACCCGCGGCGGGCGCGTGCAGGAGACGATCGATATCGTCCGCGCGCACGGTGGCATCGTGGCCGCGATTGGCGTGATCGTGGACCGGAGCGGCGGGAATCGGCCCGACTTTGGCTGCCCGTTTGTCAGCTTGATCGAGATGAACGTGGAGACTTTTCCGGCCGAGAATTTGCCGCCTGATCTCGCCGCGACTCCCGCGATGAAGCCGGGCAGCAAATAGCGGCAACGCGCCGCACGCCTCCCTCCCTTGCCATCTTGACACGCTCAACCGCTCTTCTAGTTTCGACCATCGCCAGCGGCAACGCTGCCGCCGCTCTGTGAACCAAATCTCCGCCTTTTACCGCTCGTCGATCGGAAAGAAATTCATTGTCGCCCTCACCGGTCTCATCCTGATCGGTTTTATTCTTGGCCATCTGCTCGGCAACTTGCAGATCTTTTTCGGCCCGGAATACATCAACAGCTACGCGGAAAAGCTGCGCGCGCTCGGCGTTCTGCTCTGGGTCGTCCGCGCCTTCCTGCTCATCACCGTGCTGTTGCACATTTATTTTACGATCAGCCTGGCACTGGAGAATCGCCGCGCCCGCCCGGTCGCCTACGGAAAGAAGCGCCACGTCAAAGCCACCTTCGCGTCGCGCTCGATGGCTCTAAGCGGTCTCGTCCTCTTCGCCTTCATCATTTATCACATCGCCCATTTCACTGTGCGCGTGACGGATCCGCGCTTTCAGCTCCTAAAAGTGGATCCATTAAACCGCTACGACGTATATTCTATGATGGTTTACGGATTTCAGAGCCCTATCGTCTCCGGTTTCTACATCCTCGCGATGTTTCTCCTCGCGCTCCATCTCAGCCATGGAACCTCCAGCTTTTTCCAATCGCTCGGCCTCAATGACAAGAAGCTGACACCGCGTCTCGCTTGGCTCGGGCGCATTTTTGCCTGGCTCATTTTTGTCGGTTACACCTCCATCCCGGTGGCCATTCTTCTCGGGTTTGTTCGGCCTGCGCAGCAGCTATGATCGGCACGCTCGAAGCCAACGTGCCGCCCGGGCCCCTGGATGAGAAATGGCGGGCGCACAAGGATCACGCCCGGCTCGTTAGTCCGGCTAATCGACGGAAGTTCGAGATCATCGTCGTCGGCAGCGGCCTGGCCGGCGGTTCGGCGGCCGCCAGCCTGGGCGAAATGGGCTACCACGTGAAGTGCTTCTGCTATCAGGACAGCCCACGCCGCGCCCACAGCATCGCTGCGCAGGGCGGCATCAACGCCGCGAAAAATTATCAAAACGACGGCGACAGCGTCTTCCGTTTGTTCTACGACACGATCAAAGGCGGCGATTTCCGTTCCCGCGAAGCGAACGTCTTTCGCCTCGCCGAAGTCAGTAATTTGATCATCGACCAATGCGTCGAGCAGGGCGTGCCCTTTGCCCGCGAGTATGGCGGATTGCTGGCCAATCGTTCGTTCGGCGGCGCGCAGGTGTCGCGCACCTTCTACGCGCGTGGGCAGACGGGACAGCAGCTGTTGTTAGGCGCGTACTCGGGCCTCTCGCGCCAAATCGCTGCGGGCACGGTCGAGATGTTTCCGCAGACGGAGATGCTCGATCTCGTGCTCGTGGACGGCCACGCCAAGGGCATCATCACTCGCAGCCTGATCACTGGCGAAATCCGCGCGCACGCGGCTGATGCCGTGGTTTTGGCGACGGGCGGCTACGGCAACGTCTTCTACCTCTCCACCAATGCCCGCGGCTGCAACGTCACCGCCACGTATCGCGCCTACAAAAAAGGCGCGCTCTTCGCCAATCCCTGTTTCACGCAAATCCATCCCACCTGCATCCCGGTGAGCGGTCAGCATCAATCGAAGCTCACCCTTATGTCGGAGTCGCTCCGCAACGACGGCCGCGTGTGGGTCCCCAAAAAGGAAAACGATAAGCGTAAGCCGGCCGACATTCCTGAAGCTGAACGCGATTACTACCTCGAGCGCAAGTATCCCAGCTTCGGCAATCTTGCGCCGCGCGACATTTCCTCGCGCAGCGCCAAAGAAGTTTGCGATGAAGGGCGCGGTGTGGGCGAGAGCGGACGCGGGGTTTATCTCGATTTCAAGGATGCGATCGCGCGCCTCGGTGAAGACACCATCCGCGAGCGCTACGGGAATCTCTTCGACATCTACGAGAAGATCACGGGTGAGGACGCCTATCACCAGCCGATGCGGATTTACCCCGCGGTCCATTACACCATGGGCGGACTCTGGGTGGACTATAATTTAATGAGCAACGTCCCCGGGCTGCATGTCATCGGCGAGGCGAATTTTTCCGACCATGGCGCCAATCGCCTGGGCGCAAGCGCGCTGATGCAAGGGCTGGCTGACGGTTACTTCGTGCTCCCGTACACGCTCCCAGTTTACCTCGCGCCGCAAATCGGAAAACGCCCGACGGTCGATCATCCGGAATTTAAAAAAGCGGAAACCGAAGTCCGCGCGCGCACCCAGCGCATGCTGGAGGTGAACGGCAAACGCTCGATCGATTCCTTCCATCGCGAGCTCGGCCTGCTGCTCTGGGATAAATGCGGCATGGCGCGGAACGCGGCCGGCCTGCGCGAAGCGCTCGCGCGGATTCCGGAAATTCGCGAGGAATTTTGGCGCAACGTGCGCGTGCCCGGGACGGGCGAGGAATTCAATCAATCGCTGGAACGCGGCGGGCGGGTGGCTGATTTTCTGGAGTTCGGCGAGTTGATGTGCATCGACGCGCTGGAACGCGATGAATCGTGCGGCGGTCATTTCCGCGAGGAACATCAAACGCCCGATGGCGAAGCGCTGCGCAACGACGCCGACTACGCCGCCGTCTTCGCCTGGGAATCGCAGAGCCAGAATGGAACGATGGCGGCGCCCAAGCTGCACCGGGAGCCGCTCCACTTCGAGAGCGTCGAACTCGCCACCAGGAGCTACAAATGAACTTCAAGCTCAAGGTCTGGCGACAGAAGGCTGGTGAAGCCAAAGGGAAATTTGTCGAGTACGAGGCGCGCGATGTTTCACCGAACACTTCGTTCCTCGAAACGCTGGATTTGGTTAACGAGCAGCTAACGGAACGCGGGCAGGAGCCGATCGCGTTTGACTCCGATTGTCGTGAAGGAATCTGCGGCACCTGCTCGCTCACGATCAATGGCGAGGCGCACGGGCCCGATCATCCGGGCGCGGCCTGCCAGCTCTACATGCGGAGTTTCAAGGATGGAGCCACCATCATGGTGGAGCCGTTCCGCGCCCGGCCTTTTAAGTTCGTCAAAGATCTCGTGGTCGATCGCAGCGCGCTGGATCGGATTGTGCAGGCGGGTGGATTCGTGGCCGCGCGCGCCGGTTCCGCGCCGGAGGCAAACTCCATCCCGGTGCCGAAGCATCAGGCTGATCTGGCGATGGAAGCGGCCGCCTGTATCGGCTGTGGCGCGTGCGCCGCGGCCTGCCCGAACGCTTCCGCCATGCTCTTCACTTCTGCGAAGGTGTCGCATCTGGCGCTGTTGCCGCAGGGCCGCCCGGAGCGCACCAGTCGCGTCCTCAAGATGGTGGCAGCGATGGACGCGGAAGGGTTTGGCAACTGCACGAACACGTATGAGTGCGAAGCCGTGTGCCCGGCCGAGATCAGCGCCAGCTTTATCGCGAAATTGAATCGCGAATATGTGCTCGCCAAGTTGCGCCGAAAAGCGGGCGAGTAACGAGGCTTTAAATCCCGGCTGACGGCAACGTCGCGCAGGGAAACGTCCAGAGTTCCGGATCCAGCTCGGTCTGCGCGCGCGCGGCGAGTTTCTCCGCATCGGCTGCATCGCGCAGGACGGCAAAGAGAGTGGAACCCGAGCCGGACATCAGCGCTGCGCCGACTTCCGGCTGCTGGCGAAGCCATGTCCTCGTCTGTGCGAGAAACAAATACTTTTCGAAGACCGGGCGTTCCAGATCGTTCTGGAAAACGTGCCCACCAAACTCCTGCAGTTCATAGGAAACGCCCGGCAATTCCTGCGCTTCGCTCCATCGTCCGTAAGCCCATGGAGTTGGCACGCCGAAGCTCGGCTTGAGCAGTAGCAATTGCAGAGGCCGAATTAGTTCGATCGGCTCGACCAATTCGCCGCGGCCCCGACAGATGGCGGCTGATTCGTAGATGAAGAACGGCACGTCCGAGCCAATCTCCGCCGCCAAGCTTGCCATTTGCGCGCACGAAAGTTTTTCTCCGAACATCCGGTTCAGACCGAGCAACACCGTGGCCGCATCGCTGCTCCCTCCGGCCAAGCCCGCGCCGTGCGGAATCGATTTGCGGAGCGCGATCTCCACCCCGGCGCGCACCTTCGTCGCCCGGAAGAAAACTCGCGCTGCTTTCACGGCGAGGTTGTCGTCACCCCCGGGCAAGCGTCGGATCATCGCAGGTGAAGCGAATTCCATCGCTGACCGCTATTTCCGAGAGCGTGATCTCGTCGTAGAGCGAAATCGGAGCCATGAGGGTTTCGATTTCATGAAAACCATCCGCGCGCCGCTTGAGGATACGGAAGGACAAATTGATCTTCGCCGGCGCGCGTAGCTGCATAGAATGCACGCACCATAACCAAATGAATCCTGCACACACCGCCAAAAACGCCCGCGATCGCCTGATCATCGCGCTCGATTTTCCGGACGCGGAGACGGCGCTGGCTTGCGCGCGCGCTTTGGCCCCGGAGATCTCCACCTTCAAGATCGGGCTCGAACTCTACACCGCCGCCGGGCCGGAGATCGTGCGCGCGGTCACGTCGTTAGGCGCAAAAGTCTTTCTCGATCTCAAGCTGCATGACATTCCGAACACGGTGGCGAAAGCGGTGGCCGCGGCGGGCCGCCTCGGCGTGGACATGCTCACGCTCCATCTCAGCGGCGGTCGGCGCATGATCGAGGCGGCAGTAGCGGCGGCCCCGCCCGGGCTTTTGCTCCTCGGGGTCACGGTCCTGACCAGCTCGGATGAGGAGACTTTGCGCGAAACGGGAGTGCCCGGGAGCGTGGCCGAGCAAACGCTGCGTCTCGCGTCGATGGCGGCGCGCGCGGGCTTGCGCGGGTTAATCGCGAGCCCACAGGAAGTGGCCCATCTGCGGAAGGAACTCGGCAACGAAATGACCATCATCACGCCCGGCGTTCGGCCAGCGGGATCGGCTGCCGATGACCAGAAACGCTTCGCCACGCCCGCGGAAGCGATCAGAGATGGCGCCGATTATTTGGTCATCGGGCGTCCAGTAACAGCGCATGCCGATCCCGGCGCGGCCGTTCGCCAAATCCTGGAGGAACTTTCTGCCTAACGAGTTGCCAGGCGGAGACATTCTGCCTGATCTCCTCGTCTTGCACGACCTGGAGCCGCGGGCAGCGGCACTGAACATGGCGCTCGACGAAGCGCTCCTCCAGACGGTAACGCAACCGGTGCTGCGATTCTATCGCTGGCGGAGACCGGCCCTTTCCTTCGGATACTTCGGCCGATTCGCCGACGTAGCGGCCGAAGCATCGGCGCGCGAACTGGTGCGACGCTGGACGGGCGGCGGCATCGTTTTGCACGGAGCGGACCTGACCTACTCGATCATCCTTCCGCGGCATCGGCTGCCGTCCGCATCGACCTCCCCTGCAGTGGTATCGAAAATTTCATGGCGCCATCCATCAAGCGCTTGCCGGAAGACTCGATGTGGTGCTGGCCGCCAAGAATGCCCCGAAAATGTCGGAGGCCTGCTTTGCCAATGCCGTCACCGCGGATGTCTTGCTCGCCGGGCAGGAAAATCGCTGGCGCGGCGCAACGGAGAACGCGCGCAGGGTTATTGCATCAAGGCAGCATTCAGGGCGCGGAACTGCCTGCCGACTTTGCTGACTCACTGGCCACGGCGCTATGCCAAGACTTTCAGGTCGCAGAACTGGAGCATTCGACCTTGGCGGCTGCGCAAAAAATTTCGGAAGAAAAATACGGCTCCGAGCTCTGGCTCCGCCGATGCTAAATCAGGGGTCGCCACTGCGCCTTCACTAGAAAAGCGCCGGCCCAAAAGCATCAAGAGGATCAAACGGAATGAACAAGAAAACTTTACTCAGTCTAACGAGCGTGCTGGCCTTGCTGACCCCAGCCGTTAACGGCGCAACCATCACCGTGGACAATGATCGAGCACAGTGCCCGGGAGCCGCCTTCACCACCATCCAAGCGGCGGTCTCGGCCGCGAACTCTGGCGACACGATCAAAGTTTGCCCAGGCACTTACCCCGAACAGGTGCGGATCAACAAAAAGCTGAAAGTGGAAGGCACTCCAATCGGGAACGAGAGCTTGATCTTGATTCGGCCGGCGGCTGTCGCTCCGAATTCGACCAGCCTTTTTACGGGGATGCCGATCGCCGCCATTATTTTGGTGGACGAGACGGACGACGTGAGTCTAACGAATCTGACGGTGGACGGGCAGAACAATGGGCTGACGGGCTGCGCTCCGGAGTTCGTGGGAATCTTTTACCGCAACGGGTCGGGCAAAGTCGATTCTGTCGCAGTGCGCAACATCAGGCTCGGTGCCGGGTTGGAAGGCTGCCAAACCGGCGACGGCGTTTTTGTGCAGAGCGGAAACGGCCGGTCGGCGAAAGTGGAGATCTGGAACAGCAGCATCCACGATTATCAGAAGAACGGAATCACCGCGAACGAGGCCGGGACGGACGTGACCGCGGACGGTAATTTCGTGATGGGTGCCGGACCTGATCAAGACGTGGCGCAAAACGGAATCCAGTTTGGCTATGGAGCGAAAGGCGCGATCGAAAACAATACCGTCGCCAACCACATTTACGACAACTGCGGTCCCGGACAGCAGTGCTTCACCGCGACCAATGTCCTGATTCTGGATACGGGTAAAGTGACGATCAAAAACAACAACCTGGGCAAAAGTCAGACTGGCATCGCTCTCCTCACGAACGACGCCGACGTGAGCGACAACCACATCTCCGATAGCGAAATGTTCGACGGCGTCTTCGTTCTCGGGAACAACAACAAGATCGACAAGAACGCGATCTTCAACAGCGATGAAGCGGCTGTGGTGCTGATCGGGAACGGCAACAGCGTTAGCGGCAATACAATCAACGACACACCTGTCGGCGTTTTCCAAAGCGGGTCGAATCAAGGAGGCAAAATCAAGGGCAACAAGTTCTTCAACACCGAGCAAAACACTGCGGTGGAAGCGCCTCCGGGAACCGAGCCGCTGGAGAATACTCCCCGCCGTCCGGGCCCTTCAGCACGGCGTTGAGTTTTGACTTTGAAGAGGCCCCTTTATATCCTGCCGATGTGGAAGTATCCGACCGCCCGCCCGCCGCTACGGTTTTGTCGGCGGGACCGCTGGCGCGTGTCTCGCAGACGGTGCAATCGCACCTGACCGAAGTCGAATCTCGCATCGCTCAACAATCAGCCGCTTTCGATCCCGCGATCGAGGGCTACGTCTCCTACGCCATCGGCGGCCAGGGGAAACGGCTGCGTCCGATGGTGGCGCTCCTCAGCGGGGGCGCGACCGGGTCGATCACGTCAGCGCACGTCGATCTCGCGGTCATCCTCGAGTTGATCCACATCGCCACGCTGGTCCACGACGACATCATGGACGAAGCCGAACGTCGCCGCGGCCAGCCGACCGTGAACGCGCGTTGGGGCAATTCGTTGAGCGTGCTTCTGGGCGACTGTCTCTTTGCGCAGGCGCTGAGTCTCTCGACTCATTTTGAACAGGCGGCCGTCAGTCGTGCGATTGCGCAGGCGGCGCGCGATGTTTGCACGGGCGAAATTATCCAGACGCAGCGGCGCTTCGACCTGCATCTGGCGGTGACCGACTATCGGCGGATCGTGGAAATGAAAACCGGTTCGCTCTTTGCGGCCGCGGCCGAGTTGAGCGCGGTCTTGAATGAACGTGAGCCGGCTGTGGTGCGCGCGATGTCCAGCTACGGGATGAAAATTGGCGCCGCCTATCAGATCTACGATGACTGCCTCGATATCGCTGGCAACGAGTCGGTCATCGGCAAAACCCTCGGCACCGATTTGCGGAAAGGGAAGCTGACTCTTCCGGTCCTCATGCTCCTCCAGGCCGCGCCTGCGCTCGAGCGCGAGCAATATTGCCAGATGATCGTGAGCGGCAAAGTGGATGAATTGACCGACATTCTGCGCGCTGAGATCGGGACGGCTTCGCTGAGCGAATCGATCACCAGCGGACGCGACCTCATCCAGGAGGCGCAGGCGGAGCTGGCCATTCTCCCGGCCAGCGAATATACAACGGGGCTGGTGGAATTAGGCGACGCGTTGCGCGATCTGCTCGACCAACTGCGCGACTGAGCGGCGGGAAATCGCGCCCGCGCGGGACGCGGATTGACATCGTGGTGGGCCGGGCACTAAGCCTTCTGCATTGACGATGACGGCGCAGCTCAAAATTCGCGAAATGCCGCAGGACACGCGGCCCCGGGAGAAGTTGCTCGCCCGTGGTGCCGACGCGCTGACTGACTCGGAATTACTCGCCATCCTCCTGCGGACCGGCCGGGTGGGAGCGAACGCGGTGGAGGTGGGCGCGCAATTGATCGCAAGCTACAAATCACTCACCGGTTTGAGCCGCTGCTCGCTGAAAGAACTTTCCAAGGTGGCGGGAATCGGTCCGGCCAAAGCGATGCAACTGGTTGCGACATTCAAGCTCGGCCAGCGTCTCGCCAAAGAAACTTACGCGCCGGCGAAGATCGACACGCCGCAGCTCGTTTACGAATTACTCGGGAGCGAAATGCGCGGACTGCGGAAAGAATCTCTCCGCGTCCTCCTGCTCGATACGCGCTATCGTCTCGTCCACATGGAAGAGGTATCGCTCGGCAGCATGAACGAAAGCATCGCGCATCCGCGCGAGATTTTTCGGCCGGCCATGATCCATTCCGCCTACGCCGTCCTCGTGGTCCACAACCATCCCTCCGGCGATCCCTCCCCCAGCCAGGCCGACCACAGCCTAACGAGACGTCTCGCCGAGGCGGCTGAGCTTTTGCAAATCAAACTGCTCGATCACATCATCATCGGCGCACCGGCCGAAGGGCGTGCTCCCTACTTTAGCTTTCGCGAGGCGGGCGTTTTATGAAGGTCCACCCCACAGCCGTCGTCGAGGCGGGCGCATCGCTCGGCGCCGACGTGGAGATCGGGCCGTTCTCGGTCGTCGGGTCAGAGGCGGTGCTCGAGGATGAATGCGTCCTGCGCTCGCATGTCGTCATCGAGGGAGCGGTTCGGATCGGCCGGAAAACGCAGATCGGGCACGGCTCCATCATTGGCGGCGCGCCCCAGGATCTTGGCTTCGATGCCGCCACCTATAGCCGGGTCGAGATCGGCGAGGACAATATTATTCGCGAGCATTGCACGATTCATCGCGGCACCGCCGCGGACAGCGCCACCGTCATCGGCAACGGCAATTTCCTTATGGCTGGCGCGCACTTGGGACACAATTGCCAGATCGGGAACAGCGTCATCATTGCGAATAATTGTCTGCTCGGCGGTTACGTGCGGGTAGGCGATCGCGCCTTCCTCGGCGGCGGGACGGTCTTCCATCAATACATGCGCATCGGCCGGCTCGTGATCACCCAGGGCAATTCGGGATTCAGCAAAGACATCCCGCCTTTCGTCGTCGCCGCGCAGCGCAATGTCATTGCCGGGCTCAATATTGTGGGTTTGCGCCGCGCCGGCTTGAGTGGGCCGGAGCGCGACGAACTGAAACGCGCGTTCAAGCTTCTCTACCGGACCGGACTGAATACCCAGCAGGCACTCGAGAAAGCGAAAGAGATCAATTGGGGCGAACTGGGGCGGGAGTTTTTCGAGTTTGTCGCGCAAGCGGAACGCGGAATCGTACCCTACCACCGACGCTCCGGCGACGACTGACGGGTTGGGAACTAAGCGACCCCGTCCGACGTCAGCGCGAGGAGCGCGAGCATGCGCCCAGTCTTCCCTTTTTCCAGACGATACGAATAGTAGCGCTCCGGATCGCAGGCCGTGCATGCGCCGGAATCGTGGACGTTTCGCACCCCACGCTCCGCGCACCCGCGGACGATATCCGCCGCGAAATCGACCTCGTAATGGGGAGGCCGGATGCAGGGGCTTAATTGCACGATAAGATCCGCGGGCGATGAACCGAAGCGCGCTTGCATGAGTGCAATCGCCTGTCCGGTGATATCCAATTCGGTACCTTTCTTGCCGGAGTGCACCAAGCCGATGCAACGCCGGACCGGATCAACCAGATAAACCGCGCAACAGTCCGCCACGTAGATGCCGAGACAGACGTTCGGCTGATTTGTGATTAATCCGTCACATGATGTGAAACACGGATCCGCGTCTGGCAATCGATCGATCACTTCCACGCGGTTGCCGTGCACCTGCTCGGCCGTAACGAAGCGCGACGCGTTGAGACCCAACCCCACCCGCACTGCACGATGGACCGCATCCAGCCGACGGAGCGCTTCCGCTTTGTCGTGCCGCACGTCAATCGCTGGTGCGCGCGTGACGAACGCATGCGCCACGCCAGGCAGCGCGAGCGCCGGAAACTGCTCGACCGGGAGCGACAGGATCCGGCATGCGCAAATGCGATGACAACCGGCCTAACGAACAGGCTCCCGAACGCCCGCCTGATTAAGGGGCAGTGGGGAGGGCTTCGGCCGCGGTGTCGGAGCGGGATCGGTCCGCAGCTTGCGGCGCGTCCCGGGTTCATCGAGTTGATTGGCGTAAGTGAACTCGCTCGCCGTCACGCGATCGAACTCGGCCAGCGCGGAGTTATAGGTGAAGAGCGCTTGCAAAGTGATCGACTGCGCGCGCGTCACTTCCACACGGGCGTTCAAGACTTCGAGTTGAGTTCCGGCACCGGCGCCGAGCCGCGCGCTTGCCAACCGCAGCGCTTCATCGGCCTGGCCGACGGTTTCCTCCTGGCTGCGGATCAACTCCGCACTCTGCACCAAGTTGGAATAGGCCTGCTGCACTTCGAGTTCGATCTGCCGAACGGCATCGTCGTAGGTAATCTTCGATTGATTAAGCAGCGCCCGCGCCTGCTTGACGCGGCCGTAGGTTTGCCCCCAATCCCAGAGCGCCCAACTGCCGTTCACCCCCAAGACGTATCCGGAGCGCGTGTCCTCGATATTCGTGCTAACCGGTGAACTGCGAAAATCCGCGCCGCCAGTCGCATTGATCTGCGGAAAAAAACCCGAGCGCGCTACGCCCACTTGCGCGGCGTTGCTGAGGAGATTCGCCTTCTGCGTCTTGAGAAACGGACGGCGCTCTTTCGCGATTTCGATCGCTTTCGGTAGAGGGATGCGGCGTGGCGTGTAAGTGAGACGGCCGACACATTCGAGCGGCGGCCCGCTCCCGCGGCGCGGATCGAAGTCGAGCCCGATGGTGCGGGCGAGTTGCAATTGCGCGATGCGATAATTGTTGCGCGCAGTGATCAATTCCGGTTGCTGGTTGGAGAGCGCGACCTGCGCCTGGAGGACGTTGAAACGCGGAACGGTCCCCGCTTCGAAACGATTCTGCTGATCCTGCAATTGGCTCTGCAAGAGCTTGACCGACTCTTCCTGGACATCGATCAAGGCGCGATTGAGCAGGACCTGGTAGAACTGCGTTCGCACCGTGGCGATGATGAGATCGATCGTGTCGCGAAAGCCAAAGTAGGCGGCGTCGCGCTGGAAATCGGCCGAGCGGATTTGGTAGGGAATGCGGCCGCCAGAGAAGAGCGGCTGGGTAGCCTGGATGCGAAACGAGTAGTTCTTATCCACGGTGTTGAATCCGCTATCGAGACCGCCCAAGTCGCCACCATCACCAGTGAAGCGGGTAAGGTGCGGATCGGTGTCTGTGTATTGGCCGGTGCCATCCACACGAGGGAGCGCCTCCGCGCGTACTTCGAGGTAAAGACCCTTCGTCCGCTCGATCTCCTGCCGCGCGCGCTGGATGTCCGGGTTGCGCTGCAGGGCTGCGAGGATCGCATCATTTAAGGTGTAACGCGGAAGCACGGATTGGCCGGTGACCTCGTTATCGGAACCGGCGTGGAGCGCGCGCTCGAGAGGCAAGAGTGCAAAAAACAGACTGAGGAAAACAAAAAGCTTACGCATGAAAGAGAAATCGGGGGCAGGGACTAGGAAGTTTGGAAGGTAACCGGTCGGCTCGCTTAGTCCACAAAGGTTTACGCCACCATTGCAAGGCCCGTGCCGCGTCGAAAACAAAAAGTTAAAGCACTACTGGATAGATGTTTAACGGCACGTAAACGAATTCTGACTGAGGCACGTCATCCCAAGGTTGGGATGCGAAAGTTCCAATTTCGAAATCGACGGAGGCGTGTGAGCTTTTCAATGGACGCGTCCTCGCGGTCGCTCATTTGCTCTGACAATAATCGTAGATCTTGCTGTAAATCTGCAGCCAGGCTTTTTGCTCGCCGGGGCTGAGGACGGCCATGATCTTCAGCAAATTTCCCACCATCTCCTCGCGGATGCGCCGCACCAAAGCAGAGCCTTTGTCGGTAATGCAAACCAGGACTTTGCGCCGATCCTCCCGCGCGCTCGACCGCACGACGTAGCCGAGACCCTCCAGTCGCGCGACCAAACCGCTCGCAGCAGCTGTGGTGTGTCCCATCTTTTGCGCGATGGCCGACATGGTCAGCACTTCCTTGTGATCAAGCGCTGCGAGCAGGAAAAATTGCGGGAAGGAAACGTTACCCGGCGCGAGTTCCTTACAAAGATGCAGGATAAAGCAGCGCTGCATCTCGAGGATGATATGGGAGAGCCGCTCTGCGTCGCGCCGAAGTTCATCCCCCGGACTCGGGGCGCGCGGTATGAGGGCTACGGCATTCAACCCGAACAAGCTAAAAGGGCGGCCCGGGGTGTCAACCGGTCGGCGCCGTCATCAACTCCACCGCAAGACCGTTACCAACGATTCCGCCGCCAGCGTCTCGCCGGGCGGAACCAGAAGGAGAGAATCAGAACGGCTTAGACCAAAGACAGCGTGCGATTCCTGGCGACCGCTCGTTCGAAAAACTCCGTCGCGCACCGAACCCCGGAGGTAATGCGGCCGATCGCCGTCATTCGAGACGGAAGAGCCGAGGCGCGCGAGGCTGGTCGGCAAAGCGAGCTCTGCTGCGTTGGCACCCTGCATCTTGAGAAGCGCCGGGCGCACAAAAAGCAGGAAGGTCACGAAGGCGGAAACTGGATTCCCCGGTAAGCCAAAGATAACGCATGAATTCGCGCGTCCGAAGAGGAAGGGTTTGCCCGGCTTCACCCGCACGCGCCAAAGATCGAGCGTTCCGCCCGCCGCCGTGATCGCGCCTTTCACGAAGTCGCGCGCGCCGACCGATACGCCGCCGGTAATTATCATCGCGTCGCAACTCGCGCCGGCACGCACTGCCTCTTCAATCTCCTCCGCGCGGTCGCGGCAATGCGTTACCATCTCCACCTTCGCGCCGGAACGCCGAACCAACGCGCGAAGGAGTGGTGCATTTGAGTCGTAAATCTGGCCTGCGCCCAGCGCAGTGCCAGGCGCGGCCAGTTCATCGCCCGTCGAAATAATTGCCACTCGCGGCGTGCCTCCAGTCGAGAGAGCCCCGATGCCTTGGGCCGCAAGCAAAGCAATCCGCTGCGGCGTGATTCGATCGCCGATCTCGAGCAGGCGCTGTCCCTCCGCGACGTCACCGCCCCTTCGCCGGACAAACTCTCCGAGCGCCACCTCGGTCTGTAGCACGACCTCCGCTCCCGCGACCTCGACCTCCTCCTGCATCACGACCGCGTCCGCTCCTTCCGGCAAAGGCGCTCCGGTAAAAATCCGCACCGCCTCGCCCGGGGCCACGCGCAAGCGTCGATCCACGCCCGCTGCGTGCTCGCCTACCACCCTGAGGCGCCCGCCTTTTTTGCAGGAAGCGGCCACGACCGCGTAGCCGTCCATGGCGGAGTTATCGAAGGGCGGCAGCGCCAAGCGGCCCCGCAGTTCCTCTGCCGCATATCGATCCAGCGCCTCGGCCAGCGCGACTGGTTGACTGGGCAAAACGCCCACGCGCCCCAAAATTTTTCCCAATGCTTCGTCTTGCGAAATCACCCCGCACTCTATCTGCGGCCTCAGGATTGCGCTGCGGTTTTTGCAGGAACTGAGGAAGCGCGTCTGAGGGCAGATGCACTCGTTAGGCGAAAGAGCGCCAAGCCGGCCCTGATGGTTGACGATCCCCCGAGCCACCCCATATTCTCGCTCCAGCCGGTGAGGTGGCTGAGTGGTCGAAAGCAGCGCTTTGCTAAAGCGCCGTAGTCCAAAAGGCTACCGAGGGTTCGAATCCCTCCCTCACCGCCATTTGCCGGCAGCTGTCGCCGCAAGTGGGCTTAGCTCAATTCGTCGCTCTGGCTTTTGCCCGACCGGGCGCGCGCGTCGTGAAAGAGGACCACGAAAACCACGGCTAGGAGCGGTTGCAGGAGGAGATTAAGCGCGGCGCTGGCGACATCCGCAATGACCGCGATCGTGTCCGGAGTCTTCGCTTCCGCCACCGCGCGGGCCAGGGCCATCGCTTCCTCGGGGTTCGCTGCGCCGACCAAACGCGCCATCATGAAGGGGATCTGGATGCCGACGGTGAGGATCAGCACGACAACCAGCCAGATCGAGGCCGCTATCGCGCCACGATAAAGTGGGCGATTCATGATCGGCTCCGCGGGCACACTGCGCGCCAGCTCCTTACTCTCCTGCAAAGCCGAGAGCGCGCCCGTCGGACGCAGGACCGCAGTCTGCTGCCAGAAGAGGAAATTAATGAAGAGGCGCGCGTTCATGTAAATCATGAAGGCCGCAACAAGGAGAAAAAGGAACAAGCCGAACACAGAAATTTGTCCGCCGGCCACGAGCGACAGCAGGACCGTGAACGGGACAAAAAACCAAAACAGATAGCTTCCATAAACCATCAGTCCGGCGGTCAGCACTTGCACCCAGCGGGCCAGTGCCGCGCGGAATTGACTCCCGAGTGTGCGCGGCCGGCCTTGCAGAATGTCATCGGCTACGAATTGAAAGCCCGCGGTAGAGATGGGCCAGAGCGCGATGAACAGGAGAATGAGCAAAACTGCCACCGGCGACAAAACCGGCCACGAAATCGCGCTCGTATCGCCCTTCGAGAGATCCGGCATTTCCATCCGTGGCAGCGCCATCTGCAGCGCGAAAAGCGGCAGCGCACTCAGCAACCCGAAGACAAAAAAGCGGCCCAGCCCGGCGCGGTAAATCCGAAAAGTCTCCGAAATTATTTCCGGCCAACTACGCGCCGCGGAGACATCCGCGCGCGCCGGCAGCGGAGGGGGCATGCTTCTAAAAATTTCCGGGATCGTCTCTGCCCGCCGCCATTCTTCCTCGCCCACCTGCCGCACTTCGTTCTCGGGAATGAGTCGCCCCTCCGCTTTCCACTCGCGCAATTCCTCCGTCTCCACCGGCCCGTACTCTTTGCCTTGCACGCGTACGATCCATTCTTCGGGCATGGCGTTCATGTAATGGCAAATGGCGTGAAAGACTAGGCACGCCGTCGTTTCTTCGAGGCGGATGCGAAAAAACCTCGCGCGGAATTCTCTTCAAATCCGCTCAATCCGGTGAATTCTGTTTCCCTCCATGAAGCTGCTTCTCATCGATGGCCACTACTACGTTTACCGCTCGTTCTTCGCGATCCCGAACCTGAGCAATTCCCGCGGCGAACCGACCAACGCAATCTTCGGTTTCACGAAAACCCTGCGGCTGATGTTGAAACATCTCCAGCCGGAAATGGGCGCCGTTTTTTGGGACGAAGGGCTTCCGCAGCGTCGCGTGGAGCTCCAGCCCGCCTACAAGGAAACGCGCAAGGAGATGCCGCAGCCGATGGTCCCGCAACTCGATTTCATTCGGAATCTCACTCCCCTTCTCGGGTTCAAGAACATCTCTCTGCCCAACACCGAGGCCGATGATCTCATGGGCTGCTATGCGATCGCGGCCGCGCAGCGCGGCTATGAAGTGGTGCTGGCCACGAACGACAAAGATCTCTTCCAACTCGTCAACGAGAAGGTGAAGGTTTACACCACTGCGAAAGCCGATCTGGTTTCGCCCAAGGATAGTTTCGCTCTCCTCGGCGAAGCCGAAACGATGGCGAAATGGGACGTGCCGCCCGGCATGATCGGGGATGTCCTCGCCATCGCGGGCGACTCCGTGGACAACATTCCCGGCGCCGGCATTGGCCGCAAAGCCGCCGCCGCGCTCATCCGCGAACACGGCGGACTGGAAGCATTACTCGCCAATATCGACAAAGTGAAAAGCGCGCGCAGCCGCGAGAAGCTCACCGCCGCGCGCGAGCAGATTTTGCAGAACCGCAAAATGGTCGCGCTGGATTGCGATACCCCGCTTCCCGTCCCGCTTGATGATCTCCGGCTCACTCCGAATTATCCCGCGCTGCTGGAGACGCTGGAGAAATGCGAGTTCAAATCGCTCCTGCAAGAGATCCGCGATGAAGCTAGCAAAACCGCGATCCCAATCCAGGGCGACCTCTTGTAGCGACGCAGGCGACGGCACGCCAATTTCTCTGGCCGCGTGACCACTCCGCTCTATGGTTGCGGCATGATTCGCATTTTCTTTGCCCTGCTGGCTACGGCCGCGCTCTCCTGTGGCGGCTGCGCCGATGGTCTCGTGGACGACTCCCCTGTGGCGACTCGGCCCTCCTCGTTTTCTCCTGATCCGAACTCTCACGTTCCGGCCTCCACTGCTCGAGACCCGTTGAAAGATTCGACCCCGCGTTTCTAGAACGCCGCCGCCGCCGCGCCCTAGCCCGGCGGCCAGCTCAGCGGCCGCTTCCCGAGCACGTGCACATGCAAATGCGGCACGCTCTCGCCCGCATCAGGGCCGCTGTTGATCACCACGCGATAGCCGCTCTGGAGGAGATCCAATTCCTCGGCCACGAGCCGAGTGGTGGCGAGCAGTTTTCCGAGGATGGCCTCATCACCGGCCGTCGTTTCCGAGAGTCGAGGTATGACGCGCTTCGGCACCACTAACACGTGCACCGGCGCCTTCGGGTCCACGTCATGGAAAGCCAGGACGTCATCATCTTCCCACACGATCTGCGCGGGGATTTCGCGCGCAGCGATCTTTTCGAAGATGGTCATGACCGTTCGCTCGGCCTAACGAAGCGAACAGCGCAGATGCGCCAGCTCGTCGTGCGCCGCCAGTTTCTCGCGTACGAAACAGACCACCTCTTCACGCAGCGCATCGCAGGCTCGCGTCCATGTCTTCGCTCCGCGCAGATGTTTCACGCAGGCTTGCAGACCCACCAGTTGCAGACTGTCCGTCCCCGTATCCACCAGCGCCGCGATTCGTTTCTCCAGCCCATCGAAGAACGCCAGCTCATACCCGGCGCCCGCTTCCTGCGCGATCTCCACGAGCGAAAATGAAATCGGCGGCGGCGCCGGCGAGAAGTATGGGATGATTTCCTTGTAGCCGATCACCTTCAGGACATAGCGCACGGTCTGCGAAAGCTGGCTGATGGGCACGACCGATTCATCCGTCCGCAGGCGCAGATAAAATGTAATGCTCTCCGTGATATGATCCGTCAGCCACCAGCTCGGATAGCCCGCGCGATCCGCCGCCTCGGTGATCGCCTCCTTCAGCCACTTCTGGTTGAACTCAAAGAGCTGGCCCGTGTCGCACCGCAGGTAAGGAAATTCTTCTTTAAACGCGACCATGGCTTGACGTCTCCGCCGGGAAAAGTTCCCGCTGTGAAGGGTTCGGTTTGATCCGTCGGCCCAACGCCTGGATCGCATCCACAAATTGATCCACTTGCTCGAAGCGCCGGTGGACCGACTCGTAACGCAGATACGCCACTTCATCGATGGCGCGCAATTTTTCCAAAACCTTCGCGCCGATCGCAGCGGAAGTGACCTCGCGTCCGCCCGTCTCCACTTCGTGCACGATGTCGTCCACGGCTTCCTCCAGCGTCACCAGACTGATCGGCCGCTTCTCGCACGCCTTCGCCAGACTGCTCACCAGCTTGCGCCGATCGAACGGCTCATGCCGGCGATCTCGCTTGATCACGCGCAACTCGGAGCGCTCGATTTCTTCATAAGTCGTGAAACGAAACGCGCACTGCAAACAAACGCGGCGGCGCCGGATACTGGAAGAATCACGAGACTGGCGCGAGTCGATGACCTTGTCGTCACGAAACCCGCACTTAGGACAACGCATAGTGTCGGTGCAGTAAGTAGCATACCAAATGTTGTGGCGTCAACGCTTCCTCTGCACGATTCACGAATAATTGTGGAGGAGGTCGGACGCTCCTAACTTCCGACGAGCGAAAACCAACCCGGCCTTACTCCAGCAAATATTCCCCACCCTCGCGCGCGGCACTCACTTGGAGCGGCGAGCCGCATTCCTTCACCTTGGCCTGGGCTTCAACCACCATGGCGTCGATCTTGGCGTCGTCGTGGTCAGGGTCGTGGTGGAAGAGGAAGAGTTGCTTCACGCCCGCGCGCATCGCGAGATCGACGGTGTCGTCGGCGCAGGTGTGGCCCCACCCGAGGCGGGCCGGATATTCGCTGCGATCGTATTGTGAATCGCTAATCATGACCTCGGCGTCGCGCATGAACTCGATCACCTTCTCGTCCTGCGAGCGCGCGTAATCGATCCCCGCTTCGGAAGCCTCTTTCGAGATCTTCTGCCGTTCGCGCTCGTGGCGTTCGTAGGCTTCATGGTCGGGCAGATAAACGATGTCGCCTCTCGCGGTCGTAAGCCGATAGCCGAGACAGATGCCGGGATGATTCGAGAAAATGGTGCGCACTTTCGCGGCGCCGAGATCGAACTGCATGTCCTCCAATTCCTCAAAGGTGACATGACTCGACATTTGATTGAGGCCGACGGGGAAGAAGGCGCTTTGCATCTGCTCGAAGAGCGCGCCGCGCAAGCCGTGCACCGCGCCTTCGTAGCCCAGGATGCGCACGTTGACCTTTGGGTTATAGGCCGGCATGAAAAACGGGAAGCCCTGGATGTGATCCCAATGCGTGTGCGTGACGAGCATGGAGATGTTCATCTCCTGGCCGTTTGCTTCGCGCGTGAGCGCCTTCCCCAGGCCGCGAATACCGGAACCAGCATCGAGGATGATGACTTCCTTACCGACGCGCACTTCCACGCAGGAAGTGTTGCCGCCCACCGCGGCCGTTTCGAGACCCGGGGTGGGGATTGATCCGCGCACGCCCCAAAAACGAATCCGTACCGGCCCTTCCAACACGCGTTGCCCAATCTCAGCGACCGGTCGCGAATCCGCCGCGCGGCCCAGGGTTTCGAGCAGATCGGCAGGGACGATCGGCTTGACTAAATAATCATCCGCCCCGGCCGCGAGCGCGGTATCGCGGTCGTTCCCGAAGCGGCCCACGCTGGTTAAAACGATGCGCGTGTCATTCAACTCCGGCACTTCGCGAATCCGCCGGCAGACCTTGAAGCCATTGCCTTTCGGCGTACGCACATCGCAGAGCACTGCGTTCGGCCGATGCTCGTGCACCAATTTCAATCCCGTTTCGCCGGTGTCGGATTCGAGCACACGCCAGCCACCGCCAGTCAGGCATTGCGAAAGCAAGGCGCGGCTGAGCGGATCGTTATCGATCAGGACGAGGGTCTTCATGACGCGGCGCTTTTTGGCAGGCGGAACCAAAAACTGTTGCCGCTCGCTTCTCCGGGCTCGCAGCCGATCTCGCCGCCGCAGCTTTCGATCACGATGCGGCAGAAGTGAAGTCGCAGCGCCGATTCATGCGAGCCCGCGGCAGGCAGGCCAAACTTCGAGAAGAGATCGTCGTAGGCCTCGGTGGACATGCGCTCCGCGCTATCGATTACGCGGCAGACGATCGCGTCCGTCTCGGCTTCCACCTCCACTGTTACCGCCCCGCGCGCGGGCGTGCGCTCCAGCGCATTCTCGAGCAGGCCGGTGAGGACGCGTTCGAGGTGCGCCGCTTCCGCGGAAATGCTGATCGCACCGAGTGCGGTCGGCGGGCGCACGAGTTGCACATTCTTCTCGGCGAAAGCCGGCGCGACGGAATCGAAGGCTCGCGCGAGCACGCTTTCCCATTCCGCGCTCGCGCCGTTGTCGCCCTCGCGTCCGTAGATGCTGCCAATCTCATCGGAGAAAACTTCCAGCACGCGACTGATTAGCCGCTGCTGCTCCTCCGCTCCGCGCATCGAGAGGCCGAGGAGCATCTTCGTGCGTGGCGGATTGTCCTCCGTCTCGATCAAGCGCAGGGAGGTGACGATGTTGGCCAGCGTCGCGGTCATATCGTCAGCCACGCAGTGGAGCAGGATTTCCTTTTTCTGAATTTCGGAATTCAAACGCTGATGCGCGATGACGGTTTCGCGCGCCTTCTGCAGAACTTCTTTTTTGGCGACGAACTCTGCGCCGAGCCGATTGATCAGCAGCATGGCGTGGCCTCCTGCGTTCAGCGCGGTCGCTTCCAACTCGACCTGTTCGCTGTTCGGCCCCTCTTCAATCCAGGGGCCGGAATGCGCTCGCGCCTCGCCGCCCGCGCGCCAGCATTCTTCGGCATCGATGAGGAAGTTCTCGAAAAAAGGCGACGCGTCCGCCACCGGCAGATGCGCGCCTGAGCCATCGAGCACCGGCCAAAGCGCGCGCAACCACGCGGGCGACTCGCCTGCTTCGCGGAGCGCCCCATCCTCCCCGCGGAGAAAGAGCGCCAACCCCAGCGCTTCGAGCGCGAGATTGGAGGGCGTTTCGGAGTCGGACATTCGGCTATTCTCCAACGCTCAGACTGCGGCCTGAGTCATTCTCCTTGCCAGCTCTCCAAAAGCTTCCTCCACGTTTTCGCCCGCTTTCGCACTCGTCTTGATCACGTGCCAGCCCTCCGCCGCCAACTCGGCCATGCGCGCGTCGCTCACTTCCCATTGGCCGGAAAGATCGGCCTTGTTTAAAACGAGCAGAAAGGGTGCGCTGCCCATGCTTTCCTCGAGACGTTTCTTCAAGTCCAACACCTGATCCAATGTCACCGCGCGGGTGCCGTCGGCGACAAGCAGAAAACCGCTCGTCCCGCGCAAATACGACGCAGGCAGACGCTGGAAATCGTCATCGCCCGCCAGATCCCAGATCATGAGCATGACCTCAGCGTCTCCTACGGCCACGGTCTTTTTGTCGATCTTGACCCCGACAGTGGTGTGATACTTGTCCGTGTAGAGACTGTGGACGTAGCGCGCGATCAGGCTCGTCTTGCCCACACCAGAAGTGCCGAGGAGGCAGACCTTTTTTTGAATCATCGCGTGGGCCCTTTTTCTTTCAGCACAACTTTGAAGCCGACCCGGCGATCGGATTGCTCTGCTAACGGGGACGCGACCGTCGGCGGCGGCGCGCCCAGCCCCATCGTTTGGAAGGCAGAGCCGGGGAAACCGCAAGCGACCAAAAACTCCTCCACCGCTTTCGCGCGGCGCTGGCTCAAGTCCTCATTCCGCGCTTCGTTTCCAATCGCATCGGCGTGCCCCCGAATCTCGATCATGGGCGCAAAACCAAGCTGCCGCCCGGAGTCGAGGCAACGTCGGATCTGGTCCGGCAGACGCGAGAGCGCGGCGAAGCCCTCCGTGGCGAAGTTGTCCTTATCGGGCAAAAAATAGATGAACGCGCTTTCGATGATCGACTTCGTTTCCTTAAACGTCTGCAAATCGCGATCGACCACATTCCGGTCGTCGATCTCTGCGATTCCTGGAATCTCTTTCGCCCCGATCCGCACCCGCGCCAGCCAGGCATGGCTCGCGTCGCCGGAAAGAAAAAGCGTTTTCTTGGCGCCCATTTTCGCTTCGATTCCATCTGGGATGCTGAAGCGTTCGGAAAAGCGTTTCAGGACCGGCTCCGGTGGATAAACCACCTGCAGCTTTTCGTCCGCCACTGAGCGAATGCCGGAAATCTTTGGCGCGCCTTCGCGCACTCGTTCGATCCATTCGAAGGGCGCGGCGCCGGTGAGGACGAGCGCGCCCTGCTCGATCTGCGCCTGCGTGGTCGACGGTAACGGGTAGGCAGTCTCGAAACGGCGCAGCACCAGAGACGGATCGAGCGCCTGATATTCCTTAAACTCGAAATCGATCTTCTCCGGGTCCATCTTCGCCTCGCGAGCGAGAGCGACCGGGTCAGGAGCCATCGGATCGCGCAGGCCAACGACGCGCGCTTTCCCGTTCCAATCCCGCTCCGCGTCTGTCACTGCAATACCGGGTTGAGTGCGCAAGAGCACCACGAAATCCTTCCATTGCGCGTTGTGCCGATACGCCACCACCGCGGCTGCGACCAACAACCCTGCCAGGGCCGCAATGACGAACCAGGCCCGTCCCAGTTTTCCCCCACCCTTTGCCGGTGCCTCCTCATATTGCGCATGCAGACACGCCTCCAGCTCGGGCCGCATCGATTCGAATTCCGCCGCGTCGCCTTGGAAGTTTGAGAGCGCCGCGCTCTTCAAGACATGCACGCTTTCGATCGTCTGCTCCAGGGTGGTGTGTAGCTGGCGCGGCGGATTCCCGCGGATCACGGCCGCCAGGTATGCGTGCCGCCCGGGCGCGATCCAGACCTCTAATTCGCCTACCCGGAATTCCTCCAGGGCCGAGTCCTGTCCGGTTTTAAAAGAGTCGCGCGCGAAATCCTGAATCGCGCTCAGCATTCCCGCCACCATGTCGGAATCACTCGTCGTCGCACGATTCGCGCTGACATGAAGGAGCGAGAGGCTCGTCTCGCGGTGAATCAGAAACACTTGCTCTACGCGAAAGACCAGGCTGCGCAGCATCACCACTTCCGCAAAACTCCGCCCCGTCCGCATCGCTTCGAAGCGCCATTTCAAACCGCGCCAGGAGAACGTGTGCTCGAGTGTTTGGTTAAACGACTGCAGCAAATTCCGCAGGCTCTCCGCGATCGAACGCCGCACCACCGAACCGATAATCGGGTGCAGTGCGTCGATGAAAAGCTCCGGCCGTTTCTCGATCGACTCGCGCACTGCGCCCTCGACCGTTGGTCGTAGTGCCTGCGCTAGCTCCGCGCCGCGCTCGCGGCTGAGCTTGATTGCGTGCGGCAAAACGCTCGATACATCCTGAGCGCGTTGCTCCTTGTCGGTCAGGCGGGCATTAATCTCCCGCAGCTGATTCTGCTCCCGTCCGAGAAGGAGCTGGCGGATCTCCTCCAGGCCCGTCACGGGGGCTCGCGGCGCGCGCATCGGCGTGCTATTGCGCTCCGGGAACCTTGAACTCATTCTTCAAGCGCAGCGAAAGCTCCGAGAGCATTTCCGCCAGCGATTCACGCCCGGTCATCGCTCCGCGAATCTGTTGCGACTCCTGCTCCAAGCCGGCCTTCATCTGCTCGTGCCGCTCGCGCATCTCCCCGCTCAGCGCTTTCGATTGCTCGAGCAATTGCTCCCGCAAATCACGAATGTCTTTAGCTGTTTGATTGTCGAGGTTGCCAATTTTTAACTCAAGACCGCGCGCCGTTTCGGCTAGGTCCTGCGCCAGTTTACCCAGCGCCTGGCTGCGCTCCGCGTTTTCCCCGCGCAAGCGATTGGTCATCGATTCGACCTCGCCTTTCATGAAGCCCTCCAGCGCCTCGAGTCGCTGCTGCAAATCCGACCGCACCTCCGCAGCGTTCCGCACCAGCCGCTCCTCCAGCCGCTGGAAACGGCCATCGTAATCCCGCATTTGCGAGCCAAAAAGAATGTCGCGAATGCGATCCACATTCTGGCCCTCGTCCGCCGCGCCGTTGGCCTGATTGAGATTTTGTTCCTGGGAATCCATGAGTTCGTTTTTTATTTGAGCACGATCGTACATCATAACCGCCCGGGGACGCAATGCTGCCGAATCGCCGGTCAGTCTCGTCGCTTGCTCCTGCCCGGCGCCGCACGGACTTTCCGCTGGCATGCGCAAGCTCCTCTTCGTGCTCGTTCTTCTCGGCGCCGTCCTTTGCGCCACCGGCATCCTCTGGCGGGGCCGCCTGGCTTCGCCCGCAAAAACGGAGGCGGCCGCGGAACTGAAGACCATCTATGATCGCCTGGTGGAACATAGCGAAGCCGTCCGGCAACGACTCACCCCGCACTTCGAGCGCGCGGGCGTGCTTTATCCGCCGTCGCGCATGGCTTTCGTCGCGATCAAGGATACGCGGAAGCTCGAACTCTGGGCGGCGAACGAATACGAGGATCTGAAATTCATTCGCGACTACGACGTGCTCGCGGCCAGCGGCCAGCTCGGCCCGAAATTGCGCGAAGGGGACAAACAGGTGCCCGAAGGGATCTACCGCATCGTGCTCCTGAATCCGAACAGCCTCTACCATCTCTCGCTCCGGGTCAGTTACCCGAACGACTTCGACCTCGCCCGGGCCGCTGAGGAGGGCCGCACCGAACCCGGCACCGACATCATGATCCACGGCGGCGCGCGCTCCAGCGGCTGTCTCGCGGTCGGCGATGAAGCGGCGGAAGATTTGTTTGTCGTCGCTGGGTTAACTGAGACGCGCGAAATCCCCATCGTCATCAGTCCCGTCGATTTCCGGGTGCGCGACTTTGCTGCTCCGCCGGGCGCGCCCGCGTGGACGGGAGGGCTCTACGCCGAGATCCGCGCTGCGCTGAAGATTTTCGCTCGGTAGTGGCGCGTTAATGCAGCTGCGCTTTTTCCGTGCGCCCACCGCGCGGCCAAGTTAAGAACACACCGTGCCTCGAAAGAAATCCTCCAAGTCGGCCAAGCTCACCGTCATTCCGAAAGAAATGGACCACGAGGGCCGGATCGCGCTCCCGCCCAGCGAGCGGCGGCTCACGTTTGGCGACCGCTGGAATTACGCGCCCGCGCCGGAGTCGCACAGCTACATCACCCTGAAGCAGCGCTACCAGCATTACATTGGCGGCAAATTCGTCGCGCCGCACTCGGGCAAATATTTCCCTTCCATCAACCCCGCGACTGAGGAAACGCTGGCCGAAATCGCGGAAGGCGATGCGCACGATATCAACCTGGCGGTCAAAGCCGCGCGCAGCGCTTACAAGAATGTCTGGAGCAAGATGCCCGGACGCGAGCGTGGAAAATACCTCTACCGCATCGCGCGCCTCATCCAGGAAAAAGCGCGCGAGCTCGCCGTGCTCGAATCGATGGATGGCGGCAAGACGATCAAGGAAAGCCGCGACGTCGATCTTCCGCTCGTGGCCGCGCACTTCTTCTATTACGCCGGTTGGGCCGATAAATTGAAATACGCCTTCCCGGGGCGCGATCCACAACCGCTCGGCGTCGCCGGCCAGATCATCCCGTGGAATTTTCCGCTTCTCATGGCCGCGTGGAAACTCGCGCCCGCACTCGCTTGCGGAAACACCTGCGTTCTCAAACCGGCCGAGACGACGAGCATCACCGCGATGCATTTGGCTGAGATTTTCCAGGAAGCGGAGTTGCCCGATGGCGTGGTCAACATCGTTACCGGCGCGCGCGCGACGGGCCAGGCGTTGGTCGATCACGATGACGTGAACAAGATCGCGTTCACCGGCTCCACCGCCGTCGGCAAAATGCTCACGCAAGCTGTCGCAGGGACGAAGAAGCGGCTCACGCTCGAGCTCGGCGGCAAGGCGGCCAATATTATCTTCGAAGATGCGCCGATCGATCAGGCGATCGAAGGCATCATCGGCGGAATTTATTTCAACCAGGGCCACGTCTGCTGCGCCGGCTCGCGCCTGCTCGTGCAGGAGGGCATCTTCCCGCAGGTCATCCGGAAATTGCGCGACCGCATCGCCGTCCTCCGCGTCGGCAATCCGCTCGATAAAAACACCGACATCGGCGCGATCAATTCCCGCATGCAACTCGATAAGATCCACGAGCTGGTCGATAGCGGCCTGCAACAAGGCGCCGAGCTGGTGCAACCGCGCTGCAAGCTCCCAGAGAAAGGCTACTGGTATCCGCCCAGTTTCTTCACCGGCGTCACTGCGTCCCATCGGATCGCGCAGGAAGAAATCTTCGGCCCCGTCCTCAGCGTCATGACGTTCCGTACTCCCGAGGAAGCAGTCGAACGCGCCAACAACACTGCCTACGGCCTGAGCGCGGGCGTTTGGACCGATAAGGGCAGCAAGATTTTCAAGATCGTGAGCAAGCTCCGCGCGGGTGTCGTCTGGGCGAACACTTTCAACAAGTTCGATCCCACCAGCCCTTTCGGCGGCTACAAGGAAAGCGGCTTCGGCCGCGAAGGCGGGATGCACGGGCTCGCGCCCTATCTGACGCTGTCCTAGTCGCAGGACAACGCCGTTCCCAAAAGTAACAGGCGCGTCACTCTTCCCAGTTTGCAGCGCGGGCGGGGCGCCGATAAAACGAGCGCAAATTATGACTTTCGTTGACCGCGGTCTCACTTCTCCCAAAAGCGAATTCATCGCGCGAGCACCGCGGTTACGACGTTCGCCCTGGATGCTTCTGCTGCTAGTCGCAGCGCTCTCGTCATCGGGCGCGCAAGCGCAAACCGCGGAGTGGGTCAAGCAGATGGGCTCGGGCGGAATCAGCAACGGCGTCAGCACCGATGCAGCCGGTAATGTTTATGCGGCGGGGACGATCAGTAATCCGGGGTTGTTCGAAAGTCTGAGCATCCCCTGCCACGCCTCGGATGTTTTCGTGGCCAAGTACGATGGCGCGGGCGCGCTGATTTGGGCCACTGTGGCCGGCGGGGAGTTGCTCGACCAGGCGAACGATATCGCGACGGATGCGGACGGGAACTCTTACGTTGTCGGCGCGATCCAGACGAATGGCGTTTATCCGACCGCGCAATTCGGTTCGATCACGCTCACCGGGCACGGCGATTACGACGTGCTGATCGCGAAGTATGATGCGGCCGGCAACGTGGTTTGGGCGAAGAACGCGGGCAGCGCGCAAGGCGATATCGCGCGCAGCGTAGCGCTGGATGGGAAGGGAAATGTTTTCGTGTGCGGTTTGTTTAGCGGCACGATGACGGTGGAGGGCACGACGGTGACGAGCGCTGGTAATTTCGATGTTTTCCTGGCCAAGTACGCGGCGGACGGCTCGCTGGTTTGGCTGAAAAGCGCGGGAGGAACGGGTTCCGACCAGGCGAACGGGCTGAAGGTGGATGGTGCGGGGAACGTGGTGCTGGTGGGCCAATTCCAAAACACTGCTTCCTTCGATGGACACGCGGTCACATCCGCCGGGCTCGGGAACGCGTTTATCGCCAGATACGACGCGGCCGGGAACAATCTCTGGGTGCGGAGCGGCGGGAGCACGACAGCGTTTGCCGCCGATCCGGCACGGGCCGTCGCGGTCGACGGGGCGAATAATTACTATGTCGCGGGCGATTACTCGGGCGTGGCGACGTTTGACGGGCTCTCGGTTTCGAGCACGGGGCAGCGCGATATTTTTGTGGCGAAATACAATGCCAGCGGCGCCATCCAATGGCTCCATCATGCGGGCGGACCGCGCTCGGAAGAGGGACACAGCATCGGGGTGGATGCAGCGGGCAACAGCTGGGTGAGCGGCTTTCTCGGGAGCGGGCCCGGGGTTGCCTTCGACCAGATCTCGCTGCCGCCGCGCGGGAACGAATACATTTTCCTCGCGAAATATGACGCCGCGGGTGTGGTGCAGTCGGTTAAGCAATACGCCGCCGGCCTGGGGCAGGACGTGCACGTGCTGGGATCGGGCCGCGTGTACCTCGCCGGCGGCGCGTCGAAGTCGAGTGCCGGGAATGAATTCGACCAGATCAGTCTGCTCTACAACGATCGCGGCGGCTTTGCCGGTGCGTTTGATCTCAACGGCGGCGTGCGCGCGCCGGAAGCGCTGGGCGCGGTCTCGCGCAAGGTCCACCCGGGCGCGGGCGTGTTCGATCTGGACTTGCCGCTGAGAGGCGCGCCGGGGATCGAGTGCCGGAGCGGCGGGTCGGGCGGAAATTATCAGGTGGCGGTAACGTTCGCCGCACCGGTGAGTGTAAGCGGTGTCTCAGTGGCGAGCGCGGACGGGCTGGCCCGGGGCAGCGTGCTCGTGAATGGCGCGGTGGTAACGGTCGATATGTCGGGTGTAGCCAGCGGCCAGACCATCGGGATTACGCTCAACCAAGTGACGATGGGGACTGCGTCCGGCAATGTCTTCCTGCCCCTCGGAATATTGGTCGGCGACATTAACGGCAACGGCGCAGTGTCCGCTTCCGACATCGCGCAAATGAAGGCGGCCGCCGGGCAGACCGTGACGAGCGCCAACTTCCTGCTCGATGTGACTGCCAGCGGCGGAACGATCAACGCGACCGACCTGGCAATGGTGAAAGCGCTTTCCGGGACGACCTTGCCCTAGGCAAAATCTCGTCGCGACGGTATCCGATGGGAGCAAAAATCCGGGCGCAATAATTTCTTCGCAAATTTGTTGAACGTCCTTCGCGGGACGCTGTCTGATTATGCAGGTTAAGGCGATTCGGGCGGCGGCACGTTTCTCGTATTTGTTGTTTCTCCTACGTGCGCTGCCCGGATCTTTTTTTTCTCTGGGCCGCCCTCGCCAATTCGGAAGTTGCTCCTTCCCGGCCTCTCTGATGTTTTCCTTGGCAGGATATGGCGACCGAAGATCTCTTAGGCATTCGCGGATTCCTCATCGACGCGCCTGAGTTCGGCGCCTTACGCGGGGAACGCGACGGCGCGCTCATCATCGAAGGCGAGCGCATTGCAGCCGTCGGCACCTACGCTGATCTCCGGCGCTCGGAGCGCGGAGCGAAGATCGAGTGGGGAGAGCCTGGGCTGGTGGCGGTTTTCCCAGGGTTAATCGATTGCCACACACATCTGCCGCAATATCCGGTCGTCGCCCGCGGTCAGAGCGAGCTGCTCCCGTGGCTGCGCGAGAACGTCTTCCCGGTCGAACGCGAGTTCAGCGGCCCGAAGGCGCGGGCGGAGGCGCCGCAGTTTTTCCATCAACTGGCCCGCCACGGCACCACCACCGCCATGGTTTATGCGGCCATCTTCGAAGATAGTTGCGATGCCGCTTTCCAGGCCGCGGAGCAGAGCGGTCTCCGGATCATCATGGGCAAAATGATGATGGATCTAGGCTCCTACGGAAATCTGCAGCCCAAGAAAATTCTCTCCATTTCGCTCTCCGAAAGCGAACGTCTCTGCCGCAAGTGGCACGGTGCCGCGCGAGGCCGCCTGCAATATGCTTTCAGCCCGCGCTTCGCTGTCACCTGTTCCGAAAAAATGATGCGCTGCGCGGCCGATCTGGCCGCTGAGCACGGCACTTATCTCCAGACCCATCTCGCGGAAAATCGGGAAGAGATCGAGAAAGTGCGCAATCTCTTCATGTGGGCGCGCGATTACACAGATGTGTATGAGAAGTGCGGACTGCTGACGCCTCGGATGATGCTCGGGCATTGCATCCATCTCGAAGAGCGCGAGGTGGCCGCCATCGCGGCCGGGCGTTCCGCGGTGGCCCATTGTCCCACCTCAAACCTCTTTCTCGGCAGCGGCCTGATCAAACTTGACCGCCTCCTCCGCGCCGGCATTCCCGTCGGCCTCGGCTCGGACGTGGCGGCTGGGCCGGAACTAAACATGTGGCAGGTCATGCGCTCGGCGCTCGAGGTGCAGCGCGCCCGCACCTTCTACGAACCGAAGGTGCCGCCGCTGCGTCCCGCGGAAGCGCTTCATCTCGCTACAGTAGGCGGCGCGCGTGCCCTGGGAAAAGCGGATACGATCGGCACCTTCGATCCGGGAAAAGAAGCCGATGTCGTCGTGGTCGATCTCGAGACGCTCCTGCCTTACGGCAAAGATGATCGCGCGCGCGCGACGCAGTTAAGCAAGGAAGACGTCCTCGCGTTATGCATTTATCGCGGCGGTCCGCAGGCCACGCGCGAAACTTTTGTCCGCGGACGATGCGTCTATCGCCGGCCGGAGGCCGAATCCTCCCGATGAACGACCGCCCCACGGATCCAATCGCGATCGCTCTCGCTGAGGACATCGGCTCCGGCGACCTGACGAGCGAATATTTCGTCGCGCCCCACTTACAAGCGCTCGGCCGCATCATCGCCCGTGAGCGCGCGGTGGTGGCCGGCGCGGAAACCGCAGCGGAAGTTTTCCGACGCGTCGATCCTCGATTGCATCTCGATATTGTTCACGGAGACGGCTCCGCTTTGATGGGCGGCGAAACCATTCTCGAAGTGCGCGGCGCGGCGCGATCCATCCTCACCGCGGAACGGGTGGCTCTTAACTTCCTCCAGCGCCTCAGCGGCATCGCCACGCTGGCCCGGCAATTCGTCGATGGAATCGGCAAGGCACGCGCGAAGTTGCTCGACACCCGCAAGACTACGCCCGGCTTGCGCGCGCTGGAGAGAGCCGCTGTCGTCGCGGGCGGCGGACAGAATCACCGCTTCGGCCTCTTCGACATGGTGATGGTGAAAGACAACCATCTCCTCGCCAGCACCGGCTACACCGGCCTGGTCGCGGCTATTGCCAAATTTCGGAGCGAGCATCCCGGTGTGCGCGTGGAGTTGGAGGCCGATCGGCTCGATCAAGTCCGCACCTTCCTCGAAATGGAGGGCGTGGATGTGATCTTGCTCGACAACATGAATCCCGCCGAGATGCGCGAAGCCGTCGCGCTCGGGAAGAAGAAAGACATCAAGTTCGAGGCCAGCGGCGGGATCACATTGCAGAACATCCGGCAGGTCGCAGCGACGGGCGTGGACTACATCTCGGTCGGCGCTCTCACCCACTCCGCGCGCGCGGTCGATCTCTCGCTGGAGCTCACGCATGTCGCCAGCTGACTCGCTCGACGCGAAGGCGCTCCGCGCCGCGCTCAGCGGGCAGTTGATCGGCCATCACGTCGTCCAACTCGCAGAGGCGAGTTCCACGAACGACGTGGTCGCGCAGATGGCGGCCGCGCATCCAGAAGGCCTGGTCGTTCTCGCCGAGAAACAGACAGCTGGCCGTGGTCAATACGGCCGGCGCTGGGAGTCCGCTCCGGGTCTTGGTTTGTGGTTTTCCATTCTCCTCCGGCCCCAGCTTACGCCGGAGGAATCGCCGCGCCTAACGAGTTGGGCAGCAGATTGCTTAGCGGCCACCATCCGCGAAGAATGCGGCCTGCCGGCGCGGGTGAAACCGCCGAACGATGTTTACGTGGGCGACCGCAAGGTGGCGGGCCTGCTCCTGGAAATGCGCGCCGTCGTCGGAGAAGCGCACTACGGAATTTTAGGGATAGGCCTGAACGTCAATCAGGCCGCAGAGGATTTTCCGGAGAACTTGCGGCGAGAGCGCTGCCTCGCTCGCGATGCTGCTCGGACGGACGCTGGACCGGCAGCCGCTCGCGCTCGCGCTCCTGCAGAATCTCAACCGCAGTTACGCTGCGGCGAAACGCGGTCCCTGATCAGGACGCCGCTTGCAGGGCGCGCAGTTTCTCCAGCGCGCGCCCGTTCTCGATCTGCTGCCGGGCCAGCCAAATCCCCTCGCCCATATCGCGCGCCAGACCGGACGCGACAAAGCCCCCGGCCGCATTCACCACCGCCAGGTCGCGCTTCGCTCCCTGCATTTCGCCGCTCAAAATCCCGGTGAGCGTTTGCGCATTTTCCGCCGCGTTACCGCCGCGCAAATCCTCCAGGCGCGCCTCGGGAATGCCGAGCCAGCGGCAATCAATCACCGCCGAGCTGACGCGACCTTCGTTCAATTCCGAAAGCGTTGTCACCCCATTGGTCGAGATGTCATCCATGCCCGCGTCGTTCCCGACCGAACCGTGCACGACCCACGCGCGCTCGCGTCCGAGTTGTCGCAGCACTTCAGCAAACACCGCGGTCAGGCGCGGCGTGTGCACCCCGATCAGTTGCCGCGCCGGGCGCGCTGGATTGAGGAGCGGCCCGAGGAGATTGAAAATCGTGCGCCGATTCTCCTGCGCGATTTGCTTCCGCATCTCCGCCAGCGCGCGGAAGGCCGGATGGTAGGAGCGCGCATAAATAAACGCGAGCCCGATGCGCTTAAGGCATTCGTTCAATTGCGCGGGCGGCCACTCCAGGCGGATGCCGAGCGCCTCGAGCACATCCGCGCTTCCGCAACACGACGTCACGCTACGGTTGCCATGCTTCACCACCGCCGCGCCGCCGGCCGCGAGGATAAACATGATCGTGGTCGAGACATTGAAAATCTCCAGGCCCGCCCCGCCGGTTCCACAGACATCGATCATCGGGCCCGGTAGACTGGCCGGGTCAATCTGGGGATCAATCGCGCGATCGATTAGTTGCTCGACGAAGTTGGCGATCTCCTCCGGGCTCTCCCCTTTCTCGTCGAGCGCGCGCAAAAACGCAGCCTTCTCGTCCGCGGCTATTTCCTCGGACAGCAGCTGCCCGACCGCGAGCCCGATCTCGCCCGCCTTTAGATCGATCCCGGCCTGCAGCTTCTCGATCAGCGCCTTCATGGCGCGCTGGTTTCAGCCGCCATTTTCTCCAACCACGCGCGATAGATCTGCGGCGAAATTTCCGAGGGCTTGATCTCGCTTCGCCCGCCCCAAAAGACATTCGTGTAGGCGACCGGAATGCCAGACGCGCGCAGGTGTTCGTCGATCGCGCGTTTGTGCTCGAGAAGCAGCTCTTTGTCGGTGCCGTGCGCCACCGCCATGATGTTGACGTTCTTGAATTCCGGCCCCGCCTCGCGCCAGTAGCAATGCGTGAGAATGTGATGCCGCCCCACTTCGCCGCCCGCTTCCATCTCGCGCCCGGGCGGCACCGCCCAGTGAAACAACGCATTGAAGCGCGTGACTCGCACGCCGCCCGCCGAGGGTTTCACATGTTCGAGGAAAGTGGAGAAACGGCCGACCACTTTGCGCCCATTGAGCGACTCCGCGATGCGGCAAAATTCATCGAGCGAAACACCCGCCTCAGCCGCACGGGCGGTCCACGGTGCGGGCTGGATTTCCTCTGGTGTGAACTCCCGTTTCAAAGCCAGCAGAACGTCCCACTCTCGTTCATCCAGTTTCGCCACGTGCACTGGCGCCATCGTGGCCGGCTGCTCCGCACGACTGCCAGGCTCGATCGTTTTCCGCCGCACATGCCCGACGCCGAGAGTGAAAATTCCCTTCGCCGGCATGAGGCGGAAACGCTCCGCGCCCAATTTTTGCGCGAGTAACTCGCCGTGTTTCTGCAGCGAAAAACCGTGCGGCACTTTAAGCGTGGTCCAGAGTTTATAGTCCGAGCCGGCCGTCACCGTATCAGTCGAACGCAGGACGACGTGGCCGGAAAACGGATCCTGCTGCGACATGTAATCGAAGGCCGCTTCCAGCCGTTCCGGCTCCACCTTCCAGGCCACAAGCGCGCCATCGGCAAGGTTGGTCGCGAGTAAAGTCTGGCGGACTCGGCGCACCGTGCCCGCGCGGAGCATGGCTGCGATTCGCGCCATCACCACTTCTACTTCTACGCCGGAGCGCCGCGCGATTTCTTCGAACGGCTCGCGCACGAAGCCCTCGATTTTGTCCTCTGAGATGGCGAGGATTTTCTCATTGATCGGATCGTTGTGTTCGACGGGGAGCATCGCGCCCTTTATTAGCCGCCGCGCTCCCCCTTGTCCAACCCGCTTGCCACTTCTCCGCCACTCTCGTAATCGATAACCACATGCCCACCGTGGAGCCAACGCCCAAAGTCATTTTCTTCGACGCTGTCGGCACGCTCTTCCATCTCCCGCGGGGCGTCGGTTATCACTACGCGCTGGTCGGGCAGCGGATGGGATTAACGCTCGCCGCCGAGTCGTTAGACCATGCTTTCGCTCAGACCTGGAAAACCATGCCGGTCCGACGTGTATCGCAGGGCCCGCGCCCGGACGACGACAAGGGATGGTGGCGTGCGCTCGTCGACCGCGTCCTCGACGAGGTGGCTCCGCAAACGCAGCCGCTGGATCGCGACACCTTTTTCGAGGCGGCCTACGCGCATTTCGCAGAAGCGGGCGTGTGGGAATTGTATCCGGAGACGGAGGACGTGCTCGCGCAACTGCGGGAGCGATACCCCCTCGCCGTCATCTCCAATTTCGATGGTCGGCTGCGCGTCATCCTTGAACACTTCGGCCTCTCGAAGTTCTTCCGCGCCGTCGTCGTCTCGAGCGAAGTGGGCGCGGATAAGCCTGATCCCCTCATCTTCCAACGCGCGCTCGAATTAACCGGAGCGCTCGCCGCGAACGCGCTGCACGTGGGCGACGATCCGGTGCGCGATTGGCAGGGAGCGACGGCCGCGGGGCTCAGGGTTTTCCAGCTGGAACGCCCGCGCCAGTCCCTGCGGGACCTGCTTCCGGTGCTCGGATTGCAGGAATAACTTTCAGGGAAAGAATGGCGGTTGACGCGCGACGCGGAAATTTCCACGATGCGGCCACATGCAAAAATTGCTACTTCCGGCCTTCCTAACCTTATCCGTCCTGGTCCAAGCCGCGACGCCTACCGTCCCCACCGGAAAGGAACAACAGACGATGGCGCGGACCTCCATCCTCGCTTTCAACGCCGCCGTGCAGGCGAAAGATTTCACCGCCTTCCATGCGAGCGTGGCGAAGCTTTGGCAGGACCAGACCACGCCGGCAAAATTAAAGGAAGCCTTCCAATCCTTCATCGATAAAGAGATCGACGTCTCGGGCGTCGCCAAGCTGGACCCGGTTTTCTCGGCGCCGGCTAAGATCGACAGCGATGGGGTTCTCACTTTGGAGGGGCATTACCCGGCTAAGCCCAGTGAGGTGCAGTTCCGACTCAAGTATGTTTCGGAAAGCGACGCGTGGAAACTAATCGGGATCAAACTCAACGTGGCACCCGCGGGCGCCGCAAAGCTGCCGTCGGAGAAAGAAGCACGGGCGCTCGCGCTCGATTCTCTCATTGCCCTCAATCAGGCCGTCACAACGAACGACTTCGCCGATTTCTATCAACAGATCGCCGCCGCCTGGCAGGCCCAAACGACCGCGGAGAAGCTGCGGGATAATTTCCAGTCTCTCATCGACAAGGAGGCCGACTTCGGCTTGATCGCGAACGTCACGCCGACCTTCAGCAAGCCGCCCGCGATCAACGGCGAGGGCATCCTGGAGATGGAAGGCTTTTATCCGACGCGCCCTCAGCAGCTGCATTTTAAATTGGGTTACCTTTACGAAGAGCCCAAATGGCGATTGGTGCAGATCAAGGTAAATATCGGCGCCGGCGAGGACGACAAGGGGGAAAGCGGCTCCTCGGACTAGGTCCGGAGGCAGACCCCAAAGACCGAATCTGGGAGAACAATTCTTGCTCTGAATAACGTCGATCGGCGCCCCTTTTTGCAGCCGGTCCATCGATGACTGAACCAAGCAATTCCGGTGAACGTTTCCCGCGCGAGCTGGAAATCCTCCGCCAGTTGGCGGATAACATTCCGCACATCATCTGGGTGACGCGGCCCGATGGGACGCACGAATATTACAACCGCACCTGGTATGAGTTTACCGGGCTGACCGCGGAGAGTTCCAGCGGCGGCGAGGGTTGGAATCATCTCTTTCACCCGGACGATTTGGAGAGGGCCAATGCCGCCTGGAGCGAAGCCCTTCGCCGCGGTCATCCCTACGAAATCGAGTTCCGCCTCCGGCGCGCTTCCGATGGCGAATACCGTTGGTTTCTCGGCCGCTCTCTCCCTTATCGCAACGCGGCGGGTGAGATCGTGAACTGGTTCGGCACTTGCACCGACATCCACGAGCAAAAGCTCGCCCAGGAAGACCTTCTCGGTCTGCACGATGAGATGAAGGATGAGAGCCGGCGGAAGGATGAATTCCTCGGCATGATCTCGCACGAGCTGCGTACGCCGCTGAACGCGGTTTTCGGCTGGACGCGGCTGATGCAGGAGAATCTGCTGACCGAGGAGGAGCGCGTGGAGGCGGTCAACTCCATCATGCGCAACGCGGAGGCGCAGGCGCGCTTGATCGAGGACGTGCTCGACATCACGCGCATCGTAAATCACAAACTCTCGCTCGACCGGGCTACGTTGAATTTGAACGACGTGGTGCGTGGCGCGATCGAAGCAGTTCGGCCTTCAGCTGAACGCAAAGCGCTCAGCCTAACCAGTGTGCTCGACGCGGAAGATTTGCTGGTCGATGCCGACCAGATGCGCCTCCAGCAGGTCGTCCTCAACCTCCTCACCAACGCGGTCAAATTCACTCCGCGCGGCGGCAGCGTTTGCCTGCGGGTGGCGCGAGCTCGCGGGCTGGCGTCGATCGAAGTTACCGATACCGGCAAAGGCATTCGTGCCGAACTCCTGCCCCACATCTTCGAACGCTTCCGCCAGGGCGACAGCAGTTCCACGCGTCACCATGGCGGGTTGGGTTTGGGCCTGACGATTGCGCATCAATTGGTCATGCTGCACGGCGGGCGCATCGAGGTGGAGAGCGGCGGCGAAGGCCAGGGCAGCCGCTTCACGGTCCTATTGCCCATCGTGGCTCTGGTCCATCCCGAGCCGAAATCCCCAGAGCCCGCGAGCGCGCCGGACGAAATTTTCCCAGCGCAGAGTTTGCGCGGTTACCACGTCATGGTGGTGGATGACGAAGTGAGCGTGCGCGATCTCGTGGCGCTCACACTCACGAAGTGCGGCGCCTCCGTCACGGTGGCGCACTCCGTTTCGGATGCGCTGGAATTAATCGAGCGCCTCACGCCCGACGTCATCATTAGCGACATCGCCATGCCAGATGTGGACGGCTATTCCTTTATGGAAAAATTGCGCGCTCTGCCCGGTCGCGTCGGCCAGGCTTATCCCGTCATCGCGTTGACCGCTTACGCGGGCGCGCAAGATCGGGAACGCGCGCTGGACTCCGGCTTCGCAAGTTATCTGACCAAGCCGGTCGATCCCGCTGTTCTCGTGCGCGCCATTGCCAGAGCGGGCCAGCAAAATAACCACCCGATCGAGAGCTGAGCGCAGCTAATCAACTGCGCTGAGCGCGGCCGAAGAAGGCCGTGATAACGCCGACGACGAACGCAACGCCGCCAATCGCGATCAAAATCCAGGCCGCATCGTGCACCTGCCGCATAGACTGCGCCCAACCGAGCAGGAGAAACAAAACGCCGAGCGACGCGATCGTAACGCCGATGCCGACGATCGCTTCTGGAGAGGTGGTGGACGGTGCTGGCGTGCGCGGTTTTTCCTGAGGCGTATTCATGATGGACTTGCTGCGAGGCTAACCGCCGCGGGGTTTAGCGCAAGCTCGCAGCGCTACTCGCTCGCGGTCTCCGGATTGAGTCCGGAGATGCGGAAGAGTCGATACGGCTCGGTCCGCGTGCTCTTGCCGTTGTTGAAGCGCGGCATGTGCTGAATCTGCGACGTAGTCACGTAAAGCGAACCATCCGGCCCCCAACTCAGCGTATCGGGCCAGCTCAACTTTTCGTCTTTGATCACGGGCTCAAGCTGCTTCGAGCGCGGGTTCCAGCGCACGATCGCGCTCTGCTCGATCGCCGTCAGATAAACGCTCCCGTTCTCCGCCGCTAACATGCCGTCGGGCGCCGGTGTTTCGCCGAGCTTTTCCACTTTTGCCGCGAGCGCTTCGGCGGAGAGCGCCCCGTCTTCCAGATATTCGATCTTGATCCGGTAGAGCGTGTGCCCGGTCAGCGCGTGGTAATAAAGGAACCCGCCCTTCGCATCGAGCGCGATGCCATCGGCGGCGATCCGCGGCGGTTGTTTGTTTTCCGCGAGCAGTTCTTTGCCCTGCACTTTCAGTTTGAAGTCCGGCTCGGGCTGCGTGGAAGCGTGCCCCTCCAGGACGCGTCGCGCGGCGCCGCTGCGCAAATCCACCACCACGAGCGCACCCACGCCCGAGTCCGTGATGAACGCCGTCCTGCCTTTCGGGTCGATCCGCACGTCGTTCAGGTAGCTCTTTTCCTGCGTCGCTTCGTTCAGCGGAATGATGCGCACGAATTTGTTTGTCTCGAGATTGATCTGCACCAGCTTCGGCCCGTCCGGGACTACGCCTTGCATCTTGGGCGATGCCGGATCGAGCACCCATAGCGAGTCCTCCGCGTCGACATAGACGCTCTGCACGCAGACGAAATGTGTCGCCGCCGGGCCGGGCGAATTCCAAATCTCATTCGGATACGGCACCGGTTTGCCATCCACGATCTCTGCTACCGAGAGGCCATGCTCATCCGACCACGCGGGAAAATTAACGAAGACGCGACCCTTCTTCGAGACAGCCACCCCGGTGACTTGTTGATCGGGGAAGCTGGCCACTTCCTGCAGCTGGACCGCGAGAGCGGAGTGCGCCGCGAAGAGCAGAAACGGCAAAACGAGAGTCGGCCTCATAATCATTATCTTCGCATCGTAGCTGCGGATCGGTTGCGCTGCCAAGTCCGCCCGCCGGAAAATGGCTTGCTTTCACGCATCCAATTTCTTATCAGCGGCGAAGAACGATGCGGCGCCTCACGCTGTAAAACACTGGGAATAAGACACCGAAAAATGCTTCCCACCTCGATGTCCCGCCGCGCCCTGCTCATCTTCGCCGAAGATGCCTCGCTCGATCTGGCCCGGCGCCGTCTGCCTGCGGCCGCCCTTCCCCTCCTTGCGCTCCCAGCGCTGAACGCCGCCGCGGACGTGCACATTTTCAGCTCGCGGCCCGCGCCCGCGCGGACGAATCACCGCCTTCATCTCCAACGCGGCCGCAATTTCGCGGAGCGCTTCGAGCATGCGATCGAAACTCTGGGCGCGCTCGGTTACGCGGAGATTGTCGCGGTGGGGCGCGACTGTCCGGAGCTGGCAGCAAACGACATTGCGCGCGCCTTCGCCCAGCTCCGTGGCAAACGGCTCGTCCTCGGCCCGGATCATCGTGGAGGTTGTTATCTCATCGCGTTGCGCGCCGCCGATCGCGCGTTGCTCCGCGGCATTCGCTGGAAGCGGAACACCGATTGCGCAGAACTGACAGCACGCGCCGGCGCTTCGGCAGTGACGCTGTTGCCGATCAAACACGACATCGATACCTGGGCCGACCTGCGCCTGGCCGCGCGTGCGAACGATCGCATCGCCCGGCTCGTGGCCTCTTTGCTTCAGCGCGCCAGTGATTTCTTTTTCGGCCCCACGCCGTTCCTCCATGCCGCGGCGCGATTCATCCGCCTGCATGGACAAATCCCGCCGCCCGCGCTGGCGCTCGCTTGATTCGCTCCCGCGCACAGCGGAGCAAATCAACTTCAACCAAAAACGCATGACGCCGCCGCGCGGCGCCAAATTCCTTCCACCATTTTACCCATCAAAATTATGAGCACCTTAAACGCAGAATCCGCAGTGAGAGAACGCTACGCCGCTGGCGCGCAAGCCCAGGAGGCGAAGCTTTGTTGCCCCGTCGATTACAATCCCGAATACCTCAAGGTCATCCCGCAGGAGGTGATCGAGCGCGACTACGGTTGCGGCGATCCCAGCCAATATCTCCGCGAAGGCGAGACGGTGCTCGATCTCGGGAGCGGCACGGGAAAGATTTGTTTCATCGCCGCGCAGGTCGTGGGCCGAACGGGCAAAGTCATCGGCGTGGATATGACGGACGAAATGCTGGACGTCGCCCGAACGAACGCGCCGATCGTCGCGGAGCGCATCGGCTATGGCAACGTCGAGTTTCGCAAAGGCCGCATCCAGGATTTAGCCCTCGATTTGGAGAAGCTGGATCAGGAACTGAAAGCGCGTCCGATCACTGACGCGGCGTCGTTCCTGCGCGCGGATGAAATCGCGCAGGAGTTGCGCTTCAAGCATCCGCTGGTCGCGAGCGACTCCGTGGACGTGGTCGTTTCCAATTGCGTCCTAAACCTCGTGGAAGCGAAAGCGAAGCGACAACTCTTCGAGGAAATCTTCCGCGTGCTGAGAATCGGCGGACGCGCCGTCATTTCCGATATCGTGAGCGACGAAGACGTGCCGGAACGTTTGCAGAACGATCCGGAACTGTGGAGCGGCTGCATCTCAGGTGCGCTGACGGAAGAAGGATTTCTGAAGGCGTTCAGCGATGCTGGATTCTACGGCATTCAAATTTTGAAACGCGACCGCGAGCCATGGCAAACGGTGGAGGGCATCGAATTCCGCTCCGTCACCGTCGAAGCCTTCAAAGGCAAACAAGGTCCGTGCGTGGAACGGAACCAGGCGGTCATCTATCGCGGGCCGTTCAAGGAAGTGCTGGACGACGATGGGCACCGGATGGAGCGCGGCGGCCGCTACGCGGTTTGCGACAAGACCTACAATCTCTACCGCAAAGCGCCGTATCAGAATTTCTTCGAGTTCATCGATCCGCTGACGGAGATCCCGCTCGCGGAAGCGCAGCCGTTCGATTGCTCGCGCACTTCCATCCGTCACGCGAAGGAAACGAAAGGTCAGGATTACAAGATCACGACCGCGGCCAGCAATTGCTGCGATGGCGGGAGCTGCTGCTAAATGTCCGTCCGGGACCCGAGCGAAATGGCGTTGCGCGAACCAATGCGCGCGACGCGACCCGAGCCGCCGCCGCATGCTACGGCGGAGATCGAGGTCGCGAGTACGCCGATTCCGAAATGGGTCATCGGCGAATTCTTCGGCACGTTCCTACTCGTCTTTTTCGGATGCGGTACGGTGTGCGCCGCGGTCACGACCGGCGCGCAGGTGGGCGTCTTTCAGGTGGCGATCGTGTGGGGCTTGGGCGTCGCGACCGCGATCTATCTCACAGGATCATTGAGCAGCGCGCACTTGAATCCCGCGGTCACGATTGCGGCGGCCGCGTGGTCGCGTTTTCCCGCCAGGCTGGTGATGCCGTACATCGCGATCCAAATGCTGGGCGCGTTTGCAGCGGCTGCGCTTCTCTACTCGATCTTCAGCGGACCGATCGCTGCCTACGAAGCGAAGCACGGCATCGTTCGCGGACAGCCCGGGAGCGAAGCTACTGCGATGGTCTTCGGCGAGTTTTATCCCAATCCCGGCGGCAAAGCGCTCACGCTCGCGGCGCGCAATACGATGACGACCGGCGCAGCCTTCGGCGCGGAAGTGGTGGGCACAGCCATTCTCTTGCTCGTCATTTTCTGCGTGACGGATGATCGCAATCAAACCCGTCCGCAGCTGCTCACTGCCGCCACCATTGGCCTCACCGTCACCGTGCTCATCTCGATCCTCGGACCGCTGACCATGGCGTGCTTAAATCCGGCCCGCGACTTGGCGCCGCGCCTCTTCTCGACCATGGCCGGGTGGGGCGGCGTGCCCTTCACCACCAACGGCAGCGGTTGGCTTACCGTCTATGTCATCGCACCCGATCGTGGGCGGGCTGCTCGGCGGCGCCACCTACCGCGTTTTCTTCCGCACCGGCTACCGCGCATGATTCCCCTCGCCCTTTTCCTCGCCACCTGTTTCCTCGCCTACTCCAACGGCGCGAACGACAACTTTAAAGGCGTCGCCTCGCTCTTCGGCGCCAAGGCCGCCAGTTATCGCACCGCGATCACGTGGGCCACGATCACGACCTTCGCCGGTTCGATCACATCCATATTTCTCGCACAGGCGCTCTTAAAGAAATTCTCCGGCAAAGGCCTCGTCCCCGATGCGCTCGTCGCGTCGCCGCAGTTCCTGCTCGCGGTCGCGCTCGGCGCCGCGCTCACCGTGCTCCTGGCCACGCGTCTCGGTTTTCCGATTTCCACCACGCACGCGCTCACCGGCGCCATCATCGGAAGCGGATTGATGGCGGTGGGCGGGCAGGTCAATTTCGCCTCGTTAGGCAAAGGCTTTGTCCTGCCACTGCTCCTCAGCCCGGTGCTGGCGATTGCGCTCGGCGCGGCGCTCTACTTCCTCCTCCACGCCGCGCGCGTCAGCCTCGGGGTGGGCAAGGAATGGTGCGTCTGCATCGGCTGCGAGGAGCGGATCATCGCACAGCCGCAGCCCGCTTCGATCATCGCCCTGCGCGCCGCGCCCGCCAGCCTCACGCTCAGTGTGGACGAGTTGGAAAATTGCCAGGAACGCTATGCGGGCGCGTTTCTCGGATTGAGCAGCCAGCAGTTGATGGATGGCGCGCATTTCTTCAGCGCGGGCGTAGTCAGTTTCGCGCGCGGCTTAAACGACACGCCGAAGGTCGTGGCCTTGCTCCTTTTGCTCGGCGCGCTCGACATCCGCTGGGGCTTCGGCGCGGTCGCGCTCACGATGGCGCTCGGCGGATTGCTCAGCTCGCGCCGCATCGCGGAAACGATGAGCCATAAGATCACGTCGATGAATCACGGCCAGGGCTTCGCCGCCAATCTCGGCACCGGCCTTCTCGTCATCCTCGCCAGCATCTACGGTCTTCCCGTTTCCACCACCCACGTTTCGGTCGGCGCACTTTTCGGCATCGGCGTCGCGACAGGCCAGGCCCATCCGCGCGTCATGGCGAACATCGCGCTCTCGTGGATTGTCACCCTGCCCTGCGCCGCGCTGCTCGCGGCCGGCGCCTACGCGATTTTCCGGCTTCTATGAACCTCACTCTCGACAACTCCTTCGCGCGCAAACTGGCCGAACACGCGCTGCCCCTGCGCCACGCGCGAGACGGAAATCCTGCAGGTCAACGTGGGCAAGCTCTGCAATCTCACCTGCGTGCATTGCCACGTGAACGCGGGGCCGAAGCGGAAGGAAATCATGACGCGCGAGACGATCGATCGCATCCTCGATTGGCTGGCTGCGACCGACATCCCGACCGTGGACCTGACCGGCGGCGCGCCGGAAATGATTCCCGATTTCAAATATTTCGTGCACCGCCTGAAGACGCTCACGCCGCCGCGGCACATCATCGATCGCTGCAACCTGACCATTCTGCTCGAACCGGGGTTCGAAGATTACGGCTCGTTCCTGGCCCAGCACGAGATCGAGATCATCGCCTCCATGCCCTGCTATTCGCCGGAGAACGTGAACGCGCAGCGCGGGGACGGAGTGTTCGACGGCAGCATCAAAGGGCTTCAGCTTTTGAACTCGTTAGGCTACGGGACTGATCCGGCGCTCCCGCTGCATCTGGTGTTCAATCCGAACGGCGCTTTTCTGCCCGGGCCGCAGGCGGAACTGGAAGCGGACTACAAACGCGAGTTGCGCGAGCATTTCGGTATCGTCTTCAACAAGCTCTTCACGATCACGAATCTGCCGATCGCGCGCTTTGCCTCCTATTTGAAGAACAACAACAAGCTCGCCGATTACATGCTGCTGCTGAACGACGCCTTCAATCCGGCGACCGTTTCCGATCTGATGTGCCGCAACACGATCAACGTGAGCTGGCGCGGCGAAGTCTTCGACTGCGACTTCAATCAGATGCTGAAGATGCAATGGCGCGAGGGCGAGCGCGGGCTGCATCTGTGGGATGTCGACCCCGAGATGGTCGAGCATCGTGAGATCGCGACCGGCGATCATTGCTTTGGCTGCACCGCGGGCGCGGGCTCGAGCTGCGGCGGTGCGCTGGTGGCGTAGCCGCGGGCGGGGCTTTCCAAACGCGCGGGCGTTCCCTACGCTTCGCGCCATGAAACGCTTCCTGCGCTCGATCGTCCTGCTGTTTTTGCTCGTAGCCGTTGTCCCGATAACGCAGGCGCAAGAGGTATCCCCCGCTGCTTCCGCCGCGCCGACGCCGAGCATCGCGCCCGGAGCCGATCCCGCCACCGCCACCCGCGCCTGGCTCGATACCGTCCCGGCCGACAAGCGCGCGAAATCCGACGCGTATTTCGAGGGCGGCTACTGGTTGATCCTCTGGAATTTTCTCCTCGGGAGCGCGATCTCGATCTTCCTCTTGAGCAGCGGCCTCTCCGCGCGACTCCGCGATTTTGCGGAACGCACCACGCGCTTCAAATCCCTCCAGGTCGGCCTCTACGCCGTCGTCTATCTGCTGCTAACGAGCGCGCTCGGATTTCCGCTGGTGGTGTATGAGCGATTTTTTCGCGAGCACGCTTACGGGCTCGCGACGCAGACATTTGGCGCGTGGTTCGCCGAACAACTAACCGGACTGGGCGTGGGCCTAATCGCTTTCACCATTCTGCTCATCGTCCTCTACGCCGTCTTTCGCCGCGCGCCGCAGACTTGGTGGATTTGGGGCACGGGAGTCATCATTCTTTTTTTGATGCTGGGCCTGTTGCTGGCACCGATCTACATCGAGCCGCTCTTCAACAAGTACAAGCCGCTCGCCGATCCGGCGATCAGTCAGCCGATCCTGGTCATGGCCCGGGCCAACCAGATTCCGGTCAAGCAAGTGTTCGAAGTGGATGCTTCGCGCCAATCCAATCGCGTCAGCGCCAACGTGGCCGGTTTCCTCGGGACGACGCGGATCGCGCTGAACGACAATCTGCTCAAGCAATGCACGCTGCCTGAAATCCGCTACGTCATGTCGCACGAGATGGGGCATTACGTGCTCAATCACATCTCGAAATTCCTCGTGAACCTCTCGCTCCTCGCGCTGGTCGCGTTCGCGCTCGCGAAATGGGGCTTCGAGGCTGCACACCGGCGCTGGGGCGAATCGCTGGCGCGTGCGCGGGATTGCGGACCCGGCTGGTTGGCCGCTGCTCGCCCTCATTTTCGGCGCGATCGGATTCCTCATGACTCCGGTCACCAACACCATGACGCGCGTGGCCGAAGTGGAGGCGGACGCCTTCGGCATCAACACCTCGCGCGAGCCGACCGGGATGGCCATGGTCTCGCTTAAGCTCGGCACCTACCGGAAGCTCGACCCGACGCCGCTCGAAGAATTCATCTTCTTCGATCACCCGAGCGGCCGGGCGCGCATCCGCATGGCGATGGAATGGAAGGCGGCCAACATGCCCGCGCGCGGAGAGTAGCCACGTCGCATGAAAGCGCTCCTTTGCTTCGCCATCCTCTTCGGCCTGCTCGCCCACGTTTCCGCGGACACTGTCGTCTTCGTTAACGGCAACATCTACACCGGCAATGAGACGCAGCCGCACGCGGAAGCGGTAGTGGCGAAGGATGGCCGCATCACTTTTGTCGGTTCGTCCGCAGAAGCGCGGAAGCAGGCAGGCGCCGACGTCCGCGTGATCGATCTCGAGGGCCACACCGTTTTGCCTGGGCTGACTGATGCGCACTGCCACATCTTCGGCATCGGCGAGCGCGAGCTGACTTTGAACCTCGAAGGCACGAAGACGCGCGCGGATTTTCTCGCGAAGGTGAAAGAGCGCGTCGCGCAAACGACGCCCGGCAAATGGGTCACCGGACGCGGTTGGATTGAGACCTTCTGGAGTCCTCCTGAATTCCCATCCGCGCGGGAGCTGGACGAAATCGCACCCGAGAATCCTGTCTTCCTGACCCGCGCCGATGGTCATGCGGCGATCGCGAACAGCGCGGCGCTGCGCGCGGCCGGCATCACGAGCGAGACCGCCGCGCCCTTCGGCGGCGAGATCTTGAAAGCGGGCGGCGCGCCGACCGGGATGCTGATCGATAACGCGATGAACCTGGTCGCCAAAAATATCCCGTCGCCCACCGCGGATGAAGTGGAGACGGCGCTTCCTCCGCGGCGTGCAGCGGAGCCTCTCCCTCGGCTGGTGCCAAATCCAAAACGCTGGGAGCTCGATTGCGGAATCGGCATTGATGCAAAAATTGACCGCGTCCGGCAAAGCGAAACTTCGCATCTACAACGCCGTCTCCGGCCCAGGCGAACCCGCTGAGCGACTATTGGAGCAAGGCGCAACGATTGGCGAGCGCTTCACCCAACGCACCATCAAGTGCTACGCCGATGGTGCGCTCGGTTCGCGCGGTGCTGCGTTGCTCGAGAAGTACGCCGACGCCGAGACGTCCGGCTTTTTGAAAAACAAAGAGGAGGAGCTGCGGCCGCTTTTCGAACGCGCCCTGCGGAGCGGCATCCAAATCGAAACCCACGCGATCGGCGATCGGGCGAACCGGATCATCCTCGATCTCTACCAAGCCGCGCTGAAGGCCGTGCCGCCTAACGAGCGCAAGGTCGCCGAGCCGCGCTGGCGGATCGAGCACGCGCAGATTCTCAGCCCGGCTGACATCCCGCGCTTCGCCAAACTCGGTGTCATCCCGTCCATGCAGCCGTCGCACGCGATCAGCGATTTGTTCTTCGCGCCGAGTCGCCTCGGCCAGGAGCGGCTGGCCGGCGCCTATGCGTGGCAAAGTCTCCTCAAGAGCGGCGCAATCATCCCCGGCGGGTCCGATGCGCCGGTGGAGCGCGGCGAGCCGATGATCGAGTTCTATGCGGCGGTGACGCGGAAGAGCTTGGACGGCGTGAGCAAAGAGGGCTGGCATCCGGAGCAGGCCGTCACGCGTGAGCAGGCGCTGAAGATGTTTACCATTTGGCCAGCCTTCGCCGCGTTCGAAGAGAAGGTGAAAGGCAGCATCGCAGTCGGCAAATTAGCCGATCTCACCGTGCTCTCGGCCGACATCATGAAAATTCCCGCGCCGGAAATTCTCACGACGCGCTGCGTCATGACAGTGATCAGCGGCGAAGTGGTCTGGCCGGCGAGCACCGAACGTTAGGTGCCCTCGTTAGCCGGTTTTCTGAATGAACTCCGACAGTTGCCGCCGCAGCGCTTCATCCGCGGCAGCGTCCTCCTGCTCGCCCCAAACGGCCACCTCGAGAGTCTGCGCCCCGCGGTCGCGCCGCCCGGTCCAGACGCGCTTTAAGCGACCGCGCAAAGTCCAATCTTCCTCGATCATTTCTGCCGTATCGCGAAAGACGGTGCCGTCCCAATAGCAATAGTAAACGTGCAGCGGCGTGGTGCCGTCGCGGAAACGATACGCGCGCGTGGGAAGGGAAACGCCGTTGACCTCGAGCAATTTCGAACGCGCAGCGCCGACCGCGGTGAATCCGCTGGCAGGGAGGCAGATCTCCGGGCGGTGGATTTTTACCGACAACGCCGCGGTTCGTCCGGGGAGCCATTTGAAAAAGAAGAGATTCCAGCGTTGTCCCTCCGCATCGCGCCAGGAGACCGCGCGGCCTTCGTTGTAATGCAGCAGGTCCGCCGCGGCTGGCGGGATGGGGATTGCTTCAAAGTGATCGCCCTTCGGCCAGGCGACCGTCCACGCAGGAGCGGGTGGCGCATCTTTCTCCCGGGCGCGATACCAGAGTTCGCTCCCGCCCTCGACGAAGAGGAGCCAGGCGCCAAGCACACCGAGCGGCAAGAGCGGAAACCGAACGGCCGCTGCTGGCGCAGGCGGACGTGCCTCGGTTCCGGAATTTTCCAACCACAAACAAGCGAGCCAGAGCCCGGCCAGACAGGCGAAGATAACGACCCAGCCCGCCGTGTCGTGCCAATGTTCGATCGCGGGGATGCCATCGCGGTGCGCGACCCAGGCGAGGAAAAATGTGCGCGCGATGTTGCAGACGAAAGCCAGGAGCGCGCCGAGCAGGACGAGCGCGACGCGCTTGAGCGGAGTGAGCAAATAAAATTCTCCGAGGAAAAGCGAGAGCATGAAAGTGGACTGGAGCGAACGAATGCCGGAGCAGGCGTCTTCCACGCCGAGGACGCCGTTGGCCAGCTCGATGACGCTGCCGTGCCGCAGCGCCGCTACGCCGGCGACGGTGAGCAGATTGACGTTGATGGCTGCGACCAATTGCATGAGGCGATGCACGACCGCCTGTTCGAATTGCGTCGGCCATGGAATCGCGACGAGACAGAAGAGAACGGGAAAGGCCAGGTGCCGCGCCCGGCGCGCGCCGCCCGTAAGCCAGAAGAGGGAAAGGGCCACAGTGGCCAGGGTTAATCCGACTCCCCAACTGATGAGCCGCCAATCAGGATTGGCCTTGGCAACGACGCGCAGCGGAAACAGCAGCGCTGCGCAGAGCGCCAGAAGCGCGAGGGCTGCTGTGCGAGGCGACGGACGTTGTGCGGTCGGCCGGCGCGACCACCGCATCCAGAACGAGTAGGCGGCGAGGAACGGGACGAGCCAGCCGTAGTTATAGGAAGGGTTGAGCGTCCAATCGAGATGCAGCTGCAGAACGAAGATGCCTGCCAGGCCGAGCAGCACGGCTCCGACGGCGATCTCGGACGCGAGGAAGCGATCGGCCGTGACCGCGGTGCGCGGGGCGTTGCTGAACTCCATCGCTCGCAGCCTATCCGCGCCCGCGTCTGCTGCGCAACCGCGCTGACTGGCGGAGCGGGATTTCGTGGATCAGTTCCGCACTGAAGGGTCGAACCAATCTTCCTGCCAGGTCTCCAGCGTGTAATCGAATGGGCGGCCGGCTTCGGCCAGGGATTCATCGTAATGGAAACGTGTGCCGCCTTCGATTTTGAATTTCTTCCCGGAAAGCGCTCCCCAAACCGCGCGCTGCCCGCCACTCTTCAGCTTGATCCCGAACTTATGATACGGGGCGTAGACGAGGCCGATGAAGTTGCCTTTGATTTTGAATTCCCGATCTTTCGGCCTCTGACTTTTCGGCAGGACCCCATAGAACTGCAGAGCTTCCGGATCAGGCACCGTGAGATTTTTATTGGGCGTGACCGAGGTATCGACGGTCTTCTTTGTCGCATTGTTGTCGATCGCCGGCTTGGTCTCGTCCTTCTCCTCGAGCGTCACGTTCTTCTCGCAGTAAAAGATGGCCTTGGCGCCGTCTTCGACTTCGATTTTGCCGCCGTTATGCAGGATAAAGTCGTCCGTCACCCAAATCTCTGCAGTGCCGCCCGGATCGGAGCCATCCTTCTCGATCTTGATTTTTTCGCCATCGTGCAAATGAATCTTGCCGAGCTTGTAATAGAGAACCGCGGGCTTTCCTTTGTTGTTCACTCCAGCTCCGGCTTGGATCGAGACTGTCTTGGGATATCCGGCCTTGCCATCGGGCCGATTGGCCGCGTTTAACGTCGGACTCGCAGCGATGGGCGAGAAGGCCGGAGTGCGTGTGCCAGGATATGGGATCGGTTTCATTTCCTGGTAGAAGCCATCGATAATTTCTCCACTGACGGTCGCGGGAGCTCTGATCTCAACGGTGCCGCCACCCTTCGCGGCGTTGCCTTTAACGCTTACGTTTTCCAGGCGGATGATCTGGTTGTTCTTGCCGTTGGTGGCGATGGTTGCATTCGCCAGCGAGAACGGCAGGTAATCCGTCTTCGAGTTGCCATAAGTGTGCTGCGGCGTTTTCGTCGCGTTGTAACTGTCGACGATCATGCTGTCGCCCGACTTGATCTCAATCTGCTCCCGCGCGTGCAGCGCCACCGAGAACGGGAAGACAGGCGCGCAAACCGCCTCGATGACGCGCGCCACCTGTGGCTTGCCGGTATCGACCGCCTGACGGGTGCGGAAATCGGTGAAGAAGTTCACTTTGCGCAAAGCCTGGTCGGCTTTGGATTGGAAGATGCGCGCAGGCCCCGGAACGTTCGCCAGGCCGGTGGAACGCACCAAGTAAGCCAGCTTGTAATCGGGCAGGTCGGCGCCGCCCTCCGGCGGATTCACGGTGCCGGTGCCTTTAGGCACTGTCACTTCGACGATGGCCCGGACGTCGGTGTTACCTTCTCCGCCGTGGCTGAGAAGATTGCCTTCGGTTAAATATTTCAAGCGCGTGGTCCCGCCACCTGTGGCGGTCGAATCCCAGCCGCTCCAGGCTGTTGTCCCTTCTTCGAGGGAACGTCGCAATGCGCTGAGCGCCAGTTCCACGCCGCCCTCTGCGGCTGTGCCCGCTTCCTGCCAACTGGCGGCCTGAAATGGCGCTGCTTGCTTGCTGGTAGTGATGGAGAGCATCGTCCCCGCCACGATCATGAGCACGGCCAACGCCAGCATGACTGCGATCAACGCTCCGCCGGATTCCGGAGAACGAGTTTTACGCGCAGCTCGTGCGCTTGAATTTGAATTGTTCATTCGCGATTCCTCTAAAAGTCGGAGTAGTAATACTGCCGCATGAAAGTGCTGTTTGAGAGCGAGGGCGGTGCGGCCTTGGAGTATTTCGTGGGGGCAAACGCGACCGTGGTCGTGACGACAGGATCCACCGCAATCGCATCCAGCTTTTGCTGCGCGGTGGCATCCGCGGCCACCGCCGGGGAAGAAAACGTCACCGCGGAAATTCCCGAACCCACAGCGCGCGCGGCCTGACTTCCTTCTTTGCGATAGAGCACGTTGTTCAGGAGGTAATATTGTACCGGGACAGTCTGGTTGAGCGCCCCGTAGTGGTAGTAATAGCGCGCGGAGATGACGCGATGCCTTTTCCGGTCCGAGCGCTTGTTGCTCGACGTAACGAGAGTCTTCTGCGGTGGCGAGGGCGTGCGCCCATCCGTCATGTAATATTGCGGAAGGCCGAAGGTGATGGGCAAAGTCAGCGTCTCACCGGACTTGAACGGGGCGAAATCCGTCGCCGATCGCCGTAAATCGAGGGTTAAGAAATCCACCGTCGCAAGCTGTCCCACGGAGTAGTTTTCGGCTGCCGCCATGGAACCACTAATGGCGGTAAATCCAGTCATGGTCGCAGCCATGATCACGGCCAGCACCAACAGGCTGATCATAATTTCCACCACGGTCAGGCCGTCTCGTTCAGACGGACGATGCTTTTTGCGCAGGATCATTTATCTCCTTCCACGGTGAAGAGCGTGATGGTTTCTTTCGTCCGCTGCACTCCATCGGAGCCGGTCCAGGTGACGTTAAAGGTCAACCGGACGGTGGTCGCGAAAGCGAGCATGACATTGTGCGAATCCTGGAAGACCGCTCCGCCCTCGCGCCGGACAACGATGGGGCGTCCGCCCCATTGATTCGGTGCCAGGGTATACGTAGAGCCATCCCAGTCGAAACCCGTCCAGGTAGTGTTCGCGGCGTTGTACGCTTCCACCCGCACGGTCTCGATCACGTTCTTCAGGTGCTGCGCGGAAGCCGTGGGCACCGCCATAAGATCGTTCATCCCAGCAGAGAGCGAACTCAAGTCGGCCAGGTCATAGGGAAACTGGGTCGGATAAGGCGGATCATCGATGTACTCGGAATCGCCGTCATAGCCGGACGAAGAAGTGTCCTCTTCGTCGGGTGGGTAGTTGGAAGTAATCTCTGTCCAGGCGGCCCGACGGAACTGCTCCATTCGCTCCTGAATGAGCTGCGAGGCAAAAGAAGCACTCGCGCTGCGCCGCATCACGCGGGTCGCTTGAGAATTGACCGCAACGAGAGAGCCCAGTCCGATCGCCAGCACCCCTGCCGCGACCATTACTTCCAGCAGAGTAAAGGCAGCAACCGCACCGTGGCGCTTCATCGAGCCGTGTTTCGTCCTCATAATTTCGAGAATCCTTGAGCACCCTGCATGCCAGAGCACCCGCCGATTCACTATGGGCTCGTACGCAAAACGGGCAGGTTCCGAAAAACCTGCCCGCCTTCAAAACAAACTCACCTCAAACAACAACAACAACGATACTAACTATCCGACGAATTTCTTTTGGCCACTTGCTTGGCGTGGAAAACGAGGATCATGGCGAAAGCGAGGAGCCCCAGGATATAGGTGGCAGGCTCTGGGAAGGAGGCGTGCGCAGCAGCGGCGACTGCATGGGTCCGTTCGGCCGCAGCGGACGCGGTCCCGGCTACGATTGCAAGGACAACCACAGCTGCCCCACAGAGGCCCGACTTGCCCAAAACGGTCAGCTCTTGGCGATTGACGGTGGAATTTTTCATCGTTTCAGTTTCTTTCGTTTTCGAATTGTCGCTGAGCAGGTCCGCGCTCGGTCCGTCAGCTGATATTTGCCATAATTGTCATAATTGCGACGCATGGTCAATAACAATTCGCGTGCCTGAATAAAACTTTTTTTAGGACCGAGCCAACGCCTCTAACGCCGTGTAGGCCGAGGGCGGCTGGTTCTTAAACGCGATCGCAAGCACAAACGCGTGCCGCACGGGCAGCGGGACTGGTAGTGCCGGAGTTCCTTCGCCGCAGAGGATATCAGCTGAGCCACTGAGCAGGCGGGGGCAAGCCGACATCTCAAGCCGCGAAATTTCTGGAGCCTAGGGGAATCGAACCCCTGACCTCCTCAATGCCATTGAGGCGCTCTACCAACTGAGCTAAGACCCCGCGAAGACCGCCAATTTTCGACGCCGCTCCCGCTTTTGCAAACTCGAAGTTGGCTTTGGCTACCGTGCCACGATGGAAACGCCGTGGCGAACGGCTGCCGCGACCAGTTCCGATTTCTCAAGCAGGAGCGTGCGCCCTGCTTCCAAAGCGATCACGCGAACCTGCGCTTCCGCTGCTGTCTCGATCGTCGCTGCGCCGATCACTGGAACGTCGAAACGCATGTCCTGGTTGGGCTTCGCCACCTTGACCACGATGGCCCCTTTGCGACCGAGCGCTCCGCCGCGCTTCATCGCGGCGTCGGTGCCCTCGAAAGCCTCCACCGCCAGCACCGTGCCGTTCTTGACCACGACAGTCTGCCCGATATCGAGTCGGCTAACTTCCCGGGCAATTTCCAAGCCATAGCTCACGTCTGCCTCTTCCCTCCGGCTGAGGGCGCGCCCTGCGATGAGGCCTTCCGCTGCGAGTAAATTTTCGAGGAAAGTATACGCCGGGAGCAACTCTACGCCGACGCGTCCCAACTCGTCCGCAATTGCGCTGAAGAGGCTTTCCGCGTTGCGACGCTTCACCCGCGCGAGAAGCAGGAGCGCCTTCCAGTCCGGCCGCAGATCAAATAAGTTTTTCGGCGCGATCTGCCCCGCCATCATGGCGTGAGTGACACCCGAACTCTGGAAAAACTGTAGCAGCCGTCCGAGTTGCCCTACCCGCAGCCATTCGATCTCGTCGACGAGGCCGTTCAGCTCTGGACGCGTTTCTCCGACGAAAGCCGCCGCGACCAGTTTTTTAACCCCGGCGCGGCGGGCCGCTTTAGCGAGAAGGAGAGGGTAGGCGTTGTTCCCGGCGATAATCCCGAGGGCATCCGGCGTTTGCACAGATAATGAAACGCGCCCCGGGCGCAGGGTTTAGTGATGACGCCGACGCTTGACGTTCAATTGCGCGAGCGCCTTCTGTAAAGTCGCCTGAATCGCGGCGACCTCTTCCGCTCCGTGATCCTCCTTCATCGCAGCTTGTGCGCGCGCGACGGCCGCTTCGGCAGCGCCCTCATCGATTGAGGATGCTTCGAGCGCGAGATCCGTTAGAACAGAAACAGCGTCGCCCTTTACTTCCACGAAACCTTCCCCAACGGCGAGGAACGTTTCCTTGCCGCCTTTGAGCACGCGCAGTTCGCCTGGCTTCAGTGTGGTCAGCAGCGGCACGTGGTTCGGGTAAACCCCAAGCTCGCCCTCGGCACCGGTCAGGGTCACCATTTCCACGTCCTCAGAATAGGCCGTGGCTTCGGGCGTGACGATTTCGAGGCGGAGGGTGGCTGCCATTTTAGCCTTCCTTGATCATGTCGATGCCGCCCTTCATGTAGAAGTTCGACTCCGGAACTTCATCATGCTTGCCATCGAGAATTTCTTTAAAGCCGCGGATCGTCTCCGGGATCGTGACGTATTCGCCCTTCGTGCCGGTGAACACTTCCGCGACAGCGAACGGCTGGCTGAGGAAACGCTGAATTTTGCGCGCACGCAGCACGGAGAGTTTATCTTCCGGGCTGAGCTCATCCATACCCAGAATTGCGATGATATCCTGCAGATCGCGATAACGCTGCAGAACCTTCTGCACCCCGCGCGCGACTGCGTAATGCTCTTCGCCCACGATTTCAGGCGCGAGGGATTTCGAAGTGGAAGCCAGCGGATCTACCGCCGGATAAATGCCGAGCTCAGCGATCGAGCGTTCCAACACGATGGTGGAATCCAAATGCGCGAACGTGTTCGCGGGCGCCGGATCAGTCAGATCATCCGCCGGCACATAGACGGCCTGCACCGAAGTGATGGAACCTTTTTTGGTCGAAGTGATCCGCTCCTGCAAATCACCCATTTCCGCGGCGAGCGTCGGCTGATAACCGACCGCCGACGGGGTGCGCCCGAGCAGCGCGGATACTTCCGAGCCGGCTTGGGAGAAACGAAAGATGTTGTCGATGAAGAGCAGAACGTCCTGGTTGCGCTCGTCGCGGAAATATTCCGTCATGGCCAAAGCAGACAGCGCCACGCGGAGACGCGCTCCGGGAGGCTCGTTCATCTGGCCGTAAACCAGCGCCACCTTCGATTTGCTGAGATCCTTCTGATCGATGACGCCGGCCTCGCTCATTTCCGTGTAGAGATCGTTCCCCTCACGCGTGCGCTCGCCTACCCCGGCGAAAACGGAGAAGCCGCCATGGCCTTTTGCGATGTTGTTGATCAGCTCCAGAATGACAACCGTCTTGCCCACGCCGGCGCCGCCGAACGCGCCCACCTTGCCGCCTTTCGTGAAGGGGCAGATGAGATCGATAACTTTAATGCCCGTCTCGAGAATCGTAGCGCCCGTATCTTGATCGGTCAGCTCAGGCGCCTTGCGATGAATCGGGTAACGCTTAGTGAACGAGACCGGTCCGCGGCCGTCCACGGGATCGCCGGTCACGTTAAAAACGCGCCCCAATGTCCCCTCGCCCACCGGCACCGAGATCGGCCCCCCCATGTCAGTCACACTCATGCCGCGCTTCAAGCCTTCGGTGGAAGACATCGCGATTGAGCGCACCCAATTCTCCCCGAGATGCTGCTGCACTTCGAGGGTCAGTTTGGTCGGAGTGCCGTTGACCTCATATTCGAGTTCGAGCGCGTTGTAGATGCGGGGCAACTCTTTGTTGCTGGCGAACTCCACGTCCACAACGGGTCCGATGACTTGAACGATATTTCCTTTATTCATAAATGTAATTAGGTGCCGACCGCCATCTGCGCGGTCGAGATTTCAAGCAGCTCGGTCGTGATGCTGGCCTGGCGCATCTTGTTGTACTCGAGCGTGAGATCCTTGATGAATTGCTTCGCGTTATCGGTCGCGTTCTTCATCGCCACCATGCGCGCGCTGTGCTCGGAGGCGCGCGCGTCCAGGATCATCTGGAAAACTTGATACTGCAGATAGTACGGCAGCATGACATCGAGCACACCTTCCGGTGAGGGCTCGAAGAGATATTCGCTCATCGGATCGTTCGCGCCGTCTTTCGCGGTCGCGCTTTCGGCCTGTGCGACCTCAAAGCTGGAGATGGGAAGAAGCGTCCGAATGGTCGGCTTCTGATTGATCGTGTTGACGAAGTGGGTGAACAACACCGAGACGCGATCGACTTCGCCGCTCAGGAATTTTTCGGTCGCGAATTGCGCCACCGCTTTCGTCTCCGGAAACGACGGCGCGTCTTTCAATTCGAAGTCCGCCAGAATCTCGCGGCGCGTGCGGGAAAGAAATTGCCGCGCCTTGCGACCGACGACCACGAACACTGTCTTCTCCGCGCCGAAGCTGCCCACTTCGCGGAAGAGATTCGTGTTCAGCGCGCCCGCCAAACCCTTGTCGGTGCTGAGCACGATCACGAGCTCTTTCTTCACCTCGCGCACCTGAAGCAGGGGATGAAGTTTGGAATCCGTCCGCGCCTGCAGCGACACGAGGACGCGATTCATCAACCCCGCGTAGGGCCGGCCTGCGAGCGCGTGCTGCTGCGCCTTGCGCATCTTCGAGGCCGCCACCATCTGCATCGCCTTCGTGATCTGCGCGGTGTTGCGGATCGATTTGATCCGGCGCCGGATGTCTTGCGTATTGGCCACGGAAAATTAAACCGGGTTGGTTGCCTTGAACTCGTCCAACGCGCTCGCGAGTTGGGTCTCGAGATCCTTATCGATCGCCTTCTTCTGCAAGATCGTGTGCAGGATGCTCTCCTTCCGAGTGCGCAGGTAGTCCTGCAGCTTTAACTGGAATTCCTTGATCTTGTCCACTGGCACGGAATCGAGGAAACCGTTCTGCATCGCCCACAGCACCGCGACCTGTTCCTCGACTGGAATCGGCCCGAACTGCGTCTGCTTGAACAACTCTACAATGCGCGCACCGCGATCGAGTTTCGCCTTCGTGCTTGCGTCGAGATCGGAACCAAACTGCGCGAAAGCCGCTAACTCGCGGAACTGCGCCAGATCGAGTTTAATCTTACCGGCGACCTGTTTGATGGCTTTGATCTGCGCCGCAGAGCCGACGCGGCTAACCGAAAGACCGACCGAAATAGCCGGACGCACGCCTTGATAAAACAAGTCGGTCTCCAGATAAATCTGACCGTCGGTGATCGAGATGACGTTCGTCGGAATGTAAGCGGAGACGTCGCCCGCTTGCGTTTCGATGATCGGCAGTGCCGTCAACGATCCGCCGCCCGCTTCCTCCGTCACGCGCGCGCTACGTTCCAGCAAGCGCGAGTGCAAATAGAAGACATCGCCCGGATAGGCTTCGCGGCCCGACGGGCGTTTTAAGACGAGCGAGACCTGCCGATAGGCAACGGCGTGCTTCGAAAGATCGTCGTAAACGATGAGCGCATCCATGCCGTTATCCATAAACCACTCGCCCATCGCGGCGCCGGCAAACGGCGCCAGATATTGGTTGGCGGCGGTATCGGAAGCCGGCGCGGAAACGATGGTCGTATACGGCATGGCGCCATTCGCTTCGAGAACCGCGAGCGCACGCGCGACGTTGGAATTTTTCTGCCCGATCGCGACGTAGATGCAATAGAGCGGACGGAAGTCCGGCAGGTTGCCCTCTTCGCCAGCTTTGTTCAGTTTCGCCTGGCTGATGATGGTATCGATGGCGACGGCGGATTTGCCCGTGGCACGGTCCCCGATGATCAACTCGCGCTGACCGCGGCCGATCGGGATCATGGCGTCGATGGCCATGATACCAGTCTGCACTGGCTGGCTGACGCTCTTTCGCTTGATGACGCCGGGCGCGATTTTCTCGAGCGGATAAGTCGCTTCCGGTTTGATCGGACCCTTGCCATCGAGCGGTTCGCCGATCGTGTTCACGACGCGACCGAGAAGTGCTTTGCCGACTGGCACCGACAGGAGCCGGCCAGTCGTCTTCACTTCGTCGCCTTCCATCACCTTCGTGGTGTCGCCGAGAATGATCGCGCCCACTTCTGTTTCCTCGAGGTTAAGCGCGAGACCGAAGACGCCGCTCGAGAACTCGATCATTTCATTCAACATCACGTCGCTCAGCCCCTCGATGCGGGCCACGCCGTCACCGGTGTCGCGGACGATGCCGACGTTGCTTTTGCTGGTCGAGGTTTTCAGGCCCGCGATCTGCGTTTCGATATCTTCAAGGATGGTGCTCATAAAAAATTAAAGTTGTTGCTGGAGGCGCTGGAGACGGTTGCGCACGCTGCTGTCCCAAACGTCGCTTCCGACGCGGATGCGCATGCCGCCGAGCAGCTCAGGGTTCACGATGAACTGCGTCGCGAGATCGAGGCCGTATTTGCGCTTCAAATTCTGCACGAGTTGCGCTGCGGCCTCAGGTGCCATTTCGCTCGCGCTCTCGATCGTTGCGCTCCGCTTTTCGACTTCGAGGCGGAGGAGGCGTTTGTAGGCGTCGAGAATCTTGAGGTAGTTGCGCGGCTTCTGGTCGATCAACGTCTTCACCAACTGGTTGACGCGGCCGCGATCGAGCTGGCCATCAGTAAAGCTGGCCCGCAAAAGCTGACGCGAAACCTGGCGGGCTTCTTTGTTGATCTTCATTCGCTAAAACTAGGAGGCCAGCTGCCGGGTGGCTTCTTCCTGGAGCCGACGCTGATCGTCGCTGTCGAGGATTTTGCCGGTCACTTTCGCGGTAGTGTCCACCACGAGGCGGCCGAGTTCGCGCTTCAACTCCATCATCGTCTTCTCATGCTCAATCGCGCTGGCTTCGCGCGCCTTGGCCACGATCTGTTCCGCGGCCAGGATGGCTTCCTGCTGTTTGCGCTCAGCCACATGGGCCGCGCTGTCGCGGGCTTCATCGATCATCTTTTGCGCCGCGGCGTTGCCTTTGGCGATGATCTCCGCGTAGCGTTTTTCCGCTTCCGCGAGCTGGGTCTTGATCTTCTCCGCATTCAAGAGCCCTTCCGCGATGCGCTGACGCCGTTCCTCGAGAACGCCGAGAATGGGTTTGTAAGCGAAGCGACGCAGGAGGAGCGCGACGATGATAAAGCTCACCACTTGGGAGAGAAAGATCTTCAGGTCGAAACCAAAGGTCTCCCCCGTGGAGCGGGCGATATCGGTCAGGCCTCCGGCTTGAGCGAGAAAGAGGTTCATGTTCAGAATAGTCAGCAGCACGCGGAAAGCGGCTTACTTCGGCGCGAGGAAGAGGGCGTAGAACACGATCGCTTCCGCAAAGGCAATCGCGAGAATTGCCTGCACCAGGATCGGGGTGGCGGCGCCGGGGTTACGGCCGACCGCGGACGAAGCACCCATGCCAATGAGACCGACGCCGACGGCGGCGCCGAGAGCTGCGAGACCGATGTGAATGCTGCCGGTCATTTCTGCGAGGATTGGTAGTATCATATTATTTCTGTTGGTTGTTGGCTCAGCGACCTCCGCGGGAACCACGGTCCGATCGCCGAAATTTTTTGTTAGTGATGCGCGCCGTCCGGTGAGTCGTGCTGCGTGATCAAAAGCGTGAAGACCGCGGTCAAAAGCATGAAGACAAGCGCTTGGACCACGCCGACGAGCAGCTCCATGAAGTAAAACGGAATCGGAATCAGCCAGGAAAGCGAGGGCACGATGTGGCTCATCGATTCCAGCATAATCTCGCCCGCGTAAACGTTGCCGAACAAACGGAAGCTGAGCGAAACTGGACGAAAGAGAATGGAAACGACCTCGAGCCAGCCGACGATGAAGAAGATCACAATCATGAGCAGCTTGAGGATGCCTGACGTTTTCCCTTTCGGCCCGAAGAGATGCATGATCACGCCACCGAAGCCGTTCGCCTGCAGCGCCCAGATGATCCAGCAAACGAAGAATACGCAGGCCATCGCGAAGGTGAGGTTGAGATCAGCGTTGGCTCCGCGGAGCAGCGGGCGATCGACCTGAAACGAGCCGTTCGCGGTGTAATGCCCCCAGCCAATCGTGCCTACGCCCGGGACGAGCCCGAACCAGTTCAGGAACAAAATGAAGATAAAGATGGTGGCGAAAAACCAGAAGGTTTTCTTCACCAACTGCGAGCCGATCATGCCCTCCAGGAAATTGTAGAGACTCTCTACGAGCCACTCCCAAAAGTTCTGCAGCCCGGTCGGGATCGGCTTGATTTTCCGCGTGGCCATTTGCGCGAAAAAGATGATCAAAATCGCCACGCCCCACATCACCACCATGGAGTTGGTGACCGTGAATTTTCCGAACTGGAAAAGCGGCGTCGCCTTGAGCGGAAGGGTGTGCTCTTCGCCTTCGCCATGATGGGCCGCCTCGGCGACAGCCGCGTGCTCAGGCGCGGAGGTAGCTTCCTGCGCGAGGAGCGGCGTGCGCAAGAACGCGAGGCAAACCAGAATCAGGGTGAAGAGGAGAGAGCGAGACCGCATGTATAAAAAAGGGTGGCGTGCAGCGGCCCGATGCTTCTCGCAGGCGCAATAGCAGAGGCTACGCATTCCAACGCACGGGGGCGCCGCGCGCTTACAAAACCCTTTTTTGTCCGATTGACAAGCGGCGAGTTTTTTTTTCTGACCGCCGCGCTGCTCAGCCAAGCGACTTCGCGGCCGCAGGCGCGCCGAGACGCTCCACTGCCGGCGCGGGCGCAGGCGCCGCCGCCTCTTCCGTGGCCGCCTCCAACTCGCCGACCGCCTCATCGTAATAGCGCTCGAGCTGCCGGATCTGCGCGCTTTGCTCGAAATTTGCCACCACATGCTCGCTCGCGCGCTGGCCGAATTCGCGGAACACATCCGGCGTTCGCGCCATCTCCTTCATCGCGTCCGCCAGCGCCACGAAGTCGCGCTCTTCCACCAGAATTCCGCCGCGCCCATCTTCGACTGCTTCCGGAATTCCTCCGTGCCGGGTTCCTAGAACAGGCAGGCCGGTCGCCATCGCTTCCAAAACGGAATTGGGGATGCCTTCCTGGTTTTGATCCGGCGGCGTCTCGCTCGGATGGATGAAGAAATGCGAGGTCGCGTAGAGTTCGTGCAATTCCGCCTGCGACAGGAAACCGCGGAAATGCACTTTCCCGAGAAGACCCAGCTCTTCGACCAACTCCTCCAGGTGCCCCTGCAGCGGCCCCTTCCCCGCGATGCTCAGCTCGGCTAGCGGGAATTTCTTTTGAAAAATCGCGAAGGCGCAAAGCGTGGTCGCGACACCTTTCTTCGGGATCAGCCGGCAGGCCTGCAGCAAACGCCAGCGCCCATTCCGCGGCGCTTCGCGGCGGAGATAAGGAAATTCCTGCAACGGCAATCCCGTTCGATTGATCCGTAAGCGCTCCGCCGGGCATCCCAGCTCGACCAGCCGATTCGCGAGCGAACTGCAACGCGCGAAGACCAGCGGCACTGCGCGGAAGAGTTGCTGCAGCTTCGCGCCGTAATCGCGGATATCCGCCTTTTGCGCAACGTCGGCGCCGTGAAAGGAAACCACGCACGGCTTGTCCCAGCGTTCGATGAAAGGGAGCAGGTGGACGCCGGTATGCCCGAAGTAAATGTGCATCAAATCGGCCCCACGCCGCTCTAGGAGCGAGGACAACATCTGGTATTCGCCGCGGTAGACGATCGGTGGCCGTTGCTTCACAAACTTCAGCCAGCCGTGCCGCAGCGGATTGGTGCGCGGCTGCGGAATCAGCTCCACATCGTCCACCGGGAAGCGCTCGCTGTTTTGCCGCGCCTTCGTCATGACAAACGTGCGGTAGCTCTGCAGCGCCGTGACCTGCCGATAGATGTGCAACATCTCCGGCTTCAGGAAGGTCGTGCAATAGCTCGCTACCGTTCGTGGTCCCATACAAAATCCCGCGCCACCCTTTTCTAGCCGGAAACACCCGCGCCTGTCACCGCTTCTTCAGGGGCAGACGGCGCCGCGGCTTCTTCCGCCTTGGTCAGCCAGGTGCGCAGTTGATCTTTGATGTCTTCGATACCCTCACCCCGCTCCGCGGAAATCGGCAGCACCTGAATTTGCGGGAAACGCCGGCGAAAGTTTGCCAGGTTTTCCTCGCTCCCCGCCAGATCGATTTTGTTCGCCACGATGCACCAGGGGCGTTGCGACAGCCGCTCGTCGTACAGATCGATTTCGCGGCGCAGGCTTTGCAGATCCTCCACCGGATGGCGCCCTTCGCTGCCGGCGATATCAACCACGAAAAACAGAAAGCGACACCGTGTGATGTGGCGCAGGAAATCGTGACCGAGCCCGACATTGCGATGCGCGCCTTCGATCAAACCCGGAATATCCGCGATCGTCGCGCGCCGATAGTCGTCCAGTTCCACCACGCCCACGCTCGGACGCAAAGTGGTGAACGGATATGCCGCCACCTTCGGATGCGCCGCGGAGATTTTGCCAAGCAGAGTGGACTTGCCCGCATTCGGATAACCGACCAAGGCCGCGTCGGCGATCGTGCGCAACTCCAGCAGGAAGTGCCCTTCCTCCCCTTCCTCGCCCTCGGTGTATTGAACGGGCGCGCGATTCTTCGAGCTCTTAAAATGGACGTTACCCTTCCCGCCTTTACCGCCCGCGCAGAGCACGAACTGCTCACCATCCTTGGCCAAATCGGCGATCTGTTCCGGCGGATCATCGTTGCGTGGCGGCTCCACTACAGTCTCGCTCTCATCCTCGTCCTCCGAACGAACGCGCGGCGCCTCCGCGCGATACACCACCGTCCCCACCGGTACCTTCACCGTTTTCGAGCGCGCCCCGCGGCCATGCATTTTCTTGCCCAATCCGTGCTCGCCGGACTTGGCCTTGATAATCGGCTCGTAGAAAAGATTGGCCAGGTTGTCCGTGTGCACATCGGCCTGCAAAATGATGTCACCGCCGCGGCCGCCATCGCCTCCATCCGGTCCGCCGCGCGGGACAAATTTCTCCCGGCGGAAACTTACGCACCCGCGCCCGCCGTTGCCGGCATGCGCGTAAACTTTAATTCGATCGACAAACATCTGGAGGCCTTCTCGTTAGTCTAACGTGCCATCTTTCGACGGTCTGTCAGGCTTTCGTAAAGGGCGATTGTTTCCTGAGCGATCGCGCCCCAGCTAAACTTCTCCTCAGCCCGCTTGCGCCCAGCGCGACCAAAGCGCTCGCGCATGTCCGGATCAGCCATCAGCTCGTTGATCCGCGCCGCCAGATCGCGCGCGAAGCGCTCCGGGTCCTTCGCTTCAAACGGGCTCTCCGCCGTCTGCTCCAGCGGAACGAGGAAGCCCGTCTCGCCGTCCGCCACTACTTCCTTGATCCCGCCGACCGCGCTCGCCACCACGGCAGTTTCGCAGGCCATCGCTTCCAGATTGATAATGCCGAACGGTTCGTAGATCGATGGACAGCAGAAGACCGCGGCGTGCGAATAAAATTCGATCACGTCCGGCTTGCTCAACATCTCGCGAATCCAGGTCACGCTGCCGTGTTTCTCCTGCGCGCGCTGCACCGCCTCCTCCATTTCGCGTCCGATTTCGGGCGTGTCGGGCGCACCCGCACAGAGCACCACCTGCAGCCCCGGCGCCATGTGCTCGATCGCGCGGACAAGGTGGATGATTCCCTTTTGCCGCGTGATCCGTCCGACAAAGAGGACGAACGGCTGGCGAGGATCGACGCCGAAACGTTCCAGCGCGCCGGTCGTTTCCACTTTGCGATATTCCTCGAGATCGATGCCGTTGTAGATCACGTGCAGCCGCTCCGCTTTCACCTGGAAGAGCCGCTCGATATCCGCGCGCGTTTCTTTCGAAACGGCGATGACCGCGTCCGCCATTTCCAGCGCCGTCTTCTCCAGCCAGACGGTGAAATCGTAGCCGCCCGCGAGTTGCTCCCGCTTCCAAGGCCGCAACGGCTCGAGCGAGTGGACGGTGATGACGAGCGGGATGCCGTAGTTCAGCTTCGCCAGAATCCCGCCCCAGTGGCTGTACCAAGTATGGCAATGCACCAGATCGGCATCGATGTTCGTGGTGTTGAAATCCGTGCAACGCTGCACTGCGCCGAAGACAGAACGCAACGGTGGCGGACAAGTAAAGTTTGCCGGGTCGACCTGAAAACCCTGCACCTGCAGGGTGCCCGCGCTGCTCCGTTGTTCGCCAAAACAACGCACCTCCACTGCCATCGTCCTCGCCAACTCGCGCGAGAGATAATCGACGTGCACGCCAGCCCCGCCGTAAATGTGCGGCGGGTATTCGTTGGTGAGCAGGAGCGCCTTCATGGCACGCGTTCCTAAGGCCTCGCCGCCGGGACTGCAAGGATTGCGGCGTCCGCCGTTAATCCTGCACCTTCAACAGCAGCACCGGAATCTTCACCTGGTGCCGCACCTTGTCCGCGGTGCTGCCATAAAGCAGGTCGCCGATCAGGCGATGCCCGTGCGTCGTCATGGCGATCAACTCCACTTCCGCCTTCTCCGCTAGCTTGATGATCTCGGTCGCGGGATCGCCCAGCGCCAGGACGGAGCTGACTTCGAATCCTTCGCCCGAGAGCTCGCTCGCGACGCTCGCGAGATAATCGCGATCCCGCTTCATCTCCTCGCTTTCCTGGAGTTGCAGTTGATCAAAATTCCGCGCCACCCAGCCATCCGCCACGTGCACCAGGATGAGCCGCCCTTTTGTCATCCGAGCCAGCGGCCGGATGTGCTCCAGAATCGTCCGGTCAGTCTCCCGGTTCTCTACCGGCACGAGGATGGTCTTGTACATAGGGAGCGTCTCCTAGAAGAACCAACCACGAAAAGTCTGCACCAACAGCCAAACATTGAGCCCGGCGATGATAATCGCGATGACCCACGCGAGGACTTTGATCGTGAGACCGTTGACGAACTCGCCCATCTTCAGCTTGTCGCTGGTGAAGAGGACGAGCGGGAAGACGGCGAAACTGAGTTGCATGCTTAGAATCACCTGGCTCAAAACCAGGAGATCGGTCGTGCCTTTCTCGCCGTAGATCACGGTCACGATCACCGCCGGGATGATGGCGATCCCGCGCGTGATCAGCCGGCGTAGCCATGGACGGATGCGGATGTTGAGGAATCCCTCCATCACGATCTGCCCGGCCAGCGTGCCGGTGAGCGTAGAGTTTTGCCCGGAGGCCAAAAGCGCGAGGGCGAAGATCGTGCTCGCGCCCGTCACCCCGAGCATGGGCGTGAGCAACTGGTAAGCGTCCTGGATTTCCGCGATGTCGTTTCTCCCCCGCGTATAAAACGTGGCCGCCGACACGATCAGGATGGCGGCGTTAATGAAGAGCGCGAACATGAGCGCGAGGGTCGATTCGATGGTGGCGAACTTGATCGCCTCGCGCTTGCCCGGGCGCAGTCAGCTCGTAGCGGCGCGTCTGCACGACCGAGGAATGCAGATACAGATTATGTGGCATCACCGTTGCGCCGAGGATGCCGATGGCGATGAAGAGCATGCCGGGATCCGTCACGATTTGCGTCGTCGGGATGAAGCCCTGCGCGATCCCGAGCAGATCGGGGCGCGAAGCGATTAGCTCCCACGCAAAGCATCCGCCGATCACCGCGATCAGGCCGATGACGAGCGCTTCGATGTAGCGGAAGCCTTTGTTTTGCAGGAACAAAATCAGCAGCACATCCAGCGCAGTCAGGCAGACGCCGACGATGAGCGGGATGCCGAAGAGAAGATTGAGCGCGATGGCCGAACCGATGATCTCCGCCAGATCGCAGGCCGCGATCGCCAGTTCGCAAATCACCCAGAGCACGAACGAAACCGGCTTGCTGTAGTGATCGCGACAGGCCTGAGCCAGATCGCGCCCGGTCACGATCCCGAGCTTGAGCGAGAGCGCCTGGAGCAGGATCGCCATCAGATTCGAGATCATGATGACGGAGAGGAGCGCGAAATTGTACTTCGAGCCGCCGGCGAGATCGGTCGCCCAATTGCCCGGATCCATGTAGCCGACCGCGACCAGAAAGCCGGGCCCGGCGAAGGCGAAGAGCTTGCGGAAGAAACCTGCGTTCCGCGGCACGACCAGGCTGCGATGGACCTCGGAGAGGCTCGGCAGTTCAGGCTGGGAATGGAAACCCGCCTTGGTGTGGAGGGGCTCGGTCTCTCCAGGTTTAGCCATGGCTAACTTTTTTGCGTCTTCCTATTAATGTGTCAATCGCAAAATAATATTTGTTTGACCGTCTCCGGGTCCATCCGCTAGTTGAAGCTTGCCCGTGCCTGCCAAGCCCGCCTCTCTTCGTAGCTCCACCGCGGTGGAAGATTACCTGGAGCGCATCCTGGAGCTGATCAATTCCAAGGGCTACGCCCGCGTGGTCGACATCGCGACCAGTCTGAAGATTTCCCAGGCCAGCGTGACGAATATGGTGCAGCGGCTCGACGCAGACGGATTGCTCAAATACGAAAAGTATCGCGGGCTCGTCCTCACCACCGCGGGGGAAACCCTGGCCCGCAACATCGCCCGCCGGCACCAGCTGCTGACCGATTTCCTGCAACTGCTCGGCCTCCAGGCAAACGTCATCGATCACGATGTCGAAGGGATGGAGCATCACATCAGCCCCTCCACCCTGCGCGCGATTGAAGCCCTGACCGTGCAGCTGCGCCGCCGACCGGCCCTCCTGGCCAAGATCCACGCTTCCGGCTAGCGAGATTCCTCCGATGTCTTCGAGTTCGCTCGTCCTCGCGCTCGATCTCGGCAGTTCCTCCGTCCGCGCTGCCTTCTTTTCCGAGGATGGCGAGCGCCTTCTCCGTTCGACCGCGAGCCGCCGCTACAACGTCGCATATTCGCCGAATGGAGGCGCCGAGCTGGAGGCGAAAACTTTACTCCAGTGCCGCGCGCGATTGTCTGGCCGACACGTTGCGCTGGCGACGCAATTCCGCCGTCTGGCGCAACAAGCCGATCGCCGCCGTCGCTGGCTCCGCCTTCTGGCACAGCCTCCTCGCCCTCGATGCGAAAAGCCGGCCGCTCACTCCGGTCTTTATGTGGGCGGATACGAGAAGCACGCCGGATGCGCGTGCTTTGCGGGAAGAAGCGTCTGAAAACGCCATCCGCACGCGCACCGGTTGCATGCTGCGCGCACCGTTCTGGCCGGCCAAACTTCGCTGGCTCCGCCGCACTCAGCCGACTCTTTTCAAAAAGACGGCCCAGTGGGTTTCGCCGGCCGACTGGGTCTTCCGCGAACTGTTCGGGACCGCGCTAACGAGTCATTCCATGGCCAGCGGGACGGGACTCTACAATCTGCGCACCGCAAAATGGGACGCCGCGCTCTGCGACTTAGTCCGCGTCCATCCCGATCAGTTTGACCGGCTCAGCAACGTCACCACCTTCGCCCGAGCCACCCCGACCGAGCTTCACGGCGTTCCCGTTTTCCCGGCGATCGGCGATGGCGCGGCCAGCAATCTCGGCTCAGGCGCCGATCGCGCCGGGCATATTGCCCTCACTATCGGAACGAGCGGCGCGGTTCGACAAATTCTGCCGCGCCGCTCGACTGCGCCCGCCGTTCCGTTCGGTCTTTTCCGCTTCGTCGTCGATGAGGCGCGCGTCGTTCTGGGCGGAGCGGTCAGCAATGGCGGCAACCTGCACCAATGGTGCCTGCGGGAACTGAACATGTCCCCCGCGCGCGCTGAGCAGGCGCTCGACCGCCGCGCCGCCTCCACCGACAGACTGACCGTCCTGCCCTTCTGGGTGAACGAACGCGCGCCCAGTTGGCCGGAGGGTTTGCGCGGCACGATTGCTGGTTTTACTGCGGCGACCAGCGCCGAAGAAATTCTCCGCGCCACCACGACCGCCACCTACTACCGGCTCGCGGAAATTCTCGCGGCGCTGCCCGGGCCTTGCCACGAAGTCATCGTCTCCGGCGGTGTGTTGCATTCTCGCGGATCGCTGGAAATTCTCGCGGACGCCATCGGCCACGATCTCCGCATTTCCTCCGAAATGGAGAGCTCGCTCCGCGGTGCCGCCGTCCTCGCGCTGGAGAAGCTCGGGCATGAGCCCAAAGCGTTGCCGCCCGGCGATCTCGTGCGCCATCGGCCGGCGCTTGCCGCGGCGCACGCGCTCCGCCGACAAGAGCAGACCGAACTCGAGCAACGCCTTCGCTGAAGCTCAATCGGCTTCGCGCACCGCGAGAATCTCTCCGGGCCGAGACTCGATCGTCAGCTGGATCGGGCGACAGCAGACACTGCAATCCTCGACCAACGATTGCTCGCGCTGCGAGGTATCAACCAACAGCGGAAATGTCTCGCCGCAATGCGGACAGGCCACATCCGTCTCGATCATCAAATCCATCAGTCGTTAGGCGGCGGCGTCCGATGGCGAAGCGCGCTCCGTCACCGGCGCGTCGCTCACTTTTTGGAAGTGAAGTTCTTCCACTCGGCGACCGTCGGTCTTGGTGATCGTGACCAGATAATCTTCAATTTTTACCTGCTCGCCCTGCTTCGGCAGATGGCCGAGGAGATGCGTCACATAGCCGCCGATCGTGCTCACATCCGAGCTCTCGAGCGTGAGGTCGGCCATGTCCTGCAGCTCATACAAACCAACCGCGCCCTCGAGCGTGAATTCGTTTTCGTTGATGGCGTGGAACTCCGCCTTCTCAGTGTCGAACTCGTCCTGGATATCGCCCACCAATTCCTCCAGCACATTTTCCAGCGTCACCATTCCGACGGTGCCGCCGTATTCGTCCACCACCACCGCCAAATGAGCGTGCTTGGTCAGGAACATGTTGAGCAACTTCTCCAGCTGCATCATTTCCGGTACGTTCTGCACGTCGCGCCGGATGCGCATCAGGTCCGGCTGCGGGTCGCGCATCATCGGGACGAGCTCCTTGATGTGGACGAGGCCGATCGTGTTATCGAGATGGCCGCGACAAAGCGGGAAGCGGGTGTGCCGGGATTCGAGCGCCTTCTGCACGTTCTCCTCGAAGCTCTCCTCGAGATCGAGCGAAACGACATCGCCGCGCGGCGTCATGATATCGCGCACGACGCGGCGGCGCATATCGAGGGCGTTGACTAAAATGTCGCGGCCGAGCGTCGAGACCTCATCGGATTTTTCGCTCTCATCGAGGATCAGGCGCAGCTCCTCTTCACTGTGCGAAAGCTCGTGCTCGCCGGCCGGCTCCAGGCGCATAATGTGTTTCAGCACCCAGTTGGAAGAGGCGTTCAAAAACCAAATCGCAGGGCTGAAGATCGCGTAGAAGAAACGCAACGGCCCGCTGACAAAAAGCGTGGACGGCAGCGCCTTACGAATCGCGAGAATCTTCGGCGCCTGCTCGCCCAGCACGATGTGCAGGAATGTGATGAGCGAGAACGCGATGACGAACGAGATCGACGTTACGATCGCGGGCGATTGAATACCGACGAGCGCGAACGCCGGCTGCAACATCTCGGCGAGGAAGGGTTCTCCTACCCACCCCAGCCCAAGACTGGCGAGCGTAATCCCAAGCTGACAGGCGGAGAGATAAGCGTCGAGATGACTGAGGACATGCTGGCCGGTAACCGCGCGGCGATTGCCTTCCGCGGCCAGGGCTTCGAGCTGACTGCCTCTGATTTTAACCAGGGCAAACTCCGCCGCGACAAAGAATCCGTTGAGCGTGACGAGCAGAGCGATAACCGCCAGTTTGCCAATAATGACTCCGGCAGAATCCCACTCCGTGGCAAAGCCCACAGCGAGCGGCCAGCCATTTCCAAAGACAGAAAAAGGAATACTCATCGCACGGACGCGACCCTCGCATCCGAAACCATCCCGCCGAAGCGGTTACTACCAGCTCGACTTCGTGACCCCGGGGATTAACCCGGCGGAAGCCAGCTCGCGAAAGGTGAGACGCGAGACTTTGAAGCGGCGGATGAAAGCGCGCCGGCGGCCGCTGACTTCGCAGCGATTCACCACCCGGGTCGGGCTCGCATTACGAGGGAGAGCGGAGAGGCCGGCGTAGTCCTTCTTCGCTTTGAGTTCGGCGCGGAGCGCGGCATATTTTTGCACGGTAGCGCGCTTGCGCTCGTTGCGGTTGATCCAGGAGGTTTTCGCCATAAAAAGGAACGCGGAAGGTAGCGACCTCGCCACGCTTTGCAACCATTTTTCCGCGCAGCAGACTGCGCTGGGTTCGGGCTTGAAACGTTGGACGACGCACGCCCGGCGTTCGACCTTGCCCCAATGTTTCCGCTTTTCACCAGAACTTTCCCTGCGAACACGAGCGAGCTGACTCGTCTGATGAACGACAGCGTGCGGCGCATTTTTATTGCGGGCGCCGAACCGGTCACGATCGAGAGCGTGGCCTTTCCGGTGCTCGAACGTCTCCAGCTTCGACTCGATAATGCCGTGCTGCGCCCGAACCCGCCACGCCCGCCCAGCTTGTCGAGCGAGCGCGCTCCAGCCTTGCAGGTGCGGGAGTTGCGCGTGGCAGGTTCGCGGGTCTCGCTCGGTCCGGCGATTGCCGGATTGCGACTCCAGGCCCGGGAGGTTCGGCTTGAGCAAGCGCGCGACGATAAGGACGAAATCACTCTAACCGTGCGGAGCGCGGAAGCAGGCGAGGTCGAGATCACAGCCGACAAATCCGACCTGGAAAAAGCAGTCGCCGCCGCCGCCGGCCATGAGGCAGGCAAGCAGGGCGTCACGATTGAAGATGTCAAACTGGACGTGCGGGAACGCGGCCCGCGCAGCGCGAGCGTCGAGATCCAAATCAAGGCCCGCAAATTATTCTTCACCACCGTCATTCGTATCACGGCCGATCTCGACCTCGACGAGCAGCTAAACGCCACCATTTCTGGGCTCCGCTGCAAAGGCGACGGAGCGATCGGCGCGCTGGCCTGCGGCTTCCTCACGCCTCACCTGGAAAAAATCGATGGCCGCAGCTTCGCTCTCCTCGCGCTACCATTGGGCGAGGTGAAGTTGCGTGATGTCCGCTTGGCTGCCGCTGCCGACACCATCACTGTCCAGGCAGACTTCGGCGCCTAGAATCGGCCGCGCCTACAGGGGCATGACAACGCGGGCGCTCAATGTATGTTGGCCACCCGCCGCGCCCGGCGCTCTCCCATCATGCTCATCAAAATTGGCTTCGACATCGAATTCGAGCTGCCCGGTCCCACACCGCTCATCCTGATGCTGTATGTGCATCCCGACCGTCAGGCAGATTTGCGCGCGGAAGAAAAAATCCAGGTCGAGCCAAACGTGCCGCTGCACGATTTCACCGATCTCTTCGGCAACCGCTGCGCCCGCATCTTCGCGCCAGCTGGGAATCTTCGTCTCTCGCTCGAGACCATGATCGAGGACAGCGGCGAGCGGGATCCTGTGTGTCCAGACGCCATCCAACACAACGTCCAGGACCTGCCGGACGACGTGCTGCCATTCCTCCTCACCAGCCGCTATTGCGAAGTCGACAAACTCTCCGACATCGCCTGGCAACTCTTCGGCAACACCGAGCCCGGCTGGACGCGCGCACAGGCCATCCTCGATTGGGTGCATCACCACATCACTTTCGGTTACCACTTCGCCGACTCCACCAAGTCAGCCTTCGATTGCTACAACGACGGGCGAGGCGTCTGCCGCGATTTCAGCCATCTCGCGATCGCCTTCTTCCGCTGCATGAACATCCCCGCGCGCTACGCCACCGGCTACATGGGCGATATCGGCGTGCCGTTGGTGCTGCCGATGGATTTCAGCGGCTGGTTCGAAGGTTATCTCGGCGGACGTTGGTGGACCTTCGATGCCCGGCACAATAAGCCACGCATCGGCCGCATCGTCATGGCCCGCGGACGCGACGCCGCGGACGTAGCCCTAACGACCAATTTCGGCCGCGCCATCCTGAAGAAATTTCTCGTCATCAGCGACGAGATTTCCGACAACCCGACGCCGCCCGACTTGTTGTAGCTACTCCTCGCGGAGCGCGACCATCGGATCCACCTGCGTAGCCCGCCGCGCGGGGACGAAGCAAGCCAGCAATGCCACGCTGGTGAGCGAGACGAGTGCGATGACCAGCGCCATCAGATCGATCGAGCCCACGCCGTAGAGCACGCTGGCCAGCGCGCGCCCGGCTGCTACCGCACCGAGCAACCCCACTCCCAGCCCAATCCCGATCAGCACCACGCCTTGTCCGATGACCAGGCGGAAGATACTCGCCCGCGCTGCGCCCAGCGCCATGCGGATGCCCAGCTCGCGCGTCCGCTGCGTCACGCTCAACGCCATCACGCCGTATAGCCCCACGCTCGCCAACAGCAGCGCCAGCCCGGCGAACGATCCAAGCAGCGTCATCGTCAGCCGCCGCTTCGCCAGACTGCTCGCGATGTTCGCTTCCATGGTGGCGACCGCGCCGAGTGGTTGATCCGGGTCGAGCGCCTGCACCTCGCGCTTGATCGCCGGGACGAGCGCGAGCGGATCGCCATTCTTTACGCGGACGACGAGCGTGTTGTCGGTCGTGCCGTACTGGGAATTCGCGAAGTAGATGTGATGGAACTTGAGACTCTCGACATTCTCTTCGCCGGGCGCTTCATTCCGCGTCCGCGCCACCACGCCCACGATTGTGAGCGGCGGCGCCTCTTTATCGAAGGTCTGGTTATCATCAAGGTGACGCCCGATCGGGTCGTCCTGCGGGAAATATTTCCGCGCCAGCGTTTCGTCGATGATGATGGAACGCGAGCGTCCTTTCCCAGCCACATCCTCCGGCCCAAACGCCCGGCCGCGGAGGATCGGAATGCCCATGGCGCGGAAGTAATCGGGGGAGACGACATTGATCTCAGCCGACGGCTCCTGTCCCGGCGGAATGGCCGGCGTGCCCGTGAGGTGAAAGCTGCTGTCCCACTCCGTTTCGTCGAAGGGAATGTTCGAGCCGATCGCTGCCGCGGCCACACCGGGCAACGTCTGCACGCGCGCCAGGAGTTGCTGGTAATACGCGATCTGCTTTTCGTCTCCCGAGTAGCGCGCCTCCGGCAGGGCAATGCTCACCGTGAGCAGATTGCTCGGGTTGAAATTAATCGGCTCGTCCTGCGCGCGCCAAAAACTTTTCAGGGTCAACCCCGCGCCTGCCAGCAGCACGACCGCGAGCGCGACCTGCGTGATAACCAACGCGGAACGCACCCGTTGCCCGCGCAATCCGCCGCTCCCACCGCGCGTTCCCGCTTCGTGTAAAACCATCGAAAGCGCAGCGCTCTTTGAGACCCGCCACGCTGGCCAGAGGCCGACGAGGATTCCCGCGCACAGCGCCACCCCCCCGGTGAAAAATAGTGCCGCCAGATCGATTCGTGTTTCCTGGAACCGCGTCACCCGCGACGGACTCAGGGCAAGAATTGCGTCAAGGCTCCAGATCGCCAGAAATATTCCCGCCACTCCGCCCAGCACGGAAAGCAGCAAGCTCTCGGTCAGCATTTGGCGCATGAGTTGTCCTCGACTCGCGCCCAGTGCCGCGCGCACTGCCAACTCTTTCCTGCGTGCCATGGCCCGCGCGAGCTGCAGGTTCGCCACGTTGGCGCAGGCGATGAGTAAAACGCAAACGACCGCGCCGAGGAGAAGATTTAAACTATGGCGATAATCGCCCACCACCGACTCGAGCAACAATTCCATCTGCACGCGACGCCCGGCATTCGAATCCGGATAACGCCGTTCCAGTTCGGCCGCGATCGCGTTTAAATCAGCCTGGGCCTGTGGCAGCGACACTCCAGGTTTCAATCGACCCACCGCCGAGAACCCCGGATGATTTCCGCGGGAGAGAACGCCTTCCTCTTTCCGAACATCCGCCAGCGGAATCCAAATCTCCGCCAGCCGCGGGTAGCGCAAGGCGTCCGGAGTCACGCCCACGATCTCGCGCCCGATTCCGTCGAGCATGATTTTTTGTCCGAGCACTTTCGGCGACGAGCCGAACTTCGATTTCCACAACCGTTCGCTGATCAACGCCACCGGCGCCGCGCCCGGGACGTCATCCGCTTCGATCAGGTCACGACCGAGCAACGGCTTCAGTTCCAGCACCGAGAGATAATTCGCCGTCACGCGGCCGCCGCCCACGCGTTCCGGCGCGGTCATGCCGCCGATTAAGGAGAAGTTATAGAGCTCGCGCCGGGCCAGCGTGAGGTCGGTAAAGGAGCGCTGGCCTTCGCGCCAATCGAGGAAGTTCGGGTAGCTGACCGAGCCGTTCGGGAACGCGTTTGTGACCTCTCGCAACAGGACGAGCCGATCTGGCTCCGGATACGGCAACGGCCGCAGCAGGACAGCGTTGACCACGCTGAAGATCGCGGTGTTCGCGCCAATCCCGAGAGCGAGCGCGAAGATCGCGATCCCGGTAAAGGCGGGCGCCTTGAGCAGAATGCGAATGGCGTAACGGAGGTCGGTCATCATGGGGTGCGGATGGCGTGTGTCATTCAGCGCGTAAAGCGACGATCGGATCGACGTTCGCGGCGCGGCGCGCCGGGAGCCAGGCGGCCAGGAACGCGACCACGGAAACTAAAACGACGATGATGCTGAAGGTGATCGGATCGGCCGCGCCCACGCCGTAGAGCAGGCTATTCAAAAGCCGCGTAGCGGCGAACGCGCCGACCAGCCCCAGCGCCACGCTGATACCCACCAGCATCATCGCCTGCCCAACGATGAGCCGGAAGATGGACGATTGCTCCGCGCCGAGCGCGATACGAATGCCGATCTCGTTCGTCCGCTGCGCAACGGAGTAAGCCATCACGCCGTAGATGCCGATCGCGGTCAGGAGCAGCGCCGTGCCGGCGAAAATGGAAAGGAGCAGGGCGTTGAAACGCGGCCGGGCGAGCGAGCGCGAGATGTATTCCTCAAAGACGCGCACACTCGTTAGGGGCAGATTCGGATCGGCGGCAGAAAGCGCCGCGCGAATGGCCGAAGTGAGCGCGCCCGGATCGGACACCTTCGTCCGCACGACCAGGCTCATGTTACCAAACGGGATCTGCGTGTGCGGCAGATACATCTCGGGCGTCTCGTCTTTGCTGAGCGAGAGATGTTTCACGTTCCCGACCACGCCCACGATTTCGCGCATCTTCGGATCGCTATCGTCCGCGCTGAATCCGGGCTGGATGCGTTTCCCGAGCACGTTCTGCCCCGGGAAATATTTGTTCGCCCAACGCTCGTTCACGATCGTCACCGGAGTGGAATCGAGGCGATCCGTGTCGGCGAAGACGCGGCCTTGCTTCACCTGGATGCCCATGGTTTTGAAGTAATCATTGGCAATGATCCGGACTGGTGCGGCGGCCCGCTGCCCCTCGGAGAGCGGATGTTCTTCAATATCGAAATCGGTCACCATGTTGCTCCCGCTCAACGGCAGCGGCACGATCAGACTGGCCGATTCCACGCCCGGCAACGCGCGAATGCGCGGCATCAGTTGTCGGAAAAATGCGAGTGTGTCCTCGTTCTTCGGATAAGCCGAGGAGGGCAGGCTGATGCGCGCGGTCAGGAGCCGCTCCGTGTGCACGCCGGTATCGACGCGGCCGAGGCGGGCAAAGCTTTGGATGAGCAAGCCGGCGGAGATCAGGAGGACAAGCGCGAGCGCTACTTCCGCAACGACGAGCGCGTTGCGCAGCCGTCCCTTCCGCTCGCCGCCGCCACCGGTGCGGCTGCCGGATTTGAGCGCAGCGTTGAGATCGACCCGCGAAGCCTGCCACGCCGGCACGAGCCCGAAGACGATCCCGGTGCCAAGCGACACCAGCAGAGTAAAGACGAGCACCAACGGATCGAGATGAATCTCGCCCAGGCGCGGAATGTTACCGGGCACCACCCGCACGAGCGCTTCCGTGCCCCATTGCGCGAAGAGCAATCCCAGCAAACCGCCGAGGCCAGCCAGGAGCAACGCCTCGGTCAGCAATTGCCTAACGATACGCATCCGGCTGGCGCCCATCGCCGCGCGCAACGCCATCTCCTTGCCGCGCACGGAAGCGCGCGCGAGCAGGAGATTGGCCACGTTCGCGTTCGCGATCAGAAGCACGCAGAGGACAGCGCCGAACAGAACATAAAGCCCGGTCCGCACATCCCCGATCAGGTCTTCGCGGAGCAGTTTTACCCGCGCGCCGAAATAGGAATTGGTATCGGGAAATTGCTTCTCCAATTGGGCTGCGATGTTCGAGAGATCGCTCTGCGCCTGCTCGACCGCCACGCCCGGCTTCAAGCGCGCCAAGCCGCGCATGCTGTGGCTGCCGCGGCTTTCCGTGACTGGCTTCGAACCGTCCGAGCTGGCCGCGTCCTCCGCGATGGTCGCGTAGAGATCGATCGGTTCGTTTTGAATCGGGAACTGGAACTGCGGCGGCATCACGCCGAGGACGGTGTATTGCTGGCGATCCAATGCGATCGTGCGCCCGAGCACATCCCGGTCTCCCCCGAAGTGCGAACGCCAGAATGCATTACTCAGGATAACCTTGAGCCCGCCCGGCCCGCCGCCCGCCTGTTCATCGGCGCGAGCGAAGGCGCGGCCGAGGATCGGCTTGATCCCGAGCACATCGAAGAACTCCGCACTGGTCGTTAGGCCGCGGACGCTTTGCGCGCCTTCCGCATCGGCAACGGCAAAGGTGCGATCGCGATAGATGGCCACGCTCTGCAGGGTGCGATTCTGCGCGCGGTAGTCGAAAAAGTCCGGATACGAGAGCGAGTTGAGCTGCTCCGACGTGCCGCCGTCGCGGGTATTGGTGCTGCCGAAGGCGAGCAATTGCGCTGGCTCCGGAAACGGCAGCGGCTTTAAGAGGACGGAATTGACCACGCTGAAGATCGCGGTGTTGGCGCCGATGCCGAGCGCGAGGGTGAGCACGGCCACAATGGTGAAGCCGGGATGTTTCAGGAGTTGGCGGAAGCCGTAGCGGATGTCGTTAAGCATATAGTTTACTCGTGTCGCAGCGCCTCCGTCGGGTTGACGCGCGCGGCGCGCCGGGCGGGCACAAGGCAGGCGAGGCTCGCCGTCAGCAGCAGCAACAAACTCGCGCCCGCGTAACTCAGGATAGTCGGCGCCGCCAATGCCGAAGAGCGTGGCGCGCAACCCTTGCGCCACCAGCGCCGCGCCGCTGCTACCCAAAAGCAAACCGATCGCCACCGCCCGCATCCCCTGCCCCATGACCAAACGCAGGACGCGAGCCCGCGTGGCGCCGAGCGCGATCCGAATTCCGATCTCGCGGGTGCGCTGCGCGACACCGTAAGCCACGGCGCCGTAGAGCCCGGCTGCGGCCAGGGTCAGCGCTACGATCGAGAAAAAGCCGAGGAGCCAACCTTGCAACCGTTGTTGCCAAAGCGAATCCGCGACCTCTTTCTCCAGCGAAGTGAAATTGAAAACGCCCACTTCGGGCGCGACTTCGGCAACCGCACGCCGCACCGCGGGCGCGAGACTCAGAGGCGCCACGCCCTCGCGCGCCCGCACCAGAAAATGCATCTGCTTCCAGGCGAGTTGCAGGCTGGGTTTGTAGAGATCGGGGCCCGCGCTGCCGTCCAGCGCCTGATGGCGGACATCGCCGACCACGCCTACCACCGTCAGCCATTCATCGTCCGCACCGGCTTCTGGTTGCAGGCGCCGCCCGATCGCGTCCTGTCCCGGCCAAAGCGAATGCGCGAGGCGCTGACTAACGAGGCAAACCGGAAGCGCGCCGAGCTTGTCCTGTGCATTGAAAAAGCGGCCGCTCCGCAGCGGGATGCGCAGCGCGGTAAAATAATCGGCGCTGACTGTTTGGAAATTTGCCGCCGGGTTGAGAGACTGCGCATCAGCCGGCTGGCCTTCGCCGACCAACTTCGTCCGGTTCCATGGGCGCTGCGGAACGAAGGGCGGGCTGTTGTTGTTTGCCACTGCCTCCACGCCGGGAATCTGCTTGAGCCGCTCGAGCACACGCGTGAAACGATCGACGCGCGTCTGTGCGGATTCCTCCGAGTTGTAGGTCGGGTTCACCTCCATCATCAGCACGCCGCGCGGATCGAATCCGGGATCGACCTCGCGCAAATTTAGCATGCTGCGCAGGACGAGGCTCGCCCCCACGAGCAGAATCATCGACGCCGCCACTTGCGTGATGGTGAGAATTTCCCGTGCGCGCGCGCCTGTGCCCGCGCCGCCGGTGTAGCCCGCGCCCGCGGCTTTCAAGGATTGCGAGATGGCAATGCGCGCGGATTGGCGTGCGGGCAAAACGCCGGCGAGTAACGCCGTGACGCCCGAGGCGAAGACGGCGAAAGCAAGCACGCTCGGGTCAAGTTCGATGCGTATCCAAAACGGCAGCTCGATCGGGATGGAGGTCGCGACCAATTCGGTTATCCAAAACGCCAAGATCACGCCGGCTACGCTGCCGAAGAAGGCGAGGAGCGCGCTTTCAACAAGAACCTGCCGCGCCAATCGCCAGCCGCTGGCCCCGAGCGCCGCGCGCACGGCCAGCTCGCGTTCATGCGTGGTGGCGCGGGCGAGCAGGAGCTGGCTCACATTCGCGCAAGCGATGAGCAGGACGCCGCCGCATCCAGCGAGCAAAAGAAGCAACGAATGGCGAACGCCACCGGTCCAATGTTCGCGCAGCGGAACGACGGCGGCGCCAATCTCTTTGTTCGTGTCGGGATATTGTTGCGCGAGACGTTCGGCGATTAACGTCATCTCGCTTTGCGCTTGCTGCGCAGTCGCGCCCTGGCGCAATCGCCCGATCGCCTGATCGGCGCGCCACGAGCGATTCTGAGTTCGTCCGAAGACCCTCGCCATGGGAACCCAGAGGTCAGTTTGCGATGGAAAACGGAAGTCGGGCGGCATTACGCCCACGATGGTGCTCGGGCTGCCGTCGAGCAGGATCATGCGGCCGATCGCGCTCTCGCTCCCGGCGAACATTCGTCGCCAGAGCCGGTGGCTGATCAGGACGACTTTGCCAGCGTCCGGTTGATCATCGGCCTCGGCGAGATTTCGTCCCAACACCGGTTGCACCCCGAGCACGTGAAACAAATTCGCGGTCGTGAACGTGGTCTTGAGCGTCTCCGTGGTCCCATCGGGTGCTTCCAGATTTCCGTTCCAGCGCAGGTTGAAAAACGCCATCTCAGAGAAGCTGCGCGCCTGGTTTTGCCAATCCTTGAAGTCGAGATAATTGACCCCGAGATCGCTGCCGCTGCGCGTGCTGCGCGATTGCAGCATCACGAGTTGCTCGGGCGTCGCGAACGGCAGCGGCCGCAGGAGAAACGCGTAGAGCACGGCGAACATCGCAGTTGTCGCGCCAATCCCGAGCGCGAGCGCGAAGATGGCGGTCGCGCTCAGGCTCGGGGCCTTGCGCAGTTGCCGCAGAGCGTATCGGAAATCTGTCATGAGAGACGTGGCGGCAGCGCTCGTATTTTCATTCGGTCCGCAGGGCGGCCATCGGACTGATTTTCATGGCACGGTGCGCGGGGAGCCAGGTGGCAAGCAATGCGGCGATGGCAAGGACGAGCGGCGCGACGGTGAAGGCAACCGGATCGAGCGCGCTGACTTCAAACAAAATGCTGCTCAAGATCTTTCCCGTGGCCGCCGCGAACAGAAAACCGAGCGCGAGCCCCGCCGCGACCATCGTGAGGCCTTCGCGCAGAATCATCCAGAGCACTGCCCGGCGCTGTGCGCCGAGCGCCATGCGGATTCCGATTTCGCGCGTGCGCCGGGCGACGGCATACGCTTTTACGCCGTAGATCCCGACCACCGCGAGGCCGAGGGCGAGCCCGCCAAAGATCGAGAAAAGAGCCGCGCCTGCCCGCACGATCCAGAGCTGCGGGTTTGCCTCCATGTGTTTGGCGAAGGTGCGCAATTCCAGAACCGGCAGCAGCGGATCGACGTTCTGCACGGTCCGGCGCAGGAGATCGGCGGCGGCGGCTTCGTTTTTGGGCGCGAGCGAGGCGAAGCGGACGAAGAAGAAAACGTTGCTCTGGAACCCGCGCGCGAAGGGCAGGTAAAGCGCACCCGGCGGCTGGTTCTCGAACAAGCGCATCCGCGTCGCCGGCACGATGCCGACGATCTCGATTGCTTCGCCGCGCTTGATCTCGCCGCGATGAAGGCCAGCCCTTTCCGGGGGCGCATCCCGCACGATCGGAAACTGGAGGTGCTGACCGAGCGCGTCCTCGTCAGGCCAGAGTTTTTTCGCGAGAACTTCGTCGATGATGGCGACCGCGGGTCCGCCCGGTTGGGTTGCTTCGGCAAGGGTAAAGGAGCGTCCGCGCAACAAGGGCAATCCGACCGCGGAGAAATAGTCCGCGCCGACGCTGTTCCAGTGGGGACTGAAAGTGAGCCCTTCGGCCGGGGTGGCTGGCTTGGCCTCGTCGGACATCGGTGGAACTCCGGCCCGCTGCACGCTGCGATGCACCGTGCTGGTGCCGAAAGGAACGATCGCAGCCACACCGGCGTGCTCCACCCCCGGCAAAACGCCGAGCTTTTCTTCGAGCGCGCGATAACGATCGCGCGCGCGGGTTTCATCGAACCCGCCGAGGTTGGCGTCGGTCTCGAGAAGGAAGACCTTCCCTCCCTGCAATCCCGAATCGACCGCGGCCGCTTTCCCGGCGCCCCGGATGAAAAGGGTGGCGGCGGTGAGGAGGGCGAGGGAGAAAGCGATCTGCGCCACGACCAGCGGATTGCGCGGGAGAAATTTCCACCGTCGCCTAACGACATCCTCGCCGGCCTGTTGTTTGAGGTCTTCGATCGCCGCCGCCCGGGAAAGTTTGAGCGCCGGTCCGAGGGCGAAGCCGAGCGTCCCGAGCACGCAAAAGCCGAGCGTCGCGCCGAGAATCGTTGGGTTCGGCCCGCTCAACCAGACGATGTCGATCGGGACGATTTGCCCGAGCGAAGCCATGAGCAGATCGGTCGACCATAGTCCGAGCAGCAGTCCTCCGAGACCGCCGAGGAGCGCGAGGACGAAACCTTCGGTAAGCAATTGCCTAACGATCCGGAAGCGGCTCCCGCCAAGGGCGAGGCGGATGGCGATTTCTTTGCGCCGCGCGTTACCGCGAGCGAGAAGCATGTTCGCGAGATTGAGGCAGGCGACGAGGAGCACGACCGCGGCCATGCCGGAGAGAAGCGCGCCGATCATCGGGATCGGCCCGGCGTCGGCCGGATCGGTGCTGGTCGAGAAACGGTCGAGTGGCGCGGTCATGAAGGTTTGGTTCTTCTGTTCCACGGGCAAGGCAGTTTCCAGATTTGCCGCGAGACCTTTCAGCGCGGGCGCGGCTGCCGCCGCGGTCAGGCCCGATTTCAAACGGCCGATGAGGAGGAGTTGATTGACCTCTCGGCTCGCGAGCAAGTGACTCTGGTCGCCGCCGAGATCGTCGGAGAGTGCGTCCCAGACACCGAGCGGCAGCCAGACTTCCGGCGAAAAAATGCTCATCGTGCCGGTAAAGCCTTCCGGCATGATTCCGACGATGGTGAAGGCGCGTCCGTTGATGAGCAGCTTGCTCCCGAGGAGCGCCTGCGCGCGCGCGTGTTTCTGCCAATAACCATGGCTAACGATCGCGACGCGCTCGTTGCTCCCGGGTTTTTCCTCCTCGGGGAGAAAGGCACGCCCGGCCGCCGGCGCCACGCCGAGGACGGAGAAATAATTGGAACTAACGAGATCAGCGGAGGCGCGGCGGGTGTTCCCCTTCTCGCCCAGGCCGACGACGGCGGTGCTATGCGCGAGGAGGCCGGAGAAAACGGAATTCTGTTCCCTAATGTCGCGGTAGAGTGGGTAGGAAAAAGCGCGAAAGCTCTGCGGGTCTTTCTTGTTCTGGGAGAAGAGCTGAACGATTTCCGCGGGCCCTTGGTAAGACGGCGCTGCGAACAACATCCCGTGGACGAGGCTGAAGATGGCGGTGTTCACGCCAATGCCGAGCGCCAGGACCACGGTGGCGGCGATGGTGAAGGCCGGAGTTTTCCAGAGCTGACGAAAGGCGAAACGGAGATCGTTCATATTAGAGTAGCGCAAGCTTCCAGCTTGCTTTGGGTTGGGTTCGCAAGCGTGAAGCTTGCGCTAGATTTTGTTTTCATTCGGCTCGAAGCGCGATCAAGGGATCGACTTTGGTGGCGCGGCGCGCGGGGAAATAGTTGGCGGCCAGCGTGCTCGCGCCCGCGGTGCGGATGATCGTCGCGTAAGTGACCGGATCGAGTGCGACGGCGCCGAAAAGAAGACTCGCGAAGGGTTCACTCATAACGCAGCGCCACCATGGGATCGACGCGCATGGCGCGTCGCGCGGGAATGTAGCTGGCCAGCAAGGCCGCGCCGCCGAGCAGCGCGACCACGCCAGCGTAGGTCGTGAGATCATTGGCGCCTACTCCGTAAAGTAAGGCTCCGAGCAATCGCGTGGCCGCGATCGCCGCGAGCAATCCCAGCGCCAGGCCGATGACCACGAGCAGGAGACTTTGCCGCAACATCATCGCCAGCATCTGGCCCTTTTGCGCGCCGAGGGCCATGCGAATGCCGATCTCGCGCGTGCGCTGAGCCACGCTGTAGGCGATGACGCCGTAGATGCCGATGGCCGCAAGGACGAGCGCTACCCCGGCGAAGACCGCCAGGAGGAGCATGTTGAACCGCGGCTGCGAAAGGTGCGCCGCGAGCAAACGTTCCATTGGCTCGAGCTTTGGGACAAAGAGATCCTTGTCGAACTCCTGCACCGTCCGGCGCACGGCGGCGTCGATCCCAAAAAGATTCGCGGACACCGTGCGGATGACGAAGTAGGCGCGACGCTCCGGTTCCTGGGCCAGCGGGGTGTAAAACTCCGGGTCGGCTGGCAAATTAAGCGCATCATGTTTCGCATCGCCGACCACTCCGATGACCTCGGAGGGCGGCGGGTTCGGTTCGTCCGAATCAATCATCACCTGCTGCCCGATCGGGTTAACGTTCGGCAGAAATTTGCGCGCGAAGGACTCGTTCACCACGACGACGCGCGACGAATCTTTGGTCTCGCGCTGGTCGAAAGTGCGCCCGCTGCGCAGCACGATTTTCATGGTTTCAAAATAACCGGCGGTCGCGGAAAGATGACCCGCACCGGGATGTTCGCCCTCGGGAATGGGCGGCTGCCCGGCGATGGTAAAAGTGGAACCGCGGCTATTGCCGCTAAAGGGAAGCAGGTTCACTCCGCCCACCGACTCGACTCCGGGGAGCGCCGCGAGCTTCGGAAGCAACTGCTCGAAAAAGCGACGCTGCTGATCCGGTTCCGGATAGCGGACCCGCGGCAACGACTGCTCGAGCACGAGCACGCGCGTAGGATCGAAGCCGGGGCTGGTCGCGCGCAGGTTGAAAAAACTTCTGATGAGCAAGCCCGCGCCGGCGAGCAAGAGCAGGGACAAGGAGACCTGCGAGACGACGAGGAAAGCGCGCATCCGTTGAGTGTGCCGACCGCCGGTCGAGCCTTTGGCGCCTTGCTGCAAAATGCCGCTTACGTTCGGCCCAGAAGCTTGGAGCGCCGGGACTAAACCGAAAAGCAGCGTGCTGATGATCGCAGTCAGAAAGGTAAACACGATCACGCCGCCATTAACCCGAATCTCCGTGAGCCGCGGCACGCCCTTCGGCCCGAGAGCGCCGAGTAAATCCACCGCCCACCAGGCGATGACGAGACCGCCGATGCCACCCAGGATGGCGAGGAGAAAACTCTCCGCGAGCAACTGCCGGACGATGCGCGTGCGACTGGCGCCAAGGGCCTTGCGGATGCCAATTTCCCGACTGCGCACAGCCGCCCGCGCAAGCAAAAGATTGGCCACGTTCGCGCACGCGATGAGCAGGACGAGCACAACCGCGCCTAACAAAATCAATAACGCTGGCCGCACATCCCCGACCACGTCCTGGTGCAGCGGCACGAGCGAAACCCCGCGGTCGGTATTCGTGTCGGGATATTGCTGCGCGAGGCGCGCGGCGATCGCGCGCATCTCCGCTTCCGCCTGCTGCAGCGAGACCGCCGGCTGCAAGCGACCCACGAGGGTGAAGGAATGCGCTCCGCGTTTCGTCACCTGCTTCGCGATTAACGGTTCGAGCGGGGTGAGGTAGTCTTTTTGCGCATCTTCCACCGGAAAATTCCAGCCCGCTGGCATCACCCCGAGGATCGTGTAGCTCTTGCTCGAGAGGATGATTTGTTGCCCGATCACTTTAGGGTCGCCGTTGAAAATCCGTTTCCAAAACGGGTAAGTCAGGAGCACGACCGGCGCGGCGCCTTCCCTCGCCTCCTCGCGCGTGTAGGCACGGCCGAGCATCGGTTGCACACCGAGGACGGCGAAGATATCCGAAGTCACCGCGAGGCCTTCCAGCACCTGCGCTTCGCCTGCCCCGGTGAGGACTGCACCGGAACGGGTGAAGGCAGTCATCGCGGCGAAGCTCTGGCTTTGCTCGCGGTAATCGACGTAGTCCGGATAGGAATCGACATCCTTGCTCGAGTCGCGCGGATTGGTCCCCCAAATGACGACGATCTTCTTGGGGTTCGTGAAATTGAGCGGCCGCAAGAGGACGGTATCGACGACGCTGTAGATCGCGCTGTTCGCACCAATCCCGAGGGCGAGGGTGAGAACGGCGATGATGGTGAAGGCGGGTGATTTGAGCAACATCCGCAGGGCGTATTTGAGGTCGGTGATCATAGACGTTTGGTGCTGGCAGTTCCGGGGAGCGCACGCGCCCCGCGTGTTCTTTCCGTCAACCCGTCGGAAACTCTTCTGCGTGCGGCCACACTGCCCAGATCCAGAAGTCTGCGGCGGGTCGCCGCAGACAGCAGGCGGGTCGCGTGCGCTCCCCGGAAAGGATTCTGCGTGCGTTCATTCATAGCGAAGCGCGATCATGGGATCGACCCGCGTGGCGCGGCGCGCGGGAATAAGGCAGGCGACTAACGAGACCACCGTCATGATCAGCGCCGTCCCGAAGAGGGCGGCAACGGGCAGCGTAGGCACGTTAAAGAGAACGCTCTGCATCGCTCGGCCCGCCAGCCATGCCCCGATCAAACCGAGAAGTGTTCCAATACCCAGGAGGCGCAAGCCTAACGAGAGGAACTGCGCGCCGATTTGGCCCCGCTGCGCGCCCAGCGCCATGCGAATGCCGATCTCGCGCCGCCGTTGCGCGACCGCGTAGCTGAGCACGCCATAGGTTCCAATCGCGGCGAGCAGAAGCGCAACGCCCGCGAAAATCCCCGCGAGGAGCGCGGGCGAGCGGCGCGCGATCAGGCTATCGGCCACTCGCGTTTCCATGGAGCGGACGTTATCGATCGCGATCTCCGGCTGTGTTTCGCGGACCAGCTTGCGCAGGCTCTCGGCAAAGGCGGCCGGATTCTGGCTCGTGCGCGCAACGACGAAGACCGCGGCGGCGTTGCTGTGGTGGACGTAGGGCAGATAGATCGCCCCTTGCCCCGCTGCCTCCGTGAGCTCCGCCTGTTTTACCGCGCCGACGACGCCCACAATCGTAAAGAGCTTCGCTTCGTCGGAATCGCCACCATGCGCCAGCCGTTGACCCAACGCGCCGCCGTTCGGCCAGTAGCGTCGAGCGAAATCTTCGTCCACGACGCAAACACGGTCCGGCCGGCGCGAATCTTCTGCAGTGAGGAAGCGGCCTTCTCGCAGCGGAATGCCGAGCGCGGTGAAGTAATCACCGTGCACGCCATACGAATAATGACCTTGCAGTGTCTGCCCGGGCGGCGGCACGTAGCCCTTCGGCGTCACAGCCGTTTTGCCGTTGGCTCCGCTGAGGGGAATGTTCGTGACTGTGCCGACGGCAGCGATCCCGGGTTGCCGTTGGATGGCTTCCAGCAAGCGATCGACGATCGCGACTTTGTCCCTTCCAAGTTGCCAGGTGAGCGCGCACTCGCCGGCGAGGACATGATCCGCGCGAAAGCCCGGCGGCACGGCCATGACTTTTTTCAGACTTAGCCCAAGCAGCGCCGCCCCTGCGAGCAGGACGAAGGCGAGAGCGATCTGCGCCACGATAAAGCCATGGCGAAGACGCTGCGCTGCGCGACTGACTGTGCCGCTGCGCGATTCCGACTGCAGCGCATTCGCGAGGTGGCTGCCGAGATTGAACCAGGCGATCGGCACCGCGATGACGATTCCGAGAATTATCGCGCCGACGAGCCCGATCGCCGCGAGCCAACCGTCGAAGGCAATGTTCGCGCCGAGCGGCAAACGATTGGCACCGAGAATCTGGAGCAACTGAGTGCCCCACGCGCCCACGACCACGCCGAGCAATCCGCCGGTTACTGTCAGGACCACGGATTCAGTCAATGCTTGCCCGACCACATGCCGCGGGCTTGCGCCCATCGATTGGCGGATCGCCATTTCTTTGGCCCGACTGCTGGCGCGGATCAGGAGGAGGTTGATCAGATTGACCGCGCCGATGAGCAGGAGAAAAAACACTCCCGCCTGCAGCAACCAGAGCGTCGGCCGGATCGAGCGCACATGATGCGCGTGGAGGGAAACGACCGGCGAGCGAAAGCCAGCTTCGGCCATCATTTTCGCCTCCGGGTTGTCCTGCTCGACCGCGGCATTGTGCGCATCGATCTGCGCTTGCGCTTCGGCGATGGTCGCGCCGGGCTTCATTCGCGCGATCATCTGAATGGCGCCACCGCCGGAGTGGCGCGCCGCCGGCCCGCGCTGCTCGCCGCCGGTTTTGTAGGCCACGTAAAGGCGAGCCTCGGTGGAGAGAAACCGAAAATCAGGAGGTAAGACGCCGATGATCTGTCGCGGGATGCCGTTCACGCGGAGATCGCGGCCGAGGACGTTGGGATCGCTATTGAGGCGCTGGCGCCAGAAGCCGTCGCTGACGATGACGACCCTGGCTTCGTCCGCCATGTCGGCTTCGTTGAAGGAACGTCCCATGGCCGGCCCCACGCCAAGCGTCGTGAAAAATTCAGCCGACACGCGCAAGACTTCTTCCTGCTCCGTCGCCCCGGGCTCACCAACAGGCTCAGGACGGTCCATGAAGATCGAGAGACTCGACAAGGCCGGGATGCTGTCGCGCCGCTCGTAATAATTCGTGACCGACGAGCCGTCATTGTCGACGCCGGCGTTCGGATAGGTGTTGTAGATCGTGACCAGGCGATCCGATTGCGGGAACGGCAGCGGCCGCAGCAGGATGGAATTGATCACCGCGAAGATGGCGAGGTTGGCACCGAGACAGATCGCGATCGTGGCGAGCGCGGTGAGCGTGAAGGCCGGGGATTTCCGAAGTTGGCGGAAGGCGTAGCGGAGGTCGTTCATCGCACGGATTTAGAGCTTCATTCGGCGCGCAGGGTGATGATGGGATCGGTGCGGGCAGCGCGGTGGGCCGGGAACCAACAGGCCGCGAGCGCGGCGGCGGCGAGGAGGATTCCGACCAGGCCATAGATCGCGGGATCGACCGCGTTTACTTCAAAAAGGAAACTGCCGAGCACGCGCGAACAGGCGACCGCGCCTATGAGTCCCAGGGCGAGGCCGAGCGCGAGCAGGCGCACACCCTCGCCGAGAATCAGGCTATGGATGTGCGAGCGAGTGGCGCCGAGCGCGAGGCGGACGCCTATCTCGCGCAGCCGTCGCAATGCGCTAAACGCGAGCACGCCGTAGAGGCCGACCATGGAGAGGACGAGCGCGAGCCCGGCGAAAATGGCGAGGAGAAAAGTCATGAAACGGGAGCGGGCCCAAGTTTCCTGCACACGCTCTAGCATGGTGCGCACTTCGAAGACTGGCTGCGCGGGATCGATCGAGGCGACGGTTTCGCGAATCGAGCGCTCGAGCGAACCGACAGGCAGATCGCTGCGGACGAGCAAGGTGTAGTTAGTGCGCTCGACCTGACGTTGCGGAAAATAGGCGACCGGCAGGGTGTCGATGTCGTCGAACGCGCGCGCTTTGATCCGGCCGACGACGCCGACAATTTCCCACATTTTGGTCTCGCCCGAATCGCTCGGATCCATGCGGAGGCGTTTGCCGATTGGATCTTCGCCCGGAAAATTTTTCTCCGCGAGCAACTGGTCGATCACTGTGACCGGCGGCGAAGCGGCCGTGTCACGTTCGTTAAAGGCGCGCCCGCGCAAAAGCGACGCGCGCACAGTCGCGAAGTAGGCAGGCGTGATCGCCTCGGTATCGGTCGAGAGTTGCTGGTCGGGCGGCGCTTCCGGTTGTCCCTCGCGCAGGAAGCCAGTTTGCCAGCGCGGGCTCAAGGGCGGGCTGGAGTCGAACGCGACTTCCGTCACGCCCGGAAGCGTGCGGATTTTCTCGATGATCTTCCCGGAAAAATCCGCGACCTGGTCCGGCGTTTTGTAGACCAGATACGGCAGATCGAGATTGGCGGTGATCAATCCGCGCGGCTCGTAGCCGAGTGCGAGCGACTGGGTGCGGGCAAAGCTTTTCAGCACAAGCGCGGCGGCGATGAGCAGGACAAGCGTGAGCGCGATTTCCGAGACTACGAGTCCGTTGCGCGTGCGGCGTGCGCCTAACGAGTCGGAGCTGCCGTGCGCGCCTGATTTGAGCGCGAGCTGGATATCGGCGTTGGCGGAGAGGCGCGCGGGCCAAAGGCCAAAAAGGAAATTGGTGACAAGCGCGAGGCCGAGAGTGAAGGCGAGGATCCGGCCATCGAGCGTGACCTCGTGCAGCCGCGGCACGCCGGCCGGGCTGAGCGCGACGATGGCGTCGCGGCCCCAGAAGGCGATGAGGAATCCGAGCAAGCCGCCGAGGAGCGCAATGAGCAGACTTTCCATGAGCAGCTGACGCACGATCTGACCGCGGTCGGCGCCGAGCGCGGCGCGGACCGCGAATTCGCGCGCGCGCCCGGAGCCGCGGACGGCGAGGAGGTTGGCCAGATTCGCGCAAGCGATGAGCAGGACCAACGCAACCGCGCCTAACAAGAGGCCGAGATTCTTTTTGTAAGGGCCGACCTGATTATCGAGGAGCGAGGTGAGATTGACGCCGATCCCGGCGTTGTCGGCGTAGTAGCGCTTCTCCAGCCCGGCCTCGATCGCTTTCAATTGCGTGCGCGCCTGCTCGACGCTCACGCCCGGTTTCAATTTTGCCCAACCGTAGAGCCCGGGATGCATCCCGCGCGTCCAGCCCGGCACCCGGCGCAGGAGCGGCAGCCAGACATCGACGCCGCTGGGCGAAGTCATCTGCGGCGGCATGACGCCGAGGACGGTGTAGAGCTGGTTGTGCAAATTGATCTCGCGCCCGAGGACGGCGGGATCGCGATTGAAGGCGCGCTGCCAAAGCGCGTCGCTGATGACGGCGAGGCGCTCGCCGCCCGCTTTGTCTTCCGCTTCGGAAAAGACGCGGCCGATTTGCGGATTGAGCCCGATGACTTTGAAGAACGGCGCCGTCACGACGAACCCCGAAACGCGCTCCGGCCCGCGACCCGTTAGGCCGCTCAAATTAAAGGATTCGCGCCGCCCGACCGCGAGTGCTTCGAAGGCCGTGCTCTCCGTTTTCCAATCGAGAAAATTCTGCCACGAGATGGAGACTTCGGGCTGCGTGGGCGTGGATTCGCTGAGCGTGACGATGCGGTCCGCATCCGGATACGGGAGCGGCCGGAGGAGGACGGCGTTGATGACGCTGAAGATGGCGGTGTTGGCGCCGATGCCGAGTGCGAGGGTGAGGACGGCGACGAGTGTGAACCCCGGCGATTTGCGCAGTTGGCGGAGGGCGAAGCGGAGATCGTTCACTGGATTGCTGAGTTCTGATTGTTGAATGCTGATTGTGAATTCATTCGGCGCGAAGCGTGATCATAGGATTCACGCGCGAGGCGCGGCGGGCGGGAATCCAGCAGGCGAAAAACGCCGCGCAGGCGAGGACGAGTGTGACGGCGGCGTAGATGAGCGGATCGTTCGCGCTCACCCCGAAGAGGACGCTGCGAATGACACGCGAGAGCGCGAAGGCGCCGATGAATCCGAGGACCAAGCCCGCGCCGAGCAGGCCCATCCCTTGCCGAAGCATCATGGCGCGGATCTGCGCGGGCCTGGCGCCGAGCGCGAGGCGCACTCCGATTTCGCGCATGCGCCGCAGGCTGTTGAAGGTCATGACGCCGTAGAGACCGATGACGGCGAGGGTGAGCGCGAGAACGGCGAAACAGACGAGCAGGAAGCTCATCAAACGCGGCGTGGCCCAGGTTTCCTCGACGCGTTCCTGCATGGTTCGAAACTCGAAGGCTGGCTGCGCTGGATCCAATGAGGCGACGATATCGCGCACGGGCTTCTCGAGGGATTTTGGCGAGAGCGCGGTGCGCAACAAAACAACCAACCCACTTTGCGGCATCTGCGTGATCGGAATGTAGGCCTGCGGGAGAATGGTCGTTTCATCGAAGCCGTAAACTTTCAGGTGCGGCGCCACCCCAACGATTGTGCGGAGCTCGGCTGCGCCGTCGTTTCCAGTGTGCATGCGCAGGCGCTTACCCACGGCATCGACGCCCGGGAAATGACGGTCGGCCAGCAACTGATCCACGATGATGGCGGGCGGCTGATCTTTCGTATCGCGCGCTTCAAACGCTCGGCCGCGCAGCAGCGGCGTCTTCATGGTTTGGAAATAGCCGGCGGTCACGACATTCATCTCCACGGACGGCGATTTGCCGGGCGGCGGCTCGGGCGCACCTTCCGGCACGAACGACGTCTGCCAGCCGGTCATGAGCGGAGGATTCGACGCGATGGCCGCGCTCTGCACGCCGGGCAGGGCGGAGAGTTTTTCGAGGAGCGCGTTCGAAAAAGCCGCGAGCTTGGCCGGCTCGGCGTAGGTCGGCGACGGCAAGTCGACGCGCGCGGAGAGAAGCAGTTGTGGATCGAAGCCGAGGCCAAGGCCGCGGGCGTTCGCGAAACTTTTCAAAACCAAACCGGCGGCGCTGAGGAGAATGAGAGTGAGCGCCACTTCGCCGATCACGAGCAAGTCGCGCGAACGGCGTGCGCCTGGGGAATCGGAGCTGCCGCGTCCGCCGGATTTTAACGCGAGCTGAATGTCCGTCCGCGAGGTGTGCCACGCCGGCCAGAGACCGAAGAGCATGCTCGTGACAAAGGAAAGCCCGAGGCTGAAAAGCAGAACCCAGCCGTTGAGCGAGAGCGTTTGGAAACGCGCAACGCCCGGTGGTGAAAGCGCAACCAGGATATCGCGCCCCCACGCCGCGAGACCGAGCCCCAACCCGCCGCCGACGAGCGCGAGAACAAGGCTCTCGATCAAGAGCTGGCGAATGATGTCCCAGCGCGAAGCGCCAACGGCCGCGCGAATGGCAAACTCCTGTGCGCGCGCCGCACCGCGGGCGGCGAGAAGGTTGGCGAGGTTGGCGCAGGCGATGAGCAGGACAAGGACAACGGCGCCGAGCAGAAGCGTGAGGCTGGCGCGGTAATCGCCCACCTGATTTTCAAGCAACGGCGTGACCGTGACGCCAATGCCGGTGTTGGAATCTGGATACTGACGCGCGAGACGGCCGGCGATTTCCTTCATTTCCGCGAGCGCTTTCTCGACCGACACGCCCGGTTTCAAGCGGCCCCAGCCGAACAAGCCCGGATGATTGTCGCGCGTTTGCCAGGAAACATCGTCGGTCCGGCGCATCAACGGGAACCAAACGTCCACTGTGCGCGGCGAGAACATCTGCGGCGGCATGACGCCGAGGATGGTGTAGGGCTGGTTGCCGAAATTAATCGCGCGGCCGAGCACGTTCGGATCGCGCGCGAAAAGGCGCTGCCAGAGGCGATCGCTGATCACGGCGAGCAGCGGACCACCGACGCGATCTTCTTCCTCGCTAAAGACGCGGCCGAGCTGCGGGTTCAATCCGACGACCTGGAAGAAGTTCGCCGTGACCAGCGCGCCGCTGATTTGCTCCGGGGCGCGGCCGGCGAGGCCGCTCAGGTTGAAGGATTCGCGGCGCGAAATGGCGAGGTTTTCAAAGACGGTGTTATCGCGCTTCCAATCAACGTAGTTGGGAAACGAGACGGAGATTTGCGGCTGATTTGAATCGCTCTCGGTCAGGATGACGAGCCGCTCCGCTTCCGGATACGGGAGCGGCTGAAGGAGGACGGCGTAGATGACGCTGAAGATGGCGGTGTTCGCGCCAATCCCGAGCGCAAGCGTGAGGATGGCGACGATGGTGAAGCCGGGCGACTTGCGGAGTTGGCGGAGGGCGAAGCGGAGGTTGTTCATAGGAGTGGCGACTTCATCCTTCGCGCAAAGCGACGAGGGGATTAACACCGGCGGCGCGGCGAGCAGGAAACCAGCACGCGACCAAGGCGATCGCGCCGAGTAAAGAGGCGACGGCGACAAGCGTGGGCGCGTCGAACGGCCGCACGCTGTAGAGCAACGTCTCGAGGACACGGCTGAGGGCGATGGCGGACACCACTCCGATGACGACGCCGACCGCGGTCAACTTCATCCCGCCGCCGACGATCAGGCGCAGGACGTGGCCGCGTTGCGCGCCGAGCGCCATGCGGATGCCGATCTCCTGGCGCCGCTGTGCCACGTTGTAAGCCATGACGCCGTAGATGCCGATGGCGGTGAGGAGCAACGCGACGCCGGCAAAAATGGTGAGGAGGAGCGCATTGAAACGCGGACGCGCGAGCGAGCGGGCTAGATAATCGTCGAAAACCTGGACGCGCGTGAGCGGGACGCCAGCGTCGATGCGCGCGATGCCGCTCCGGACGGCGGAGGCGATGGAGGCTGGATCGGCGGCGGCGGTGCGAACGACGAGATAGGCGACGTCGAACGGCATCTGCGTTGCCGGCAAATACATCTCGGGGGCGAACTCGTCGCGCAGGGAACGGAATTTCACATTCCCGACCACGCCGATGATTTCGCGCGGCGGGGCATCGCCGGAATCGACGGACATGCCAGGCGTGATGCGTTTGCCGATCACGTCTTCGCCCGGGAAAAATTTTGCGGCAAAACTCTGATTGACCAGGATGACCTGGGTGGATTTGCGCTCATCGCGGGAGTCGAAGACGCGGCCGCGCAGGAGCGGAATGCCGACGGTGCTGAAGTAGTCCGGCCCGGCGATGCGGAGCGAGCTGTCTTTTTGCTGGCCTTTCGGCAGCGGACGTTCCTCGATGTCGAAGGAAGTATTCATATTGCTCCCGCTCAGCGGCATGGGGAAGATCGTGCTCACGGATTGCACTCCGGGCAGACCTTTCAAGTTCCGGCAGCACCTGATCGAAGAATCGCTTCGCGTCGTCGGGGCGTGGATAACCGGCCGAGGGCAAAGCGACGTAGGCGGTGAAGAGCCGCGCGGGTTGCAATCCGGGATCAACCCGGCTAAGGCGCGAGAAGCTCTGCATGAGGAGGCCAGCGCCGGTGAGCAGAATCAAAGCGAGCGCGACTTCCGCGATGACGAGAATGCTGCGCAGGCGATGATGGACGGCGCCGCCAGTGCCCGCGCCGCGTCCGCTTTCGTTCAAGGCGGTTTGGAGATCGAGGCGCGAGGCTTGGAAAGCCGGCGCGAGGCCGAAGAGGACGCCAGTGGCGAGCGAGATGGCGAAGGTAAACGCGAGCACCATTCCATCGAGTCGAATCTCGGCGACGCGGGGAATGTTCTCCGGCACGAGCGAAATCAAGACGTCCGTGCCCCAGGCAGCGAAAAGAAGGCCACACAAACCGCCGAGGGTGGAAAGCACGACACTCTCGACCAAGAGCTGGCGAATGATGCGGCCCCGGCTGGCTCCAAGCGCGGAGCGAAGAGCGATTTCTTTTGTCCGCACGGTGGCGCGGGCGAGAAGGAGATTGGCCACGTTGGCGCTCGCGATCAAAAGCACGCAGGCGACGGCGCCGAAAAGGATGTAGAGCGCGCCGGAAACATCGCCGACCAGCTCCTGCTGGAGCGGGAGGACGGCGAGGCCGGAGGCGGTGTTTGAGTCGGGATATTGGCGTTCAAGTGCGGCGGCGATGGTGGTGAACTCGGCCTGCGCTTGGGCGACGGTGACCCCTGGCTTGAGGCGACCGATGCTCCGAAAACTGTGGTTGCCGCGCTGTTCCGTCTGCGGTTTGTCGCCGTCGGTGCTGATGGCGTAAGCCGACGTGGTTGTGTAAACGTCCAACGGATCCGATTCGATCGGGAACTGGAAGCCTTTCGGCATGACCCCGATGACGAGATGCGGCTCGCCATCGAGAAGGATCGCGCTGCCGAGCACGTTGGAGGCCCCCTGGAAATGGCGCTGCCAAAACGCGTAACTCAGAACCGCAGTCAATCCATTCTGCCCGCCTCCGGCGGCTTCTTCCTCACGGTGAAAGGTGCGACCGAGGAGCGGGTGGACACCGAGCACATCGAAAAATTCCGCCGAGACGCGCTGGCCGCGCAGGCTCTGCGCTTCACCCGCGACCGCGAGTGCAAACGTCGTGCTGCGATAGAGCGCAAGGCTGGCGAAGGTTTTGTTCTGGGCGCGGAGATCGGAGAAATCCGGGAAACTGACCGAATCGAGACCGGCGTTGGGGCGCGGGTCGCGCTTGTCGAGCGCGCCGACGGCGACGAGTTGCTCCGGTTGTGGAAACGGCAGCGGCTTAAGCAGGACGGCGTGGACAACGCTAAAGATCGCGGTGTTCGCCCCAATGCCGAGGGCAAGGGCGAGAATGGCGACGATGGTGAAGCTGGGCGATTTCGCCAATTGGCGGAAAGCGAAACGCAGCTCGGTCATGCGATGGGCGGCGTGCTCAACGCGAAGCCGTGGCCTCGGGCGTGGGCCGGATATTGATGCTGCCGATGCTGGTGCGGAGGAAAAGCGATTTGCCGCCGCCATTGAGCGTGCCTTCGAGGCGGCTCTCGGAGGAACGGGTGGCGAGCATGGGAATCTCTGTGCGGACGTTGCCCATCCCGGTTTTTGCTTCCACGCTCACCGCGGCTTTCGCGGGGAGCGCGACGTCGATGCTGCCGGCGGAGGTCTGCAGGGTGACGTTGCCGGGAACTGGATCGGGCAGCGAGGCGGTGATGGAGCCTGCGGAGGTTTTGCCGGTGAGAGTGCCTTGGATATTCTCCAGGGTGAGTTTGCCGCCGCTGGTCTTTACCTCGGCGTCGCCAGTGAAATCTCGCACGCCGATGGAGCCTCCGGAGGTGCGCGCGTCGAGGGTGCCGCGCCCGCTCTTGCAATCAATCGCGCCACCACTGGTGGCCACGGTGAGGTCCCCCGCGCAGGCGTCGAGCGAAATGCTTCCGCCACTGGTGCGCGCGTCGAGGCGTCCCGTGAGCTGGGCGAACTTCAACTTGCCACCGCTGGTGTCGGCGCTGACCTCGCCGGTCAGGCCGCTGGCGGTAATGCTGCCGCCTCGGGTCCGCATCGCGGCGCTGAAATTCTTCGGGACGCGCAGGGTGTATTCAGCGTCCATGCGGACGTTATCACCGGAGGAGCTGGAGCGGTCGTGATCTTTGGGTCGCAGAGCGCGGACGATCACGGTGTTGTCCTCCTTGGTGACGATGATGGGCACGGACGCGAAGTATTCTTTTTCCATCGCAGCATCGTCCGACTCGATTTTGCGATGCGCAGCCACAGATACCTGATTGTCACTTCCCGGAGTGACGTCGATCGTGCCAAAATCCACTTCAACCACGAGTTTGCCACCGGGGCTGACGTCGAGCTGCTGATTGAAATTATCTTCGCTTAGAGCCCAGGAAGTCGATGCGGTGAGCGCGAGGATGAACGCGAAACGCAGGTGCATGGGGGCCTCTTTTGCAAGGGACGTGCCACGCGTGACGATACCTTGCTTAGCCGCTGCCTCGGAGAGGTTTACCCGATGCCGCAGAAGTTATCACAGAGGACTGAAGTCCCAGCGTCGGGATTTTTTCGTCCCGCTTTTGCAACCGACAAATGTTAGTCAATTACCGACGCGCCAGCCGCCGAAACATCCACGCGCCAAGCGCTAAAAAAAGCACGTTAGGCAGCCAGACTAGCAATTCCGGATGAGCGCTCGGATTAGAGCGCAAGGTGTCGGCCATGATGATGAAGAGAAAGTAGGCGAACGCGACCACAATGCTGATGAGAAAGCCGGTGGAGGTCTCGCGACGATGCGCAGTGATGCCGAGCGGGACGGCGATGAGTGAAAAGGCGAGGCAGGAAAATGGGAAGGCCAGGCGTTTGTTGATCTCCGTTCGGCTGGCGCTTTGCTCCTTCTGATCGGCGCTGCGCAGCTGTTCGAGCAATTGCTGGAGCGACATAGCGGAGCGGCTCGGCCGGCGTTTTTCCTTTTGATACAGCTCTTCGAGACTGATCGGAAGCGTGCCTTCCACCATGTTAATGCCGTCGCGGATTCGGTTGAGATCATAGGGATTTTTCTCGTCGCGCTGCTGGTAACGGGCTCCATAAAGATGCATGAGAATGCGCTGATTCTCGAGGTCGGCCTCCAGCGTGCCGCTGCGCGCGAAGGTCACACGGATCGGCATGGAGGCGGAATTCGTCTCAAAGACGATGATGTTCTCGAGTTTGTTCCCATCTTTTTTGCCGACGTAGATCTTGCGCCCGGGAAACTGATCGATCACCTGATCGCTCCCGAAGAGAGACATCGGGTTTCGCGTCGCCATGTCGATGATAGTGGCTTTGAGCGCCTGTTGCGCGGCGGGAGCGGCGAAGACGTTCAGCCAAAGACAGAGAGCTGTGCACAGCACGGCGATGACGGCGAGTGAGACACAAATACGTCCAATGCTGACGCCATTGGAGCGGAGCGCGACCAATTCGTTATCCGCGGAGAGGCGACCGAAAACCAGAAGGACCGCAGTGAGAAGCCCCCACGGGATCGTAAAGATGAGCGAAAACGGCAGGACGTAGGCGATGAAAGTGAAAAGGTATTGGGCCGGCACGTCTTGATTCACGAGGAGCGGCAGGAGCTTGCGGAAAATATTGCCCACCACGAGCACGAGGCTGAGGACAGCGACCGCAAAACCGAAACTGACGAGCAATTGCCGGCTGATAAAGCGGTCAATAAGTTTCACGGCGGTTCACCTCTTCATCCGATTCTATAGAGGGACAAATGGAAATACTTCCCTCGGCAGAACGGCGAGAGAAGATTTCTCAAAAAAGTTGCAGATTTTGCGTTGACGACTTTGCCGGACCCACTATCTTGCACGTCCCGCATGACAGCGGCATCGGAGTTTCCGGTGTGTTCTTCTTCTCTGGCTCAACGCCGAGCCGACTGCTCGAATAAAAATCGACGGTTGGTTTGTACGTGATTCGAGGGGATGGAACAAATGATCTTTGAAAATGTGATTCTGGATTTCGTCGTGACGAAACGATGCGAATCGTAAACGGAAATCAGAACGGAAATAAGTCAGCGAAAATTGAATTGTGCGTTATACGTCGAGTTTCTTTGATTAAAAATTTTCCCGAATCGGTTCTTCGGAATCGCGAGGGAATCTTAATTTTGAATAAGATCGGACGAACCCGACTCCTGCTTACGAGCGGAAGTCGGTTTAGAATGGTCAGATTTCAGCTCCCTCTTCGTTAGCGAAGAGGGGCGCAAACTTTGTCCGGACCGTCAGCAATGACACCGGCTCCAAATTTTTACGGAGAGTTTGATTCTGGCTCAGAACGAACGCTGGCGGCGTGGATAAGACATGCAAGTCGAACGGGACTTTTCCGAATAGCAATATTTGGGAAAGTTTAGTGGCGAACGGGTGCGTAACACGTGGGCAATCTGCCGAGAAGTGGGGGATAGCTCGCCGAAAGGCGAATTAATACCGCATATGATCAGGGACGACATCTTCCCAACATCAAAGCCGGGGTAACCTGGCGCTTCTTGATGAGCCCGCGGCCTATCAGCTAGTTGGTGAGGTAACGGCTCACCAAGGCGATGACGGGTAGCTGGTCTGAGAGGACGACCAGTCACACTGGAACTGAGACACGGTCCAGACACCTACGGGTGGCAGCAGTCGAGAATTTTTCACAATGGGGGCAACCCTGAAGGAGCGACGCCGCGTGGAGGATGAAGGCTTTCGGGTTGTAAACTCCTGTCATTTGAGAACAAGTGCCAACAAGTAACTACTGTTGGCTTGATAGTATCAGAAGAGGAAGGGACGGCTAACTCTGTGCCAGCAGCCGCGGTAATACAGAGGTCCCAAGCGTTGTTCGGATTCATTGGGCGTAAAGGGTGCGTAGGTGGCGCCGTAAGTGGGGTGTGAAATTTCGGAGCTCAACTCCGAAACTGCATTCCATACTGCGGTGCTTGAGGACTGGAGAGGAGACTGGAATTCACGGTGTAGCAGTGAAATGCGTAGAGATCGTGAGGAAGACCAGTGGCGAAGGCGGGTCTCTGGACAGTTCCTGACACTGAGGCACGAAGGCCAGGGGAGCAAACGGGATTAGATACCCCGGTAGTCCTGGCAGTAAACGGTGCACGTTTGGTGTGGGGGGATTCGACCCCTTCCGCGCCGGAGCTAACGCGTTAAACGTGCCGCCTGGGGAGTACGGTCGCAAGATTAAAACTCAAAGAAATTGACGGGGGCCCGCACAAGCGGTGGAGTATGTGGCTTAATTCGATGCAACGCGAAGAACCTTACCAGGCCTTGACATGCATTTCTAAGTTGGTGAAAGCCAGCGAGTCTCGAAAGAGACAACTTGCACAGGTGCTGCATGGCTGTCGTCAGCTCGTGTCGTGAGATGTTGGGTTAAGTCCCGCAACGAGCGCAACCCCTGTGAACTGTTGCCACTCTCTTTATTGAGAAGCACTCTGTTCAGACTGCCCTGTGAAACGGGGAGGAAGGTGGGGACGACGTCAAGTCAGTATGGCCCTTACGGCCTGGGCTGCACACGTACTACAATGCTCAGGTACAGAAGGATCCGAGACCGCGAGGTGGAGGAAATCACTAAAACTGAGCTCAGTTCGGATTGGAGGCTGCAACTCGCCTCCATGAAGCTGGAATCGCTAGTAATGCCGTATCAGCTACGACGGCGTGAATACGTTCCCGGGCCTTGTACACACCGCCCGTCACATCATGGAAGTCACTTGTAGCCGAAGTGCGCGCGCCAACCTGCAAAGGAAGCAGCGCCCTACGCTATGAGCGGTAACTGGGATGAAGTCGTAACAAGGTAGCCGTAGGGGAACCTGCGGCTGGATCACCTCCTTTCTAAGGAGAAATTCATCACCTGCGCGAGAGCTTGCTCTTGCAAAAGCGTGATTGAATAGGTCGACGGCTAACCCTGAGGTCTTTCGAGACTTCAGACATGCCGTTAAGCCCTCAACAAGGAAACGCGTTGAGGCTCTGAGAAACTCGAAACGGTAGCGCACAATTCAGTTTTTGTTTGATTGCTGACAGTAAAAAATGCCGGATCGCGGCCTCCCCGCGCTCCGGCATTTTTGTTGTTTGCATTCGCATTCCGACATTCGAGATTCGCACTTTGCGGGGGCATAGCTCAGTTGGTAGAGCGCCAGCTTTGCAAGCTGGATGTCAGGGGTTCGAATCCCCTTGCCTCCAAATTTCCTCGTGCGCATCGAGTGCGATTGACCAGGCAATTTCAGCGATTACCGTCCGCCCAATGAGCGAAGACCAGTTGGCGAAGATTCGCGCCGCAATCCGAGATGTTCCCGATTTTCCCAAGCCGGGCATCATTTTTAAGGACATTACGCCGGTCCTGAGTGACGCGACGCTTTTTCGAGCCGCGATTGAATTATTTCTCAAACGCTGCCGCACTCAGCGCATCGACAAAGTGGTTTGCATCGACGCCCGCGGGTTCCTTTTCGGATCGGCTGTTGCCTATGAGCTCGGACTCGGTTTAATCCCGATTCGCAAGAAAGGGAAACTCCCCTACAAATGCGAGAGCGCTGCCTATACTCTCGAGTATGGCGAGGCGGAAATGGAGATGCACATCGACAGCATCCAGCCAGGCGAGCGTATCGTCTTGATCGACGATCTCCTGGCGACCGGTGGCACGTCGGCTTCTGCGGTGGCGTTGATCAGGAAGGTCGGCGGCGAGTTGGTGGAAGCGCAGTTTTTGATCGAACTCGAGTTCCTGCAAGGCCGCGCCAAACTTACCCCCACTCCGGTAATTTCCTTTCTGCAATATTGACTACCGGCATCACGCAAACGCGCGCTGAGTTGGGGAAATAATTTGCCGCCCTATTCCGTTGCTGCCAAAATCGTCGGATGCTTGAAACGGCGGAACGCGGGGCAAAGAACATTGGCAAAGCGCCGCCGCATCCGCGCTTTCTCGAAGCCTTCCGCTGGATGCTCGTGGCACGAATTTTCGAGGAGAAGCTCGCCAGCCTTTACCGGGGAGGCATGATCACCGGCGGCGTCTACGTCGGCCGTGGGCAGGAGGCGGTGAGCGCAGCTTGCGGAATGTTTTTAAAGAAGGGCGACGTTTTCGGTCCCCTCATCCGCGATCAAGCTGGACGCTCGGCCTTCGGCGAACCCCTCCTCGACGTGGCGCGCACCTACCTCGGCTCGCGCCTCGGGCCGATGCGGGGCCGGGACGGCAACATCCATCGCGGCCGCCCGCGGGATGGCCAGCTTGCCATGATCAGCCATCTCGGCTCGCTCATTCCAGTGGTGGTGGGGACGCTTATGGCGAAGCGAATGAAGGGCGAAAAGAATTTCGTTGGCCTAACCACGATCGGCGAGGGCGGGATGCAGACCGGCGCGACGCATGAAGGGATGAATATCGCCGCGGTGGAACGAACGCCCTTCGTGCTGGTGGCGACGAACAATCACTATGCCTACTCCACGCCTAACGACCGTGAGTTCGCCTGCGCCGATCTCGTGGATCGTGCCATCGGCTACGGTTACGAGGGCCATTCTTTGGACGGCACGGATCTCGCCGCTTGCCTCGAGGTGATCGGCACGGCCGTGGAGCGCGCTCGCAGCGGCGGTCCTCCGCAGCTTGTAGTTGCCTCTACTTTGCGCCTCGCCGGCCATGGCGAACACGACGACGCCAGCTATGTCGTTCCTGAAATCAAAAAGGAAAAATTTGCCCTTGATGCGCTCCAAGGCACCGAGCAGCTCATTCTTGAGCGAGAGTTCGCCACGGCGGCTGATGTAAAGCAGTGGCGAACAGAGATCGCAGCGGAGGTGAATGCAGCCGTGGCTACTGCTCAGGAGGAAGCAGCGCCGGTCGGCACCGAAGAAGATTGGTGCGCGCTTTCCGGCCGCAGCCTGGTGGATCAAATCTCGTGAGCGTCACCTACTTGGAAGCAATCCGGGAGGCACAGGCGCATCTCCTCCGTACGGACGACCGCGTTTTCATCTACGGTCAGGATATCGCGGGAAAATTCGGCGGCGCATTCAAAGCGACGAAGGGTTTGCCGGAACGATTCCCGGGGCGCGTCCTTAACACTCCGATCAGCGAAGACGCCATGGTTGGCGCCGCCATCGGTGCCGCGCTCGAAGGCATGCGGCCGATTGTGGAAATGCAGTTTGCTGATTTCTCCAGCGTGGCGTTGAACCAGATTTTGAACAATGCGGGCACGCAGTATTGGCGGACGGATATCCCCTGCCCCATCACGATCCGTCTCCCTAGCGGCGGGACAAAAGGCAGCGGTCCGTTCCACAGCCAAAGCATGGAGGCGATGTATGCGCACTACCCCGGGCTCGTCGTTATGACGCCGGCCACGGTGGAAGACGCCTACACCATGTTGATCGATGCCGTCGCGATCGACGACCCGGTCGTCTACTGCGAACACAAATATCTTTATTACCATCTCAAGGCCGACGCGCTGCCGACAGAAGCATTACCCATCGGCAAAGCGCGCATCGTTCGACCGGGCCGCGACCTCAGCATCGTCACCTACAGCGCGATGATGCATGACGCGCTCGCGGTGGCGGAACAGCTGAGCGCAGAGGGTTTCGAAATCGAAGTCGTCGATCTTCGCACCGTCAAGCCTCTCGACACGGACACCGTCCTCGCGTCTGTCGCGCGCACTGGCCGTTTACTTTGCGTCGGCGAATCTTTCCCATGGGGCGGCGCGACCGCCGAGGTCATCGCACGGGTCGCGACTGAGGGCTTCCACTTGTTAGACGCCGCGCCTGCCCGCCTAAACGCCAAGGACACGCCGATTCCTTATCATCCAAATCTCTGGGTTGAACATCGCCCGAACGCGAAGTCGATCGCCGCCAAAGCGCGCCAAATTTTGAGCGAGTAATTATGCCCCAAGTCCCTATCACCATGCCGCAACTCGGCGAATCGATGGCCGAGGCCACGATCGTCGCGATTAAAGTTCAGCCGGGCGACACGGTCGCGGCCGATCAGGAAATCATCGAAGTCGAGACTGACAAGGCAGTCATGGGTGTGACCACGCCGTGCCCGGGCGAAATCGTGAAGATCGACGCTGAAGTGAAAGGCGTTTACGCCGTGGGCGCCGTCCTTGGCTACGTGGAAGCGAGCGAGGCCGACGCAGCGCGATTGGTAAAGAAAGCGCCCGCCGCGCCGAAAGGCGAAGTCGCAAAAGAAATCCCCGGCCGCGAAGAGGAAAGCGGAAAGTCGGATAACGGCAGCGGCTCTCACTTCCAAGTAGACGCGGAAGGCCTCAAACCCGTGCCGACCGGTTCGCATTTCCAAGTCGACGCGACCGGCGTTCTCCCCGTGCCTGCAGGCGCGAAGGGCGCTGGCTATTTTTCGCCGCGCGTGCGCGCGCGCATGGCCGAACTGGAATTGACTCAAGCCGATCTCGCTGGGATCGCGGGCAGCGGCAATGCGGGCCGCGTCACCGTGAAAGATCTCGAAAAATTTCTCGGTGGACTGGAAGGGCAGACCGCCGAAAAGCCGAGCGCAATCCGCACTGGTGTCGCCGACGCGATGCGCCGTAGTTGGACACGCCCGCTGGCCACCGTAGGCCTCTCTGTTTGTCTTGATCCTGTTTTGGAGGATCGCAAAAAGCGCGACCCGAAGCCGGGCCCTGCTCTCTATGTCCTGCGCGCGCTGGCTCTCGCACTGGCGGAAACGCCTAACGCCGCCGCGCGGCTCGTGGGTGGTCGCACCATTCAATCGGCGTCGATCGACCTCGGCGTCGCAGTGGAAGCTGGTGAAGGCATTATGGTCCCGGTGATCCGGAAGGCGAACGAAACGTCGTTGGCCGACATGACCACTCGCTACACAGAATTGGTCGAGCTGGCACGCAAACGCCGTGTCACCGCGGAGATGACCGCCGGTGGCATTGCCTCCGTTTCAAACTTCGGCACGTTCGGGCTCGATTGGGGCACGCCTATCCCGCTTCCCGATCAGACCTTCTTGCTTGGTCTGGGCGCCGGAAAGAAAGCGCCAACCTGGAGCGAAGAGGAAACAGCAATTTCTTCCCACCACACAAGCCGAGCTCACGCTCAGCTTCGATCACCGCAGCCTGGATGGCGGCGGCGCGGGACGATTGCTGCAGCGCGTCTCTGAACTGCTGGCCGATCCGAGCAAGCTCTAGCCCGGGCTGCCTTGCGAAGTGGTGGTCAGCCCGTACCTTGCTGCGTGAATTCCGCGACCGCCGTTGATCCAAACATCACCATGCGCGAGCTGCTCGAGCAGTTCCCCGGAGCGCAACGGGCCATGTTCCGGAAATATCACATCGGCGGTTGCAGCAGCTGTGGCTTCAGCCCCGAGGAAACATTGGCGGGCGTTTGCGCCCGGAACGAAAATGTCGACGTCGAGGAGGCCATCGAGCACATCCTCACGAGCGACGCGGCTGAGCGCGCCATGCAGATCGAGCCGCAGGAATTAGCCGACTGCCTGGCAGCGGGCGATCAAGTTCACCTGCTCGACGTGCGGACGCGCGAGGAATGGGAGGCGGTGAAACTGCCCGGCGCGCATCTGTTCACCCAGGAGCTGATGCAAGAAATCCTGGGCCAGTGGAAACGCGACGACCTGATTGTCGTCTACGATCACCAAGGCGCGCGCAGTCTCGACGCGGCCGCGTATTTTCAAGGCCACGATTTCGCGAATGTGAAAAGTCTTCGCGGCGGGATCGACGCCTTCAGCGCGGAGGTCGACTCTTCGCTCCCCCGCTACCAATTGGAGCAGACATGAACAACGACGAAACTTTAGCATCGCGTATCGAAGAGGCCGTCAAAAACCCGCGTAATCTCGGCGAAATGGAGAATGCCGACGCAGTTGGAACGGTCGGCAGCCCTGAATGTGGCGACATGCTCCGGATGTGGCTCAAGTTCAAAGAAGAAGATGGCCGCAAAATCATCGATCGCGCGACCTTCCAATCCTTCGGTTGCCAAACCGCGATCGCCGTCGCCAGCGTCGCAACAGAGTTGCTCGCGGGCAAAACGCTGGCAGAAGCGAAAGCGATGTCCGGCGAAGAACTAGCCGCGCCCCTCGGTGCGCTGCCGCCGGTGCGGATTCATTGCGCGCAACTGGTAGAAGGAGCGCTGCGTTCGGCGCTGAGCGACAAGGGTGAGGTCAAAACGGCGCCGTCCGCGGCTGCGCCTTCCTCGCCCACTCTGTTCGATCAGCTTGCCGCCGGCACTGCCGGGAAGGTGAAAGTGGTGCTGCAAAAGCGCCCGGATTAGCGCCCGCTCTATTGCAGATCCTTGTCGGGCGTGCCGATTTTGCGTGTCTGCGGCCAGACAGCGGACAGACCCAGAACGACAAGGTGGTTCCGATTCCGCCGGCGACCACCGGGCCGAAGCGCCTGCCGTCAGACCCGACTCGAGCGCTCCGAGTTCATTCGAGTGCCGATGAAGCTAATGTTCCCGACGGAGATGCGTCCACGCATTTCGTCCGGCGTGAGCAACTGAATAATGGTGTGGCGAATGACGAAGCTGACGCTGTCGAAAACGCCGGTGAGAAAAAGCATGGCGAGCGAAAACCAGAGCCAATGCGAAAGCCCAAAGCCGATCGTCGCCAGCCCGAGTCCGCTCCGCTTACGACCCAGGGCAACGTTCTGCCCGCTTGTTTCATCGGCGGCAGATAGGCGATGAGGATCGCCATGACGAAGACGCCGATGCCCGGCATGACGCGCATCCAACCCAAACCGATCGTGCCGCAGTGCAGAATTTGGGTCGGCAAAAATCGGCAGCAACGCCGTCGCGCCGCCCAGCAAAACCGCCACCATGTCGAGCGTGATCGTGCCCGGGATGACCTTCTTGCTTAAAACGGAACGCAGCCCGGCCACCAGGCTCGCCCATGGATTACTCTCCGCGCGTCCGCCTTGATCGCCGCTCTTAATCGGCACGACGAGTGCGAAAAACGTCAGCGCGCAAAACGCGTCCAGCACATAGATGAACGGAAATCCCGCGCGCACGAGCAGCAATCCGCCCACGGCCGGCCCCACCACGGAGCCGACCTGAAAGAGACTGCTGTTCCAAGTGACGGCGTTCGAGAAAATCTCGCGCGGCACGAGTTTCGGAAAATAAGCCGCACGCGCGGCCCAACCAAAAGGCCGTGCCGTGGCCGAGATGACCAGGACGAAATAAATCAGTGGCAAGGAAAAATCCGTAACCTAATAGGTCGCGTGCCGCTCGAAAATGCCCGCGATCGAGTCCAGCCAGGCGTTGCCAACCCGCAGGATCGGCCACGCGGGAATGGCGAGGTGTTCCATGAAATCAGGGCGAGGGCGAGCGAACAAACCGCGCTGATCGCTTGTGTGCAAAGGACAATGCTCTTGCGGCTGTAGCGATCGGCCACGTGTCCCGCCGGCAGCGAGAGCAAGACAACCGGCAAAGCGATCGCCAACCCGACCAAGCCGAGCGCGGTTGCCGAATGGGTGCGTGCGTAGATTTCCCACTCGATGGAGATCATCAGCATCTGCCGACCAATGACCGAAATCAGATTGCCCGCCGCGTAAAAGCTGAAGTTACAATGGCGAAACGCTCCATAAGGATCATGCGGCGCCTTCGCCTCCGGCAGCGTTCCTCCGGCCGTCGTCGGCCGTTCCGGCGCGGGCGATTCGTAAAGCCGGAGGCAGCGCGTGCGGTTTTCGTTCGGGCATGAGGCGCGCTACGAGGAGTCAGCGCAGGCGCACTCTAGGTTGGGACGGCGCGGCTGCAATCCAGGGAGGGAGCTCTCCACTCCATCCCCGAGTTAGGTTTGATTCGCCCGCGGGTTTGAAACGCGACGGCCCGGAGAGCGCCGGTCCTCGAAGGAATCATAGGGCGAAGGCGAGGCGTGTCGCTTGTGGACGGGCGTCGCGCGCGCGCTGACGCAAAGGCGCGCGCGCGAGAGTCTGTTTCAGTTCGATGGCCCGCAATCCCCGAACCCGCGAAGCGACGTTGCGCGAGCCCTCGGAAATGCCGGAAGTAACACCCCCGGAGACGAACTCCGGTGGTCGTCGGTAAAGTTTACGCTTTTCGCACGGGGAGGCTTCGGAAAGTCAATCAGGCTACAATTATAACCATCTGAAGCTTATACGTTTATACGACAAGGCCCGAACCGACCTTACCCGTGGTATGGTGGCTGCTGAACGAATGGGGTTCTCGTCAACGCCTGAGCTTCGCCTCCCGACGGACCTCGGTCGGCAGCGCGTTCGCCGAGCAGTTTACCTCCCTCCCACTCGCTCATCCCTCCGTATGAAAACCAGGCTCGCCACCCTCCTCACCTGCGCCCTGCTCGTCGCCCTCACCGCTATTTCTTTCGCCGGCCCGCGCACTCTCAAACGCTACGGGGACGATGATTCCTGGCGCTTCGCGCGGACTGCCTTCAATTCATCGCCGGTTCAGTTGAGTCTACGGCAGAATTTACTTTCTGCGCTTCGTGACCCTGGGATGCAGGCGCCCGATGCGATCACGGGAAATGGCAAAGACTTTGACAAGAACACGGCCATGACGACCGATACTAATTACAGCCCGACGGGCTTACCGACGAATACGGATGACGTTCGCATCATAAGAACATCCGCCACATTAACGATCACCACGGCAAGCGTTGTGATGGAGTCTCTCAGCGCGACAAACGGTAACACGTATACCATCGGCAACAACGGCTTTAGCGGAAATCGAACTCTCACGCTGGGCAATAGCTCGGGCTTTTCGAACACATGGAGTGGTGCGTCGAATGATTTGCTCTATCTCGCCGGAAATTCGACCCTGACGATCCAAGGACCGAACTTGGGCGCGAATGCGCAAACGTTGGCTCTGACGCTGGCGTCGAGCGGGAATTTCAATGTTGGAGCTGGATCGGCCCTAACGATAAGTGCGGCTATCGGCCAGAGTGGCACTCAGTCGATCACAAAGGCCGGCGGCGGGATACTAACGTTGTCTGGTCCTGCGGCAAACACCTACTCCGGCCTCACGACCGTGAGCAACGGCCAGCTGGATTTGAGCAAAAACGCCGGCGGGGGCGGAGGGGTGAATGCCATTGCTGGCGACGTGACTATTAATGGCGGTACGCTGCGGTGGCTGGCCAGCAATCAAATCGCCGACGGCTCCTCGATCATCATGTCCTCCGGCGCGATGAGCCTGAATGGCCAGACCGAGACCATCGCGGGCTTCAGCAACAGCGGCGGCACCTTCACCACCGGCGCGGGCACTTTGCATGGGACCGGCGCCACAATCACGTGGAGCGGGGGGACGAACACGATCAATAGCGGCGGGACAGTGGACGACAAACATGTCGTCATCAGCGGCGGGACCAACACCGTCGAAGCAGGCGGCCTTCTTAAGGTCCTGAGCGGCGGCGCGCGGCTTGGAAATGACCGGCATTACCCTGACGTTGAACTCCAGCAGCGCGGTCGCCGGAAAGTTGCTGCTCCAGGGTGACGTTGACCACCTTCGCCTCCGCGGCGACGTCTTTCATCAGCAGCGGCCTGGCTCTGGCCAACGCCGGCACGCTCGATCTTGACGGTGGGGTCCGCATCTTCTCCGTCGCGGACGGCGCCGCGGCCACTGATCTGAACATCTCGGCCGCAATCGGCAACGGCGCGTTGACCAAAAGCGGCGCTGGCACGCTGGTCCTGAGCGGTTCGTTGGCCAACACCTACTTCGGCCTGACCACGATTAGCGCGGGCATTCTCGACCTGCAAAAAAGCAACGGCGTCAACGCCTTCAGCGGCAACACCACGGTCAACGGCGGGGTCCTGCGCTGGCAGGCCGACGAACAAATTGGCAACCTGGTCAACCTGACCTTGAGCAGCGGGACGGTAAACCTGAACGGCCACACGGAAACGCTCGGCAGCTTCTCGAATAATGGCGGCTCATTCATGACGGGCGCGGGCACGCTGCACGGTACCGGTGCCTCGATCACATTCGCCGGGGGCATCAATACGATCAACGGCGGCGGCCTGGTGGATGATGCCCACGTCCCGATCACCGGTGGGACGAACACGGTGGAAGCGGGCGGCACCCTCAAGATCTTAGGCGGCAGCGCGGGCCTGGAAATGACCGGGAGCACTCTGACCCTGAACTCGAGCAGCGCGATCGCCGGGAAGTTACTACTCCAGGGTGATTTGACCACGTTCGCATCGGCGGCGACTTCGTTTATCTCCAGCGGCCTCGCTCTGGCCAACGCGGGCATGATCGACCTCGACGGCGGAACCCGCACCTTCACCGTGGCCGACGGCGCGGCGGCGACCGACTTGAGCATTTCGGCCAGAATCGGCAACGGCGCCCTGACCAAGACCGGCACGGGCACAATGGTCCTGTCCGGCAATAATACTTACAGCGGCGCGACGATTGTGAACGGCGGTTTGCTCCAAGTGGACGGCCCGGGCGCAGCTCTCGGTGCGACGAGCGGCGTCACGGTCGGCAATACCAGCGCGGCGAACTTCACGGTGTCGGGAGGCGGTCAGGTCATGAGCGGCGGCAGCATTTTGGGCAACAGCAACGGCTCCATCGGCAACGCCACCGTCACCGGCGCGGGTTCGCTCTGGACGATCGACGGCGGTTCCCTCGTCCTGGGATATTTCGGTCACAGGCGACCTTACGCTGGCCGATAGTGGCACGCTGCGCGTCGGCGGAACTAATGGCATTAGAACCCAAAATTCCAATTACAACTTCTACTGGAACGGCGGCGCCGTGCAGGTGGCGGGAAGCGATTTGACAACAAGTGTTAACGCCGTCCTCGGAATTGGCACCAACTCGACCCTCGACACCCACGGCCGTGACGCCACGTGGTCGGGTCAGCTCTCTGGATCGGGGGCTTTTTCCAAGGTTGGGGCCGGCACACTGACGTTCACGGATTCAAATATCTACACCGGTGGCACCACCGTAGCCGAGGGCGTATTGCGCGTGAGTAACTCTCTTGCTGGAGGCGTAATCGTCAATGGCGGCGCGACTCTTGCCGGGGTCGGCCCCATAGCGGGCCTAGTCCAAAATGGAGGGAACGTTAGCCCCGGCAACTCTCCAGGAACATTGACGGTCGGTAGCTATACTCAAGCCGCAGCCGCCAATTTGATGATTAACATTCTCGGCCTCGGGGCCGGCCAATTTAGCGTCTTGAACGTGATGGGAAGCGCGACGCTAAACGGAACCTTGCAATTGGTTCTGGGGGGCGGCTACATGCCCATGCCGGGCGACTCGTTTGTTTTCATGAATTATGGGGACCTGTCTGGATTTTTCCTGAACCCACCAGCCGGATGGACGGTGGACTACGGATCGGTGTCTGCCACCCTCACGCGGAATACGCCATCAGCCGTTCCCGATTACGGCTCAACACTAGCGCTTTTGATCTCGAGTTTCTCCATCCTAATTCTTTGCCGGCGTCTGCATGGATGGGTGGAAGCATAGCATTCTGACTGGCGGCGGGCGCCGCGAACCGCTGTTGCAAGATCCGTCTCGTCGGCAAGTGGTCGCACCACCCTCGCCGAGTAGTTTGCGTCCGCCCGAAAAAGGGCGCGTGCGTCGTTTGGACATCTTGCGCTGCGCGCAAAGGCGCGGGCGCGATCTAAGGGATGGGCGCGCCCCAGGCCTTCCGTTTAGGTCTGGCGACGAATCGAACTGCGAGACGCTGGGACGCGTGCGTTTTGCTTCTCTTAGCCGCAGATAGCGCGATGCATGGAGAGCCCCGCCTTAGCGCTACTCGAGGCGGTAGGCTTCCAGCAATCCTACGCCTACCCCGCCGTCCGCTCCGTGGAGGATGGCAGTGTAGGGTCCTGGCTGGAGCGAGAGGATGACGGCTGATTCGGAATCGTTTTCCGGAGCAATCGTGCTGGCCAGGATTTCTGTTTCCTGCGTTTCGCGCCAGTTATTGTTCGCGGCCAGGATGGCGCCGTTGCTGTCGCGGATTTCAAGCGTTGGATCGGAGAGAGCGCCGGGGACGCCGTGGCTGGCGAGGGAGGGCCCGAGGGCGCGGACCATGACGCGGCGCAAGCCGCCGGAACCGCGCATGATGAAGCCGCCGATCATGACCTCATCCTCGCGGCCCACGGTTCCGCGGGTGCTGATGTTAAGGAGACAAGCGGGCGACAGCGGGTCGATATCGTAAACTTCGAGCAGACCAACGCCCGTGGCGCCACCTTGCCCGGTGACGCTGGCGGTATAGCTGCCGGGCGGAAGAGTGCGCAGGAGCGCGGACTCGGCGGCGTCGCTCGGTGCGATGCCAGCTGAGCTAAGTTCGTCGCGCTGGCCATCGCGCCAGTTATCGTTCTGCGCGATGAGCGTGCCGCTTTCGTCGAATAAACGAAGGACAGGATCGGCCAAGGCGTTGGGGACGCCGGCAGCGCCGAGCGATGGACCGAGACCTCGAATAACGACGGTTTTTAGCGAATCGCCACGCACGATGAAGCCGCTAATCATGAGCCCATCGCCGTTCTTCACGTCCACGCGGGTGGAGATGTTGCCCATTTCGTTCAGCGGAAGCGCAAGCGCGGCGACGACTGGGAGGGCGGCGGGTTGGATGCTAAACCCCTCGGGATCGCGCGGGAATTTCCCGTAAGGCAGCCGAGTGCCCAGGAAGTTGAATTGGTCGGCGCGGATGGGATCGGGCGGGAGAAAATTTGAGGTGCCGGATGCGCCGACAATATCGTCCTGATCAACGCCGTCGCCGCTAATGCCGATGGCGCCGATGAGCTGGCCGTTGCGATAGAGCGGGAAGCCGCCGGGGAAGATGGTGATGCCATTTGGCAACGCGGGATTGGGTGGAAATGGCGGGCGTGGAAAGGAGAGAGGCTGTCGGGACGAGCGTCGGGAGTGCACTGCGATCGAACCCGGAAGCCTCTTCCTGAAGGCCGTTGAAAGGGCCGGGCGATTCGGGATCGATGCCCGGCGGGTAATCCGATTGGGCGAGGAACCCGACGGTGCGGGTGGAGAAGGCGGAGGTGTTTCGAGAAAAGGCGACAGAGGTGCGCGCTTTTTGCACTGCTACGTCCCAACTAAACATCGTGGCATCGCCGGTGCGGAAGGTGCCGAGGACGGTGGGCCCGACGCCGGGCGCGTTGGGATTGTTAACGACGGTGATGAAAGCGTCCATGCGCTGCCCGACCGGAAGACGGATGCCGGCACGCGTGGTGCGGACGCGATCGGCGGCCAGTTCAATGATTCCCGCAACTTCGCTAGCGGTGAGGCGGGCCTGGCCATTAATTGTGCCCGGGAGCGGATCGCTCATGAGCGGCTGACGGATTTCGCCCTGCACCCCGCCGAAGGTCGCGCGCGGATAGGGAAAAGGTGGGGGCGAAGCGATGACAGGATACTGCGCCGCAGCATTTCCGGTGACAGCACCGCCCGCGATGGACCCGGCGGTGCTTTCAACATAGGTCAACCCGATGCCGTTGATGAACACATTGTTGCCGAAAATCTCCGGGTTCGGCGTGAACCCGAGCTGCCCGACGAGCGCGATGTCTTCGTCTTTGCTGTAACCGCCGATGAAAGTGGTGGGCGGGAACTCGATGCCCGAGTCCCCGTGACGCCGATGCCGCCGACGAGAACGCCATTCTTATATAGAGGCAACCCGCCCGGGATGCCGTTCAACGAAGTCAGCGGAACCGGTGAACCGAGCGTACCGGGAGATGCGCTGCCCGGGATGAAATCCGCTCGCTTGAAGCGGTTCACATCGGAGAAAGGGAGATTTGAAAACCCGACGCCTACGAGCGGGCCGGGCGGGAGGTTGCGAACACCGGGAGGGAAATGTTGCTGGATGATGAATCCGGCAGTGCGGCTGGAGAAAGCATTGGTGAGACTGCTGAGGAAGGAAGCGGTGCCGGCTTTGCCCACTGAAGTGGCCACTTCCAATGCCGTCGGCTCCCCACCCCGCACGACCCAAATGCCCAGGACGTAGCCTTCACGGTTGGTTACGGCGATGACGCTGTTAGGAGCAATCTTATTCGCCCGGCGGGTCGCCTGGTCGATGATGTTTCGGACGTCGCTCGCGGTGAGTTGGGCTTGTGCCGTCGCGGTTAGAGCGAGCATTCCGGCGACGGCGAGCAAAAGGCGGGTTCGCATCGCCCCCTGTGGTAGCGTGCCGCGGCGGGAATTACCAGCAGAAAGGCGAGCGGGGTTGGCAAGATTTTTTTTCGCGAGCTTTTGCGAATTTTGCGTGCGTGATGTGCTTGCACTTTGGTGGCCGTCTCGCGCATTCTCTCTGTTCGATGCGCCTTTTCAGCCTGGTGTCTAGCGGTGGCTTGGCCTGCGCCCTGTTTTCAGGGTTGGCAGTCGTCTCGGCCCAATCGGTCGATACCCCGACACGCCAGGGCCCGGCGGCGTCAGCGGGCATCGCGTGGCTGAACTCGGAGGAAGGGGGCGCTCCGAGCCAGCCGCCACTCCCGCCTTCGGACTTCAACCCCGATCCCGGAGTGCTGGAACAACCGGAGGCGCCCATGCCGCCCGATCTTTTCCCGCCCATCCTCCCGCAGCTGCCTGAGTATGGCGACGAGCCGCTCCCGCGATCGCTCGGCTTGCCGCGTCGCGGTGTGCGCGAAGTGGATCCATACCGACGCAAGCTGGAGTATCCAGAGTATCCGGAAGATGAGGAAGGCCACGACATCCCGCCCGGCGACGAACCGCTCCCGCGGCGCTGGTTCATCGGCTTCGGCCGCTGGGAACGCTATGCTGATCCGAGCATCGAGACGCCCTACCAACCGGGCGCGCTCAAACTCTGGCACCCCTATTTGCAAAGCACCCTGAAAGGCGACGCGCCGATTTACGGCCAGGATGTTTTTCTTAATCTGACTCTGGCGGATTTCCTGCAGATCGAGTCTCGCCGGTTGCCTACGCCGAGTGGCGTGAGCGCAGCGCGACCGAATAGCTCTGAGTTCTTCGGGAGGGGCGAGCAATTTTTTGTCTCAAACGATTTCCAGATCGGCATCGATCTCTTCCGCGGGGAGACGGCGTTTAAACCCGTGGAGTGGGCGCTGCGTTTTCTCGGCGTCTACAATGCCAACTACACCGATATCGAAGAGGCGAACGTACTCGACATCGATCCACGCGGCTCGGAGCGCAATCGCACCTCCCGCCGGAAGGATTTCTACGCGCTGCAGGAAGCGTTCGTCGAAATTCACCTGCGTGATCTCTCGCACAACTACGACTTCATCTCCTCGCGCTTCGGCATTCAGCCATTCGTGAGCGATTTCCGCGGCTTCATTTTCAATGATTCCAACCTCGGCGCCCGCATCTTCGGCAACTACGACGATAACCGTATCCAGTACAATCTGGCCGCGTTCGATATGCGGGAAAAAGACACCTACTCCGATCTGAATCAGTTCAGCTCGCGCGAGCAGGTGGTGCTGATCGCGAATGTCTTTCGGCAGGATTTCATCCACAAGGGCTACACCGCGGAGGTCAGCCTGCACGCCAACTTCGATCACACCGGCCGCCACTACGATAAAAACGGATTGATCGTGAGGCCGGAGCCCATCGGTACGATCAAAGATCACTACGTGCAGGCGTATTATCTGGGCTGGGCCGGCGATGGCCACATCGGCCGCGCCAATATCTCCCACGCGGTGTATCAGGTCTTCGGCGAAGACAGCCTGAACGGCATCGCCGGCAAACGCGTGAACATCTTCGCGCAGATGGCCGCGCTCGAACTCTCGATCGACAAAGATTGGCTGCGGCACAAGCTCTCCTTCTTTTACGCCAGCGGAGACAAGAATCCGACTGACAGTCTGGCGACCGGGTTCGATACCATTCTCGACCGGCCGTTCTTCTTCGGCGGCCCCTTCAGCTTTTACGTGCACCAGGGCTTCAACCTTGGCGGCACTGCGGTGAATTTTAAGCAGCGCGATTCGCTGGTGCCGAATTTCCGCAGCAGTAAAACCGAAGGCCAGGCCAACTTCGTCAATCCCGGCGCGGTCATTGTCGGCTACGGCGCGGATGCGGAAGTGACGCCGAAACTGAAGGCGTTTTTCAACGTCAATTACATCTGGACGGCTACGACCGAACCGACCAGCCGGGTCCTCTTCACCAACCACACCAGCAACGAGATCGGCCTCGATGCCAGTCTCGGGGTGCAATGGCGACCGCTCCTCACCGACAATATTATCGTCAGCGCCGGCTTCGGCGCGCTCATCCCCGGCGCCGGCTACAAGGATATCTACCGCGCCAACACGCGGCCGGTGCCAGGCTTCCCCCAGGAGGCCGTGGGAACAGTCGATGACTTTCTCTATAGCGGAATTTTGACCGTGACGCTGACCTACTAATGAAGAGCGCGCGATGGATCTTACGGGCAGCGCTCGCGTTTGTCGGCGTGGGCACGCTCCTGCTCTTGTCGCAGCTTGGACGCGCCCAAAACTTGCCGCCCACCTCGGTCTCTCCCGATATTCCCGTCACCCGCCCCGCCTCTCCGCCGGCCCGAAATTGGATCGATCAAACCCAGGCCCAGGCCAACGCCAAAAGTGCCGGCTGCAATGAATGCCACGCCGGGGTCGAGCCCATGCACTCCTCGCCCAGCGTGGTGCTCGGCTGCACCGATTGCCATGGCGGCAACGCCGCGCGCGGCTTGACCATCGAGCAAGCGCACATCCTACCGCGTGAGAAAGAATTTTGGAAAACATCCGCCAATCCCCCGAACTCCAACGTCTGGCTCAACCATGAATCGGACGAGTTCGTCCGCTTCATCAACCCCGGCGACTTGCGCGTAGCCGAGAAAACCTGCGGCCTTTGCCACGGCGAGATCGTGCGCAACGTCGCTCACAGCATGATGACCCACGGCGCCATGCTCTGGGGCGCCGCGCTCTACAACAACGGCGGCTACAACAAAAAGAATTACGAATTCGGGCAAGCTTACGGCCCGGGCGGCGTGCCGCTGCGGATGAACAACTACACGCCGGTCACCCTGGCCGACACGATGGAGCGCGGCATTCTCCCATTCCTTAATCCGCTCCCGCGCTTCAACCTCAGCCAGCCCGGCAACACTCTGCGCATCTTCGAAAAAGGCGGCGAGAAGCCACTCCAGCTCGGGATCTCGACCGTAAACGAACCGCCCGGCAAACCCTTGCGCCGCCTCTCCGAGCGCGGGCTCGGCACCCTCAACCGAACCGATCCCGTTTTTCTCGGCATTCAAAAAACGCGCCTGCACGATCCGCTCCTCGGCTTCCTCGGCACAAACGATCACGCGGGCGATTACCGCTCAAGCGGTTGCTCCGCCTGCCATGTCGTTTATGCGAACGATCGCTCGCCGACCAACTCCGGATGGTGGAGCAAATACGGCCATCAGGGCTTGAGCTTTACCGCCGACAAAACGATTCCAAAGAACGAGAACGGTCACCCGATCATCCACCAATTCAGCCGCGCCATTCCCTCCAGCCAATGCATGAACTGCCACATGCATCAGGGCAATTTGTTCGTGAACCCCTACCTCGGTTACACCTGGTGGGATCAGGAGACCGACGGTGAGCTGATGTATCCGAAGAAGCAGCACGATCCGACCGATGTGGAACTCGTCCTGGCGGCGCAGAGAAATCCCGAGGCCGCGGCCGCGCGCGGGCTCTGGGGCGATCCGGATTTTGTCTCGCGCGTCGCGGAGTTGAATCCGCAAATGAAGCACACCCAGTTTGCCGATTATCACGGGCACGGCTGGGTTTTCCGCGCCGTCTTCAAGAAGGATCGCAAAGGCAATCTCCTCGATCTCAATGACCGCAAAATCGCGCACGAGGATCCGCAAAAATTCGCCAAGGCGGTGCACTTAAAAGACATCCATCTCGCGCGTGGGATGCAGTGCGTGGATTGCCATTTCAACCTCGACGTCCACGGCAACGGCAACCTCTACGGCGAGCCGCGCAACGCCACCACCATCACCTGCATCGATTGCCACGGCACGATCGGACAGCGCCCGACTCTGGTCACGACCGGCAACGCCGGACAGGTCGATCTCTTAAACACGAGCAACACCCCGTGGGGCCCGCGCTTTACCTGGCAGGGCGCGCAGCTCTTCCAGCAATCCTCCATGTCGCCCGATATCCGGTGGGAGATTCCGCAAACCATGGACACGGTCGATCCGCTCTCACCGCACTACAACGCGAAGTCGGCCTACGCGAAGACGCTGCGGCGCGATGGAACGAGCTGGGGTGGTGAATTGAAAACTGCGGATGGCGCGCCGCAACGCGTCCATCTCGCGCACGACAACGCCACGATGGATTGCCAGATCTGCCACACCTCGTGGGCCACGAGCTGTTTCGGTTGTCATCTCCCGATGAAAGCCAATCAGCGCGTGCCGCAGAACAAATTCGAAGGCGTGATGGATCGCAACTTCACCACCTACAATCCGCAGGTGGTGCGCGACGACGTCTTCATGCTCGGCATCGACGGATCGGTGAAGAAGAACCGCATGGCTGTCATTCGTTCCTCCAGCGCGGTGGTGGTCAGTTCGCAGAATCAGAACCGCGAATGGGTTTACTCGCAGGCGCAGACAGTCTCGGCCGAGGGCTATAGCGGGCAGGCCTTCAACCCGCATTTCCCGCACACGACGAGCGGCGTCGGGACGACGAAGAACTGCACCGATTGCCATCTCTCCCAGGCTAACGACAACAACGCCTGGATGACGCAGCTCCTCGGCTTCGGCACCGGCACGGTCAACTTCTTCGGGCGTTACGCTTACGTCGGCGAAGGCAAGGAGGGCTTCCACGCCGTCATCTGGACGGAGCCGGAGGAACCGCAGGCGGTCATCGGCAGCCATCTCCATCGCATCGCTTATCCAGCCAACTACGAGAAGCACTTGGCCGCCCACTCCGAGCTGACCGAGGCGCACGAACACAGCGGGCAAAGACATCCAGGATCTCGTGCTACGCGGCGAATATCTCTACACCGCGAACGGTCCCGGTGGCCTCGAAGTTTACGACGTGGCCAATATCGATCAGAAAGGCTTCTCGGAACGCATCGTCACTTCGCCCGTGTCGCCGCTCGGCCAGCGCACCTACATCAAGACGAAATTCGCCACCTCAGTCGCGCTGCCCAGCACGCTCGCGCTCGATCCCGCGCGCGTCCGGCTGCCGGAAAACGAAGAGCAGCCGATCGATCTCTTTTACGCTTTCGTTTACGTCTCCGATCTCGAGGAAGGCCTAGTCGTGGTCAACGTCGCCACTCTTGTGGACGGCAACCCGGACAATAATTTCTTCGAGGAAAGCAAAACCGTTCGGTTCAATCCGGGCGGCGTCCTGAGCGGCGCTACTTTTGTCACCGCCGCCGGCCATCGCCTATACATGACAACGCCGCGCGGCCTCTACGTCATCGACGTGAGCGATCCGATGCACCCAAAGATCGAAGGCGAATTGACCAACGGCTTCCTGCGCAACCCGCGCTGCGTTTCAATCCAGTTCCGCTACGCTTTCGTGACCGACGATGATGGCCTGAAGGTGATCGACATCACCACGCCTAACGAGCCCATCGCCCTCCCCCGCGCCACCGTTCGTCTGCACGAAGCCAAGCGACTCTACGTGGCCCGCACCTACGCTTACGTCGCCAATGGCGCGGAAGGCCTCGCCATCATCGACGTGCAGAATCCCGAGCGCCCGTTCCTCGATCAAATGTTTAACGCCAACGGCGCGCTCAACGACACCCACGCCGTGCAGATCGGCAGCGTTAACGCCTCCATGTATGCCCTTGTCGCCGACGGGAAAAACGGGCTGCGCGTGGTGCAATTGATTTCGCCCAATACCGTCCCAGGCGCGATGGGATTCAGCCCACGGCCCAACCCGCAACTCATCGCCACTTATCACACCCACGGCGAAGCCATCGCAGTCGGGCGTGGCCTGGATCGCGATCGGGTGGTGGATGAAACCGGCGGCCAGACGGTTGTCTTCGGCCGGCGCGGGGCGCGCCCGTTTCATCTCGACGAGATCGCGCGCTTCTACTGGCGGCCGCAGTACGGCGACGGCAAGGAGACTTACGCGGCGCGCCGCGGCAGTCTTTATCGCGTGGAAGATGTCAGTCGGACCGAGGATGGAAAACTTCGCACCGAAAGCGGCGCCATCCTCACACCGTTGCCAACGCCGACTCCGGCGCCCACTCCGCCAACCGACGAGACGCCGAGCGATCCATCGATTGAGCCGACTCCGCTGCCAGAAACTCTTCCGCAACCGGGCGGCACTTCGATCGTGAAGTAACGACCAGCGCCTCGTCAGGCTCTTCGCGCGGAAACGACGCACGGTCGGATTTAAGGCGAGCGCCGATTTCATCTCAACAGATGAATCAGACAAACGAAGACGGCGACGATGCCACCTCGCCGGCAACTGAGCGACCAGAAACCACCGCGCCGGCACCGCCCCGGCTGCGCATGACCGACCTGCTCGCGAAGCCGTTCGATATCCGCTCGGTCGCGCTCACCGGCCTTTTCGTCCTCGCCCTTTTTTACACCATGTATTTCATGCGCTCGGTGCTGCTCCCGATCGTGCTCGCCATCCTGCTCAGCTACCTTTTCAAACCGCTCCTGCGCGCCTTCGGAAAAATTCACATCCGCCCCGCCGTAGCCGCAGCCATTCTCCTAGTGGGTGTCATCGCCGCGATCGGCTACGGAATATCCTTCCTCGCCACGCCGGCAGCCGGCTGGCTGGAGAAAGCGCCTTACGGATTGCGACAACTGCAGCACAAACTGTTGCCGTTAAAAAAGCCGATTGAGCAAGTGGCGAAAGCAAGCGGCGAGATCGAAAAACTAACCGCCACGGAAAGCCCCAGCGTCCCAGCGGTCGTGGCGGTGAAATCTCATCCGATCACGGAATCGCTCTACGGACGCACTCCGGAATTCGCAGTCAGCGTGGTTCTCTTTTTGATCCTCCTCTATTTCCTTCTGGCCTACGACGAGGTCTTCCTCAGCAAATTGATCAAGATGATGCCGCGCCTCGCCGATAAGAAGCGCGCGGTCGCGATCGCGCACGAGATCGAGTCCCACATTTCGCGCTACCTCCTCACCATCACTCTCATTAATGGCGGCCTCGGCCTCGCGGTCGGCACCACCGTCGGCTTGCTCGGCTTGAGCAATCCCATCATGTGGGGCGTGCTCGTGGCCGTGCTCAATTTCATCCCTTACCTGGGTGCGCTCACCGGCATCATCTTCATGGCCGTGGGGGCGGTCTTGAGTTACGACAGCCTCGCCTACGCCATGGTTTTTCCGGCCGTCTATCTGTTCATCGCCACAATCGAGGGCAACCTCATCACCCCCTACGTCATGGGTCGCTCGCTCACATTGAACCCGGTCATCATTCTTCTCTCGCTCACGTTTTGGGGATGGATGTGGGGCATCGCGGGCGTGATCCTGGCGGTGCCAATCCTGGCCGCCTTCAAAATCTTCTGCGCCCACATCGAAGCGATGGAGCCAGTCGCGGAATTCTTGAGCTGAGCTGCACGCCGCGGCGCAAAAAGCCGCGCGCGCGTGGCGGCCAAATTAAACGTAATCCGAATCCACCTCGCGCCCTCGACGCGCAAGAACACGCCCGAGCAACTCCGGCCCGGTCATCCGCGAGGCCGCTTCGTGCGGGCAGGATGCGACGCACTGCGGCTTGGGCGATGAACGGTCGCCTTCCGCATCGCAGAGGTCGCACGTGGCCGCCTTGAGTTGTGCCACCAGCGTCATCGCGCCCGCTTCTTCCTCATCCGGCACCTGCAGAACGCGGCGACGATTCGGCACCATGAAGATGTTTCCGTACGGACAATTTGAAGAACACAGCCCGCAGCCGATGCAGTGATCTTCAATCACAATTTGCAGATGTTTGCCGCGATGAATCGAGTCCACCGGACAGCCCGACATGCAATGCGGATCAGTGCAGGAACGGCAGGAAGTCGCGACCGTGTAATCGCCGAAGCGCCGCCCATCTCGCAGCAAACGGGTAATCGGAACGCCGTGCGAATCATCGCCATGTTCACGGATGCACCCCTTGGTGCATTCGTCGCAGCGGGTGCAGAGATCCATGTCGAGCACGAGAATGCTCTGCCCCTCATAGAGGCCTTGCTCCACGAACTCCGCCATGACCGGATTGACTTCCGTGTTGCTCCGCAACGAGGCGAGCGACTGCTCGACCAGACGCCGGCGCAGCACCGGAAAGCGGCGGATTAACTCCAGAAAATCCGCGCGCCCGAGGCGGGCCAGTTCCAAATAATTCAGCGCAGAACAGGTGGCAGCGCGACGCCCGGCGGGAATCGCCTGGAGGAGATTGTCTCCCGAGCCCGCCAGCGCGGCTTGCAGCTCGCGATCAATCTGATCGGCCGTTTTGGTGATGTCCTGTGCGGAAATGTCGAGCAAGCCGATCTCGCCAAAAATTGATTCCGGCCCGCGAGTCAGAACCCGCACTTCATTCTCGTGCCGCCGCACCCCGATACGCAGGTGGCCGAGACGAATCAGGTAGAACTCGCTCGCCAATTCTCCCTGCCGAAAGAGAACCTGCCCGGGACTGACGCGAACGAAGGAGAGCCGATCGCGCAAGAAATCCACAATTTCCTTGAACTGATCCTGCCCAAGATCGCGAAAGAGATCCGTGTTTTGCACCACCAGATCGAGTGAGCGCGTGCGATAAGCGGATTCGAATTGGGCGCGCCGACTCGGCAGACGCATGAGGCGATCAAGGACATTGCGCCGCACTTCCCAGATTTCCGCGCGCTCGATCACAGTCACGTCTGCCGCGCGCGGCGAGCCGCTCAAGCAGGCCATCTCACCGGCGATCACATCAGCGGCAGTTAATTGCGCGCGGAAGACGGGCGGCTTGCCAAACCCAAGCATGCCGCCAAAGACGCCGCCAGAAGGGCGCACATGATTCATCGCCGCCACCACTTCGAGCTTGCCCGATTTGATGATGAACGCGGTGTTGCCCGGCTCCCCGGTGCGACACACCACCTGCCCGGCGCGCAGATTGCGCCTAACGACCAACCCCTGTTGCCAAAGCAGAAACTTCGGCGGCACGCCGGCGAAGACCGGATCCCGCAACAGTTCCGCTGCGGAAAGAATTTCTGCCCGACCGCCGCTGCGCGGCTTCACCCGCGCGACCGGCTTGTAGGTGATGGCGGTGGTAGGGCACGAGACCATGCACTCGCCGCATTGCACGCAGCTGGATTCGCCCATCGGCTCGTTCAAATCGAAGCCAATGCCCGCGGTGTTCCCCTTGCCGGTGCGGCCGATGACGTGATTCTCCATCACGTCGTCGCAAGCCCGCACACAGCGGTCGCACAAAATGCAGGCGCTGTGATCGACCGTGAAGACGGGCGACGAAGTATCGAGGGCGCGCCGGCCCGCGCGCAGCGGCGCAGCTGGTGGCGGCAGCGAGAGCACGGGTAACCGGAAACGCGCCGCGCTCGCGCCCGTGCGCTCCACCATTTGGCCCAATTCATTGAACGGCGCCAATTCCTTCGCCACCTCTGGCTGCGGCGCGGGCTTGAGATGATCTCCCGCCAGCAATTCGGTCACGACCTTAACCGACTGCCGGACGCGGTCGCCATCCGGGCCTTCCGCGTTCATGGTGAAGACTTCCATCCCGTTCTTCACCGGGTGCTGGCAGGCCGGCAGCAGCTTGCGCTCCGCGGCACGCTTGCCGCGTTTCTGCCCGTAAATTTGCACCACGCACAAACGGCAGACCGCCACCGGTTTCATGTGCGGCAGATGACAGAGCGTGGGGATGGGAATCTTCGATTCCTCGTGGTAAAGCTTGGCCGCGGCGTCGTAGATGGTGGTGTAGCGGGGAGTGGTCCGCCCATCCAGATCCTGAACCACGTTGCCGTTGGCATCCTTCAGCGGCTCGGCCAGCGGCACGGTGATAGACTGCCCGTCGATCTGAAGCGTTACCTGCTTGTCGTAGTCAGACTGCGTGGGCGCGTCGAGCCGGACGAGCTGTCCGTTGAGGTCGCGACTAAAAAGACCTTCGTCGTCATCGCGGACGAACATCCCGGCCGGCGTCTCTGGAATGATTGGCATCTATTTGCTCCCGTTTGGCGAACTCGGAGTCCGTCCGTTCTTTCCCAAGTGGCTCATTACATCATCGCCGAAATAGTTGATCGCGGTCCGCAACGGCACCGGCACCGAGCGCCCGAGCCCGCAAATCGAAGCCAGCTCGATCGCTTTTCCCATTTCGGCGATAATTGGCAGCAGCTCGCCTTCCCAATTTTCCCGTGTGATTTTGCCTTCGATCAGATTCGAGCCTAACGAGACCATCTTCTGCGCGCCGACCCGGCAGGGCACGCATTTCCCGCACGATTCGTTTCGGTAGAACTCCATTGAGTTGAGCGCCTGCTCTGCCATGTCGCGCCCCTCAGCATAGACGACCAGCCCCGCGCCAAGCGCCTGCGTCGGACTCAAGGCGCGGAAGAGATTCAGCTCGAGTTCGAGATCGAGGATGCTTAGCTCAGTCGCGTTCGGATCAAATCCACGGCGGCTGGCGATCGCCTGCCAGGATTTGTTGTTCACGTGATCGCGCGGCAGCCCGGCGCCCACCGTCAACTTGGCGGGGAGGAAGCCGCCGGACGGCCCGGACGGCGCGAAGCCTTTTAGCGCGCGATCGTCCACCATCCCCTGGCAATACTGCTCGCCGAAAATCAGCTCGCGCAAGGTCATCCCCATCGCCACCTCATACACGCCGGGTCGTTTCACATCGCCCGAGATGGAGAAAATACGGCGGCCGCGCCAACCGTTGACGCCTTCGTTCGCATAGGTGGCACCGCCGTGAAGCCCGATGTATGGCACCCAGGCGAATGTTTCCACATTGCTGACCAGCGTGGGCAGATCCTCCAGGCCATTCGTCTCCAGCTTCGGCGGCATGTTGCGCGGTTCGCCCCGCCGATCCGACATCGCTTCAATCAGTGCGCTTTGCTCACCACAAATATATCCGCCCGGGCTCACGAAGACCGAGACCGGAAACGGCCGGCCCAGCATCAAGGCGCGCGGCCCGCAAAATCCGAGCTGCTCCGCGCGCGCGATCTCGGCTCGGCAGGCTTCGATTTGCTCCGGGTACTCATGCCGGATGTAGATGAATCCCTCCGTCGCCTCCGTGATGAGTCCGGCGAGAATGACGCCTTCCACGACCAGGTGCGGCGTCCGGAGGAGCAGCTCGCGATCTTTAAAAGTGCCCGGCTCGCTCTCGTCGCCGTTCACGACAATAAAGGCGCGCGTATCGTCCCGGCGGCCAAATGCGGCCCGGACGGCATCGCGCACATCCCGCCATTTTTGCGTAGCCGGAATTCCCGCCCCGCCCATGCCGCGCAGATCGGCTTCCTTTAATTCGTTCAGCAAACTCTCAGACCAACCGGCCAGTTCCGGGCCCTTCGCCCAATCCTCTTCCGTCTGCCAGCAGCGCACCGCCGCGGCTACGTCCTCCGCCATGGTCCGCTCGACCCTGGTCTGGATGGCGCCTTCTCGGAAATTTTCCAGTTGCTCCTGCGACCAGCCGTAGCTTTTCGCGAGCGTAGTTACGGCCAGATCGAGCGCCTGGTCTCGAATCGCCAGCGCGCGGGAGACCGCCGCGTAATTCGGTGTGCGTCCCGCGTAGGGATCAACCGTTACCGGTCCCGGCGAAAATGGCTGACCCGCATCGAGATCCGGTGGCCGCACTTCGCCGCGCAGCCAGTCTTCCGCGATCTGCTTTAACTCGGCCGCAGAATGCCCGAGGTAAAAAGAATCATGCTCCGCCCCGGCAACCGAAATGCGGGCGGCTGGCGCGCGATCGCAGCGACCCAAGCAGGAGACGCCCTCGACCCCAATCTGCTCGCCGCACGAGCTTGCGAGTTCGCGCAGCATTTTCCCCGAGCCCGCCATGTGGCACGCCATGTCGCGACAAATGCCCAACGTGACCGGTTTCGGCGGTGAAAGCTGGAAGTGCGGGAAGAAACTCGCCACCGAGTGCAGGCGGTAGAGCGGGACACCAGACTGCTCGGAAAATTGCTGCAGCGCTTCGCGTTTCAAATACCCAAATTGATGCTGAATCCGCAGAAGAGCCGGGATGAGTTGCGCCATGGGCAGGAAGGTCAGTAGGAGATTACGTTATGCACTTTTCGGATTCGTCGAGGCAAGGCGAAAGCGGCGGGCGGCTGGCCCGGTCTGGCCCGTCTTCGATCGCGCGTTCGTCCATTCATCTGGTCAAAAAAAATCACGGCTGGCGCTTCGGAACCGCCAGCTTGAAGAAACTTGCCGTAGTCGTGGCTGGCGCGGTAGGCGAACCGGGCGCGTGATAGACATGGCAGGTGGTGCAGGCGCTCGCGTTCACCGCCTGCCCCGCGGGGCTGTGGCAGCGCACGCAACTCTCCTGCGTCGGGATCAGGGCATCGCTCGTTAGGCGACTGGAGAGCGCGGCCACGTGGCATTCCTGGCAACTGCTGACCGTGGCGTGTTTGTCGTGGTTAAAACGCGCGTGCGGCATCCAGCGGTCGATCACCGTGGGCACTGTCACCTCCGCGGTGGGATAGGTGACGCCGGCCGCTTGTTTCACTTCATGGCAAAACGCGCAGCCCGAATATTTCGCTTTCGTGGCCGACTCCGACTGGAGCGCCGACTTGTAGGGATCCTTCGTGAAAAAGACGGACCGCTCGAGCTCTTCCGCGCTCGGGAATTGCGTCAGCAACTGCCGGATCTGCACTGCGGTGAAAGCGCGGATCTGGCCTTCATCAGTCATCCCGCGTTTCTGCCGGGCAAACTCCGCGTAGTGCGCCGGTAGCGTGCGCAAAAAGGTGCGCACAAGCTTCGCGTCGCCGTGCGGCAACTGGAAGTCGGGATTCTTCACGTCGATTTGCAGGGAGTGGCACTCCTGGCAGCTCCCTGCAAAGGTGATGCGCTGCATGTAGCGGCCATTCGGTTCCGTCTTGTGGCAGTAGGCGCAGTCCAGTTTGCCGCCCATCTTCGTAGGCGGCATTCCCGGCCCTTCCAGATGCCGCTGGTGATTGAACCGGAGCACATCCGACTCGCGGAAATTGTCCCGGTGCAACTGAAATGCCGGGTGCCCTTTGCTGAACGATTCGATCTCGGAGGTGTAGCCGTTTGCCGGTCGCGGCAATTTCAGCACCACCGTGCGCGCATCGGTCGCGTTCACCACCTTCGGATTCAGGTGAAACGCGTCCGCCGGTAACTTCTTCCCCGCCTCCGCGGAAGCCTGCATGACGGCGCGGTCCCCGTGGCAGGCCGCGCAATCCTGCGCCTTCACCGGCGCCATCGGGCCGGAGCCGCGATGTTCTTTGTGACAGGCGGAACAGGAGCGATCCTCGATCACGTTCGGCTCGTGGAAGACATGCTGCTGATGACAGCTTTGGCAGGCCTGGTCGATCCGCGCAAAGGAAGGCGCGCCTTCCCGGAAACGCTGGCTCAATACCTGCACGAAACGTCCCGGCGGCATGCCACTGGCGAGAGACTCCGGTTTGTGGCAGGCCGCGCAATCGTTCTCCAGTTTCAGCTGCGGAAATCCTTTGCCCAGCGCGCTGTGCGGACTGGAAAGCGGGCCAGTATTGAAGAACTCAGTCGGCACTTTTTCTTCCGCGACGTAAACGGCCGCGCTCCCACCCAGGAGGGCGACGGTGCTCAACCAGAAACGCAGGCGCCGCCACGGCGTGCGCGCGTTCTTCGCCTCCACCTTGTCCTGGTATCGCTTCGCGATCTCCTTCTGTGTTCCGCGCTGTTCTTCCATAATAGGGAGTCCTGCGGGTTAACCGGCGACAGTAGGGCAAGGCCCGGTTGCGTTGTGCTCGAAGAGAAAGGGAGTGCGCATCAGTAGTGGAAGATGGTGATGAAGGCATGCCACGCCGTCATGACGATGAGCACGAAGGAAAGGGGCGCGTGCAAGAGCAACCAGCCGTGGAGCCAATGCTGGTAGTGTGCCTGTTCATCGAGCCAGCGCCGCTCGTCGCACCAACCCTCCATTTCCTCGACGCGCGGCCGGTAGGGCGGAGCCAGGCGGAGTTTTAACTGCTGAAAAGTTTCGTTCGCCTGCCGCCGATGGCCCAGCCGGAACTTCCGCCCGCGTCGCGCCTCCAGATAAGGCATCAACTGCCGCTCAATGAACGTGAGGAGGATTTTCTCCGAGGCCGGGTCGGCCGTGACGGCGGCGCCATTGGCTTCCATTGTCATCGGCAGAGCGCTCACCGTCGTCCCGCGCATCGTCCGCCGACGCATCGGTTTGTCGGCTGCGCTCGGGGTCTTGAAGACGGCGAAACTGGAAACGTCGGGCAGTTCCGCCGAAGACAACACGGTGGGCGTGGGCGGGCTCATGACCTGATCGCCCGTCTTCACTTCCCGCTGGTGTCGGTAGGTCTGGTGCAGCCGCTCCGCCGCCGTGTAAAGCTGCGCCCGGATGTTCGGAATCTGTTCGTAGACGATCTCGCCCGGCAGGCGCTCTTTCATCAACACCGGCAGCTTGTTCTGCAGAATGAGCCCGTAGATTCCGCTCACCATCACCACGGCGTAGAGGACCATGAGGACCGTCGTCATCATTCCGCCCAGCCGAAATCCGCTGTGCAAAAGAATGAGCGGAATCGTGAGCAGCGTGAGCCAAATATGGCCGCGGAGCCAAAACGGGACCGAACCGACGCGAAAGATCGGCAGCTTCTTCCGCATCCCGAGCAAGGCCGCGAAAACAAAAATGCCGAGCGCGATCGCGCCGAAGATCAAGCCCAGCGGCGTGCCGCCCACGCTATGATGTGCTGGGGGGAACGAACCAAAAAAACGCAAGCCGGCCGGCACACTCTGCGGATGAAGATTCGCGGAATAGAGCAGTGCCGCCGCCGCCGTGGCGAGCAGGACAAATATCGCCCATGGGATATGTGCAGCCCTATCGATTCTCATTTTACTCCCTCCCGCTTTTTCCTTGAGCTCACCATGTTCTGCGTTACGAAAGTCGGCATTCTATGGCGCGGGGACCGTTTCAGGGAAGCCAATTTCGAATGCTTTCTCCTTTTCCCATTCCAGCGCCGCTAGACCGCACGCGATAAACCCGCGCGCGGATCAACGAAAATTGTCGCCTCCGCACCAATCGTTGTCCTAAGCTCACCGCCGTGATCCGCGCTACGCTCTGCCTACTGCTCGCGCTTCCCCTCGCCCGCGCTCGCGGCGCCGAACCCGCCCAAGTGCAAGACCAACGCGCGCTCTTCGTTGGCGCGACCGGTTGCAAATCGTCCAGTTGCCACGGCGGCGCCGGCGAAAAGCGCAGCCAATACATCACCTGGATACGCCAGGACATTCACACCCGCGCCTTCGCCATTCTCACCAACGCGCGTTCTGAGCGTATGGCCGATGCGCTCCATCTCGCCACTCCGCAGGATGGCCCCGCCGCTGCCACCACCAGCGCGCGTTGCACCATCTGCCATTCGCCGCTCCAGACCGTGCCCATGGGTCAACGCGGCCCGCTCGTTGATCCCACCGAATCCATTTCCTGCGAGAGCTGCCATGGCGACGCCGGTGCGTGGCTGCGCGGTCATACCCGGCCCGATTGGACCTACGCCACCCGCGTCGGCGCCGGCATGCGCGATCTGAAAAGCCTCTACGTTCGCGCCAACACCTGCGTGGCTTGCCACCAGAATCTCGATGCCGACCTCATCGCCGCCGGCCATCCGGATCTCGTTTTCGAAATGGCTGCGCAATCCAAAGCCGAGCCCCCACACTGGCGCGATCCGGAAAACAGCCACGCCCGCGCCTGGCTTGTCGGGCAGGCTGTCGCCTTGCGTGAAACGAGTTGGAAGCTCGCCCAGAATTCCACCGGCAACGACCAAACCCTCGCGCAGTGGCAAGGCCTGGCCTGGCTCCTCGCCCGCGTCACCGCAGCGGATGCCTCGCTCCAGCGCATCGAACCGCCCCCGCCGCCCGGCACCATGGCCGCCTATGCCAGCACCCAGCAACAAGCCGACGCCCTCGCCCGCCGCGCCTCCAAGCAAGCGCTCGATTCCGCGTTCGTTCGCCGTCTGCGCTCCACCCTCGCATCCACCAACGAGGAATTCGTGGAACGCGCCGACACCCCGCGCGCCGTCCTTTTCCCACGTGCCCAGCGTCTCGTCCTCGCCCTGGCCGCCCTCGCGCCCGATCAAGGCGCCAGCACTCCGCAGATGGACGATCTCCGCAAAGACGTCCGCAACATCACCGAGTTCCATCCCGCCCAATTCTCCGCTCACCTCGCGCAGCTGCGCGACACTCTCAGCGCGCAGTAAAGGACGGGTCGCACCTTGTGCTCGGCCCACCCCCATCCGAGCGGACACTTAACTCGCGTCCGGCGCGCGAAATCGAAGCGTAATCGTTGGCATTGCCTCCGGAGCGCGAAATCGTCATCTTCGCCGGACTTCGCTCCCATGTCTGACGTTCCTGTTCCTCCGATTTACACCCGACAAAATCCGTTTCCCGGCAAGCTCCTCGTTAATCGACGGCTGAATCCGGGGTCGCAAAAGGATACGCGCCATCTGGAGGTGGACCTAAGCGGATCGGGACTCGGCTTCACCGTAGGCGATTCGATGGCGGTGTATCCGGCGAACGATCCGGAGTTGGTGGGCGAAATTTTGCATGCAATCGGCGCGACGGGCGATGAACTGGTGCCGCCGCCGAAGGGCGAGCCGATTCCGCTCCGCGATGCATTGACCCGGGAATATCTGATCACGCAGCCGACGCCGAAGCTTCTGCGCGCAATTGCGGAACGCGCGTCGGGCGCGCCGCTCTTGAATGAGCTGCTCGATCCGGAGCGGAAGCACGATCTGGAAACGTATCTCTACGGGCTGGAGGTGATTGATTTCCTGGCCGAACATCCTTCGGCGAAGTTCGCTCCGGAGGAATTTGTCGGCCTGCTCTCGAAGCTGCAGCCGCGTTTGTATTCCATCGCTTCGAGCCTGAAAGCGTTCCCGGATCAGGTGCATTTCACCCTCGATGTGGTCCGCTACGAAAGCCATGGCCGGCAGCGGAAAGGCGTGTGCTCCACCTTCATGGCGGAACGGGCGGAGGCCGGGATGCCGGTTTTTCCCACGAGCTCGAAGTTCCGCATGCCCGACGATCCCAATACGCCCATGATCATGGTCGGGCCGGGCACGGGCATCGCGCCGTTTCGTGCGTTTCTACAGGAGCGCAAAGCGATCGGTGCGCGCGGGCCGAACTGGCTTTTCTTCGGATCGCAGCAAGAGAAGTGCGATTACTTCTACAAGGAGGAGTTCGATCAGCTGCGCGCGGAGGGTTACCTGGCGCGGATCGATTGCGCGTTCTCGCGCGATCAGGCGCACAAGGTTTATGTGCAGCATCGGATGGAGGAAAACAGCGCCCTGCTCTGGAAATGGATCGACGAGGAGGGCGCGCATTTCTTCGTCTGCGGCGACGCGAAACGGATGGCGAAGGACGTGGACGCGACGCTGAAAAAGATCGTGCAAAACGAAGGCGGCAAAACGCCCGATCAAGCGAACGAATACATCGAGCAACTGAAGAAAGACAAACGCTACAAGCGCGACGTCTACTAAGGCGGTGGTGCAGCGGCCGTTCGGCCAGCGAGCTATAAAGGGAAGGGCGCCCTCGTCTCCGAAGACGCCCTCCATTGCGATGGCGATAAGCCGAATTTTGTCCGGTCGCCGTGGCGACCGGGATGATCATTTATCTCGACCCGCTCACGCGAGCCGCCCGCTTCCGCTAGGGGGCAAAAGCGTGGTGCGACGATACCCGAGGATTAACGGACCGGCGGCCCATCCTCTGTTTTGTCTTGCACCGCATGGGGTTTTTCCTGCCGCACGGATCGCTCCGCGCGCGGTGAGCTCTTACCTCGCCTTTTCAACCTTACCTGCGCCTTGTTACCAAAGAACCGGCGGTGTGTTTTCTGCGACACTTTCCGTCACCGCACTCTTGGGAATGCGGCGCCCGCGTGTTTTACGCGGCATGCTGCCGTGTGGTGTTCGGACTTTCCTCTAGCGCACGTGTTCTGCGCGCCAGCGATCATCTGCCATCGCGGAAAAGGATAGCAGCGGTGAGCCAATTAGGAAAGGAGCTGCGCCTCAGCGGCCCGGCGACGCTGCGTTCATGAGAAAGAGAATGACCATGGTGAGACCGAGCGCGAGTTGCGCGACCATGCCCGCGAGCTTTCCCAGCAGCGCTCCCCACCCTGCTTTGCCCGCTTTGATCAAACGCTGGCCGGCGATCAATTCCCCCACAATCGCCCCGAGCACGGGCGCAACCAGGAGCGTGACGAAGCCGGTGAAGATCCCAACAACCACACCCGCGAACATCCCCACCATCCCCCAACGACTGGCGCCAAAATACTTCGTGCCGAGATAGCCGCCGGCGAGATCGAGCACGTAGGAAAGCAGCGTGAGCAGAAGGAGAATGCCGAGCATCCACCAGCTCATCCCGTATTCCGCGCCGACGACGAGCCGGTGCGCAATCGCGGCCACGAGGATGATGGTCGTCCCCGGCATGAACGGCAGCACCGTGCCGAGGAGACCGACGGCCATCACGACCACGGCCACGAACCACCAGACGAAGTGCATCCGCTTTACTAACCGAGAAGGCGCGGAAGGGAAACGCTCGGCGGGGAAACTTTTGACCGCTCTCGCGCCGCTCTTATACTGCACTCCTCATGGCACTCTCCATTGGCAGTAAAGCACCGGATTTCACTCTCCCCACCAAAACCGCCGAAGGGCCGAAGCAGATCACGCTGAGCGAAAATTTCGGCAAACGAAACACCGTCCTGCTCTTTTTCCCGATGGCCTTCACCGGCACGTGCACGACGGAGATGTGCAGTGTGAGCAGCGATCTCGCCGGCTACGAAGACTTAAGCGCGGCGGTGTATGGAATCAGCGGCGACAACCCTTTTGCGCAGGAGGCGTGGGCACAAAAGGAGAAGATCAGCGTGGCGCTCCTGAGCGATTACGAACATCAAGTCGCGCGCACCTACGACGTGGCCTACGACTCCTTTCTTCCGCAAATCGGCCTGACGATGGGTGGCGTGCCGAAGCGGGCCGCGTTCGTGATTGATCGCGAGGGTGTGATCCAACATGCGGAATGCCTGGAAGACGCGCGCGAATTGCCGGACCTCGAAAAAGTAAAAGCGAAGCTGGCGGAGTTGAAATAACGCGACGGCGGCAACCAAGCCGCGGCTCCGAGTTATCGGTGAGGAATCAATTTATGAACGACGAATTCAAAACCCTGCAAACGTTCGATGCTGGCGCCGGCCGCGAAGGAAAATATCACTCCCTCCCCGCGCTGGAAGCGCAGGGCATCGGGCCCATCTCGCGTTTGCCGATCAGCATTCGCATCGTGCTCGAATCCGTCCTGCGCAATTGCGACGGCAAGAAAGTGCAGCGCAAGGATGTGGAGACGCTGGCCACATGGAACGCGAAGCAACCGGCTAACGAGGAGATCCCCTTCGTGGTCGCGCGCATCGTTCTGCAGGATTTCACCGGCGTGCCGCTGGTGGTCGATCTCGCGGCCATGCGCAGCGCGGTGAAGGCGCTTGGCGGCGACCCGAAAATCATCGAGCCGCTCGTCCCGGTGGACCTCGTGGTCGATCATTCGGTGCAGGTCGATTTCGCCGGCTCGGCCCAGGCGCTGCAGTTAAACATGGAGATGGAATTCAAGCGCAACCGCGAGCGCTATCAGTTCCTCAAGTGGGGCCAGCAAGCCTTCCAGACCTTCGGCCTCGTGCCGCCCGGCATCGGCATCGTCCACCAGGTAAACCTGGAGTATCTCGCGAAGGGCGTGCTCGCGAAGGATGGCGTCTATTTCCCCGACACCCTCGTCGGGACCGATTCGCATACGACGATGATCAACGGCCTCGGCGTCGTCGGCTGGGGCGTGGGCGGGATCGAAGCGGAAGCCGGCATGCTTGGTCAGCCGGTTTACTTTCTCACGCCGGAAGTCGTTGGCGTGCACATGACCGGCGCGATCCGCGAAGGCGTGACCGCGACCGATCTCGCGCTCCACATCACGCAGATGCTGCGCGCGCAAAAAGTTGTCGGCAAGTTTGTGGAATTCTACGGCGAAGGCGCAGCCTCGTTGCCCGTGGCCGATCGCGCGACCATTGGCAACATGGCGCCGGAATACGGCGCGACCATGGGCTTCTTCCCGGTCGACGAAGAGTCCGTCGCCTATTTGCGCGCCACGGGTCGCACGGAGGAGCAGTGCACGGCTTTCGAGAACTATTTCCGCGCGCAAAAAATGTTCGGCATCCCGCGCAAAGGCGAGGTCGATTACAGCGTTGAGCTCGAGCTTAACCTTGCCGACGTCCAGCCGAGCGTGGCCGGGCCGAAGCGCCCGCAGGACCGGATTAACCTGCCGGAATTAGGCAGCACTTTCCGCACGCTTTTCACCAAAGGCGTGAAGGATGGCGGCTACGGCAAAAGCGACGACTTGTTAGGCAAACGCTTCCCGCTCGACTTGAATGGCGACGCGCATCCGACGAACGGCGACATGAAAGAAGCGAGCGTGGCGAGCGCGACCGACACGGGCGAAGGAATGAAGGAAGGCGGCCAGGTGGTCGGCCACACCGAGGGCGATCGCGAGATGGTCACGAACCGCCCCACGGCCACGCCCGCCGACCTGCTGGCGTCCGCGCACGCGGAGGAATTCAAGGATGGGCACACCGAGATCGGCCACGGCAGCGTCCTCATCGCCGCGATCACCAGTTGCACGAACACGAGCAATCCCAGCGTCATGCTCGCCTCGGGGTTGCTCGCGAAGAAAGCTGTCGAGCGCGGCCTGAAAGTCGACCCGTCGGTCAAGACCTCGCTCGCGCCCGGCTCGCGTGTGGTGACCGATTACTTGAACAAGACCGGACTGCAGACCTACCTGGATCAGCTCGGTTTCCAGACCGTTGGCTATGGCTGCACCACCTGCATCGGCAACTCGGGCCCGCTCGATCCGACGATCGAAAAGGCGATCAACGACAACGATCTCATCGCCGCAAGTGTCCTTTCCGGGAACCGCAATTTCGAGGCGCGCGTGCATCAGAACATCAAGGCGAACTTCCTCATGTCGCCGCCGCTCGTGGTCGCCTTCGCGCTCGCGGGCCGCGTGGACATTGACCTCTCGAAGGAGTCGTTAGGCAAGGACCGGGATGGGCAGGACGTTTACCTGCGCGAGCTCTGGCCGACCCTGCAGGAAATCCGCGACACCCTCCGCTCCGCGCTCACCCCGGAAGTTTTTCAGCGCCTTTACCGCGACTTCAGCGCGCAGAACCCGAAATGGAACGAGATCCCGTCGAGCACCGGCGAAATCTACGAGTGGGACGAGAAGAGCGATTACATCCACGAACCGCCCTTCTTTCCAGAACTTCGGAATGGAAGCCGGCCAGATTACCGACATTAAGGACGCGCGCCCGCTCGGCATCTTCGGCGACTCGGTCACGACTGATCACATCTCGCCCGCGGGCGCGATCAAGGCCTCTTCGCCTGCCGGGAAATATCTCCAGTCGCGCGGCATCGAAGCGACTGATTTCAACAGCTACGGCTCGCGCCGCGGCAACGACCTCGTGATGACCCGCGGCACCTTCGCCAACGTCCGGATCAAGAATCTAATGGTCCCCGGCGTCGAGGGCGGCGTGACGAAATTCCAGCCCGGCGGCGAACAGATGTCGATCTACGACGCGGCGGTGAAATACCAGGCCGCCGACACTCCTTTGATCATCCTCGCCGGTCACGAATACGGCACCGGCTCCTCGCGCGATTGGGCCGCGAAAGGCACGCGCCTGCTCGGGGTGAAAGCAGTCGTCGCCGCCAGCTTCGAGCGCATTCACCGCTCGAATCTTGTCGGCATGGGCGTGCTCCCTTTGCAGTTCGAAGACGGCACCAGCGCGCAGTCGTTAGGCCTCGACGGCACCGAGACCTACAGCCTCACCGGCCTCTCAAACGAGATCCAGCCCGGCCAGATGGTCACGCTCGAAATTAGCCGGCAAGATGGCCAACGGGAGAGCGTCCCGGTCAAGCTGCGCATCGATACCGCGATCGAGATCGATTACTACCGCCACGGCGGCATCCTGCCTTTTGTGCTGCGCGAGTTGGTGGCGCGACCATAAACGCGCGCGTGCAGCCCTTCGCACTCACGGTCGCGGTGGCTCCGGCGGACCTGGATGAGCTGGGCCACGTCAACAACACCGTCTATCTTCGCTGGGTGCAAGTGGCCGCAACGGCGCATTGGCAGGCGTTGGCTTCGGCGGAGATGCAGGCGGCCATCGTCTGGGTGGTGCTGCGGCACGAGATCGATTACAAGATCGCGGCGCGGGCGGGCGATCAAATCCTGCTCCGCACCTGGGTCGGCAAAGCGACCCGCCTGACCTTCGAGCGCTTCACGGAAATCGCGCGACCGATTGGTGGCGAACTCTTCGCGCAGGCGCGCACACTCTGGTGCCCGATCGATCCTGCGAGCGGACGGCCGAAGCGCGTGCCCCCGGAATTGCGCGCGCAGTTTTCGACGTGAAAAACGGCGGCGCCCGGTTATTCTCCCCCGCCGCATGATCACCTTCTACGCTCCGGAGAAGCCCGCTGTGCAGTTTACCGGAGGCGAGAGCTGCACGGAGCTCAGCGAGCCGGCGATCTGGATCGATCTCTTCCAACCGACCGCGGAAGAGGAAAGCACTCTCGAAGCTGCGTTGGCGATGAACATCCCGACCCGGGCCGAGATGCAGGCGATCGAACTTTCGAGCCGGCTCTACGAGGAAAACGGTCTGCTCTTCATGACGGCGACGGTCCTGACGCGGTCGGATACAGCGCAACCGGAGAGCTCCGCCATTACTTTCATCCTGGTGGGCGAGAAGCTGGTTACGCTGCGCTATGCGGACCCCGCGCCGTTCAACACCTTCCGCGCGCAGCGTGAGGCCAACCTCGGGCGTTACCTAACGAATTACCAATTCCTCGCCGGGCTGATGGACGCGATCATCGAGCGTCTGGCCGATATTCTGGAAGGCGTGGGGAGCAATCTCGACGGGATTTCGCTGCGCGTTTTCGAACCGGAACAAACCACGCGGAGCCATATGCATGGCGATCTGCAACGCAGCGCGCATGGCCAGGCTCGGAGAGCGCGGCAACGGAACTTCGTGGAAGTGCTCCGGCGAATCGGCGCGGTGAGCGATCTGGTTTCGCGCGCGCGCGAGAGTCTGGTCAGCCTGAACCGGCTGGTGACCTTCTTCCGCGAGCGCTGCAAGGAAGCGGGCGGCGGTCGGGAATCCCTCCTGCACTGGAAGACGGTGGCGGCGGATCTGAGTTCGCTGAGCGATCACGCCACGTTCATTTCCGCCAAGGTCAGCTTCCTCCTCGACGCCACGCTCGGCATGATCAACAACGAGCAGAACGCGATCATCAAAATTCTCTCGGTCGCTGCACTCGTCTTTCTTCCGCCCACGCTCGTGGCCGGCATTTACGGGATGAATTTCCATGTCCTGCCCGAGCTGGAATGGCCGCACGGTTACCCGTTCGCTCTCTCGCTCATGGTCATCTCGGCCGTGTTGCCCTATCTCGTCTTCCGCCGCAAAGGTTGGCTGTAGCCAGCATCTTCGCTCCAGCGTCTCTCGGCGATTGAACCGCGCGAAATCTTTCGCCAGACTGCGCCGCATGGGAACAAGAACAGCCGCCGCGCGCGGCTTCCGCAGCGTTCCTTCGCTCTGCGCCTGGTTCGTTCTCATACTGGCGCTCCTGACCTTCGTCGGCTGGACCACCGGGCTGCCGTTACTGGCCAGCGTGCGCGCCAAATACATCCCGATGGCGCCCAGCACGGCGCTTTGCTTTCTCTTCATCGCGATTGGCTTGGTCCTGAATTCCAAACGCCCGCAGCTTCGCTGGATTCCGCGCGCGCTGGCCAGCCTGGTCCTCCTCGTTGCGGCCGCAAAAATCGTGGAGGTGCTGGGCGGTTATCGATTCGGCATCGACGCCTGGTTTGTGCGCAATCCGGAAATGTTCGGCGCTGTTCCCACGGGGCGGATGGCGCCGATGACGGCGCTCGATTTCATCTTCACCGCCAGCGCAGTGCTCGCTCTCACCGCTGCGTTACCCCGGCACTGGGCGGGCCCGCTCGGCGCGCTGGCCACGGTGATCAGCGCGGTGGTTTTGATCGGCTACGGCTACGGCACTCCGCTGCTTTACGGCGGCACCATCATCCCCGTGGCGCTCTCTACCGCAGTCGCATTCTTCCTTTGCGGGATTGCGATCATGGCCGCCGCCGGCCGCGCGCAATGGCCGCTCCGAATGTTTTGCGGCACCTCTACGCGCGCCGTGTTATTGCGCGCCTTTCTCCCGCTCATCACTGCCGCGGCGCTGCTCAACGGCTGGATCAGCACCATGCTCCTCACGCGCACGACCGCGAATCCCGCCGTCATCGCCGCGCTGGGCGCGATCGTGTTCGCCGCGCTCATGGGCTGGATCATCTCCCAGGTATCGCTCGCCATCGGCGGGCGGATTGATCGCGCGGAAGCCGCGCGCAACCAGGCGCAGGCTGAATTGCTGCAGTTGAATGCGCAGTTGGAAGCGCGAGTAGAGAAACGCACCCGGCAGCTCCGCGAAAAGAATCAGCAGATGGAAGAGGAACTGCAGATGGCGCGCGAGCTGCAACTCGCCTTGCTCCCGCGGCAATTCCCGATCGTGCCACCCGATGCCGACGCGGAGAAAAGCGCGCTGCGTTTTCTCAGCCTCTACTACCCGACGGGCGACGTGAGCGGCGATTTCTTCAGCGTCTTCCCGGTCGGCGAAAAGGCGGTAGGCGTTTTTATTTGCGACGTCATGGGCCACGGCGTCCGCTCCGCGTTGATCACGGGTATGATCCGCGCGTTGGTCGAAGAACACGCCAAATCGACGGAGGATCCCGGCGAATTACTCACCCGCGTCAATCACGCGCTGACGGTGATTTTGAAACAAGCGGACACGACCATGTTCGCGACCTGTTTTTACGTCGTGGCAGATGTGAAAAACGCCCAGCTGCGCTACGCCAATGCTGGCCACCCGAGCGCGCTGCACATCAGCGAATCCTCCGGCACGGCGACGCGGCTGGCTAACCACGAGCGGCCAGGTCCGGCCATGGGGCTCTTTCCCGCCGCCAACTACACCACCGCGGCACGGACGATGGGCCGGGGCGACTTGATCATGCTCTTCACCGATGGGCTCTTCGAAGTGGAGGATCCAGCCGGCAATGTGTTCAGCCAGGACCAACTCCAAACCGCGGTGAACCGCCACACCGGTCTCGCGCCGGACGTTTTCTTCGGCCGCGTGCTCGAGGACATCCGCCAATTTTCTCAGCGCGAAACCTTCGACGACGACGTCTGTGTGGTCGGCGTGCAAGTGCAGCGCGTCGAGTGATGGCTCTGCTCTCGCCAATCGCGTGACGCCCATGCTAATCTCGTCTTTATGAAGTGGTGGCGCGTTGCGCTCTTCCTCACTCTCTCGCTCGCACCGCTCCGAGCCCAGGACGATCTCCCCCTGCCCGAGAACGGTGGCCAGCCGTTCGAAATCGAACCGCCGCTTCTCATTCAAAGCCGCAACCCGGACGGCACGCCCGACGTCCCCGCCCCGCCCGAGGAAGCCGACGTGGCAAAGATCGAGACCGATCTGGCGCGCGCGAAAAAAAGCGCCGCTTCGGGCGAACGCCTCTACCGCGCCGGCATCATCGCCAAAGTGGAAGCCGAAGAGCGCGTCCTGAAAGTTGTGCGGCTGGAAGCGAAACTGGCCGCCGCGCGCCTCACGGCCGCGAAGACAAAATTGGACGAACAAAAAGCCCAGGCCCGCGTGGTCGAGATCGAAGCGCAACTGCGCGCCGGCGAAGACCAGGTCGCCCAAGCCGCCCAGGCCGCCGAGGACGCCGTCCACGAACAACAACGCGCCGAACTCGAAGCCGCGGTCCGCAATTTAGCCCGCCAGCAAAAGCTCCTCGCGCTCGGGAGCGGCCGGAAATCCGACGTCAGCCGCGCCGCGAAAAAATTAGCGGAACTTCGGGCTACCGAAAACTAAGGACTCCTCATCAGGGCAACGGCGACGCAGCCGCCGATCTGCCGAGATGATGAATCGACCCGTTTCCTTTCCCCTAGGCTCCGACCCAGAATATTCAGGTCGCGCCCGCAAGCGTCACCGGGGCGGGCTCGATGTTCCTGGTGCACATGAAGAAGACGCCGCCACGAAATTACCGCGAGGCCTACCCGACGCCCGACGAGTCGCGCCGACTCAAGGCGTTGCTCGATCACCTCCACAACGAAGGTTGCACATACGCGCCAGGCCGAAGCGGCACCTTTCCGAAGAGTTGATGCAATAGGTGGTCGGCCAAGTCGTCCGCGCGCCGCCGTTGGAACTGGCACAGGTCGCGCACTCGCTGCAGAGCTTCGATGCCCCAGCTTAGCTGATGCGTCGAAAAACTGTATGTCCCATCAGCGTCGAGGTGAAAAGTGAGATCGCCGAACCGTTCTCTCGACATGGCGTCCGCCAGCAATGAGGGAACGTTCAACATGTCGCGATGCGCATAGAACCAGTTGCGCAGCTTTTTCAGGTCGGCATGGACGCGAGCGTGATGTTCGTTTTCCTCGGACGTCTTGAACACGCGAGGCAGTGGCCGGAGACCGCCGCTGCTCATGAATGGGTTCATGTATGTAACGCACACGCCAGCAAGCAACGGAATGTGCAATAACGTGCTCGTCCCTTTGCCCAACGCCTCGACGTGGTCGCACATCAGCTCTACCGACTGGAAGGTTACCGACGCTATGACCAGCCGTTTCAGTGCGCGTACGCGTTGCTGTGCAGGTGCTGTGTTATCCATCTACGCCAAATTGTAGTTCGATCGGTGCCATCGGCGAACGAGATTGCCTGCGGCAAATTGCTCGAACTTCCGAAGATTTGACGTATTCCTATTCAGGAATATGGTTCGCTCGTATGAAGCTTACCGAACTCAAGTCGATCCTGCGCGAACATCCATCCGCTTATCCGCGGTTTATCCTGCCGGACGGCGATCACGTGCCTGCACATTTCCACATCACCGAAGTTGGGCACCGTGACCAAGCGATTCATCGATTGCGGCGGCACACTCCACGACAGAACCGATACGTGTCTGTTGCAGACCTACCTAGCGGACGATGTGGATCACCGGCTAAACGCCGGCACCTTCGCGAAGATTCTCGATCTCGGCGCGCAGGTGCTGCCGCACGATGACATGCCGGTGGAGCTGGAATACGAAGACTGTTCCGTCTCGCAGTACCCGATCAGCGGCGCGAATCTGAACGGCGAGTTCATCGAGCTGCAACTCGGCGAGAAGCACACTGACTGCCTCGCGAAGGAGAAGTGTGGAATCGACGGTGAAGGCTGCGGCTCAGGCGCGCAGACGGCGAACGAGCCCGCCGGTGCCAGCTGCTGCTAAGCGCGTGGACCTGATCCAAATCTATCAGTGCTTCTGCGATCCGACGCGGCTGCGAATCCTGCACCTACTCGCGCAGACGCCGCTTTGCGTATGTCACTTCCAGGAAATCCTTGATGAGCCGCAGGTGAAAATCTCGAAGCATCTCGGCTATCTGCGCGAGCGGGGAATGGTCGTCGCCGAACGCGAACAGAATTGGATGATCTACTCGCTTCCGAAGAAGCGCGATGCGGAGCTAGAGGCCAACCTCAAGTGCCTGCAAGATTGCGTGCAAACTGACCCGACATTTAAACGCGACCTTAAAGCGCTGAACAAACTGCGGGCCAAGCGGGACGAACCAAGCGTCGCAATTGCGTGCTGCTGAGCGATGAAAGCCGCGCGCGTCTCGCAGGGCATCCTGAAAATGCGGAATGCGGAATTGGGGAGGCGGAATGTTGCCAAGTGGTTTCCGATCAGTGCCGGGCGGTTTCCGATCGTTGTCGGGCGGTTTCCGGTCGTTGCCGGGTGGTTTCCGGTCGTTACCGAGGATGCGCCGGATATGGGGATAACGGTTCCACATACTCTACTAAGGAATTTCTGGGCGAAGTTCCCGGATTGCTTTCTTTCCCTCTTCTTTTTTCTTCGGAGCAACAGGCTCTCGGGTTCATGAGCTGGAGCCGGGATTCAGTCATCGGTCGCGGCGCGGTTTTAGTCGGCAGCGGCGCGTGGAATCAGGTTCCCGGCGCGGTGGCGCGTGGGAAATTTCCGCTCGGCGGCACGCGAGTTGCATCAGAAACCGGAAACCAATCCGTCTGGACCGCTCGAGGAGCGAGCCGGCGCGAAGTTTGAATCACCAGAATATGAAACCGTTCATCGCCATCCTATCCAGCAGCCTCCTTCTCTGTTCCTGCGCCGACATGTCTGTCACCAAGACCGACGTGGCCACGGCCGGGGGCGGCACTACCATCGACACCAAGGACTACGGTTCGGTCGCCGGCGTGCGCATGACCACTTGTGGGGTCGGCGCTTATAACCCGAAAGCGATCTACATCCGCCCCTTCTGCATCGACAACGCCACTTTCAGCGGCGACCAGACCAACTCCGAAGGCGAGATGCCGCTCCGCAAAGCGCTCACGCCTGTCTCCTTCGCGTCGACGATGAAGGAATCGCTCGAGCGCATGGCTCCGGCTCGCATTCTGCAAGATGATGAAACCCCGCGCGTCGGCTGGCTGGTCGAAGGCGAGTTTCAGCTCGTGGACGGCGGCAGCCCGCTCGGCCGCTTTTTCGCCGGCCACTTCGGCGCCGGACGTTCTTACCTTTCCATGCACGTGCGGGTGACCGACGTGGAGAAGGGCGTGGTCGTTTATGAATTCGATGTCGCGGGCGGCAGCCGCCTGCAAGGTCCGGCCGGCACTCTGCGCGCAAGCGGATTGGGTAAAGCGACGCCGTTCGACCTCGTGAATGCCGCAGAGCGCATCTATCTGGCGCTGACGCCGAACGTGCACCGCTACGGCGCGCGTTCGAGTCTGGCTTTGCGCTAAGCGAATCTCGAGCTCAACAAATTCAAAACGCCAGTGCGTTCATTCGCGCTGGCGTTTTTGTTTTCCGGGAAAGCGATCGGAGCAGCCGAGGGCGCAGAGAACTTAAGGCGCCTTGCTGGCCGCTGGCGCCGGCGCCGCGGGTGACGCGCTGGCCGAAGCAGAGGCGCTGGGCACTGCGACCGCCGGAGCGGGGCTGGCGGCCGGGGCTGCGCTCGCGGCGGGAGCAGGCGCGGCCGGTTTCAGAGTTTGCAGAAGGCGCTGCGCTTCCGTGGCCGCGTAGCTCTCCCGATATTGGGTGAGGATGGTTTCGCAAACCTGACGCGCTTCCGCAATCTGCCCTTTCGCCTTTAGCAAAGGGACCTCGGCGATGAGAGCGAGCGGCGCATTGTAGCTCAGCGCGTAATCGGCCGCGATGCGCCGATAGCCTTCCAGCGCTTCGTCCATCTTGCCAAGCGCCTGGGAATTGGCCGCCATCGCCATCTTCGCCGTCGTCACCAACTCGTGCTTCGGATGCGCGTTCACAAATTTCTCCAGCGTCTGGTTGGCCTCGGCGAACTGTTGCTTCTCGCGCTGTTGCGCAGCAAGCAAAAGATAGGCGGACACGGCGGCGCCCGAGCCGCTGTATTGCGAAATCACTTTCTCAAACTCGGGCGGCGTTTTCGCCTGAGCCAGCAGGGCCGCGGCGGAGTCGTCGCGATGCGTGATGTAAATGCGATACCCGACGTATCCGGCCAGGCCGAGGAGAACGATCCCGAGGCTGAGAAGGATCGGGGTTTTGAAGCGATTCCAGAAAACCTGGGTCTCGAGAATCGGGTCGGGCGTGGGAGTGGAAGCAGTCGGCATAACGGTTTCAGGGCCTCACGCGGGATCGCGCAAGGACAGGTCTTATGCCACGCGAAACTTTCCGGCGCAAGGCCGCCTTCCTATCGCCCAGGGCTGCCGGATTTGCCCGACCGCTGCGGCCGACGCGGGAACCGGACCCGGCTGGAAGGGGTCACGTTTGCCTTCAAATACCGCCGCATCAGCGCCAGCGCTTCTCGATTCTCTCGGGTCGTGTTCGAGATGGTGCAATCCGCCGGCACGATCAACTCGTAGTCGCGCATGTAGGCATCGTTGGCGGTGAAGAGGACGCAGAAATTTCCCGCGATGCCGGTGATGATGAGCCGGCGCACGCGGAGATAGCGCAAGAGCGTGTCGAGCGTGCTGGAAAAAAACGCGGAGTGTTTCGGTTTGAAAACGAAGTAGTCGTCCTCCGCCGGTTGCAAGCGATCCACCATCTCCGCGGCCCGGCCCGCCCGGCAATGCCCGACCAGGGCGTGCACATCGGAACGCCAGCGCCCGAAGTTGTCGTTCACATAAATCACCGGCACGCCGGCCGCGTGCGCCCGTTCCTTTAAGCGCGCGAGCTTGCGGGTGAACGCTGGGACAAAGCGCAACATTTGCTCGCCCTCGGGAAAGTCGAGGTCGTTGATCACGTCCACGATCAGGAGCGCGAGCTCAGATTTATCCGGCGCGCTGCCGTGCAGATCGGCGTTCTTTTGGGCCATCAAAGAATTGGGCCAGCGCTCTGGCGCGGCCCTTCACAATGTAGCGATCAGCTATTTTTTCTTGCTGGTCTTCTTGCCGCCGGACTTTTTCCCGCCCTTCTTGCCCCCTTTGCGGGAGCTCACTTTGCTGCTTTTCTTGCCGCGCCCGGAGCCGCTCTTTTTCCCGCCCTTGTCCTCCTTGTTCACAGTCGCCCAGGCGCGCCGCTCCGCTTCCTTCTTCGAAGCGCCACGCTTCTCGTAGCCTTCTTCGATGTGCTCAGCTTTGCGCTTCTGCTTGTCGGTATATTTTTCTTTGCTGCCTTGTGCCATATTTCCTCCTTCAGCGTTTGCTCATATTACGAATGGCAGCGCGAGAACGGATGGCGTCACGTCCACGATTCCCTTTTTCATGCACGATAAACTTTTCATCCCCGGCCCGGTCGAAGTCTCACCGAAAACCTGGGCCGCGTTTGCACGTCCGATCATGGGGCACCGCAGCGAAGCCTTTCGCGAGCTTTACCGCTCGATCCATCCCCGCCTGCAACGGCTTTTCGGCACCAGCCAGCCGGTCTTCCTTTCCACCTCCTCCGCCTGGGGCGTGATGGAAGCGGCCCTACGCAATCTCGTCCGCCAGCGCGTCCTCTGCTGCATGTGCGGCGCGTTCTCCGATAAATGGCTCGATGTCGCGCGGCGTTGCGGCAAGGAAGCGGAGGCGCTCCAGGTCGATTGGGGCCAGCACATCGATCCGGCTGCGCTCGATCAAAAGCTCGCCACCGGCAAGTTCGACACCGTCACCTTGATTCACAACGAAACCTCCACCGGCGTGATGAATCCACTCCCGGAGATTTGTTGCACGATGGCGAAGTATCCCGACGTGGCGCTGGTCGTGGACACCGTCTCCTCCTTCTCCGCGATGCCGATCGCGATGGACGATCTCCGCATCGACGTGCTCCTTACCGGCAGCCAGAAAGCGCTCGCGCTCCCGCCCGGTTTCTCGCTCTTCAGCGTCTCGGAAAAGGCTTTCGCGCGCGCCCGCGAAATCACGGACCGCGGTTACTACTTCGATTTCCTCGAGTTCAAAAAGAACCAGGAAAATGATATGACGCCGACCACGCCCAGCATCGCGCACATTCACGCGCTGCAATCAAAGCTCGACGACATTTTCAGCGAGGGCCTCGAAGCACGTTACGCCCGACATCGCCGGACGAATGCGCTGGTGCATGACTGGGTGCGCGCGCGCGGTTTCGAGTTCTTTGCCGAAGAGGGCTTTCGCTCCGTCTCCCTTACCTGCGTGCGCAACAATCGCGAAATCGATGTGGCCAAACTCACGCGCGCTCTGCGCGAGAAGCACCATCTCGTCATCGATGGCGGCTACGGAAAAATTAAAGGCCAGACCTTCCGCCTTTCCAATATGGGCGACGAAACCGAGGAGACGGTGATGCATCTCCTCGACTGTCTCGACGACTGCCTGGCTTAACGCGTCTTCTGCAAAAGCGGCGCAGGCGTCCGCGCCCTTCGTCCGCTTCGATTCCAATAGGAACCCGTAACCTATGGAACCGACAATCACGCAAAACAGCGCCCTATTCCTCGCTCACCGTGCTCGGGAAGCCAAAGCCGCACGGCGATCACTGCGCCAAACACGCCGAGACGGCGCATGCTCCTCACAAGAGGACAGGCGCGAGTCCGCCCGGGGCGGAGTCCTCGGGCTCTTCACGCGCAATCGGCAGACTGCCGCCTAGGCAAAGCGAGTAACTGGCGGGCGCGCTAGGGCACGCGATAGACTTCGACCAGCGCAATGCCGGTCCCGCCATCCTTGCCGCGCACCACCGCGGTGTAATTTCCCGGCGCCAACACGGCCGCAATCGCGGCTTCGCGATCGTCGGTCGGAGGAAGCAAGGTGGCGCGGAGTCCACTTTCCTGAGTGCTCCGCCAATCGTCATTGGCGGCGATTTGTACGCCGTTGTTGTTGTATAATTCGAGGGACGGATCAGCGAGTGGATTCGCCACCCCAGCGCTCGTTAGGCTGGGACCGAGTGCCCGCACCACGGTGATGGCAGTGTCGCCGCTGCCGATAATCACACCCCCGATCATGACCCCATCTCCGGCCCCGACCGCTCCGCGCGTGCTTACGTTCGCCAGCGTGGAATTCGCAGACTGCGCTACATCATAAATCTCCACCAAGCCCACTCCTGTCGAACCCGCCTCTCCCCGCAGGACCGCAGTGTAATTGCCCGGCGCGAGCGTGATGACAATGGCCGACTCCAGCGCGTCCGACGGAGCCAGCATGGTGCCGGAGATTTCCGCCGCCTGCGTTTCCTGCCAATTGTCATTCGTAGCCAACAAACCGCCGGCCGCATTGAAAAGGTCGAGCGCGGGGTTAGCGAGCGCGCCTGAAACACCGCGCTCGCGCAACGAGGGACCTAGGCCCCGCACCACCACTCGCTTGGGTTCCGTGCCCCGAACAATGAACCCGCCAATCGTGACCCCTTCGCCGGAAAGCACGTTCGCGCGCGTAGAAAGGTTTACGGCTCGTGCTGGGATCCTGACGATGCCGCGCAGAACTTCATCAGCCGCTTTCGCGATTTGGAAATGCCCGGCAGTCGTCGGGTGAATGTCGTCCCAAAAGAGATACCGATCTGGATTAATCCCTTCCCCGCCCTGCGCCTTGTCGGACAGGTTGGTGAGTTCAAACGCGTCGGCATTGGCAACAAAGCGAACAAAGAGCGACCAGACATCTAGACGATAAAGCGTGACCGGTGCCGAGCCCCCTGGGAGGACGTTTGCGTCGAGGTCCGCGTCCAATTCGGCGCGATACATTGCTGCCGCCTGATCCAGCGCGGTCTGCATGGGGACGTCGTTCTTGTAGAGTGGGATGGCGCCCAGCGGGGGCACGTTTACGACCAGGATGTGCTTCGCGCCCGCCGTGATCAGGCGATTGACCAGCGCCACCATCCGATGCGAGGTGGCGGTGACATTCTCCGGGGTGGCGTTATCGAACAAATCGTTTCCGCCGCCCCACACTGCATAGAGAGCCGCAGGGTCGATGGTTTGCTCGTTTAAATAGCGATCGACCTGACGGCCCATGTTATCGATCGTGATCGTGTTCGTCCCGCCAGAGAATGGTGCGGGGTTATTAAAAACCGTGCGATCGCTCGTCCCCTCCTCGGTCGTCGCGCCGCCAAAAGCATAGACAGTTCCTCCTCTCAGACTCGCGCCGGGAACGGCGAGATTGAGAAAGGTGCGGGCCAGCTGCTCGTGCCAGACGCCCGCGTAAACGAACGACGAGGGATCGGTATCGGAGCTGTTCGTGAAGCGGCCGTCGCTGTAGTTAAAGGTGCCGCCGGGATAGGAGAGGAAAAATTTCTCCTCCATCTTATTGCGCACATTTCCCACGTCGGAAAGGCTGTCGCCAAAGACGATGATCTTCGAAAACGCTGGCGCCATCTGCGCCCGAGCGAGTGGCGCGACAACGACGAGGCTGAAAGCAACGGACACGACGGCTAACCAGCAGCGCCGAAAGCAAAAGGAAGAGAAGGGTAGGATCATATATGGAGCGTAGACGTGGCCGAGATCGCGCGAACGCGGGGCCACGTTTCCCGGAAGATACGAGGGGAGCGCGGAAACGGGCGCTATTTTATTTTTTAATTTTGCGTGAATAGCCGCTCCCACTCAGTCATGCGTGATCACGGCCACATTGTGCTACGCTGAACGCGCCCTGTGTCTTCCCCTGATCTCTCCAAACCCGACGAACGCCGCGCCGCCGAACGCGCAATCCAGGAAGCCGCGCGCAAACGCGCTTATGAACGCGGCGAGACATCGATGGAGCGTCTCCCGACGGAAGGGCTCAGCACTGGTCCGATCCTGCGCGCCACGCTCGACCAGATTCGTCGGCTCGCGCCCAACCTCAGCGGCGACTATCTCGATGTCGGTGCCGGCAATGGGGAGTTGATCGACCGCGTCCTGCGCGCGTTCCCGGTGAAGGTGCGCGCCTGCGATTATCGCGACGATCTCATGACCATCGCCGGCATCACGGTGGATGTGGCGAACTTGAACGCCGATCCGCTGCCATATCCCGATGCCTCCTTCGACCTCGTGACCTGCACGGAGGTAATCGAACACCTGGAGGATTTCCGTTTCGCGCTGCGAGAGATCAGCCGCGTCTTACGCCCGGGCGGCGTTTGCATCGTGAGCACGCCGAACGTGCTCAACCTGCGCTCCCGCATTCGCTACCTGTTTTTCGGCTTCTACAATTTGTTCGGGCCGCTCCAGCTCGGCGACGATCGCCATCATTCCACGCACGGCCACATCAACCCGGTCGGCTATTTCTATCTCGCGCACGCTTTGCACGCGGCTGGCTTGGATGAGATCAGCGTGGCGGTGGACAAACTGCAGCGGCGCTCCTGGCTCACGTTCGCGCTGCTCTGGCTGCCGATTCGAATCTATGAGAACTGGGCGCTGCGGAAGGACCGCCGGAAATATCACCAAGTCGATGCGCGGAACAAACCTTTCGTGCGCGCGATGAACGGCCGCGACCTCTTGTTAGGCCGGACTATCATCGTCGGCTCCCGGAAACGGTAGCGGGAAAAAAAACGGGAGACCTGCAGCCTGCGCCGCCGGGTCTCCCGTTTATGAAACTATTGCCGTCTAGCTGGCGGAGTGATGCTCGCTCGATTTCGCACCGCTCACGAGCAGCTTGCGACCGAGGAACTCCTTGTCGTGCAACTCCGCGACTGCGCGTTGCGCTTCTTCCACGGTGTTCATTTGCACGAAGGCGAAGCCTTTCGAGCGCTGGTTGTGCTTGTAGGTTACAACCTCGGCGTTCTGAACCTCGCCAACGCCGTTGAAGAGCTCAAAGAGATCGCTCTCGGTGGCTTCAAACGACAGGTTGCCCACGTAAAGACGCGGGGTGGTGACTTCGACTGACTCTGGCGGCCGCGCCGTACGCGGCGCCGGGCTGGAGGACGAACCGTTCCGCACCTGCGGAACGCGTGCGATCGGGGGATTTCCGTTCGAGAAAAAGCCGACGATTTTATCCCAGAGCGACTTTTTGACCGGCGCTTTGGGGGTTGCTGTTCTGGGCCGGGTGGAGCGTTCCCCACTGCGGCGACGGGATGAGCCGCCGCGCGGACGCCGCGGGCCCCTCCCAGGTGTTTGAGATGCCATATGGATCCTCAGGGTTTACCGAATTGCAGTATGGGCGGAGCGCATCCATTGATGCCCGGCCCGCAGCACGCCGATCCCGAAGGATCCGTTCCAGTCGCTCGAAAGCAGTATGCGCCGCTACGGAAAACTCCGCCGCTTGGAGTCGGGGCTGTGTTCGAAATAGGTGACGCACCGCAGGACCTCGCCAGCGACCGAGCGGCTTTGCGAACGTTCGCAAGAGCTCTCGTAATTCGATTCGTGGTGAAACGCGGACGCCCGGAGATTCGAAGACAATTCCCGACATCGGCGGATAACATGGAGCGGAAGGGCGTTTTTGCAAGGAGGACGCCGTAGCGGGCAGTGGCCGGCCGCCCGTTAGGCAACTCGGCGCATGCCTAACGGGTGCGCAAAAACCAATCGACGAATTTAGGCAGGCCGACCGCGAGCGGCGTCGTCGGTTTGTAACCGAGCAAGCGCTGAGCTTTCGAGATATCGGCGCAGGTCAGCGGCACATCGCCGGGCTGTTCGGGCAGGCGATTGATCTCCGCTTTGCGCCCGAGCACCCCCTCGATCGCGGCAATTAATTCGCGCAGCTCGATCGTCTGGCTTTCGCCGAGATTAAAGATATCGAAGAGCGGTCCTTCATACTCCAGCGCAGCCATCACTCCCTGAATGATGTCGTCGATATAGGTGTAATCGCGCCGCGTTGTGCCATCGCCGAACTGGTTGATTGGCTGCCCGGCATGGATCCGCTGCGTGAAATGATGGATGGCCAGGTCCGGCCGTTGCCGCGCGCCGTAAACGGTGAAGAAGCGCAAGGCGACGACGCGCATCTGATAGAGGTGCGAGTAGGTCGAACACAGGAATTCCCCGGCGATTTTCGTGGCTGCGTAAGGACTGATGGTTTGCGTGAGATGCAGATCTTCGGAAAAGGGCACCATCTTTGAGACGCCGTAAACGGACGAACTGGACGCAAAGACGAAGCGCTTGATTCCGGTTAGCCGCGCCGCTTCCAGGAGATGCAGCGTGCCGGCCACATTCGTGTCGTAGTAAAGTTGCGGATGACTGATCGATGGCCGCACCCCGGCCCGCGCGGCTAGATGCGCGATGGCCTCAAATTTTTCCTGATGAAAAAGATCACGCACGCCGTTCGCATTCCGCAGATCGAGCTGGTGGATCCGCACGTCGGCGGCTACGCCGGCCAGGTTGGCGCGTTTGATTTGCGGGTCGTAAAAGTCGTTGAAGTCGTCGAGGATCGCGACTTCATGACCGGCACCAAGCAGTCTCTCGACCAGATGCGAACCAATAAAACCCGCGCCGCCGGTGACTAGAATCCGCATTGCGCGCGAGGGTAAAGATGAACCGCAAGAGGAGCAAGGGAAGAACCGGGCTGGCCTTCGCCATGGCCGGGATTTTTTTCGCGGTGCTCTTGAGCGTGCTCGGCTACCGGCTCTGGCCGGCGCTGCGCCATCCGCCCGCGGTCGCGCCCGCTTTCCAACTCCCCTCGCCCATCGGGCTCGCCTCGCTGCCGACGGCGCACCGCTTTGATTTCCCGCTCGGGAGCGAGCATGGCGCTCTCGCCTACAATGCGCAGCCGTTCACCGAGAACCGACATCTGGGCGACGATCTCAACGGCATCGGAGGCGAGAACAGCGATCTCGGCGATCCGGTTTACGCGGTGGCGGACGGTCGCGTGGTCTTCGCGCAAGAGGGCGGGCCGGGCTGGGGAAACATCGTCATCATCCTCCACGCCTACGAAGAAGGCGGTCAGCGGAAATATCTGCAATCCTTCTACGCGCATCTCGAGAAGATCCTGGTCCAGCCCCAGCAAGCCGTGCGGCGCGGCGAGAAAATCGCCACCGTCGGATCAGCCGGCGGGCGATATCTCGCGCATCTGCATTTTGAGCTGCGGGAATTCGTCACGCCATTTGTCGGCGCTGGTTATCGCGACGACACGAGCGGCTGGATCAATCCCTCGGATTTCATCCGGCAACATCGCGGCGCGCCGGACGACGATATTGGCCGAGCGTCTCCCTGATTAACGACGCGCTCAACGCCGCAGCAGATAAATCCAGTTCGCCAGCCCGGCTAGAACGATCGCCGTCAGGATCAACTTCCGCGTAGGCGGTTGTGCCGAGACCACCCGCAATCGCCGTGCGCGCATGATCAAGACAGCGAACGCGTAGAGATCAAAAATCGCAATCGCGCAGAAGCCGACAAACACCAGCGGATTGAATCTCCACGCGCCCGCGAGATCGCCGTGCAAAAAAGCCAGCCCCGAACGCGTGGCCCCGCAGGTCACGCACGGCAGTCCGGTGAGTGCGCGAAAGGCGCAGTGTGGCCACGGCAATTGGAGCGCAAACCACGCGCATGCCAGGAGCGCCGCGCTCACCGTCACAACCAGCCAGACCAGTTCGTGATCCAATTCGCCCGGGCGCAGGCGTCGCAACTCGACGCGCACAGAAGTCAATGCAAGCTCGAGGCCGCGGCAGCCAGACCACCCATCATTAAGGCGAGGAAGAAGGCACCGCCACAGCAGATCAGGATCGGCGCGAGGACCGCGATGACCGCTTTCCCGGTGTCCGTCTCATGCACCTGCGCGATGCCCTGGCAATTGAGCACGATGGAATAAACGAACGCAATCACGCCGCCGCAAAATGGGATGACCTGCAACACATTGGCCGAGCCCGAAGCGAAACAAACGACCCGGACCGTGGCTTCGAACGATTGCTTCGCCCCGCCAAGCATGGTCAGCACCAAATGGATGATCCCGGCAAAAATAAACGTCGAGATCACGATGACGATCGGCATCAAGATAAGCATGCCGAACGAGGCCGCGCCCATGCCGAATATTGCTCCGACGCCGTTCGAACGGCCCATGCCGAACGAGCGCAGACCGAACGAAAAGATAAACGAAATCACGGCTCCGATCATTCCGAGCACGAGCGTATAGAGCAACGGATCCATCAAGCCGCCTTCGCGCCGCATGACCGTGAACGCTTCACTTGGCCGCATCAGCACCATCTGGATTGTCTCCAGTAACGCGTTGAAGAATCCGCGCTGGTCCCGATTTTCCCAAGGCAATCCGGTGGCTGCTGGGGCGGCAGCGGTTACCACCGCGGGCACAGCCGCGCTGGTCGGCTCCCCCACGGGCGGCACCGGTTCCGCAGGCTGAGCGGCGGCGCGGAAATCATCCAATTCCGAAAGCGGCCGCCACGTCGCCATGCCCTCCGTCCAGCCGAGATCGGTCCCGATAAATTCGCCCGTGCGCAGACCCTCCCGCACTTTTTCTTCCTCGAAAGTTCCGAGAGTGGCGCCGCTGCGACTGACATGAATGGTGGCCATGAATGGTTTCTAGAAAGCGCGGGAAGTGAAGTCAACGCCGGACCGGGATCCATCCCGACATCAAACGTCAAAGCGCCCGCTCTTCGCGCTCCGTTTGGACGTTGGCGTTTCCGCCTTCGTCGATTGCGGCGCTTCCGGCGTTTCCAGCGCGCGCCAAAAATACCACGCCGCCAGCGATCGATACGGCCGCCACTTCTCGCCAATTTTCAGAAACTGCTTCGCGGTCGGCAGCTTCCGTTTTCCAAAGGTCTTGGCGTACCCCTTCTGCACTCCGTAGTCGCCCACAGGCCAGACGTCTGGCCGGCCGAGATCGAAAAGCAAGAGCATCTCCACCGTCCAGCGCCCTATCCCGCGCACGCTCGTTAGGCGCGCGATGATTTCTTCATCGCTCATCCGCGCCAGAACGGGCGCGGTCGGCACCGTGCCGTCGATCGTTTTCGCGGCCAGATCTTTCAACGCGGCGGTCTTGCTGCGCGAAAGGCCGCACGCGCGCAGCGTCTCGTCCGGCGTGCCCAGGACGGCCACCGGATCGAGCCACTTCCGCCGCGGATACAAAGCACGCACCCGAGCCCAGATCGTGGCCGCCGCCTTTCCGTTTAGTTGCTGATAGGCGATCGATTCCGCGAGCGCATCGAACGGGCGCGCCAGCACACTGCGGCGTGGCGCGAACGGTCGGGCCCGCGCAATCAAAGCCGCGAAGCGCGGATCGCTCGCGGCCAGATGCTTCATCGCTGCGTCCATGATGTGTGAGGATTTAGCGGTCTGTCGCCGTTCTGGAAACTCTTTCCTCTTCTGCGCGCCCTGCACCGGAGCGTCGACAAATCTCTTTCTCCGTCCAGCAACCTCGCCTACTGTCCGCGCGAAATGACGAAACAAATTCTCCTCGCCGCGCTGCTCACTTTCTCGTTCGCGACCGCGCGCGCTGGCTCGATCGAAACTCGCTTCCAGGACGAGACCGAAAAACCTGCACTCGATCTCTTCAGGCTCGACGCCTCCTACGTCTTCGAGAGCCAACTCTCGCTCGACGGCGGCGGAAATTTCGGTGATCAGGATGCTTTTTCCTTCAGCGTCGAATACTCGCATCGCTTCCATCTCACTGGCCCCATCTACCTCCGCGCAGGCGTCGGCTACAGCCGCTTCGATTTCGGCGACACGGCTGCGCCGGTGCCGGATAAACTGCAGAGCCTGGCTGGCATTGTCGGCTTCGAATATCTGGTCGGCAATGACGTGGGCGCCTTCCTTCAGGCGCGGCCCGGTTTCTACACCGAGAACGATTTCGATGGCGACAGCTTCGACGCTCCGATCACGCTCGGACGAATTTGGGTTCTGCAGGAGAAAAAACTCTACCTCCTTACCGGCGCCAACTACGCCGGGCTGCGCGGTGAATTTCCGTTGCTGCCGCTCGTCGGCCTTATCTGGTATCCGAGTGAGCAGTGGAGCGTCTTCGCCATCGTGCCTGAGCCACGCATCACCTACGCGCCGAATAAGAATTTCAACGTCTGGGCCGGTGGGCAGCTCGCCGGCGGCTCCTTCCGCACCGACGAGGATGCGACCATCCTGCCGCGCCGCCTCGACCACGCCCAGATCGACTACTCGGAGTATCGCGTCGGCGCCGGCTTCGACGTCCGCTGCGGCAAAGCCGTCACCATTAGCGTGGCTGGCGGTTATGCGATCGAGCGCCGGTTTAACTTCGAGCGCGCTGGGGTGGAGTTTAACACTGATCCGGCTCCGTACATTCGCGCCGGACTGAAGGCGGAGTTCTAGTTCGTCGCGGCGGCCGGTCAGCGGCACGCGCGTGGCCAGTGTGGCCCGGAGGCGGGGAGATCTTCTCGGCATCCAATTTTCCCCGAACTATCGATATTCTTCGGGGATGAAAAATATTAGGATCGGGTCACCGTGCTGCCGCGTCGTTTGAGAACACTGCCAGTTTCTCCCACGCCATGGGGATGCTTCGTGGTCCTCGCTGCCGTTCTCTTTTGCGTCGCGCCCGTCCGAGCTGCCTCTGAATTTTACGAAGCGCAGGCTCCGATCGATCGGTCTGCCGAAAAAACGCCGCTCGATGTTTTCAATTTCGAAGGCGGCTACACCCTCGAAAGCACATTGACCGACGACCGGACGGATTTCGGCCAGCAGGACGCCTTCGAGGTCCAGGGCGAATACGCGCATCGCTTCCAATTGCACCGCAATTGGTACCTGCGCGCCGGCCTCAGCTACAACCGCTTCACCTTCAGCGGCAGCTCCGCGCCGGTGCCCAACCACCTCCACAGCGCCGCCGCCGTTCTCAGTCTCGACTACATGGTCGGCCCGGACCGCGGCGCCTTCCTTGAGGTGCGCCCCGGTTTTTACGGCGAGGATAATTTCGGGAGCGACTCCTTCGATATCCCAATCACCATTGCCCGCGCCTGGGTGGTGCGGGCCGAGCAGGTCTATCTCTTCGCCGGGCTTAATGCCGCTTTTCTCCGCACGCAATATCCTGTCCTGCCCTTCGCCGGCCTCGTCTGGCGCTTCAGCGATCAATGGATGCTCTACGGCGTCGTGCCCGAGCCGCGCCTCGTCTACATGCCGAACAAGAAACTCGATCTCTGGTTTGGCGGCCAGATCACCGGCGGCTCCTTCCGCACCAAGCGCAACGACTCCATCACGCCAAACAAATTGAACCATGCCGCGGTCGACTACTCCGATTACCGCGCGGGCGCTGGGTTTGTCTGGCACGTCAACGATGCGCTCGATATCGACCTCGGCGGCGGCTACTCCCTCCAGCGCCGCTTCAATTACGAGCGCGCCGGGAAAGAATTTCACACGGACCCCGCGCCCTACGTTCGTGTCTCAATCAACGCGGAGTTCTAGCTCCGGCGTCAGCGCGAGTGCAATTGACGCTCCCGCCGAGTGACGTGAATCTCCGCCATGCTCCCGAGCACCCTACCGCCGGAAGCGCCCAGCCGCAGAACGGCAGCGCGAATGGTTAGTCACATCTTTCGTTCGCTGCTCGTCGCGGTGCTCACGCTCAGCCCCGCGCTCGCTGACGCGCGCGAGCCACAAGCTTCGCCGCCGCCGCAAAAGACGGTGCGGGCGCGCGCGCTCGGAATTCCTTTCGAAGGCACACCCGGCCCGCTCAACGCCATCACAGATATCGCTGGGGTGACGGTCGGCTATACGACGTTAATCGAGGGCGAGGGCAAGCTCGATCCCGGCCATGGCCCCGTCCGCACCGGCGTGACTGCAATCCTGCCGCGCGGCGCGGGCTCGTTCGACGATCCGGTGTATGCCGGCACCTTCAGCTTGAACGGCAACGGTGAGATGACCGGCACCGCGTGGGTGGAGGAAGGCGGATTTTTGGAAGGCCCGATCATGATCACGAACACGCACAGCGTCGGCGTGGTGCGGGATGCGGTGATCAAATGGCGCGTCGCGAAAGGCGGCCCGGACCCGACCGGTTTCCTCTGGAGTCTGCCTGTGGTGGCGGAGACGTGGGACGGCTATTTAAACGACATCAACGGCTTTCATGTGAAACCGGAAGACGCCATCCACGCACTCGAGACGGCGGCCGGCGGGCCAATTGCTGAGGGCAGCGTGGGCGGCGGGACGGGCATGATCGCCTACGAATTCAAAGCCGGCACCGGCACCGCCTCGCGCGTGGTGAAGAGCAAGGACGCGAGCTACACGGTCGGCGTGCTCGTGCAGGCGAACTGCGGGCGCCGACCGCAGCTCACGATCGCCGGCGTGCCGGTAGGCAAAGAGATTCCCGAGAACGCGGTCTTCAGTCGCGAGCAGGGCTCGATCATCATTGCTGTCGGAACGGATGCGCCATTGCTGCCGCATCAACTCAAGCGGCTCGCGCGGCGCGCCTCGTTAGGCCTGGCGCGCACGGGGAGCGTGTCGGGCAACGGCTCCGGCGATTTGTTCATCGCTTTCTCCACCGCCAATCCCGGCGCGGCCGATCCGGCGAAGCCAACCCAGACGGTGCAGACCATCCCAAACGATCGGCTGGATGCGATCTTCGAGGCGACCGTGCAGGCGACGGAGGAAGCGATCGTGAATGCCCTCGTCGCGAACCAAAGCATGACGGGGCGCGACGATCACCACGTGGACGCGTTACCGCACGATCGCCTGCGCACCGCGCTCGAGAAATACCATCGACTCGCGCGCTAAACGCCTGCTAGCGTTCGCACTCATGCCCGACGACATCCCGCCTGCCGACCCCTCCTCTCCCGCGCCGGGTTCGGAAGGCGGATCGCGCTCTGGCTCCTCCCCTCGCCGCCGCACGCTTACCCCGAGCAGCGCCGCCTTCTCGGGACGCCGCGGCCACGCGATCAGGAACCGGAGCCCGTCGCCGAAGCGGAGGAACCTGAGCCGCCTCCCCGCCGCGCGCAGAGATCGGAGGAGCCGGTGCGTGCAGAAACGCGACGACCGCGCCCCGCGTCGGAAGCGCGATCCGGGGCGAGCGCGGACGAGCCGGAAGCTCAGCGAGATGACGACGCGGAGGAAAGCGAACCGCAGCGCAAGGGCGGCGTTTTCCGTTTGGATCACGCGGCCACGCGCAGTGGGGAGATGCACCGCGCCATCCTCATTGTCGGAGCGCTCGTGCTGCTCGGGCTTACGTTCTACGTCGGCGTCCGGTTCCCCTATTGGAAATACAAAGTCTTCGCCTCGCGGAATGCGCCGAAGCTGGAGGGAACAGTGGCAAACAAGTTCCCGGGCGTTTCGCCAGATGAGTTGGTGCGGCAAGCGCTCGAGCTGGAACGCGCCGGCAAAATGCAGGATGCGGCCGAGCACCTCCTCGCCGCCAAGCACAAGAACCTCGACTATCGCGGCATCCTGGCCCGCGTGGCTAAGATCGCCTACGAGAGCAAGAATTTCGAAGTGGCCGACCAGCTTTTCGAGCGCGCGATCGCCTTCGGAGAAAACGTGGGCGAGGCCAACTACTACCGCGGCCTGATTGCGGTGCGCCGGAAGGATTTGCCGGCGGCCCGGCGCTCTTTTGAAGCGGCGGAAGCGGCGGAGCCCTTCGTGCCGGAATACCCCTTCTACCTCGCCGAGTCGTTGCGCCTCGATCACCATGCGCGCGAGTCCATCCCGCTTTACCAACGCGCCGCTCTTCTGATCAAGAGCCCGGACCAGGAAGCCATTTGTCGGTTTAAAATTCGCATGGCTCTCCTCGAGGCAGCGGAGGCGCCGAAGCTACGTGAAGAGGTAAAGGCCCAGGAGGCCGCCGGCCAACTCTCCGTCGCGTGGCTCATGACCGCGGCCGCGCTTCACATTCGCGAAGGCCAGGTGGATGAAGGCGTGCCCTACATCCTGCTCGCGCGCGATGCCGGAGAGCCTGTCATCTTTGCCGCCTGCGCGCGCGACGCCTATTTCATCGAGGCCTCGCACAAACATCCGCGCGTGGCGGAGGTCTGTCAGGTGGTGGCGGAGTGAACGAAGCCAGTCGGCGGCTCCGGTGACACCACTCGTTAGTCTCGGAAGTTGAGCTGCGCGCGCCCGAGGTTGCCGATCTTCGTGCGCCCGCCCGCCCAGACCACGTAGCCGCGGAGCTTTTGGCGCTGACCTTTCCGCAGATAAATGCCGCCATCGTATGGCTGCCCTCCGGCGAAAGCATGCTTCGTCAGCGGCTGGGGCGAGCGGTAATAGTAGCCGCCATTATCCTCCGCTTCGAGCGCGTAGGTGCCGCGCGGGAAATGCATCGTGGCGATGGATGGCTGGTCGTAGAGATCGACGTAACGCGGCACGCGCGGTCCTTCTCCGGGCGCGACTGGACGGTAGTTACGTTCCGACGCACACGCTGTTAGCAGCATAAAGAGCGCAGGAACGGCCAGCGTGCGCATCTTTCTCCAAATTCGAATTTTCATGTCAGCTCGCGCTTTCAGTCGGGCCACGCCAGCAGGCGCATCAACCGTTCGCCGCTCTCGCTCAAGCGCGCGCGTTCCCCGCTGCCAGTGATCACGCCGCGCGTCAGATCGGAGTAATTTCCGCCCCGTTTCTGCACGAAGCTCAACGTCGGCGTCGCGACCGCGCCTTCGCCTGTCTCCACTCGCAGCGGCACGCCAGCGCGATTGAACGACACTTCCCAAGAGGGCGGCGGGCTCGCCGGCGGTTGCCGCAAGAGCCAGGGATAGCGGCGCGCCAAATCGAACGCTTTTGCGGGCGGGAATTTCACTTTGAAGAATGTGTCCTCGCCGGAGAGGAATTGCGGAACGCTGAGGCCCGGCTGCTTCCGCTGCGCGAGATAGAAGCGGGCGATGTCGATCCCAGTCAGATTAAGTCCGTTGTAGAGCCCGTGGCGATTTGGATCGTTCGGGAGAAAATGATCGTACCACGATTGGAAATTTTGGCTCAGGAGCAGATTGAGTTCGAGATGCAGATGCGCTCGCGCCTGGTCCAAACCCTTCGCCGGTGTGGCCCATCACGCCGAGCGGAGCGCCGCGGTTAACGACCTGACCGGGCGCGACCGCGATCGACGCGAGATGGCCATAGAGGCTATAGTAGCTCGCACCGTCCCACCGGTGCTCGATCACGACATAGCGGCCGTAGTTGGAATAACCGGCGGTCGCGCTCGTATGCACCACTTTGCCGTCGGCGATCGCGCGCACTTCATCGACCGGCTCGCCTTGCGCATCGCGTTGCACGGGCCGGATATCGATCCCTTCGTGGAAGCGCGCGTAAACCAGCCCGCTGGAAGTCGCGACCGGATCGCGCACAAAACCGTATTGTCCGCCCTCCCATGGAGTGGATTTCTCGCCGCGAAAATTGCGCAGGATGTATTGGTAAAATTGCGCGCCGCCGCCGTGGAAGAGCGCGTCATTCGCCGTGGGTAGAGCGAGATTCTGGCTATCATCCGCCTCCGCGCATGTTGGAGAAGAGCCGACTACAAGAACAACAGTGAGCGCCGCGCTGGCGAAAAGAGCGCGGAGAAAACGAGACGTCATGCGGGTCGCCCGGTCGCTGGTGCGGAATCGCCCTGCGGCGTTTGCTGACTTTCGTGCGCGGGAATCAATTCGTTCACTCGCGTGATGGCGACTGCTTTTCCGGTGCTCTCGTCCACCGAGACGATAGCGCCGCAGAGCCGCACATCGCCTTTCGCCACCGGAAACGGCGCCGGCATATTCGAGATGAACCGATTGATAATCGGGTCGATGGCGCGGCCGAGAATCGAATCAGCCGGTCCGCACATTCCGGCATCGCACAGGAACGCGGTGCCACCGGGGAAGACGCGCTCGTCGGCCGTTTGCACATGGGTATGCGTCCCCACCACGGCTGAGACCCGGCCATCGAGAAAACGCCCGAAGGCGATTTTTTCACTCGTCGTTTCGGCATGCGCATCAACAAAAATTACAGCGGTCTCTTCGCGCATCTTCGCGACCGCCTCCTCAAGCGCGGCGAAGGGATTTTCCAGGATCGGTTGCATAAAGGTGCGCCCCTGCACGCTGATTACACCCACTTTGCCCTTCACCGTTTCCAGGACAATGGCGCCCTGGCCTGGTGCGCCGATCGGGTAATTGATCGGCCGAAGCAAACGCGGCTCGGTATCGATAAAGGCCAGGATCTCTTTTTGATCCCAGATATGATCACCCGTGGTAATGACGGACACGCCCGCGCGCAAAAGGTCGATCGTTATCCGAGGCGTGATGCCGCGGCCGGCGGCGGCGTTCTCGCCATTCACGATGATGAAATCCACAGCGTAGCGTTCTTTCAACGCCGGCAACTGTGCGATGACGGCGCTACGACCAGGCTCCCCGACGATGTCGCCTAGAAACAGAATCGTCAGCATGGCGCGAACATGGTGTTAAATATTCCGAAAGCAAAAATCTGCCCATGCTTCGTCGTACCCTCATCTGCCCTCGTCTTTCTCCTCATGCTCGGACTACGGGCATCCGCCGCCAACATCAGCCCACTGGCCGCGGAGCCTGATTGGACGGCGCTGGAGAAATACCAGGAAACGATCACGCATGACGAATTCGTGCGGCTGTTGCGGGAGGTTTATTGCACGCGCGGGGTGAGCGAGAGTCTCATCCGGGTCGAGCCAGGCGCGGCTCAAATTTTACGGAATGGCGAAACGCAGGAATGGTTCACGCTGAGGTTCGCCGCGGATGAAGCTTCCGCGCGGCCCGCGCCGCATCACTGGAAAGCACCGACGAAACTCTCGCGCGTCTCTCGGTTTCGGGAGTTGAAGGGCGTCCACATTGCACTCGATCCGGGGCATATCGGCGGCAGCTGGGCGCGCATGGAAGAGCGTTGGTTTCAGGTGGGTGACAGCAAGCCGATCACGGAAGGCGACATGACTTTGCTCGTGGCAAAAATCCTCGCCCCAAAGCTGCGCGCGCTTGGCGCGAAGGTGTCGTTCGTGCGGAGCAAGGCCGCACCCGCTACTTCCAAGCGTCCAGCCGATCTCGATGCCGTTTCGAAGAATATTCTCCTCCGCGCGGGTGACCCGGCGCCGCGCGAAGATTATTCCGGCCCGGCCGATCCCGAAAAGGAACACAGCGTGCGCTGGCACAGCGAGCTCCTCTTTTATCGGAACAGCGAGATCCGGCAGCGCGCGAAGCTCGTGAATGAAACGCTCAAGCCTGATCTCGTGCTTTGCCTGCATTTCAACGCCGAGGCTTGGAACGATCCGACGAAGCCAACCCTGGTCGACCACAATCATCTGCACATTCTGATCAACGGCTCTTACCTGCCGCCCGAGCTCGAGTTCGACGACGTGCGTTTCGAAATGCTGGAGCGCCTGCTCAGCCGCGTGCACAGAGTCGAGTTCGGGCTGGCCGATACGGTCGCGCAAGCCATGGCCCGCCGCACGCGCCTTCCGCCGTACCAGTACACCACTGAGAACGTCACCAAGGTGGGGGGAAGCGGTTACGTCTATTTGCGCAATCTCCTCGCGACTCGGCTTTATCAAGCGCCGGTGATCTATTTCGAGCCCTATGTCATGAACAGCGACGAAGCCTTCTGGCGTATTCAAGAGGGCGACTACGCTGGCATCCGCAACGTCAACGGCACTAATCGCCCCAGCATCTACCGCGAGTATGCGGCCGGGATCGTGGATGGCCTGATCGAGTATTATCGCGACTTGAGGAATTGAGTTTCACAACTCCCGAACGGCGCGCTCCACATCGTCCATCGTGACCTCGCGCGAAAGCACTGCCGTGCCCAGCCGAGGCGTGACGACGAAACGCAACTGACCGTCTTCAATTTTCTTATCGGACTGCACCGCAGCCAAAATTTTCTCGCGCGGAAAATCAGACGGCAGCCGGATCGGCAACGAAAAGCTTTCCAGGCTCGCGATCACCTTCTCTCTCTCCGCCTCGGACAGGCCGGCCTTCCATACCGAGATCGCGCAAGCCGCCACCATCCCCAAGCTGACCGCCTCGCCATGGAGGTAAGTGCCGTAGCCGGCGGCGTGCTCGATGGCATGCCCCACCGTGTGGCCGAAGTTTAGAAGCGCGCGGGCACCCGTCATGTCACGTTCATCCCGCGCCACGATCGCGGCCTTGATCTCGATGATGCGCGCGATCAGAGCTGGCTGCAGAACGCCGGACAGCTCGTCGAATAACGACGCATCAGCGATGACTGCGTATTTGATGATCTCGGCGTAGCCTTGCTGGAACTCGCGTGCCGGGAGGCTGTTTAAGGTTTCCACATCGGCCAGGACCAGAGCCGGCTGATGGATCGCGCCTAACAAGTTCTTGCCACTCGCCAGATTCACCGCGCTCTTCCCCCCGATCGCGCTGTCCACCTGCGCGAGGAGCGTGGTCGGGATCTGAACGAGCGGTAAACCGCGATGATAAATGGCCGCCGCAAAACCCGCCAGATCACCCACCACACCACCGCCCAACGCGACGACAAAGGAGGAACGATCCAGACCCGCCGCCGCCATCTGTTCGCAGACCGCGCCAGCTCCCTCGAGCGACTTCGCACTCTCACCCGATGGGATTTTGATCAGGCTGGGCAGAAGGCCCGCTTTTCTCAAACTCTCCAACACCACGTCGGCGAAGAGCCGCGCCGTAATTTCATCCGCCACTACGACGCACCGCGGCCCGCGCAAGCCAGCGTCCACGATTGCAGCGCCGCAGGTTTCGAGCAGACCAGAACCGACCACCGCTTGGTAGGTCGCTCCCCCGATGTGAATCGAAATTGTTTTCAAGCGTGCATCGGCCGGGCAGTATACTTGACAGCGCGCCCGGCAATCTCCTCTATAATACAAACATGCCCGATCCCGTTGATCCCATTCCGCCGAACACCCCTCCCCCGGTCGGGCCGGGCAGCGCCAGTAGCGGCACCACCGGTCTTCCGTCCAATGTCGCAGCGGCGCTCGCCTGCGTTCCGTTGATCGGCGGCATCATCTTTTATGTGCTGGAGAAACACGATCAGTTCGTCCGCTTCTACGCGATGCAATCGATCATCTTCGGCGGCGTTTGGGTTATTTTCACGATCATTTGGAATGTGCTCTTCAGCATCCTCGCGCACATTCCGGCCATCGGTTGGATTTTCGCTCTCCTTCTGTGGGTTATCTGGGCGGTTTGGAGTATCGCCGCCGTTGTCGTCTGGGTCATCGCGATGATCAAGGCTTTCACGGGCGTGCGCTGGGATATCCCCTACATCGGTCCGGTGGCGCGCAACCAGGTGTAACGGACTTTCGGCTGGCCTTCGTCCGGTCAAGCACAGTCACTTTCGGTGTTGAACGCCGCACGTCGTCTGGTCGGTGGTCTGGTTCCTTCTGGCAAAATGATCAGTCGACGGCGTCCGCAATCTCGCGTTTCTAAAACCGTTGCCAAGATGCCGGAACTCCTGATAAAGCTGGTGAATATGAAAATATGGAACTCTCTCAGTATTATCGTTCTCGCCGGCTCGCTCTCGGCGGCCAGCGCTTTGGCCCAGCCGATTGATTTCGGCGAGGTCTCGCTCCTCGTCCGCGCCAACGAAGGAGAGCGCTCAATTACTCAGGAAGTGTCAAACCGAAAACTGGTCCGCGCCCTCACCCCGCAGCAAGAGAATACCCTTCGCAAACAGGGCGCTTCCGATTCGCTCATTCAGGCGCTGCGCGCACCGGCCGTGGCATTAAACGCGACGGACGCTTCGGCCTTCGAAGCGCGGCGGGAACAATCTCGAAAGGGTCAGACTGCAGGCACTGCTGACCGCGACGGTGCCAGTGATAATGACTCCGGACAGCCGGACGGCCTCCACGTTTTTGAAGTGTCGATCGGGCATCCGATCAATCTGAGCCGCTGGGGCGGGCCGGACTACGAGTTCGCCTTCCATGCCCCGACCCGGCTCGACGAAGGCCGCGAGGACGCCGTCCTGATCGACACCATCCGCAGCGGAACGGATGTGGCCACATACCTCGGCGCCGGCCGGCCGGACGACAGCACGACCATCTTCGATCGGCGCAATTACGTCTCGGTCATGCAGCACACCTTCACGCGCGGTCTGCGGATCGACCACAAGCACCCGGTCTCCATGAAAGGTTCGCCTTACCTGATGTATCCGGTGTACGCGGCCGGCGGTGTCTCGCTCTATTACATCGGCGGGTCCAGCCATTCGGTGAAATTGGCCGTGAGCACGTCGCGTCTCCGCTGAAGGTGCCGGCTGACAGCCACACGCGATCTCGCCAGTTAAGGGACAACGAACGATAGAACTCTAAGTCGTCCCGCCGCTGACCTCCAAGCTTCAGTCGGATCTGGCGATCGCGGAGGCCTATCTCGAAAGCAACTCGCGGGCTGCCGGTGACCGGCAGCCATGTCGGCTTAGCGTGCCGCCTGTTTCTCTACCTTGCCCTCTTTCATCACGAACGAGACGCGCTCGGTCGCGGTGATGTCGGCAGTGGGATCGCCGGGGAGGGCAATGATGTCGGCCATCTTTCCCTTCTCCAGTGTGCCAGTGGTGGCAGCGATGCCGAGCAGATCCGCCGCTCCGGATGTGGCCGAGCGCAAGGCATCGATCGGCGCCATGCCCAGGCTGGTCATGAGCGCGAATTCCTTCGCGTTCTCACCGTGCGGGTAAACGCCTTCGTCCGTCCCGAAAGCAATCTTCACCCCGAGCTGCACCGCGTTCCGAAACATCTCGCTCCGCGCTGCGGCCGCTGCTTTCGCCTTCTCCTGAATCGCCGGCGGATATGCACCGATCTTGCCCATGATGTATTCGGTCGCGAGCAGCGTCGGCACCAGATAGGTGCCCTTCGTTTTCATCAGCGCGAGCGTTTCCTTTTTCAAAAACGAGCCGTGCTCGATCGAGTCCACCCCAGCGTTGATCGCATCGCGCGCCGCGGTGTCGCCATGGCAATGCACCGCCACTTTTTTGCGCAGGCGATGCGTTTCGCTCACGAGCATGGCGATTTCCTCCGGCGACAATTGGGGGACATCCACTTCGTCTTTCATCGAGAGCACGCCGCCGGACACTGCCGCCTTGATTACGTCCGCGCCGTTTTTGATTTCATAGCGGACCGCTTTGCGAATCTCCTCCGGCCCATCCACGATGCCGTCGGTGTAATCGGGTTGCCGGCCATAGAGCCCATCGCGATAGCCGTTGCTGTCGTCGAAATGCCCGCCCGTCGCGCCCACGCCCTTCGTGGCCACGAGCATGCGCGGACCGCGGACCAATCCCTTCGCGATCGCGTCCCGCAGGGCAACATCGCGAAAGGCATGCGCGCCCACATCCCGCACCGTCGTGAACCCCGCGTCGAGCGTGCGCGCCGCGAGAGGAATCGCTTCGTAAGCGGCAAGTGGCACCGAAGTTTCCAGCTCATTTAATCGCCGCTCATTGTAGGGCCGCGAATAATCGGAGGTCAGATGGGTATGCGCATCGATGAAGCCCGGCGCCAGCGTGGCATCCCCGAGTTCGATCACCTGCGCGCTCGCAGGGATCGCGACATTCGCGCCCACGTCCACAATTTTACCGCCTTGAATAATGACGACGCCGTTCTGTACCAACGCGTTCGCTTTCCCATCGAACAGGCGCGCGGCCTTCAGCGCGATGATCGGCTGATCAGCGGGAAAGACCGACCCGGTGAACGCAACAAGAATAAGGGCGAGGATGGTCGTGAGCTTCATCTCCCGGCGATACGCAATCGCCGTCACCAAAGCAAGAGTGTTCCAAAGTTTCGGCGCACCTGCTGTAATCCGCGTTTGCTTATGAATCGAATCGCTCTCGTCGCTGCCGTTGTTCTTTCCTGCTCCGCCCAACTCGCACGCGGCGACGAACTCGATCAGCTCGCGCAGGATTTCTGGACCTGGCGCACGCAAGCCGCACCCTTCTCTGGTGACGATGTGAACCGCATGGAACGCCCGGGCGGCCTGCGCGACTGGTCGCGGGCGGCCATTGCCAAAAGGCGCGCGGAATTGACAGCGTTCGATGCGCGTTGGCAGAAGATCAAAACCACGCAGTGGCCGGTGCCGCGCCAGGTGGACTATCGCTTAATCGGATCCGCCCTCGCTCGTGTGCACTGGGAGCTGGAGGTGAACGCGCGCTGGAAACGCGATCCGAATTTTTATCTCGAGCAAACGCTGACCGCGCTGTCCGAAGCGTTGACCGTGCCCGCTCCGTATGACGAAGCTCAGAGCCGGGAGATCCTGACGCGGATCGAAGACATTCCCGCCATTCTCCAAGAGGGCGAAACGAACCTCGAGCAAATGCCGGCGCCGTTCGCGACCGTCGCAATTCAAGCGCTCACCGATGTGCGCGGACAGCTGCGGAAGATGTCGGAGACTCTGCAACCGCACACGACGATAGCCGAGGAGGAATTATCAAAAGCGACTGATGCGGCAGCGACGGCATTGGAGCATTTTCGTGCGACGCTGCAGGAGCGGCTGCCCTCGCTCTCGCCAAAAACCGCGCTCGGCCGCGACGCCTACGTGTGGTTTCTGCGCAACGTCGCGCTCATGCCGTTCACTCCTGAAGAGCTGCTGGCGATGGGACGCCAGGAGTGGAATCGCGCGGTGGCCTTCGAGGTCTACGAGAAAAATCGCAACGCAGATGTCCCGCCGTTGCCGTTCATGAAAGACCTCGAAAGTTGGATGGCGGACACCGCCAACAAGGAAGCGGCGATCCGAAAATTTCTGGTGGAGCGCGGTATTCTCAGCGTGCCGGACTGGGTGCCGCATTACACCCTGCGCGCGATGCCGGAGTATCTGCACGCGCTGCCATTTACCGAGGCCGACGACTTCACTTCGCCCTCGCGCTTGAACGAGAACTGCATCCGCTACGTCACCGATCCCTCTCCGACCGCAGGCTATTTCCTCCGCGCGACTGCCCAAGATCCGCGACCGCTAATCGTGCACGAGGGAATTCCTGGCCACTATTTTCAGCTCTGTCTTTCCTGGAAGCATGAGAATCCGATTCGACGCCACTACTACGACTCTGGCGTGAACGAAGGTATCGGCTTCTACGCAGAGGAGATGATGCTGCAGGCAGGCCTTTTCGACGACAGCCCGCACACACGCGAGATCATCTACAATTTCATGCGGCTGCGCGCGCTACGCGTGGAAGTGGATGTGCGCCTCGCGCTCGGCGACTTTACACTCGAGCAGGCCGCCGACTATCTGCGCGAAAAAGTGCCGATGGACGAAACGACCGCGCGTCAGGAAGCGATTGCGTTTTCGACCGGGCCCGGTCAGGCGATCACCTATCAGATAGGAAAACTGCAGATCACCAAATTACTCGCAGAAGCGCGGATGAAGGAGGGCGAAAAGTTCAACCTGCGCGCCTTCCACGACTTCGTCTGGAAGAACGGCAACGTTCCAATCTCACTCCAACGCTGGGAATTGCTCGGCGCCGCCGATGACGTGCCACCGATTGCATCAGCGCGCGACTAATCGACGACTTCCAACCCCATCTGCCGCGCGGTGCCGGCGATGATGCGGAAGCCGGCCTCGTCACTGCGCGAGTTCAGATCTTTGCCCTTCGTTTTCACGATGTCCATGATCTGCTTGCGCGTTACTTTTCCGACCTTCGTCTTGTTCGGCTCTTTCGAACCGGCCGCGATGTTGGCGGCCTTCTTCAGAAGGATCGCGGCAGGCGGGCTCTTCGTGATGAAGGTGAAGCTCTTGTCTTTGAAGACGGTGATGACGACCGGAAGAATGTCGCCGGCCTGCTTCTGGGTGGCGGCGTTAAATTCCTTGCAGAACGCCATGATGTTGACGCCCCGAGGTCCGAGCGCAGTACCCGACGGGAGGCGCAGGATTGGCCTGACCGGCGGGGATCTGCAATTTGATGTGCGCTACAATTTCTTTGGCCATGGGAAAGGATTTCTGCGTTTGCGGTTAACCACGTTCGACCTGCCAGTATTCGAGTTCGACCGGCGTGGCGCGGCCGAAGATGGTGACCGAGACGCGGAGTTTGCCGCGGGTCGGATCGATCTCTTCGACAATGCCGTTTTGATTTTGGAAAGGACCATCGGCGACTTTCACCGTCTCGCCGACTTCGAAACTGACTTTCGGTTTCACGCTCTCCTCACGCTCACGCATTTGCGCGAGCATGTTGTCCACTTCCGATTGCCGCATGGGAATCGGCTTGTCTTTGGTGCCGGCGAATCCGATCACGCCGGGCGTGTCGCGGATGAAATACCAAGTGCGCCCGACGAGCTGATTCTCGTCGTCGAGGAGATGCATGTTGGCAATGAGATAGCCGGGGAAGAACTTCCGCGTGGTCTCACTCTTCTTGCCCTTCTTGATCTCAGAGACGCGCTCCGTCGGCACAAGCACCTCGAAGACGACGTCGCTCATCTCTTCGGTTTTGACGCGCTTCAAGATGTTGTCGCGCACCTTGTTCTCCTGTCCGGAGAGAACGTGCACGACAAACCACTGATCTTTCGCTGCGAGTTGAGCCATATCAGTGCAGGCGGGTGAAGAACTGAATGACGTTCACCAGAATGAAATCGAAGAGCGCGACATAACCGCCAAGAAGGAGCATGGCAATGATGACCACGAGTGTGGAATCAGTCAGCTCCTTGTAGCGCTTCATCCCTTTTTCCTTGGGATCCCACGGCCAGGAAGCTTTCTGCAATTCGAGCTTCACTTCGTGGAAGAAGCTTTTTGTCTTGGCGATCATGTAAATTTCAAACGCTCAGCGATTCCGCACGCCAGGAGGGACTCGAACCCCCAACCGACGGTTTTGGAGACCGCTACTCTACCAATTGAGCTACTGGCGTAATCCGAGAGCTGCCTAAATTAATCGAGAATATCGCCGACGCGACCCGCGCCGACAGTCTTGCCGCCTTCGCGAATAGCGAAACGAATCGTCTTCTCCATGGCGATCGGGGTGATCAATTCCACTTCGACCGACACGTTGTCGCCGGGCATGACCATCTCGACGCCTTCCGGCAGTTTGACGGTTCCGGTCACGTCCGTGGTGCGGAAGTAAAATTGCGGACGGTAATTCGTGAAGAACGGCGTGTGCCGGCCACCTTCGTCTTTGCTGAGGACATACACCTCGGCCTTAAACTTCTTGTGCGGCTTGATCGAGCCCGGCTTTGCGATGACCTGACCGCGCTGCACGTCTTCTTTCTTAATACCGCGCAGGAGCAAGCCCACATTGTCACCAGCACGCGCCTCGTCGAGGAGCTTGCGGAACATTTCGATGTCGGTGCAGGTCGTCTTCGCCGTATCGGTAAGGCCAACGATCTCGACTTCCTCCATCTTCTTGAGGATGCCGCGCTCCACACGACCAGTCGCCACAGTGCCGCGACCTTCAATGTTGAACACATCTTCCACCGGCATGAGGAACGGCTGATCGACCGGACGCTCTGGGACGGGGATGTAATCATCAACCGCGGAGACGAGCGCGAGGATCTGCGCTTCCTGATCGGCATCGCCGTTCAGCGCTTTGAGCGCGCTGCCTTTGACGATCGGAATGGCGTCACCCGGGAATTCGTATTGCGTGAGGAGATCGCGCACTTCCATCTCGACGAGATCGAGGAGCTCAGGATCATCGACCATGTCGACCTTGTTCAGGAAGACGACAACCGAAGGCACGCCGACCTGACGCGCGAGCAGAATGTGCTCACGAGTTTGCGGCATCGGACCATCAGCAGCTGAAACGACGAGGATGGCGCCGTCCATCTGCGCCGCGCCGGTGATCATGTTTTTCACATAATCAGCGTGGCCCGGGCAATCGACGTGCGCGTAGTGGCGCTTGTCGCTCTGGTATTCGACGTGTGCAGTGGAAATGGTAATGCCGCGCTCTTTTTCTTCCGGGGCGGCGTCGATCGAATCGTAGGCGCGCGCCGTCGCGAAACCCTTCTTCGCGAGCACCGTGGTGATCGCAGCAGTCAACGTGGTCTTGCCGTGATCGACGTGTCCAATGGTGCCGACGTTCACGTGCGGCTTGTTCCGTTCAAATTTGTCCTTAGCCATCTCGATTCTCCTTTTTTAAACTCAACTAAACTTCGTCGTTGTGGGTTGTTTCCTGGCCGATCGCGAGCTCCACTCTGGAGCCCACAACCGGGATTGAACCGGTGACCTCGTCCTTACCAAGGACGTGCTCTACCAACTGAGCTATGTGGGCGGCGTTTCGTCATCTCGCTGCTCGGCGCGTTCTCTCCGTCAAGAGAGCGGCACACCGAACCGGTTGCCTCCTGCCGGAGAGATAAAAGTCCCAGAGTCGCGTCAAACATTGCAATCTGAGGCGACCTTGGGACCGTTTCGTTCCAGCAAAAAGCGTCGGCAAGCTAACAGCGCGCTTGCGAGTGTCAAAGCAATTTCCTGCTCTGCGAAAACAACACTGATGCGCAAAGAATCGCGCCTAAGCGCCCCGCTTCGGCGTCCCTGCCGGGGCGGTTGCGCCCGGCGGATTTGCTCCGGGCGACGGGCTGCCGTGAGCGCCCGCTTTCGCCTCGAGCGCCTTCAAGCGGGTCGCGGCGTCGGCGTCGCTCGGCTTCAGGCCCAAGAGTTTTTTGAAATCGGCAATCGCCTTGGCGTCCTCCCCGTTCAGTCCATAGGCGTAACCGCGGCGGCGATAACCCTCCGCATCCTTAGGCGCTTTCTCGATCAGCTTCGTGAAATCCTCGATCGCTTCCGGATATTTCTTCAAACTGCGATAGGCAAAACCGCGTCGCTCCAGCGCTTGGGGATCACCAGATTTCTCCTGCAGGACGGCTGAGTAATCCTCGATCGCCTTCTCGAAATTTTCTTTCGAGATGTAGGCGAAAGCGCGGAACCGGTAGGAATCGATATCGTTCTCATCCAGTTCAATCGCTTTGCTCAAATCCGCGATCGCGTCGTCGAATTTCTTTTCGGAAACCCGCACCTTCCCGCGCTCGCTGTAGGCGTCGGCGTTCTTTTCATTCAGCTCGATCACCTTCGTGAAGTCGGCCTCCGCCTTGTCCAATTTCCCGGCCGCGCGATACGCTTTTCCGCGGTTGTTGTAGTAGATCTCGTTCTTCGGATTGGCCTCGATCGCTTTCGTGAATTCTGCCGCCGCCTCTGCGTATTGCCCTTTTTTGGCCAATGCTACCGCCTTACTCGCGTAGGCCGAAGCGTCGCCCCCTTTTCCGAGGACCGGCGTTGCGGGCTGGATGAGGCAGAGTGCGAACGTAGTCGCGCCAATCAATGCTGCTCTTTGGTAAATCATATGGAGTTTGTTTCTACGCGTTCGCGTGTGCGCGAGCAAACGCGCGCCCAAATCCTCCAAAAAGTCCTTAATAATCTGGTTTTGTAATCATCTTACGCCCCACGAGCGCAGCGATGATGCCGAGGACGACCAATACTCCGATGCCGATGAAAATATTCGTCCGCGTCAGCAGTTTCGTCGGAGGAGGCGTGGGCGTGGCCGTCGGCGCCGCCGCTACTGGAGCCGCCGCCTGCGGAGGCGGAGCGAGCTTCGCATTGACGTAGCGCAAATGATCCGCCGCGGTGAAGTCTTCCGGCCGCGCCGCCAGGACAGCATCCAGATCCGCCTTCGCTTCCTGGAAGCGATTCAGCGCCACATAGGTGTCGGCGCGACGGTTAAGGGCCAGGATGCTGGTAGGGTTCTTCTCCAGCGCTTTATTGAAATCAGCCAGAGCCGCTTCGTAATTTTTCTGCTTGTAATAAAGGTAACCGCGCCGCTCCAATGTCCGCGGCTCGTCTACTTTCAGTTCGAGCGATTTGTTCAAATCGGCCAGCGCTTCATCGAGCTGATTCAACTCGCTCAGCGCCGCTCCCCGGCCCGAATACGCCTGATCATTTTTCGCATTTAACTCGATGGCCTTCGCGAAATCCGCAGTCGCCTCGGGAAATTTCTGCAGGGTCAAATAGATGCTGCCCCGATCCACGTAGAGCCGGTCATCCTTCGGGCTCAGGTCGATCGCTTTCGAAAAACCCACCACCGCCTGATCGAAGGCGCCTTGCTGGGAGAGTTGCACCGCCTTGGCCGCTTCCGCCATCGCTTGTTTGTCGCCCCCGCCTTTTTTCTGCGCACCGCTTGTGCCGCACAAAGCCACACTCAAAAGCACGATCGCCCACCCTGTCAGTCTTCGGTTATTTCGCATATTTGGTTTCTCCGTTTCATCGTTTTTGAGCGAGGAAGCGTTTGCACGCCAGCAAATTAAATTTCCGCGGCGCCAGCTGTTGGGATTACCCTTTCGCGAATCGCGCGCCGCGGCAGGATAAAGGTTCGCCGCGCCAAATCGGAATCCAGTTCCTCGGCCTCATACCAAAACTCGAGGCAATGCTTTTCAGCCAGATCCGCGTTGGCCGCGATGAATTCTTCCCAACTCGTGCCCGGTTGGCGCAGCCGCCTTTCGGCGACCAACGCCAAAAACGCCACCGTCCGGGTTTGGTGATACGCAAGCGGCTGGCCCGCGTTCGCGGTCATTCTTTTCAGACCAAGCGCAAAGAGTTCCAGCGTCTCGCCGAACGGATGGCGTTCCAGCATGGCGAAGGCGAGGCGTAGATGTTCGCGATGCGAGAACCCAGTTGGCATCTTCCGCCCCGCTACGAAATCCGTCAGCTCTTTCCGGGTCGTCTCAACGTTTGGCATTTCCTTCCTCCACCAGTTGGTGACTGTCCGCTGCGGTCAAAGTGAGACCGTAGACCGCTTTCAGTTTCTTGATTTGCGCCAACGATTCCGCGCTGAAAGGCGCCTTCCCTTCGAGTGCGTGCAAAGTCACCCCCTCCAGCAGGTCGCCGAGCGAGAGGTCGAGATACTCGGCCAGCGCTTTCAATGTTTTCACGAGCGTTTTTTCCATCCGCGCCCCGATCTGGACTCGCTCGATCTCTCGCGTCCTTTTTGATGCCTTCATGTTATATTGTTACCGTGGTCCCCAGCGCACGTCAAGTTTTTCGAGTTCGACATTGGTTGAGGCGATGAGGCCAAATTTTCGTCGGCGAAGGCTTGACTGCGGGCCCGATCTTTTGGTAGCCAGGATGGCAGTCATCGATACGAAACCGAGTGCCTGGGCGCGCTCGCCCCGGCATTCACAACCGGAAAGGAAATTAGGCATATGAAAGTTTGCCATGTGAACCGCTCTGCCTCGCTTCGGAGATCATCGACCTCGCGAATCCTGGCGGGCAAAGTCGGCGCCTTCACGCTGATCGAACTGCTGGTGGTCATCGCCATCATCGCCATCCTCATCGGGCTCCTCCTCCCCGCCGTGCAAAAGGTGCGGGAAGCAGCCGCTCGCCAAACCTGCAGCAATAATCTGCGGCAACTCGCCGTGGCCCAAAGCCAGTATCGGCAGCAACACGAAACCTACGCCTCCTCGCTCGAGCAGTTGGGACTCTCGTCTCAATATCCGAACGATCAGCGCGCGGGTTATCAATTCGCGATCCTCCGCGCGACGGAAACGAAGTTCCGGATTAGCGCCATCCCGGTGCTTCCTGGGGTCACGGCAGCAGCTGATTGCCGGGTGGAAGAGAGCGGGCCGCCTGTGTGCGCGCCCAATCCAGAAGCGGACCAACGCAGGCGGGAGATGTTCGTCGCCATCTATGAGCGCGCGGCTCAGGCGATGGGGCAGGTCATCGGCCAGATGCCGCAGGCAATCCCGCAAGTCATCCGGCAACTGCAGAACAAGCGGACGTTCGCCGATGTCTGGGCCGAGCTCGACAGCAACCGCGATCGGAAGCTGACTTTCACTGAATTGCTCCATCCCCAACGCGATCCGACTGGCAGCCTGGCCTACCTGTTGCCCTACATCGAACAAACCATGCGCCTCGGGGCGGGCGGCGAAGACGTCAGCCTGTTGCCGGCTGTGCAATTCGGAGATTTCAGCCGACCCGATCCCACCGAGCCGCCTGCGCGCGTGCAGGGTGCGATTGCCGACGGCACCTCGAACACGCTGCTGCTGGAAGGGAGCAATCTGGCTCCCTCGGTCGTGCTGAGCGGCTACGTCGAAGGTGCGATCCGGCCGGACAATAAATCGACCGAACAACTTGCGAGAACCGATTCCAATCTCCGTCTCAATCAGTTCGGGTGGGCCGGCCAGCTCAGCCCCGTTGCATCGTCAAATTCTGGCGCGGGCGCGTGGACCGGGCTGGGTCACATGACAGATCAAAACGCGAACGGGATCATCGCCATCTTGATCGGCCTGCTTCAGCCGAGCGGCTCGAATGGCTCGCGGCTGCAAGGCTTCCAGGTCGTGGCAGATGGCAGCGGCCTGCTCGGTGGAGCGGCCGGCGCCGGCCCGATCTCGATCGAATGGGGCGAAAGCCTGGACAAGAGTTTCAGCGCCCAGTTTGATTCGAAGCCCTTCGACACATCCGGTCACTAATTAGACTTCGCGCGCGATGGCTCCTGGCCTCGACCGGGAGCCAATCAGGCGGTTAATCCGCCCCCAAATCTTTTGGGGTTGCGGAGCGTGCCTCTACTTTTCACAGTCGGGGCACGCATGGAGTTGAATGCTTATCTGAAGTCGCGCCAAAAAGAGATCGAGCGCGCGCTGCACGCCTTTCTCCCCGGAGAGAAGGTGGCTCCGGCCACCATCCACCGGGCCATGCGCTACAGCCTTTTCGCGGGCGGTAAGCGGCTGCGGCCCATCCTTTGCCTCGCGGCGGCGGAAGCATGCGGCGGTGAAATGAAGTCCGCTCTTCCCCTCGCCTGCGCTGTTGAATGCATCCACACCTACTCCCTCGTGCACGACGATTTGCCGAGCATGGACAATGACGATTTCCGCCGCGGCCGTCCCACGTGTCACAAAGCTTTCAGCGAAGGCATAGCCGTCCTCGCCGGCGACGCGCTTCTCACAGTCGCATTCGAAATCGCGGCCGAAACGCGAACGGCCCCACGCTACGATCTTCGTACTATTCTCCGCGAGCTGGCCGTGGCCGCCGGCAGCCGCAAGCTCATCGCCGGACAGGTGGCCGATCTTGAAGGCGAAGGCCAAACGATCACCCGCACGCAGCTGCGCTACATCCATGAAAACAAGACCGCCGCGCTCCTCACGGCGTGCGTCCGCCTCGGCGCGATGAGCGCCAACGCCACCGCGCGCAAGCTGGAGGCGATCACGGAATTCGGCGGCGCGCTGGGGCTCGCCTTCCAGGTCATCGACGACATCCTCGATGTCACGCAAACCTCCGAGAAGCTTGGCAAGAGCGCGGGCAAAGACGTCGCTGCGCAGAAGGCGACTTATCCGGCCGTGATCGGTCTCGATAAATCGCGCAAAGAAGCGAAGCGCCTCACGAAACTAGCCCATCAATCCCTCGCGATTTTCGGCGCCAAAGGCGAAACGCTGCGGGCGCTCGCCAATCATCTCCTGGAGCGAGAATACTGAAGCTGGTCGTTAGGCCAACGCCAAATTCGGATCGATCTCTTCCGTGACGTCGGACACGCCGCCCGCTTCGAAGCGCAGGCCAGCCGCGTAGGCGATCATGACCGCGTTATCAGTTGAGAGAGAAGGCTCGGCCGCCAGGAAACGGAATCCGTCCGCCGCGCAAGCCGCCGCCAGCGCCTCGCGCAGAGCCTGGTTACAACTCACCCCGCCGCTCAGTGTGACCAGCGAAACGCCGCTCTCTTGCGCCGCGCGGATCGTCTTCCGCACCAGCACTTCCACCACCGCGCGTTGGAACGACGCGCAGAGATCGTCCACGAAATCGCCCTCCAGCTTGGGCAACAAATAACGCACCGCGGTTTTCAATCCGCTAAAGCTGAAATCGTGGTCGCGCGAATTCAGCATGCTCCGCGGGAGATCGAAGCGCGCCGCGTTCCCCGCGCGGGCGCGACGTTCGATTTCGGGTCCGCCGGGATAGCCGAGCCCGAGCATTTTCGCCACCTTATCGAAGGCCTCCCCGGCCGCGTCATCGACTGTGCGGCCGAGGATGCGGTAGTCGCCCACGCCGCGCAGCTGCACGAGCAAAGTGTGGCCGCCGCTGACGATGAGCGCGATGTTGGGCTCGACCTTTTCGGCCGATGCAAAAAAAGGCGAAAGCAGATGCCCTTCGAGATGGTTGACCGCGAGATACGGCTTTTCCAACCCGAGCGCCAATCCCTTCGCGATCGACGCACCGATCATGAGCGACGTAGCCAACCCAGGACCGCTCGTGGCCGCGAAAGCGTCCACCTCCTCGAGCGAAATGCCTGCCTTTTGCACAGTGGACGCGAGCAACCGCGGCGCGTGCACGAGATGATTGCGCGACGCTACTTCCGGCACGACGCCGCCGTAGGGTTCGTGCGTAGCCGTCTGCGAAGCGACTTCGCTGGCGAGCAAGTTATCCCCGCGCAGAATCGCCACCGCCGTCTCGTCGCAGGAAGTTTCCAGCGCGAGGATCAGACTCACTTCTTCACCGAATCGACCTTCGGCGAAGTCTCGCGCGCGTAAATCATCACGCCTTTCAACGCGTCGATCGCGCGCAACATTTGGGGATCCTTCGTCTTGATCAGATTCTTCTCGTCTTCCGGTTTCAGGTTGTCGCTGCTGCGCGCGGCAAACAGTGCGCGCTCCTGCTCCGCGCTGATCGGCACCCGGATGTTCGGCGCCACGCCTTGCGCGTGAATGACCTGCTTGCTCGGCGTGTAATATTGCGCCGTGGTGATGCGCAAGGCGGAGCCGTCCGGCAGTTGCATCACGTTCTGCACGGAGCCTTTTCCAAAGGTGGTTTCGCCGACGAGGATGGCGCGATTCAAATCCTTCAGCGCGCCGGCCACGATCTCCGCCCCGCTCGCGCTTCCTTCATTGACCAGCACCGTCATCGGGAAACGCGGACGCTGTTTCGCCGTGCTGGAAGTGGAATACTCGCTCTGCTGCGAGGCAGCGCGGCCCTGGGTGGAAACGACGGTCGTGCCGGGCGGAACGAACTGCGCGCAGACATCAACCGCGCTGTTGAGGAGGCCGCCCGGATTGTTGCGGAGATCGAGGACGAGCGCCTGCATGCCCTGCTTCTGCAAATCGTCGAGCGCCTTGTCCAATTCGTCCGCAGTCGGCTCGTTAAACTGAATCAGGCGAACGTAGCCGATCTTGAACGGCCCGGTCAGCTCGGAGTCGAGCAACCGCGCGCCTTTCACGCTCTGCACTTTGATCTCGGCCCGCTCGAGCATGTAATCCTTCACCTCTTTCGTCACCGGCCGCAGGATAGTGAGCGTGACCTTCTGCCCGGGCACGCCGCGCAGGACGTTGACCGCATCCTGCAATTCCATCTTCTCGGTCGAGTTGCCGTTGATCCGCAGAATCTGATCGCCCGAGAGAATCCCGGCCTTCGCCGCCGGCGTGTCCTCCATCGGCGTGATGACGGTGAGCAATCCGTTCTTTAACGAAACCTCGATGCCGAGGCCATTGAAGCGGCTCCGGGTGTCGTCTTGCATGTCCTTAAAATCGTCCGGATCCATGAACTGACTGTGCGGATCGAGGGAGGCGAGCATGCCTTTCATGGCCGCGTAAATCAGGTCGTGGTAGCTCGTCTTTTTGCCGTCCACGTAATCTTGCCGGATGAGCTGCACGGCGCGCGCGAAGACGGAAATCTGCGCGTAGCCGGTATCCTCCTCCGCTCCCGCCGCCCGCACAGAGTAGAAGCGGAACCCGAGCAGGACGTTGACAAAAAGCAGCACGGCAAAGGTGCTGAGGATAAGGCGGCGTTGCATCGAGAGGGTGCGGGGCGAATCCAAACCGGGCGAAATCTTCGCCCATCTCGAAATTTTTGGCAACGGACAAAGCCTTGGGTAGGTTCCCCGCCCCACGTTCGCGATGAAACTTTTCCTCCTGCTCTCGCTCTGCCTTTCCTTTCTCCCGCTCACTCTCGCCGCCGCGGAGGCGAAAGAAGACGCGGAATTCGAGAAGGTGGCGGACGAGTTTCTCAAGGGTTGGCTCGCGGCCAATCCGATGACGGCGAGCAAGCTCGGCCTCCACGAATACGACGGCCGTATTCGCGATTTTACCCGGCTCTCAATCGACGCCGAGCTCTCCCGGCTCCGGCGTTTTGAGGAGCGCTTGAAGAAATTCGATCTGGAGAAATTGAGCCCGAAGGCGGCGCTCGACCTGCGCATTCTACAAGCGGGTATTCAGCGCGACCTCTTTGAAATGGTCGAGATGAATTCGTTCGAGAACAACCCGATGACCTACGCGAAGGCGCTTGATGTGAACATTTACATCAAACGCAATTTCGCCCCGCTGGAGGATCGCGTCCGCAGCATCATCTCGGTCGAAAACCAGACGCCCAACATCATCATCGCGGCCCGCACAAATCTCATTCCCATCCTCCCCAAGCCCTACGTCGAACTCTCGATCGAGATCGCGCGCGCTGCGGCCGACTTCCTGAAGAAGGACCTGGTTGAGGCAGTCAAAGGTGTGAAGGATGAGCGCCTCATCAGCGCATTCCAGCTCTCGAATCGGAAGGCCACCCTCGCCTTGCTCGATTACGCGAACTGGCTCGAGAAAGAGAAGCTCCCGAAAGCGACGGGCGAATGGGCGCTCGGCGAAGAAAAATTCCGGCGCATGCTGGCGGAGGGCGAGTTGATCGACATGCCCTCGGAGAAACTGCTCGAGATCGGCCTCGCGGAATTGAAGCGCGAGCAAGAGGCGTTTGCGGAGGCGGCGAAAATTATCGATCCGAACAAGTCGCCCATCGAAGTCTTCCGCGAGGTGCAGAAGGAACATCCCACAGCGGAAGCGCTCATCTCCGAGTCCGCCAAAAACCTGGACGGCATCCGCCAATTCCTGGTCGACAAAGACCTCGTCTCCATCCCTTCGAAAGTGCGCGCGGAGGTAAAGGAGACGCCGAAATACGAACGCGCCACCACCTCGGCCGGGATGGATACTCCGGGGCCATTCGAGAAGAAGGCCACGGAAGCCTATTATTATATCACGCCGACCGAGCCGGAGTGGACCCCGGAGCAAAAGGAAGAATGGCTCACCTCCTTTAATCGTTTCACCACCGATGTGGTCTCAATCCACGAGGTTTATCCCGGGCACTACACGCAGTTTCTCCACTTGAACGCGTCCGAGGCGTCGCGCGTGGCCCGGATTTTCAACAGCTACGCGTTCGTCGAAGGCTGGGCGCATTACACCGAGAAAATGATGCTCGATGAAGGGTTCGGCCGAGCGAAGGGCGACAAGCCGAGCGATGAAGAAATCAAACGCGCGGCGAAGTATCGACTCGCGCAATCGGACGAAGCGCTGCTCCGCATCTGCCGGCTCTGCATTTCCGTGAAGATGCACACTCAAGGCATGACGGTGGACGAAGCGACCCGCTTCATCATGGACAACTGCTATTACGAAGAAAAACCCGCGCGCCAGGAAGCGATGCGCGGCACGAACGATCCGGGCTTTCTGAATTACACGCTGGGCAAATTGCAGATCCTGAAATTGCGCGAGGATTACAAAGCGCAGGAAGGCGAGAAGTTTTCGCTCAAGAAATTTCACGACGAAATGCTGAAGCACGGCATGCCGCCGATTCGTCTCCTGCGCGAGATCATGCTCAAGGACAAAGCCACGTGGGACGCCGTGCTCTGATCTCCTGAAGCACGGATAAGGAGTTGCCGGTCAATCCCGCGGCGCCAGCGCAGCGAGACCTCATTGGTCGCGACGTTCGATCTTGCCTTTCATCGCTGCTCGCTCAGAAAAGATAGCAACCATGAACTCAATCATCTGGATCGCGGTCGTGCTCTTCGTCATTTGGCTGCTGGTCCGGCTGGTTTTCGCCATCACCAGCGCCGCCCTGCATATTCTCTGGATCGTCGGCCTCATTTTGCTCGTCGTCTGGCTGGCGAAGAAGTTTTTCTAGCCTGACGGCGGTCTACCGTCCACCGCCATGGCCTCAGGTTCATCGAAGGTCGCGATCTACGCTGCCATCGGCGGCAACCTCGCCATCGCCATCGCGAAATTCGTTGCCGCCGGCTTCACCGGCAGCGCTGCTATGCTCTCGGAAGGCGTGCATTCGCTCGTCGATACCGGCAATGGTGGCCTTCTCTTGTTAGGCGTAAAACGCAGCGAACGCCCGGCCGACAGCCGGCACCCGTTTGGGCACGGGAAGGAACTTTACTTTTGGTCGCTCATCGTCGCCGTCCTCATCTTCGGACTCGGCGGGGGCATCTCGGCTTACGAAGGTTTCCTCCATCTGCTGCATCCTGCGCCGCTGCACGATCCCACGTGGAATTACGCGGTGCTCGCGTTGGCAGTGCTCTTCGAGGGCACCGTCTTCGTCATCGCGCTCCGTGAATTCCGCACCCAGATGGAGCCGGGCGAAACTATTTGGCGCGCTGTGCAGACGAGCAAGGATCCAGGGACCTTTACCGTTCTCTTTGAAGACGCGGCGGCGCTCCTCGGCCTTTCCGTCGCCTTCGTCGGCATTTTCCTCTCGCAACATTTTGGCGACGCCCGCCTCGATGGCGCCGCCTCCATCGTCATCGGCCTCATCCTCGCGACTGCCGCTGGCGTCCTCGCTTTCGAGAGCAAAGGCCTCCTCGTCGGCGAAGCGGCGGATCCTCAGACGATCGCGAGCATTCGCGCGCTGGCGCGGGAAGAACCGGGCGTGAAGAACCTCTGGAACCCGCTCACCATGCACTTCGGGCCGAACACCATCCTCCTTACCGTGGACATTGAATTTGAGCCGGCCCTCTCCGCCGCCGACGTGGAGCGAACAGTTGATCGGCTGGAGAAGGCGATTCGAAAGCGCCACCCGAAGATCAAGCACATCTACATCGAAGCAGGAGCCATCGGGCACGGAGAAGGCCGCGCGAAGTAGCGCTGACGTCAATTCCCCGCCGGATCGTCGAATAATTTCCCGAGCGCGGACCCTTCGCGCTGCGCTGGGGCGGAGCCGATCACGCTGAAGCTGCCGTCCGTCTCCAGCACCACCGCCTCGACATCGGCTAACGAGGGATGCCCGGCGGAGCGCACAGCGGAATCGATTTCCTCCGGGCTCACCCGTTCCTCGCGGAGCGCGCGATGATACAATTTTCCGCGCCGCGCGAGCAGCCTGGGCTCGCTCTTGATCATGCTCCGCCAGCTCGCGGAGCGCACCGCCAGCCAGGCCACGATCCATTGCAGCCCGATGAGCAACGCCAGCGCCAGCAACCCTTCCACCAGGGCTACGTCCTTCGACAAAAACACCGTCGCCAAGGTCGATCCGAGCGCGACGGTCACGACAAAATCGAAGGCGTTCATCTTCGAAAGCGTGCGCTTGCCGGAAACGCGCAGCATGAAAATTAACGCAGCGTAGGCCAGCACACCCACGACCAGGAGACGCCCGAGGCCGATCCAACTTTGAAAAATCATTCCACCTTGGAATCGTTTCCGAGCGTTCCAGCGGTCCGCACAGATCGCGGCGCGCGATCTATCAAAGGACGATCATGTTCGACTCCTTCAATTTCGATTGGCAACTGGCCGGCAGTAATTTCCTCCGGATGCTGCTCGCGTTCGCTCTCGCTTTCCCGCTCGCGTGGGAGCGTGGGAAATCGGCGCGCAATCTCGGACTCCGCACCTTCCCCATCGTGGCTGTGGCCAGCTGCGGCTATATGCTCATCGCGCTCCACCTGGTAGCCGGCCAGCCGGATGCGATGATGCGCGCGCTGCAGGGTTTGCTCGGCGGGATGGGCTTCATCGGCGGCGGCGCTATTCTCAAGGATGGCGGCAACGTGCGCGGCCTGGCTACGGCGGCGAGTCTCTGGAGCACCGGCGCCATCGGGGCGGCGGTGGCATTTCGCCGGGAGGAAATCGCGCTCGTCCTCGCCCTGGCCAACTTCGCCCTCCTCCGCTGGCTCAAGCCGTTGAAGGACGGGATGGAATAGACATCGTCTCGTTAGGCCTAGACGAAGAATTCTTCGCCATTCGGTCGCAGATCAAGCTCCAGGGTCCAGGCCGAGCGTGGCTGATTGGCCAGGAACCAATAGGCGTCCGCCATTTCGTCGGGCTCGAGCAAAGTGCGCCCGCCCTCCGTTTCCGCATCTTCCTCGGCGCGGATGATCCCATCCACGAGCACGTGCGCCACGTGCACACCCTTCGGCCAAAGGTCGCGCGCGAGCGATTGCACCAGACCGCGCAGAGCAAATTTCGCGCTGCTGAAAGCGAGCCAGCCCCCGCCGCGCACACTGGAAGTCGCTCCGGTGAAGAGCATCACGCCTCCATCGTCGCGGATCATCTCAGGCGCCGTCTCCTTCGCCAAGAGAAATGCCCCCAACGCCGTGACCCGCCAGGCCTGCTCGAACTTCTCCGCAGAGAGATCGAGCATCTCGCCACCCGCGCCACCGCTCGCATTGTGAATGAGGACACCGATCGGCCCCAGCTCGCTCCGAGTTTGCGCGACCGCTGCAGAAATCTCGTTGGCCTGGCTGACATCGGCCGTGATGGCGAGCGCCCGCTGGCCAGACGAAGAGATTTCCTGCGCCAGCTCCCCAATGAAATCAGGCGTGCGCGCCACCAAGGCAACGGCGAAACCGCCTCGCGCAAAACGACGAGCCAGCGCAGCGCCCAGACCAGGGCCGACTCCGGTGATCAAGGCGACGCGATTCATGTTTTTCGTGGAAGTTGCTGCTCGATCAGGGCTCAGAGCGTCCGGAGACTACCACGGCAGCGGTTTGCCCATGTGCAGGAACGCGCCGTTCGGCCCATCCTCGCCCAGGGTCGCGAGTGCGACGCTGGTCTTGGCGCCGTCCACGATTTCCATCGGCGCGCCTTCGCCGCCCATCTCCGTCTTCACCCAACCCGGATGCGCGGCGTTCACTTTGATCTTCGTGTCCTTCAATTCATACGCCAGGTGCACAGTGTAGGCGTTCACGGCCGACTTCGAGACGTCGTACGCTGGCCGCTTCGCATCGTACACCGGCGAGCCCGGCTTCGCATGGTAGGTGATGGAAGCAAGAATGCTGGAGAGATTCACGATTCGCCCGGCCTCGCTCTTGCGCAGCAACGGCAGGAACGCCTGGGTGGTGGCGATCAAACCGAAAACATTTGTCTCGAAGGTCTGGCGCCAGATGTCCATCGGCATATCCACGACTTTCGTGTCGGCCTTCTGCAACATCACGCCGGCGTTGTTGATCAAGATATCGAGCTGCCCGAAATCCTTCTCCACCTGTGCCGCTGCCTTCTGAATGCTCCGCTCGTCGTTGATGTCGAGCTCGAGCGGGCGGGCGTCGATCCCCTCCCCGCACAGCTCGTCCGCTGCCGCCTTGCCCTTGGCCAGATCGCGCGCTCCGATCAAGACAGTGATGTTCTGTTTGCCTAACTGCCGCGCCGTTTCGAGGCCGATGCCTTTGTTGGCCCCCGTGATCAATGCCGTTTTATTCATGATATGATCTACGTCCGCTGCCGGGGATCGGGATTCAATTGGAATTCATCCCGCAGCTCACCGCGGCACCGCTGCCTAAGGCCGCGGCGCGTGACCGTTCTCATTTTCCGACGCGGGCAGGAGCTCGGGTGCCAGCAATTCCGGCGCCTGGATTTCGCGCGCGATCTGATGCACCGGCTCCAGTTCCTCGATTTCCATCCCGAGCGGCGCCGCTCCGAGATCGCGGAATTTCCGCGCGGTCACGAAGACCCGGCTCTCGATGTTGCCAGCCGCTTTGTTGAACGCTTCCACCGAATTGTTCAGGCTCTTCCCGAGTTTGCCGAAGTGAATCGAAAGATCGGCGAAACGCTTATACAGCTCGCCGCCGAGCTGGCTGATCTCGCGCGCATTCAGCGCCAGCTTCTCTTGCCGCCAGCCGTAGCAAACCGCCCGCAGGAGCGCGATCAAAGTGGTAGGCGTGGCGAGGATGATTTTCTTATCCGCGCCGAACTCGATCAACATCGGATCGCGCTCCAACGCCGCGCTGAAAAACATTTCGCCCGGGAGGAAGAGAACCACGAAATCCGGCGCATTTTCAAACTGCTCCCAGTAGGCCTTGCGCGAGAGTTTCTCGATGTGCCCGCGCACCTGGGTGGCGTGTAGGTTCAAGCGGTTGAGGCGCGCGTCGTCGTCGGGCGCTTCCTGCGCTTCGAGGTAGGCGTTGATCGACGCCTTGGCATCAACCACGATCGTCTTCCCGCCCGGCAGATGCACGATCATGTCGGGACGCATCCGACCTTCCTCCGTGTGCACCGTCGTCTGCTCGAAGAAATCACAGTGATCGACCATCCCGGCTAACTCCACCACGCGGCGCAATTGAATCTCGCCCCAACGCCCGCGCACGATCGGTGAACGCAGAGCGCGCACGAGGTTGCTCGTCTCAGAACGCAGATAATTTTGCGTCTCGGCAAGTGTCCGAACCTGGGAGGTGAGCGACTCGTAGGCGCCCGTGCGCGCCTTCTCCAGATCGTTGATCTTGGCGTCCACTTTCTCGAGCGACTCGCGCATCGGCTTCACCAGCGCATCGATAGCGGCGCGGCGCTGCTCCAGGTCGCCCCGAGCGCCTTCCTGCGTGGTCTCCAGCTTCGATTTTGCCAGCTCGAGGAAGGAGGCGCTGTTGTTCTGCAGCGCCTCGGCGGAGAGCGCCTTAAAGGCGTCGGAAAAACGCGCCTGCGCTTCATCGAGCACGGCCAGTTTTTCAGTCATGGCTTTGCGTTCCTGCTCGAGTTGCACTTCGAGGGTGGCGATGCGCGCGCTCGCTTTCGCCTGCTGCTCGCGGTAGGCGCGCGCCTCCTGCACCGTCGCAGACATATTCATTTCCAACTCCGGAATCCGGGAATTTTTCTCCTGCGCCGCGGCCAGGCTCTGGGCTAAATCGGAAATCTGGATGCTGCTCGCGGTTTCACACTGCGCGATCGCGATCAGGCGTTGATGCCGCATCAAAAGCCAGGCCAAACCCATGCCGAGCAGAAAAGCGGCCAGCGCAGCGCCTCCGATTACCAGGTAGATCGTCAAGGTCATGAGTCAGATGAAAATGGCGGAAATTTTGTCCAGCGCATCTTATCAAACCATCCCGCGCCGGCCAACCCCTCTTTCCCGGTCACCACTCCACGCGGACTCCGCCATACGCCGCCCGCCCCAAGGCCGGGAATCCGAAGACTTCAGCGTAGCGCTCGTCCGCTAGATTATTGATCCGGCCAAAAACAGCGACATGCGTGGTGACCGCATACTCCGCCGCCAGATTGACGAAGGCGTAGTCCTCGATGTCGAAATTCGGCCCGCCGAAATTGAGTTCCTCGCGCGCGTTCACGAACTTCGCCTCTGCAGTGGTGCGCAGTTTTCCAAACCAAAGATACGTGCCGGAGAGGTAAACTTCGTTCCGCGGCCGGCGCGGCAAACGCGCGCCTTGCAGTTGGCTCACGTCCGCGGCGGAAGTTTTTTCCGCCTCCAGATACGTGTAGTTCGCCAGGAACTCCAGGTTCGCCATCGGTCGCACTCTTGCCTCCAATTCCAAACCCTGCGTGCGCGCGGCGCCCAAATTCAACGTGTCGAACTGGCCATTGAACCCGATCACGTTGGAGAGCCGGTTATGAAAATACGTCGCGCCCACCTGCACGCGCCGTTCCCAGAACCGCTGCGCTACGCCCACGTCGAACCCGCGATTGCGCTCTGGCTCCAAGCCGAAGTTATTCCCGAAAATCTTGTCCTGGCTGCTCGGCGGACTGAACCCGGTCGCGATGCTGGAATGAATCGTCGTATCCGTGCGCGCGATGAGGTAGCTGCCGGCAAAGCGATACGTCCAGACATCGCCGAATTGATTGAAGTGATCGAACCGGCCGCCCGCGACGAGATTCAAACCCGGCAGCGGAGTCACGCTCGCCTGCGCGAACCCGGAGGTTTGCTCCGTCGCGTCGCTGATCAACGTCTCGCCGAAAACGACGAACGGACGCTCCTGCTCAGCATCCACCTGACTGTAAAACGCGCCCGTCGTCAGGGTGAGCCACGCGGTCGGCTTGAGGTTGTTCTGGTAATCGAGCGTGAAACGTTTGAAGAGCGCACGCGTCGCGAAAACGAAGTCGTCCTCATTCGGATCGTTCACCTGCCGCTCGTGATCGTAGGCGACGATGAGCTGGTGCTCCACCAATCCACCGGCGTGAAATCGATCCGCGGCCCAATGAGCCAGCGTTCCGTGAGAAAATTGTCGAGCGGCTTCGGATTCGAGATCGCGTTCGGATTTCCGGTGTCGGCATTCGAGTAAGTGAAGAGGCTGCCGATGCGCAAGCGTTCGTTAGGCGACCAGCCGAAATTGGCGATGCCGTTCGAGAGCCGGTATTGGTTATTCGGGCGATCGTTGTCCGTATCCAGGCGGCTGAGGCCGATTGAGTAATCGAACTGCTCCCACGAGCCGCTGCTGGCAAATGCTTCGCGAAAAGTCCCGAACGACCCGGCCTCCGCCGTGACCGACCCGGTGGGTGTGCCCTGACCGCGCCGCGTGAAAATCTGGATCACACCTGCGAGCGCGCGTGGGCCGTAGAGCGTGCTCTGCGGTCCGCGCACGACTTCGATGCGATCGACGTTATCGACGTTCAGATCCGCAAAATTGAAGAGACCGGCCAGCCCTTGGTTAACTGGAATGCCATCGAGCAGCACCTGCGTATGCTCGCTTCGCAGGCCGCGCGTGAAGACGGAGGTCAACTGCCCCGGCGCACCTGATTGCGCGACGGTGAGGCCAGGAATTTCGCGCAGCGCATCCGCCACACGTCGCACCTGGCGTTCTTCCAATTCCTGCGCCCTGACCACGCTCACGCTCGCGGGCGTCTCGCTTTCCGGGATAGGCAAACGCGTCGCGCTGACGACGACTTCTTCCGACACCGCTTCCTGCGCTTGCAAAAACGCAACGCTTCCGAGCAAGCCAAGAGCGGCGACCCCGCACGCTGGGGCGCGCATGCGCTCGAAAAAACGAGTTCCAATTCCTCTGACAATTTTTACCGACATCTTGATTTCCTCCATTCACTGAGAAGCGGAGGACATCTGTCGGGAAGACAGCGGTCGCGCTCTCATTCTTCTTTTTTGCGAAGAAGTTTTGTCGCGCCGTCTGCACACGCAGGGGCACGAATGAGGTGAACCGGACGAATATTCTGGCTCCTGGCTTACGGCGCGGTCTTGCGACCACACACACCTTCTTCCCGCCTTCACCGCGGCGAAATGGCCGACGATTGGCTTCTGGGAAGTCGTATCCAGTTACAGCAGCGCTACTGCTCCCGATTGCTCACGGGATTTCTCGCGCCGATCCACTGATCAAACTCGCAAAGAACCGGTCGAGAAGTAGGGCCTTGCGCTTGCCCGCTCAAGAATTATTTATGCGAACGCGTTTTGACCCGCGCAAAATTTTTCTGTGGCCATCTCACCTTCCCCTCTCCATCTCCTCGTCACCGGCGGCGCCGGCTTCATCGGCTCGAATCTCGTGCTCGAATTGCAGACGCAATACCCGAAAGCCCAGCTGACCGTGATCGACGATTTCCGTTCGGGCGATTTCAAAAATCTCGCCGGCTACACGGGCGATTTTATCGCGCAGAATCTCGCGACGCTGGACTGGGAAGAGCAGTTCGGTGAAGAAAAATTCGACGGCATTTTCCATCTCGCGTCCATCACGGATACGACGAATCACGATCAGTTCGCACAGACGCACGACAACGTGGAGAGCTTTCGGCGGCTGCTGCAATTCGCGCGCAAAAATAAAACCCGCGTCGTCTTCGCTTCCTCTGCTTCCACCTATGGCGCGACGCGGGCAGCAAGCAGCGAGGCGAGCAGCTCCGCCGCGCCGGCAAACGTTTACGCTTTTTCCAAGGCGATCATGGACAACGTTGCGCGGCGCGCGGCCGAGGCCGACCCCGATTGGGTCATCGTGGGGCTGCGCTTCTTCAACGTCTACGGACCGCGCGAAGCGCACAAAGGCGTCCCCGCGAGTATGATTTACCATCTCGCGCAGCAGATGACGGCAGGCCAACGCCCGCGCATTTTCAAGCACGGCGAACAGCAGCGCGATTTCGTCTATGTGAAAGACATCGTGCACGGCTGCCTGCGCGCATTCGAGGCACTCAAGAGCGGGATCTACAATCTTGGCGCGGGCCAGGCGCGGTCGTTTAACGAGATGGTGGAGATTTTGAACGGCGCGCTGGGCACCAACTTCGAGCCGGAATACATCGAGAATCCGCACGCACACTATCAGAATTTCACCCAGGCCGACCTGACCGCGGTGCGCGAGGCGCTGCAATATGAGCCGCGCTTTCCGCTCGAAGCCGGCGTGGCCGACTACATGCGCTGGCTCTATCCCGCCGGACCAACAGTTTAATGAAAGCCAAACGACGCTCCCAGAGTCCGGAAGAAATCAACGCCGCGCTCGCGGCCAAGAAAGGTCCGGTCTCGAAATTCATCGCGCGCAACTATCGTCACTTCAACGCCGCCGCGTTGCTCGATGCGGCGAAAGGCTACGAGACGCACCTCGCCGCCGGCGGCAAAATGCTGGTGACGCTGGCAGGCGCGATGTCCACGGCCGAGCTCGGCATTTCCTTGGCCGAGATGATTCGGCGCGACAAAGTCCATCTCATCGTCTGCACGGGCGCGAACCTGGAGGAGGATATCTTTAATCTCGTGGCGCACGATCACTACGAGCGCGTGCCCCATTATCGGCAACTCACGCCCGCGGATGAGCAGAAGCTGCTTTCGCAGCACATGAATCGCGTGACCGACACCTGCATCCCGGAGATGGAAGCGATGCGGCGGATCGAGAAGGCGGTTCTGGAAGAATGGGTCGCAGCCGATCGCGCGGGCGAACATTATTTCCCGCACGAGTTCATGTATAAAATTCTTCGGAGCGGGAAGCTGAAGAAAAGCTACCAGATCGATCCGAAGAATTCCTGGATGGTGGCGGCTTGCGAAAAAAATCTGCCGATCGTCGTGCCCGGCTGGGAAGACGCGACGCTCGGCAACATGTATGCAGCCGCTGTGATTCGCGGGGACGTGAAGAACGTCCACACCGTCCGCACCGGCATCGAATACATGACCTGGCTCGCGGATTACTATACGAAGAACGCGAAGCGGCTGCGCAATCGCGAAGGTTCAATCGGCTTCTTCCAAATCGGCGGCGGCATCGCTGGCGATTTCCCGATCTGCGTCGTGCCGATGCTGCATCAGGATCTCGAGCGCACGGGCGTGCCGCTCTGGGGCTATTTCTGCCAGATCAGTGACTCGACCACGAGCTACGGCAGCTACTCCGGTGCGGTCCCGAACGAGAAAATCACCTGGGGGAAACTCGCGGCTTCGACGCCGAAGTTCGTTGTCGAAAGCGACGCCACGATTTGCGCGCCGCTGATTTTTGCCTGGGTTCTCGGGCAATAAAAAGGAACGGCTCCCGTAGGAGCCGTTCCAGAAAACTGATGGGCGTCTTCCGCGCCATCGCGGGCGTGATTTAATCGACCTTGGCGCTCGAGCCTTTATCCTTGCTCCAAAAGAGAGTGACGTTGGTGATGTCCGTAAGCTTCAAGCCGGTCCAGATCGCGGTCTCACCGTCAGCGTAGACTGCTTTGATATCCCACTTCGCGGAATTTTCTTCCGGGCTGAACTCGACCTTAAAGGTCTCGCCGTTTTTCAGGTTGCCCTGGCCCTTCATGATGTTGTCCGTCCAATTGTTGTTGGACGCTTCGTCGACGTAGATTTCCTTAATGTCATAGCCGGTCTTGTTCACGATCGTGAAATCGAGATTGAGTTCGGCGCCTTGGGAACTGATCAAGCTTACGAGAAGCGCGATCAGAATGGTTGGTAGTAGGACGAGTTTTTTCATTTGAGGAGCGTTTCTCGCGTTCTTACGGATAATTTCAAATCAATTCGTCGGGAATCGAATCGAATCCGAACGACGCGGCTAGCCTTCCCAGAAAAATTCCGTCGGACGCTCGAGCTCGGGCGGCAGACTCTTGTGCACCGGGCAATTCAGCGCGGCGTTTTCCAGGAGCGCGCGCTGCGGCGTGCTCGCAGGTAATGGAATCCGCACCTCCGAAGGAAGCCCCACGATGCGGCGCGGCGCATCTTTCGACATTTCTTTCCGCACGGAAACGCTCATGCCTTTCACATCCAGGCCGTGGCTCTCCGCCGCCATCGAGAGGATGGTGGCCATGCAAGTGCCGAGCGCGGTCGCGACCAGATCGGTGGGCGAAAACGTTTCGCCTTTCCCTTTGTTATCGACCGGTGCGTCGGTCGCGATTTCACTTTTCGAAGGCTCGTGGATGGCGGCGCAATGCAGGTCGCCCGTGTAGCGGATGGAGATGCTGACCATCGCCCAAGATGGCGCTCAACTCCCGCGCTGTCACCTCCGCGCCGCCGCCTAACAAGTCGCGAGCTGTGTGCGTTTCTCCTCCAACTGAGAAATCCAACGCGTCAGGTAAGCGAACCGAAAATAGAGTTGCTCGCAGCGGTCCAACCAATCCCCGCCTGCTTCATTCGCGCTCTCGTTCAAATTCCGCAGCTCGGCCTCCGCTTCCGCGGACATCTCCTGCAATCGCCCGAGCGCTTCGTTCACCCGCCGACTGGCGATCACGATCTTCGTCTGCACGAGCGAACGGCTGAGCGGATTGGTCGTGGCCGCGGCTTCCTGCAAGACTCGCCCGGCGCCCTGCGTCGCGTCCGCGACCGCACTAAACATTTCCGCAATCTCCGGCGGCGGCGCCACGCCTGCGGCCACCGGTGCTCGCCCGGCGAGGCTGAGCAAATGGTGCAGCCGCCGCTTCGGGTCCTGCAAAATTCGCCAGGCTTCATTGATTGCGGCAAACTCCGCGTCCGTTCCGTGCTGCCCGGGTTCCTGCTGCGCATCCGGATGCGACTCGCGCGTTTTCTCGTGGAAAGCCCGCTTCACTTCCTCCGGGTCGAGCCACGGCCGCCGCGGTTGCCCGAGGAGGGCAAAGTAATCGGTCATGCCGCGAAGCTTTCGCCGCAAGAGCAGTGCGCGACCGCGTTCGGGTTGGTGACTTTGAACCCGCCCTTCTGCAGATCGTCGCTGTAATCAAGGAGCGAGCCGCTGACGAAAAGCGCGCTCTTCGGATCGACCACCACTCGCACTTCCGCGGATTGCACCATGATGTCGCGATTGGCCGGGCCATCCACGAGGTCCATCTTGTATTGCAAACCCGAGCAGCCGCCGCCGATCACGGCGACGCGGAGCGCGCCATGCTCCGCGCGGCCTTGTTTCTGGAGCAACCCCCGCAGCTTGCGCGAAGCGTTTTCCGTCACCTTGATCAGGCGTTCATTGCCGATCTTGAAGTTGATCCCATTGGCGGGAGTGGCGGCTGCGGTCACGGGTCGAGATTAGGTTGCGACGCTTCCTTTCGCAAACATCGCGCACTTGTGCTCTGCTCCGGTTCGCAACTTCGCGCCATGTCCACCAGCCCTATCATCGGCGATTATCCCTTTCCCTCGGCGGTGGCCAGCCATTCGAATGATTACCTGCGCGATCCCGTGCTCGCTCTCTGCCGAGAAGCCGGCGCGCACAAGATCCTCGACCTCGGCTGCGGCAATGGCGCCATGGACAAGGAGCTGGCCGCGGCCGGTTTCACCGTCACGGGATGCGATCCGAGCGAGGAAGGCATTCGCATCGCGGCTCGAAGCGCTGCCGGACGTCTCCTTCCGCGTGCTCAGTGTGTATGACGATCCGGCAGCGCTGGGCGAATCAGATTTCGATGTCGTGGTTTCGACCGAGGTGATCGAGCACCTGCTCTACCCGCGCCGGCTACCGGAGTTTGCCATCCGCGTGCTGCGGCCGGGCGGGCGTTTGATTATCAGCACGCCTTACCACGGCTATCTGAAGAATTTGCTCCTGTCGCTAACCGACAAATGGGATTTCCATCACGCGCCGTTTTGGGACGGCGGCCATGTGAAATTTTTTTCCCGCCGGACGCTCACCACGATCCTCGAAGAAGCGGGCTTTCGGGTGCTGGAATTCCACGGCGCCGGGCGCGTGCCGTGGCTGTGGAAGAGCATGATCCTGGTGGCGGAAAAGCCGGTGCGGGTCTGACCAGCGCGTTGACGAGGGAAGCTACGATGCACATGGCACGGGGAGATACGGCGGAGGAATACGGATTGATCCGCAATGTGCGCGCGCGCATTTTTCTCCTGTCCTTCACGCTCCTTTTCTTTGAGCTGCTCTGCATCCGCTGGATCCCGGCCTACGTCCGGTATCTCAGCTACTTCACTAATTTCATTCTCCTCGCTTCGTTCCTCGGAATGGGTTTGGGAATCCTGGCCGCGCGACGGACCACGCTGCGCTTTCCGTCGTTCCCGGTTCTCCTCGTCGCGCTTGTCGCCGTCGTGGCGGTGAACCGCTTCGAGCTCAACATCGCGAGCACCGACGTGCTCTACTTCGGCTCGGGCACGACGGGTTGGGCGCGGGCGGAGAGTTTCATTCTGCTGCCGCTCATCTTCACGTTCGTCGCGGCGGCCTTTATCCCGCTGGCGCGCGCGCTCGGCTTGCTCTTCACGCAAGCTCCGCCGCTCACCGCTTACACCTACGACATCCTCGGGAGCATGGCGGGAACGGCGGCGTTTTTTGTCATCGGCTACTTCGCGCTGCCGCCGATCTACTGGTTCGCCACGCTGGGAGCGCTCGTCCTCTTGTTAGGCGAAAGGCGCACGCTCCTACGCTCGGCGCTCTGCGTGCTCGGCGCGGCCGCGATCGCGCTTTTCCTCCAGCGCGGCACGCATTGGTCGCCGTATTACAAGATCACGCTCACGCCGGCGCAGCCGAGCGGCTACGAGCTCGACGTCAACAGCATCGGCCATCAAAGTATGATCCCGTGGCAGGCGAAGGAGCCCTTCTACCGCCGCGTTTACGAGCTCTTCCCGGAGCGAAACTTCGCCCACGCCCTCATCCTCGGCGCCGGCACTGGGTCCGATACCGCCACCGCGCTCGCGCACGGTGTGCAGCAAATCACCGCGGTCGAAATCGACCCCGTCATCCAGCGGCTCGGCGCGGAGTTCCATCCCGATCGCCCCTACTCCGATCCGCGCGTTCGGTTGGTAAACGACGACGGCCGCGTCTTCCTGCGTCATACCCACGAGAAGTATGATCTCATCATCTTCGCTCTGCCCGATTCGCTCACGCTCACTTCGAGCATCGCGAATCTGCGCCTCGAAAGTTTTCTTTTCACCCAGGATTCGCTCGCCGCCGCGCGCGCCGCGCTCACGCCTGACGGCGTCCTCGTGCTCTACAATTATTACCGCGAACCGTGGCTGATCGAGAAGCTGGCCGGGATGGTCAGCCGGACATTCGGGCGCGAGTCCTTTGTCTCCACCTACGGCGGGCAGGGGCGCGGTGCGGTCATCATCAACGGCCCACGCGTTCCGGAATTAGCGGCGACGGGAATCGGATCGTACCGCGAGAAGCCTTCCAGCGAATCCGAAACGCGGCTGCGCGTCACCGGCGAAGGTTTCATGCCGATGACCGATCGCGCGCCGGCGACGGACGATTGGCCATTCGTTTATCTGCCGCAAAAATCTTTCCCCTCGATCTATCTACGCGGACTGGCAGTGGTGACGGCGATCTCGCTCGCCGCCATCTGGTGGATCGCGCCGCCGGGCACGTGGCGCCGATTCGATTGGCACATGTTCTTCCTCGGGGTGGCCTTCGCGCTCCTCGAAGTGAAAGCGCTAACCACCTTCGCGCTTCTCTTCGGTAGCACCTGGCTGGTGAACTCGCTCGTCTTCTTCGCCATCCTCGCCAGCGTGCTCGTGGCCGTGCGCGTGAACGCGCGCTGCACCGTGCGCCGAATCTGGATTTTCTATGTGCTGCTCTTTGCGACGCTGGCGCTCAACCTCGCGATTCGTCCCGAGACTTTGATGTTGGAAAATGTAATCGCGCGCTACTTGCTCGCGAGCGGGCTGGCCTTCGCGCCCGTCTTCCTCGCCAACGTCATCTTCTCGCATTCCTTCCGCGACACGGAATTAGCCGATGTCGCCTTCGCCTCCAATCTTCTCGGGATCATGGCCGGCGGCATGATGGAATACCTGAGCATGCTCTTCGGGTATCACGCGCTGCTCTGGCTCGTGCTCGCATTTTATGCGCTGGCCATGGTGCTACGTGGACGCCACGGGACGGTGGAGGGCCTGGAGCAGCGGCCCGCGGGACTTCGGTAATTTGCCGAAAAGATCAGCGAGTGCTGCCGCGGCGGCGCTTTTCAAAAAGCGCGCGTCGTGCACTCCCGCGATGCGCGCCAGCTCCGCTTCGAAATGCGAGACGGCGCGCAGGGTTGGCTCGTTCGCATTCAGGAAACCGAAGGCGCGCTGCAGGAGCGTGAAGAGCTCCGGCTCATCGTGATCGGACTCGGTGCACAGCTCGATCAGCTCGACAAAATACGACGCCGCCTGCGTGCGCGCATAGCTTTGGCGGATTCCGGGAAAGGGATTCTTGAGCGCGACCTCGCGCAAGGAATGCAAATCCGAGCGCTTGCTTCGCGCGAGCTGGATTTCCGCTTCGTAGAAGAGGTCGAGCTTGCCCGCGAAAGCGCTCTTCGCACCGCGCGCGCCTTTCGCCACCGTGCGCACGCAACCGAGCGAACTGGTGCACCACGACACAATCAGGCTGGTGTCGCTCAGCTTCCGCTTGCGCAACAGAATGGCGTGCGTGCTTTCCATCCCCGCGATGGTAGCACAGCCGTCCGCCTCCGGCCCCTTTGTGCTACCGTCCCGCTCACCCACTGCGATGGAGACGACCAAGACTGCGCAAATTCCCGAGGAGATGACCGGGCGGCAACGCCGCACGCCAGTCGGGAAGATTTCTCTGCGCGATACCTTCCGCGCCCTGCGGCACCGGAATTATCGGCTCTTCTTTTACGGCCAGCTCGTCTCGCTCATCGGCACTTGGATGCAATCAACCGCCATGAGCTGGCTGGTTTATCAAATCACCGGCTCGAAACTGCTCCTCGGCGTCGTCGCGGCGGCTGGGTCCGCGCCCATGATTTTCTTCTCGCTCTGGGGCGGCGCGCTCGCGGATCGCTACCCGAAACGCGCCATTATCCTCTGCACTCAGGTCGCACAGATGTTGCCGGCGTTCCTGCTCGCGCTCCTCGCCTGGCTGCATCTCGCCACGCCGCCGCTTATCATCTCTCTCGCGGTCGTGAGCGGAATCGCGATGGCCTTCGATATGCCGGCGCGGCAAGCGTTCACGCTCGATATGACGAGCCGCGAGGATCTGCTCAACGCCATCTCGCTCAACAGCTCGATCTTTAACGGCGCGCGCATCATTGGGCCGGCGTTGGCCGGGCTTGTCATCGGGACGCTCGGCACGCCGGCCTGTTTTTTAATCAACGCGATCAGCTACGTCGCGGTCATCATCGGCCTGCTTATGATGCGACTGCCGCCGCACGTTTCCCGCGTTTCCGCGGAACGGCCGAGCGCGTGGAGTGGCCTGCGCTACGTTCTGCAACATCGGCGCGTGCGCACGATTCTCGGCTTGCTCGGCACGGTCGGCGTCTTCGGCTGGTCGTATGCGGTGCTCTTGCCGGCGTTCGCGCGGGATGTTTTCGGGCTGGGCGCGAACGGTTACGGCGTGTTGATGTCGGCCAGTGGGGTGGGCGCGCTAGCCGGGGCGTTGACGGTCGCGACCGCGGGCCACGTCTTCCCGCCGCGCAATGTGGCGCTCGGCGGCGTCTGGCTTTTTTCCGGCGCGCTGATCGCGTTTGCTTTGACGAAAAATTACTACCTCGCGCTCTTTTTCATGTCGTTAGGCGGGTTCGGCATGCTGCTCTTTTTCTCCACCTCCAACACCGTCATGCAAACCATCGTGCCCGATGAAATGCGCGGCCGCGTGCTCGGGGTGTGGGGGCTTGTCTTCGGCGCGATGATTCCGCTCGGCAGCCTCGAAGCCGGCTGGCTGGCGGAATGGCTCGGCGCGCCTTTCACGCTCGCGTTTGGCGGGGTCATCTGCGCGATCGCGGGGCTGGTTGCGTTAATCGCGATCCGGCGTCGCGAAGCCGAGGAGCAGTCCATTACCAGCGCCGCGCGCGCGTCGAGCGGAGGTTAGCGAGCTGCCTCCACCTCCGGCCGTCCGGCGGGAGCTGACGTGGCGAATGGTCGGGATGCGCTCGGGGCCGAGCTTGCGGTGCGCAGCCGACCGATGCCCGCCTGCGACTGCCCTACGGCAGCTTCCGGCGCAGTCGGCCGCGCACGCTCCAGCCCAGCGCGAGCACCGCAAGGACGCCCGCCGCCCAGGTCCCCGGTTCGGGCACCGGGGCGAGGTTGAGATCGATATTTCCTCCATTGAAGCTGAACGTTCCCATCCAGCCTCCGTTGGTGATCGTCCACATATTGACTCCATCGATCACCCCCGGGTTGGCCACTCCCGTGATGATGGCGGTGTAGATTCCCCCGCTGGTTCCGAAATCGATGAAGTGAAACGCCTGGTTCTGCGCAAAGTTCAACGTGCCCCCTCCAATGATCGCGAGCGTCGAATGCGTACCCGATGCGCCCAGCGCCAGTTCGATGATCGAACCGGCAGCCATGGTGACCGCTCCGCTGAGACTGAGCGCACCGCTCGCCGCACTGCCATTCCCGCCGCGCAAGGTCGCGCCGTTACCCACGCTGACATCGCCGTTGATCGATCCGGTTCCGCCAAGCACAGTCCCGCTGTTGCTCACCGTCACCAAGCCGGCGCCAGAACTCGGGTTCTCCTCGGCAGTGAGATCGCGAGAGAGGGTCAAACGCGGCGCCACGGAGGCGAACCTCGGGCCCGCCACATTGCGCTCAATTTGCTCATCCAGCCCTGCGGTCCTCGCTCTTGCGCTGGGCGAATTGCCACTGCTCCTTAGCGTTACCTCACCTATGCTCGTGCCCGAAATGAGCGTGGTATTCACCAAGAGCGTGCCGGCGGTGACGTTCGTGGGGCCGGCGTAGGTTAAGGTGCGATCGAGCGTCCAGGTGCCGGAGCCATTTTTTGTGAGCGAGCCGGCAAAGGTGGTCGTGCCGGTGACTGCCGCTGAATAAATTTGGGAGCCGTTGCCTTCAAGGGTAAGGGTGGCCGCCGGGTTCGAGCTGAGGTCGAGAGCACCGTTGATCACGCTGCCGGCTTCAAGCGTGACGCTGTTGGCAAAGTTGCCCATCGAGACACCGCCGTTGATGTGGCCTCCGGATTGATTAAAAATTGTCCCAGCAGCTCCGGAGAAAGAGACGCCGATACCAGGGCTCCCGGGAGCGCCAGGAACACCGGTGGGGGGGAAACCGGTGTCGGGGGGGCCCAGGCCTCCGGCACCTCCCAAGCCGCCATTGATTGTTCCGCTATTGTTCAAGGTGCCACCGGCGCTGAAGCTAACTCCCGTCCCGCCGTTGCCGCCGATGCCACCGGTGCTTGTGAGAGTCTGGTTCGAGACCGAATCGGCGCCGCGCCCGCCGTTTCCACCGCTGATAGTGACGCTGTTACTCAAGGAGCCCGCAGCGCCGAAGACAACTCCCGTTCCACCGTTGCCCCCGGCGCCAGGCAAGCCGCTAAGTCTACCAGTTTGTGATACCCCACCCGCGGCGCCGTTGGCACCGCTGGCGCCGCTGATTGTTCCAGCATTAATCAATGCCCCGCCCAGCGCAAAAATTACGCCTGAACCGCCATTGCCACCATATCCGCCGTCGCCTGCAAAAGAACCACTTGCTGCGCCAACCCCACCCATACTGCCGTTGCCCCCGGTGATCGTTCCGCTGTTGTTCAGCGAACCGTTCAGAGGGAAGAGAATACCGGCCCCTCCAGCTCCTCCGTCGCCGGCCCTCCCTGCATATAAATTGGTAGTGGGAACACCAATGGGCCCAATGCCGCCGGCGCCGCCGGAAACGATCGACGTCGCAGATACACTCAGCGTCCGAAGAATCAGGACGGTGACGCCGCTACCCCCCATGCCGCCCGTGCCTCCAGGACCAACGGGACCGAACCCATTACCTGCTAGCGATCCGCCAAACCCGCCCACGCCACCCGCGCCTCCAGTTACGGAACCAATGTTGAGTTCGCCGTCGGTTTTGACCGTAACCCCGCTTCCTCCCAGACCGCCGCGACCGCCTTTGCCGGTTGTTGCATTGTTTATGCCCAACCCACCGGAGCCCCCGGTTCCTCCGACACCTCCGATAATCGCTCCCCCGCCCAAATTATTTGCTGAGCTCCTGTCGTTCAACGCCGCCCCGACCCCACCCGCGCCACCAACGGCACCAGGGCCTGCTTCTCCGGAGGTAGCAGAACCACCTGCGCCGCCGTGACCGCCACTGCCGCCCGTGACAGAGCCATTCGTGACCACGCTCAGGGCGCTGTTGTTATTTACCGTGGCTCCCGCTCCCCCGAAGCCTGCCGTTGCGCTGGGCCCGCCTCCGTCAACGCCGGCGGCGCCAGTTTGACCTTGGATAGAGGCGATATTCACGCCCTCCCCGATCTGCAGCGTTCCGCCATTGACGATCGTGTCACCCCTGTAGTTGTTGATTCCGGCAAGAACGATGCGGCCGGTGCCGTTGAGCGAAACGCTGTTATCTATTCCATTGGGCCAAATCGGAGCAACGAAAGTGACCGCGCCGGCTCCGTAGTTGTTCAGGAACATCCCTTCGCCCGACCCTGCCGCCGTGAGGACGCCAGAGCCACCGGCGTTGCCGGTAATCCGGTAGGTATTGGAACCGACTCCGCCGAAATTCAGGATGTTGCTGCGGAGAAACACGCCGGAATTTAGCGCCAGCGTCCCACTGGCAGCAGTCGTATCCACGGTGATGCTGGCCACGGTCTGCGAGGCGGTAAGCACTAAAGTGGAGCTGCCGGGTGCCGATGCGCCGCCGGAATTATTGTTTACGGTGTAGGCAACGCTGGAAGTCGCGCCACTTTGCGGCAGCAGATTCAATCCGGTGGTTTGCCGGATGACGTGATTGGACATGTCTACCGTGGCCAAACCGAAACCGCCTCCGTCGAGCACCGTGAATCCCGGATGGATGGCCGCCCCAGCGGTCTGACCGGTGAGGAGAACGCTTCCGCTTCCGATGGCGGCGGTGCTGGCATTGGCTCCTCCCGCGGCGGTATTAAAGTTAAGGGACGAGCCTGTGCCGCCTGAAGTCAGCCCTCCAAGCGTGAGGGTCTGGTTTGTTCCCAGCACAATCCCGCTGCTGGTTTTGGCGGTGGTGGTCAATCCATTTACCGTCTGCGTGGCCGTGCCGCTGAGCGCGAGCGTGCCGCCACCGAGGACGAGGCCGGAAGCGCTCGAAAGGATGTTCGAGGACACGGTGCCAAACCCGAGCAGGAGCGTGCCCATGTTAATTGTCGTCGCGCCGGTGTAGCTGTTGGCAACCGGGAGCGTCAGCGTGCCAGCACCGGTTTTGGTCAGCGCGCCGGTGCCGGCGGCTCCGTTGACAATGGCCGTGCCGAAGGTGATGTCGTTTGCATTCGTGTCGAAGGTCGCGTTGACGCCATCGCGAATGCGGAGGTTCCCATTGATCGAGATGTCCTTCGTATTACCGGTGTCCCATCTCAGGGTGGAGTTTGAGGAGAAGTCGGCCAGGAAATAGCCGCCCTTGCTCGCCGGAGCCAACCCACTGTAGCCGAGGCTGCCGGAGAAAATGAGCGTGCCCCCGGCGAGTTCGAAGCCGCCCAGCCCAAAGATCCCGTTCACTCCTGCGGAATTGGTGCCGTCCATGGAACTGGCGAGAAACATCGTTCCGTTTCCGGTCTTTTGAATACCGCCCCAACTGGTCCCGTGTTGATGGCTGAGTTTCCCTGTGACGAGCAAGTCGACGGGAGCCGCGCCGTCGGCCACGTTGAAGATGTGGGTGCCGGCCATGTGCAGCTCGGCGGAGATGATTGATTGATTGTCGCCGGAAACGATCACCTGCTGCCCGGCATTGCTGAGAAAAAACTGGCCCAGAGCCGTATCGCTCACATTCCCATTGCCACCGAGGGTGCCGCCGGTGAGCGTGAGGTTCCCGCCCAGATTGCGCTGGTTCACTCCGCTCGCGACATCGGTCGAAAGCAGGGCCCCGTTGCCGATGGTCACCGAGTTGAGCGTGGTCGCCGCGGCGTTCTGGAGGCTCAGGATGCCAGCGTTCACTAGATTGGCCCCTGGGCTGTTCGGACCGCTCAAAATCAGGATGCCGCCATTGACCGTGGTGGCGCCGGTGTAGGTGTTCGCGCCGGAAAGGATTTGTGTGCCCAAGCCTGACTTTGTGAAAGCGAAGTCAGGGTAGGTGCCACCCATCGCTCCCGAAAATGTGTAGGTCTGCCCGGAGGCGATATCCAGCGTGAGGCTGCCGGCGCTGGTATTGAAGCTATAGACCGTGCCTCCTCCCGTGAGCCCCGCAATCTTCTGGGCCCGGCTGGAGAGATCGAGAAACGAGCCCGCGGCGAGGGTGACTACAGTGGAGGCGGGCAGTCCCTGATTGACCGTTGTCGGCAACGAGAGGATGCCGGTGTTAATCAGCGTCGGGCCGGTATAGGTCTGGGCCGCTGAGAGGCGGAGGATGTTTCCATTCTTCACCAGTTCGCCGCTGCCGCTGACGACCCCGCCAAAGGTGTAATCGTCGGAACGATTGAAGATGAGAGTGCCGTTGTTCGTCACGTTGCCGGTGATGGAACCGCTCGCGCCGCCCGTGCCGATTTGGAGCGTGCCGGCATTGATGGTGGTGCCGCCCGTGTAGGTATTCGCGCCGGACAGCGCGAGGATGCCGCCATTGATGGTCGCGCCACCCGTGAAAGTGTTTGCGCCGGAAAGAATCTGGATGCCGGGTCCGGACTTGTTGAAGGCGAAATTCGGATAGAGGGCACCACCCAGCACGCCGGAAAAGGTGCTCGTCTGACCGAGAGCAATATCCGCGGTGAGGCTGCCGGTGTTCGAGAGAAAGCTGTAGATCAATCCGCCGCCCGAGAGCCCCGAGACCGTCTGCGGCCGGCCGGAAAGGTCGAAGATCGCTCCCGTCGCCACGGTGAGCGCCGTCGAGGAGGAAAGCCCCGCGCCGCCGGTCGTCGGGAGCAGGAAAATGCCGGAGTTGATCTGCGTGGGACCCGTGTAGGTCTGGGCCGTGGAAAGGCGGATGATGTTTCCGTTATTCGTCAGCCCGCCACTGCCGCTGATCACTCCGCCGAAAGTGTAATCGTCGGAGCGATTGAAGACGAGGGTGCCGTTGTTTGCCACGTTGCCCGTGATGGAACCACTCGCTCCGCCGGCGCCGAGCTGGAGCGTGCCATTCGCGATGGTCGTGCCGCCGCTGTACGTGTTCGTGGCGGTCAAGACCAGCGTGCCGCTCCCCTGCTGGATCAACTGGCCGGTGCCTGCGATCGCTCCGAAATCGGTGCCCTGCGTCACGGTGTTGGTTCGGTCGAAAGTCAGCGTGCCGTTGTTGGTGATCGCGCTGCCCGCGGGAAGCGAGCCGGTCGTTCCGTTGTTCCCGATCTGCAGCGTGCCGCCATTGATCGTGGTCGTCCCGGTGTACGTGTTCGCGCCGGAGAGAATCTGCGTGCCGAGGTCAGACTTGATGAAATTGAAATCGGGATACGTGCCGCCGATGACTCCCGAGAAGGTGTAGCTCTGACTCGGAACGACCTGAAGCGTGAGGCTGGTGCCACTGGAGTTGAAGCTGTAAACCGAGCCGCTGCCTGAGAGTCCGGCGAACTTCTGGTTCCGACCGGAAAGGTCGAGAAACGAAGCCCCCGCGACCGTAACCACGGAGGAGGCGGAGAGCCCAAAATCCACCGTCGTCGGCAGCACGAGGATGCCGGTGTTGATTTGAGTCGGGCCGGTGTAGGTCTGGGCCGCGGAAAAACGCAGAATGTTTCCGTTGTTCGCCACTCCGCCGCTGCCGCTGATGACCCCGGCGAAGGTGAAGTCGTCGGAGCGATTAAAAACCATGGTGCCATTATTCGTGACGTTGCCGGTGATGGAACCGCTGGCTCCGCCCACGCCGAGTTGGAGAGTGCCACTCGCGATTGTCGTGCCGCCGGAGTAGGTGTTTTCGCCAGCGAGGATGATGGCGCCCGTGCCCGCGCCGTTGACGAGGAGGGCATTATTGCCATTGGCGAGGATCGGTGAGGCGATGGTGACCGCTGCGTTGTTGTAACTGTTGAGCGTGAGCCCGTCTCCCGCCGCCACTGAAGTGAGGCCCGCGCCACCGGCGCTGCCAGTGATCAGGTAGGTGTTGGAGCCGACGCCACCGAAACTCCAAATGTTATTTCGCAGCAAAACGCCGGAATTCAGGGTCAGCACGCCGCTGGCAGGCGTCGTGTCCACCGTAATGCTGGCGGCGGCCGCAGACGCGGTGAGGATCAGGGAGGAACTGCCAGCAGCCGAGGAACCGCCTGCATTGTTGTTCACGGTATAGGCCGTCGCGGAATTCGCTCCGCTGGCGGGCAGTAGCGCTCCCGTGGTCAGCCGGATGACCCGGTTGGAAGCGTTCACTGTGGCCAGGCCGAAACCACCGGCATCCAGAACCGTAAAGCCCGGATTGATCGGCGCCCCGCTAGCCTGGCCCGTGAGCACGACGATTCCCGTCCCGACGTTGCTGGTGCTCGCGTTGGCCCCGCCCGCGGAGGTATTGAAGTTGAGCGAAGAACCCGCACCCGCAGAGGTGAGAGCGCCGAGCGTGAGGGTTTCATTCGCGCCAGACACAATGCGGCTGCTGGTGCTGGCGGAGGTAGTCAACCCGTTCACGGTCTGGGTGCCGATGCCGCTAAGCGTGAGCGTGCCGCCACTGAGGACGAGGGCGGAAGCGCTCGGAAGGATGTTCGAGGACACAGTGCCAAAGGCGAGCTGGAGCGTGCCCACGTTAATAGTCGTCGCGCCCGTGTAGGTGTTCGTGCCGGAAAGAATCTGCGCGCCGGGGCCTGTCTTGCTGAAAGCGAAGTTCGGGAAAGCGCCACCCATCGTTCCCGAGAAAGTGTAGGTCTGCCCCGAGGCGACGCCGAGGGCGAGACTGCCGCTGCTGGTAAAGGCGCTGAAAACAATGCCGGCCCCCGAGAGCCCCGCAAACGTCTGGGCCCGGCTGGAAATGTCCAGGATCGCGCCCGCCGCGATCGTGACCACGGTGGAGGCGGAGAGTCCTTGATCGACGGTCGTCGGCAGCGTCAGGCTTCCGGTGTTGATGATCGTCGGGCCGGTATAGGTCTGGGCCGCGGAGAAGCGCACGATGTTTCCATTCTTCACCAGTCCGCCGCTGCCGCTGATGACCCCGTCGAAGAGGTAGTTGTCGGAGCGATTGAAAACCAGCGTGCCGTTGTTCGTGACATTGCCGATGATGGAACCGACCGCGCCGCCTGCGCCGATCTGGAGCGTGCCGTTCGCGATGGTGGTCCCGCCGCCGTACGTGTTCGTGCCGTTCAAGACCAGCGTGCCGCTCCCCTGCTGAATCAACTGGCCACTGCCTCCGATCAATCCAAAATCGGTGCCCTGCGTCACGGTGTTGGTTCGGTCGAAAGTCAGCGTGCCGTTGTTGGTGATCGCGCTGCCCGCGGGCAGCGAACCGGTCGTGCCGTTGTTCCCGATCTGCAGCGTGCCGGCATTGATCGTGGTCGCCCCGGTGTATGTGTTCGCGCCGGAGAGAATCTGCGTGCCTGAGCCTGACTTGCTGAAAGCGAAGTTCGGGAAAATGCCACCCATCGTTCCCGAGAAGGCGTAGGTCTGCCCCGAAGCGACGTTGAGGCCGAGACTGCCGCTGCTGGTAAAGGCGCTGAAAACCGTGCCGGCCCCCGAGAGCCCCGCAAACGTCTGGGCCCGGCTGGAAATGTCCAGGATCGCTCCCGCCGCGATCGTGACCACGGTGGAGGCGGAGAGTCCTTGATCGACGGTTGTCGGCAGCGTCAGGCTTCCGGTGTTGATGATCGTCGGGCCGGTATAGGTCTGGGCCGCGGAGAAGCGCACGATGTTTCCATTCTTCACCAGTCCGCCGCTGCCGCTGATCACTCCGCCGAATGTGAAATCGTCGGAGCGATTGAAGATGAAGGTGCCATTGTTTGTGACGTTCCCGGTGATAGAGCCAGCCGCTCCGCCGGAGCCGAGTTGGAGCGACCCACTCGAGATCGTGGTGCCGCCCGTGTAGGTATTCGTGCCGGCGAGCGTGAGTGTGCCGCCACCCGCGACGTTGATGCCACCGCCCGTGCCACTGACATTCCCTCCCAGCGTGATATTGCCTCCGCCCGCCGTGGTCATGAACGTCCGCACCGAGGTCATGCTGAACGGATTGTTAATCGTCTGGAGGATGGTGCTGTTGTTGGTGATGTCACCGGTGAGGAGAAAGGAATTGCCCGCGTTGGCGGCGGTGGTGCCATTGCCGATGATGAAGGCGCTCGCGCCAGCATTAAAGGTCATGCCGGCGATACTGAACGAGCCATTGGTCAGGTTGTTATTTAGCAGCAGCCCGCCCGCTCCCGCCGCGCCGAAAACGAGCGAGTCGCCGCTGATGGGCGGCACGTTGGTCCCGCTCCAGTTTCCGGGGGTGAGCCATGAATTGGAGGCACCGGTCCAGGTGATCACCGCTGCTCGGGCGTCGGCTGCCCCGAAGCCGGTGAGCGCCGTCACTGCCAGGAGGAAGGTGAACGCAGCACGCCGGTGCGACGCGGTCCACGAAAGAGTGAAAATCTTCATAGATGTTATCGCTTTGCGACGGATGGGAAGCTGCGTCGGTTCGCGGAAGGACACCGGCCGCTTCGATTTGAACTGCGGAAGTGATCGCCCAACCCGTGAGCGGAATCTGACATGACGGGCAGCAGTTTACGCCCCCAGGCGATTCTCCCGGAACCCTCACGCGTGAGGGGAAAACTAGAGCAGTGTCTGAACGGAGCTGGCGGACGGCGCGCCACAAAGCATCGCCCGTCGGTCGCCCTCCTTAGCTCAGCTGCAATCTCCGGATGGCAAAGACCGCGGCAGCGTGGCGATTCTCCTGGCCCAGTTTCCTAAGGATATTTGCCACGTGTTCCTGCACCGTATTCAAACTGCGCCCAAGAATCGTCGCGATCTCCCGATTCTGTTTTCCCTCGGTGATCCAGAACAGCACATCCGCCTCCCGCACTGTCAGCCCGAGCTTTTGCAGGCGCACACGGACGGTCTCCTGCGGTTCCGCCACGACCGCCCATGGATCGGGGTGTCGCCGCCAAGCCGTCACCAAATGCGGGGCAAACGCATCGAGTAAAGCGCAATGCCGCTCCGTAAAATCTGAGCGACGGCGGTTGAAGCTCAGTCCTCCCACGGTGTCCGCATCCACCTTCACCGGCAGCGCCAGAGTATAGAGAAGCCCCAGTCGTTTCTGGCAGTTTACGAAATGCGCGGAACCTAACCATTTCTTCCTCTGAATCACATCGGACATGCGTCGCGCCTTCAGGTCGCCGGTTTTTTCATAATGCGCTACCAGCGGGTTCTCTCCCGGATGAGCTCTGTAGTAAGCGACTTCTTCTTCCGAGTGGAGATTTTCCGGATGCATGCGAAAGGCCAGCCGCTGATTTTTTCGCTCCAAAAGGTGCACGACCGTTAAATCCGCGGGTATTAATCGCGCCATTCCTGTAGCCACCGCCGACAGAAAATCAGCATGGTCCTTCGCCGTATTCATTTCATATACGGCATCGAAAAGCGGACGCCATTGGCGCGGATCGATTGAGCGCATCAATCTGATGGGGGTGGTTGGCACCCCGATCATATTGGTTGGGGATATTCACGAGCGAGCTTTTTCGAAGGTCGCGAGTCGGCTCCGCTGGCGGTAGGCAGGTCGAGGACGCTTATCGAGAAAAGCCGCCGAGCCGCGGCGGCGAATCGCTCCGAAACTCAAAGGAAAAGAGCGGGTGAAGGGAATCGAACCCTCGTGTCCAGCTTGGGAAGCTGGCGTTCTACCATTGAACTACACCCGCTGAGCGCTTCGGATTGTCGGCGGCAGATTTGCGCTTGGCAAGCAAGGAACGCAGGCGGGTTGGGTGGCGCCCGCGAGGGCAGGCGCCACCTCACCAAATTACTGAATGGCGTAGATCTCAACCAGGCCGATGCCGATGCCGCCGCCACGTCCGCCCACCACTGCGGTGTAATTTCCAGGAGGCAGCGTGGTGACGATGGCTGACTCGCCTGCGTTGGTCGGCGCGATGTTGAGCGCTTGCAACTCGGCCGCCTGCGCCGCGTTATCGGCCCAGTTGTCGTTAAAGCCCACGGTCGCGCCATCGCCGTTCACGAGCTGGAGCGTCGGGTCGAGCAAGGCGTCGTTGATTCCGAATTGCCGGAGGGAGGGGCCGATCGCGCGCACCACCACCCGCGCCGGATTGGTGACTGTGCCGCCGAGGATGAAGCCCCCGATCATGACGTTGTCAGCGTTCCGCACCGAGCCGCGCGTGCTGAGGTTGGCGAGCTTCGCTGTCGTCTCGGAGTTGAGATCGTAAATCTCGACCAAGCCGACGCCGCTTCCGCCCGCGGCCCCGGCCAGCGTGGCGGTATATGCCGCCGGCGCGAGTGTGGCCACAATGGCGGCTTCGCGATCGTTCTGCGGCGGCACGCCAGTAGCGATGATCTCAGCCTGCTGGATGTCCTTCCAGTTGTCGTTCACGGCAATCTGGGATCCGGTCGGGCCGTAAAGGCGCAGGATCGGATCGCCGACCACATTGGCGACGCCGGCCGCGGCGAGCGAGGGACCGATGCCGCGAATGATCACGCGCTTGGAAGTGTTCCCGGTGATGATGAACCCACCGATCATGACGCCCTCACCGGATTCGACCCGGACACGAGTGGAGATGTTTAGCGGGCGAACCACGGGACTCGCGCTGGGTGATGGACTCGCGCTGGGTGATGGACTCGCGCTGGGTGATGGACTCGCGCTGGGTGACGGACTCGCGCTGGGTGACGGACTCGCGCTGGGTGACGGACTCGCGCTGGGTGACGGACTCGCGCTGGGTGACGGACTCGCGCTGGGTGACGGACTCGCGCTGGGTGACGGACTCGCGCTGGGTGACGGACTCGCGCTGGGTGACGGACTCGCGCTGGGTGATGGACTCGCGCTGGGTGATGGACTCGCGCTGGGTGACGGACTCGCGCTGGGTGACGGACTCGCGCTGGGTGATGGACTCGCGCTGGGTGATGGACTTGCGCTGGGTGATGGGCTCGCGCTGGGTGATGGACTGGGATTAGGACCACCGGAAACGGTGATTGTCCCTTGGGCGCCGCTTCGATAATCCTCTATTTGATAAGTGCCGGAGACGCAGAACGTGAATGAGTAGGACTGCCCCGAGTCGAGGTCGCCGCTATCGAAAAAGAAGTGGCCAACGTCGCGAACCCGGGCCCGGCTGCCGCCGGTGTTGGTCCAGGTCACGCGTGTGCCCGCGCTAATCGCGAGCGACGAGGGACTGAAGCCGCCACCGCTGACCGACATGTTGGCGGAGCCGGTCGCGCTGCAACTAGGCAGCGGAGTCGGGCTCGGGGAGGGGCTGGCGCTCGGCGATGGGCTCGGGCTCGGCGAGACACCCGAGGTCTGCGCCCAGCCGGAGCCGACCGTGCCGACAAAGAGGAGGGCGCAACTAACGGCGAGCCACCATTTCAGGGGACGAAGATTGAGCGGATTATTTCTGGCAGAGGATTGATTGGTCATGGTGGGTCTCCGTTGAGTGTTGCGGTGTGAGCACAACGTGGCCTGCTGCCGCAGGACCAGCGAGCCGGCAAAGGTAACGCCGTTGTTACCTGCGCGCCGGTTGCGCTCGTCCACGCGGCGCGCGCCGAGGAGAAGCCGATGGAAAATGAAACGCCGCGCGGAGGAATGTTTACGCGGCAGCGCGCAGTCTCCGCCGGAAAACGAGCAAGACGACGGCCCCGCCCACCGCCGCAAGGGCGATGGTAGCCGGCTCAGGAATTACGTTAATGGTAAACGTCGGTCCGCTGGCTCCGCCCATATTGACGTCGAAGAAACCGCCGCCGGTGCGGTCGGTCATGATGCTACGAGGATCGAGGCGATACGAGTAGCTGCCGGGAACGGCGCTGGGGAGCGCCATGATGGTGAGATCGTGCAGACTGAAGGTGCCGGGGGGCTGGTTATGCGTTTGGTCGCCCGTAGCGCCGAGATCCCTCGAATACGGAAAGGGAACCGGGAACGGATCGAAGGTAGGGAGTAATGTGAACACTGGCATGCCCGTATCGGGGTTGATCGGCGAAGTGTTGGAGCGGGCCGTGATTTGAAAGAAGGCCGGCGCAGGCCCACCCACAGCCTGATAGAAAACGGTGTAGCCGCTCGAGATAAAGTTGGTCGTGACCCCGAGGGAAAGAGTGAAGGATTGGCCAGGCGTGATGTTGACGAAGTTCGCGCCTCCGGAGATCAGCGTCGCGGTCGCGGTGGACTGACCGTATCCGCTCGGGAGGGCCAGCGATGAAGAAAACAACATCGCAAAGACCAGGAGATGGCGGCGAAGGTGGGTGGGAAGCTTCATGGCTTCTTTTTTACAAAAAATCTCTCCATCCGGCAATCTCGATTGCGATCGCAAGATGGACGCACACCCGCACGGGAGGATAGGGAATTCGAAGCGAAGAACGAGACTGACTGTCAGAGGCGTTACTGCCAGGAGATCACGTCGTCTTTTGCCGGCGCCGTATTCTTGTCGCCGCTCCCGCCGAGGCTCATCTTTGCCTAGAGACCACGCGATGACGCCCTGGCGCAGCGGGGTCGGCACCGCATGAGAATTATACGGATTGGGGACTTCATTGTTGTAATCGGCGTCAATCGTCGATGGCGTAGGGCTTTCCCCAAGGATCGAAAAATTGCCCATTGGCGGTTGGTCGGCGGGGCATTCCTCCACGAGGATTGGTTTCATCCTTCGCATCGGGCGGTTTGATAAATTCGATCTGGCGCGGATTCGATATTGGGGTGCCGTTACTCGAGCCCACGCAGCGCATCATAAGACTGGCTTCGAAGGATTGCCGGTGTCGCCGCCGACCGAGTAGCCGTCGTCTTGCGTGCCCGGTGGGAGCGGATACTTCCCATACTCGGTGTAGAACGCATTCACCGCGGTCACGATTTGGACAAGATCATTCTTCGCCTGCGTTTTTCGCGCGGTGTTTTGCACGCCTTGATAGGCCGGCACGGAGAGCCCGATCAGGACCGCGATGATCGCGATCACGACCAGTAATTCGATGAGAGTGAAGGCGCCGTGCGCGCGGCGTGATTGGAGCGAAAGGTTCATACCCACTTCTGCATTTGTTCAGGAAAGGGGCAGTTTTGACAGTCGGAATTATCCTGCAAACAGAAATCCTCGTAAATCTGAAGGAGGCCCTGCTGGCGCGCGACGGTGCGCGTGAAATCGCGGCCACGCGCGTTATCGCCGAAGAGACGTGTGACGGCGGTTTCGAGGCGACGGTTGGTCAGTCGTGCCGGCAGCTTGACGAAGCCCTCCCAGACTTCCGCGCCCTGGGCGGCAAGGAAGGGAAAGCCGACGTTGGCCAGAATTTCCGCCAGGCGGGAATCGCCCACGAGCGACATTTGGTTCGCGGCCGGTTGCGAGGTCAGCGTGTAGTGATGGCTCCAATACGGATGGCGCACTCCGCGCAGATACTGCCGCAGCGCGCGCGTCGGATCGGACGCGCCTAACGAGGGGCGAAGTGCCGGCCATTCCGCGGCGATTTGCGCCAGAGCGGCGAGACGGCGCTGCGGATGATTGAGTGGGCGGCCGCTGCTGAGGCGCCAGATTTTCGGCGGGAGGACGAGGCGTTGCATTTCGTCGCGATGCGGCCACCACTGGTCCCAAAGCGCGCGGACATAGCCGCGGGTTTCGTTTTCGTAAACGGAGAGATCGGGCGCTTCGAGAAAGCCGGCGAGACCGAAGAGGAGCGCCTCGGTGGCTGGGCCCTGCGCGCGCAGCAGCGCCAGTGGGAGACGCTGCGCGAGCAGGGCGAAGGGCAGCTTGTTTTGCTTGTAACCGAGAGTGGCTGCGACCGATTGATACAGCGCTTCGTCGGCTCCATGGGTTTCGATCATGACGCGCAGTCGTTGCGCCTTTTTTTGCAGGCGAAACTGGGCCGCGGCGTCGAGCACGCTGTGCACACGTGCATCCGGCAGGTCGCGCAACGGCGCCTGACAGCGGCCGGGCCGCGCGAGCGGAACATTGCCGACGAACGCATCGGGCAACGCCGCCAGATCCACCCGCACCTGCAGCACGTTTCGATGCGCGCGCGTGCGGGTGAAGAAGGTGTGCTCGCTCGCCTGGGCGAAGACGTGGAGAACGGTATCGTCGAAGGCGCGATTGAGCGCGTGGCCGTGCGTCTCCCAATTGCGATCGGCCAGATCGAACTCGACGCTTCCGCGGAGGACTTCACCGCCGTCCACGCAGATCGCGGCGCCTTCAAAGTCCGGTCCCGCTTCGCGATTCCAGGTGCCGAATTGCACGATCTCGATCGCCTTCCCGCAGACGCTGCGGAAACTGCGCCCGAAGTCGCCCGCGAACCAACGCGCCTGCAATTCCAGCTCGTTCGGATTGCGCGGCGCGGCGAAGAGCGCGCGCTCTTTGACGCGACCTTTCGCGCGGAGTTGTCGATAGCGCTCCGCGGCGGTGGGCATGGCCGGGGCGATCGGAGGCGACCTACGTTTGCAGGGCCGGCTCGCGTGTCTCCGTGGTGTCGAGAGCCGGCTCTGGCGCCGTCATCCGCGCGCGCAGATACTGCGTGATCTCCTCGACGATCCCGCGCTGTGAACGCGGAAAGATGAAGAGGAACCGCGCGCCTTTCCCCGCCGTCGGAAAGAGGACGAGATTCTCGGAAAGAAACTTCGGCTCATGCGCTACGGTCATGCCTTCAAGGTTGATGTTCTGCGCGAGGCCGCTGCCTTTTCGAGCGACGAAAACGAGCCGGCGCGGCTCTTCGTTCGTAGCGACGAGCGCGCCGAAAAGGTTACCCGGGATGCGGCGTCCGCGTCCGCTCAAGCACGGCACCGCCCACGCGATCGTCTCGTTCAGAACGGTGTGATGGCGAAAAATCTCCTCGAGGCTCGCGGGCAAAGTCTCCGGCAATGTGGGTGGCGCGCCCGAGTCCGCCGGGCCGTTTAATTTTTTAAAGACGAGCCAGATCTTCGCCTTCATCGCGCGAAATATTTTCGGCGCGAAGAAAATGAAAGCGGCACAGGCGAGCACGAAAATCCCGAGCGCGAGCACCGGATTGTAATAGATGAGCGCGAGTCCGCCGAAGACGGCCACGTCCTCAGTCAGGCTGAGGCCGATATTGGAAAACGGCTCGGGCGAAGTGTTCGCCACCAACCGCGACGAGGCCTTCGCGGTGTGCGCCATTAAGCTGGTGCCGCCGGCGAGGAGGACGATCAAAACGTCGAAGGTGGGTGAGGAATGCCCGAGGACGCGGATGGCGAGAAAGGCGCCGCCGATCGGCCGGATAACGGTGTGGACGGCGTCCCACGCGGAATCGACCCACGGGATTTTGTCGGCAAAAAATTCAAGAAAATAGAAGACGCCGGCGACAACGAGGATGGCCGGATGGCCGAGCACTTCGAGCGACTGATATTGCGGCGCGAGCGTGATCCAATGCTGGTTCACGGCCAGGCCGGTGACGAAAACCGTCAGGTAAAGGTTGATCCCCGCCAGGGCAGCGAGGCCGAGTGCAACCCCGAGGAGGTTGAGCTGTTCCACAGCGGAAATATGAGACGCGGCCCGGGATTGTCACGCGGTTTCGCGGCGCGAGAGCTGCGCGAGAGATTGCGATTCGCGCCAAGCGCTGATACTTCGAGGCATGCTCGATATCCGTCTCATCCGCGAACAACCGGACTTAGTGAAAGAGCGGCTGGGGTCTCGTGGAGGCGATGAAGCGGCAAAGATCGACCAAGTCTTGCAGGTGGATGCGGAACGGCGGAAAGCCGAGACCGCGCTGCAACAGTTCAACGCCGATCGGAAACGGCTGAGCAAGGAAATCGGCGGGCAACGCAGCCGTGGCGAAGCGTCCGATGCGCTGGAAGATCAGGTGCGGGGGATCGGCGACCAAATCGCCTTGCTGAACGAGCAGACTATCGCCAGCGAGGAAAAGCAGAAGGATTTGCTCCTCAATATTCCCAATCTGCCGCACGCCGCCGCTCCGCTTGGAAAAACGGCGAGCGATAACCCAGTCATCCGCAGTTGGGGGGAGAAGCCGGCGATCCCCGATCCAATCGAGGATCACATCGCACTCGGCGCGCGCTTGAAGTTATTCGACATGGAACGCGGCGCGAAGCTGAGCGGGAGCGGCTTCATCTGCTTCACCGGTCCGGGCGCGCGGCTCGAGCGGGCGCTGATTCAATTCATGCTCGACCTGCACACACGCGAGCATGGTTACCTGGAGATGAGCCCGCCCTTCCTCGTTAGGCGCGATTGCATGGTCGGGACGACGCAGTTGCCGAAGTTTGAGGAGGACATGTATGGCCTCGAACAGAATGAGATGTTTCTCGCTCCGACCGCGGAAGTGCCGGTGACGAATTTCCATCGCGAAGAGATTCTCGCCGCCGCCGATTTGCCGAAAAAATTCGCTGCCTATACGCCCTGCTTTCGGCGCGAAGCGGGCTCGGCCGGGCGGGAGACGCGCGGCATCATCCGTGTGCATCAATTCGACAAAGTCGAGCTGGTGAAAATCACCACGCCCGAGACGTCGTATCAGGAACACGAGGCGCTCACCGCGAACGCCGAACGCGTGCTGCAGCTGCTCGGGCTGCATTACCGCGTGATCGAGCTCTGCACGGGCGACCTCGGATTTGGCTCGGCCAAGACGTACGACCTCGAGGTGTGGTCGCCAGGGCAGAAGGCGTATCTCGAAGTGTCGAGCTGTTCGAACTTCGAAGACTTTCAGGCGCGCCGGATGAACCTGCGCTTCAAGGATGCGGACGGCAAAAACCGCTTTTGCCACACGCTGAATGGGTCTGGCTTGGCGTTGCCGCGTTTGTTCGCGGCTCTGATCGAAACCGGGCAGCAGCCCGATGGGTCGATCAAGTTGCCGGGGCCGATGCACTCCTACTTCGGCGCGGAGAAAATCGAGGCGCGCTAGCCGCTTGCGTCCGCCGGCGCGTCGCGAAACAAATCGAGCTGGCCCGGAGCAGCCGAAGCAGTTTCGAGGAGCGATGGCAGCGGCAGATCGTAGCCGAGTCGCGCGGCCAGACGCTGGCAGGTTTCAGGCGCGTAGCCTTCGAAGTGATTATTGACGAAGCCCCACACGCTGCGCGCGTCGTCGAGTTGGCGTTCGATTTTCAACGCCCAGCTGTCGAGCGCGGCCTCGCGTTTCCAAAGCAACTTTCCGTAGCGGTGCACGTGGTCGCCGGCGCCATCGTATTTCGTCGCGTAATCGCCGAGCAGGCGCAGGTAGAGAAAGTCGGTTGTGTCCGGCCAGGGCTCGAAGGGCGCGAGGTTGCGCTCGTTCAGCGGGCTGACATCGGCCCAGACCCAGCAGACGCGGTGTTTTTCGAGCAGACGGATGAACTGCGGTCGATGCCAGCCGGAGTGGCGAAACTCGAGCGCGAAGCGAAAATCGCGCGGCAGTTGTTCGAGGAAATTGCGCAAAACCGAGCGGCCCTCTTTCGGAGTGAAAGAGGGCGGGAGTTGAATGAGGATGACTTGGAGGCGCGCGCCCAGCGGCTCCATGCGCTCCAGGAATTCGCCGAACTCCGTGCTGCAATCGCGTAACCGACAGGCGTGCGTGATCGCGCGCGGGAGTTTGCAGGCGAAACGAAACGACGCGGGCGTGCTCTCCACCCAGCGCTGCACCGTCGCGACCGAGGGCACGCTGTAGAAAGTGGAGTCCACTTCCACCGCGGGGAAGTAGCGCGAGTAGAACTCGAGCCAGCGTTCCGGCGGAAGATCAGCCGGGTAAAAAGTGCCGCGCCATTCCTCACAACTCCACGCACACGTGCCGAGGCGGATCTTTTGCTGGGCGGTCAGGTTCACAAGATTCTTCTACGCCTGGAATCGGGCGCGCCCATGCAAAAAGATGTCTTTCGCCTCCCGCTCACGCCCCTCAACCGGGGTGCTGGCGTCGGTGGTCAACTTGACGACGCGGTCAAGATTAATTACCCTTGGCGCTCCCGATGCCCCTTCGTCTCTACCCTCATGTACTGCGCCTGTGTCTGGCCTGCTGCATCGCTCTGCCTGCGCTCAGCCCGGCCGCGGTCGTTTTCCGCCCGGGTGAAAAGGGCCGCTACGTCCGGCCCGGCGAAGAAGAGGTCAGCGGCACCGCGCAGCGGCTGTTCGAGACCGCCCAGCAAGCGGAAGCGGCGCGTGATTACGGTCGCGCGATCAAGAACTACCGCGTCCTCGTGCGCCGTTACCCGAAGGACACTCTCGCTGCCGGCGCCGCCTACCGTTATTCCGTTTTGCAGGAGCAACAGGGCGATCTGCTCAAAGCCGCGGCTGCCTATCGCGTGGTGGTCGAGAATTATCCGAAGAGCCCGAATTTTAGCGAGGCGATCGAAGCCCAGTTCCGCATCGGCGAGCTCTATCTCAACGGCAAAAAGATCAAACTTTTCGGCATCCCGCTCAAGGCCTCCATGGACAAGGCGATCGAGATCTTCGCCGCCATCGTCCGCACCGCGCCGTACGGCAAATACACCGCGCGCGCGCAGTTCAACATCGGCCTCGCGACCGAGAAGCTGGGCAATGCCGATGGCGCCGTCGCCGCTTATACGGCGGTGGCTGAGAAATTCCCCGACTCTTCCGTCGCGGCTGATGCGCAATATCAAATTGGTTACCTCTGGTTCCGCGCCGCCCGCACCGGCACCCGCGATGCCAAAGCGGTGGCCAGCGCCAAAACGGCGTTCCAGGATTTCCTCTTCCGCTACCCGAAGAGCGAGAAGGCGGCGCAAGCCCGCGAAAATCTTCGGATGCTCGATCAAAAGGAGACGACGGACGCGTTTCAGATCGCCAAATTTTACGACAAACAAAAGAACTACCGCGCCGCGGTGATTTACTACAACGACGTGATCCGGCAAAACCCTGGCTCCACGCAGAGCCAACGGGCCAAGCGTCGCGTCGAAGAACTACGCGCCAAGGTGGGCGACGCCGAGCTCCAGGCCGCCTCCATCACTGCGGCAACGGCGAAGAAGCCCAAGCCCTCCAAGCCGCAGCGCGAAGCGGATGAGGACATGCCGGAAATGCGCACGTCGGCTGAAGACGTGGCGCCGCTCCCTCCGCCGGAAGCGGATGAATCGCTCCCCCCGCCCGCTTCCTTGACGCCCCAGAATACGCTCGCTCCCGATGTGCCGTCGCCGACACCGTCGCCGACTCCCGAGGCCGCTGCCTCGCCGGCGGAGTGAGAACGTTCGCTTGCGCGATTTTGCTCGCCGTTTCTCTGAACGGCTGCGCGGGCTATCGCATTGGCGAAGTGAAGCCTCGCTACCTGAAGGACATTCACACCATCGCCATCCCCACCTTCCGGAATGAGACCTTTCTCCCGCGCGTCGAAGGCTTGGTCACGAACACGGTGATAAAGCAATTCCAACAGGACGGGACCTTTCAGATCGTGGATGAAAGCAAAGCCGACGCCGTCCTCAAAGGCTCCGTCACCAGCATCAATCGCAGCCCGGCCCGCTCGCTCCGCGGGAACGTGCTCGCCACCACGGAATTCAATCTCATCCTCCTCGTCAGCTACAGCCTCACGGCTCGCGATGGCACCAAGCTCATTGCGCCCGCCGGAATCGCCGGCACGACCAGCTTTTTCGTTGGCTCTGACGTCACGACCGAAGAGCGGCAGGCGTTGCCGCTCGCGGCCGAGGATGTGGCCGTCCACCTCGTCAGCCAATTGAGCGAAGGCTGGTAAGCCGTGGGCAAGGGCGACGAAAAGCTCTGGGCGATCCTGAACGACAAACTCGATCTGCTCCGCACCGGCGGGCAATTGCCGGAAGCATTGCGCGTGGCGCACGCCGCCTTTGAGCTCGCGCAGCGCGCCTTCGCACCCACCGATCCGGCCTACGCGCTGAGCCTGGAGAAGATAGGGCAACTCCACGACCAGGCCGGCGATCGTGCCGCGGCTCGGCCTTTCCTCGCGAAGGCGCATAGCCTCCTCGCTGCCGCGGAAGCGCCAAATCAGCGCGCCATCTACCGGTCCGCTCGCCGCCTCGGCTATCTCTGCGAGCAGCTCGGCGCCACCGAGGAAGCGGTCGGCTATTATGAAAAGGCCATCGCCGCGGGCACGGCATTACCCGACCTGCCTTACTCCGATCTCGGCACGCTCTTGAACAACATCGCGCTGCTGTATCGCAAGTCCGGCCGGCAAAAGGCGGCCGAGCCGTATTACCTGCACGCGCTCGAAATCTACGAGAAGCAGCTCGGGCCCGAGCATGCCGACGTCGCTTCCGTGCTGAACAACCTCGCCGTCTTTTACACCAACGAACGCCGCTACCCGGAAGCGGAAAAGACACATCTCCGCGCGCTCGCCATTCGCGAGAAAATCCATCCCGCCATTCATCCCGACATCGCGCAGTCGAAGTGCAACCTCGCGGTCGTCTATCATTCGCAAGGCGATTACGCCCGCGCTTCCGAGCTTTACCGCGCATCTCTCCAGATCTGGGAAGAAGGCACCGAAAAGCCGCCCGCTGATTACGAAATTGTTGCTTCCAACTACGCCGATCTCCTCCGCTCCCTCGGCAAAGCCAAACAAGCGCACCAGCTCGAAGTCCGCGTCCGCAAAAAAAGAAAGTGAGCGCCCTCCCACGTGGTCGATTCTGGCCGGCGGCGACCACGAAGCCGCACTTGCTTATTACGCATAGATCGTGCTACAAGGTGACGTGCCTTTCCCCCCGCGCACTGTCCTAATAATATCGCTGCTACTCTCGCTGTTTTGCCTGCCGGTAAGCGCGAGCGCCTACACCCTCAATGGCTACCATTGGCCGTCGGGCGCGCAGATCGTGATGAATTTGCAGATGAATCGCGCGCTCATCCCGCTCCAGGATGGGCACCCCTCCTGGAACGCGTCGGTCGGTGAGGCACTCGGGATTTGGAATCAGAATCTGGGCACGGTGCAGTTTACCCAGGGTGCCGCGACCCAGGTGGAGCCGAGCGATGGGATCAACGCGGTCTCCTTCGCGGGCGACGTGTATGGCGAGAGCTTTGGGTCGAATGTGTTGGCGGTGACCCTTTACTGGCGCACCGGGAGTGTTTTTACCGAGACGGATATCCTTTTCAATAATTACTGGGGCTGGGATTCCTATCGCGGTCCTATCCAGGGCACGGGCGGCAGCGCCAACTTCGATGTGCAGCGCGTGGCGTTGCATGAATTTGGGCACGCCCTCGGGCTTGGGCATCCGGATTTGGTTGGCCAGAACGTCGAGGCGATCATGAATTCGCTGATCAGCGACCTGGATCACCTGGCCGAGGACGACCAGAACGGAGCGAAGGCACTCTACGGTTTTAAGATTACCAGTTCGCTCTTTCCGCCCAGTGGGCGGAGCGGCGATCCGTTTAGTTATCAGATTGCGGCCGACAACAACCCCACCAGCTTCAGCGCCACTGGGCTGCCGCCCGGGCTGCAGGTAAATGCGATGAGCGGATTCATCACCGGGCGCTGCCCGACGAGCGGCACGTTCCCGGTGGCAGTAACCGCACAGGGAGCGCGCGGCGCGGCCACCGGCACGGTGCGCATTGCGGTCGGTGCACTGAATCTCACGAATAGCCTCTCGCCTCCCGATATTCTCATCGGCGGCTCGATCTCCCTGCAAGTCACCGCCTCCAATAATCCCACCAGCTTCAGCGCGACGAATCTCCCTCCCGGCGTGTCGATCGACCCTAATACTGGTCTCATCTCCGGCACGCCGACCGCGTCGGGCGCTTTCAACGTGCTCGTGACCGCACGGGGCGCGCTCTCCGAAGCCGCCGGTACCATCCGCATCACTGTCTTATTGCCGCGCTTGACCGGACCCACTCCAGTGACGGCGGAGTTGGGCGATCCATTCTCTTATCAAATCACAGTCACTCATCCGGCCACATCTTACAGCGCATCGGGGCTGCCGGCCGGTTTGCAACTGGACGCGAACACCGGTCTGATCTCCGGGGTTCCGTCGGCGGTTGGCACTTCGCTGGTCTCGCTCACGGCCCAGACAAATTTCGGACCCGTGACGGGCTCCCTTTATATCAATGTCCCAGCACCCCATCTCCTTGGCAGCAGCTTCCTGACTGGCTCCCTCGGCGGCTCGTTCTCGTATCAAATCAGGGCCAGCAATCATCCCACCTCCTTCACCGCCACCGGACTGCCGGCCGGCTTAACCCTCGATCCGGCGACGGGAATCATCAGCGGAGTGATGACCTTGAGTGGAGGGAACGTCATCCGCGTCGTCGCGCACGGCGCATTGGGTAATGCCACCGGCGACCTCACGATCTCCGTGCCGCCGGCGCCTGCGTACGACCCGCCCGCGCAAACGCTCAATCTCTACGCCGATCCCACCATCATAGCTGATCCGATGCGTCCTCAACTCTACCTGAATACTTTCGGCGAATTCCGGATCGTAGACACGCGCACCCTTGCGACCCTGCGGACCGCGCCCAACGGACTCTCCGATGTCGGGATGGATATCTCGGCCGATGGCTCCGTCCTCTACGTGGGGGGAGGATCCAATCACAGCATCCGGCGAGTCGCTCTCGACACCTTGGAATCATTAACGGACATCGCCACTCCCGGCCGCAGCCCACAGCAGGTCAAGTCGGGCGCGGACGGCTCTCTCTACATTACCGACGCGATCGATCCGACGCTTGTTTTTCAAATCAATCCTGCCACCGGCGAAACGGTCCGCCAGTTCGCCCCCCGCGTCGGGAGTTCCGTCTTCATCAAGCTGAGCCCGGATCGGCAGACGCTTTTCGTGGGCGAAAGGTTTCGGGGCCAGCCTGCCCTGGCGAAGTATTCTCTCAGCGCGGGCAGCGCGCCCGTCCTCAGGCAAACCATCTTCGCCGGCAATCCTAACACCTTCGCCCAGAAGATTGCGGTCAGCCCCGATGGCACAATGGTGGCCTTGGTCACCTACCCAACCTTGGGGGTGGCGCCTCCGCTGGAGTTGCGCTCGACCAGCGATCTCAACGTCATCCTGGCCACCTTGCCCGTGGCTGATCCGATCGAAGAAGTGACCTTCAGCCCGGACGGCAAGTATGCGGTCGAAGCCTATCGCTTCCCGAATCGCCTCGATGTGATCGATGTCCGCGCTGGCCGACTGGTGCGAACCATCCGCTTGCCCGACGCCCAAAATCTGGCGACCTCCATCACCACTTTGTCCCAGCTGGCGATCGACCACGAAAACACCCGCCTGTTTTTCGCCCGCGAGGAAGCAGGAGGTTCCCGGCTCTACTCCTATCCCCTCGCCCGCCCACCCACGCCGCCGCAGAGTCTGCTCAACGTCTCCACCCGCCTGCGCGCGCAAACCGGAGACAACGTATTAATCGGCGGCTTCTTCATCGTTGGCGAGCAGGCGAAGAAGGTGATCGTCCGCGCCATCGGCCCATCGCTCCCCGTGGGCGGCAAATTAGCCGATCCCGTCCTCGAGCTGCGGAACGCAGCGGGCGAAATGGTGGCGGAGAATGATAACTGGAATCAGCATCGCCTCGACGTGCTCAGCACTGGGGTCGCGCCCGCGAACGAACGAGAATCCGCCATCGTCGCAACGTTGGCGCCCGGTCCTTATACCGCGCAGGCGCGCGGCCGGGACGGCGGCACCGGCGTGGCCTTGGTGGAAGTGTATGATCTCGAACCGGACCACTCCCGCATGGTCAACATCTCCACCCGCGGGAAAGTGGAAACTGGCGACAACGTCATCATCGGCGGCTTCATCATCGGCGGCGATCAAGCGACTCGCGTCATCGTGCGCGCCATCGGTCCTTCTCTCGGTGGCCTGGGGGTGAGCGGCGCGCTGGCCGATACCACATTGAGTCTGCGCGACGCCAACGGCGCCCAAATCGGTGAGAACGACGATTGGCAGAGTGCTCAACCGGAAGAAATCCGCGCCACCACCCTGCCGCCGTCCGATCCGCGGGAATCGGCCATCGTTACCACCTTGCCACCCGGCAACTACACCGCCCTCGTCCGCGGCAAGAACGAGGTCACCGGCGTGGGCCTCGTGGAGGTATACAAGCTCGAGTCGAATTGAGTCCGCGCTGACCGCCCGCGGAGGGAGACAGCTTCGTTTGCGCTTGCGCCAGCAGCCGCGGCGGGCAACTTAGCCCCCGTTTCCCGATAAGCTCACGTGGCGGAATGGCAGACGCGTACGGCTCAGGACCGTATGGGGAAACCCGTGGAGGTTCGACTCCTCTCGTGAGCAGGGATGATTTTTCCTTCGATGCACCTCGACCCCGAGCTGGCTGACTCGCCTGCGAGCGCCGCCGCGGAGCGCGACCCCGGGCGGGTGCGGGCGATGTTCGATGGGATCGCGCGCCGCTACGATGTGGCTAATCATCTCCTCAGCGGCGGCGCGGATTTTTGGTGGCGCTGGCGCGCGGCCAGAATCGTCGAGGCATGGGGTCCGCGGCAGTGCTCGATCTCGCCACCGGCACCGGCGATCTGGCGCTGGCCCTCGCGCGGAAACTACCCGCCGCGGAAATTACCGGCGCGGATTTTTCATCGGAGATGTTGGCCATCGCGGCGCGCAAAGGTGTTCGCCCGACTGTAGTGGCGGATGCGCTGCAGCTTCCGTTTCAAGATGGCGCGTTCGATTGCGTCACCGTGGCCTTCGGGCTGCGCAACATGGCGGATTGGGGCGCCGCGCTGCGCGAGATGGCTCGCGTCCTCGCGCCGAGCGGGCGCCTCTTGGTGCTGGATTTCTCAATTCCAGCCAGCGCCTTGCGACCCGTCTATCGCTTTTATCTCCACCGTTGTTTGCCCACGTTTGCTGCGGTCGTAACCGGCAACCGGGAGGCCTATGACTACCTCGGTGCATCGATCGAAAAATTCCCGAGCGGCGCAGCCATGGCGTCGTTAATCGAAGCAAGCGGCTTCAGCCACGCGCGCGCGCAGCCGCTGACCGGCGGCATCGCTACGCTCTACACCGCGCAAAAATAACTACGGCGACGGAGTCGCGCTCGCGGCCCCAGCCGTTGGGCTCGGAGTCGGCGTGGGCTGAACCACGATCGGCATCCGCAACGCGTTGAAATCTGGATTGCTCAAGACGAAGACACCCGGCCGGCCTTCCACGCGCGCGTGCCACATCCCGCCACCGGCCGGGCCGCCGACCACGAGTTTGTGCATCGCTTTGTCGTCAGGCGAAGTGGTGAAGGTGACCGTGATCTGCACCTGATCGAACGCGCCCTGCGGCGTCTCGCCGCCGAGCCAGCGGACCGCGCGCAACTTGGCCAGCGTGCTCAAGAGCGCATCGGCCTGCATTTGGTTAGCGGCTTCCTTCCCGTTGGAATTCGTCCATTTCCCATCGGGACCGCGCACCACGACCATTTCCTTATCGGTCGTGACAGCGAGACGATGCACCTCCTCGGGTTTGAACTGGAAGATCGACAACGCCTGCCATTGCACGGGGTCGGTAAAAAGGTCCTCGAGCAGACTGCTTCGAACCGCGACGACAAACGGTTCCTCTCCCACGCGCGCATACACGATGTCGTCGTCCAACCGGCCCAAGGCGAGCGTCGCGAAAGGTTCCTCGCCCGCTTTCGATTCCGCCGTGTTCTCCGACGCGAACGAGCTGAAGGTTATTTTCAACCGCGGTTGGTCGAGCCCGTACCTCGCCAGATCAGACGCGACGTCTTCAACGAATTTCGCCACCTCCTCGTTCTTCAACGTCTCGAGCAGGCGCGCGACTTCTTCACTGTTGGCGGGGCGGTTATCAAAATTGGCCAGCGTCCAATCCTTCTCCTTGCGCGCGAGAACAATCTTGGCTTTCCCAGCGCCTTCGATCGTTAGGCGATCGAGCACATTCGTATCGATCCGCAGGAGGTGACGATCGCGCAGCTCCGCGGGCGTGAAAGCGAGGATGCTTTCGATTGTCTTCGGCAGAGTGTAAACAAAATTGCGGGCGGAAAACCGCGCGTACACCTGGTCCTTCTCTTTCTCCGGTCCAGCGCCGATCTGCAAGGTGCGGCCCTGTTTATCGTCGGTCGTGAAAAGCGTGATGGAGCCGCGCGGCTGCGCCAGGCCGTAGGGCTGGAGATCGCCGCGATCGTCGGCCACGAATTGCTGAATGCGGGCGCTCGTCACTTGCGCGAGCAGGTCGCCCACTTTCCGACTATCTGCCCGCGCACGAAGCGGCTTCACGATTTCCCAGTCGTTGCCTTTTTTCTCAACTTCCATTTCGCCAGCCGCGGTCTTGAGCACGACGCGCGTAATCTGCGCGGTGGTCAATTCGGTCAGCTTCCGATCGCGGAAATCTTCCGCCTTCTTTGCGATATCTCCGCGGACGGTTTGGCGGACGAGAAAGGTGTCCCTGCCGTCCTCGAAGCGGACATACATCCGGCCATCCAGCGCCGCATCTTTGCCGAATAAAATCTCCGGCGGCTGATCTTTCCCGAGGAGCTTGAGGCGCAGCTTCGGCTTGACCAGATCGTATTCCGCCAGGCGGTCTTTGTGCGCCCTCATTTCCTCAGCGGGAATGGTTTCGTCCTTCTGCCAAGTCTCCAAATCACTCAATAAGCGCTCCACCATCGCGCCGTCCGCTTGATCCTGGATCGGCGCTTCCACGCGCCATTTTCCGTTCGCGCGCCGCAGCTCGATCGTGTCGTCGCCGTTCTGGATTTGCAGGCCGTCGACCTTGTCGCGCTCGAAGTTGAGAACGTTCTGCGCCTGCCGTTTTGCATCCGCGGTGCCGGGCCCTTTGCTCTCGAAATATTTTATCCAGACCGCGAGCGCCACTACGATGCCCAGCAAGATCAGCGTCGTTCTCGTCTTCATGAAAAAGCTCCGCCCTCTAGGCGCGCCGCTGCCACCAGACCCCGAAGCCAATGACCGCCGGCAACAGCGGCAGCAAGACCAGGATAAGCCAGCGCAGATTGCTCATGGCCTTGTCGTCCAGATTAAAGGTCAGCGTCTGCGGCACCTTCGGCGCGATCCCGATTAGCTGCTCGCGATTCATGAGCCAATTCAGGCTGCTCGCGACAAAATCGAGGCCCTGCTGTCCCTGCGAAAGCGCGTTGTCCTGGATGAAGGTCGCGTTGCTCACCACCACCATGCGCGCGGAATTTGCCTGCACGCGCTCGTCGGCGCTGCCGCCTTTTTCGATCGAGACCGCGATGTTGAGCGGCTCGTCGTGGTCGCGTCCCTTGGTAAATTGCAGCACGGTTTCGTCGGTCGAATTGTAATCCTTCTCGCCCCAGTAGCCCTTCTCCGCCTGCGCCAACGGCTGCAATTGCACATTGTCCGCCGCCGTCCGCTGCGGAGCCGCTGGATCCAACGTCGCAGTCGCGCCGAGGAAAGCGCCCTGCGCACCAGCCAGTTGTTTCGTGATCGCGTTGCCCGGGAGAAATCGCGCGACCACGTCGCGCACGCGCGCCACTTCCTGAATGCCGGTTTTCACATTCGCCATCAGGCGATCGTCGTTCACCGTCACGCCGAGTTGCTTCAAAAAGGCGAGCAGGTTCGGCGTTTGCGCGGTTGGATCGAGCAGCAGCAAAATGCGGCCCTGCTTCTCCCAAAACTCGCGCAACAACTTCATCTCCCGCTCGGAGAAATCGTACTGCGGACCGGCGATCATGATCGCCTTCAAATCCTGCGGAATCGCCGGGACCTCGAACAAATTCAACTCCTGGAACTGAATGTTGTCGTTGCCGATAAAGGTTTTCAAAACCGAGATCGGACTCTGCGCGCCCGCCTGCGGCGCGAGCGTAGCGCCCACGGCATCCGGCGCGTCGGCCAGCGACGGCTCTTTATGTCCGATGACATAGCCGACCGCATTCTTCCGACCATCCACCAGATCAATCATCGCGCTCGTCAACGCCTGCTCGCCTTTGAATGCCGACACGCGCGGCCCTTCGCCGAACATCGCGTTGCCCTGATCAATCTCCGCCATCTCGGAGGCTTTGACCGTCTTGTTGCGCCCGTCTGGTACTCGACCACGATCAGGCTCTCGTCGCTCACCACTTTGTATTTATCGAAGAGCTCTTTCGCGCGCGAGAGACTGCGCGTCGGATCAATAAACTCGACGTCGATTTTGTTCCGCGCCGCATACTGATACTCGGTCAGCAAATTCTGCACGTCCTGATAAATGGCCTGGTTCGGATCGAAGAAAACCGTCAGGCGCAGCTTGCCTTTCACGGTCTCGAGGAAGCGCCTCGATTTATCGGAAAGCGCATACTTTTTGTCACGCGAGAGATCCCAGCGCTTGTAATGCTGGAAGCCGAGATAATTGACCATCGCGGCCAGAAAGAGGATGAGCCCGATCTGCACGATGAAGTTCGCGCCGATGCGCACGCGATGAATCTTCCGCGGCGCGTTCGCTTCCGTTGGCATGCTCTCGTTCGCCATCCGTCAGAGCCTCCACTTCCGGGTTTGGAATGCGAGATGGGTCAGGGCTAGCATCACGATCGTCATGCTGCCGTAGAGAACCATCGGGCGCGTATCGATCTCGCCCCGCGAGAGCGTGCCCATCTGCTCGATCGCGGAAAAATAGCCGAGCAACTGCCGCGTGGTCGAGCTCACATCGAGCAGGACGAACGAAACCAGCCCGAGGAAAAACAGCAGCGTGATTATGCAGAACGAAATGATCGCGGCCACGATCTGGTTCTTCGTCAAAACGGAAGCGAGGCAGCCGATCGAGATGTAAAACATCCCGAGCAAAAGCAGCATTAGATAGCTGCCGAGATACGCACCCATCGAACTCGCCGCCGGTTGTTTGGTTACGAACTGGAAAATGGCGAAGTAGAGCAACGTCGGCAGCCAGAGCACAACGTAGAAAACCAGCGCGCCGAGAAACTTCGAAAGCACGACCTGCCAGTCGCGCACCGGCGCCGTCATGAGGGGTTCGATCGTGCCGAGCTTAAACTCCTCCGAAAAAAGTCGCATCGTGATGAGCGGAAAGATCAGGACGAAGGCGAACCAGAAGAAAATGGAATTAAAGAACGCCTCCTGCACCGAATAGGAAATCGGTTTCCCGTTCATATACGAGAGCTGGAAATAGAAATCGCTTCCGCTCAGGAACAGGAAAAACACCAAGACCACGTAGGCGATGGGCGAGTAGAAATAGCTGCGCACTTCGCGCCCCAGCAGAGTCGAGAGCTTCCTCATTATGCGATCCTCCCTGGCGTGGTCATTCCGCGTGCGTCAGTTCGACGAAGACGTCTTCGAGCGTGGCGCGTCGCTGCGAGAGTTCCCGCACCGCCCAGCGCCGCACCATCGCCATTTGGAATACTTGCTCGCGCACATCCGCCCCCGATTCGACGCGAAGCGCGAACGTCTGCCAATCGCCCTCGGTCGCCGTCGTCGTCACATCGCGCACTCCGCTAATCTGCTTCAATTGCTCCGCGCCGTCATCATTTCCGATCTTCGCTTCCAGGACCACGCCGCTCGCGGTGCGAATTTCGCCTAACAAGTTCTCCGGCGTATCGCAGGCCTCGATCCGTCCTTTGTTGATGATGATCACGCGGCTGCAGGTCATCTCCACTTCCGGCAGAATGTGAGTGGAAAGCAGGATGGTGTGTTGCTTCCCGAGGTTCTTGATCAAGTCACGCACCTGCCGAATCTGGTTGGGATCGAGTCCGCTCGTCGGCTCGTCCAGAATCAAAAGATCGGGCTCGTGCACCAGGGCGTCGGCCAGGCCGACGCGTTGCCGAAAGCCTTTCGAAAGCGCGCCGATCAGTTTTTTCTCCACCTCTTTCAGTCCGCAGAGTTCCTTCACGTCCCCCACCCGCTCCGCGATGCGACGATGCGGCACGCCCTTTAACGCCGCGCGGTAATTCAGGTATTCCGTCACTCGCATGTCGGTGTAGAGCGGCACGTTCTCCGGCATGTAACCGAGATGCGCGCGCGCTTGCAGCGATTGCTCAAAAATATCGTAGCCGGCGATGGAAGCGCGGCCGGAGGTAGGGGGCATGAAGCTCGAGAGGATCCGCATCGTGGTGCTTTTGCCCGCCCCATTCGGACCGAGGAAGCCCATGATCTCGCCCTTCCCCACCTCGAAACTGATGTCCTGCACAGCCGTGTGGCCGGCATAGCGTTTCGTGAGGTGTTCGACTTTGATCATGCCAACTATTTCCTTGAGACAAACAAACCCGCTGCGCGTTGCAGAATTTTTCCCGCGCTCAACGCGCGGTCAACGTGACCCGGGCGACGCGCGGGGACTGTCCGCCGCTTCGCACCACTCCGACAGTGAAATCAACCGGCGCGCCGCTGCGCGCGCGCGAAAGGATCTTCTCCACCTGCGCCACCGTGCGGACATCGAATTTCCCGATGCGATAGATTACCAGCCCGCGCTCGATGCCCACTTCTTCCGCGGGGCTGCCCGCTTCCACCGCGCTCACGAGCACGCCGCGGCCAGGTTGCAGACCGAGGGCGTCGGTCAGGTCAGGCGTCAAATCTTGCAACTGCATTCCGAAAAAGCGCTCAGCGTTGGACGCGCCCGGCGCCTCCGCATCGGGCGCGGACGGCGTCGGCCGGCTCTCTGCGATGCGCTTAAACTCCGCCACCGTATCGCGCACGGTGTCGCCCGGAATGGCGAACCCCAGACCCTGCGCCGGCACGCCCTGCGGGGTGAACGCCATCTTGGCCGAGCTAACGCCGATCAGCCGCCCGGAAAGATCGATCAACGGCCCGCCGCTGTTGCCCGGGTTAATCGCGGCATCGGTTTGCAGCAGATTCTTATATTCAAAATTGCCGACCGAGATGTCGCGCTTCAACCCGCTGAGCACGCCGCGGCTGATCGAGCCGCTGTAGCCAAGGGCGTTTCCGACCACGATGACGGATTGGCCGAGGAGATTCGGCGAGAGATTGTTCAGATCGATGAACGGCAACGGATCCTTCGCCTCGATCTTGATCAGCGCGAGATCCTTCTTCTCGTCCCCGGTAATGTAACGGGCGCCGACCGTTTTGCCATCGCTCAACGTGACTTCGATTTTCAAATCGGCCGCGCGTTCCACCACATGCTGGTTCGTGATGATGTAACCCGTGGGATCGACGATGAAGCCCGAGCCCAGGCTCTGCAGCGTTTGCTGAATCTCCCGCGGCCGCGTTCGGTAATTCCCAAAATATTGCGCCGCGAAATCCTCAAACGGATCACGCACCCGCCGCCGGACCACGCGCTCAGTATTGATGTTCACCACCGCCGGCAAAACCTTCGCCACCGCCAGCACCGTCGGCTCCGAGGCCGGCTCGTTTTGCGCGAGCAGTGGCGATCCGAATCCAAGAAGAAGGATTAGAGCGCCCGTCTGCCATCGCCTCACACAGCCAGCCATCAGCGGAAGTAACGAGCCTGCTCTCGCACTGTCAACTTGCCGTTCCCGCGGAGCGATTGCACCTTGGCTCCCATCATGCGCCCCTCCTTCGCGACCCGTTCCAACCTCGCTCTCCTCGAGGAAAACTACCGCCGCTGGCAGGAGAATCCGGAGGCGGTGGACTCCGGCTGGTCGGCTTTCTTCGAGGGCTTCGAGCTCGGCAATCTGGAGAAGCGCAACGGAGCGGCCACATCCGCCGCGGCGCGGGGTGACGGCGTGGTCAGCGCGCTCCCGGCGCGGGTGGATGGGCTGGTTTACGCATATCGCACGCTCGGGCACACGATCGCGCAGTTGGATCCCCTGGCGGAAAAGCGGCCGCAGAATCCCCTGCTCACGCTGCGCGAGCTCGGCTTCAGCGAGAAGGATCTGGACCTCCAGGTCTCCTCGAAATTCTTCCTCGATAGCGCGCACATGCCGCTACGCGAAATGATCACGCGGCTTGAGTCGATCTACGCGGAGTCGATCGGCGCGGAGTTCATGCACATTCAGAATACGCGCATCCGCAATTGGGTGCGGCACCGCCTCGAATCGCGCCCGCCCAAGCACAGCGCTTCGCGGCCGGTGCAGATTGCGCTGCTGCGCGCGCTGCTCGAAGCGGAGTTATTCGAGACTTTTCTGCACACGCGCTACGTCGGGCAGAAACGCTTTTCGCTGCAGGGCGCGGAGTCGCTCATGGTCATCCTCGACACCATCCTGCATAAGTGCCCCGCGGCCGGCATCGAGGAGATCTGCATGGGCATGGCGCATCGCGGGCGGCTCAATGTCCTCGCAAATTTCCTGAAGAAATCCTTCCGCGTCATCTTCACCGAGTTCACGGAAAACTACGTCCCTAATCTCGTCGGCGGCGATGGCGACGTGAAGTATCACCTCGGATATCGCACCATTCGCGAACTCTCGTCCGGCGCTAAAGTGGAGATTCGGCTGGCCGCAAACCCGAGCCATCTCGAAGCGGTCGATCCGGTGGTGGAAGGCACGACCCGCGCGCGCCAACGTATCCGCGGCGACACCGAGCATCGGCGCAAGGTCGTGCCCATCCTCGTGCACGGCGACGCCGCCTTCGCCGGCCAGGGCATCGTTTACGAGACGCTAAACATGTCGCAGCTGCCCGGCTATTCCACCGGCGGCACCGTTCACATTGTGGTCAATAACCAGATCGGGTTCACCACTCTGCCCGAGGACGCGCGCTCGTCGATGTATGCCACCGATATCGCGAAGACGATCGAGGTTCCGATTTTTCACGTGAACGGAGACGACCCGCTCGCGGTGCTTTTCGTCACCGATCTCGCGCTCGATTTTCGGCAGAAATTCGGACGCGACGTCGTGATCGACATGTATTGCTACCGGCGCTATGGACACAACGAAGGCGACGAGCCTTCCTTCACCCAACCCGATCTCTATGCGAAAATCGATCGCCGCCCTTCCGTGCGGAATCTTTACAAGAAAGAGCTGATCGCGGCCGGCCGCTTAACCGATGAAGAAGCGGCCGCGTTAGAGAGCGAATTCGAGCAGAAGCTGCAAGCCGCGCTCGATGACGTGAAAGCGCACGCGACGGAGCCGGCTGATCGGAAGGAGCAGTTCAACGAATCGACCGCCGTTTTCCAGCCGGATTTTTCCTTTGGTTCGCCCCCCACCGCGATCAGTGCGGAGACTTTGAACACAATTGTCGCTGGCCTGACCCGCACGCCCGAGGGCTTCAAGGTTTTGCCGAAAGTGAAGATGATGGTGCTGGATCGGCGCCGAAAAAATCACGACACCGGCGGCCCGTATGATTGGGGTTTTGCGGAAGCGCTTGCCTTCGGTTCCCTCCTCCTCGAAGGCACGGCCGTGCGTCTCTCCGGACAGGATAGCCGCCGCGGCACGTTCAGTCATCGGCACGCGGTCGTTTATGATGCCGAGACTGGCGAACCCTACGTGCCGCTCCTCCATCTCGCGGAGAAACAGGCGCGCATCTGCATTTACAACAGCCTCCTCTCCGAGGCTGCCGTGCTCGGCTTCGATTACGGCTACTCGCTCGATTTCCCGCAGATGCTCTGCTTGTGGGAAGCGCAGTTCGGCGATTTCGCGAACGGCGCGCAAAACATCATCGACCAGTTTATCGTCTCCGCGGAATCGAAATGGCAACGTCCGAGCGGCATCGTTCTACTGCTGCCCCATGGTTACGAAGGCCAGGGTCCCGAGCACTCCAGTGGGCGCGTCGAGCGTTTCCTGCAGCTCGCGGCCGAGGATAACATCCAGGTCTGTAACCTCACCACGCCCGCGCAATATTTCCACGTCCTGCGCCGGCAGATGAAGCGCGAGTTCTTCAAGCCGCTCATCATCATGACGCCGAAAAGCCTGCTCCGCGCCGAGCACGCCACGTCGCGCACAGAGGATTTCACCAGTGGAATGTTCGAGGAAATCCTCGGGGCGCCTCTTCTCGGAACGGCGGATCAGATCAAGCGCGTTGTCTTTTGTTCCGGCAAAGTTTTCTACGACCTGCAGAAACATCGCGACGCGCAGAAGATCGCCGAAGCGGCCCTGATTCGGATCGAACAACTCTATCCGCTGCACGAAGAGAAGCTGGCTGCGCTCGTAGCCGCGTTCCCGAAGGATGCGAGTTTGATCTGGTGCCAGGAAGAACCGCAAAACATGGGCGCGTGGACTTTCATCGAGCCGCGCCTGCGCGCGCTTTTCGGCCGCGAGGTCGCCTACGCTGGCCGCAACGCCAGCGCCAGCCCTGCCGTGGGCGCGTTGACGCTGCACAAGGTCGAGCAAGCCCAGCTCATCTGGGAAGCGTTGAGTTTATAGCGGCCTAACAACGTTCAGTTCGACCGCGAGCCGGCTTTACGCATACTGTAGGGCCTCCATGAGTATCGAAGTCAAAATCCCTGCAGTCGGCGAATCCATCTCCAGCGGCATCGTGTCCGTCTGGCACAAGAAAGACGGCGAACAGGTGCAGGCGGGCGACCCGCTCTTCACTCTCGAGACGGACAAGGTATCGACCGAAATCGTCGCCGAACAGGCCGGTGTCCTGCAGACTCTCGCGACTGAAGGGCAGGAGGTGAAGATTGGCGAAGTCGTCGCCATCATCGATGAGTCCGCGACTGCTGCAGCAGCCACCGTCGCGACGCCCGCAAAGGCCGAGGACAAACCGGACCCGAACCGCGCAGATGCGCCGGTCAGCGGCGAGAAGAAGTCACCCAATGCGGAAGTGCTTTCACCTGCCGTCCGTCGGATTGTCGAGGAAGAGAAACTCCAAACCGCCGGCCTCGCGGGGACCGGCAAAGGCGGGCGCCTAACGAAAGGCGATGTCCTCGCCGCGGCGCAGGATAAAAAATCCGCGCCACCAACGCCGGCCGCCGCTCCCGAGGAAACCCAATCGGAAACGCCAGTGTCATCAGAGAACGAGCGGTTCACGCGCAAACGCATGTCGCCGCTCCGCCGCAAGATCGCGGCTCAGCTGGTTATGGCCCAGCAGACGGCCGCCATCCTCAGCACTTTTAACGAGTGCGACATGACCGCCGTAATGGAGCTGCGCAAGAAATCGCAGGACGCTTTCACGAAGAAGAACAACCTCAAGCTGGGCTTCATGTCCTTCTTCATCAAAGCCACGGTCGAAGCGCTCCGCGCCGTCCCTGCGATCAATGCGCGGATCGAGGGTGACGATTTTATCCTGAACCGCTTCTTCGATATCGGTGTCGCTGTCGGAACGGAGCGCGGGCTGGTCGTGCCGGTAGTGCGCGATGCCGACAAAAAGAGCTTCGCCGACCTGGAACGCGACATCGCAGAGTTCGCCACCAAAGCGCGCGAAGGGAAAATTAAAATCGAGGATCTGCAAGGCGGCGCCTTCACTGTTTCGAACGGCGGCGTTTACGGCTCGTTGCTCAGCACGCCGATCTTGAATCCGCCGCAGAGCGGCATCCTCGGCATGCACTCCATTCAGCAGCGCCCGGTGGCGCTCGATGGGCAGGTTGTCATTCGGCCGATGATGTATCTCGCGCTCAGCTACGATCACCGCGCCGTCGATGGCAAAGAGGCGGTGACGTTCCTAATCAAGGTGAAAGAATGCATCGAGGACCCGACCAAGCTGCCTCTCGATTTCTAGTCGCCCACTTTTCTCTCTGCAATTATGGACAAATTTGACGTCATCATCATCGGCTCCGGCCCCGGCGGCTACGTGGCCGCGATCCGCTCCGCGCAATTCGGCCTTCGCACCGCGATCATCGAAAAGGACAAGGAGCTGGGCGGCACCTGTTTGAACATCGGCTGCATCCCGAGCAAGGCGCTCCTCTCTTCGAGCGATCATTTCTCGTTCGCCAAGAAGGAGGCGGCCAAGCACGGCATCAAGCTCAGCGGCATCGAGCTGGATCTGCAGACCATGCTGGCGCGCAAGGACAAGGTGGTGAAGCAACTCACGGGCGGTGTGCGCGGTCTGATGAAGTTGAACAAGGTCAGCACGTTTCAGGGCTTGGGGAAAATCACCGCGCCGGGAAAGGTGACGGTTACGCCCTCGGAGGGCGCCGCGCAGGAGATCGAAGGCAAGCACATCATTATCGCCACCGGCAGCGTGCCGGTGGAGCTGCCGAGCATGAAGTTCGACGGCACCACGGTCGTTAGCAGCACGGAGGCTCTCTCATTCTCCGAGGTGCCGAAAAAGCTCCTCGTTATCGGAGCGGGCGCGATCGGACTCGAGATGGGCTCGGTCTGGAGCCGGCTCGGCTCTGAGGTCACCGTGCTCGAATTTCTCCCGCGCATCGCTGTCGGTTTCGATCTCGAAGTTGCCAATACGCTGCAGAAAATTCTCACCGCGCAGGGAATGAAATTTCATCTCGAGACCAAGGTGAGCGAAGTGAAAGTCGAAAACGGCCGCGCCACCGCCAAAGCCACGAAAGGCGACGAGCAACTGACCTTCGACGCCGACAAGGTGCTCGTCTCCGTCGGCCGCCGCGCTTATGCGGAAGGCGTGGGTGCCGACACCGTGGGCGTGGCGCTCGACGAGCGGAAGCGTATCAAAGTGGACCAGCATTTCCGAACCAGTGTCGAGGGCATCTACGCCATCGGCGATGTCATTGCCGGACCGATGCTGGCGCATAAAGCCGAAGAAGAAGGCGTCGCCTGCGTCGAGATGATCGCCGGCCACGCCGGCCATGTGAACTACGATGTCATCCCAGGCATCATTTACACCAACCCTGAGGCCGCCGGGGCCGGGATCACGGAAGATTTTGCCAAAGAAAAAGGCATGGACGTCCGCGTCGGGAAGTTCCCTTTCGCCGCCAACGGCCGCGCGCTGGCGGCCGACGACGCTACGGGCTTCGTTAAGTTTGTCGCCGATGCGAAGACCGACCGGATTATCGGCGCGCACATTATCTCGCATGTCGCCTCCGATTTGATGGCCGAATGCGTGGCGGTAATGGAGTTCGGCGGCAGCGCGGAAGATCTCGGCCGCACCGTCCACTCGCACCCGACCCATAGCGAAGCAGTCAAGGAAGCCGCTCTCGCCGTGAACAAAGGCGCCATCCATATCGGGAATCGCTAAGCAGGGAAAACTGCGCGCTTGTCGCTCTGGCTCCTTTGGCCTAAGAAGGCTGCGTTGCGTAAGTGCCCCGGGGCGCCTGCTTTTCAGCGTATGAAAAAAATTTGTCTACCTCTTCTCCTCCTCCTGATTTGCGCTTTCCTCTCCGCGTGTGCAGCAGAGAAAAGCCCCCGGCCGAAGACCAGGGTCGGCAGTGGTCGCGCGCCGCAAACGGGAACGAATGTCCCCCGGCTCGCGAAAGAGGAGACAGCTCCCCGTTCGAAAACAAACCGCAAGATAGCCACGCGGCGGGAGAAAGAGAAGAAGGCCAAGCCAGCCAAACGGGACGTGGACGATGACTTTCTGGTGCGGGGCGGATTCCGCTAGAGGACGGTTTTTACGGCTGGCCCTTATCCGGTTTGACACCGGCATGGCAACTGCTGATATTCTCACTGGCTAAAGCTTGTTGGGCTTGTGTTGATGAGCGCTAGGCTTCCTCGTGAAGGGCGCTGATTATTCAGTCTCAATAGCTATCGACATCAAAGTCGGCCACGGGGCTCTTCGAGGAGTTCCGCAGTTTAGATAGCTGGCTGCTGGCTTCACCGCCGCAGCTGAAAATTGCACAGGGCTCGAAATCTGTGCGCGAAGAGACATGAAACCTACATTCGAAACTAGCCGGCCCAGCCGGCTGAGCGACGCTTTGCGTCCGCTCGCTCGTCAGACCAGTCAACGGCCCGTCACGGATTGGAGTTTCCAATCCTCCGCCCTTCAGGGCGGCACGGCTCCGTTCCATCCCGGCGTTCAGCAACCGTTGCACCCGGCGTTCCACACCTTGAGCCAGGCATTTTTTGCCTCGGAAGCCGATCGCGAATCGCGTTTCGAGGGAGCGCTCTTCGGCATCATGGTCGGCCTCGCCGTCTGGCCGATGGCGCTCGCGGCGCAAGCTGCTCTCGTCTTCCTCCGAGTAAATTACGTTTGCCGACGGCGCCGCGCCGACTTAACCCTCGGGCGCGGCGCCGTGCAGGCGCGAACCGGTTACTTCCGGCCGAAAAATTTGCGGAACGATTGGAAAATTCGATTCGGCAAGGCTTGAGCCTTTTCCCCAGCGTCTTCCAGGCGTTGGGCCAGTTCTGTTTGTAAACCGCCGTGGATTTGACAAGCCCCGGTCGGCACCTTGTCGGCCGGCAGCGTCACGTCATAGCCGGTGCCCGCGGCGATGCATTGGTTCGTCGCGAGTTGGCTGGATTCGCTGCAAACCCGAGCCCGCGCCAGCGGCACGGTCGGTTGGAACGGCTGCGCTGGGTAGCGCTCCGAGGCTTTCGACATTGTGCTCGTCCAAACCGGGAGCGCCAAGGCTGAGCCGTAACCGCGCGACATAATGGTCTGCGGTTGATCAAAACCCACCCAAACACCGCAGGTCAGCGCCGTGGTGTAACCGACGAACCACGCGTCCTTGTAGTCGTTCGTGGTGCCGGTCTTACCTGCCGCGGGCACGCCCTTGAACCCGAGCGATTGCGAGCGCTCCGCCGTCCCTTCGGTCATCACTTTCTCCAGCAACTGCGAGGTCATCCAGGCCGCGCTCGGGTCCACCGCCTGCGTCGCGACGTGGGCTGCGCGATAGATTGGATTGTGATCCGGGTCGTCGATTCGTTCGATGATGTAGGATTGCTTGCGCGTCCCAGCGTTTGGAAAAACGGAGTAGGCTGAGGTGACATCCTTCAGGTTGCTCTCGAACGAGCCGATGTAGATAGCGGCGCCCTGTGGGATGCTGCCCAGCCCGAGCGAGGCGGCTTCTTTTTGCACGTCTGCCGCCCCGGCCAATGCGCCCACCCGCACACTCATCGTGTTCCGGGAATGGATGAGCCCGTAGGACGCGAGCTGGATTCCGTTGTAGGCGCCGTCAGAGTTGCCCGGGCTCCAATTGCCCGCTTCCGGAATTTCGCCCGGCTGGATCGGGCCATCGTCAATTGCGGTGACGGGGAGCATTCCGTGGGTGAACGCGAGCGCATAGACGAAGGGCTTGAAGGCAGAGCCGACCTGGCGATTAGCCGGCGCGATGGCGCGGTTGAATTTACTCTCAGAAAAATCGCGCCCGCCAACAAGCGCCCGAATGCCGCCGCTCGCATTATCGATCACGACCACCGCGCCCTGGAGATACGGCATCGCGCCATCGTCGCCCTCTGCTGGTGCGCGGTAACTGGACTTGGTCGGGTGGCGAAAATTCGATTGCCGCTCCACTTTGCTGAGGTGCGATTCGAGCGCTTTCGTCGCCGCAGTTTGCACCATCGGATCGAGGGTGGTGTAAATGTAGAGGCCGCCGAAATCGATCTGCTCGGGGGTAAGGAGGAGGTTCAAGTCTCGCTGCACCGCGTCCATCGCGTAGTTTTCCTGGATTTGCGGAAGCCGTTTCGGATTCGACGCCACCCGCGCAGCGCGTGCTTCCTGCGCTTGCGCCGTGCTGATTTTCTTCAACTCCAGGAGACGATCGAGGACCGCGTTGCGCTGTAGCGCAGCGCCTTCAGGGTTTTTCAGGGGCGAGAATCGATTCGGACTGCGGATTAATCCTGCCAAAATGGCCGCTTCGGAAAGGTTCAGCTGGGAAGCGCTCTTGCCAAAGTAGGCTTGCGACGCCGTCTCGACTCCATAACAGCCGGAGCCGAAGTAGATCCGGTTCACATACAGCTCAAGGATTTGCTCCTTGGTAAATTCGCGCTCAATCCGCAGCGCCACCATCGCCTCCAGCATTTTGCGGCGGAGATTACGGCCACCCAGCGGAAGGCTATTGCGCGCCAACTGCTGTGTAATCGTGCTCGCGCCTTCTTTGACGGAACCGCTGGAAATATTGCGATAGATCGCGCGTAAAAGCCCGCGCGCATCCATCCCGCCGTGCCGGTAAAAGCGCGTATCCTCGCGCGCGAGCAAGGCCTCAATGAAGAGCGGCGACACTTCGCTGAACGGCACGATGAGCCGGTTCGCCCCCGCCAGCCGGCTGTAGATTTTGCCATCGACATCGAAGACGGTGTTCCGCTCTGGCATCTGGCCGACCTTCTTAATATCGAAGGTCTGCGCCCAAATGGCGTAAAACGTAATCAGCCCGAAGCCGGCCGCGACGACGAGCGCGACGATCCCGCCGAGGACAAAGCGAATTCCCCAACGCGGTTTGCGTTTGCGGCCCACGCCGCCCTTGGCCGAAACGCGACGCGCAAAGAGTTTCATCCGTAGAGGAGCGTCAGTGGCAAACGCTCAAAACCTGCGTTTCACCGAAAGCAGGTCGCGTTCTACTAAAAGCGCATCCGCACCGGGCTCTCGTGCTGCTCGGTCGGGCAAGGCGCGTTGATCGGCACCGCGGGCTCGACATTGTTTTGCTGCACGAGCTGATGCGAAACCAAATACGCCTCCACCTCTTCGCCGCTCACATCGGGCAGCATCTCGCCGTTCACTTCTACACAGGGCGACAGCGGCTGGCCGCTCTTCGTCTCCATTTCCCAGCGAAACGCTGGATTTTGGATGATGTCTTTTTCAGTGAAGGGGAGGTTGTATTTCGCGAGCACGGCGCGCACTCCCGCGCTCCAACCGCATTGCGTCTTCAAGTAGGCAGTAATCTGTGGCGTTTCCATTGGGCCAAAAATAGCACACCCGCGCCTGATCGCACGCCGCGATCCTGAGGGCCCCCGCGCGCGAGGGTTCTCTTTTCCCGATTAGGCCCGGCGTTTGCTTCTCCTTGGAATCCTGTGAAAAAAAGGCTTCGGATTTTAGTGGTCGATGACGAACCCATTATTGGTGAGTCGATCGCCTTCGCGTTGGAAAAACCGCACCGCAAAGTGGTCACCGCGGAGAACGGACAGGAAGCTCTTCGCCTGGCGGAAACACAACAATTCGATGTCGTCATCACCGATCATCGAATGCCGCGCAGTGGCGGCCTTGAGTTGGTGCGGAAACTTCGGGAACGCGATTACACGGGCAAGATCGTCGTGTTGTCGGGTCACCTCTCCCCGGAAAACATCGGCACCTACGAGGAATTGGAAGTGGACGAAGTCGTCGGCAAACCAATTGAATCCGCGGAGCTGCGTGATCTCATCGCCGAGCTCGAAGAAGACGTTTAAAGCAAAGGCCCGGCCGCGCCGCCCGTTCAGGCTTGAATGCGGACCTTCGGCTTCCCGCCCTGCTTAATCTCTTTGAGCTTGATGCAAACGACGGTCAGCCAGGTGATATCAAACGCGTTGCCCACCGGCTCGTCGTGCTGCGCCTCATTACTCATGCTGCCGTAGGTCTCGTCGATTCCCACGGCCCAGATTTCTTCGCCCGCTTGCTTCAGCGCGACCACCACGTCCGCACCGTCCATCCCCTTGGCCAGCTCCCGAAACAGATCCCAGAGCTTATCTCGGAACGGTGAGACATTATCGCGGCGCATACTCTTCGATTTTTTCACGGCGCACTTTCGCGTTCCGCGTATCGCTTGCAACCGGGTTGGGCGAAATCTCCATGGCCCGTCCGCAGTTGCGCCCACAGAGGCGCGGTCGGATATTTTCCGCATGAAAACTTCCAGTTTTGCGAAGCTAATCCTGCTCGCGCTATTCGGAGCGATACTGCTGGCTCCCATGGCGCAGGCTGATCCGCGCGCCAGTCGAAACGCCAAGCGCGCACTCGATCAGAACGAAGAGGAGCGCTACGTGATGGTGACGGGATCCAACATCCCGCAGAAGATCAAAGTGAAATCGATCGGAACGACGACGCCCTACAATCTCCGCATCTACTCCCAGCGAGAGCTGCTCAGCACCGGCCGGCAGAGTGTTGGCGGAGCGTTGTCCGCGCTCGATCCGTCGATCTCGATTTCCGGGCGCTAAACTCGCTCCGCCTTCGCGGGCTCAATCGCGTCTCGGTCGAAGCAACGGAAACAGAATAACGTCGCGGATACTCTCCGCGCCGGTCAGGAGCATCGTCAGCCGGTCGATCCCGAGGCCGAACCCGCCCGCGGGCGGCATGCCGTGCTCGAGAGCGAGGAGGAATTCCTCGTCTAGCTTTTGGGTCTCTTCGCCCGCTTGTTCAAGGAGGCGGCGGCGTTGCACGATGGGATCATTCAGCTCGGAATAACCGGGGGAGATTTCCTGGCCGTTGATGATCAACTCATAGACGTCCACCAGTGAATCGTCCTCCGGATTTTGCTTCGCCAGCGGCACCAATTCTTTCGGGCAATGGGTGACGAAAAGCGGATCGAAGGTCTTTTCTTCGATCAATTTCTCGAATACCTGCTGCGTGACTTCGTAGTCGGCCATGCGCGGATTAATCTCCACGCCCAGCTCGACGCATTTCGCCCGACGCTGCTCGCTCGTATAGTCGAACCACTCCGGATCAATCTCGCGGATCAAATCGCGGTAACGCGCGCGCCGCCAAGGGCGGGCCAGGTTGAGCGTGCGCGTAACTTCCTGCTCTTGATTCCGATGCTCGATTTGCAGCGTTCCGCCCACCTCCATCGCGAGGTGGCAGATCAACTCCTCCACCAGATCGGCGATCAACTCGAAATCGGTGTAGGCCCAATACGCTTCCAGCATGGTGAATTCGGGATTGTGCCGGCGCGAGATGCCTTCGTTGCGGAAGTTGCGATTCAACTCGAAGACCTTGTTGAAACCGCCGACAAGCAGCCGTTTCAAATACAGTTCGGGAGCGATGCGCAAAGAAAGATCGAGCCCGAGCGCATTGTGGTGCGTGCGGAAGGGCTCGGCCGCCGCGCCCCCCGCCACCGCCTGCAGCATCGGCGTCTCCACTTCGAGGAACCCGCGCTCCTCGAGGAAACGGCGAATCTGGCGCATGATCAGAATGCGCTTTTCAAACACAGCTCGCGAATGATCGTTCGTGAGCAAATCGAGATAGCGCTGCCGATAGCGCGCCTCCACGTCCTGCAGGCCATGCCATTTTTCGGGCAGAGGACGAAGAGCTTTCGAGAGAACGTGGAGCGATGACACCTTTAACGTCGGCTCCCCGGTTTTGGTTAGGAAACACGCGCCCTCCACACCGATGAAGTCCCCCAAGTCGAGCAGGGCGAAAGTCGCCATCGGCTCTGCCCCGAGTTCCTTCGCTTGCACGTAAATCTGGATGCGACCGGTGGAATCTCGCAGATCGACGAAGTGGCTCTTGCCCATGTCGCGGTGGGCGGTCATGCGACCGGCCACGCGCAAGGTTGCGCCTTCGGTAAATTTTTCCCGCACCTCCGCAATGTTTCCGGAAGTCAAAAAAGCCGCGCCGAACGCACTAACGCCGCGCGTATGCAGTGCCTCCAATTTCTGCCGCCGGAGTGCGATCAATTCATTCTCTTCGTCCATCGCGGGCGAACTCTAAACGGAAAGAGCGATTTGAACAGGTTGAAGCGTTTAGCCCGTTCGCTTCAAAAGCGACACACGATGATGGGCGTCTGCCCCGGATACCCTTTCACTTCCACGCGTTCAGCACACAGCTGGCGTGAGACGATTTCCTGCCACTGAAGACGATCTCCTGAAGCGTCGGCCGAGAAAATTGCCAGCCGGACTGCTGTTTCCGTTCGTGCCTGATTTGGCTGCGTAGCCTTGCTCAATCGTTCTCTTGTGATGGGTAAGAGCGCAAGATTCGGAAAACGCTTCGCGTAAACCTCGATTCCTGTCCGAGGATTTCCCCATTGCGGATCGGTCAGGACCACGCCCGGTTGCTGTCCCGAGGACAATGGCCAGGAAACTCCAGCCCCAGCGCCAGGCCGTTGGTCGCAGCGCGCGCAGAACCGTCCAGTAGAAGAGCGGCGCGGTCGAAAAAAGAAACGTCTCGGCGATGAATTGGTTGTTATAGAAAAGCACTGAGGGACAGAGGAGGTAGAGAAACGCCGCCAGCACTCCTTCCCGCTCGCCGAAAAGCTCGTTTGTGAAAGCGTAGAAACCGAAAAGTCCGCAGATTGAAACGAGCAACGACACCATCCGCCCCGCCACTAGCGGATCATTGCCCAAAGAAATAAAGGGCGCGGCGATCCAATACTGGAGCGGCGGCTTCCAATCATGGAAAGTGCCGTTCATGGAGATGAACTTTTGGTGCGCCCAGTCATCGTGGATGGCTTGGGCGTATTGCACCGAATTGGCTTCATCGTTGAAAATGGGAAATGCCGTCAGGGTGAGAAGCCGCGTCCCGAGAAAGAGAAAGAAGGCGACCAGCAGCGCGCGACACCAAATTTTTTCGGTCGGAAACAAGCGCATCCCGACCTATCTCGTTCGCTCAGCCGCCAAACGCAAAAACGTCGCCACCCCGCGCTTTGGCGCGGTGATGGCGACGTTTGTTATCCTTCGGAAAGCGCCGTTACGGAGCGGTGTGGCCGACAGCGGCCTTGATTTGCCCGATGTCTGTGGTGTTGATTCCGCCGCTGGTATTGACGTCAGCGCGGAAGTTGTTGGCATCAAGAGGCGCACCGACCGTGAGTTTGGACTGCCCCACGTCACTCGAAGTGACAGACTTGCTGCTATTCACATCGCCGAGCAGCATGCTCACGCTGACGTTCATGTTCGCGATCGTCTGCGAGAATTCATCGGTCACATTGCTCAAGGCAACGGTTATTTTCTGCTGATCGGTCACGCCGGAAAGATTGATCGTCATGGTGCGTCCACTGAACGTCGGGGCGCCGACGGTGGCGGAGCCAGCCATGACAGCCGCGTTCCCGCTGACGACGTTGTTGCTGAAGGTGACGACCATCGAAACATCGCCAGCGCGTGATTCCACGCCCGACCCATTCGTGAGATCAATGTCGAAAACGCCGACGCCAGTGTGAGTCTTGCGCGAGACCGCGGAAGCCACTGCCAGTGGCGTGCACGGGGTCGGTGACTGGATTTGCACATTGATGGGAGCGCCGGTCTTGAAGAAACCAATGGTGGCGCTGGAGGTGGTGGGCGGGCGATCGGAATCGAAGCGGAAATTGAACATCGTGCCCCAGCGCAACGCGTTCGCGTTCGGATTTGCGGCGAAGGTCTCGCTGCCCCACGTGATAGCCGATGACGTCTGATCGACGGTCCACGGCGTGTTGCTGATGCCGGCGCTGCTGACGGTACCGTCGTTGGCGCTGCCGGGTTCGTTCAGGGGCGAGCGGAAACCGAGATTACTGATCGTGACGCCACAGCCCAGCGGAACGCGGAAGGATTGAATCGCGCGATCGATGTTCTGGTTATAGATGGCGTATTCGTAGTGCCACACGCCGGGCGAAGGGTTGGTTACCTTATAAGCGATCGTTCCGATCCCATCGGTCCCCGGCGCGGGTTCAATCTGATTGAAGCTTGCGCCCGTCCAGGCATTGATCGCTGGCTTCGTGCGTTGCGTGGCAGCAGCTGGGCTGAAGGAAAACGGCGTGCCTGTGCCGCTCACCGTGTACTGCCGGTAGGAGGCGTTGTTATACATATTGCACTCGCCCGGGTGGGAATTGCACCAGGCATACTCGTGCGCGGTCACATATTGCCCTTCGGCGAAGTAAGTGGCTCCCGGGTTATTCGCCGGCAGGAGATCATTAACCGCCACGAGCAAACGGTGCGATACGGCATTGTGCGTATGCCCGGTGTGGTCCCGCGCTGTGCTGGGAAAAACGCCCGTAAAGGGATTCACCCACGCGCGCGAGCCGATACCAGTCTGACTGTAATTGAGGCTCGCCACATAGGGGTCAGAACAACCGGAACCGAGCTGGCTGCCGCCAGTCCCGTTGCAGCCCAAGTTGCAGACGTTCTGAGTCAGAGCGGTAAACGCGTGCTTCATCCAGGATTGCCCGATCTGCTCAAAGCGGTCGTTATTTCCTGCACCGCCGCTCATCCGATAAAGATTCTGCGGAATCACTGGGTGATCGGTTTGTGGCATCGCAAACCAATTCAGGTTGACCACGCCAGCGTTGCACGAAGTGGTGCCCACCCCGAGGCCAACATATCCGTTCACGGTCGTGGACTGCGCCTGTTCGACACCGATGATGTCTCCCACGATCACGTCCGGCCCGGGAGTGGTGCCCACTTCGCCCCGCGCTCCGTTCGCGGGGAGGACGGCCGATTTCACTTCGCCATTCACCACGTTTTCCACTTCGATCAGCCGCAGGTTGGCCGCGATGGAAATATTTCCCACGATAGCGTTCGCATCCGCCTTGCGGCCCAGGCTCTGGGCGAATTCTTCCGAGAGCAGCAATCGGCCGCCGCTCACCTGCAGAGTGCGCTGACTGGCGTCGTAATCGTAGTTATGGCCTTCGATGTTGAAAAAGACGAAGCCGGTTTTTTCGTCGCGCACGGAGAGATCGTAGTTCGCGTCGGCCTCGCCTTTGGCGATCACGAGATTATTGAACGAATTGTGCAGCGTTTCCGGGAGCTTGATAGCGTTCCCCGGAATCAAGTTAATTGATCCAGGCTTGGAGCCGCGCAATTCGCGGTTCAAGACCAGGATGGGAAGGAACGAATTTTCCGCTGCCTGAAAACGGAGCGTCTGCGTGGCGGAATCCTTGGTAGGTTCGCCACCGACGCGTGGCATATCCAGATCCATGGTGACGGTGCCACTCGCGACGATGAAGGTTTCCAGAGTGCCGTCCGCAGCCGTCGCGCCGCGTTTCTGATTTTGGGCTTCGGAACTCGCTGCCGTGACACAAAACAGCGCCAGCAACGGAAGCGTGAGATGAGTAATGATTTTTTTCATGTAGCCTTACGATTGGGGTTGAGGGGATGCGGTTTGAAGTGGTCGCTAGGGGACGAACGCTGCCGCAACTCCGGAGGAGCGATGGTATATAAGGCTTTGGATGAAAGAGGCAACACAATTAATTATCCCCAGAAAAAGCGTTGATTTTCTGCTGGTTACACCGGGCGCTTATCCGCCGAAAAAGTCGCTAAATTTGTGAAAACTGGTTGTCAGACAACGAGCCTGTTGAAGCCGCGCGGAAAACGGCTCCCACTCCAGCAGCCCGCGCTGCAGACGCCTGGAGCGATTGGCAAATCGAAGGTCGCGCCGTGGAGGGGCGCGGTTCTGCTGCTCGTCAATCTGCTCATGGTGGCGCACATCATCCAATGGTGGATTATGGGCCGGACCGTCTCCCCCATTGAGCCTTCGGAGACGATGCATACCCTCCAGCGGGGAGCGATCAACGCCGGGTTTATTTTCTTCGCCCTCGCGATTTTGGGCACGATGATTTTCGGCCGCTTTGTTTGCGGTTGGGGCTGCCATATCCTCGCCCTGCAGGACGCCTGCGCCTGGCTGCTGAAGAAAATCGGGATCACGCCGAAGCCCTTCCGTTCGCGCCTCTTGATTTATGTGCCGCTGGTCGCGGCGCTCTACATGTTTGTCTGGCCCACGTTCCACCGAGCGTTTTTCGACACAACACCAGGGCCGATCATTCCCGCGTTCACCAACCATCTCGTCACGGAGAAATTCTGGGCCACTTTTCCGTCCGTCGCCGTCGCGATTCCGTTCCTCTTCATCTGCGGATTCGTGACCGTCTATTTCCTCGGGATGAAGGGATTTTGCACCTACGCCTGCCCCTATGGCGGTTTCTTCGTCCTGGCCGATAAGTTGGCCCCGGCCAAAATCCGCGTCACTGACGCCTGCAATCAATGTGGCCATTGCACCGCCGTCTGCACCTCAAACGTGCTCGTGCACGCAGAGGTGAAACACTTCGGCATGGTGGTCGATCCGGGCTGCATGAAATGCATGGATTGCATCAGCGTCTGTCCGAACGACGCGCTCTACTACGGTTGGGGAAAGCCGACCGTGGCCGTCTCCGGCGCGAAGGCCAAGGCCAAGAAAATCACACGCAACTACTCCCTCACCTGGCCGGAGGAAATTGCCGGCGGCCTCGTTTTTCTCGGCAGCTTTCTCGCGGTGCGTGGCGTCTATGGATTGGTGCCCTTCTTGATGGCGCTCGGCTGCGCGGCGGTCACGACCTTCCTGGTTCTGAAAACTTGGCGCCTGCTCGCCGCGCGCGAAGTCTACTTCCACCGTTTTCATCTCAAATCCGCCGGCCGTCTCCAAGGCACCGGTTGGGGGTTTCTCGTTGCGGCCGTCCTTTGGATCGGGCTCAACGCCCACTGCGGCTGGATTCGCTACCATGAGTATGCTGGCAACCGGGCGTTTGGGCGTCTGCGCATCCCCGATGAACTGGCGCTCGCGCAGCTCGATCCCCAGCCCTGGCTGAGTCCGGCCGATCAAGAAAACGTGGCCACTGGCCGAAGTGATCTACGCTCCGCTGCCGCGGGATTTTTTGAAAACAGTGACACGCTCTCGAAGCTGGCTTGGCTCGACTATCTCTCCGGCGACGCGGAGCGCGCGATCGATTTGCTCGGCCGCGCCGCTGCGGGCCAAAAGGAAGAAGCGAAAGCGCTCAGCCTTTATTATCGCGGCTCAATCCTGAACCGACTCGGCCGTTTCGAAGCCGCCCGTATGAGCCTGGACGCGGCTCTCGCTGAGCGGCCCGATCTCATTCTGGCTCGCCAAGAAAAAGGCGAATCGCTCTGGCGGGAAGGCCGGAAGGAGGAAGCGATCAGCGTCTGGAGCGATGCAGCACAACGCAATCCCAACGTCGCCCTGATCAATTACCAATTGGCCGGCGCGGAGCGTTCGTTCGGGCGGCTCGCCGAAGCAGAAGCGCACGAGCGCCAGGCTGACCGGGTCACCCCAAACGACCCCCTCTATCATTGGATGCTCGGCCAACGGCTGCGCAACGTCGGCATGCCGGACTTGGCCGAGAAACAGTTTCGGCAGTCCGGGCCTGTCGGGTCGCCTCGTTAGACTCGCCGAACTTCGCGCCCACGAGGAGGCCTCCTACGCGACTGGCGTCGCGATCCTAAGGGATTGTCCCCTAAATTTAATGTAATTCCATAATTTTGGGAAAGTTACATTGACATCTTCGCTGATATTTTCTCAGGATTGGATAAGAAATTCGCTGACGTTCCCTCCTCTCTAAATGAATCGAACAATCTCACTTCTTTCAATGGCGGTGACCCTGGTTAGCGCCTCCTTGGCCGGGGCAACAACCATCACGCTCAACGGGAATACCTCCGGCGGGCTCAAAGAGCCGAAATCCGGCCTGGAATTCAGCTCAGTCCCTTTCAACGGAACCTTCACAAATCAATCAACCAACTTTCTCATCGGCACCTTTAGCTTTGCCGATGGCTGGCCGAGCGAACGGTCGTCGCAAACGTCTCAGGACTTCCAATTCGTCGTTAATTTCTCCCTCAGCGGTTTTCCCGGGGGGGCCGCCTCGTCATTTAGTGCACTCCTCAGCGGCGTCGTCACGCTCGGTGAAAGGGGAAGTTTTCAGTTTAACTTCGATAACCCGGCGCAGATCTTTTCGTTCGGCGGCGGGGAGAGTTTTGGCACAATCGATTTCAATCCCAGCGGCGGCGGCGATCCTTCGTCCGGAAACCTTTTCGGACGGGTCGTGATGCACAACGCACCGATCGCGGTGCCTGAAAGCGGTGGAACCTTTGTGCTGATGACCGTGGGCTGCGCGGGCCTTTTTGTCTTGGGCAGCAAATTCCACGTGTAACATTGCTCGCCCGAGGACATCGGAGCCCGACTGCCGGGCTTTGCTCCGTCGCCTCTCCAAACTGTCCCCGGCCGCGTCAATTCATCAGCGTGTCCCGAGGAAACCGTTTGCCAAGAAAAGCAGCCCGGTGACATAGTGCGCGCTCACGCGAGCGCCGCCCAGAGCCGCTCCGCCACCCAATTTCCTCCGACATGCCCATCGACCTGCCCGAAACCACATCCAAAATAGGCGGCCCGCTCGTGCGGCAGTTTTCAATATTCCTCCCGAACAAGGTGGGAGCGATGCTCGATGTCGTGAAACTCCTCAATGCCAACCACGCCGATGTCGTCGGGCTCAGCATTTCGGAATCCACCGATTCGGCCATCGCGCGCATCATCGTGAGCGATCCAGATTTGGTGGAGAATTTATTCAGCGAACACGATGTTGCGTTCGGGGTTTGCCAGATGGTGGTGGTGGAGTTAAAAGAGGTCGCCGGTCAACTGGCCAAACTGCTCGCCAGTCTCCTGATGGCGGAAGTGAATGTGCATTTTAGCTATCCGCTCCTGACCCGTCCGCGCGGTTTCGCCGCCCTCGCCCTGCATGTGGATGATACCGAATGCGCTTCCTCCGTTCTGCTCGGTGAAGGGTTTAAGCTTCTCAGCCAAACCGATATTTCGCGCTAAGAGGTTTGACCGGGCGCGCGAGTTTGCACCCCGGGCGGAGCACGTTTAGAGAGTCAAGATCAAGCATCATGCGAGCGACTACGTTCACTTCGCCCGGCCGGCCCGATAAAGCCTTCAAGATTGCCGTCATCGCCGCCATTATTGTGGGCTTGGCGGAGTTGGGTGGGGTCGGCCTGCACTTTGCCGAGCGCGCTCGCAGTCAACGGCAGGCTGTTGCTCCTGCTTCCACTACTCTGTCTTCCAGCAGTTCGTCTGGCGCCATAATAAATCCCGCCACCGCCAGTCGCCCCGCCGCTGTGGCTGGAAACGCCGCGCCTTCCGCCTCCGATGTTCTGCTCCGAGAAGCAGCCGCATTGCGCGACCGGGGCGACACCACCAACGCGCTCGCTCGCTTGCATGACGCGGCGGAGAAAGAGCCGACGAACGCCAACGTGCTCGCGGAGATGGCGCTGATTTACGAGTCGATGCAGCTCTTCGAGCGCTCGAATGAAACCTGGCGGAAAATCCAGGAGCTCGGCCCGGCCGTCGGCCCGCTTTACGAGCTGGCCGATATGAAATTGAAGGTCGGGCCTGCCGCTGCTCCGGCTTCTGCCGCTTCGACGGGCCCTGGTTTTGCTGGTGTCTCGCCGCTCGATGCGGGATCGATGCGGAGCAATCCCGAGGGCATTCCCGACGGCTCCACTTTCGGCATCACCGAAACGAGCGTAGCGGAAAATCCCGACGCCGATGCGGAGACAAACCTGACCCTGCGCGTGGCGGTGAAAGTGCGGCCGAACACGATCATCGATCACACAAAAGTGAAAATTCAGGTCTACTTCTACGACACGGTCGAGAACAACAAAGTGGCTCTGACCGATGCGGAAGTTAACTATGAATGGCTGACGCCGGATCACGATTGGAAGAACACCAACCCGGAGATCCTTGCCGTCGGTTACGTGCGGCTGAAGAGCGGCGCGCTCTCCACCGAAGCGGCACTGACAGAAGCCGCCGCCGCCGTCACGCCGCCAATCGGAAACCGCAAAGCGACCACCGCGAAAAAGACTCCGCCGGCCGATCCCGGCAAACGCAAATATGCCGGCTACCAGGTGCGCGTTTATTACAACGAGCAACTCCAGGACGTGCGCGCGGAGCCGACCAAGCTCCTCAATCTCTATCCGCCGCCGCTCAGCCTGACCACGCCCTGATGCAACTGCTCATCGTCCACCACGACGCTGAGGTCGGTGAGCCACTGGTCGAGATGGTGAAGGAATACACGGAGCATCTCTGCGGCTTCGCCAACTCGGATCGCGCGGCGCTCGATTGGGCGCGGGGCGTGCCACGGTGTTCGGTCCTCATCACCCAGCTGCAAGGCGAAGGCATCAACGGCCTCTCCCTCGCCGGCACGCTCAGCGAAACCTTCGCCGGTCTGCAGACGATGTTCCTCCCCGATTACGCCGCCGATGCCCAACGGCTCGACATTCCCGGGACGAAAATTTTCCCAGAGCCGATCGATGGCGAGCGTTTGCTGCAAGCGATCGCGCAAGCCGAAGAGCACCGGCAGACGGGGATGGATTTATTTCACGCGCTCGATGTTCTGCAGATGTGTTGTTTGAGCGAACGGAGCGGCGCGGTGCAGCTGGTCAAAGGTTCGCGCACGGCGGTCGTCTATTTGCTCAGCGGGCGGATCGTGCACGCCGAGCGCGGCCCGGCGCGCGGCGCGGATGCGCTCTATGAAATCGCGCCGTGGGAAGCGATCGAGTTTGCCTACGATTACTCGGTGCGCGCGCCGGTTCACACCATCAAGACGGAATGGCACGAAGCCATCATTGCGGCAGTCGCGCGCCGCAAAGGCCAGGCCGTCGGCGGCGCCAGCGATACCCCAAGCCAAAACCCGTCGCCCGTTCCCGCGCCGGAAACCAAACCTGGCCGTTGGGGCATCTTGGGCCGCCGCTGAGCGCCTCCAGCGGCGTTTACTTTCTTCTCCCGGGAGTTGCGTTATTCTTAGCGCTCCATGCGTCTGCCGGTCATTTTTCTTTGCCTGCTTTGCCTCACGGCCTCGGCGGCACATGCGCAAATCCAGGTGGAGCTGAAATTCAAACGCCTGCAATACGTCGCCTACGAACCGGTCATCGCCACCGTCCGCATCACCAATCTGGCCGGACGCGACATTGATCTCCGCGATGAAAACGGGCAGAGCTGGTTCGGCTTTGAAGTCAGTGCCAGGGAAGGTCGCGTCGTCGCCCCCATTCGCTCGGATAACGAGGCGCCGCTCCGCATCGAAGCCGGGCAAACCGTGACGCGGAAGGTCAACCTCACGCCGCGTTTTTCCGTAAACGAACTCGGCCCCTACCACGTGCGCGCGCACGTTTTTTTCGCGGACTTGAACAAGTTTTTCTATTCACAAACGCGCGTCTTCCAAGTCGGTGATGCGCGCCCCATCTGGCAGCGCACGGTCGGTGTCCCGGAAGGTCAACCCGGCGCCGGCGAAACGCGCACTTTCTCCCTTCTCTCCAACCGCTTCCCCGATCACACCACCCTCTACGTGCGCGTGGAGGACAAGAGCACGGGCGCGGTCTACAACACTTTCCCGCTCGGCCGCGTCATCGCTTTCGACGAACCGCAGGCCGAGCTCGATCGCGGGAATGAACTCCACGTTCTCCATTGCGCGGCGCCCCGGGCTTGGGCTTATTCGCGGATCGGATTGAATGGAAATTTGCTCGCGCGCTCTACTTTCATGGAAACAAAATCCCGTCCCCGTTTGCAGCGGGCTGCTGATGGGGCTATCGCCGTGAGAGGTGGCCTGCGCGATCAACCCGCGTCCGCCACCGATAAAACCGCGCCGAAACTTTCGACCCGGCCCGCCGATCCGCCGGCGGACGAATAATCTTTGCACCCAAATGCGACGCACTTTGATACGCCCAAATCTCTCCGCACTTCTCAGCCTCCTCTCCCTGGCCATTCTCCTTGCCGCCCCCGAGGCGCGGGCTGAATCCCGCACCATCGTGGTCGATGCCGGCCACGGCGGCTACGATCGAGGCGGCGTGCCTTACCAGCGGATCGGAGAGAAAGCGCTCACGCTCGACGTGGCGCAGCGGTTGAAACGCGTGCTCGAATCAAGCGGCTTCCGCGTGGTCATGACCCGCAACAGCGACGTCTTCATCCCGCTCGGGCAGCGCGTGTCGATCGCCAATTCCTATCGCGGATCCACCTTCGTCTCCATTCATTTCAATTCTGCCAACCGCTCCGGCGCCAACGGCATCGAGACCTATTATTACCGCGGAGATAGCTCCACGCTCGCGGCTAATATTCATCGCAATGTCGTTGCCGTTACACCCACCGAGAACCGCGGTATCCGACGCCGGGGCTACTTCGTTTTGCGCCGCACCTCCGTTCGCGGTGTACTTGTCGAGTGCGGCTTTTTGACCAATCCCACCGAGGGCCGTAATGCGCTCCAGGCCAGCTACCGGCAAAAATTGGCCGAAGCCATCGCGCGTGGCATCCAGGGATTCCGCGCGCCCATCAGCCGCCCGCTCACGCCCGGCTCCACCCGCTCGTCTGAGGTCCTGCCGCAGCGGCTCAGCGGTCCAGATTTCGTGCAGGCTGCGCCGCGCGCCAGGAGTTCGAAGCGCAAAAAATCTTCCAAATCCTCGCGCAATAAAGGCTCGAGCAAGAAGAAGAAAAGCTCCGGGAGCAGCAAAAAGAAAAAGAAGAGCAGCTAGGAGGATTTTCTTGGATTCGCCGGTCGTCACTTCCGCCGAAATGCGCGCCGCGGAAGAGGGCGCTTTCGCCCGCGGCATCACGGCCGAAGCGTTGATGGACGAAGCCGCGGTGGGAATCGCGCGCGCCGTGATTCAGTTCTTCCCCCGCCCCGCCCATTGCATCGTCTTTGCCGGCAAAGGCAATAATGCGGGCGACGCCTTCGCCGCCGCACATCTTCTGCAGGAGCACGGCTGGACGATCGAGTTCCGTCTCGCCTACCCAGCGAACGAGCTGGGCGATCTCGCCCGGAAAAAATTTCGTGCCGGAGAGGCGAGGGCCGTTCCGCCCAGTCTCGAACGCCGCGCGACCATCATCTTGGATGGCCTGCTGGGCCTCGGCGCCAAACCGCCTTTGCGCGAGCCGATCCGGTCCGCCTGCCGCGAGATCAATCGTCTCCGCGCGGAACAGAACGCACACGTCTTCGCGATCGATCTTCCCACCGGCCTCGATGGCGACTCCGGCGAAGCCGATGACGATTGCGTCGTCGCTGACTGCACCGTCACGATCGGCGCAGCCAAGCGTGGCCTTCTCGCCGACCGCGCGCTCGACTTCGTTGGCCGACTCGAAGTTGTAGAACTTGATGAATTGCGGCGCGATGAACCGGCCGCGGAAATCCTCGCGACGGCTGCGTCGCTCCGCCATCTCCTTCCGCGCCGAAAATTCGGCGCCTACAAAAACCAATTCGGTCGCGTCGGCATCGTCGCCGGGTCGGAGGGCCTCACCGGCGCCGCCATTCTCTGCTCGTTAGGCGCGCTCCGCGCCGGCGCCGGCTTGGTCGAGCTCTTCGTCCCCGAAGATATTTACCCGATCATCGCCGGAGCCGCTGCGCCGGAAGTCATGGTCAAGCCCGTGCGCGATTATCGCTCCCTCCTCGAGGAACCGATCGACGTCTGGGCGATCGGCCCCGGCTTGGGGCGCAAGCGCGCGGACGAAATTCTCCCGCTCATCGAGCAAGCGCGCCAACCGATGGTGGTGGACGCAGACGCCCTGAACATTCTTGCCGAACGAATGCCGACGCTGGAGCGCGCCGCGGGCCCGCGCCTTCTCACGCCTCATCCCGGCGAGATGAAACGTCTCTTCCCGTCGGACAACGTCACCCGCGCCGAGCACGCCCACCGCTTCGTTGAAAAGTATCCCGCCACCCTGCTCTTGAAAGGCAGCCGCACCATCGTCGCCGAGAAAGGAAAGCCGCTCAGCTACAACACAACCGGCAATCCTGGCATGGCCACTGGGGGCATGGGCGATGTCCTGACCGGCGTTTCCGCCGCGCTGCTGGGCCAAAAACTTTCGCCCTACGACGCCGCCCGCCTCGGCGCCTGGCTCTGCGGCCGCGCCGCCGACCTTGCCATCTCCGGAGGAATGGTGAGCACGGAATCTCTCTTGCCGAGCGATCTCGTCGCCCATCTCGGCCGCGCGTTCACTGACTTGTCCACGCCTGCGCGGCCGACCTCAAAAGCTCTCGATTAGCTTTTCGAATCGCGGATCGCTTCGCACCGGATCCCATTCCCAGCGCAGCTTCAGATCGCTCGCCGTGATGCTGTAGGCCACGCTATCGACCGCGCCGGGCGTCTTGGCCAGGCGTTCGAGTAAAGCGAACGCGAGATCGCTCGCGCCGACACGCGCGTAGATGAGCGCGAGGTAGCAATTCATGATCGCGCCATCGAAAGCGTCTTTCGATTCCGGCTCCAACTCGACCGCCCGGCGACCTTCGGCGATCGCTTCGTCCCGGCGATCGAGGAACGCGTAGCAGAGCCCGAGATTCGCATGACGCACGGCGACATCGGGCGACTCGCGCACATCTTTTTCGAAAGTTTCTGCAGCGGCGGCGAAGTTCGTTTGCGCGGTCGCGGTGTCCCCACGCGCCAGTGCCGTCAGGCCCAGGAGGAAAGCTTTCGGAGTAGCGCCGCCGTTCATGTAATCCAAATCGCCCAGCGGATACGCCGCCAGGATTTGCGCGGCGCTGTCAAAGTCACGCTCCATCATCGCGCCTTCCCAACGGCAGGAGGTCACGACGCCATCGGGGTCCACCCCAGCCGGAATTTCGGCCAGCATCGTCCGCAAAGCCCGCACGTCGCCTTTACTCCAGAAGGCGACGTAGCCGCTTTGAATTTTCGCGGTCACCGAATCCGGTGCCATGGCGCGCCAGCGCTCCGCCGCCTTGGCTGCGGCCGGCCAGCGGCGCATGGCCGTGTTCGTGATCAAGATATTGCGCACGATGTTCGGATCCTGCGGATCGAGATTTTGCATGCGCTCAAAAGTGTCGAGCGATTCCTGCCAGCGCCCCTGACGGCGGCGGACAGCGGCGATGGCGAAGCCGACCGCGGTGTCGTTAGGCGCAAGTTGCGCGGCGAGCGCGAGCTCGCGCAAGGCCGACTCGTAATCGGCGTCGAGCCAGTAAAAGCAAAGGCCGAGCGCCTGGTGCGCTTCGCTCAGATTCGGACGCAGCCGCAGCGCGATATCGGCTTCGCTCCGCGCTTTTTGTTTCCAGCTCTCGAGCGGTTCGTGGAAATGAAAAATCTCCCCGCGCGTGATTGAGAGCATGGCGTGGGCGAGCGCGAATTGCGGGTCCAGTTTCACCGCTTGATTAAAGAGCCCTTCCGCCGTGCGCAGATCCTGGAGGAGCGCGTCGGGATTCAACTGCAGCTGCCGCGCGCGCAGATAGAGCACGTAGGCGTCGGCGTTATCCGTCGGCTTCGTCTGCACGCGCGCCTTCTCTTCCGGCGTGAGCGTGGCGTGCAATTCGCGCGCGATTTCCTGCGCTAATTCCCCCTGCAAGGTCAGCGCGTTCGAGATCGTGCGATCATAGCGCTTCGACCAGATGTTGCGATCGTTCCGCGTGTCGATCAATTGCACCGCCACCGCCACCTGCGCGCCGTCGCGCCGGACGCTGCCTTCGAGAATGGAAGAGACGCCGAGCGCCTGGCCGATCTCGCGCAGATTGCGCGTCGCCTGCCCCGGCCGGTAGGCGAGGGTCGAAGTGCGGCTGATCACTTTCAGGTCACCGATCTTGGAGAGACTGGTCAGGATGTCGTCCTGGATGCCGTCCGCGAAGAAGGCGTTCTCCGCATCCGTCGTCATGTTTTCAAACGGCAGGACGGCGATGCTTTTATCGAGAGTGTGCGGACGGAAACGATCGTAAAGCAGCAGCGCCACCGCGAGCGCAAGCACCCCGATGATGATGAAGTCCATCTGCCGGCCCAAACCTTTGCGCGTAGCCACATCCACTTCCTCTTCGCGCACGAAGCCCTCCGGCGTCAGTTCGTAGAGCCAGGCCAGCGGCATCGCGATCGGGAAGCCGATGCAGAGTGCCAGGATGATGAAGCGGACCGTCGCGTTCGGAATCTCGAAGAACGGGAAAACCTGCGTCGCGACCTGGATGATCAACCAGCTGACGGCGCAATACGCCACCGCCGCGCGATAGACGTTGCGGCGTTTTAGTTCGCGAAAAAAGTTACGAAAATTCACAGACTTGGGAGAAATGCTCCTCCGCGCCTGCGTTTCGGTGCGGATGGTTCCGCATGGAATACAGCCGCCGCGCAACCGGCGTCAAACCTCCGCCGCTTTACCTCTGTGCCGCCCCGCCTAGGCCGATGGCGTCTTCGCGCTGCGATGCGCCGCCGCGTCCACGATCACCATCGCCGTCCGCATCGCGCTCACGAAGGCGCCGAAATCGTCCTCCAACTGCGGGAGCAACCTCGCCAGCGTCTCCTTCTTCTCGTCCAGCTTCTCCACCTGTGCGGTCACCCGGTCGTTCGCCCCCTTGATCATCCCCTTCTGCGCGCGCGGCCCCTGCTCCACGAGCGAGAGCGCATCGATGTTGTTCTGGAAATCGGAAAGCGTCGTCGTCGTTACTTGATACTTCTTGATGTCCACCGGCGGAACCTCTTGAACCACCCCGCCCCGCACCTCGATCACCAAAGTTTGCATCGCAGCGTTTTATTGCGAATCGACCGGACGGTCGATCTTCATCTGCCGCCGCATGTCCGTCTTGTTGTTCCACTCGATCTCCACGCCAACGCCGTTTTTGCAGCAATCGACGGCGTTTAAGCTCAGTGAAAAATTTGCGAAATTCAAAGGGACCGCTGGAAGTTTCCTACGCGCCCCGGACGGGTGCGGAAGCCACCGATGGAACACAGCCAGCGCGCGCGCGGCGTCACACCACAGCGCTCTGCTCGCGCTCAATCGAAACGGGCGCAGCGAGAGCGAGCATTCCAGCCGCCTCGCTCCGTCGGGCTCGACGCGTTGCGCTTTCGCCTTGCCCGGCCCTTTCCTTCCTGATATTGCACGCGCATGAAAATTCCGTGCCTGCTCGGCGCCTTGATCTTCGGTCTCTCTTCCGCGGCCGCTCTCGCCGCGCCCGCGCCGAAACAATTCGACGTGATCGTGGTCACCGAGCCCGGCGGCAAAGTTGTCTTCAAAGGCGAGACGGACGGGCGCGGATCTTTCTCTACCGGGAAGCTGGAGGCGGGCGATTATGTTCTCCAGTTCAAGGCCGCGAAGACGGCAGGTCTCGAGCGCGTCCTCTATTCCATTGCGGCGGTTGGTGGCAAGCGCGCCGTCACGGCCAGGGCCGTGGCCGGGGAAAAGTTCGCCGGCGGCGGTGTCGCCCTGCGGGTGCAGGTGGCTGGTGGGTCACGCCTCGCGGGCCGAGTCGCTCAAGGCGATTTAGACGCCGTCCAGGATGTACAAGCCGCTGCCGCCGCCCCCAAGACCAAAGCCCAGAGTTCAGAATTTCTTCGTCGAAATCAGGAGTTGTCCGGCCAGGGTGCAGCCCTCCCGAACGGCGTGGTGCGCCCCACCGGCCGTTGATTGATTGCCAGACTCAGATCACTGGTTAGACCTTGCCCTTGCTGAAAAACTGGAAACAATCGTTTCCAAGGTGTCGAGCCGCTCCTTTCGCCATTCAAGATCTGAAGGAGCGCGGGAAAAATTCAGATTGAACCCGGGCCCGCGGCGGGCGCAGAAGCGTCTCCGCGCAGGCAGCGCGCGATTCCGCGGTAGCAAGCGGCGCCTCCGCGGCAGTTGACGCCGATTCCGGGACGGGGCCGAGCGATTCCGCGGCTGCGGGCTGGGTTCCGGGGCTGCGGAACTGTCCGGCGTGCTCGTGTTTCACGGTTCCGCGGATGCCGGGGGCGATTTTGCGAGGGGGTTTCTCGTTTTCGCGTGCGCGGAAGCGGTTTCCGGGGGCGCGGTTCTCAATTCCGCGAGTGCAGCTTCTGTTTTCGCAAACTTGCAAACACGTGGCGGAACTGCCAAGCCCCCGGCTGGCGCTGGGCCGCGCGAGGCGGCCCAGCGACTTCCCGTTGCGATCCGAATTTCTTAAAGCGAGTGGCCGGAGGCTGCTTTGACCTGGCCGACATCGGTGGAGGTGATGGTGCCGTTGGCAATGACGTCGGCGCGGAAGGTGCCGGCGTTGACGGCGGAGCCGGCCGATTTCGCGATCCCCACGTCGGTGCCGTTGACCATTTTGCTGCCGTTGATGTCGCCGATGAGGACGTTCATGGGCACGGGCGTGGCGGGCAAGGGTTTGGCCAAAGGTGTCGGTGACGCCGGTGAGGGAGACGATGACCTGCTGGACGTCGGTAACGCCGGTGAGGTTGATCGTCATCACGTTGCCGGAGATGGACGGGGTGCCCATGACGCTGCCGGTGCCGCTGGTGACGGAGGCGGCGCCGCTGGCGAGGTTATTACTGAAGCTGACGAGGACGGTGTAATCGCCGTTGATGCCGCCGCTACGGCATTCGACACCGGGCGCGCCGGTGAGGGGCAGGTCGATGTCGAAGTTGCCTGCGGGGCCGTGCATTTTGCGGGAGACGGCGGTGGTGGTGGCGAGCGGGTTGAGCGGGGCTTCCCACATGCCGCGGCCGTGAGTGGCGATGCGGACGACGCGTTTCACGTTTTGAATCGCCATGTCGAAGACGGCGACGCGGGGGAAGCCGGTGCCGTACGGCGCCCAGGTCGCGCCATTATCGACGGAGCGGTAAACGCCGATGTCCGTGCCGGCGTAGAGAACGGAGACGCCGGGATTTGCGGGATCGTTGCTGTCGACGGCGAAGGCGTTCATCGGCACATCGGGCAGGCCGGTCATGCCCGAGCCATTGATGGCGGTGAGGACTGGCGTCGTGTTCAAATTGCTCGCCCGCCAGACATGCGATTGCGCGGCGCCGGTGCCACTCGCGTAGCCACCGAGCGCGATGTAGGCGGTGTTGTTATTCTGCGGGTCGAAGACCAGACGCGAGACATAGAGATCGGGGATGACACTGCCGGTGCCGACGGGATCCAGATTCGTGAGGGTGGAGGAACCGGTGGTGGTAAACCAGAGCGCGCCGTTATTATTGCCGACGAAGCGATAGTTATCGTCCTGCGGCGAGATGCCGATGGCGCTGACGGCCACTCCGCTAACGAGTGGTGCCTGGCTGACGGTGACATTGGCTGTGCCCTGCGTGCTGGACCGAAGCAAACGATCCGTGCCGATGTAAACCGTGTTGTTGGGCGAGCCCGGCCCGAGGGCGGTGGGGGCATAAAAGTTTACCGCCGTGGTGGTGGCGGAGCTGCAGGCGATGCCGTTCGTCGTCCCGCTCCCACTGCAGCCGAGGAAAGTCCAGGAACCGAAATTGCCTCCAGTGGTGCTGCGAGAATATCCGATCTGCGAGCCTAGCTGATTGAAGAAAGTGCTGTACATCGTGTTCGGCGTGCTCTGATCGATCAAGGCGAACCCGCCATCGCCATCCACCGCGTGGAGCCAGGCGGTACCGCTGCTGAGCAGCATGTTAGTCCCGTTATCCTGTGTGCCGCCGATGGAGATATTCGGATCGGTCGGGTGGACCGCGATGCTCTGGAATTGCGTGGCACGCAGGGTGGAATTGTTCTGGTTCGCCCAGGTGACGCCGCCATCGGTCGATTTCCAGACGCCACCGTCGTCGCCGCGATAGACGATGTTCGGATCGGAGGGCGCCATCTTGATCACGTGCGTATCGGCGTGAGTGGTGAGGTCGTTGCTGGTGAAGGTAGTGGCGCCGCCATCGAGAGAGGTGGATTGCTGCTTGGCGCAGGAGGTACTGCGGACGTTCCCGCCTAAGAAGAGCTTGTCCGTGGCGGTGGTGGCGCCGGCCAGGACGTCGAAGCCGATGTTGTAGAAGCATTGGCCGGCGCAGAAACCGCCGCCGCCCTGGAGCTTGTTGCCCCAGGTGACACCGCCATCATCCGAGCGGCGGAGAGCGCCGAAGTTCGTCGCGGAGTTGCAGATGGTCCCGGTGGAGACCTCGCCACTGGCCACATAAATGATGGTAGAGCCGCTACGCGCGTAGGCGCGCAGTTCTCCGCGGCCATTACCCGTGCTGGTGGCGGTGGTGACGAAGGTCTGCGTAAATGTAGGCGAACCCGACATGGCATTGGTGGACCGGTAAACGCCGCCGTCGCCCGCAACGTTGATCCCATTAAGCCAAACGATCACCGTGTTCCCGGTCGGGTCCTGCGGATCGAGGACCAGATCGTTCGCGCTGCGGTTGACCGTGCAGGGCAGATCGAAGCAAAGGCCGAGACCGGTATCAGTGGTGCTGACAGGCATACGCGTGCCCGTGATCCCAGCAGCCGGACCCTGTACGTTCGAGAGCCGGACCAGGCCTCGCATAGCCAGCGGGGGCAGATTATTTCCAAAAGGGGTGGACGCTCCCAACCCGATGACACCGCCCGCCACCCCGACGAAGAGCGTGTTCGGATCGCCCGGCACGCGGACGATTTTGCTGATCGAACGGCCACTAAAAAAACCGCCGCTGACCGGGTTGCCGCTGGAGTTGGTGTAAGTGCGAATCGGATTGATCGGGCCCACGAGATTAGCCGTGGTGTTAACGTTCTCGATTCGATAAAGCCCGACGCCCGCGTAGGAGTCGGCCGAGCCATTCGCTTCGCCCGTCCCCACCCAGAGCCAGCCGTTTGCCGGATCCAGCGTGAGCGAGCCAATCGCCAGAGACTGCGCGCCTTCGAAAATCGGCGTCCAGGTGGCGCCGCCGTCGAGCGAGCGATAGACGCCGCCCTGCGCGGCGCCGGCATATAATTTGTTCGGATCCGTCGGGTCGATTTCGATCGCCGAAATGCGGCCGCTCACCGCTACGCGAGTGGTTTGGGTTTGGCCGAGCGGAATCGGGTTTGGCCCCAGCTCCACCCACGCCGGCCCCACGCCCGGACCGTCGGCGCCCTGCCCATCACGCGCTGCCGCCTCCAGCGCCGCGACCTGGCGGTCCATCACCGCGTTGGCCCGCACCCGCGCCTCGGGATCGAACGGCCGTTTCGGATCGAAGCCGCGCAGCAAAGCGATGAAGGCCTCGCGGTTGGCCAGGTATTCGCCGTCATCCTTATCGTCTGAGCCGGGTCGGGCATCGGGATCGACGGCATCGGGGGCTTTGGTGGAGCGGAGTTTGAACTGACTGAAGGCAATGCCGCTGAAGGCGAGCGCGGAGAGGACGAGCGCAACGGCCAGAACGAGACGGAGGGAAGCGAGCGCGCGGGTAACAATTTTGATGGGTTTCATTTATGTTGGGATTTGGGAGTGGGAGAAGCCGGAAGCGGCCACCGGTTCTGGCCCTGTCGGGAGACGGAAGTCAAGCTTTGTGCCGAGTTCGGCTCCGCAGAAATAGTTCGCTATTGCTTGGCGCAGAGGTGTTAAATCTGCTCTTCCCGTGCCCGAGCCCACCCTTATCGGCGCGCGGTTCACCCTATCCACCCCCGCGAGCAGACATTCCGGTTATGAGAAAACCACACGCAGCGCCGTTCGCCGGCCTTGGGCGGTGGCCGCTCTATTTCCTCTTTTTCCTCCTCCTGCGCCTTCACGCCAACGCGGCGATCGATCTCGAGATCAACCGGGCGGTTTGGAAAATCGTTTACGCGCTCACCGATGCCCAGATCAACAGCGCGAAGTGGCTGGCGGCGGATGACGACGCCGATGGCCTAACGAATGGCGCGGAACTGGCCGCCGGCACCAACCCGACGCAGGCCGCCTCCGCCCTCGCGATTAGCACGCTGACGGCGGACCCGACCAGCGCCCACTTCACCTTTCGCTCCATCGCCGGAAAGCGCTATGTCCTCGAAGCGACGAGCACGATCGCCGAGCCGAAAAGCTGGGTCGCCGTCCTGCCCGCGGTGGAACTGACCGGCGATGGCACCCCGATGACGATGAACGTCCCCCGCGCCTCCGACCCATCGTTCTATCGGATCGCAGTCCTCGATCTCGACTCCGATGACGACGGCGTGAGCGATTGGGCGGAGATCATCACCGGCTTCGATCCGCATAGCGATCACACCAGCGGCGCCGCGCTCGACGATCACACCGCGCTTCTGGCCCAGTTGGCAGTCGAAAATATCGTCACGCTGAGCGCGACCGAGCCAACCGCCAAACAACCATCCGATGCCCTGACCGCCCCCACTGCTCTCGGTTCGATCACGGTCGCGCGGGCGGGCGAATTGAATTTCAGCCCGGTCACCGTCGCCATAACGAAGAGCGGGACAGCGATCGCAGACACGGATTACATCGCCCTGCCGGATTTCGTCACGCTCCCCGCGCACGCGAAATCGGTGAAGATTCCCATCGTTCCGAAGTTCAATCCGAACCTGCGGAGCAACGTCACCGTCACCCTGAAAGCGCAACCGGGCGGCGGCTACAGCGTCGCGGCGCCGAGCAGCGCGAGCGTGGTCATTTCTCCGGCGGGAAATGCGAACGGCACCGGGTTGACCGGTTATTATTACAACTCCACCTCCACCGCGATCAACGCCGGCTACAACGCCGCCGTCCTCTTCAATTCCGCCAACCTGCGCCTGACTCGGAACGATCCTACGGTGGATTATATTTGGAACAGCATTCCGCCCGGCCCGAACGTCAATTCCACCTACTTCGTCGTGCGCTGGCTCGGCCAGGTGCAGCCGCAGTATTCGGAGACCTACTACTTCGTCGCCAAGACGAACGACGGCGTAAAGCTGTGGGTGAACGGCCAACTGGTCATCGATCGTTGGGTCAACCAGGGCGCAATTGAAACCACCGGCGCGATCGATCTGCGCGCCGGGGTTCTCTACGACATCAAGATGGAATATTTCCAGGCTACCGGAAACGGCGAGGCGCACCTTTCCTGGTATAGCGACAATCAGGTCAAGGTGGTCATCCCCACTGCCCGGCTCTATCCGGAAGCGGCCGGCACCGCCGCGCCCTCTATCACGAGCGCGCTGAGCGCGGTCGGTTTCGTGGGGCAGCCGTTTAGTTTTGCCGTCACCGCCAGCAATGCGGCAAGCGTCGCGACCACCTTTACGCTCGGCGCCGGGAGCGAGCCGTTGCCGCCGGGCTTGAGCATGAACGCCAGCACTGGCGTGATCAGCGGCGTCCCGACGCGGGCGGGCGATTGTCAGATCGCGCTCGTGGCGACGAACACTTTTGGCGTCGGCAGTTCGGTTTTGCACATCAGCATTCTGGACACGGGCAACGCCATCACGCGCGAAATTTGGACGACCGGCGTGACCGGTTCAGCCATCTCCGATATTCCGGTTAACCTCACGCCCTCGAGCATGGACAGCTCGCTCCATTCGCTCGAAGACGGCAGCGCCTACGCGGATCTGACCGCGAAACGTTTGCGCGGCTATTTCACCGCGCCCGCCACCGGCAATTACTACTTCTGGCTCGCGGCCAGCAACGCGGCCGAGCTTTGGATTTCCAACGACAGCGAGCCGATCAACAAAGTTCGGCGCGCCTTCGTCACCGCTCCGGGCACTGGCGCGAAAATCTGGAACGCGCAGCCGACTCAGAAATCACCCTGGCTCTCACTCGTGGAAGGGAAGCGCTACTACTTCGAGGTCCTGCACAATCACGGCAGCGGCACCACGAACGACAACCTCTCCGTCGCCTGGTTCATCGATCCGACCGGCACGACCGCCAACCCCGTGCCTAACAACACCGGCGTCGTGCCGGGTCATCTCCTCTCGCCGTTTCGATTATCCCGCCACTGCGACCCAGCCCGGCACGCTCTACGCCACCAACATGCAGCCGCAGGGTCTGGCCGCCACCACTGCGGTCGGCTCGGCCAATCTTCGGCTGAACGCCAACAACACCCAAGCCGTCCTCCATTTTCAATACAGTGGCCTCGGCTCGCCCCGCACCGGTTATCACCTCCATTCCGAAGCCTTCGGCACGCATCCCAGCCAGATCATTTACGACATCGACGATATCGATCGTTTCCATCCTGAGCTCCGGACCGCGGACGGCGGTTACATTTGGAATATCGAAGACGTGGGCACGTTGACCGCGGCGGAAATCGTCAGCGTGATTCAGCAGAACAAGTGCTACATCAACATCCACTCGGTCACTTATCCCGCGGGCGAAATCCGCGGGAACTTTAGCCTCGTCGTCGGCTCGCAGACGCCGCCCACGCTGGTCGCAGATCCCGGCTACGATCCTTCCACAGCGAGCACTGACGCCGGCGCGGCGCGGTTCCTCAATCACGCGACCTTCGGCGCCAGCCCGACCGACGTCGCCCTTGTAAAAGCGAACGGCTACACGGCCTGGCTCGACAGCCAATTCGCGCTCCCGGCAACGCATCTCGTCCCGGAGGTGCTGGCCAACGTCAATTCCGACCCGACCAACCTTTACCCGAGCACGCTGACGTTTAACGCCTGGTGGCGGAAATCCATCACCGCGCCCGATCAACTCCGCCAGCGCGTCGCCTTCGCTTTGAGCGAAATCCTGGTCGTTTCCGATGTCGGCACGCTCAACAACAACGGCCGCGCCCTGGCCAGTTATTACGACACCCTCCTCGACGGCGCCTTCGGCAACTTCCGCGAGCTGCTCGAACAGGTCACGCTCACGCCCGCGATGGGCCTCTACCTCGACATGCGCGCGAACCAGAAGGGCAGCCTCCTCACCGGCCTGCACCCGAACGAAAATTACCCGCGCGAGATCATGCAGCTCTTCTCGTTAGGCCTGAATCGCCTCTGGCCGGACGGCACGCTGGTGCTCGATTCCGGCGGCAACCTCATCGCCACCTACGATCAAAAAGTCATCGATGGCGTCTCGCGCGTTTTCACCGGCTGGAATTACAACCAGCCACTCGTCGGTGGCCGGCTCCCGAGCAATTTCAGCCCGGGCGCGAATTACCTCGACCCGATGGTTCTCGTCCCCACGCGCCACGAGCTCGGGACCAAGCTCGTCCTCGATAACGTCGTCCTCCCCGCCGCCCAGGGTTACAGCATCTACGCCGCGCCCGTTGCTGGGAGCGAGGCCGATCCCGCCCAGGTCGCGTTCGACACCTATTGCCTGAACGATCTCGAGAAGGCGCTCGATAGCATGTTCAATAACGCGAGCGTCGGGCCGTTCATTTGCCGGCAGCTTATCCAGCGTCTCGTCAGCAGCAGCCCGAGCCCCGGCTACCTCCATCGCGTGGTGCAGAAATTTAACGACGACGGCACCGCGCAACATATCCGCGGCAATATGCAGGCCGTCATCCGGGCCATCCTGCTCGATGGCGAAGCGCGCAATCCCTCCGCCCTCACGAACACTTCCGGCAAACAGCGCGAACATCTTCTCCGCCTCACCGGCCCGGCCCGCGCCTTCCCGATCACCACCAGCGGTGGCACCTACTCGCAAGTCGGTGGCAACATCATGACCATCACCACCGCTACGCCGCACCTGCTCGCGGGCGGCAACGCCGTGGCCCTAGATTTTACCGGCAACACCCCGATCCCTTTCTACAATCCGTCCACGCAGATTTACAGCGTCCTCACTTCGCCCGCTCCCACCGCAACCACCTTCGCCGTTGCCGCCACCAGTTTGCTGGCCGCCAACTACACACAAACGGCTGGCTCAAACACCATCACCGTCACCGTGACGACCGCCACGAATCCGCCCGTGGGGACGAAGCTGTATTGTCATTTCGCCACCGGCGGCTCGCCCACGGGCCAATATGCCGTCACCGCGCAACCGAGCGGCACCACCTTCACCGTCACCACCACGGAAACGCCGCCGCCCACCACGACTCGCACTGGCATCGTCCTCCTTCCGCGCCTGAACATGGGTTACGCGGTGCGCAATCAAGGCACGCCGCCCACCGGCACGATCACAGTCGGCACCTTCGGCAATCACCATCTGCAAGTGAACGATCACGTCTGGATCGACTTCAATGCCGGTCAGGGCGCGGCCAACACCGACGGCGAATTCACGGTGGCCAGCATCATCGACGAAGATCATTTCGCGATCGTCATTCCGAACTCCACTCTCATCCAGGAAACGATCAGCACCTCCACGGTTTACCCACTCGTGGCGCCGCCCCTCAGCCGCTCCGGCAACGTCGCCTTCGAGCAAAGCAAATACGACGTCAACTTCAGCAACAGCGACCTCCTCCAAACCCCGCTCGATTCCCCCACCGTCTTCAACTTCTTTTTCCCCGATTACAAATATCCGGGCAGCCTCGCGGCCAACAACGTCACCACGCCGGAGTTCCAACTCACCACGGATACCAACGTCGTCACCCTCACCAACACCATCTCCGCCGCCATCCTCTCCTCCAGCAACACAAACGGCCTAACGAGTTATCGCAGCGGCGGCGGCACGATCACGATGGACCTCAGCCCCTACATGACCTCCGGGCAAACCTCGAACCCCGCCATCCCCGCGCTCGTCGATAAAATGAGCGATCTCCTCACCGGCGGTCAGCTCGCGCCCGAGACGAAAACCGTCATCGTCAATTTCGTGGCCAACTCGACCAACTTCCCGCTCAGCGGCACGCCCACCAGCACACAGATGCGCGACCGCGTCCGCGCCGTCGTCCATCTCATCCTGACGTCGTCGGAATACGCCATCCAAAAATAGCCATGGAACCGGAACACTTCTCGACCTTCACCACCCGCCGGAAATTTATTCGCCAGGCCGCTTGTGCCGCGCTCGGCACCGCTGCTCTCACCAACACCATCCGCGACCTCCGTTTCATCAGCGCCGCCATGGCGCAGGAGCAGTTGGTCGATTACAAAGCGCTCGTCTGCATCTTCCTCTCTGGCGGCAATGATTCGAACAATCTCTTCATCCCAATCGACCCGAGCGAGTATGCGAACTACGCCTCGATCCGCACGCCCGTCCTTGCCATTCCAAACAGCGATGGCGGCCCGGCCAGCGCGCTCGCACTGAACCCGCTGAGCAATGACGGCCACAGCTATGGCCTGCATCCGGCCTGCCCGGAGCTGCGCGCGATGTTCAACGGCGCGCCCATGCCCGTAAACGGCAACACCAACGCCGGCAAACTCGCCGCCCTCTTCAACACCGGCACGCTCGTTTACCCGCTCACGAAAGCGCAATACCAGTCCGGCAGCGTTGCGCGGCCGCCCCAGCTCTTCTCGCACAGCGACCAGGTCACGCAGTGGCAAACTTCCATCCCCGATCGCCCACCCTCGACCGGCTGGGGCGGACGTTGCGCCGATCTCCTCGACACCCTCAATCCGCGCAACGGCAACACCGCTGCGCTCTCTCTCGCCGTCTCGCTCGCCGGCGCCAACACCTTCGAAGTGGGCGGCGTCGTCCAGCAATATTCCGTTAACACTTCCGGCGTCGTCTCCCTCAATCTCCCCGGCCCGGCCAACGCCGCCCGCCAGGCCGCCTTCAACAGCATCCTCGGCATCGAAGAAATTCAGGCCAACATGCTGGTGCAGAATTACGCCATGGCCCTCGACCACTCGTTAGCCACGGGCTCCGCTCTTTCCGCTTCCCTCGCCAATTCCCCTCTCCTCGCCAGCTACTTCAACCTCGCGGCCAACTTCCCCAACATCGTCGTCCCGAACGGCGGCGGCACCTTCACTTCCAACCTGATGGCGCAGTTGAAAATGATCGCGCGCATCATCGACGCCGGCTACCGCAGCACCGCGCAGGGCGGCCTCGGCATGAAACGCCAGATCTTCTTCTGTCAGGTCGGCGGCTACGACACGCACACCGGCCAGACCAACGCCGCCGGCGTGCAAAACCCCACGCCGGCCCAGGTCATCATCGGTTCTCAGGCCAATCTCCTCGCCGAGCTCAGCCAATCCATGAACGCCTTCCAGGCCGCTATGCACAAAATCGGCGTGCAATACGGCGACTCCGATTTCGAAAAGCGCGTCACCAGTTTCACCAACAGCGACTTCGGCCGCACCTTCCCGAGCAACAACCTCGGAAGCGACCACGGCTGGGGCAGCCATCACCTCATCATGGGTGGCGCCGTCAACGGCCAGCGCACCTTCGGCACCTGGCCCACCCTCGCCGTCGGCGGCCCCGACGACACCAGCACCGGCCGCTGGATCCCGACGACCTCCGTCGATCAATTCGCCGCCACCATCGCGAAATGGTTCGGCGTCACCAGCACCCAGATGGGCACCGTCTTCCCGAATCTTAGCCGCTTCGCCGCGCCCGATCTCGGTTTCATGGTCTAACCGCATCGCGCTTTTCGAATGGGGAAAACTCCGAGATTGTTTCTCATTCTCGCGCTGGCTGCGCTGGCCGCGTTCGAACTTTGGTCCATCATCTACAAGCGCTCCGCCGCGCTCACTCCCACTGCTGCGATCTCCGAACCGGCCACCACGCCCTCGTCGTCCTCGTCGTCGTCCTCCTCCTCGATTCCTTCCCCCATCCGGAGCCCATCTAAACCGCCCTCCGCCCCCACCACTCCCGCATTCGCCCCACCCGATGAAGCAGCCCTCATCGAAGTGGACAAGGTCAGCTTGATGATCCGCGACTACCACACCCTCGCGGGCGAAAACCCCGTGGGCACCAACGCCGAAATCATGGCCGCGGTCATGGGCGGCAATCCCCGCCAGGCCACCCTCGGCCCGCCCGAAGGCATGTCGCTGAATGAAAAAGGCGAACTGATCGATCGCTGGGGCACGCCCTATTTCTTCCACCAACTCTCCCGCGACCAGATGGAGATCCGCTCCGCCGGCCCCGACAAAATCATGTGGACCGACGACGACCCGGTCACCAAATAGACCGCCGTCAGCGCTCGCGCGTGCGGGGCGCAAATTCGCCTGATCAGTCTTCGACCAAGCCCAGCCGTTTCCGCGTGGCCGCGACTCGCTCGTGCGCGACTGCGCGACGGCGCGCAGCCTCTTTACGAAAATTAGCGAAGCCCGGCGTGTCGCGGAGCGATTCGAGCAGCGGCGAATCCTCGACCGGCACTGGGAGAGAACCGAGTGGGATAAAGCCGTCGTCCGGGAGTGCGAGCATGGCGTCGAGCGCAGCCACGGCTTTCTCCTTCTCGCCGCGCAAGGCATAGATCTCAGCGTCGGTGTAAAAGAGGCCGTTGATCGGATGCAGCAGCCGATTCAAGAGGCCAAACCGCGGCATCTCCGCAAGACCCTGGCTCGCCGCCTCGAGCAACTGCGCGGCTTCAGCTTGCCGGCCAAGCCTGTCCAGAGCGTAGGCAAGCTGCATCTGTGCGCGTCGAAAACGGGCCGACTTCCTGGCGGCCCCTTTGAAAAACGAATCGTCCAGGACCTGGGCCAACAAGCGGGCGGCGACTTCAAAATCATTGGCGAGAATGGCGGTGTCGCCGGCGAGAAGGAGTTCCACTGGATTGCCGCCCGGTTTCTGTTCCGGCAGCCGTTTTTCGAGAGTGCGAAATGTTTCGCGATCGCCACGAATGCCCGCGAGCAGAATTTCCGTGGCCAGCACTGCGGGAGAATTCAACTCGATCGCCCGCTCGCGCGCCAGCCAGGTCTCGACCTGCGGCAAATGATCGCTCACCGCATAAATCAGCGCCGGGTAAAATGCGATCGGCACCTGCGCGTCGACAAAACTCGGTTCCTGACGCCAGGCCTCGATGAAAAACTCGAGGGCGCGATCCGGCCGGCCGCGCACCCAAAGTTCATACCGCCCGAGATCGAGCGTAACGGCCACAAAATCCGGATGCGCCGCGTGCGCCTTCTCCAGCAACTCGTGCGCCTCATCCACTCTGCCGATTCCGTCCAGACCGTAAGCAATCTGGCGATCGAGATAACGGCTGGTCCCGCCCAGCTCCTTCGCCTTTCGCAGATAACGCAACGCCGTCGCCGGGTCCTTCCATCCGATCGCCATCCCGAGCCCCTGCCAGGCATCCGGATCGGCCGGCTTCAGCTTCGTGGCCCGGTCGAAATTTGCCAACGCGCTGTTGTCTTCGCCACGGCGTCGAGCCATTTCGCCCAGCGCGCTGTAGGCATCGGCCAGATTCGGAGCCAACTCGACCGCGCGCTTCGCCGCCTCTTCCCCTTCCACGATATAGCGATCGTAGTCCTCGCTTTTCGTGCTGCTGAAAGCCAGGCGGCTCAGGATCCTTGCTTTGAATGCATAGGCGGCGGCAAATTTCGGATCGAGCGCGATCGCGCGCTCCACCCACCTCAGCGCTTCATCATGCGAATCCTCGCGCACCTGCAACGCCTTCAGGTAAGCCTCGTGGCTCTCCACGTTCTCCGTCCCGCCGCGGGCCACCTCCTTCTGTCCGGTCAATTTCAGCTTGAGCGCGCCGGCGATCGATTGCGCGATTTCATCTTCGAGCGCGAAAAGATCTTTCGCCTCGCGGTCGTATTTCTCCGACCAAAGGTGGAAGCCGTTGCTGGCGTCGATCAACTGCGCGGTCACACGGACCCGCTCGCCACTGCGTTGCACACTGCCTTCGAGAATGTTTGCCACCCGCAGGGTGCGCGCGATTCCGGCCACGTCTTCGTTCTTGCCCTTGTAAGCGAAGGAGGAGGTGCGCGAAGCCACTTTCAGGTCGGGCAGATGTGAAATGGCGTTCAGAATTTCCTCGGTAATCCCGTCGCTGAAATAGTCGTTCGCCGGATCGCTGCTCAGATTGACGAAGGGCAAAACCGCGACCGATTTCAATTCGGCGGCCGCAGCAGCGGAACTGGTCTTGCTTCCTCGATCCCACGCACTGTAGCGGCCGGCAAAGAACAGGCCTAACGAGATGAGCACGCCGAGGACTACAATGTATATCCAGGCGCGCCCGGGGGCGGGCGGGGAATCCGTTCGTTCGGCGCTGGTCCGTTTCAACCCCTCGGGCGTCAAATCAAAGGCCCACGCGAAAATGAGCGCGAGCGGAAAGCCGAGCGCCACCAGCACGATGACGAGGCGAATCGCCCAGTCGGGAATCTGGAGAAATGGGAAAACCTGCGTCGCGATCTGGATCAGCAGCCACGCCACCACGCCGTAGGCGACCGCGACCTTGTAAACGCTCCGCCGCTTCAATTCCGTCCAAAAGCTCATGGCCTGACGAGTTCCTGGAATCTCGGATCGTCCCGCACTCGATCCCAGAACGGATCGAGTTTCAGGAAAGCCGGGGTGAGCGCCTCCGCCGCCGTTGCAGTCAGCGCATGCTTGAGCAGAGGCAGCGCGCGGTCGAAATCGCCCAGGGCCGTGTAAGCGCGCGCGGCCGCTTCGTCCTCATTCGGAAGGGCCCATAGGTCGGCGCGGATTAATTCCCGGTTGGCTTGCAGGACTCGCTCCACTTCCTCGCGGTGACCGAGGAGGGCTTCCGTCATCGCGTAGGCGTCCGCGAGGAGCAGGCCGTCATCGCCCTGCGCGCGGAGCGTCTTGAACTCTGCCGCGGCCTGCTCGAGGAGCGCGCGCGCTTTCTCCGTCTCGCCTTTCGCGAGACGAAAATGGGCGATCGTGAGACGCGCGATGCTGCGGAAAACAGGCGGCGTTTCGGGCGCGCTCTGCAAGCCCTGCTCGAGAAAGGCCTCTGCTTCCTCGAAGCGCCGTTGAAAAATCAGGAGGAGCAGCTGGAAACCAAAACCGCGGTCGCTCGGAAGAAACTTGAGGTCTTTCACCAAGGCCGCCGCGGTCGTCACGTCGCCCTGCGCCAGATAAGTTTCCGCCTTCTGCCCAATAATCTCGGGGTCGTTAGGCGCGGTTGCCAGAGCGCGATCGAACATCGCGCGCGCCTCGTTAAACCTACGCTGCCCGCGATAGCTCCGCCCCAGGTTAACCCAGAGATCCTGGTTTAACGGATCGAGCTTCGTCGCCGCCAGCTGCGACGCGATCGACTCGTCAAAATTTCCCTGGCGCCGCTGCACCAGTCCGGTCCAGAGCAGGACGTTGGCGTCGTTCGGTGAGAGCTCCCGGGCGCGCTTCAACTCGGCCAGCGCGCGGTCCCAATCGCGCAGGCAGTAGTATTCATAAGCGCCCATCGCGAGGTGTGCCTCGGTCGTATCGGGACCGAGCCGGACCGCTGTCTCCGCCGCCTGCCGGACGCGCGCGAGTTGCGCCTCGGTGTGATTGGGAAAGAAATATTGCTGCGCCTCCGCGATCGCGAGCAGCGACCAGGCCTCGAGATAATCGGGATCCAATTCGACTGCGCGCCGGCAGAGCGCGACCAGCTTGTCCTCATTCGCCTGCCCCTGTCCGTGGGAGATTGCCAGCGCCTGCAGGTAGACATCGTAAGCTTGCGGATTCTTTGTCCCGCCGGCGCGCATCATCTGCATCTCGCGCCCGGTCAGCTTCGCTTCCAAAGTGCCGGCTATTTTCTGCGCGATCTCGCTTTCCACTTTGAAGATATCCATCAAGTCGCGGTCGTAGCTTTCGGCCCAGAGATGCGAATCGTTCATCGCGTTGATCAACTGCACGGTCACGCGCACTTGCCCGGCCGAGCGTTGCACGCTGCCCTCGAGCACGTGCGTTACGCCGAGTTGCTGCGCGATCTCGCGCAGATTTTCCGGCGCGCTTTTGTATTTCTGGGTCGAGGTGCGCGAGATTACTTTCAGGTCCGCCACCTTCGAAAGCCGAGTCAGGATTTCATCTTGAATGCCGTCGGCAAAATAGGCGTTCGCCTTGTCTTCGCTGAGCGATTCGAAAGGGAGGACGGCAATCGATTTGGCGGACAGCGCCACCTGTGGCTCCCCCGCCGTATAGCGGCCGGCAAAGAACAAGCCTAACGAGAGCAAGGCGCTGACAACCGCGATGTAGATCCACGCGTGGCTTCGTTTTCGTTCCGGCAATGCTTCCGCCGCTTCCGTCCGCTTCAAGCCTTCCGGGGTCAGCTCAAACGCCCACGCGATGATGAGCGCAATCGGAAAACCCAGCGCGAGGAGCACGATAACGAGGCGGATGATCCACTCCGGGATTTGCAGGAACGGAAAGACCTGCGTCGCGATCTGGATGAGCAGCCACGCCACCACCGCATAGGCGACCGCGACCTTGTAAACGTTCCGCCGTTTCAGTTCCTCGAAAAACTTCATGGCTGCGACTCCAGCAGTTTCTGAAATTGCGGCTCGTTCCGCAACGGATCCCACATCGGATCGTGGCGCAATGCTGCGGGGGTGAGCGGCATTTCGGCTGGCGTGCGCAACTGCTGCGCCACGCCCTCCAGCGCAGCCGCCTTCTCCCCGAGGTGAGCGCGCGCGCTGGCGATCTCCGTTTGGATGGCGGCACCTTGGAGCGCGTCCCGCCGGATGTCCTCGGCTGAGTCCGCGACCAGCGCTTCCAGCTTTTCCTTCTCCTGCAGGAAGCCGGCCAACTCGATCAGCAGAGTCGTCGTCCACGGATTCGGACCATGCCGTGCGCGCAAGCTCATCAGCTCCTGCTGCGCCGCGCTTAACGCCGCTGCCCCAGGTTCGCCCGCCAAAGCCTGCGCGACCGCTAATTCCGCACGGTAATTGGCCGCGACCACGGGCGCCAGTTGCCCGGCCTCGGCCAGCGCACGCTGCAAGATTGCGATGCCCTCCGCAAACTGCCGCTGCCAAAGGCGGTCCCGCACGAGAACCATCACCACCATCGAGTCCCGCGGGTTGAACCGGACCTGGCCTAACAAATCGCCGGCCGCGGCAAAATCTCCCTGCACGAGATGGAGCAAAGCTTTTTGCGCGAGCAACTCGGAGTTACCCGGCTCGATCAAGAGCGCGCGTTCGAGCAGGGGATGGGCTTTATCGAAACGCCGCAACGCACCATTGGTCACCGCCGCCTCGGAGAGGATGATCGGGTTGCGCGGGTCGAGCTCGATCGACTGCGCGTGCAACTGCAGCGCTTCCTCCCAGTGACCCTGGCGCCGCTTCACATAAGCGGAAAACTCGATCGCCGTCACCCGATTGGCCAGACGCTCGCGCGCCTTCTCGAAACTCTCCAGCGCCCGATCGAAATCGCGCAGGACTTTGTAACGATACATGCCCTGCGCGAGCCAGAATTCGCCCAGGTCCGGCTGCAATTCCTGCGCACGGTCGAGCGCCCTTTTCGCCTCCGCGGCTCGTTCCGGCGTAGAATCGAACGCGGTGTATTTGAACGATTGCACCAGCGCCAGGTAAGCCCAGCCGAGTGCGAAGTTCGGATCCAGCTCCACCGCGCGCGCGAAATAACGGACCGTCTGATCGACGTCTTCCAGCGTCTGGGTAAAGCGATTCCACAGCACCAGCCCACGCAGATAAGCGTCGTAGGCCTCGGGACTTTCCGTCGGGCGCGATGCGACCGCTTCCTCCTCGCGGCCGGAGAGTTTCAAGCGCAACGCCTTCGCCACCTTCGCGGCGATGTCGCTCTGCACGCCGAAGATGTCGGTTAACTTGCGATCGTAGACTTCGGCCCAAACGTGGCCGTCCGTGTCCGCGCGGATGAGCTGCACATTCACCCGCACCTGCTCGCCGGCTTTCTGCACGCTCCCTTCGAGGATGTGCGCCACTCGGAGCTGGCGCGCGATCTCCGGAATGTTCTCCGGCGAACTTTTGTAGCGCTGGACCGAGGTGCGCGAGATCACCTTCAAGCCATCGATCTTCGCCAGCCGGCTCAGGATTTCGTCCTGGATGCCGTCCGCAAAATACGCGTTCGCCTTGTCTTCGCTCCGGTTCTCAAACGGCAGCACGGCGATTGATTTATCCCCTGTGCTGGCTGTGTGATCAGGTGCGCTATAGCGCCCGGCCAAGAAAAGGCCTAACGAGAGCAGCACCCCCACCACGACGACGTAAATCCAGACGCGTCCGCTCCGGTGCCGTGTCGGCGCGGGATCCACCGCATCCGTCCGCCGGATGCCGTCCGGGGTCAGCTCAAACGCCCACGCGATGATGAGCGCGATCGGAAGTCCGAGCGCGATCACGAGAACGATCAGGCGTATGCCCCAGTTGGGAATCTCGAAGAACGGAAAGACCTGCGTCGCCACCTGGATCAAAAGCCAGCCAACGACGGTGTATGCGACCGCGACCTTGTAAACGTTGCGCCGCTTCAGCTCGGTAAAGAAGCTGCGCGGACCGTTATCCCCGGGCATGAGTTTTACCTTATCAGATGTCCTCGGTCGCGCAGCGAAGCATTCCGGCCGCGGGCTTCGTCACGGGAAGGTTGGCAAAGATCCAGCATGGGGAACGGGCTCGACGAGATCGATGGAGGAACTCCCGCAATCCGATGCGCGAGGCGCAACCCATAGGTGACGCCGAGGAGCGGGTAGCACTTCGCGTCCCTTGGCGCACGCTGGGCCGCTCCAGCGAATTTCACTTCAAGGGAGGCGCCATCGAAGCCAGCATCGAAACCAGGTCGGCGAAGCGCTCGATCACCCGGTCCGCGCCCAATTCTTCCGCCGGCCGATCGCGAAAACCGTGGCTCAAGACCACGCAAGGCAATCGCGCCGCCCGCGCGGTTTCCACATCGGTAATGGAATCGCCCACCAATACTGCCGCACCGCCACCGGCCCGCGCTACCGCTTCCAGCAAAGGCATCGCGTCGGGTTTGCGCACCGGCAGTGTATCGCCGCCGATCACGCTGGCGAAGTATTCCGTCCAGCCCAACGCCGTCAGCAGCTTTCGCGTGTGACCTTCCGGTTTGTTCGTGCACATCGCGAGGCGCGCACCCTGTTCGCGGAGCAGAGTCAGCGCCGGCTCCACGCCCTCATATGGGCGGGTCCCATCCGCGATGTGGGCGAGGTAATATTGGAGATAGACCGGCAGCACTTCGTCGATCAACTCCGGGCTCACGTCGCCAGTCGCGCCCAGGCCTTGCTCGATCAAGACGCGCACGCCGCGTCCGATCATGCCGCGCACCATCGCCTCCGTCACTTCGCCACGGTCGAACTGCCGCAGAGCAAAATTTAATGCCGCCGTCAGATCGGGCGCGGAATCGACCAGCGTGCCATCCAGATCAAAGGCCACGACCGCAAAAGGGAATTTTTCCATGACAAGAGGCGCAGCACGCGCCGCGCACAGATAGTCGAATCCCCCCGCCAGTGCTACCGTGCTCGATGCCTTTCGAGCTGGAATCGAATTACACCCCGCGCGGCGATCAGGCGCAGGCAATCGCGAAATTATTGAAGTCGATCGAGGCCGGCAATCGCCACCAAACGCTCCTCGGCGTCACCGGCTCGGGCAAAACCTTCACGATGGCGAACGTGATCAAAGAGCTCGATCGCCCTGCGCTCATCATTTCCCACAACAAGACGCTGGCCGCGCAGCTCTACTCCGAGTTCAAGCAATTCTTCCCGCGCAACGCGGTCGAATATTTCGTCAGCTATTTCGATTACTACCAGCCCGAAGCCTACATCCCGCGGAGCGATACCTACATCGAAAAGGATTCGTCGATCAATGAAGAGATCGAGCGTCTCCGCCTCGCTGCCACCAGCGCGCTTCTCTCGCGCCGCGATACCATCGTGGTCGCGAGCGTGTCGTGCATCTACGGTGTCACATCGCCGGAAGATTATTTGCGCATGCTCCTGACGGTAAAGAAGGGCCAGCAAATCTCGCGCGAAGCGGTGCTCGGCCGGCTGGTCGATATGCTTTACGGGCGGAACGACATTGAATTCGGGCGCGGAAAATTCCGGGTCCGCGGGGACGTGGTCGAGGTCTACCCAGCGACCGCTGATGAAGAAGCGATCCGGCTGGAATTCTTCGGCGATGAAATCGACGCCATCACCCGCTTTGATCCCCTCACCGGCCATGCGCGCGAAAGCCTCAGCGTCATCACTTTTTTCCCCGCGAAACAATTCGTCACGCCCGCCGACAAACTGAATCGCGCCCTCACCTCCATCCGTAACGAGCTCGATGAGCGCATCATCTTTCTGGAATCGCAGAGCCGTCTCCTCGAAGCGCAACGGCTCAAGATGCGCACGGAATACGATCTCGAAATGTTGCAGGAGATGGGCTTCTGCAACGGCATCGAGAATTACTCGCGCCATCTCTCCGGTCGGCCGCCCGGCTCGAAGCCGTTCACCTTGCTCGACTTTTTTCCGAAGGATTACCTGCTCGTGATCGACGAATCGCACGCCACCATTCCGCAAATCGGCGGCATGTATGAAGGCGATAAATCGCGCAAAACCGTTCTGGTCGAATACGGTTTCCGTCTGCCCAGCGCGCTCGATAACCGACCACTGAATTTCAAGGAATTCATGGGCATGACCAACCAGCTCGCCTACGTCAGCGCCACGCCGGCCGAGTTTGAAATCAAGAACAGCATCGTCGGCAACAAGGGCTACTTCCCGCACAAACGCGAGCGCATCGGCGAAGACGAACCGATCCCATTTCTCATCGCCGGCGGCGGCAAGGATCTGCCTACCTCCCCGATCTCCCGCACCGATCAACCGATCGAAGAGTTCAACGTCCACACGCCCGGCATGCCGCTTGTCGTCGAACAAATCATCCGCCCCACCGGCCTGCTCGATCCCAGGATCACGCTCAAGCCGCTCAAGAATCAGATCGACGAAACGATCGAGCTTTGCCGGCAACGCGTGGAAGCGCAGGAGCGCGTCCTCGTCACCACCCTCACCAAGCGCACCGCCGAAGATCTCTCCGATTACCTGCGCGACGTCGGCCTGAAAGTCCGCTACCTGCACAGCGACATCGACACCATCGAGCGCGTGGAAATTCTGCGCGGCCTGCGCGCGGCCGACTTCGACATCCTTGTCGGCATCAACCTCCTCCGCGAAGGGCTCGACCTGCCAGAGGTCTCGTTAGTCTGCATCCTCGACGCCGACAAGGAAGGCTTCCTCCGCAGCCAGACTTCCCTCATCCAAACCGCTGGCCGCGCCGCGCGCCACATCAACGGCGAAGTCGTCCTCTTCGCCGACACCGTCACGCAGAGTATGCAGGCGCTCATCAGCATCTCCGATTACCGCCGGACGAAGCAGATGGAGTATAACGAGAAGCACAACATCACCCCCACCACGGTGAAGCGCGCCATCCAGGAAAGCCTGCACACCATTTTGAAAGGCCGCCAGATCGCCGCCTCCGTCGTGCAGGAAGCCGGTGGCGATTACAACCTGACCGAGCTCCTGCGCGAACTCGAAGACGACATGCAACGCGCCAGCGCGAATTTGGAATTCGAACGCGCCGCCCTCCTCCGCGACCAAATCATGGAAGTGAAAAGCGGCACTGGCCTCGACAAGATCGAGCCGAAGCGCAAGCCAGTGAAATATTCCTCCCGCGGCGGCGGCACCCCGCGCCGTCGCGGCTCGCGGGTGTAGCTGATGGGCAGTTCCCCCTCCGATGGCTTACGAGTGTCACGACACGTCTCACGTCGCGAAACGGGCGCGAGAACGCGTAAGGGCACGATATTTTGGCATCGGAAGTGTCACAACATCTAACGAGAACAAGATCAGCGACCGCGGGCGAGAGCGCGCGTCGCAAACACGAGGAGGGTTGGAATCATGGAAAGTGGGAACGCAGAGCGGCCCGCGGTTCGCTGCATCGCCTGGTTAGATCTCACGGTATGCTTACAGGAACAGGAGGACTTGGCAGGTCTGACAGATTTAGCTGCGCGGGCATCACTATTTGAGAGATCGCTCTAGGGGGGATGCCTTCATCGATCTGCGATTGCACGCGCACATCTTGCAGTCTTTCTGCCTTTAGGGCATCAACGACGGACGACGGTACCGTCAGTGCGAAAAGCGCACCGATCGGAAACTTCTCGCGCACGCCAGCTCGAGTGAGCTTTTCGTCGTTCACCTGAATTTTCAGTCCGCGGAACTCCGTCGGCGTGTGGACGACCATGGTGATGTGTACTTCGCTCTTGTCGTCTTGTCCCCGACTAGGCCAGACGTCCACCACCGAAACTACCACCCGCGACCATATCTGCGCCGTGGCTACGGTGACGCATGCGAATAGAAGCGCTGATATATAACGCAGCATCATAGATCTAACGAGAACAAGATGAGCGACGGCGGACGAGAGCGCGCGTCGCTCGGAGTGGAAGTGTGGAAGTCATCTCAAAAGTGGAGCGCACAGCGGTCCGCCGTTCGCTCCATCGCATGGTTAGGTCTATGGCCGCTCACTCGAAAAGGGTCCTCCAATGCCGTCAGGTCCGTAAAACTTTTCCATCATATCGTAATTCCAGAAGACGAAGCCAATACAAATGAACCAAGTAGCGAGCGCCACGATCTTCCAGTCGCGCAACGGAGGACGCGGAATGAAAACCAGAAGGTTAGCGACAGCCGGCGGTGTCAAAAGAAAGACGAAGTTGTGCAGCGACTCGAATCGCGGACCAAGCCGTCCGCGGGCAGCAATGGGGCCGCCGGCCCGCCAAATGAGCGCGGCTTCGGTGAATGCAAGTAGCACGACGACGGCCGACAGAACGAGCAATGTCCATCGCACAGTGGTCCAGCGGCTGAACACGCGGACTGCCAATCCGGCGTAAACCATGCTTGCCAACGCAGTGACCGGAAAGGCGAGCAGCATGCCAAGGCTCTCCATACGCGAATAGACCTAACGAGAACAAGATGAGCGACGGCGGACGAGAGCGCGCGTCGCTCGGAGTGGAAGGGTGGAAGTCATCTCAAAAGTGGCGCGCACAGCGGTCCGCCGTTCGCTCCATCGCCTGGTTAGATGTGCGAGCCACGGTGCGCATGGACCTCAAGGAAAACACAGAGCCAGAATTCCTGCGAGCGAGAAAGTGAGCGCGCGCGAGCATCGAGAACTCGCAGCGGCGCGTCGGAACCAGAACCGCGCTCTCGCCTCGGCATCTCTGCGCAGAGGGGAAGTCCGTATCACGACCGCACTCCGGCTTCTGAGCCGAGCACCAACTCTGCCCACGACGACGGAGCCCATCGTCATGTCGCGGCTCTGAGACATCCGAGCGAGATCGCCCGAGCGAGAACCGGCGTGGCTTCGTCGCCTCGAGAACCGGCCAAAACATCTAACGAGAACAAGATGAGCGACGGCGGACGAGAGCGCGCGTCGCTCGGAGTGGAAGGGTGGAAGTCATCTCAAAAGTGGGAGCGCACAGCGGTCCGCCGTTCGCTCCATCGCCTGGTTAGGGTGCGGTGGGTCACTGTATCGCGTCGTCTGCAGAGAAGACTACTCCGGGCGTCAATGCCGATAGGCGCCCGCCCTCAAAATAGAAGTCGAGCGACTGCGACCGGACCTGATAAAGCGCCTCTTCCTCGTCTGCGTGCAGTCTGCGCTGCGCGAATACCAAAACCCGCGCCGATGCAGCCTCGGAAATCGCCGCGAGGGGAAACCGGAAAATCCGAACCCCCCAAAGCTCAGCATCCGAATCGGGCGAGAGCTCGTATGCGACCAACCG
>CAWBFF010000004.1:0-79031 GCA_963788065.1 uncultured Verrucomicrobiae bacterium
GAATTTCGTCGGACCCGCCGCGGCGCCGGATAGCGCCTTGGCACCAAGGGTGAGGTTCCGTTGACCGCAAGCTTCGAGCTGAGGCGAAGTCGTCCGCCGGATCGTTCTAGGGAATGGTCAGCGTCTGGCCGACCTTGAGTTTCGCGGGCTTGTTCACGGTCTTGCGGTTGGCGTGGAGGATATCCTTCCAGCGATCCGGCGAGTTGTAGTACTGGCGCGAAAGGGAGAAGAGCGTGTCGCCGGCCTGCACTACATGGGAGCGCGGCGCGGACTTCGCTCGTTTCTCTGCGCCAGTTTTTTTGTCGTCGGGTTTGCCGCGCGCGGATTTTTCCGCGGCGGCAGCGAGCCGGCCTTGCGCGGACCGCTCGTCGATCTGTTTGCGCAGGCTCAGATTTTCGTTGCGGAGACGGGCCGCTTCCGAGCGGGTGACGACGGAGTCGCCCGACAAAGAGGTAATGAGCGTAAGCTCGTCGCGCTTCATAAAATTTTTCGCTTCGTCTGCATGTGCGCCGCCGGGGGAAAGAGTGAGGTAGCGTTTAAAATGATGGAGCGCGCTCAACGGCTCGTTCATCTTGTCATCGTAGAGGAGCGCCAATTGATAATGGATGTCGGCGGAATCAGGCGAGCCATCGAGCGCGCTCTCGTAGAGGCTGATGGCGCGAATAAAATCGCCGTCCGCCGCCTTGCGCTGCGCGTCTTTCGCCGCCTGCGTAGCGGGTGCGGTGACCATGCGATCGCAGCCGACGAGTTGCAGGGCCGCGAGCAGGGCGGCGCACCAGAGGTGGCGAAGAGGCGCGGGAAGACTTGTCAGGCGGGGCATTGTTGGGAACGTGCATAAACATGATTCGCCGCGCGCTCCAATTGTTTTTCGCGAGCAGTCTCGCGCTTTCCGGCTTCGCCGCGGATGAGAGAGGATTGAAGATCGGGAGCACGCATCGGCTCACGTTCGAGGATGTGGATGGAGACGAACTTTCGACCGCCAATGGCCACGTCAGCATCATCACCGTGGTGACGCGGGAGAATGAAGAGCAGGCACGGGCGGTAGCCGATCTGGTGCCGGATCGCTATGTCGGCGACGCGAAATATCGCTACATCACGCTGGTGAATTTCCAGGGGAAGCTGCCGGGCTTGGTGCAGGGCATTACCCGGGCCGTGATCCGAAGTCGTCTCGAGGATGAAGCGAAAAGATTGCGACCGGACTATGCGAGCCGGAAGCTGGCGCACGATCCGCGCGATGATCTTTTCGTGATCGCGGATTTCGATGGGAGCGCCGTGCGGAAGCTGGGGTTGTCCCTGGAAACGAACGAGGTCGAGGTCTTCGTTTTCGACGGAGAAGGCAAACTCGTGGCCCGTTGGCAGGGCGCACCGCCGGGCGATTCTCTGGCGAACACATTGAAGAAACTCGAGTGAGCGCGCGCACTAGTAGCGCGGGACCGAGGGATCCACTTCCACTGACCAGGCGTCGATGCCGCCGGCGAGATTGACCGCGCGTGCGAAACCTTCTTTGCGCAAGAGCTGCACCGCGTAGGCGCTGCGCACGCCGCTGTGGCAATGCACCACCAGGTCCGCATCGCGCTCCAGCTCCGCCAGGCGCGCCGGCAATTCGCCGAGTGGGATCAATCGCGCGTGCTCGATATGTGCGATCTCGTATTCGTGAGGCTCGCGCACGTCGAGCAGAGTGAATGGTGCGCCGGTCTGAAATTTGTTCTGCAGATCCGAAACAGAGATTTCCGGTGCGGAGTCGTCACTGTCTGTGGTCTCCGATGTAGGCGCGGCGCCGCAAAACAATTCGTAATCGATCGGTTCCATGATTGTCGGAGTCTCGCCGCAAACTGGGCAGAGCGGATCGCGCCGCAATTTGAATTCGCGGAATTTCATTTTCAGCGCGTCGAAGTGGAGGAGCCGTCCGACTAACGAGTCACCCAGGCCGAGGATGAGCTTGAGCGCTTCGATCGCCTGCAGCATGCCGATGATGCCGGGCAACACGCCGAGCACGCCCGCTTCCGCGCAATTCGGCACCGTCCCCGCCGGCGGGGGCTCGGGAAAGAGACAGCGATAACAAGGGCCGCCGAGATGCGGCGCGAAGACGGTGGTCTGGCCATCGAAGCGGAAGACGGAGCCGTAGATGTTTGGTTTGCGCGCGAAAACGCAGACGTCGCTCGAAAGATAACGCGTAGGAAAATTATCCGAGCCATCGACGACGACATCGTAGCCGTCCACGACCTCCAGCGCGTTCGCGCTAGTGAAGCTTCCAGGATGCAACTGCACGGTCACGTTCGGGTTCGCCGTCGCGATGCGATCGCGCGCGGAATCCAGCTTCGGCCGGCCGATATCGGGGGTGCCGTGCAGGATTTGGCGTTGAAGATTCGAGCGATCGACCACGTCGGGATCGATCAGGCCGAGCGTGCCCACGCCCGCCGCCGCGAGATAGAGCGCCGCAGGCGAGCCGAGACCACCGGCGCCGATGCAGAGAACGCGCGCCGCTTGCAGGCGCCGTTGCCCGGCGATCGTGACCTCGGGCATGATGAGGTGGCGCGAGTAGCGACTGCGTTCTTCGTCGGTGAAGGAACGCCCGTTTGCTCGCTCATCGCTGATGAGGCTCGGGTTCATAAAAAAAAGTCCGCCAGAGAACTACGGCAAAGAGGATCAAACTACCGTTGCTGCATTCCTGCCCTGGCGGGGTTCGTAAGTCCGCAGTCCATAGCCCCTGACGGAGGTCCAACTTTGGCCAGAGAGCGAACGGAGCGCAATGAAGTCTTTCCGCGGATTGACAGTGCCGCGCGCATCTGTTCGCATCGCCCGCGTGAAGCCTCTTTGCGCGCTGATTTTTCTCGTAGCCTCTGTCTCCTGCACGACGCTGGAAAACCGGCGCGATCTCTACCGCTCGCCCGCGGAGGGCTACGAACAATGGTATCCGCATCCGCCTCCGACGCGTCTGCCCTCAATGGGGCCGGCGACAAAGACGACTACGACCACAACGACGACCACGCATGGCGTGATCACGTTCCCGGAGGGATAAACAGGAGGCGCTCGCTCGCTTACGCGAACGGCATGTTCATCTTGATCCGCGCCACGTCGGTCTCGTGCACGACGGCAGATTTCGCCATGTGGCGTTTCAGTTTCCCGCTCTTGGAGGAAAGTAAGTGCCGGCGCGAGGCGTGCTGACGCAAAACCTTGCCGGTTCCGGTGATCTTGAATCGCTTCGACACCGCTTTACGGGTCTTGCTGCGCGCAATTGACTTCGGCATAAGGCGCGCAAGATAGATGGCTTTGGCCGGGTGACAACTGCTTTCCTGCGCCGCGCCGCCAACGTTGCGGAAGCGAAACCCGCCACTTAAACTGCCGATGTGAGCGTGATGGAATTAATCGAGCAGATCAAGGCGTTGACGATCTAAAGTGGCCGCTCAAGAACCTCACGTCGTCATCATTGGGGCAGGCTTTGGTGGGCTGGAGGCGGCGAAGCTGCTCGCGTGCGATCCGGTGCGGGTGACGGTGATTGACCGGACGAACTATCACCTCTTCCAGCCGCTGCTCTACCAAGTAGCGACGGCCGCGCTCTCGCCCGCAGATATCGCCGCGCCGATCCGCTCCATTTTGCGCAAATGCCCCAATATGGATGTGGCCCTGGCCGACGTGCGCTCGGTGGACGTGGTCGGGAAAAAGGTCAGCACGGGCGAGCGCGATATCCCATACGATTATCTCATCGTCGCGACCGGTGCGCGGCATTCCTATTTCGGCCACGAAGAGTGGGAGAAGTTGGCGCCTGGACTGAAGAGTCTGGAGGACGCGGTGGAAATCCGACGGCGCATCTTGTTAGCGTTTGAGTATGCGGATCGCGTGACGGATCAGGCGGCGCGCGAGGCGGCGATGACTTTCGCGATCGTGGGCGGCGGACCCACGGGAGTGGAAATGGCGGGGGCGATTGCGGAGATCGCGCGCTACACGCTGGCGGAAGATTTTCGGCACATCGATCCGGCGGATACGCGCGTCATTCTCATCCAGGGCGACGACCGCGTGCTACCCGGTTTTCACAAGGATTTGTCCGCCAGCGCGCTCTCGCAATTGGAGGCGCTGGGTGTGGAAGTGATGCTCGGCGCGCACGCGAAGAACCTGACCGAAGCGGGGCTGGAGGTGGGCGAGAAGTTCATCCCTTGCCGGGTGAAAATTTGGGCGGCGGGGAACACGGCGTCGTCGCTCGGGCGCAGTCTGGGAGCGCCCCTGGATCGCGCCGGCCGCGTCATCGTCAATCCTGACCTCACGATTCCGGATCATCCGGAGGTGCAGGTGATTGGCGATCTAGCGAATTTTTCTCATCAAACGGGCGAGCCGCTGCCCGGTGTTTCACCGGTAGCGATGCAGCAGGGGCGGCACGCCGGACGCAACGTTCTGGCGATGATCGAAGGGCAGAAGCCGCGACGTTTTTGGTATTTCGATAAAGGCAGCATGGCCACAATCGGGCGCAACAAGGCCGTGGCCGAAGTGCGCTGGCTGCACTTCAGCGGGCTGCCGGCGTGGCTGGCTTGGCTCTTCGTGCACGTGGTATTTCTGGTCGGCTATCGCAACCGCATCGCAGTGCTGTTCCAGTGGGCGTGGGCATACGTGACGTTCAATAAAGGCGCGCGGCTCATCACGCGGAACTTTCAGGCGGAGCAGCGGCCCCCGGCCTAACAAGTGTGAGGGCGCGCTACGTTCTCCCGAATTTTCGCATCGCGGTCGTGGGCTCGGGAGCGATCGGCGGCTATTACGGAGCGAAGCTGGCATACTTCGGACGCGATGTGCATTTTCTCATGCGCGGCGATCTGCGCGCGGTGCGGCGTTTTGGAATCCGCGTGCGCGGGAAAACGGAGAACTTCCGGCTCGCGAAAGTGCAGTGTTACAACTCGACCGAGGAAATCGGGCCGTGCGATCTTGTTCTGATTGCCTTGAAGGCCACGGCTAACGAGCAGTTGCGCACGCTCATCCCGCCGCTGCTGAAGGAGGGGACGATGCTCCTGACGCTGCAGAACGGCCTGGGCAACGAAGAATTTCTCGCCCGGCATTTCGGCGCGGAGCGGATCATGGGCGCGCTCTGTTTCGTTTGCTTGATCCGGACCGCGCCGGGCGTGATCGAGCAGTATGGCACCGGCCGAATCGTGCTCGGCGAATATCTGCGCTACCCGCTGCCGCGGACGCATGACGTTTCGTGGGAATTCAAACGCTGCGGAGTGGTCTGCAGTGTGGCGGAGAATCTGCGGCGGGAACGCTGGCGCAAGCTGGTCTGGAACATTCCTTTCAACGGTCTTTCGGTGGTGGCGGGCGGCCTGGATACCGCAGCCATCCTGGCCGACGAAAAACTCCGCGCGCGCGTCCTCGCCTTGATGGACGAAGTGATCGCAGCCGCCAACCGCTGCGGCTTCGCATTGCCCACGGCGGAAGCGCTGGAACAGATCAGGCGCACGGAAAAGATGGGCGCCTACAAGCCTTCCACTTTGATCGATTTCGAAGCCGGCAAGCCGCTCGAGTTGGAGGCGATCTGGGGCGAACCGTTGCGGCGCGCAAGCGCGGCAGGCGCGGAGATGCCGCAGTTAAAAGTGCTCTATGATGAGTTGCGGGAAGTCGCCGCTGCCGTGCCACTGCCAACATGAACCGAGCGCCTTTAATCCAGGTTCAGAATGCGCAGCGGAAATTGCGCCTTGAGATGGAGCCGCTGCGCGAGTTTGCCCGGCGGGCCTGGGAGGAATGCTGCGCGCTTGCGGAAGCCAACGCTGATGCGGTGCGCGATCTCGCGGAAGTGAATGTCGCCCTGGTTTCAGATCGGCGCATGGCCGCGCTGCATCAGCGTTTCATGCAGATCGCAGGGCCGACCGATGTGCTGACGTTTCAGCATGGCGAGGTGGTGGTGAGCGTCGAGACGGCGCAGGCCAACGCCGCCCGTTTTCGCTCCTCGCCGGACGAGGAGATTCGCCTCTACATCATCCACGGCTTCCTTCATCTGCTGGGCTTCGACGATCAATCTGCCGCGGACGCGCGCGCGATGGAGGCTGCGCAGACGCGCGTGCTAAAGGCGCTCCGCCGGCCTAACGACCGCTCGCCACGCCGGGCCTCGGTTTGAACTGCCCACAGCGTATGTTAGCCTTCTCCTCATGAGTTGGAAGCCAGGGCGAGGCCTTTGCGATGTCTGGCAAAACCAGCAGCTCATCACCGGAGCGCGGGGCACGCAGAGCTTCCTGATCGTCTGCTCGGTGCAGAGTCCGGACATCGAACAGGAGACGCGAGAACAGGAAGCGGTGGACCTGCCGTGGCAGGTGGTGGTGCATAACGACCCCGTCAATCTGATGTCGTATGTCACTATGGTTTTCCAGAAGGTTTTGGGGTTCAATCGAGAGAAAGCGGAGAAGCACATGCTCGAGGTCCATCAGCAAGGGCGCTCGATTGTCTGGAGCGGTTTGCGCGAGCGCGCGGAGCTCTACGTCCAGCAACTGCATGGCTATCTGCTGCTCGCCACGCTGGAGCGCATTAACTAATGGAAATTCGGCGCCAACCGGAGTTCCTCGAAATCTCAGAGCTCGATCCGTTTCTCGCCGAACTCCTGCGCCAGATCCCAGAAAGCGCCAAGCCCGAGGGAGTCGCCGCCGCGGAAGAGCGGCTCTTCAGTTTACCGGCTGCGCCGGCGGATACTGACCTTTGCGCGGAATGGAAGCTGTACGTGGAACCGGAGCTGCGTCGACTCTTTCACAGCGCCACGGAAACCGTGAGCGCGGATTTGAAGACGTTGAATGGGTGCACCAAGCCCTTCGCAAATTGCACTCTGCGCATCCCGACCGCGAACGCCGAAGCCTGGCTCAGCGCGCTTAATCAGGCCCGGCTCGTCATCGCCTCGAAGTATGCCTTCACCGATGGCGAGCTCTCCGATCATTACCGTTCGCCGATTGGATCCCGGCGCGATCTCGGACTTTTCCAGGTGAACTTCTACGGCTTTCTCCAGGAGTTTATCCTCCAGGAAATGCAGAGCAGCGCAGGCGAAAACGCCTGAACGCCAAACCGAGCCGCGGATAGTCGTTAACCGGTTTTCCGCTCTCGCACCATCGCCATTAAGCGCTGCTTCAGCGCGTCGGACGATTTCTTTGGTTGCAAGCTCAGAGCAAAGGCCTCGTGCAAATCGTAGCACTCCGCGATGAAGTTTTCCGCCTCGGTTCCGAAGTCGCGCCGGGCGGATTCGAACTCCTCGCTTTCCTCGGTCTCTAACGCCCCGATGACGTAGAGGCGGGCCCGATTTTGAAATTCATCAAAGCTCATCTCGCAGTTCTTTAAGCCCGTCATACAGTTTCTTTAGCCCCAGTTCCAGCCTGGTTTTCACCGTGCCTAGAGGTGTATTCGTATTTGCGGCGATTTCGCGCTGACTCATTCCGCGAAAAAAAGCTAAATTTATCGCCTGCTGCTGCGCCTCGGGCAGGGTATCGATGACCCGGCGGACTAAAATGCGGGTGTCGCCGAAGGTAATTTCCTGCTCAGTCGCGTTGTGCACCCAGGCATCCGGCTGCTGCTCCGTTTCGTTTTGGAGCCGCTCTTCCGCGCGCGCGTAGGCCTGCTTTTTTCGCAGGCCATCGATGGCGCGGCGGCGGGCCAGCGTAACCATCCAGCCGAGCGGCTTGCCTTTTTGCGCGGAGAAATTTTTAGCCTGGTTCCAGATCTCCATGAAGATTTCCTGGAGCAAGTCGTCGGCTTCCGCCTCATTGTGGACCACGCGCAGGATGAGCGCTTTCAGAATGCCGTTGTAACGGTCATAGAGCTGCTCGAGTGCCTCCGGTTTCTCCTCCTGGATGGCTTGCATCAATTCCAGATCGCTCGGCGCGCCCGGCTCCAGGATCGGGACGATGGCAGTCCGAATGCTGGGAGCAGAGGTCGGCTCCGTTGCCGCTTCCTGGAGGTGGGGAGTTTCCATCTTAGCGTCCCACCCCGACTTCGCCTAACGAGACGCAGCGAGGAAAATGAGAACCTGGCGATCGCATAAGCAAGGCTGATGTAGTGCCCGCCGTTCGTTTCGTCCATCTTGTTTTCGCCTTTCTCCGGCGCCCGGCGGCAAATCCAGCTGCCTTGGGGCGAATCGTGTTGACCGGGGGAAGAGGGCCGCACTACGATCCCGGCCACCTTTACCCTTTGCTGTTGGCCTCGATGAATCGTCTCACTATCCTTTTTCTCGCATTCGTATTTGGCGCCATCATGGCGCCGCTATTGTCGGCACAGGACGCTGCTGCGCCCATCCGCCGGAGTTCACCCTCTCCGAGCGAACCGGGGCCGACACCATTGGGCAAGGCGAATGAGCCCGAGCCGACTCCGGAGCCCACCGTCGCTCCTACTGCCAGACCCACCGAGGTCCCGCGCAGCAACAACGGAATGGCCCTGCCGACGCCTCCGGAAACGATTCCCGCCACTCCCGCTCCCACTGCGCGCCCGGTGGCGACAACACCGCCGCCTGTCCGGGTGACGCCAGCGCCCACGCCGGTGCCGTCTACGCCCGAGCCGGTCGCATCGACGCCGACCCCTCCGCCCGTTGTATCCACTCCCGCCGCCTCCGTACCGAGTGCCACGCCCGTTCGCGTTGTGCCAACACCTGCGCCCGCGCCGGTAGCGCAAACTCCGAGCCCCGCCGCGGTCAGCAGCCCAGCGCCCACCGCCTCCGGTCCGAGAATTCGCCAGGAAAAGCCAGTCCGCGCGGCCGAGCCGCGCCCGGCCGACATCCAGCGCCCGAAAGTGGAAGAGGATATCGAACCGCCCGCCCCGCGCCGCCCGAAAGTAGAAGATAACACCGAGCCCACCGGAGCGAGCCGCCCCACCTTCGACCTTTCCCCGCGGAGCGATCGCAGCGTCGCTGCCACCGTGAAGGATTTGGAAAACAAATGGCAAAAGGCCATTCAAGATCACGATGTCGAGACGGTGAGCGACCTGCTCGCCTCCGATTTTGTCGGCACCTCGTCCACCGGCCGGGTCGGTTCCAAGTCCACCCTTCTCTCGCAGATGCGGCGGGATAAAAACGAATACAAATCCGTCCAGGCGCGTGGCATGTCGGTCCGCACCAGCGGCAACACGGTCGCGGTCGTCACCGGCGTGACCAAGGAGTCCGGCACAACGAAAGATGGCGAGCGCTTCAAGGCCTCCCGCCGCTTCACCGACACGTGGGTAAAGCGGAACGGAAAATGGCGCTGCATCGCCAGCCAGATTACCCGCATCTCGAACGAGTGACCTTCGCGACCGCGTCGCAGCTGTGATCGAGCGGGCGAGCGCCAATGGTTAACTGCCTCTGGGCGATGTTAGGAGGTGCGCTCGGGACGGGCGCTCGGTTCTGGGCCTCCGCCTTGGTCGTCCAGCGTTTCGGCGAATCTTTTCCGCTCGGCGCTCTCCTGGTAAATGTCAGCGGCTCCTTCGTGATCGGCTTCTTTGCCGGCGCCTTCGATCCGCAAGGTCGGCTTTCCGTATCGCCTGCGGTCCGCAGTTTTTTCGTGGCCGGAGTCTTGGGCGGCTACACGACCTTCTCAGCTTTCAGCCTGCAAACGCTCGAGCTGGCGCAGGAAGGAAATTGGGCGCGTGCTGGTGTAAACGTTTTTCTTTCCGTCGTCTGCTGTTTGGCGGCGGTGTGGGCGGGCCGTGTCCTGGCGCTCACCTTAATTCCTCGCTAACGAGCCAGGCGCCGGCGCGGATTGCGCGGCTGGCCAATGTGCGGCAAGGGTAAACGCATGCCCGGTCCCGCTTCTGAAACGCTTCCCGTCGATCCGCTCTGGTATAAGGACGCCGTCATTTACGAGCTGCACGTGAAGACGTTTCACGACAGCAACGGCGATGGGATTGGCGATTTCCGCGGGCTGATCGAGAAGCTGGATTACCTCCAGGATTTGGGAGTAACCGCGATTTGGATCCTCCCGTTTTATCCTTCGCCGCTGCGCGATGATGGCTACGACATCGCGGATTATTTCGACGTTAATCCGAACTACGGCACGCTCGCAGATTTCAAAGCTTTCCTCGCGGCCGCGCACGCGCGGGGGCTGCGTGTGATTACTGAGTTGGTCATCAATCATTCCTCCGATCAAAACCCGTGGTTCCAAAAATCGCGGCGCGCGATGGCCGGGACCGGCGATCCCAGCTACAAAGACTTCTACGTCTGGAGCGACACGCCGGAGAAGTACCAGGGCGCGCGCATCATCTTTAAGGATTTCGAGACCTCGAATTGGTCGTGGGATCCGGTGGCGAAAGCGTATTACTGGCATCGCTTTTATTCGCATCAGCCGGATCTGAATTTCGACAATCCCGCCGTGCACGAGGCGGTAACGAAGGTGCTCGATTTCTGGCTCGATATGGGCGTGGACGGCCTCCGTCTCGACGCTGTGCCTTACCTCTTCGAACGCGATGGCACGAGCTGCGAAAACCTGGCCGAGACGCATGTCTACTTAAAGAAGCTGCGTGCGCACATGGATGCGCGTTACGAGGGCCGCATGCTTTTGGCGGAGGCGAATCAGTGGCCGGAGGACGCGGTCGCGTATTTCGGCGATGGCGACGAGTCGCACATGAATTTCCACTTCCCGCTCATGCCGCGGATGTTCATGTCGCTCCAGATGGAGGATCGCTTTCCGATCATCGACATCATGGACCAGACCCCGGCCATTCCGGAGACGTGCCAGTGGGCCATGTTCCTGCGGAATCACGACGAGCTCACGCTCGAAATGGTGACGGACGAGGAGCGCGATTACATGTGGCGCGTCTATGCGACCGACAAGACGGCGCGGATCAATCTTGGCATTCGCCGCCGTCTCGCGCCGCTCCTGGCCAACAGCCGGCGCAAGATCGAGCTGCTTAACATCCTCCTCTTCTCCATGCCCGGCACGCCGGTCCTTTACTACGGCGACGAGATCGGAATGGGCGACAATTTCTACCTCGGCGATCGCAACGGCGTTCGCACCCCGATGCAGTGGAGCCCGGATCGCAACGCCGGTTTTTCGAAAGCGAATCCGCAGCAGCTCTACCTCCCGATCACGATCGACCCCGAGTATCACTACGAAGCGATCAACGTCGAAAACCAGCAGAAGAATCTCAGCTCGCTCCTCTGGTGGATGCGGCGCGTCATCGCGATGCGGAAGAACTTCAAAGCCTTCTCGCGCGGCTCGCTCGAATTTCTCCATCCGGAAAACTCGAAGGTGCTCGCCTTTCTCCGCGAGTTTGAAGGCGAGACTGTTCTTGTGATTGCCAATCTTTCGCGCTTCTCGCAAGCAGTCGAACTCGATCTCTCCCGCTTCGCCGGCTGTTCGCTCATGGAAGTGTTCAGCCAGAATTTCTTCCCTGCGATTAAGGACACGCCTTACGCGATCACGCTCGGGCCACACGCCAATTTCTGGTTTGCGCTTCGCAGCCAGCCCGACGCGGCGCGCGGTCTTGGCGAACGTGTCGTGCCGATGCTGGAGGCCGCGCCTGTCCTCGCGACAGTGTTGGGTGACGGGATGCGCGGTCGTTTTGAGCGCGAGATTTTGCCGGATTACATCCGCCGTTGCCGTTGGTTTGGAGCCAAGGCGCGGACCGTGCGCGAGATGCGCATCGCGGAGCAAATCACCATCGGCGAACCGGAGGCGAACACGCAATTCTGGCTGGTGCAGGTCAGCTATATCGATGGCGCTGCGGAGACCTACTCACTGCCGGTGCACCTCGCGATTGGCGAAGCCGCGCACAACGTTTCCCAGGCCGCCCCGCAAGCCGTCATCGCGCGCTTTGCCGGCGCAGATGAAGCCGTGCTGCACGACGCCATGTGGGACAACGCCTTCCGCGAAAATCTTTTCCGCGCCATCATGGAGCGCCGCAGCTTCGGTGGGCGATTGGGAGAAATGTCGGGCGTACCGGGCTCGGCCCTGGTCGGTCAGACGACCATCCCGGCCTCGCAGGTGCTCACGGCGGAACAGAGCAACTCCTCCGTTCTTTTTGAGAACAAATTTTTTCTCAAGCTCTATCGCAAATTGGAAGATGGCGTAAATCCCGACGTCGAGATCACCAGCTTCCTGACCGAGAAGCGACAGTTTGCCAACGTGCCTGCGTTTGCCGGCGCGATCGAATATCGTCGCGCGAAATCCGAGCCGACCGTCGTCTGTTTGCTGCAGGCCGCGGCCGCAAATGAAGGCGATGCCTGGGCGCTGACGCTGGACGCAGTCGGCCGCTACTACGAACGCGTGCTCGGTCGCAAAGCCGATCTGCAGGAGAAGACTTTGCCGAAAGCGGAACTGCTGGGCGATTTGATTGGCGGCGTTTACACCGAGAAAGCCAAGCTCCTCGGCCAGCGCACAGGCGAGCTGCATCTCGCGCTCGCCGGCGACGCCGAGGAACCGGCGTTCGCGCCCGAGCCCTTCAACGCGCTCGCGCAGCGTTCCGTTTTTCAATCCATGCGCGGCTCGCTCCGACGCGCCTTCGATTTGCTGGAGAAGAAACTGCCCAACCTGCCCGAAGCTTTCCGCGGCGAAGCGGAGGAGGTGTTGGCGGCGGAGGAGAGAATTCTCGCGCGCGAACAACGTATCCTCGACCAGCGCTCCGCCGCGACGAAGATTCGCATCCACGGCGACTACCATCTCGGCCAGGCGCTCTACACCGGGAAGGATTTCGTCATTCTCGATTTCGAAGGCGAACCGGCGCGCGCCTTGAGCGAACGGAAATTGAAGCGCTCCGCCTTGCGCGATGTCGCGGGCATGATGCGCTCCTTCCAATACGCCGCCTACAGCGCGCTCTGGCAGCCGGCCATGCGGCCCGAGGATATTCCGTTCCTCGAGCGCTGGGCCGATATCTGGTATCGCGAGATGAGCGCTGTCTTCCTCCAGAGCTATCTCGCCGCCGCAGCCGACGCGTCATTCATTCCAAAGGACAAAGCGGAATTCCAGGTCCTGCTCGAAGCGTATCTCCTCGACAAGGCGGTATACGAAGTCGGCTATGAGCTGAACAACCGGCCCGATTGGGTCGTCATCCCCATCCGCGGGATCAAGCACATCTTGACCGCCTGATTCGCCGAAAGATTTCCTTTCCCCGCGACCGTAAATACGAAAAACTTCCCTCACCCACACACGCCATGAACTCACACCTCGACAGCATTGATCAACAAGTCGCCGCGAAACATTTGCTCACGCATCCTTTCTATCTCGCCTGGACGCGAGGCGAATTGAGCAAGGAGGCGCTGACCGATTACGCGCAGCAATATTATCACCACGTCGCGGCCTTCCCGACCTACCTCTCCGCGGTGCACGCGAAGTGCGAGGATCAGCCGACGCGTCGGGAAATTCTGAAGAACCTGATCGATGAGGAGGCCGGCAATCCAAACCATCCCGAGCTCTGGCTGCAATTTGCAGAATCGCTTGGCACATCGCGCGATGAAGTCCGCTCGGCTGCGAAACAGCCGGAGACGCAGGCGTTGATCGACACTTTCCGTTCGGTTTGCGGCGAGACGTCGACCGCCGAGGGGCTGAGCGCGCTCTACGCTTACGAGAGCCAGATTCCCACCGTCTCCGAGTCGAAGATCGACGGCTTGAAGAAGCACTACGGCTTCACCGATCCGAAGAGCTACGAATATTTCAGCGTCCACGTCGAAGCGGATCGCGAGCACGCCGCCGCCGAGCGCGCAATGTTAGCCGAGCACGTGACAGACGAGAACGCTCCGTCCGTCAAAGCATCGGTCGACCGGGTGCTCGACGCGCTGTGGAATCTGCTTTCCGGCGTCTGCCAACGGCACGCCATCGCCTGCTAAATCAAGCGGTGGATGGTTGGTAGCGACGCCCCTTCCAACTGGCGGAGCGCCCGCGAAGAAAGCGGATTAGCCCGGCCCATTGTATGCCGACCATGGCGGTGACGCCGAGCGGATGCAGCAGGATCGAGCCGAGGGGCTGTTGGAATCTGCGGAACGCGAGGACGCGCGGAAGCAAGGCGAAAAGCGCTGCAAGCAATGCGCACCAGAGCTGCGTTGCCGTCAGCGCGGGAGCGCCGAGCAGGATGAGAAACGGCAGTACCTGACCGCCGAGCAAGACGAGCGTGGCCGGCACGATCAATCCCGGCGCGCCCAAGCCTTCGTGGGTATTCTTCGTGAGGCCGCGCCAGGTTTCGCGCCGGCTGCGATACATGCGGCAGACGGCCAGTTCGGTCGCGTCGAAGAGATCGGTCTTGAAACCGCTTTCGCGAAAACGCTTCGGCAAAGCGAGGCCATCGTGAATGCGATCGCGGATGCTGGCGTGGCCGTGGACTGCTCGATAGGCAGCCGCGTTGGCCACCACCAACTGACCGCAGCCCGCTCCGTAAGCCGGATGGCGCGAGCGCCGCATTCGATCGAGCGGCAGAAATCCCAAGAGGACAAAGTGGATGAGCGGGATGAGCAAGACTTCGGTAAACGTCCCGGTTTCCTGACGCGGCACGCCGCTCGCGAGTTGGGCATCGTTCGCGCGCAACCACTCCGCCAGGCTCGCCGCTGCGTGCGGCGCGAGGCGCACATCTGCATCCGCAAAGATGAGGACCCCGCGCGCAGTCGCATCCGCTAATTGCGCGCACGACCAATTCTTGCCGAACCAACCGGACGGCAGCGGCGTTCCTGTGAGCAAACGCAAGCGCGGCTCACGCGCGGCGATCTCTTGTACGATCTCTCGCGTGCGATCAGTCGAGCCATCGTCGAGCACCAGCACCTCCGCGCCGGCGTTGGCCAGCGCAGCTTCGACGGCGGCGCCGATGTTCCGTTCTTCATCGCGCGCCGGAATCAGGATTGCCACTTCTGTGGCGCCGCTCATTGCGCGCCGCGGCAGCTCAAGGATCGCGAGGTTGCGCAGGAAAAGAATCGCCGGCCACGCCGCCAGGACCAGCGCGACGATGACGAGCGCGGTCATAATTTCGAATGCCCGGGACTGAACTTCTCTCCGCGGAACCCGGCGCGCATCCGGCGCCAGAAATCATAGAGAAGCGCGGTGCCGGCGCGGCCGGTGAGGAGCGTTTTCCAATCCTCGCTTCGTCGCTGCTGCGAGGCGCTGGCCAGGTGATCCTGCACACTCGTTAGGCCGGACTCGAAGAGGCGGGTCGTGTCCAGGATGCTCAAGGATTGATTGGATTCGAAGATGATCGGTTCGCCGAAGGCGAGGAGAATTTCCGGAAGGCGCTCTTCCCAATAAACATACTGCACCGCGAGCGGCATGAACGCAGCGCGCCGGACGCGACGAGTGACATGGCTCAGCCCGCGTTCCAACTGCACAGGACGAGCGTGGAAATCGGAGAATCTGCCCTCGGGCGTAATCCAAAGCGCATTCTTCTCGCCCTGTAAAATCGCGCTGGCCGTCTCCAGAAATTGGCGGGCACCGGCGGCCGTTCCGTTGTCCACGCCGAAGAGGCCGAGCCGTCGGAAAAACCGATAACGTTGGAGCGCCGCGCCATCGATCGGTCCGTAGGAAGCGCGCGTGGGGAAGAAGCGGCGGGCCGCGAAAAGGCACACCAGCGGATCCCACCAGGAAGAATGGTTGAGGTAGATGGCGAGTGGGAGCCCCTCGCAAACGCGCGGGGCGCTGTTCGCCAGCAACCGCACGGAATGAAAATGCCGGCGCAAATAGCCATCCGTGTAGCGACCAAAAACGCGCACTAGCGTCTGCGAGATTTCGGGCGGCGCGCTGGGGGAGGACGACCGGCGGGTCGTCTGCGTCAGCGGCCGCGCGGCTTGCCGATTCATGCCGGCACAGTCGCAGCTTCGCGGAGAGTTGCAGGCGGGCGACTGGCGGGCTGGTCGGCATCGAGCGCATCGGCCGCGATCCAACCGGACATAAGAACCATCGGCATACCAGGCCCGGGATGAGCGGCGCCACCGGCGAGATAAAGACCGCGCAGATCGCGGCTGCGGTTGTTCGGTTTGAACGCGCCGGTCAAGAGACCATGGCTGGCCAATCCATAGATCGCTCCATTCAAGACGCGATAACGCTCGTGAATATCCTGTGGCGTGAGCGCGCTCTCAGTCACGATGTCTTCCTCTAACTCGAGCCCAGCAGTGCGGCGCAGCTTCTCGAGAATCGTCTTCCGATAGGCGGGCAGCATTTTCTTCCAATCGTGGTGCGAGCGCAGGTAGGGCGTATGCACCAGCACGTAGAGGGCTTCGCCTCCGGCCGGCGCGACATCTGGATCGCTCACCGCCGGCGCGCAGACGTAGCAGCTCGGGTCCGGCGCGGGCTCGCCTTTGCGGTAGATGAAATCGAACTCCTCATGCGGATCGGCAGAGAAAACGAAGTTGTGATGGAGGAGTTGCGGTTGGCGGCGCTTCAATCCGAGATAGAGAACGACGCCGGAGCAGGCCGGCTCATAACGGCGACGCCGCTCGAATTTCTTCACGCCGCCAAGCAGCTCGCGATGCGTGCGCACGGCGTCGGAATTGGAAACGACCGCGTCCAGTTTCACCTGCTCGCCGTCAGCCAACTCTACGCCCGTGACGGTCGCATTCGTGGAGGTGATGCGTTGCACATCCGCCTGGAGGCGAATCTCAACTCCGAGTTCTCCCGCCAGTTTCGCGAGAGCCGCGGGGATGGCAGCGGTTCCGCCGCGCGGATACCAGATCCCTTCCTGCGTTTGCATGTGCGCGATGCCGCAGAGCACGGCAGGCGAAGAATCCGGCGCGGAGCCGACGTATTGCGTGAAGTGATCGACCATCTGCGCGACGCGTTTATCGGGCACGAAGGCGCGCACCGTGCTCGCGACGCTGCGACCCATGCGCATCGCGAGCACGTCGGAAAGCGTGCCAGCTTTGGTCATGTTCCCGGCGTCGAACATGTCGCGCAGGCCGCCGATGGCGCGCCAGAAAAACCAGTTCTCCGAGATGCGATGGAGGCGCTTCGAGCGCTCGATGAATTTGACGTAGCCATCCGCCGAACGAGAGCCCGCGTAGTCGTTCAGCTTCGCGCGCATCTTCTCCACGTCGGAGACGAGATCGAGGGTGGAGCCATCGTCGAAGAAGCAGCGCCACTGTGGGTCGAGCGGGATGAGATCGAGCGCGTCTTCCAGGTTGCGCCCAGCTTCGGCATAAATGCGTTTCAGAACCGAGGGCACCGTCAAAATGGTCGGCCCCATGTCGAAGCGAAAGCCGTCCTGCTCCAACACTGCGGCCTTCCCGCCCAACCAATCGTTCTTCTCGAAGAGGACAACGGAATGCCCGCGCGCCGCCAGCGTGCACGCCGCCGCCAATCCCCCAAGTCCACCGCCAATAATGCCAACGCGTTTCATTTTCTTTTTCGGATGAGGCTAAGGAGGCGGAGGAGCGATTTGGTGCGAAAGCCAAACCCTTTTCCGTGCGCGCCATGGATGAAAGCTTCGAAGATTTTCTCGTCGCCCGGTTTCGGCGCGTCGAGGTGCGGCAGAAAGCGAGAGCGCCGCACGGCGATCGCCTGCGGATAGGTCATTTCGAGTAAACCTTCCGCACCGCGGCTCACGCCGAACCCGCTGGCGCGCACGCCGCCGAAAGGAAAACGCGGATCGGCCGTGGGAACGATGAGATCATTGATCGTGGCGAAACCGGTCGCGAGCTGGCGGGCGAAGGCGCGCGCCGCATCTTCATCGCGCGAGAAGATGGAGGCGCCCAGCCCATGTTCATCAAAGGCCGCGATCTCGAGCGCTTCCGCGTCATCTTCCACCACGAAAATTCCATCGGTTGCGAGGCCCAGGCGTTGCAGTTGCGCGGTCAGCTCGGGCGCGATAGTGCGGTGAGCGATGATGGTGCGCGGCGCCATACAGGTGTCGCCGGCGTTTAGGCGTTGGCCGAAAGCGATTGCTTTGGCCGCCATCGTCGCGTCAGCATCAGCGCGCACGAAAACGGCGTCGGCTCCGGAGAGTTCCATCACGCTCGGCGTGTTGGTGTGCGCGAGCTCGGCCAGGAAGGCTCGGCCGTTCTCCGAGGCGCCGGTGAAGATGGCCTTGTCGATTCCGGCACGCACGGCGGCACGCGCCGCGGCCGGTTCTTCTGGTAAAATTTGGATGAGCCCGGGGGGCAACGTTTCGCGCAGGAGATCAGCGAAACTCTCGATGACGCGGGTGCAGGACGGCGCGGGTTTGACGACAACAGCGTTGCCAGCCGCGAGCGCCTGCAACATTTGCACCGCGGGAATGAAGAGCGGGTAATTGCCGGGCCCGACGATCAGGACGACGCCGAAAGGTTTTCGCTCCACCTCGAAGGAGTGGCCGCCGAGCCAGAGCGGTCGTCCGCGCCGGCCATAACGCTTTGCTTGCAGGATGCGCGCCGCGTTCTTTTCGAGAAACCGCACGGCTTCGAGCAGGGGCAAAACTTCCGAAACCATCTTTTCTGCGATCGGGGCGCTCGGCGACCGCGGCGGCGTTTTCCGCGAGTGCACTGGCATGGGCGGCGAGAACCGGGCGGAGACGTACCGATGATTCGTGCGCGTTCGCGAATCGGCACGCGCCTCCATGCGCTCTGCGCGGCGCGAGCGTCTGCTATCGCGCCAGCGATCTCGTGTTCGTGGGCCTCTTCCATTTCCGGCTCTGGTACGATCGCAATCATATCAGCGCGGGCACGGAGTCATCGCGATCTGCCGCGGGCGACATCTTGGGCAAAGCGGGCTCGAGGCCCAGATCTTCGCAGAGCAAACGGGAGGTGATGCGCGCAGATTCGAAGATGACAGGCAAACCGCTGCCAGGATGGGTGCCGCCGCCGACGAGGTAAACGCCGGGGATATCTTCGAAACGATTGCGCGGCCGCAGATGCAGGAGCTGGCCGAGATTGTGAGAGAGATTGAAGGTGGCGCCGAGATGGATCTCGTATTGCTCGTCCCACTCGAGCGGCGTGATCATGCGCTCGAAACGGATGCGCGATTCGACATTCTCGAAGCCGGCCTTCTCGATTTGCCGGAGCATGAGGGCGCGGAAGTTTTCCCTCTCCACGCGCCAATCCACATTGGCGTGTTGATGCGTGACCGGCGCGAGAATGTAGAGCGTGCTCATGCCTGCCGGCGCGAGGGTGGAATCGGTCACGGAGGCGTTCTGCACGTAGAACGACGGATCGCGCGAGAGGATGTGGCGGTTCTCGATCTCATCCAGGTTCCGCGCGTAATCGCGCGCGACGTAGATGTTGTGATGCGGGAGTTCGTAGCGGCCCTCGATCCCGAGATAGAGCATGAAGGTCGAGCAGGAGAATTTTTTACCCGCGATCTTTTTTTCCGTCCAACGGCGCCGGCTGGCATTCGGGACGAAACGCGACATGGCACGCGCGAAGTCGGCGTTCACGACCACGGCATCAGCCCGGTAATTGCCGCGATTGGTGCGCACACCCACCGCGCGTTTGTTTTCGAGCAGGAGTTCTTCGACCGGCTCATCGAGATGAATCTCGACCCCGAGGCGGCGCGCTACGTTGGCAAGCGCGGCGGTGATGGCTCCGCAGCCGCCCACGGGATGGAAGACGCCGTACTCGTACTCGAGGAACGAAAGGATGGAGAAAAGGCTCGGGCAGCGGAAGGGCGACATGCCGAGGTATTTTGACTGGAACGAGAAAGCGAGACGCGTGCGTTCGTCGGAGAAGAAGCTGCGCAGATAGGAGTCGACCGAGCGATGCGGCTGAAGAAAGGGGAGAAGCTTAAGCAAGCGCGGATCGAGCAAACTGCGCCAGCTTTGGAACGAGCTTTCCAAGCAAGGCTGCATGAGCGCGAGCTTGCGGCGATTATCGCGCATGAAACGCTCGAAGCCGCCCGCGTCCTCTGGGGCGAGCGCGGCGATCTGGCGTTCCATTTCCGCGACGTCGGGGGTGCAATCGAGCCCGCCGCCGGCGCCGAAGATGAGACGATATTGCGGGTCCAGGCGGATCAATTCCACCTCGCGCTCGAGCGTGGTGCCGGCGACGCGCATGATCTCGCTGAGCACGCGCGGATAAAGAAAAAAAGTGGGGCCGAGGTCGAAGCGAAAGCCTTCGGCCTCGATCGTGGAAGTGCGGCCGCCGACAATGGGCAAGCGCTCGAGGATGCGGACCTGCACGCCCGCGGCGGCGAGGAGAATGGAGGCCGCGAGCCCGCCCGGGCCCGCGCCCACAATGACAACGGAACGTTCGCGTTGAAACCTTTTGCTGAGCTCGGCAACCATAACGTTCTTAATTTCGCCTGAGAGTGCCGGTTGGATTCAACCAAGTCGAGAGGTATACCGAATTAGCCGGCGAAAACGGAGCGGTGCGGCGGCGCGATTGGCGCTGGCGGCAAGCTGCGTATGGTGACGCTCTATGACGGAGCAACCTCTCGCAGGAAAAACAGGCGTGGTTTTCGGAGTGGCGAACAAGCGCAGTATCGCGTGGGCCATCGCCAAGGCATGGGCCGCGGCGGGCGCGAAATTGATTTTCAACTATCAAGGCGAACGCCTGAAAGAAAATGTGGAGGACCTGGTGGGCGAGTTTGGAGAAGCGACGCCGCTTTGGCCTTGCGACGTCTCGAAGGACGAGGAGATCGCGGATTTCTTCGGGAAAGTGCGCGGGCAAACTGACCGGCTCGATCTCATGCTGCATTCGGTCGCCTTCGCGCCGAAGGAAGCACTGGAAGGCGACTTCGTGAGCACAACCCGCGAGGCCTTCCGGATGGCGCACGACATCAGCGCGTATTCGCTCGTGGCGCTGGCGCGGGAAGCGGCGCCGCTGATGACGAACGGCGGCAGCATCGTGGCCATGAGTTACTACGGCGCGAAGAAGGTGGTGCCGCACTACAACGTGATGGGCGTGGCGAAGGCGAGCCTGGAAGCTTCCACGCGTTATCTGGCCTACGATTTGGGAACGAAGAAGATTCGCGTGAATTGCATTTCCGCCGGGCCGGTCAATACCCTGGCCGCGCGCGGTATCGCCGGGTTCGGCGCGATGCTGAAACATTATCAGGAACACGCCCCGCTGAAGCGGAGCTGCGATCCGAATGAGTTGGGCGAGACCGGTGTGTTCCTGGCGAGCGACGGCGCGGCGGCCATCACGGGGCAGGTGCTATACGTGGATGGCGGCTATCAGATCATGGGCATGTGAGCATCGCCGCTCAACTGCGTGACTTGTTAGGCGGCGCCGTCGTCGCGGACGATGCCGAAACGCTGGCTGCGCACGGCGGCGATAAGTGGTTCGCCAATCATTTGCCAGAGGCGGTCGTTTTCGCGGAGACAACCGAGCAGGTGAGCGAGCTGATGCGCTTCGCCTCTCGTGAGCGGATTCCGGTGACGGCGCGCGGGGCTGGGTATGGCTACGTCGGCGGTTGTGTGCCGGTGCGCGGGGGCATTGCGCTTTCGCTCGCGCGCATGACGCGGATTAAGGACATCAGCTTCGCCGATGGCGTGGCCGTTGTAGAGCCGGGCGTGATTACCGGTGTCCTGCAAACGCGCGCGAAAGAGCAGAAGCTATTTTACCCGCCCGATCCGGCGAGCCTGGCTCATTGCACTCTCGGTGGAAATGTGGCCACGAATGCGGGCGGCCCGCGTTGCGTGAAGTATGGCGTGACGCGCAATTACGTGATCGGTCTGGAGGTGGTGCTGGCCAACGGCGACGTTTTGCGCACTGGCGGCCGCGTGCATAAGAACAAGACCGGCTTCGATTTGATCGGGATGTTCGTCGGTTCGGAGGGAATGCTCGGGATCGTAACCGAGATCACGCTCAAGCTGCTGCCGCTGCCGCCCGCGCGCGCGACGCTTTCGGCCGCGTTTGAAAAAATGTCCGCCGCGGCCGCGGCCGTGCAGGCGATTTTCGCGGAAGGATTTCTCCCGTCGTCACTCGAGATTGCCGATCATTTCACGCTGGACGCGGCGCGGCGGGAATTGGGCGCAGACATTGTCGCGCCGGGTAACGCGCATCTCCTGGTGGATCTCGACGGACAGGCGGAGACGGTGCGCCTGGAGATGGAACGCTTGCGCGACTTGGTGGCTGCGAAAAATCCGAACACGCTTGCCATCGCCACGGTGGAAGCCGATTGCGAGCGCTTCTGGGCGTTGCGCCGCGAGTTCAGCAATTCCTTACGCGCCACTGGCCTAACGAAGCTCAATCAAGACATCGTCGTCCCGCGCGGTCGTCTGGTCGATCTGGTGGAATTTGCCGAAGCGTTGCAGGCGGAACATGGCTTTCCGGTCGCGGCCTTCGGTCATGCCGGCGACGGAAATATTCACGTCAACATCATGGCGGATCGCTACAATCAGGACGCGACAGTGCGCGAAAAAGTGGAGCTCGCCCTCGATGATCTCTTCGCGCAGGTGCTGGAATGGGGCGGCGTCATCACGGGCGAGCACGGCATCGGCCTGGCCAAGAAGCGCTGGTGGCCGAACGCGACGAGCGAGGTCGCACGCGATTTACACCGGCGACTAAAGCAAACGCTCGATCCGCTTGGGATTTTGAATCCCGGAAAGTTTGTCGAATGACGAGTCGTTAGGCGATTGGCTTAAAGCTTAGCGCGCAGCCGGCAGGCTGAACTCGGCGCGGATCGCCCGGTGATCGCTTGCGACCTGGCTGGTCATAAGCGCCTCCGCTTTTCGCAACGTCGCGCCGCGGTAAAAAATGTGATCGAAGCAGGCGGCGGGGAAACGTTCATCGGGCGGTAAGGTGACACGTTGGGCGAGCGGCATGCCTTGCCAGCCCCAGAGGAAATTGTTCTTCGTCAGAGTGGCGATGGATTTGTCGCTGGCGAAGCGCGGGTCATCGGGCGCAGTGTTGAAATCCCCGCCGATCATCCAGGTGAGCGAGCCAAGCTTCGCGTAAACCGCTTCCATATCTTTGATGTGGGCCAGGAGCTGGCGCGTGGACTCTTCGCGGATGGCGACGTTCTCGACTAACTCGCCGCGGTTGCTCTTCAGGTGCACTGCGTAAACGAGGAGAATTTGTCCCGGCGAAATCTGGTAGGCGGCAAAGGCGAAGCCGCGCGGAGGCTTGATCGCGCCGCCCGCTTTCCATTCTTCCGCCCAGGCGCTCATCGGCTGCAAGCGGGAGGCGATCGCCACCTGCTGTGTTTCCGTCTGGCCTTCGCGCGGCGGGAAGTTGGAGCAGACATCGACCTTGAACCCCGGCAACGGCTGCACCGCGAGCGCGGCACTATTCCAATCGCGCACTTCTTCGAAACCGATGACGTCAGCGGCGAGCTTCGGAATGTCGGCGTGCACCGCTTGCGTCTGTTTCACTTCCTCGCCTTTGTAGGCGTTTGGTCGGCCACCGGGGAACCACTTGATGTTCCAAAAAGCGATGCGCAACGTTGGCCCGGAGCCTCCCGCAGTGGCCGACGCCGGTTGATTGCGCGGCGGGAACGGCCAGGGCGAACTTTGCGCCGCCAGCGTAACCACGATGAAGAAAGGGAGAAGGAAAGCGAGGCAGGCGGTCCGACGATTCATGAGGCGATTATGCAAAGTGAGTGCGCCGGAGCGAAGCAGATAATCGCTCGCCGTTTGCAGCCGCGCAGACCTCTGAGGACGGCCGCGCGGTTGACGAAAATGCAAACCGTGCTTTCTTCTTCGACTACAAACACTCGTTTGATCCCGGCGCGTTTTCGCAGTGCCGCCAGTCTGAAGATTGGGTCGCACTGCACGCAAGGAGGCGCCGAAATCCGAATCTTCGAGTGGATACTTTTCTAGTCGGTCAGCGCAGAAGCTGACCGCGAATTTTTCATGAAACCTGGAACTATTACCCACACCATCGCCGCCCTGCTCTCGTCCGTGACCGCTCTTTTTTCGAATGCGGCCGCGGTGCAGGCGCCGGTCTCGAAAGAAAAATTAAGCAGAAACTCCGAGCGTTCGCCGGAGAGCAAACGCACCGGGAGCGGGCCGAGTGTGTTCACGCCCACGGCGCCCAGCACCTGGCAACCGCCTGATCCGCCGCACCAATTTCCCTGGAAATCGAAGATCGTGACGACAGTCTTCTGGATCGGCGAACGCCCGACCGCGAACAACCCTGTGCCCAACCGCTCCAGCTCGTGGGACGCAAACTGGACGAGCAACTACGGTGGCTACGACGATCCGAATCCCGCGAACCGCCGCGATCTCATTCCAGTTAACTTTACGCCCCGGCAGAATCCGTTCTACTGTGCGCTGCCTTACAACGACAAGGCGCGCGAAGGTCATCGGCCGGAAGCGCCGAACGTGGTGCCGTGGTTCAAGGAAGCATATCAAGGCCCAGCGGTGTCCACTTGCAAAGGGCGTTGGATCGCGATCCGCAAGGGCAATCGAGTCGCCTACGCGCAATGGGAAGATGCAGGCCCGTTCCGCACCGATCATTGGCAATACGTTTTCGGTAACGAACGGCCCAAACCGAACCTGAACAAAGGTGCCGGACTCGATGTTTCTCCCGCGGTGCGTGATTACCTCGGCATGCAGGATACAGACGTGACCGATTGGAAGTTTGTTGAGTTCAAAGACGTGCCGACTGGGCCGTGGGCGAAGTATGGCGACAACAACACGTTCGTCATGAACCAGCGCAACGGTCAGAGCGCGCTCGCACGCGTGGGTCAGCCTTCGGCGGAAATCTCGGCGCGCTAGTAGTTGCGCCGGCTGACCGCTCAGAAGAGCTGCGGGTGATCGTCGTCGCTCTGCGCTTTGCCGATGATGGAACGAATGCGGTCGATCATTTCGTGGAAGTCGTACGGTTTTTGAATCGTATCAATAACGCCCGCCTTCAGCATTTCCGAACGCAGTGACGGTTCGAGATAACCGCTGGCCACGATGGCGCGCACGCTCGGCTTGATCTCCTTCATCTTGCGGAAAGGCATCGTAGCCGCCCAGGCGCGGGAGGCCGAGATCGCAAACGACGAGTCCGATGTTATCGCGATGTTCGGTAAAAATTTCCACCGCTTCGAGACCATCGCGGGCGGCGAGCACGCGGTAGCCTTCGTCGGAGAGAATCTCGACTCCGAGTTCGCGCAGCATCTCTTCGTCTTCCACGAGCAGGATGGTCTGCGGCTCGCGCGGCTTGCTTAAGAGATCGCCCGCCGGTCCACCCTGCGCGGAGTGCGCCGATGCGTCAGCCGGGAGATAGATATTAAAGGTGGTGCCGACGCCCGGTTCGCTCTCCACCTGCACAAAGCCGTGGTGATTATTGACCACGCCGTAGACGACGGAGAGGCCGAGGCCGGTGCCTTTGGCGCGCTCTTTCGTGGTGTAAAATGGCTCGAAGATGTGAGCCTTCACATCGGCCGTCATGCCTTCGCCGTTGTCGCGCACGCTGATGCAGGCGTAGCGCTCGGCCGTAGCGCCGGTGAAATCGCGGCTGATCTGCTCACCGGGGACGAGCGAGGTCTGCATGAAAAGCGTGCCGCCGTTGGGCATGGCGTCGCGGGCGTTGACGCAAAGGTTGAGCATGACCTGGTGAATCTGACTCCGGTCCACGGTGATGGGCGGAAAATTCGGATCGAGCTGTAGTTCGAAGCCGATCGTCTTCGGGAACGTGGCCTGCAACATCCGCTCCACCTCACGCAGGAGTGCGTTGAGATCGGCCGAAGAAAGACGCGCTTCCGTCTGACGCGCTGAGGTGAGGAGTTGTTGCACGAGCGCCGCTCCGCGCTCGACCGCGTCTTTGATAATCTTGATCGCGCCGGGAAATTGCTCGGGCTTGGCGTCGCGAGATTCCAGGCGCGAGGTGTAGCCGAGAATGATGGCGAGGATGTTGTTAAAATCGTGCGCGATGCCGCCGGCCAGAGTGCCGAGGCCTTCCATTTTTTGGGCTTGGATGAGCTGGTGCTCGAGCCGTTTCCTTTTGGTGTCGTTGAAAAAATAACCCTGCAGGCCAATCAGTTCCCCGCTTTCATCAAAGCTGCCGACCAGCCGCGCCGCTACGTAAACCGGCTCGCCATTCACTTCCCGCATCTCCAGTTCCGGCCGCTCGACCGCGCCATGCTCGCGCACCTGGCTGAAGAGCTCGGCGCCGTCTTTCCGATGGCGGAGCAGGGAAATGAGATTCGCGGTGCGAGCTTGTTCGACCGACTCGAAACCGAAGGCGCGGATGAAGGCCGGGTTGCAAGTCAGAATCGCGCCGTCGGCATCGAGGAGGACGTTGCCGGTGAGATCCTCATCGACGAAGCGGCGGTAGCGTTCCTCGCTTTCGCGCAGGGCTTCGCGAGTACTTTCTAATTCGCGCCGAAGCTGCGCCTCGCGGACCAAGCGGCGCACGACAGGTGGGAGCTCGCGGATTTGTTTCTTCAGCACGAAGTCGGTCGCGCCCGCGTCGAGCGACGTAGCGGTTGTGTCTCCCTGCGGGAGGGTGTTGGCAACGAACACGAACGGAACTTCCGGCCGACTCGCCCGCGCGAGGGGGAGGGCGCGGAGGCCATCAAAATTGTGCCCGGAGGCGTCTGATAAAATGAGGTCCAGATCGGCGCGCTCCAGTTGAAGGCGGAATCCGTTCTCAGTGTGGACGCGGGTGATGTGGGCCTCGATGCCGGCATCGCGGAGCTGAGCGGCAACGAGCGCGCCATCAGCGTCGCTCGCTTCCAAGTGGACGATTTCGAGGGGGCTCATGGTTGCGATGGTGCGGCACTGGGGGTGGGGGACAGGGTGGCGGGGCTCAGCGCAGCGCTCTCCGGTGCAGGCTGGGTGGGTCGCTCTGAGGTGTAAAACAGGAAGACGCCGAACAACGCGCCGCCGATGACGAGGAAGAGAAATAGAAAACTCAAGCTGCGAAAAACGGAAGCGCGCGCTTTCCCCTGCTTCCAGGCGGCCCGTTTCTGCATGAGCTCCAGATCGAGCATGCGCTCCAGGTCCGAAGGAGTGGGCGAGGACGGTTTAGGGTTGTCGTCCGGCATGATTCAGAAGATAGACGGTTCCGCAATGGCACACACCGTTTCTGTAACGAAGGCAGGCGATGGGCGCAAGCTGGCAGCCTACGCCCTGCCCATGGTCGTCTTCCTCCTCTGGCTCGGGCTGGTTCCGTTGTTGAAAAAACCTGGCGGATCACTCTGGCTGGCTGCGCCCGAGCTGTGGCTCTACCCGGTGCAAACGCTCCTCTGTGCCGGACTCTTGCTTTGGTTTTGGCGCGAATACGAATTTCACGGCGTCGCGCGCTGGCTCTTCACCGGCGCGGTGGCGGTTTTCGTTTTCGTGCTCTGGATTTCGCCCCAAGCTTTCTTCGGGGTGGCGGCGCGGCTCGACGGATTTAACCCCGAAACTTTAGCCGTGGGCTCAACTGCGTATTGGGCGACGATATTCATGCGCTTCGCGCGGCTCGTCATCGTCGTGCCGTTGGTGGAGGAAATTTTCTGGCGCGGGTTTTTGCTGCGCTATCTGATCGACGAAAAATTTACCACTGTCCCCTTCGGTAAGTTCAGCTGGCTCTCCTTTGGCGTTGTCACTCTCATGTTCACTTTCGCGCATTCTTCGGCCGATTGGGCGGCGGCAGCCATCACGGGTGCCCTGTATAATTTGGTCGCCTACCGCACGCGCAGCCTCGCTTCCTGCGTCCTGGCTCACGCCACGACCAATCTCCTCCTTGGTCTCTGGATTATGCGGACAAAACAGTGGGGCTTCTGGTAGAGGCAGACCCAGAAGAGACCGGCTCGTGGCACCTCATCTGCTTTTTAGGGGGAGATGCGAGCCACCTTCCTCCAGAAAGTTATCCTTTGCGCGATCGCCGGATTCTGCGCCGCGTGCCTGATGGAGTGGGGAAAAATGTTCGTCACCGGCGCCGACGAATCACTTAACGCCGGCTACAAACACACCGCGGGCGAGAATTTCGCCGTCAAAAAGAATCGGCGCTAGGAAAGCGATTGCCCGGTGCGGCGTCGCGCATAATCTGCGTGACCAGCATGAAGATTGGCTTTGCGCAGATCAATCCGACCGTCGGCGATTTGAGCGGCAATGCCGAGAAAATCCTCGCCGCCTATGAGCGGCTAACCGCCGAAGGTGCGGAGCTGGTGCTTACGCCGGAACTGGCCATAACCGGTTACCCGCCGCAGGACCTCGTCTTCAAATCGCGCTTCGTCCCGCAGAACCTCGAGATCCTCGATCTCCTGCATCGCCGCATCGGCGCGGTGCCGCTCCTGGTCGGATTCGTGGATCGGAACGAGGGGCGCGGTAAACCCTTCCACAACGCTGCCGCGCTCCTCGAAAAAGGCGCGCCGATCCAGAAAACGCACAAGGCCCTCCTACCAACCTACGACGTCTTCGATGAAGACCGCTATTTCGAACCGGCGGCCAAGATTACGCCGCTTCTGCTCGGCGGCAGGCACCGCATCGGCGTGACGATTTGCGAGGACATCTGGACCGAGCCGTATCTCCATCGGCCTTACTACGATCTCGAACCGGTCCGCTCGCTGGTGGAGCAAGGCGCGGAGTGCATCGTCAATTTAAGCGCGTCGCCTTTCAATCTCGGGAAGCCGGCCGTGCGCCGCGAGATGCTCGCAGAATTAGCGCGCACGCACGGGCGGGCGATCGCGTATTGCAACGCCGTCGGCGGCAACGATCAGCTGGTCTTCGACGGCAACTCCCTCGCGATCGATCGTAGCGGCGCGTTGATCGCGCAATTGCCCGGCTTCACAGAAGCCGACGCCGTCATCGATCTGGAAACGGCCGCGCCCATCCAACTCTCAAAGCGCGAAACGTCCGCGGATTTGCTCGATGCCCTCTCGTTAGGCGTTTCCGATTACATGCGGAAATGCGGCTTCAAATCCGCCGTCCTCGGGTTGAGCGGCGGGATTGATTCCGCGGTTGTCGCTGCCATCGCCGTCCACGCGCTCGGGCCTGAGAACGTCGTCGGGGTCTCCATGCCGAGCCCGTATTCCTCGCAAGGCAGCATCGATGACGCGCTCGCGCTCGCGCGCAATCTCGGCATCACATGCCATCAAATGCCGATCGCGGACGCGTTCGCTGCCTTCAAAGCGCAGTTTGCGGAAGTCTTCGCCGGTCTGCCCGAGGACACCACGGAGGAGAACATGCAATCACGCCTCCGCGGCATGATCCTGATGTCGCTCTCGAACAAGTTCGGCCACATCCTGCTCACGACGGGCAACAAGAGCGAACTCGCGGTCGGTTATTGCACCATCTACGGCGACATGGCGGGCGGGCTCGCCGTCATCAGCGATGTTCCGAAGACGATGGTTTACGATTTGGCTCGCTGGATCAATCGTGAGCGGGAACTCATTCCCACCGCTACGATCGAGAAGCCTCCCAGCGCGGAGTTAAAACCGGATCAGGTCGATCAGGACACGCTCCCGCCCTACGAAATCCTGGATGAAATTCTCCGCCTCTACGTCGAAGAAAATCTCAGCGCGGGCGATATCGCCGCGCGCGGCTTTGACGAAAAAACCGTGCGCTGGGTCCAGCGCCGCGTCGATCTCAACGAATACAAGCGTGCGCAAGCGGCCCCCGGTATCAAAGTCACCAGCCGTGCCTTCGGTCTGGGCCGCCGGATGCCGATCGCGCAACGCTACGTGGATTAGGGTAAGCGTGGGCTGGGCCAAAAAGGGAGTTGGGCTCCCGTGGCCCGTCTTGTAGGGTGCGGCACTGCGTCTCCCCGCATGGGGCTTGCGGGTGTAACCATGGATTTATCGATTGTCGTCCCAGTCTACAAAGAGGAGCGAAACGTCCCGGAATTTATCTCCCGGCTGCAGCCGATCCTGGAAGCGATCACGCCAGATTTCGAAATCATCTTCGCGCTGGATCCGTCTCCCGATCGAACGGAGGCGGTGATCTTGGAAGCGCGTGCGCGTGATCCGCGGGTGAAGCTCTTGCGCTTCTCGCGCCGGATCGGACAACCGATGGCGACGCTCGGCGGGCTGGGGCATTCCACTGGGGACGCAGTCGTCGTGATGGATGTGGATTTACAGGACCCGCCTGAGTTGGTGACAGACATGGTGGCGAAATGGCGAGAGGGATTTGACGTGGTCTACGCGCAGCGCCGGCAGCGCACCGGCGAGACCTGGATCAAGCGGGTGGTCGCGGCCACGGGCTACCGTCTCATCAATAAGATTGCCGAAGTGCAAATTCCGCCAAACACCGGGGACTTCCGCCTCATGAGTCGCCGGGTGGTGAACGAGATCAATTCTCTAAAAGAGACGCACGGCTTTCTCCGCGGGATGGTGGCGGTGGTGGGTTTCCGCCAGACCTCGGTCCCCTTCGATCGTCCGCCGCGCTTCGAAGGGCCGGGCAATTACAACCGCTTCTTCGGTTCGCTCCGGATCGGTTTTAACGGCATCTTCTGCTTCTCCACCTACGCGCTGACGCTGAGCACGATGTTCGGATTTATCATCGCGGGGTTCTCGTTTCTGCTCATGCTCATCTACCTCTTCTACAAGTTGATGGGCTGGGAGATTCTCTGGGGCAATCCGACGCTCGTTATCCTGATTTCATTTCTGGGTGCCATCCAACTCATCAGCGTGGGCATTCTCGGCGAATACATCGGGCGCATCTACGAAGAGGTGCGCGGGCGCCCGAAGTATATCGTGGAGCGGAAAGAGGGACTTTAGCGTCCGCATTTCTGAAGCGGGAGATTTGCATGAGAGGCGCAGCGCTGGCCGATTTCCCATGGCCAAAGGTTGGAGACTCGCCCGCGGCGCCGGTTTGGCGCGGCGATCACTTTCTTGTGGGCGAGGAGAAGCGGCGCATTCTGGCCTACGATGTCTCGGAGAGCCATTGGAGTTCCGAACTGACCGCTCTGCATGAGGAAGAGGCGGGGGCGGATCATCCGATCGATCGCGCGTCGCGCCGGCTCGCAGTCGAATCGATTAATCGATTCCTGACCAAACAAGAACCTCTCGTGCTGGATGTCGGATGTTCCTCGGGATACGTCGTGCAGGAGATCGCGAAGGCGCGGCCCGATGCGGAATTGATGGGCTCTGATTACATCCTGCCTCCGCTGCAACAGCTGGCGGAGCGAATGCCTGCGCTCCCGATTTTGCAATTCGACTTGCGGCGTTGTCCGTTGCCCGATGAATGTGTGGACGCTGTGACTGCGCTGAATGTTTTAGAACACATCGACGAGGACGAGAAGGCGCTGGCTCATGTGTTTCGCATTCTCCGTCCTGGCGGGGTGGCGCACATCGAGGTGCCGGCCGGGCCGGGGCTGTTCGATGTTTATGACCAACATCTGATGCATCATCGGCGCTATCGGCTGCACGATCTGATCCAGATGGCGAGGCGGGCGGGCTTTGAGATTTTGCAGGCGACGCACTTGGGATTTTTTGCTTATCCAGGCTTTTGGATGGTGAAGAAACGCAATCGTCTTAAGGGCGGGAAGTGGGAGAAAGAAGCTGCGGCGGAGCAGGTGAAATCGCATATCCGCGAGACGCGCGGCAGCACGCTGATGGGGACGTTGTTTGAACTGGAACAGAAGCTGGGGCGGCGATGGAGCTTTCCGTTTGGGATTCGCTGCGTGCTGGTCGGGAGAAAGCCGGGCCTTTCGTGAAGGCCTTCATCACCGGCGCCGCCGGATTTATCGGCAGCAGTCTGGTGGACCGGTTGTTGGCGCGGGGCGACGAAGTCGTAGGCTGGGATAACTTTTCGACCGGGCAAACCGAATTCATCAAGGCAGCGGAGGCGCAGGAGAATTTTCGGCTGAGCAAAGGCGACAATCTCGATCTCGCCGCTCTGACCTCCGCGATGGCCGGCTGCGATGTCGTCTTCCATTTCGCGGCGAATGCGGACGTGCGCTTCGGCCTGGAGCATCCGCGGAAGGACTTGGAACAAAACACCATTGCGACCTTCAACGTGCTGGAGGCCATGCGGGCTAATGGCATTCAAAAGATCGCATTCTCATCGACGGGCTCCGTTTACGGCGAAGCGGCGGTTATTCCGACGCCGGAGGACGCGCCTTTCCCGATCCAGACTTCGCTCTACGGCGCTTCCAAGGTGGCAGGCGAGAATCTCATTCAGGCGTACTGCGAAGGGTTTGGCTTCGAGGGATACATCTTTCGTTTCGTCTCCATCCTGGGCGAGCGTTACACGCACGGACACGTCTTCGATTTTTATCGGCAACTGCGCGAACATCCGCAGCGCCTGCGCATCCTGGGCGATGGCCAGCAGCGCAAAAGTTATCTCTACATCCAGGATTGCCTGGGCGCGATCCTGCACGTGCTCGATCGCGGGCTGCAGGAGTCGCCGCGGGCCTGCCGATCGGCGGTCTATAATTTGGGCGCACCCGACTACTGCCAGGTGACGGATTCGGTGGGTTGGATCTGCGAGCACCTCGGCTTGAAACCCGAACTCGAATTCACTGGTGGCGACCGCGGCTGGGTGGGCGATAACCCGTTCATCTTTCTCGACACCGCCAAGGTGCAGAGCACGGGCTGGCAAGCGCAGGTCAGTATCCGCGACGGAATCATTCGCACGCTGGCCTGGTTGCAAGAGAACGAGTGGGTGCTGCAGGCGCGCGCGTGACTAACGAACGGTTGTTGCCGAAGGCGGATGAGGAAACGCCGGCCGCTCCGGTCTGCCGCCTTTGCCGTGCGACTTCGCTGGATTTCCGCGGGACGAAGCGGGGGAAGTTCATCGATCGCGAGTTTTCCTTTTACACCTGCCGCCAGTGTTCCTTTACGCAGGTGGAACCGATCACGGATTTCAGGATCTACGACGACGCTTACTATGCTGGGCGCGGTCCCGATCCGCTCGTCAATTACGAGGAGGAATATCACAACCACGCGGGCACACCCCGGCGTTTCGAATACTCCGATTTGCGGCGTCTGGCGGAGGAACACCTCGCTCTCGCGCAACCGCCGGCGACGGTGCGGTGGCTCGATTACGGGTGCGGAGCCGGAGGACTGCTAAAGTTCCTGCGCGCTGCGGGTCCACTAATGGTGGCCGATCAATCTGTCCCGCTGGAGATCGCCGGACATGATGTCGGAAGTTACGCTGAGCGCCTGCGGGAGACGGATGGCTTCGCCATTCTCGATGAAGCGCAATTGCAATCCGAGGCGGCGGGCGCGTTCGACATCATCACCTGCATTGAAGTGGTGGAACACCTCCCCGATCCGCGTCGCGCCATCGAGCTTCTCGCGCAGCTGCTGCGGCCGGGCGGTCTTCTGCTTTTAATGACGGGCAACCTCGACGGGCCGCTCGCGCGCTGGCAGGGCATTCATTTCGCCTACTGCATTCCCGAGATTCACATCAGTCTGTTTACCCCGCGTGCGCTCGAGACCGTGTACGAATTGGCGGGCTTGGTTCCGCGACGTTTGCGATACGACGGATCGCTGCGTTTTCGAGTTCTGAAAAATCTGCCGCGCCTTCCGTTGGGCGATCGCCTGGCGCCGCTGGCGAATTTGTCGATCGTGCGGCGAATGCTCGATTTGCTCTTCGGCGTTTCGGCCATGCCTTGTGCGGTCCGGCCTCCTCAGCCACCCTCTTCCTGATGGTCATTTTTCTCTCAGGAATCAGTTCGGGCATCGGGCGCTATCTGGCGCAGCGGCTCGATACGGCCGGCCATTCTGTCATCGGAATTTCCCGCACTGCCGCGACGGGTTCCGCGAGCGGAGGGATTCGCTCCGAGGTTTGCGATGTGGCGGACTGGGGACAAGTCTCGCGCCTGGCTGCGAGCCTTGCCGGCGATGAAACTTTCGCGAGCCTCGATGCCATCATTCACTGCGCCGCGATCCAAGGGCCGGCTGGGCCAGCGCTGGCGGTGGACGCGCAGGCGTGGAGCGAATGCGTGCGGGTGAACCTCGACGGGACGTATTTCGTCCTGCGTGCCTTTGTTCCTCTGCTTCGAAAGAACCGGGGTGCGCGCGCGAAGGTGATCTGTTTTTCCGGGAGGAGGCGCCAGCCAGGCGCGCCCAAATTTTTCTGCTTACGCCGCTGCGAAAACGGGCGTGGTCCGGTTGGTCGAAACGCTTGCGGAAGAGTGGCGGGCGGAAGGGATAGACATTAACGCGATCGCGCCGGGCGCGTTGCCGACACGGATGACGGACGAAGTCATCCGAGCTGGTGCGAGCGCGGCCGGCGAGAGCGAAGTCGCTGGGGCGAAAAGGACGCTGGACGCGGGCGACGCTGGCTTTGCGCGAATGGGGGACTTAGTGGATTTCTTGTTGAGCGCCGAGTCGGATGGGATCAGCGGTCGGCTATTAAGCGCGCCGTGGGATCAGTGGTCGAAATTGCCAACCGTGCGCGAGCGTTTGCGCGACAGCGATATTTACACGCTGCGCCGGATCACGCCGGCCGATCGCGGAGAGAACTGGGATTAGAGATGAGCACCGACGCACCTGTTAAATTCGCGATCATCGGCTGTGGTTTGATTGGCCGGAAACGGCTGGCTGCTCTGCCTGCCTCCGCGCTGGTGGCGGCTTGCGATCTGGAATTATCGCGCGCGCAGAATTTGGTGCGCGAGGCTGGCTGTGGTTTTGCAACGGCCAGCGTGGAGGAAGCGCTGGCCAGCGAGGCGGAGGCGGTCGTGATAGCCACGCTTAATGACTCCCTCGCGCCTCTGGCGGCGCAGGCCCTGCGCGCGGGCAAGGCTGTGCTCGTGGAGAAACCGGCGGCGACTCGAGTCCGCGAGTTGGATGAGTTGATCTCGTTGGAGAAGGAAACCGGCCGCCCCGTGCGTGTGGGCTACAATCACCGCTTTCATCCGGCGCTGCAAAAGGCGCGCGAGATTGTCGATTCCGGCGCGATGGGGCCTCTCATGTTTTTGCGTGGGCGTTACGGTCACGGCGGCCGAGTGGGCTACGACCGGGAATGGCGCGCGGACCCGAAGCGTTCTGGCGGCGGCGAGTTGATCGATCAAGGGGTGCACCTGATCGATTTGGCCGGATGGTTTTTGGGCGATTTCGCGAAAGTGGAGGGCCACGCGGCCACCTATTTTTGGGATATGCCGGTGGATGACAACGCGTTTCTCAGCCTGCGGAATGCCGCTGGCGCCACCGCCTGGCTGCACGTGAGCTGCTCGGAGTGGAAGAATCTTTTCTCGCTCGAAATCTACGGACGCATGGGCAAGTTGCAGATCGATGGACTGGGCGGCAGCTACGGAGTGGAGCGGCTCTCGTATTACCAAATGACGCCGGAGATGGGGCCGCCGGAGACGACGATCTGGGAATTCCCGCGAGGCGACAGTTCCTGGAAGCTTGAGATGGAGGCTTTCGTAGAAGACATTCGCCGCTCGCGCACCCCCGTTCCGGGATTGAAAGAAGCGCGGGCAGCGCTCGCCGTGGTGGAGCAAATCTATCAGGCCAGCGGCTACGATTTTTCCAAATGATCATCACCCGTTCACCACTGCGGATTTCCCTGGGCGGCGGGGGCACTGACTTGCCTTCGTATTACTCGAAGCACAGCGGCTTCCTGATCGCGGCCGCGATCGATAAATACGTTTACATCACGCTGCACCACACTTTCGGCGGCGAGATGATCATCAAATATTCGAAGCTCGAGCGCGTGCTCACGGTGGATGAAGTCGAACACCCGATCATCCGGGAAGCGTTGCGCATGGTAGGCGTGAAATCCACTTCGCTGGAGATCACCAGCATGGCCGATATCCCGGCCGGCACCGGGCTGGGATCTTCAGGCAGCTTCACCACGGCCTTGCTCAAAGCGCTGCATGCGCTGGGGAAAAATCTCGTCCACCCGGCGGAGCTGGCGGAGCAGGCTTGCGAGATTGAATTGGTAAAACTGAGCGAGCCGATCGGGAAACAAGATCAATACATCGCGGCCTACGGCGGGATCACCTGTTTCGAATTTATGCCTGATGGAGAGGTGAAGGCATGGCCCCTGAAAATCTCCGAAGAGACGCTCTTCAACCTCGAGGATAATCTGCTTCTCTTTTTTACCGGCTACTCCCGCTCGGCCTCCAGCATTCTGCGGGAGCAAGACGAGAAAAGTAAGCGCTCGGACGATGCGATGTTGGAGAATCTCCATTTCGTGAAAGATCTCGGACGGCAAAGTCAGCAAGCGCTGGAGAGCGATAATCTGCCGGAGTTCGCGCGGTTGATGGACGTGCATTGGCAACGCAAAAAGGAGCGCTCGGAGGGGATGAGCAATCCGCGGATCAACCAATGGTATGAGCGCGCGATGGCGAACGGTGCGCTCGGTGGCAAGCTGATCGGAGCCGGCGGCGGTGGGTTCCTGATGTTTTACGCTGAGGACAAGGCGCGCCTTCGCCACATCCTGCGCGAGGAAGGTTTAACCGAGGTGCGTTTCCGTTTCGATTTCGAGGGCACCAAGATTCTCAATCAATAATGACCCGCCCAACGAAGCGTGGGGTGGGAGACTTGCCGGTGGCGATCCTGGCCGGTGGATTGGGCACGCGGCTCCGTCCGAAAACGGAAACCATTCCGAAGGCGCTGGTCTCGGTCGCAGGTGAACCTTTCCTGAGTCATCAACTGCGACTCCTCCGCCACGCGGGCCTGCGCAAAGCTGTCCTTTGTGTCGGCCACCTTGGCGAGATGATCGAAGCGGAATTTGGCGATGGCCGCGGGCATGGAATGGAGTTGGCCTATTCCTTCGATGGGCCGCGCCTTCTCGGAACGGGCGGCGCGCTCAAGCAGGCCCTGCCGCATCTCGGCGCGGAGTTCTTCGTGCTCTACGGCGATTCCTTTCTGCCGATCGATTATGCCGGCGTGGCTGAGGCTTTTTGGCGAGACGGCGCGCCGGCATTAATGACGGTGTTTCGGAATGAAGGCCGTTGGGACACGAGCAATGTCTGCTTCCGCGATGGCGCGATCTTGACCTACGACAAAAAAAATCGGACGCCCGAGATGCAGCATATCGATTATGGCCTCGGCGTTTGGCGGCGGGAAGTTCTCGAGTCCTGGCCGGCCGCGGAAGCGTTCGATCTCGCGGAAGTCTATCGCGACCTCGTCACGCGAAAACAGCTTGCTGGTTACGAAGTCATGCAGCGATTTTACGAGATCGGTTCAATTGAAGGCCTCGCGGAACTGGAGGCACTTTTGACGGCTACTTCTTCAAAATCATGAGCTACTCTGTCCAACACTTGCGCGAAACCGCGGAGATCGTTTCCCAACTCGATGCCGGGAAGTGCGAGGAAGCGGTCGAATTGCTGGCCAAGGTGCGCGCACGCGGCGGCCGGCTGTTTATTCTCGGTGTCGGGGGCAGCGCGGCTAACGCGTCCCATGCCGTGAACGATTTCCGCAAAATCGCAGCGTTCGAAGCCTACGCCCCGACCGATAACGTCTCGGAGCTGACCGCGCGCACGAATGATGAAGGCTGGCAGACGGTTTTTGCCGAATGGTTGAAGGGCTGCCGCTTAAACGAAAAAGATGCGCTGCTCATTCTCTCGGTCGGCGGTGGGAACCTGGAAAAAAATGTGAGTCCAAATCTGATCTCTGCGTTGGATCTGGCGCGGGAACGCGGCGCTGCTACGCTCGGCATCGTCGGGCGCGACGGCGGCTACACCGCGCGCGTAGCGGATGTCGCTATCATCATTCCGACGGTGAACGCCGGGAACACGACCCCGCATTCCGAGGCATTCCAGGCGGTCGTCTGGCACCTGTTCGTCAGTCATCCCGCTTTGAAAGCGGCCGAGACAAAGTGGGAATCGACCAAGTAGAAAAACGCCGGGCGCGTTGTGTTTTTCTCGACCGCGATGGCGTTCTGAATCGGCCCGTCATCCGGGAAGGGCGACCGTACCCGCCGGACAGCCTGGATGCGTTTGAACTCTACGCATGATGTGCCGTCGGGTTGCGCGCGGCTGAAGGAAGCTGGCTTCCTTCTCGTCGTGGTAACGAATCAACCGGATGTGGGCCGCGGCACGCAGACTCGGTCCGCTGCCGAGGCGATGAACGAGAGATTGATGGCCGAGCTGCCCATGCTGGACCGCGTGGAAGTTTGTTTCCATGCTGGCGAATCCCACGGTGAAGATTGCGTCTGCCGGAAACCGAAGCCGGGAATGCTGCTGCGCGCCGCGGCGGCGCTCGAGATCGATCTCGCGCGCAGCTTCATGATCGGCGATCGCTGGCGCGATGTGGATTGCGCGCATGCCGCTGGCTGCAGCGCTGTTTTCATCGCGCGAGGCTATGCCGAAGCGTTGCGGAAAACGCCCGACGTGGTAGTCAACAATTTCACGGAAGCGGTCGCTTTTATTCTGGCGCGCGATTCCAAGAAGAGGCATCGCCTAGTGCGCCGCGTAATGCTGAGAAATTTATGAAGCCCAATTCATTGGAACTATTGCCAATCAAGATTTTTGCCGATGGCGCGGACCGTCAGGGCATCGCCGATCTTTACGCCAAAAGTTACATCAAAGGGCTAACCACCAATCCGACTTTGATGCGGAAGGTGGGCATCGATAATTACGAAACCTTCGCCGCCGCGGTGCTGGAAGTGGTGAAAGACAAGCCCATCTCCTTCGAGGTTTTTTCTGATGAATTTCCGGTGATGCGACGTCAGGCGCTGAAGATTGGCGCGTGGCAATCGAACGTTTACGTCAAAATTCCAATCACCAATACGCGGGGCGATTCTGCCATCCCGCTGATTCGCGATCTGGCCGCGGAAGGAATCCAACTCAACGTGACCGCGATCCTGACTCGCGAGCAGGTGGAAGCGGTGGCCGGCGCGCTGCAGCGCGAGGTCCCGGCGGTGGTTTCGGTTTTTGCCGGCCGAATCGCGGATACGGGAGTTGATCCGATTCCGTTGATGAAAGAGTCGCTGGCGCTGTTACGGGATCTTCCGCAAGCGGAGTTGCTTTGGGCCAGTGTGCGGGAAGTGCTGAACATCTTCCAGGCGGCCCAGTGCGGCTGCCACATCGTCACCGTGCCGCATGATGTTTTGGCGAAGGCGGCCAAGCTGGGTGGAATGGATCTGAAGGAACTCTCGCTTGATACCGTGCGGATGTTTCATCAGGATGCGTCGCAGGCCGGCTTCACGCTTTAAGAAAACTCAGCGCTGCCGGCCGTGCGGCGTCTCTTCTTTTCGACATGCCCGCGCCCACCGAAGACTCAGATGCCCTACTCGCGCGCTTGCGCCAGGAGATCGACAAACGCAAACGCGGTGCCGCAGCTTCCGCGGGCACGGGCCAGGGTGTACCTGCTCCCATGGCGATGACATCATCCCTCTTCTCGAGCGAGGAGACGCGGCGCCTGGACGAGGCGCGGGCGCTGGTTGAACACGCACTGGAAAAAAACAAGGTTGGTCCGGCTTGGCCGCGTCCGGTCCGCGGTCTGCGGCGGAACCAAAGCGCAGTGAATGAGTCTCTGGCCGGCGCCTTGGGCGGATGCCTCGAAATTCTCGAGGGTTTGCGGCACAAATTGCTGGGACTCGGAGCGCTCGAACAAAAGATCGCAGAGTTGGAGGAACGACTGGAAGCGCAAGACCATCAGCTCGCCGAGCTGTTGCGGTCGCGAGATCGCGGCGAAAGCTGAACTCGCCCCTCGCGTGGAAGCGATGCCATGGAAACGGGGTTAACTCGTCGGGGAAAGCGCGCGCCTCGGCGGCTCGCGATCGCGGTGGACCTGGTGCACTTGCAGCCGGGTGGCGAGAACGGAGGGCTTAAGCCGGCGCTGCTGGAACTTTTGCGCGCCGTTCGAGATGAAGCGGCGGACGAGCTTTTCTTTGTTTTTCTCACGAACTCCACGACGCACGCCGAAGTCTGCGACTTCGCGGCGGAGCAGGATTTGGTCGTGTGCGTGGTAGCCAAATCTGACCACGACCTGCCGGCTGCGGCGCCTAACCGCGGAGAGCTTGTCCTGCCACGGCCACCGGCCGATTTCCTGAAAACACTCGGCGTCGATCTGCTCTACTGCCCGTTTGGCGCGCTCACGTTTCCCAGCCCAGAAGTTCCGAGCGTGGCGCTGGTGGCTGATCTTCTCCACCGCGATTTTCCGGCAAGCTTAACCGAGGAGGAGCGGGCTGAGCGGGAAAAATATCTAAGCGCGACGATGCATGGGGCGACGAAGATCCAGTGCATCAGCCGCTCGGGCGTGGAGCAGGTGATTAAGCATTTTGGGGTGGAGCGCGAACGGTTGTTTTGGACGTATCTGCCAATTCAAAGCCGACTGGACGCCCTTCCAGATACTGGCCAGGGCGCGACTAACGGGCAGAGCGGCCGCTTCTTTTTTTATCCTGCGAATCTGTGGCTGCATAAAAATCACGAGAGGCTTTTGCGCAGCTATGCCCAGTATCGAGGAGGTGCGGGCGCGAGCGCTTGGGATCTGGTCCTCACTTTTCACGAAAGTCCGCTTGCCGATAGTCTTCGCGCACTCGCGGAATCTTTGGGAATTTCGCCCCACGTCAGGTTTGCGGGATTCGTGAGTGAGGACGAGTTGCGCGGCCTTTGGCAGAACGCAGGAGCGCTGGTCTTTCCCTCACTGCACGAGGGTTTCGGGATTCCCCTTCTCGAAGCAATGCACTATGGCGTGCCCATCATCACCGGCACGGACTTCGCGCTTGGAGAAGTGGCGGGCGACGCCGCGTATCTCGTGGATAGCCGCGACGAACGAGCCCTTACGGAAGGGCTCTTGGAAGTCAGCCAGAATGCTGCGCTGCGCCGGGATCTGATCGCGCGTGGCCGTGCTCGGTTGACGCTCTTTGACCTTCGAGTCGCAGCGCGGACGCTGCTCTCGGTTTTTCGCACCCTCAGTCGCGGTCCCCATGGATTTCCTCGGCAAAAGAAGGCGCGCGCAATGGCGCTGCTGAGCGCGCGCACGCCGGCTTCCACGGAGCGCTGGCAGATCACGATCTCACTGACGGAGGCGACTGGGCCGCAGAAAATCGACGGTGTATTTGGATCACGTTCTTTTCGCAAGTCGCGTGCTGAATGCGGATCGCGTCGGGGAATTTTCTTTCTTTTGCCGACCGGAAGGGAAGGCTGTTGGAAGTCGCGACGGATGCAGAAGTGGCAAGCATCGAAGCCACCAACGAACAGACTGGGCGCGTGCTCCTCTATCGTGAGGAAACGAAGCGATGAAAATCAGCGTCGTCATTCCGTCGTACAACCAAGGGAGATTTCTGGAAGCGACGCTGGAAAGCGTCCTCGCGCAGGAGTGCGATGTGGAAATTTTGGTGCGCGATGGCGGCAGTTCGGATGGATCCCTGGCCATCCTGCGGCGCTACGCGGACAGAATCGAGTTCTCCTCGCAAGAAGACGCCGGCCAGGCCGACGCGATCAATCAAGGGCTGCAGCGCGCGCGTGGAGACGTCGTCGCCTACTTGAATTCCGACGATATTTATTGGCCCAATGCGCTGCCGCGAGTGCTGGCGTATTTCGCGGCGCATCCCGATTGTCAGGCGCTTTACGGCGCGGCTTTCCATCTGTTTGAAGATGGCTCTGTCATGGAGCCGTATCCGACCGAACCGTGGTCTTATCCACACCTCTTCGAGACTTGTTATCTGTGCCAGCCCGCGGTGTTCTGGCGGCGCGAAGTGGTGGAGCGATTCGGCCTTTTTGATCCAACTCTGCAATACGCGCTCGACTACGATTATTGGCTGCGCGTGGGTCGGAAGATCGACTTCCATTATCTTCCGCAGGCGCCACTGGCGGGGTCACGTCTTCACCGCGAGACGAAAACGCTGAGTCGTCGGGTTGAGGTCCACCATGAAATTCTACAAGTGGTCATGCGACACATCGAAGAACCTCCTTATGTGTGGCTCCGGAAATGCGCGCTGGTGACCGTGGAAGCGGAATGTTTGAAAACGGAAACGTCCGACGCGCGGATCAGACACGGGCTTCTAGTCGAAACAACGTTGTCGATCGCTGACCGGTATCACATCCCGCTTTCCTTCGACTTTCTGCGACGGCTGGAGGAGATGTTGCCAGCGTGATGGAGAAATCGATTTCAGTGATTCGCCTCGACGATCTCAGGGAAAAGATCGAGCGCGAGACGAGCGGTCACGCGCCGCTCCAAGCCATCTGCGCGCACAACCGCACTGTGATCGGCGAATTGGACAAGGTCTTTCCCTTGGCCGGAAAACGGCTGCTCGATCTCGGGGCATCGATCCACGGTTTTGCGCTGGAAGCAGCTTTGGACAGACAAGTGGCGAGCTACGATGGGATCGACCTCGATATCCGCCGGCATTGGTCAAAGGATCTGGTGGAATGCCACGGACCCGGCGGCGTTGCCGGTCGGCTGCACCAGATGAACGCGGGGGATCTGCAGTTCGACGACGAGACTTTCGACTGCCTGCTGACCATCTCGACCTTTGAGCATTTTCTCGAGCCGGACGTTATCCTGGGCGAAATGTTTCGCGTGCTGCGCAAGGGCGGCGCGGCGTTGGTCACATTCGAACCGATCTGGACCGCATCGAACGGTCACCACCTGCACCACTTCGGCGCGGTCGCGGAATGTGTCCCGCCGTGGAGTCATTTATTTTTGGCCGAAGACCAGATGCGCGCGATTCTCGAGCAAACCTCCTGGCCGCAAAATCAGACGCCGAGCGTCGAGGAAGTGCTGCGCTGGATTTATCATGACGATGGGATTAATCGCCTCGGCGTTCGAGCACTGCAGGCGGCATTTGAGCGATCGTATTTTGCGGTGGAATGGATCGTTCGGTTGCCGGACGAACACTTTGAAGAGGGGCCGTTGGTGGAATATGTCTCGCGTCTCACTTCGCTGGAGCCTGCGGAATTGCTGACGCGCGGTCTTTCCCTTCTTCTCCGCAAGCCGTCCGCTGAATGAGCGCATCGGAGGAGGCGCTGGAAAGGCGGTTGCTCTGGCCGCCGCTGGTCTTGGCCATCATCGTAGTGTTGGCCTGCGGTTGCGTTTCGTTGCGCTGGGCGTTGCTCCCCTTAATCCATGTGGCGTGGGCGGCACTCCTCATCCTGCCGGTAGCGGTGCTGTGGAGGAACGGCAGTTTCTCTGTGCGCCGCGCGGAGCTGGCCGTCGGCGGGCTTCTGGTCCTCACGGTTCTCCTTGTCTTCTTCAACGTGTCGGATCGCGTGGGGACGCAGATCATTAGCTACCACCCTGATGCGTGGAGCTACGAGGCGCTGGCCGATTACTTGAAGCACTACCGCCGAGGATTGCATCCGGCAAGTTATCCGATGGTGGACCAGTTCGGGAGCACCACGGCGAGCACTCGGTTCGCATCACCCATCCTTCTTCTCTTCCTCCAGCAAGCGCCGCTGGTCGGCGGCGTGGCGTGGGCGCACAACGCCTTTTATGCCCTCGCCTTGGGGATCCACTTTTGCGGGTTGGCCTATTTCACGAGGGGACTTGTCCCTTCGTGGCGAGTGGCGCTCGGAGCGGCGGTGCTGGGGACGGCGGGCGGTTGGTTGGGGAATGCGATCACGGTCGGCAACTATGACAACCTGCTCTTCGTCGCGCTGGTGCCGACCTGGCTTGGGTTGGTCGTGCGGATGCGACAGCGACTGATCAGCGCAAAGTTTTTTGCGGTTGTTGGTGGCATCGTCCTGGCCGCGTTGATCGAGATTTATCCCGAGGGCCTCATCCTCCTGGGATTGCTTCTTCTCCCGCTGGCGGTGGAGGTTTTGCTGAAGGCTCGCAATGACCGGACCTACGCCATCCCTTTTCTCGTTCACATTTTCGGCGCGCTCCTTTTGGCCCTGCCCTATCTGCCAGTCTTCATCCGTTTCGTGTTTGCGCAGCGACGGGCTACGGGCGCTGCCATTCCGCCCGGGACGGGAAACTTCGTCGGCCTGTTGAATTCACAGTGGTTCCCAAGCGTGTTTGCCCTGGGCGAAGAGTTCCCTGGTTCGTCGATGCAATTCTATAACTTCGTCCTCCCCGCTTTATGCTTGGCTGTGGTGGTGGGGGGCCTGCTGTATCTCCGACGCGAGCAACGCTGGTTTCCTTGGGTCGTCGTTCCCTTCCTCGGCTTGGTCGTCTGGCAGGCCGTGGGCGAGCACTACGATTACGGGCTCTACAAGGTCCTCATCTGCGCCTCTTGGTGGATCTATCCGGCGCTGGCGGTCGGGCTGTGGCGCTTTACTCTTCATCGTAAACCGGTGTTCGGGGTGGCCTGCGGGACCATCCTTTTCCTCGGGATCGCTTGGGAGAAATGGGAAGACTTCCCAGCGCGGGTCTGGCCGGGAAAATATTCGCTCGGCCCGTTGCAACAATTGCAGGAGCTCGATCACGTCATCGGCCGCGCGCCCCTGTTACTCGAACTCGATAACGACTTCGAAAGCTTGTGGGCCACTCGATTTCTTCGTCATCATCCTCTGGGCGTGATCGAGCTAAAAAGTTACTACGCCATGCCGCACATCCACCTGAAGGGGTTGGTGCGGCCGGACAATTGCGACTACGTGCTCGTTTCCGGCTCCCGCCAAAACGCGCTCTGGCAGAACGCCCGTTTCAGCCTGATTCGGAACGAAGGGGCCCGAATCCTGACGATCGACAATCCCAACAAGATCGAGCGGGTAGCGGGGGAAAACTTCTTCTGGCTGGGCGGGCCCGCAGCGACGCTGACGATTAGCGCTCGAGAGACGGGAAACTATTTTCTGAAGCCAACTCGATTTGTGCCCGGTCCCAGTTCGCCTGATGCCGGCACTCGGCGGGTGGAGGTGGGCGACGGGCAGGGAAAACATGAAGTGATCTTGACTGCTGCCGGCGCAAATCCGGCGGCGCAAAAGATTCCGCTCCGCTTGGAACGCGGAGACAACCGGATCACCCTGCGCGCGCTGGATGCCGCGACGGTTGCGGCTCAACCCAATGGCGACAAGCGAGTCCTGATGGTGGGCTTGCAAGGCCTCACGGTGGAGAAAGCAGCACCATAAGGGCCCCCGCAGCGGAACGCTGTCGCGTCGCCGGGCGGATTCCTTTTGCCTTCCGCGGCAGAGCCGATAGATAGCTGATCACGCGAGCGTCGCCTGATGTCTTCAATCCCCGGTAGGCTCTTATTCATCCGCCCGGACACCTACGGTGATCTGGTCCTGTTCGAACCCGTGCTCCGGCTCGTTCGCACGGCGTTCCCCGAGATGAAAATCGGGGTGCTGATTCGCGAATCGTATGCGGACATCGCGCCGCTTTTGGGCGGCGATCATTATCAGTGGATCACAACCACTTGTAACCCCTACAAAAATGGACCGGCGAACGATCCGCCTGCCGTGGAAGCTTTGGGCGAAAGTGTGCGCAGCTTCGCTCCGGATTGCGTGGTCGCCGCCTGTTTTGAGCGGACGTGGCTCGAGGCGGCGGTCGGTTATTTCGCACCGGAGGCGCGCCAGATCATGTTGGGCGACCGCGGATTTGATCCGTTTGTGCGGAGCGTCCTGGCGTCGCTCTTCCCGATCGAGTGGGACACGCTTTATCCGGAGAGAATTTCCGTCGCGGAGTCATCGTATGAATGGGAGAAAAACTTACGGCTCGTCGACGCGCTGAAATCGCAGTTGGGCAGGCCCAGGAAATCGAAATCGTTAAAGGAGACGCGGTCGCTTTCTCAAATCGCGAAGAACCTCGACCTCCCGTTATCTTCTTTGGCGACGGATGGAATTCGACGAGCGGAGCCGCCCGGGCCCGCTCCCACTTGGTGGCCCAAAGTCTCCGTTCCGGAAGGGGTACGTCAGACTGCGCGAGAATTGTTCGCGAAGTGGGGCGTGGATCCCTCTGGTCTCGCGGTCTGCTGCCCCGCCGGGACTGCGAATGTGCAGATCAAGAGCTGGCCGGCGGCGCATTACGGCGCAGTCGTCGCTCGGCTGGAGCAAGAGCACGGCGTGCGCGCTATTTTACTGGGGCATGAGAGGGAAGGGGAGACGCTGAAAGCCGTGGCGGAGAATGCGCGGGCTGCCGGAGCAAAGCCTTTCATGTGGCTCGGCCGGGACGGTGAAATTGCCGTGCTCGCAGCGCTCATCGAGCAGGCGCGTCTTTATCTGGGTAATGACACCGGCGCGTTGCATCTCGCCGGCGCGCTGGGACGTTCGGCGCTTTCTATTTTTGGTGGAGGACACTGGCCGCGCTTCAAGCCGCTCGCGCGGCGTTCCGCGGTGGTGGTGCAACCGCTGCCGTGCTTCGGTTGTGGTTGGAACTGTCTCTTCGAGTATGCGCCGTGTGTGAGGGAAATTCCGATCGCGTCGGTCGCGGCTGCGTTGGATTGGTTACTCGAAAGCGAGGACAGCGACGAACGTGAGTTCGCTGTGCGCGACGCCATTTCGGAGCAGGGGATGGCGTTGATCTCGGGCACCGTGGCTGCGCTTGGAGTGCCGGGGCACGGGCTCGCGAACGACGGGGAGATGATTTCTCCTGCACGCGCAGTCGAACTCTTGGCGAAGCTGGAATTTTCAGAGAAAGATCGCACCGAGCGCCTGCAGACCATCGAAAGCCAAGGCCGAGAAATCTCGCGCTTGCAGAGCGAGGTCGATCGCTGGTTGCAGGAGGCGGGCGAGCTATGGCCGAGGTTAAACCAAGCGAGCAATGCGCGCGACCAGCTCGACGCGGAGTTGAAGAATCTGAAGGCGCAGTTCGCCACCAGCGAAGCGGATCGGACGGAGCGTCTGCGAGTCATTACAGATCAAGGCGCGGAGATCGCCCGGTTACAGAAAGAGACGGACCACTGGTTGCAGGAAGCGGAAGGGCTCTGGTCGCGGGTCAACGCAATGGAGAATGCGCAGCAATTGCTCGCGTTGGAAATGGAGGATCTGCGGCGCAATTTCGACGGGAGCGAGGCCGACCGCGCAGCGCGTTTGGCAGTGATCGAGAAGCAAGGGAGCGAGATCAGCCGGTTGCATGGCGAGGTGGATCGTTGGCTGAAAGAAGCCGATCGACTGCAGCATGCCCTAGCGGCAGCGGAACAGGCGCAGGGGGCGTTGGCCGCCGAGTTGGAAGATATGCGCCGGCATTTTGCGGCAAGCGAAGCGGATCGCGCCGCGCGCCTGGAAGTGATCGAAAGCCAGGGTGAGAGACTGGCTGCGGCTGAAAACACCGGAGCTCGCCTGGTCGCCGAGTTGGAGGATTTGCGAAAGCAATTTGCCGCGAGCGAGGCCGACCGGGTCGCCCGGCTGGTGGTTATCGAACGCCAGAGCGCCGAGATCAGCCGCCTCCAGGCCGAGTTGGAACGCAAACGCGAGACACTCGCTGTGATTAACAAGCACTGGGCGGCAAGGTTCTTGAGAGCACTTCACCTTTGGCCGACGCCGCCAGAATAGGGAACCGGATTTTTCGTGGCGCACATTCTTGTCCTGACGGCTGACCTTCCTTTCTTCCCAGGAAAGAACGGCATCGATTTTTTTAATCTGCGGTATCTGGCGCGTGATCACGTGGTGGGCGTGGTGGGACCGCTGCATCCCTTTTTCCCGGCCGAAGGGGTCGCGAATCTGGAGAGGTTTCTCGCGCGAGGTTACTTCTGGCCAAGACCAGCGCCCTCCGTGAGCCTGCCGCCGCAAGAAAATTTCGGCGGTCGGCTGGCGAGCTGGCTTCGCCATCTCAAGGCCGGCTGGCGCGAGAAACTTTTGCTGCGGCTGGTTGGCTTGCACGATCAACCAGCGGACGCCTACCTCCAGGTCGCGATCCTGGCGAATTGCGCACATCAGCTGCTCGCGGCCCTCGCGGAACATCCCTGGCAGGCCGTGGTCATGATTCAATCAAACACCGCGCCGTGGTTTCGTTACCTGCCTCCACATCTGGCGACCACAGTGTATTTCCACGATGTCCGCACCCATTTCGCGGCCCGGCAGGGGCTCGTCCTGCAAAGCGACCACGAAGCGGAAACGACCGGAAGTCAGGAGCGCGAGGTCTGTCGAAAAGCGGATGTGGTCGGCTTCGTTTCCGCTTTGGATGAAGAACGCGCCCGCCAGCTCCTCGCGCCACGAGCGGAGACAGGGGTCGCTCCCATCCCCGTCGATTCCGATTACTACACGCCGCCTCCGCCGGATTGGCGGAAAGACTCGCGCGCGATCGTTCTCTTTACCGGACATCTCTCCCATCCGCCGAATGTGGATGCGGTCGTTTATTTCCTCAGTGAGATCTGGCCGCTGCTGAAAGCGCGCTGCCCCGACGCCGCCTTCCATGTTGCCGGCATCCTGCCCGCGCCGGCGCTGGTCGAAGCGTGTGCGGCTGCGGGGCCATCGGTGGAGCTGCACGCGAACGTTCCTGATATCCGCCCGTTCTTCTGGAACGCCTCGGCCTACGTCGTGCCCATGCGGTTCGGCGGCGGGGTGCGGCAGAAAATTTTTGAATCGTGGCTGATGCGGGTGCCGCTGGTTTGCACCACAATGGCGGCCGAGGGGACGCTGGCCGCGAACGCCGTCAACTGCTGGCTGGCTGACACGCCGGAGGAGTTCGCACTGCGCGTCAGCGAAATTTTAATCAGCGGCGCTCCGTCTCAGGTTCTGGAGGCCGCGGCTGGGACCGTGATGGCTCACAACACCGTGGAGATCGGCGGCCGGGGCTTCGCGCGATTGATGGAGCGCAGCCTGCAGATCAAACGCCAGCGCCCCTTCAAGCTCCTCTACGATTTGCGCTGGATGGAGATCGGCAAAGCGGGCGGCCTCGAGCAGTTGGCTTACGAACAACTGGACGCCATCTCGCGGCTCGATCGTCAAAACGCCTACCGTACGCTTTGCCCGCGGAGCACCTATTCCGAGTGGCGCTTCCCGGCGGGTTTTCAGTGTCGCGGAATATTCTGGGAAGCGAACGAGATGAAGCGCGACGCGCTGCACGCCGCCGTGGTGAACGATCTGAGCGCAGGCTTGAAGCGTGCGCCTCTCCTGAATCCACATCTGCGTGCGCTGCGTTTCTACAAAAAGCTCGACTGCGATCTGGTGCACTCGGTCAACAGTTACATCCATCCGGATCTGATGAGTTTTCCGCAGGTGCTGACGATGTGTGATTTGCAGCACATTCATTTCCCCGAGTTTTTCACCCCGGAAGATTGGAAGACGCGGGAAGACCTCTATCGATCTTCGAGTGAACGCGCCCAGCACATCATCTGCATCTCCGAGCACACCCGGCAGGATCTGCATCGGCAATACGGGATCGCTTTGGAAAAAATCACAACCGTCTGGGTGATTCCGAGCCGAGCCGCCTGGATCCGGCTGGAGCCGACGCGCGCCCGTGGCCTTCTGGCGCGGATGGGTTTGAAACGCGGGCGCTTCCTCTTCTATCCGGCTCATCCGTGGGGCCACAAAAATCACCTGCGCCTTTTCCGGGCCTTCGCCTCGGTGGCCGATGAAATCCCGAAAGACATCCGCCTCGTGCTCACCGGTGGGCCCTTCCCGCCGAGTCATCCCGCCCATCCGCTCATGACCGATCCGCGCCTGGCCGGGCGCATTACCCATCTGGGTTATCGCTCGCCGATCGAGGTGCGCGCGCTTTACGGTGGAGCGCTCGGGCTGGTCTTCCCTTCGCTCTTCGAAGGGTTCGGCATGCCGGTCGCCGAAGCGCTGATCGCGGGCTGTCCCGTGGCCTGCTCGAACACGACCTCGCTCCCCGAGATCGCGGGCGACGCCGCCATCACGTTCGACCCGACCTCCGAACCTGAGATCGCGCGCGCCCTGCTCCAGCTCGCGAACGATCAGCCGTTACGCTCTGAACTGATCGCGGCCGGCGAACGCCGTCGCCCGCTTTTTTCCGCCCGCTTGTCCGCGGTCAAAACGCTCGCTATCTATCGTCGCGTTTTCGAAGAATTCTTTGGGGACCACGGAACCTCAGCATGAATCCGGCACCGCTTATCTCCATCGTTACGCCCTCTTTCAATCAGGGCCAATTTCTCGGGGAAACGCTGCAGAGCTTGCTCGACCAAAATTACCCGAACCTCGAAGTCATCATTCAGGATGGCGGATCGACGGATAATTCGCTCGCGATCGCGGAGGAGTTCGTGGCGCGAAATCCGGAGATGTTTCGCCTCTTCAGCGAGAAGGATCGCGGGCAGGCGCACGCGTTGAATCTCGGGTTTGCCAAAACCCGCGGCGAAATCCTCGGCTTCCTGAATTCCGATGACACGCTGTATCCGGGCGCTTTGCACTCCGTCGCCCGGGAGATCGATCCGCAGTGCGGGCGGCTCGTCGTCTTCGGACGCTGCCTGTTTACCGGCGAAGATTCGCCGTATGTCGGCGTCGAGCATCCGGCCGAGTTCGAAAGCGCTTTCGAACATCTCGCCATCTGGAAGCGCGGTTACAATACGCTGCCGCAGCCGTCCGTTTTCTGGCATCGTCGCGTTTGGGAGGCGTGCGGCGGGTTGAACGAATCGGAGTCGCACGTGCTCGATTACGATCTCTTCTGCCGCTTCGCGCGTCAGTTTCATTTCCATCGCGTGGACGAACTTTGGTCCACCTATCGCATGCATTCGGTCTCGAAGTCAGCGCAACGAAGCGAGGCTGAGGTGTTGGCCATGAGCATCGCCGCCAGCCGCCGCAATTGGCCGCCCGCGTGGCATCCGCTGCACTGGCGTTTGGCCGCCTCCTACTGGCTGCACCAACAGCACACGCACGAGCGCGCGCGCCATCACGCGCGTAAGGCGGAACGGGCGAAAGCCGAAGGCCGCGCGTGGCATTCTGTCATTCCAACTCTACAGACTCTTTTCATCTCGCCGGCCATGGCGTGGCGGCGGCTGCTCGCGCCGATCTTGACTGGTTGGGGCCTCACCGGACTGACCGCGCTCGTCTGGTCGAAGCGAGGACGCCGCGACGAGTTTACCGGGCGTTACCCAGACGGTTGGATCGGGCCGCGCTATCGCGAGCGCATAAGCGTGCCGGCTGATGCGGTGAGTCTGCGGGTCGCGCTGCAATACAGTCCGCCTCCCGATGCCAGGCGCGACGGTCTGACGGTAGAGTTGCGGATCAACGGTCGCCGACGCGCACGAAAAAACATCCGACAAGGCGGCCCCTTCGAGATGACAACCGATGTGCAATCCTGTCGTGGCAAAAGCACTCTGTTGGAACTGCGCCTCCATCCGTATTTTGTTCCGAGCGATTCAGGAGGCCAGGACAACCGAAAGTTGACCGTGCTGCTCATGGAAGTTGCGATCAACGCATAAGGCGCGCTGCGGCCGCGCTGGGATTGACAACCGAGATCGGCGCTGGTTCCCTGCCTTTGCATCATGAACACGCGCGCCCTTCAATTCCTGCAAACTTTTCTCATTCTCTCTGCTCTCGCCGTGGTTTCGTGCGAGCGAAACGAAGAGACCGTCCCGGCCGCGGGCGCATCGCCTGCGTCCGCTCAGCCTGTGACCGAAAACAAGCCGGCCGCGAAAAGCGACAGCATCTCCTTTGGAGAAGGTTTTCATAAGGATGAAGTGACGCCGCAAGGCACCTTGCGCTGGGTCCGCCAGCAGGCGGTCATGACCGTCAATGCTCCTGCCGCCGGCAAGTATCGCCTAACCTTCCGGCCCATCACCGTCTTCTCGCCCATCGAAGCGGTCATCGCCGTCAACGTGAACGGACAAGCCAGCGGCACGATCGCGGCGCAAGGTTCCGATATTGCGAATGCCCCCGCTCGCAGCGTGGACCTCGCTTTGCAGGCTGGCGCCAACGAGATCGTGCTCAAGACCGACCGCCCCGAGATTCGTCTGAGTGAATCCGATGAGCGCGTGGCGGCGTTTGGGGTGGTCCTGCCAGTCGCAGTGGAAGCGCTACCGTAGCGCAGGTGGGCTCGTTCAGAGCGGCGGGTTCTGCACCGCGTTGGAATCGAACCAACAACCCGCTGATTAAGAGTCAGCTGCTCTGCCAATTGAGCTAGCGGTGCGTAAAATTTACCCGGAAGTTCCCGGCCAGAACCGAGGCCGAATCTCAATCAGCAATCCCAAATCAGCAATCCGAAATTCTCCGCGCCGTTCACATTACCTGCGCTTCTTTTACTGGCAGGTGGTGCGCTACGGCGCGCGGCATCGGTTGCTCGCGCTGCTTAATATTCTGAGCGTGGCGCTGGGCGTGGCGGTCTATCTCGCCATCCAGATTGCGAACCAGAGCGCCAACCGCGCCTTCGCTGCCACAGTCGATCTCGTGGCCGGGAAGGCCGATCTGCAAATCACGAGCACGGTGGGCGATCTGCCGGATGGGATCTTTCCGGCCGTCGCGCGGCATGAGGGGATCTCCGCAGCCACGCCGCTGGTGCGCGGGATCGTCACTTTGCCCGATATGCCGGGCGAGTATCTCCAGATTCTCGGGCTCGATATTTTCACGAACGAGCCCTTCCGCACCTTTGCGCTGGGGGATTTTGCCGAAGGCCAGTTCGACGTGCAACGATGGCTGGCCGGCCCGAATCTCGTCGGCGTCGCAGCTGCTTTTGCGGAGCGGCATCACTTGCAACCGGGCGACGCGCTGCGCGCGCAAGTGAACGGAGTGGAGCGTCCGCTGCGCGTCGGCTTCATCCTGCGCGCGAACGAGGCCACCGGGCTGGACGAACATTTCGCGGCGATGGATATCGGCTGGGCGCAGGAACTTTTCGCCCGGCGCGGCGTCCTCAGCGCGGTCCAGTTGCAGGTCGTCGACCCGCGCCGCCGCGAAGAAATCGCGCAGAGCTTGCGCGCGCTCGTTCCACCAAATGCACAGGTCGCGACGCCGGCGCAGCGCGGTCAACAGGTCACGAATATGCTCGGCGGTTTCCAGCTCAACCTGACTGCGATGAGTCTGGTCTCGCTCCTCGTCGGCATGTTTCTGATCTACAACACCGTCTCCGCGTCGGTCGTGCGGCGGCGAAATGAAATCGGCATTCTGCGTTCGTTAGGCGTAACGCGGAACGAAGTCCGCGCGCTTTTTCTCGCGGAAGCGCTCGCACTCGGTGCGCTCGGCGTGGCGTTGGGATTGGCGGGCGGTGTTTTGCTGGCTCGCGTTCTCGTCGGCCCTGTCGCGCAGACGATTTCGTCGCTCTACGTCCTGTTGAGCGTGCGGGAACTCGCGGTCACGCCGTTCATGTTCGCCTCCGCGGCCATCCTCGGGTTCGCTTCCGTTATCATTGCGGCCTGGTTGCCGGCCGCCGCCGCGGCGAAAATGGATCCGGTGCGCGCGCTCCATGCCGGTTCGATCATTGAACAGGCGGTCGACCTTTCGCCTGTTTGGCTTTGGGCCGGAATCTCTGCGCTCGGCGCCGCGGCTGGATTATCGGCGCTCGCGCTGGCGACCGGTCCGCCCTGGCTTGGATTTGGCGCGGCGTTTTTTGTTCTAACCGGCTTCAGCTTTCTCGTGCCGCGCGTCACCCTCGGGTTCAGCGCCGCGGCCACGCGCCTCCTTCGCCGTGGGCGCCGCGGACCGATCGAGGCAAGTCTCGCGGCGACGAATGTAGCGCGCTCTCTCGTCCGCAACGCGGTCACCATCGCCGCGCTCGCCGCCGCGGTCTCGATGGCCGTTGGCGTGAGCGTGATGGTCTTCTCTTTTCGGCGCACAGTTGAATCGTGGATCGATCAGACACTGGTGGCCGATCTCTTCCTCGCGCCCGCTTCCAACGAAATCACCGGACCGTCCTCCTTCATTCCGCCAGCCGCGCTCGATTTTCTGGAGCAACATCCGGCCGTGGCGTCGCTCGATACTTTCCGCGAAATCGCGGTGCCGATGGGCGACAAGGAAGTCTCGCTCGCGGTCGTGCGTGGAACGGAGCGGCGGCAGTTTCCTTTTCTGCACGGAGATGCAGCCACGCTCACGCAGCGGTTTCTTAACGACGAGTGCGTGATCATTTCGGAGAGCTTCGCGCGGCGTCATCGGGTGAACGATGGCGAAACCCTCGAATTAACGACGCCGGAAGGGCGACGGCGTTTTCCGGTGGCGGGAACGTTTTACGATTACACGCGCGATCAGGGCGTCGTCTATATGAGCGCGAAAACATTTCGCCGTTTTTGGAAGGACGATCGAATCAACAGCATCGCGCTTTATCTCAAGCCCGGGAGTTCTGCGGAAAAAATAACCGCCGAATTTCGCGCGGCGTTCAGCGGCAGCGGCCAGTTCATTATTTGGTCGAATCGCGATCTGCGCGTCCGCGTGTTTGAAATTTTCGATCAGACCTTTGCGGTCACGTATGTCCTGCGCACGATCGCGATCATCGTGGCCGTGGTCGGCATCTGTCTCACGCTGACGACGCTGCTGGTGGAACGCGCACGCGAGCTCGGCGTGATGCGTGCTATCGGTGCGAGCGTCGGGCAGCTGCGCAAGCTGCTCCTCTGGGAGTCGGCTATCATCGGCCTTCTCGCGGCTGTGGTTGGCTTAGCCTCGGGGCTGGCGCTCTCTTTCGTCCTCACCGGTGTGATCAACCGCGCCTTCTTCGGCTGGACGATTCAACTGGCCTTCCCGTGGGGCTCGCTCGCGCTGACTCCGCTCTGGATCTTGGGCGCGGCGGTGCTGGCCGGGCTCTTGCCGGCGTGGCGCGCGGGTCGGCTGGTCATTGCGGAGGCGTTGCGCGATGAATAAGCGTTACCTGTTGCTGGCGCTCACGCTCGCTTGCGTGGCGGCAGATTGGAAAATCGCGGAGCCCGGGTGGAGTTACGCGTTTCCGCGCGATCATCATGCGCACCCGGATTTTAAAACGGAGTGGTGGTATTTCACCGGCAATCTGGCGGATGGGGCGGGGCGGCAGTTCGGTTATCAGCTCACGTTCTTCCGCCAGGGAATTATCCCTCCGGCGGAACGCGCACCGGACCGTTCCCGTTTCGTGGTGAATGATTTGAAGTTCGCTCACTTCACGATCACGGACGTGGCGGGACGGAAGTTTCATTTTCAACAAAAGACGAGCCGCGGCGCGTTTGGCGAAGCGGGATTCGATGACGGCGAACGGCTGGCGTGGCTGGACTCCTGGAATTTGCGCATGGAGCCGGGCGGCGCATTTCTGCTTCACGCGGAGATGAAAGAAGCATCGCTCGATTTGCGTCTGGCCTCCGTCAAGGCGCCTGCCATTCACGGCCACGACGGCGTCAGTCAGAAGGCGCCCGGTGATGGCCACGCTTCGCATTATTACTCACTCACCCGACTCACCTCGGCAGGGGAGCTGCGCGTCGGCTCGGAAAGTTTTCGCGTGAACGGCGACAGTTGGTTCGATCATGAATGGGCGACCAATCAACTCGCGCCGAATCAAGTGGGGTGGGATTGGCTTTCGCTCCATCTCGACGATGGCTCTGAACTCATGCTTTACCGAATGCGACTCGCGGACGGGACGGCGGACCCGACTTCCAGCGGCACTTTTGTGGCGGCGGATGGAACCACCACGCACCTCGACTCAGCTGCATTCGAGATGTCGCCGACTGCGTTTTGGAAAAGCGAGAAAACTGGCGCGAGTTATCCGATCGCCTGGCGCGTGGACGTCCGCTCGTTAAATCTCCAATTCACCGTTCGGGCTGCGTTGGAAAATCAGGAACTCGCGCTGCTGCCGCTCGCCTATTGGGAAGGCGCGGTAGAGGTGCGAGGAACGCGAGGATCGCGGAAATTAGCCGGCCGCGGATACCTGGAACTCACCGGCTATGCTGGACCGCTGCGAGAGCTGCAGCGATGACGGAAATTAAGCCTGCGTGTGCCGTGCGTAGTGCACTTCGGCGCCCTTCGGGAGCAAACGCTTGCGACCGCGTTGACGCCGGCGTGCGAGGCAGGCGCGGCCGCCTTTCGTGCTCATGCGGGCGCGAAAACCATGCTGATTCTTCCGGGTGCGCTTCGAGCGCTGTAGCGTGCGTTTCATAGGGCAAAGGTCGCCGCCAGGGGCGGTCGAAGAGCGGCTACCTTAGGGGCGGTGATGGCTTTGTCAACGCCCCGCGGCCGACAATGCATTGCCATGGCCCCCGCTTTGTGGAATAACCGACCCCACATGAGCGAAGTCGTCATCGAGCCCGCTACTTTCGAGGACCTGGACGAGTTGTCCATCCTGCTCGGCGAGCTCTTTAGCGAGGAGAGCGACTTCTGTCCTGATAAGGAGAAACAACTGCGCGGTCTCCGGCTTATTTTCGAACAGCCGAATCGCGGGCGCGTCTTCGTCCTGCGACAGGACCGCACCATCGTAGGCATGATCAATCTGCTCTTCACCATCAGCACAGCTGAAGGCGGCTTCGTCATGGTGCTGGAGGATCTCGTGGTCCACAAAGGATTCCAAGGCAAAGGCTACGGCGCAAAGCTGCTCGATTATGCGATCGAGTTCGCCAAGCAGAAAAACTTCCTCCGCATCACGCTCCTGACCGATCGGCCCGAGCTGCGGGCACAGGATTTTTTCAAGCGCCACGGCTTCAAGGAATCTTCCATGATGCCCATGCGCTTGCTCCTCCCGCCGGACGAAGGCAAGCGCGAGATCGCGCTCTGACTCCGCGACTGCGGATTGCCGGTGGCGCAGACGAACGGTCCAGCCGACTGTGCGCGTCAATATGGGCGGCGGATCGATTCGTTTATTCAAAATCTTCGGGATCGAAGTGTTTCTGCACTTCTCCTGGTTCCTGGTGGCGGCCTACCAGCTGACGATGCGCCGGCACGGGTATGCCTCGCCGATCTTCGCGCTCTACGAGTATCTCGCGCTCTTCGGCATCGTCTTGCTCCATGAATTCGGACACGCGCTCGCCTGCCGGCAGACGGGCGGCAGCGCCGATCGCATCATGCTTTGGCCTCTGGGCGGGATCGCTTTTGTCCGCCCGCCGAATCGGCCGGGCGCGCAGCTCTGGGCGATCGCGGCCGGGCCGCTCGTGAACGTGGTCCTCATCCCGATCTTGCTCGGCGCTGCTTTCGTCGCCCTGAATCTGAGGTGGCAGGTCACCGCCCCCGACCTGTATCGGCTCATCGAAGGGATCGCGTTCATCAACGTCCTCATCCTCCTCTTCAATCTCCTCCCGATTTATCCGCTGGATGGCGGGCAAATTTTGCGTTCCCTCTTGTGGTTTCCGTTCGGGCGAATCCGGAGCCTGCAAGCGGTGGCAGTGATGGGATTCATCACCATTCCGATCGCGGTCCTGATCGGCATCTACACCGGATTTCTCAGCGCGTTGTGGGGCGCGGTCCTCGGGTTCTTCCTCTTCAGCCAGGCGATGGCGGGCTGGCGTCAGGCCAGGGAGTTGGCGCTGATGGAAGAAGAGGCGATGCGCCCGGGTCCAGTCGAGCGGCCGCCGATCCTTTAGCCCCGCGGCTGCGTTTCCCAGGAACCGATCTGCTCCACGAGGCGTTTCTTAAACTCAGCGCGATAGCTGATTTCATCCGCCGCTTTCTCGACCGCTTTTGCCGAAGCGGCCGGCAACTCGGCTTTGGCGTAGGCCCGCAATTCCGCGATGCGCGCGGGATCGGTGAAGAAGTTGAAAAGGCTCGGCGCGTAGCTGTTCACCGCGAGCGCGTCCGCTTTGGCGAGGAGCACTTTCATGTGCGCGCGCGCAAAGTTCCACGCCAACTCCGCGTGTCCGCCATCGCGCGCCACACTGGGCACCACGTAAACGGCGCGGCTGGTCGGCAGCTCATCGGTGAGCGCGATCTGCAACGCGCGCTCGGCCAGCTTCGGATCGGTCGCGGCGGTGAGCGCGGCGTAGTAATTTTGCTTCTCTTCAATGCCGGTGCTTTTGCGTCCCAGCTCGTGCAGTTTTTCCCAAGCCGCTTCATCGGCGTAGCGGCCGACCACACTGAGCACGGGTAGACGAAGATCGGGCGCGAGCGATTTGCGATCGGCGAGGTAACTCTGAAAGCGTTCACGCGCGCCGGCCACAATCCCTTCCTCGCCCAAGCTTCCCAGCGCAGTGACCAGGCTGGCGCGAAGCGCAGCCGCACGCGGCGATTCACCGGCCTTCGGTTCCCAGCCGAGTGCTTCAAAGCTCGGCCGCAGAATCGAGATGGCGTATTTCTTGAAGCGCTCCTGCGCAGGCTCGCCGGCGATGACGCCGCTAATAGCCGCGAATGCGGTCATAATTTGTTCGCGCTCGGCCAGCTCAGTTATGCCCGGCATTTTCTCCACCAACTCGAGGTAGCGCGAGAGCGGCGCGCGCTGCGCCTGCACCAGCGCCCAAGTGTCGCCGAGCAAATTTACGCGATCGGGCAGACTTAATTTCGTCAACTCGGCGAGGAGCAATTTCCAGGAAGCGTCATCGTATTGCACCCGGTAATTGCCCGCGCCATCGACATTGAATTTCACCGCCCGGTCCGCGGGCACGTCGGCGATCTCGGCCGTTTCTTTCTCCAGCAAAAGACTGACAGGCGCCTCGGCACCGGCGACCGCGTAGGTGAGGGGAATCTTCCAGCGCAGCGCGGGCGCATCGGGGAAATTGATCGTGAAGCGTTCCTGCTTGAGCTGAATTTTCCCGTCCGGCGCGCGCGTTACGAGCACGATTGGAAAGCCGGGCTGCTCGGTCCAATTGGCGGCAATTTCCGCCACCGGCCGATTGGAAGCTTCGCCGAGCGCGTTCCAGAGATCGATCGTCGTGGTGTTGGAAAATTTGTGGCGCGCAATGTATTTCCGAATGCCGTCGCGGAACGCTTCCTCGCCCAGGAAACTTTCCAGCATGCGGATGAAGGACTGGCCCTTCTTATAGGTGATTTCGTCAAAGGCGCTGTTCGCTTCCGCCTCGGTCGCGACCGGTTGTTGAATCGGATGCGTGGTCGAGCGCGCATCGCTTTCCATGGCCGTTTCCTTTGGAATGCCGGCGCGACGGGCGGGATCGCGCGGGACATCGCGCGCCAGCCAGACTTCCCAATCGGGATTGAATTTCGCGGTGCACTTGCTCCCCATCCAGGAGGCGAATCCTTCGTTCAGCCAGAGATTATCCCACCACGCCATCGTGACCAGATTACCGAACCACTGATGCGCGATCTCGTGCGCGATGACGGAATAAATCGCCTGCTTGGTGGCGACGGATGATTCCTGCGGATCGTAGAGGAGGCGCGACTCGTAATACGTGATGCCGCCCCAGTTCTCCATCGCGCCGCCGAACCCGCCCGGGACGGCGATCTCATCGAGCTTCGGCAGCGGATACGGCGTGCCGAAGTAGTCGTTGTAGAACTCCGTCACCTGCGCGGAACTATCGAGCGCGTAGTGGCCCATCTCCGCTTTGCCGCGCGTGGCCACGACGCGATGCAAAACGCCGCCGCTTTTCTTCTCGATCGCGTCCAGCTCGCCGACGCAGAGGACGTTAAGATAGCTCGCCATCGAAGGCGTGGCGCCGAAGCGCACTTCCTTGCCGCCGGCGACTTTCGCTTCGCTCTCGATCGGCATGTTGGAGACGGCGATCATGTTTTCCGGAATCACCGCAGTGAGTTGGAAGCGGGCGCGGAAGATCGGCTCATCCCAACAGGGGAACATGCGGCGCGCGTCGGTCGCCTCGAATTGCGTCCCGAGCATCACTTTCTTCTCGCCGCTCTCGGCGTCCTGATATGGCGCGCGATAAAGGCCCTGGCCCTGCTGATTAATTTTGCCGGAGAACGCGAGCGCCAAGGTGTGCGTGCCGGGTTGGAGTTCGGCTGCTAACGCGATCGTGAGCGTCTCCTCCTTCGCGTTGAGTTTGATGGCGGATTTCGGAACCGCCTTGCCATCCACCTCTGCGCTCGCGATTTCCATTTCAAGCGCGTTGAGCACGATCTCGCGCGCGGGTTTGCGGACGTCGAGCTTGACCGTCTCAGTGCCGGTGAAGGTGAATTTCTTCAAGTCCGGCGTGATCCGCACCGCGTACTCCTGCGGGACAACGTGCTTGGGAAGCTTGCCGGGAGTCGCGGTGAAATCGAAGGGTTTCTCAGCCATGGCGGTCGCGAGTAAAGGAGGAAGAAGCGCTAACGAGAGCAGGAGGAACCAGGGGCGCATCCGACCACTAAACAGCGCGAGCGAAGGTTTGCATCTTTGCCGCGATCAGCGCCCTGAGGCCATGCGTTTGAGCGCCGTCTTCACCAGTTCTTCGGCGGATTTGATTTCGGGCTGGCGCTCCTGGAGCTCGCGCACCGTTTTGTGTGCATCGACTTGTTTGTAACCGAGTGCGATCAAGGCGAGGACGGCTTCGTTGGCCTGGCTTTCTTCCGGGCTCGGAGCGTGGGCGGCGCTGGCTGCTTCCCAAACCGCGGAGACGCCGAGTTTGTCTTTCAATTCGAGCACGATCCGTTCGGCGGTTTTCTTGCCCAGCCCGCTGATTTTCGAGAGCGAGGCGACGTCATTGTTCACGACTGCGCTTTTAAAATTGCCCACGCTCATCCCGCTCAAGACGGCGAGTGCAAGCTTCGGACCGATGCCGCTAACGTGATTAACGAGGAGGCGGAAGAGATCGCGTTCCGCTGGGCTCATGAAGCCGTAGAGAATCTGCGCGTCTTCGCGCACGTGGAGATGCGTGAGGATGTGAAGCGGCTGCCCCACCGCCGGCAACCGATCATAGCTGGAGAGCGGGATCAGCACTTCGTAGCCGACGCCGTTTACGTCCACGATGGCCTGCGTGGGAAGCGCCGCGGCGAGCTTGCCGGCCAGGTAGGTGATCATTGGTGCAATGGGTAACAGACGCGGCGGAATCCGCAAACAATCGCCGACGCTACGAATCGTCCGGTTTCAGAATCAGCGTCAGGTCGAGCCAATGCCCGGTCGCAAGGTTAAAGCCGTGCGTTTGATAACTCTTCCAAGTCTCAGGCAGACTGGGATAAAGCTGCGCCGCCATCGCGCTCGGCATGATGGCAAAGCGGCCACCGGGTTTGGCGAAAAACGCGGGCAATCGGGTTTCGTCCAAATCCACGAACCAGCCATGAACGTATTTGCGCCCATACCAGAGCAGGCTCGGCTCGCGGTATTTGACCGCGCCGAATTCCATCTGCGGGCGCAGATCGGCGCGGGCTTGGCGGATTAATTGCCACGAGGGCGAATAGCGGGCCGCGATCGGCGTCAGCGCCATGAGAAATAGCGTGACCGCTCCGGTGGCGAAAGCCGTGCGCCGAACGTAGCGCGCGTGGTTCGGCGTGGAGGCGAGAGCTTTCGCCAAGAGGAGCGCGAGGAGCGGGAAGGCCGGCAAGGTGTAATGCGGCAGCTTCGTTTTCACGAAAGTGAAGATGATGAAGACGACCGCCACGCCCGCGAGCAGGTAGCAATCGAGCGGGTCGCGCTCGCGCCAGAGCCGCTTCGTAAGCCAGGGTAGTTTGAACGACCACGGCGCGAAGGTGAGGAAGATGAGCGCGAAATAAAACGGCAGCATCGCGAGATAAACCCCGAGCGTTTCCGCGCCGTGGCCTTCCATCACGCCAATCGAGCGCCCGACGACATGGCGCCCGATTCCGACATCGAAAAACAGACCCTCCGTCCGCACCAGCGCGGGAATACCCCACACCGCTACGAGCGAAACCATGAGGAGCGATCCCGTGAAAAACAGAAAACGCCGCCGCAATTGCAGCTCGGGCAGGAACCATTTCGTGACGCCGAGAGCCAGGAGCGGCATCCAACCGATGGGCCCTTTAGCGAGAAACGCGAGCGCGAGCGCGCCGTAAAAGATCCACCACCAACGGACGGCGGGCGGCTCTTGGTTCACCTCCGTCGGTTGTAACCGATCGCGCAACAGCTCGTAGCCTGCCCACTGCGCGGCCGTCATAAAAAAAACCAGCCACATATCGGCCACCGCTGCTTTGGCGTGGAGGATGGTCTGCAGGCAGAGGGTAAAAATGATCGCCGCCCACCAGGCGATTCGCTCGCTCCCGATGCGGCGGCCCCAGGCGAAGAGGAGGAGCGCGGTCAGGGCCGCGGCCACGGCGGAGGGGAAGCGGGCCGCGAAATCGTTGTCGCCCAGCAGACGGTAGCTGGCCGTCTGGCACCAGTAGGTGAGGGGAGGCTTGTCGAAGCGGTAACGGTTGTTTAGATAAGGAACGACGTAGTCGCCGCGCTGCAGCATCTCGCGAGAAGCCTCCGCGAAACGCGGCTCGTCCCGATCGATCAACGGCAGCGTCCAGGAGCCGGCGAGATGGAAGAGGAGAGCCCCGAGGAAGAGGAGTGCGAAATTCCGGACGCCGCCTTGCGGCGCCAGCTCGCGGTCATTCGGAGTTGCAGGTTGCAAAGGCCCGACTGAAAGATACTCGCTCTTGAAACACAACCGGGAATTTTCGCGATGAGAAGATCGCGCGGTTTGCGCTGGCTGGTGGGACTCCTGCTCGCCGCCCTCTTGCTTGTCGCGGCGTTCTATTGCGACGCGGCGGTCCAGGCTTGGGTAACGCGGCATCAAACGCCCGGCGCTCTCGCCTTTATGCGGCAGGTCAGTCGGTGGGGGGATTGGCCGATGCACGTCGCGCTCGCGCTTCTCGGCGCGGTCATCGCCTACGCGGTGGGCAGCCGGCGTTGGATCATGATTTGCGCCGGGATGGTGATCGCATGCGCCTTGGCCGGGACCATAAATCGTGGCGTGAAAATCGCCGCCGGCCGGGCGCGGCCCACGGTGAAACAGGATGCCGGCTGGAATGGCCCGCGGCTCAGCTCGAAATATAATTCCTTTCCCTCCGGCCACACCGCGGCTTCGGCCGCATTCTTCGGCGCTCTCGCTCTGGCCCGGCGGCGTGTGGGCCTGGCGTTACTCCCCGTGCCCGTCCTCATTGCCACCTCGCGCTTGTATTTAAACGCGCACCATCTTTCGGACGTGGTCGGCGGCGCGATCCTGGGGATTCTCTGCGCGTTGCTGGTCTGGCATTTGATCTCCACCAACATGCTCGATACCCGCTCCCGGTCCCGGGATATGCTCACGTGAGCGACATCGGCCTTTTCCCACCGGGCGCGCTGGTCTGGATTTGCTCGCTCGGCTGGTGCGCCGTGTGTGTCGTTCTCCTGGCAATCTTTCTTCTCGTGGCCTGGCTCCGAACTCGTCGGGGCGAGGCGCGCTTCGCGCACGATCGCTTTGTCGGCTACGCCATCGGCGTTGGGACGAGCGGGATCGCGGCTGGGCTCACAATGTTGTCGATCGACTGGTCGGGCTCGCTCGGAGTCTTCGCGCGGTGGCTCGAGCAGGACACCGCGGCTTTCCCGTGGATGGCGATGCACGGTGGCGCTCGCTCCATTGGCCGCGTTTATCTGGAATCGCTGGCGCTGCGTTCAGCCGCCCAACGTTGCCATCTAATGCCCGCGATTGGAATCACTGGCGGCATCGCGACCGGCAAGAGCGCGCTTGTTGCCCACTTGCGCCGGCTCCTGCCGGGCGCGGAATTTTTCGATGCCGACCAGGTGGCACGTGAGCTGTCGGAGCGCGATCCCGAGGTGCAGGCGCTCCTGCGCGAGGCGTTCGGCCCCGGCATTTATTCCGCTCAGGGCTTGAACCGCGCTCAGCTTCGCGCCATAGTCTTCTCCGACCCGGAAAAGAAGCAGGCGCTCGAGCAGATTCTGCATCCGCGCATCCGGCGTCAGTGGGCGGTCCAAGCCGAAAGCCGGCGCGACTCCACGGAACTTTTCTTTGCTGATATCCCTCTTCTTTATGAAACCGGTGGTGAAACCCTGTGCAATCGCGTGGTCGTGGTGGCCTGCGCGCCACACCTGCAATTGGAGCGGCTCATGAAGCGCTCCGGGCTCGAGCAAACAGCGGCTGAACAAATCATCGCTGCCCAGATGCCGTTGGCGGAGAAGATCGCGCGGGCCGATCACGTGCTTTGGAATAACGGCGCGCCCGCGGTGCTCGCGGCGCAGGCCGAAACCCTCGCTGCCCTTGTGCGTGGCGGCGGAAAAACAATTTAGATGGACGAAGAAAATCAAAACCAGGCGGGCAATGTCGCAATCGCCGAGGAGCCGGCGCCGCCTCCCGCGCCGCCGCTCCTGCTCGATCTAAACGAGCTCCAAACTCTGTCCCCGACGGAGCTGGAGGAACGCTGCGCCAGCTTCGACCTTCGCCCGCATCCCGGCCGCACGCGGCATCAGCAAATCGTCGATCTCCTCCGCGCCGCGCTCCACCGCGGTGCGCGCGTCACGGTGGAAGGATTTTTTTCGCCCATCGCCGATTCCTTTGGGCTGCTCCGCTATCCGGCTTTGAATTTCCTCCCCGTCCCCGAAGACGTCGGGATTCCCCGCGGCATGATGCAGCGGTTCCGTTTCCGGGCCGGCCAAAAAATCAGCGGCACGGTCCGCCTTCCGCGCGAGCGCGAGAAATCGCTCATGCTCGATGAAGTGCTCGCCATCGAAGGCATGGCGCCGGATGAGTGGCAGGAGCCGACCGAATTCGAAAAGCTGACTCCGCTCTACCCTGAAGGTCGCATTCTGCTCGAGAACACGACTACCAATTCGATCAGCGCGCGCGCGATCGATTTGATCGCGCCGCTCGGCCGCGGTCAACGCGGTTTGATTGTAGCCGCGCCGCGAGTCGGCAAGACCATTCTGCTCAAGGAAATCGCCAAGGCCATCCGGGTGAATCATCCCGAGATCATCCTCATCGTCCTGCTCGTGGACGAGCGACCGGAGGAAGTGACTGATCTCGAGCGCGAGGTCGATTGCCAGATTTACAATTCCACCTTCGACGAGAATTCGGTGCGCCACATCCAGGTGGCCGAGCTCGTCCTCGAGCGCGCGAAACGTCTCGTGGAAATGAAGAAGGACGTGGTCGTGCTCCTCGATAGCATCACCCGGCTGGCGCGCGGTTATAATTCCATGGTCAAAGGCAAAGGCCGCACCATGTCGGGCGGCGTGGAGGCGAAGGCGTTGCTCAAGCCGAAGAAATTCTTCGGTTCCGCCCGCAACGTGGAAGAAGGCGGTAGCCTCACCATTCTCGCCACTGCCTTGGTCGATACTGGGAGCAAGATGGACCAGGTGATTTTCGAAGAATTCAAAGGCACGGGAAACATGGAGCTGCACCTCGACCGCGCCTTGGTCGAGAAGCGGCTCTATCCGGCGATCCACGTCCAGCAATCCGCCACCCGCCGCGAAGATTTGCTCTATCACCCGGAGGAATGGGAGCGCATCCAGATCCTGCGCAAAGCCATGGCGCAAATGCCGCCGATCGAAGCGATGGAGCAGCTCATCGGGAATTTGCAGGCTACGAAGACGAACGCCGAGCTGTTGTTGGCCGGATTGCGTTGATGGACTTTAGAAAAACCTCATGACTAGAGAAGAGTACGAAGCCGGCCGGTCCACGGTGGCGCAGCCTTCCTCTCCCCGGCCGCCTTCCGCCGCCGTGGGAGTGATCGACACCGCAGATCAACTCGCGGCCATCCTGCCGCTTCTACAAGATGTCCCCCGCGTCGCGGTCGATACCGAAGCGGACAGTTTGCATTGTTACTTCGAGAAACTTTGCCTCGTGCAATTGAGTTTCGGCGGGAACGATTACCTGGTCGATCCGCTGGCCGACTTTGATTTGCAGCCACTCGCGACGGCGTTGGCCGGGAAGGAAATCGTCCTGCAAGGCGCCGACTTCGATCTGCGCCTGATGAAGCGCAGTTTCGATTTCACCGCCCACAAAGTGTTCGACACCGTGGTGGCCGCGCGCCTCCTCGGGATGCGCGAGTTCAGCCTGGCCGCTCTGGTCGAGCGCTACTTCGGCGTCGTCCTCACCAAGGGCTCGCAGAAGGCGAATTGGGCGCAGCGTCCGCTCCCGGCGAAGATGGCCGAATACGCCATGAACGACACGCGTTACCTCCTTCCGCTCGCGGAAAAAATGGAGGCCGAGCTGCGCGAAAAAGGGCGCTGGGAATGGTTCGAGCAATCCTGCGAACGCGGCCGCCAGCAGGCCGCGGTCGAGCGGGTGCGCGATGAAGAGCAAGCCTGGCGCATCACCGGCTCCGGCACGCTCTCGCCCCGCGCCTCCGCCATCCTCCGCGCCCTCTGGCGCTGGCGCGATGAAGAAGCGAAAGCGGCCGATCGACCGGCCTTCCACATTTTGCAGAATCACCTTTTACTCGACGCCGCGAAAGAGTTCGAAGCCGGCGGCGTGCCCGAGTTTCGGCACCTCAGCTCGCGCCGACGCCGCGGATTTATGGACGCTGCCGAAGCCGCGCTCCGTTTACCCGAGGAAGAACTGCCGCGCCGCATCCGCCGCGCCGGGGTCCGCCCCACGCAAGAGATGGAGCGCACTGCGGAAAACCTCCGCCGCCGCCGCGACGTCAAAGCGCAAGAGCTCGGCCTCGACCCCTCTTTCATCGCCCCCCGCGCCACGGTCGATTCCATCGCCGCCGACGAGACGCGCAGCGAAGTGCTGCTCGTCCCCTGGCAGCGCGATTTGCTCGAAGTGTAGCGACCGCTACGGATTGACCTGATACACTTCGGCCAACGCCACGCCGGTCGTGTTATTCTTCCCGCGCACGACGGCGCTGTAGCTGCCCGGATCGAGCGTGGTCGCGATTGACCGACTCGCGATCGTTTGTCGGCGCCAGACCGTAGCCGGCCAATTCCTGCTGCACGGCCGTCGAGTTGGTTTTCCAATTGTCGTTCGAGAGGATCAGCTGCGAGCCGCGGTAGAGATCGAGCGTGGTATCGTTGAGCGCGTTGGCGATGCCGGCGCTCGACAAGCTCGGCCCACGCGCGCGAATGATGACCCGCCGTGCCTCGCCGGGCTGACTGGGCGGCGCGCCGATGATGAACCCGGCGATCATAGCGCCATTATCGCCCTGTTCGACTTTGCCCCGGGTCGAGATATTGGCGAAGCGGCTCGAGACTGTGCCGCTGATATCGTAGACTTCGACCAATCCGATGCCGTTTGTCTTCCCGCGGAGAACGACGGTGTAAGTGCCGGGCGCGACGGATGCGATCAAGCGCTGATTCCCGCACATTCGTGGGCTCAGACCCGTTGGCCGTCAGAATGGCACGGTCGGCCGCCGAATTGGCTCTGGTAGTCGTCGTTGTAGGCCAACTGTGCTCCGTTTGCGTCATACAGGGTCAGGGTCGGATCGTCTATAGCGCTAGCGCACATCCGAAAGCGTGAGCGATGGACCAAGCCCGCGCAAGCACCACCTGTTTTTGGGCCTCACCTTGAATGATAAATCCAGCGATCATGACGTCATTCCCCTGCTGGACCGGTCCTCGCGTGGAGATATTCAGGAGCTTGGTTGAGAGATCGGGGCGGGTGAGCGTCACGGTGGCCGTGGTTCGGGTGCCCAGAACTCCTCTGGATGGTTGAGACAGGCGGACCGAAAAAGTGCGATTCTCTCCGGGAATGCTTTGTTGAATGATGCTGATATTAATCGTCTTCTGTGTCTCAGAGGGGGCGAAGGTGAGCGTTAATTTGTTGCGCTTCGTAGTCGCGCCCGGCGAGCGCTGTCCCGTCGACAGTCGTGTAACTTACCGTCAGAGCCTCAGTGTCGGCGGCCGGTCTTTGCACGCTGACGACTAACGACACGCTGGTATTGTTCGCAGTCGTGCTGACGCTGCTTTGTGTGAACTGAGTGGTCGTGATAACGACGGGTGTGGGCGTTGGACTGGGGCCTATAGGTGCGATCGTGATTCGCAAGACAGCGGTCGCCGCCGGCCGGCTGGGAACTCCCTGAGAGATCGCCGTGATGACGACGTCAAAGGTCCCCGCCGTTGTCGGAAAACCTGATATCACCCCTGATTCCGAGTCGAGAGTCAACCCCGCCGGAAGGGCGGAAGAGGTAAAGGTTTGGCCGCGGGTCCGAGATTGTCGGCCGTTATCTGATAGAGGAAGACCTGGCCGAGAGCGCCTGTTGCGGTGAGGGGACTGGTGATCTGCGCCCCTCCGGTGGGTAAGTTTTCGGTCAATACGAGGTGCAAGATGGCACTGCCAGTGCCGGAATTGTTGCTGGCAGTGATGAAAACATCATAGGCTCCGCTCACGAGCGCTGTTCCAGAAATCAGCCCCGTCGTGGGGTCATAGGACAGCCCGACCGGCAAGTTCGCCGCGCTAAAGCTTGTCGGAAAATTGGTGGCGGTAATCTGGTATGCGAAGGGCGAACCCTCGAGGCCCGTCACGAAGGTGGCGCTCGTGATCGACGGAGCCGTTGGGAAGATAATCAGCCGAAATCCTGCCGTTCCTGTGCCGGCGGCATTGGTCGCCGTCACCGTGAAGCTGTAGTTGCCAGGATCGCGCACGCTTCCTGATATGAAGCCCGTACCGGTGTTCACAGATAGACCGTCCGGCAAGCCAATTACATCAAAGGTTGTGGGCGAGCCGGTGGCCGTAATCTGATACTGAAAAGGACTATTCGGATTAAGACTGGCGCTAGTTGCACTCGTGATAACCGGAGGCCCCGCGGCGTTTGGATTCGCCAAGTCGGTCAGGCGCTGAAACTCACCGGTGGAAGTGATTTGAAAGATCCTTCCGCTACCGGCTTCGCCTCCTCTATACGTGGTGCCGTAAAATCTTCCCGCTGCAGTCGAGTCTTCGATCAACGGCCCGTTGACCCCGCTTCCGTCTGTTCCGTCGAACGAATGTAGAACCAAGAATGACGTGTCAGGGGCAGCAGGATTCAGCCTGAAGACCGTTCCGTGACCATTTGGGCCGCCTTCGAATGTCGTTCCGTAAAGAAAACCATCATCCGGGCGGAAAATGAGGCCGGAGTGAGGGTTTGCTCCATCCGTGGGGCGAGAAAATGATCGGAGTGTCCTAAGGATCGGAGAGTTTGGGGGGGTGGTCTTCTATCAATCGAGTAAACGGTGCCGTATCCGAACGCACCTCCGTTCGAAGTCACTCCGTAAAAGAGGCCCGTTGTCGATGGATGCTCTATCAGCTCGCCTTGGGGATTACTTCCGTTCGCCTCGCCGTCGAAGGAGTAGAGCGTGGTGCGACCGCCGCTCGGTGTCACTTTAAAAACCGTCCCGAGGCCGTTCATGCCGCCGGCGAACGTTACTCCGTAAAAATTGCCTTCCCGACCCTGAGCTAGACCGGTGCTCGGATATTGCCCATCCGTTGCATTGAGGAAATTCGCATAGTTTAAGACGACTTCCCCGCCCGGTGTTCCGTTGGGAGGTCGGGTGCCATTCGGGGTGACTCGAACGATGGCGCCTACCGTTTGGCCTAGTTGTGGGCCATCGCTATCGAACGTCTGCAGATAAAAATTACCGTCAGCGCCCTGCACCACCTTTCCCTTGGGATGCATAGCTTCGATGAGTCTGAACCAATGCAGTTGTTCAATCACTCCGCTGATACTGACTCGAAATACGGTGCCGGCATTATCGATCCCGCCCTGTGAAGCCGTCCCGTAGAGCTTGCCATCGGTGCCAAGTGTTAAGGGAGCGAGCGGCGTTGCGCCGACATCGGCGCCCCCGCCGGTAGGTGTTGGCGGAGTTTGTGTATTCCCGAAGCCGCTGAAGTTCACGAGCGTCGTGAAATAGCCTGTGCGGTCCACTCGAAAAACGGTTCCGACATGGTACGTGCCACCGTTCGCCGTCGTCCCGTAATAGGCTCCGTCCGGTCCTTGTGTGAGACCCGCTGCAGGATTCTTCCCGAGTGAGCCGCCTCGGCGGCATGGGCGAGGATAAATCCGACAGATACAATTGCCGACAAAACCAACTTCGCTGGAGAAATCATTGTGCGATTCGAATGAGACGCGCGGAGTGTGACAGAATGCAGTTTGGACGCAATCAAAAGTAGTTCCGATTGCGCGTTCGATTACGGCTCGTGGCTCGCGCTCTGCAGCACGCTTTTCAAATCGCTGATGCTGCCGTCGGTGAAGATGATGAGGTTGCCGTGGCCATGCACGTCGCCGCGCTCGATAAACCACGGCTGGCGCGGCCATTGGTGGGGCGAGCCGGGTTTGTCGTCGAAGGGCGTAGCGATGTAATCGATCCGCGCGGTGTCCGGCAGTGGAATAGTCGGGATTGTTGAGCAGGTTTTGGATCGTCGGGCAGATCCAGGTTTCTCGTGTGATGCCGAAAGGGGCGAGCGCATCGATCCAGGCTTCGGCAAATTCTTCCGGCGGGCTGCCTGGCGTCGCCGACGGGAATTTGCGGCCACATTCCGTTGATCCTGCACGTAGAGATTCGGCGGCGGCGGAGAGATTGGTCAGATTGTTCATGCAACGAATGCGCTGCGCGCGGGCGCGCAGCTTCCAGAGCACGGGAAGGCTCAGCCCCGCGAGGATGGCAATGATGACGACGACGATCGCCAGTTCCAGCAGGGTGAATCCGCGCGACGGCTGGCCACTCGTCGCGCACACGCGAAGCGGAGTGCCGGGCTCGCCTCAAGGCGCGGAGACCGTGGCGGTATTCGATTGCTTGATGCCGGAAACGACCAGGGAAAGGAGCTGGCGATGATCGGGTCGCCATTCGGTCGCGACCTGTCCTTGCGAAATGCTGAGTGTGGCTTCACCGCGCAGAATGGTGGTCGAGGTATTGAAAGAGACGAAGCTGCGACGAACTAACGCCGGCCGTGATCGGACCGTTTGCGCTCGCGGTCACGGGAATGGTTTGGATGGTGCGGGTCGCCGTCCGGATTCGTGACCGTGGTCGCGAGGGTGTAATTGTATGTGGCAGCAAGGATGCCCTTGCAGAGAAGCCTTTTGCTGGGTCGGCAAACGCTTGCACGGTCCCGGTAAAGACGCGGCCGCGGGAGAACATGACGAAGGCGCCGGTGGCGTTTCCGGTGGAAGGGACGCCGAGGGAAAAGATGCCGATGGAATTGCTCGACAGCCGGGATTCGGTGGGATCGAAAACGCCCTGCATCACTCCTGCATACGTGCCGACGAGGTTGGTGCCGGCAGGATATTGCGGCCCGCCTTTGATAGCGAAGCATTCCGCGGTGGGGAGGACGAGGCAGAGCAGGCAGGCCAGCAGAATTCTCATTTGGCCGCGATTAGAGAAGGTGCGGAAGATGAGGTCAATAATGAAACCGCGCCGGGTGAACTTTTGCGCAGGGGCGCCGCCGGGGTTTCGCGGAAAAATCTTTCTCCGCGCCGTAATTTTCGATGAGGAGGATTCACTGCTTGACGCCCTCCGTCTCCCTAGGCAGAACTGTTCTTTCGCATGAGGTATTTTTGCTTTGTTGGGCGCATTCGCTTCGCGACTTTTTCCGCGGTTTTCCTGACACTTGTGTCGTCTGGTGCCCTGCTCCGGGCGCAACAGGTGCAGACGGGCGCGGCGCAGGACCGGGCCGACTTACTCAGGACGTCGGTCGGGCTGCGGCAGGATCCGACCGATCAGCAGACCGGCTCGGATTCGTCGCATGCGGTGGCGAGCCCGAACGATCCCGATCTGGGTGAGCAGGCGATTTTGAAGCGGTCGGAGAATTATCAGGCGTTCAGCTTTTTTACTTCGGCGCCGATTTCCTATACCTCGAACGTGGCCTTGGTGCGCAACGGCGCGGAGGACGATGTCCTCTTCACCCCGGCGCTGGGATTTTCCTATGCGCCGCGGCTCACGAAAACTTTGTATGCGAACATCAGCGTGGCGCAGCAGTTCTTCTATTACGACCGCTTCGATGCGCTGAATTTCGCCAGCTTCGATGTGCGCGCCGGGCTGAACTATACGCTGCCGAAATTCCACAATCTGCTGCTCCGTGCGGATTACGATTTCAATCGGCTGACCTCGGACGATTTGGGCGACGAGTTTTTCACGGATCACTCGCTCGCGTTCGGAGCGGAGCTGCCGTTTCGGATCGGACGGGCGCAGCAGATTTCGGTGGGGAGCGATTTCCAATTCAGCGTAGCGGCGCACCCGCAGCAGCCGTCGCGGCATGATTACAGCGGGTTCCTCGGTTATTCGCTCAACCTGACCCGCGCGATGACGCTGAGCGCGGTGGGGCGGCTGGCGGTGCGCGACTATGTGGAAGGGGACCGGACGGATGTGAGCCTGATCCTGGCTCTGAGCGCGAATTATCGTTTCAACAAATGGCTGAGCGCTAACGCCATCAGCACTTTCGCGACGAACGATTCGAACCGCGACGTCTTCAGTTACGATGTCGCGAACGTCGGGGCCTCGCTTTCCCTCGGCCTCAGGTTTTAGGCCCGTGTGAAAAGCGTCCCGCCTGCCGCCCGTTGCTGGAGCGTGGGCTGGTGCGGTCTGGCAATGGTCTTGTCCGGGTCGATCGCTCTGGCCGCGGAACAATCCACAGCCCGCCTGACCCAGGCGCGGCAGGAAGTGACCCTGCTCCCCGCGGGTGGCGCGGCCCGGCCCGCGCAGCCTAACGAGTCCATCCCGGCGGGAAGCCGCCTCCGCACGGGCCGGGCAGGGGAGGCGGAGATCCAATGGCCGGGCCAAACTCTGCTTCGCCTGGGCGACAAGACAGAACTGGAGCTGGCGCGCGACGGGCGGGAGCTGCAATTGCACGAAGGCCTGGCGCTCTTTCAGGCCAGCCGCTCGGCTCGTGCGCCGAAGTTGCGGAGCGGCGCGCTCTACCTCGACCCTCGCGGCAGGTACCGGGCTGATCGAGCGCAACGCGGGCGCCTATCTAAAAGTTCTGGTCCTGGAAGGCGAAGTGCGGGTCTACACACGTCGCTTCGGGGAATCGATCGTGGTCGGACCGGGCCAGCTCTTGATCACCAATCCCGCTGCCGATCGGCTGCCGGAGCCGGTCCATTTTAATATCGAGCAGCTCTACAAAACTTCGGCCCTGACCCGTGCGCCGTTCGCACCTCTCCCGAGTCGCGCAGCTATCTTGCGCGCGATCGCGAAGCAGAAAAGTGATCCGCAGTTCGTGCCGACCAATCTGGTCATCTTTGGCCGTGGAACTTTGGTGAATCTAATCCCGCCGAAGCCTACGCCCACACCCGCTAAAGTTTCTTCCCAATCTAACCAAAAAACTCCTTAATCGGCATCGGCGATGTAAACCGTGTCTTCCCGTCGGAAGGCTGGCCTGCATTGGCCATAATAACTTCAAGTTAACGATGAGCACACAAACTTTCGCGATCGGGCGCTGCGCGCTCCGGTCGCTCGTTCTTTTCTCTCTGGCGATCCTGCTGCCTACTGGCGGTAGAGCGGAGCCGTTGCAGGAGGCGCGCGTCACCCGCGTGGTTAAAGATGTGAAGCTGCTGCCGAACGCGGCGGAGGCACGTCCGGCGGCGGTGAATGATGAAGTGCGCAATAACACGGCTGTGCGCACCGGCACCGAATCGCGGAGCGAGCTGACTTTTACGGATCAAACACTGGCCCGCCTGGGCGCCAACACTGTTTTCACCTTCGACCAAGGTACGCGCAGCATGGATCTGGGCGATGGCGCGTTGCTTCTCCGCGTTCCGAAAGGGGCAGGTGGCGCTACCATCCGCACCGCCGCGGTCACTGCGGCCATCACGGGCACGACGGTTTTAATGGAGCACCATAAAGGCGGCCAGACCAAGTTCGTCGTCCTCGAAGGCAAAGCGCAGATCACGCTTAAGGGTTCGTCGCAATCGAAGGAAGTGGAAGCCGGGGAAATGATCGCGGTGGGCCCGAATGATTCCAGTCTCTCCGATCCCTTCGAAATCGATTTGGCGCGCTTGATGGAAACCTCGGTCTTGATCAACGACTTCCCGCCTCTCGCAAGCGTGGATCTGATTTCGCAGGAAGTGACGCAGCAACGCAACGAGCAGAGCACCGAGGCGCCCGAGGAGTCGGCCACGGCGGGGCAGAGCAATTTCACCAACGTGATCGATAAGGTCGCGCGCCGCACCGACGCCGAGAACCCGCTCGAGTCGCCGACGCCGACCCCCACGGTTACTCCGACGCCGACGAGCACGCCGACGCCGACGATCACTCCGACGCCGACGATCACGCCGACGCCGACGAGCACTCCGACGCCGACGATCACTCCGACGCCGACGATCACTCCGACGCCGACGATCACTCCGACACCGACGATCACTCCGACGCCGACGATCACTCCGACGCCGACGATCACTCCGACGCCGACGATCACTCCGACGCCGACGATCACTCCGACGCCCACGATCACGCCGACTCCCACTCCGCAGAAATTTGGCACGCCGCCGGTCATCACCTCGGCCAATCTCTCGACGATCGACGCCGGCACGGTGATTCGCACTGACCCGACCATCACCCGCAATGGCGAAACCGGCGAAGGCCGGATCTATCGCGATCCCCAAACCGACGGGGCGCGCAGCCTCTGGCTTTTCGGTTCCACCTCCGCCTTCGATGCCGCGGTCGATTTCGATAATCCAAATCTCTTCAACGGTTTCGCCGCCTTCAAATTCCAGAGCCTGCAATTGCTCGGAAACCCCACGATCGATACCTCGAATGGCGGGCGGACGCGCATCGCCCTCGTGGGCGTGAATGGCCTAACGAGTGGCGGGCCCGGCGCCACCCTCACCTTTGCCGGGCTCGACTCGCTCCTCCTCGCCACGCAAAACGGCTCGATCAATCTCGGGCCGGGCCTCACGTTCTCCGGACTCGACAATTTGCTCATCTACGCGCGTGGAACAGGCGCGGACCTCGTCCTCGGCTCCGCCGCGACCACGCTCGGCTCGATCCAGCTCCTGGCGGAAAGGAATCTCCAGATCAATGGCGCGCAGACGACACGCGTTTTTTCCGCTTTGGCGGGCGGCGATTTTATGGCCGGGAGCGGGCTCATCCGGGCGAGTGACAGCATCGAGATTCGCGCCAATCGCGATCTGAGTTTCGACGTCAACCAGTTCGTCCCTGGAACGAACAGCGGGTACAGTCTGGATCTCAGCGCCGGCGCTGCGGCTAATCTCAACGTCAGCGGCGACCGCTCCGTTTTCGCCCAGGCCAGCGCGATTTTTATTGATGGCGAGGCCATCAATTTGATGGGCGACGCCGGGACCCTGATCACCCTCGACAACAGCATTCCCATCACCCTGAACGCGGGCCTGGGCGGCATCCAGGGCGGCAACGTGGGCTTCAACGGCGGCAACCTCAGCCTCCTCTCCGACGGCGACATCCATATCTTTAGCGCGAGGATTCAGACCATAAACAACAGCCGGCCCATCCAGGGGACGATCGTCGCCGCCGGCTCCTTCACCGCCGCCCAGGATGTGGAGACTAATTCTCTCCAAACCGGCACGAGCGTGCAGGTGGGCGGCAGCCTCGATTTCGGCAGCACCCTAAACGCCGGCACCACCGTCAACGTGGGAGGCGCACTCCGGGGTGTAAATCTTACCGCCGGCGGCGACATCAGTGCCGACCGGGTGGAAGTGCGCACGATCAACGCGCCGTCGGGAGTGTTGTTCGCGGGTAAAGGGGGCATCGCCCCCATCCTCTTCAGTCCCGGCGGCAGCAGCGTGCAATTCACTTTCACGATCGACAGCATCATCTCCGCCGGAGGAATCGATTTCAGCGGAAACAATTTCTTCGGCATCGACAACAATTTTTCCGGCGGCCTCCTCACCATCAATGCCAATACCCTCACCTTCGATTCGTTCGAAGGTATCGCCTTCGCCGACTTCTCCGGCGCCGATGGCTTTCGCACCCCCGATGGCGCGGGCGGCTCGGGCGGCACCTTTATCGTTAACGCCGCCGGCAACATCGTGGTGAATTCTTCGATCGCGGCCACCACCGGGACGAACAGCGGACCGGCCTTCGGCGGCGCCGGCGGAACCGTCCGGCTCCGTTCCAGCACCGGAGGCGTGTCGGTTAATTCGAACATCGAAGTCTCCTCGGATAACGCGCCCGGGCAGCGGCAAAGCGCGAGCGGCGGCACCCTCGAGATCACGAGCAGCGTGGGCAACGGGAGCGCGATCTCGATCGGCAACAGCGCCTTGCTTCTTTCCCTTCTCAACACGGGAGCGCCCGGCCCCGGCGGATCAATCGTGCTGCGGGCCGACGGCGCCGCGAGCACGATCGATATCAATAACAGCAACGGCCGGATTGCGGCCAGCCGCGGCTTGCTCGATATCCGCCAGCTCGGCGATTTCGGCGCGATCAACCTTACTAATGCCAACCTTTTCGCCGACGTAATCAAGGTCGGCGCGCTCGGCGCCAACGGCGCTCTCACCATCACCGGCGGCACCATCTCGGCCGATACGCTGCTGCGCCTTTACGCCGGCGGCTCGAACGGCTCGATCATTTTCGCCGACAACGTCACCCTCAGCAGCTTCGGCACGGCGGCCACGATCGCAGCGCGGACGGTCACGATTATGAATGGCTTCACGGTCACGATCAACGGCGCCGGTCCGGCCTCGGTTTTCACCGACACCGCGAACTACTCCGGCTCGGGCGGCAATAACAGCACCACCGGCACATTCGGCGGTTTAGGCGCGACCACGCAGCCCTTCGTTAACGCGCCGCCCTTCGATGGCACCGGCAGCGCGACGACCGTGACTTATGGCGGCGCGCCGAACGGAAGCTGGAGCAACGCCGCAGTCTGGAATCCGATGATCGTGCCGAATAACGGGAACGGCGGAAACATCTTCGACGTCGTGATCGGAAGCGGCACGGTTACCCAGGACATCACCGGGGGAGTGTTCGAAGGCGCCCCCTCCGGGGTCACGATCCAGCAGCTCTTCATGAACGGCGGCACCATCGTTTTGGCCAATCCGCTCAATCTCAATGCCGGCCTGCAATTTACCGGCGGCACCCTGCGCGATGGCTCCTTAACCATCAATGGCGGCAACAGCACGCAGTCGGGGCTCATGATGGTGAGCAACACCACGATCACGAATTTCGGCGACTACAATCTCTCCGTTGCGAGCGGGGATCTTTTTAGCGGCGGCGGCTCGCTCTTCAATAACTTCGGCAACCTGAACAAGACAGGCGCTGGGACGGTGAACTTCAATATCCCGCTCTTCGGCAATGCGTCCGTCCAGGCGGGGACGCTCCGCTTCACGGCCGGCGGCACGCTCGGAGGCGCTTTCAGCGTGGCGAGCGGGGCGCTTCTCGAATTGGCGGCTAATTATACGTTGAACTCCGGCACCCAAATTGGTGGGCCAGGCATTTTTCGGCTCGGCAACGGCACCACCACTACGATTGGAGGCACGTTAAACAATCTCGGCACCGTCTCGCTTAACTCCACGGGTAGTTTCACCGATCTCGTTTTGAGCGGCGACACGACCTTGACCGGCGATGGCACTCTTCTCCTCGCCAATGCCGCGCGCGTTCGGGGTAGTGGCGTCTTGACCCTCGGCAATCAAATCGTCGCCGGCGAAACGAGTAACAGCGGCAGCTTCGGCAGCAACGAAATCGGAATCGTCCTTCAACCCGGCAGCAGGATCGACGCGAACGTGAACGGCCTTTTCCTCCTGGTGGAGCCGAATGCCGCGAACGGACTGGTCAATTTTGGCACGATGCAGGCCAGCAACGGCGGCCTTCTGCGCTTGGGCGGCGGCGCCTTTGACAACAGCGGAGGTCTTATCCAGGCGCTCAATGGCTCGGAGGTGCAAATCCTCGGCGGACGCGCCCTCACGGGCGGCACGCTTAGCACCTCGGGCACGGGTGTGATTCGCACCCTCGGCAATTCCGCCATTTTTGGTAACCTGACCAACGCTGGTAATTTCCGCATCAGCAACGGCACGGATGCCACCTTCTTCGGCACGATCAACAACACCGGCAGCATCAACGTGAATGGGACCGGAAATTTCACCGACTTCATCGTCAGTGGGAATTTGACCCTGCAAGGCGGGGGAGTGGTCACGCTCATGGGTGCGGGCCAAATTCGCGGCGGGGGCACGCTCTTCATCGGCGGGGCGAATGGCGAAACGCAGACCATCCAGGGTGAAACGAGCATCAGCACCGCCAGCCTGGGCGCGGGTGCGATCGGAATCGTCAATCGCAGCGGAGGCGTGATCGATGCCAACGTCGCGGGGTTGTCCCTGGTGGTGGACCCGAGCGCGAGCGGCGGGCTGATGAACTTCGGCCTGATGCGCGCGAGCAATGGCGGCATCCTGCGGCTCACCGGTAGGAGTGGCGGCGGCATTTTCGATAACAACGGCGGAACGATCAGCGCCCTCAATGGCTCGCAGGTGCAACTGAGCGCGGGTGCGGTGGTGAACAATGGCACCCTGGCCACGAGCGGCTCGGGCACAATCCGCAATCTCGACACCGCTGCCCTTAATAACCTGACCATCGCAGGCAGCTTCATTGGCGACAACGGCAGCACAACCACCATCAACGGCTCGATTCACGAATAGTGGGAGCCTGACAATCAATTCCCAAGGCAACTTCACCGACCTGACCTTGAACGGTGGCGCCACTTTCACCGGCGGCGGGCTGATCAATCTCTCGAACGCCGCCCGCGTGCGCGGAAGCGGCACTTTCGAAAACGTCAACAACACCATCCAAGGCGAGACGAACAACACCGGCAGCCTGGGCGCGAATGAAATCGGGATCGTCAATCAAAGCGGCGGTCTGATTGACGCGAACGTCAACGGGCTTGTCCTCGATGTCGATCCCAACGCCAGCGGAGTCTTTAATCACGGCCTGATGCGCGCAAGCAACGGCGGCATTCTGCGACTCAATGGCAACGGCGGCGGCAACGGGTTCTTCGGCGACGGCACGATCGCGGCCCTGGACGGCTCCACCGTCCAGCTCACCAATGGCGCGCTCATCTCCAGCCTGACCTTGAGCACGAGCGGCACCGGTGTCTTCCGCAATCTCAACACCGCCAGCCTCAGCAGTGTCCTTCTGGCCGGCAATTTCATCGCCAACAATGGCAGCACCACCACCATCGCCGGCTCGATCCTGAACACCGGGAGCTTGACGATCAATTCCATCGGCAACTTTACCGACCTGGTCTTGAACGGGAACGTCGTCCTGAGCGGGAGCGGGCTGCTTAATCTGTCGAATGCCGCGCGCGTGCGCGGAAGCGGCACTTTGAACAACCTCGACAGCACCATCCAGGGCGAGACGAACAATACCGGCAGCCTGGGCGCGAATGAAATCGGGATCGCGAACGGCGCGAGCGGATTGATCGACGCGAACGTCACCGGCCTCGTCCTCGACGTCGATCCCGACGTCACCGGCGTCTTCAATCAGGGCGTTATGCGCGCGAGCGGCGGCGGCATTTTGCGACTCAATGGCAACGGCGGCGGCGGCTTCTCCGGTGGCGGCACGATCTCAGCCCTGGACGGCTCCACCGTGCAGCTCACCAATGGCGCGTTCCTCTCCGACCTGACCTTGAGCACGAGCGGCACTGGAGTCTTCCGCAATCTCAACACCGCCACCCTCACTGCCCTCACTCTGGCCGGCAATTTCATCGCCGAGAACGGCACCGTGACCACCATCGGCAGCACGATCATCAACCAGGGCAGCATCACGATTAACTCGACCGGCAGTTTCACCGACCTCGTGTTGAACCAGCAAACCACCCTCGACGGCGGGGGCGTGCTCAATTTGTCGAACGCCGCTCGAGTGCGTGGGACCGACGTCTTGATCAATGCCAACAACACCATCCAAGGCGAGACGAATAACACCGGGAGCTTGGGCGCGAACGAGATCGGCATCCTCAATCAAAGCGGCGGCGTGATTGACGCGAATGTTAACGGCCTCGTCCTGGACGTCGATCCGAGCAGCACCAGCGGCCTCGACAATCAAGGCCTGATGCGCGCGAGCAACGGCGGCATCCTGCAGTTGAACGGCAACGGTGGTGGAGCGTTCACGAATAGCGGCACCATCTCCGCCATCAGCGGCGGCGTCCTCCGCTTCAACGGCACGGTCAATTCCTCCGGCGTGGTGAACGTGGGAGCCAACACGCTCACCGCTACCGGC
>CAWBFF010000005.1:0-37309 GCA_963788065.1 uncultured Verrucomicrobiae bacterium
CGGTCGAGCTCGCGACCGAGATCGCTCGGTGCGAGGCCGCGTTGCGCTGAAGCAGTAGCAGGACGCGTCGCCTACGGTAGCCGGTAAACTTCCACCAAGGCCACGCCGGTTGTGTTGTTGCTTCCTCGCACTACGGCGGTGTAATTGTCCGGCACCAAGGTCGCGATGAGGGCCGACTCGAGGTCGTTCGTCGGCGGCACGGTCGTGGCAATGATTTCCGCCTCCTGCGTCTCGCGCCAGTTGTCGTTCCCGATCACGGTGTTGCCATTGCGGTCGTGCAATTCCAACACCGTGTCGGCCAGCGCGCCCGCGACTGGGAGCGATGGCCCGATGGCGCGCACCAGCACTTTGGCCGGCTCCGCGCCCAGGATGATGAAGCCACCGATCATGACGTTGTCGTCGCGTTGCACTTCGCCGCGAGTGGAGATGTTCGCCAGGATCGACGGCGCCGCGGCGTCGAGATCGTAGACTTCCACCAAGCCTACGCCCGTCCCGCTATTCTTCCCTCTCACGACCGCGGTGTAGTTTCCGGGCGCGAGCGTCGCGACGATGGCCGACTCCAAGTCGTTCGTCGGCGGCACGGTCGTAGCGATGATCTCCTGCTCTTGCGTGGAACGCCAATCGTCATTCGTGATCACGCTCCCGTCCGCCTTGTTCAACTCCAGCACCGTATCGGCCAGCTTCCCGCCCACTGGCAGCGATGGCCCGAGGGCGCGGATAATCACTTTCTTGGGCGCGCTCCCGACGACGATGAACCCGCCGATCATCACATTTTCGCCTGTCCCCACGCGCATCCGGGTGGAGATGTTGGCTAACTTCGCCGAGGCCGGATTGGCCACCGCCGGGTTCGTCTGCGCGAGCAGGCCATTGGGGCCGGCCGTGAGTGTGGCGTTCGAACTGATTGAAGCGAAGGAGCCGGTCGCGCTCCCATAGCCGAGCGGATTGAAGGTGGCGGCTGCGTTCGGCACGTAGCCATTGATCGTGCGAATAATGAGATTGCCGCCCAGGTTGGCCGCACCCGTGACTAGCAGTTGGTCAAACAGCTTCGGCGTCGCGCCGCCGTCTTCCACGATCAGCGTTCCGTTCGCGCCCTGCGCAAAGGCTCCGGTCACGGCCAGAATCCCAGCCGAATGTCCCGGCGAAATGAAACCGCTGTTGTTGGTGAGATTGCCTAACAAGATGCCCGTCCCGCTGAGCACGCCGCCGTCCATGGCGGTGTCTCCGTAGATGGTGAATCCGCTGAGATTGAGTTCGCCGCCAGCGAGAGAGATGCCGGCTGTGCTCGCCGCTTCCGCGAGCGACTTCCCGCCCGTCGGCGTTGGCGCATTCCCGCCGCCTGACGCGACCAGGTTTCCTCCACCCGAAGCCACCAGATTGCCCCCGCCGGTTGCGACTAGATTCCCGCCCCCAGACGCCACTAATCCGCCCCCGTCCTGCGTGATCAGATTCCCTCCGCCGGAGGCGACCAGATTTCCGCCGCCGGACGCGACCAGATTCCCCCCACCGGATGCGACCAACCCACCGCCATCCTGCGAGATCAGACCGCCACCGTCCTGGCCGATCAGGCCTCCGCCGTCCTGCGAAATTAAACGCGACGGCGCCGGGATCGCCGTCACCGTGCCAGCCGCGATGTTGATCGTGGCCGCGGCGATGATGCGCTTCTCCGGCGCAATGGCCGGACGGGGAGCGGGGGTCGCTTTCGAACCGCGCCGTCCGCCGCCGGCCAGATCGGCAATGAAGCGGCCCACACCGTTAATGATGCCGCCGACAAAGTCGAAGAACCCATCCGGTTGCGGCCCACCCAGCGTCGGCCGGCTGGCGGTGGGGCGCATCCCATCGATCCCACCTTTGCCATGCAGCCGCAGCGTGCCGGCGTAGGTGAGCCGGCCCGTCAGCGTGATGTTCGCGTCGTTCAGACACTCCAGCGTGGAGCCGGAGGGAATGGTGAGGTTGGCCTTGATCGTGCCATCCGCGATCGTGGCAAACGCCGTCACGGTCAGCGTGCCGGTGCCATTCAAGGTCCCGCCATTCAGACTCATCGCGTTCACGGTCACGCTGCCGGTGATCGTCGGGCTGAAGGTGCGGACTACCGCGAAGTCCTGCGGGCCGGGGACGCCGGGATTGCCCTGGCTATCAATCCAGTTTGCAGCGTTGTTCCAATCGCCCGAGTTCGTCATCAAGAAAATCCGGCCTGGGGCCGCTGGTAGGATCCGCACGTGGATCGGCGCCGCGGCGCCGGTCACCCCGAGGTCATCGGTGGCGTAGGCTTCGATCAGGTGATCGCCGGGGATGTTCGAGGTGTAATCAATCGCTCCGGTGGTCGCGCCATTATCGAAATGCGCCACGGTGTTGCCGTCATAAAGCAACGTCACTCGCTTCAAAAGCCGCCCACTGGATGCAGTCGCGGCCATGTTAAAACTGCCGGAGGGCAGGAAGTAGCCCCCATCGATGTCGTTCGGCGCCACCGCGACTCCGTTGACGCTGATCGTCACGATCGACGCCGGATCGTTCACGAATTTAAATGGACCGTAGGGAATCGAAAGGCTGTCCACGTTCCCCGGCGCACTGGCCATCGCGCGGAAGTAAACTCCTTCGCTTGGCGGATAATCATCCGTCCCGAGATAGAACTGCTTTGGGTCGCTCGCGTCCTGCGTCATCACCCCGCCATTTCCGGTCGCGGCGTCGCTCCAGCTCCCCTCGGCCGCGGGAGTCTGCGTCGTTTGCACGCGCACCCGAATGCCCGCCGGAATAGTCTCCTCGTTCACGCCAAAACGGATGGCGTTGATTTCCCCGTTCGTGGTCACGAACAGCTTCGTCGGCCCAAGATGCGGGGTCGTGCTCGCGAGATTAAACGGCCCGACCACGTTTGAGATCGACGTGGGGTAACCCGGAGCCCGCGTCACCGCGCGGAAAGAAATCCCATTCGCCGCCGGATAATTGGTCGAGTTCAAAACGTAACCCGTCACCTGCGGCGCATAGACCATTCGCCCGCCGAGCCCGTCCGGCAGATCCGTCCAGCTGCTTTCCGGCGCCGGCGCGGGCGCGGTGGAACTTTGCACGTGCACCAGCAAACCCGCCGCTTCGTGATTCTCGATCGCTTTGAAACGCAGCACGGAATCAGGCGCCGCCGCCGTCGGTGCGTCACTCTCGTTGACCGCGAAGCTGGCGACTAACGGCGGCGGCAAGCCGGCGTTCACTCGGAAGATCGTCCCGGCGCGACTCGTCCCGCCGCCCGACGTTGTCCCGTAGAGGTTTCCGTCGCTCCCTTGGATCAACGCGGAGACCGGCTCGGCTCCATCATTGCTCGTGGTTCCGCCGTTCCCAGTGAAGCTGTAGAGAGTGGTGTAAACACCATCGGGCGTGATCCGGAAAACTGTTCCTGCGCGCGTCGTCCCGCCGTACCTGGTCGTCCCGTAGAAATTTCCATCGGTCGCCTGGAGCAACCCGGCCAGGGGAGACGCTCCGTTGTCACCTGATTCGTTGAAACCGGCGAAGTCGTGCAGCTTGGTGACAGTGGTGCCATCGAAACTCATCTTGAAAACCGTGCCAGTCCCAGCGGTGCCGCCTCCCGAAGTGGTGCCATAGAAATTGCCGTCGCGGCCCTGGATGATTCGGTTTGGGATCCGCGGCGATCCAGGAACCAGGTTATTAAAGGCCATGACGTCGCTAATGGAATTCGTGATCACTCCACCAGGCGTCACTTGGAAGATATTGCCCGCGGGGCTGAAGGTTCCGTTCCCGTTGTCATGCAGGCCGCCCGCGGTGGAGCCGTAAAAGTTTCCATCGTTGGCCGCGAGGACGCCCCCCTGAGGACTTGCCCCGTAATTAGTGTTGTGATTGAAGCTCGCGAGGGAGGAAACGACGCCGCCGAGCGTAATCTTGATCACATTTCCGTCACCCACGTTGCTGGGGTTCACGTAGGTGCTGCCGCCGGCCTGCGTCGTGCCGTAAATATTCCCATCAGGTGCCTGGATGAGCGGACCGCGGGGGCGATGCCCATCCATGCCGCTAAAGGTGCGGAGCGTCGTCAGCGTTCCCGAGAGCGTGCTCTTAAAAACAGCGCCGGAGCCAGTGGGCCCGCCGTAGCTGTAGGTCATGCCGTAGAGGTTCCCGTCGCTCGCTTGCAGGAGCGGAGATCGGGGGATGCCGCCATCAGCGCCTCCAGTAAAGCTGTAGATCGTCGTAAGCGCGCCTGCCGGCGTGATTCTAAAAATGGTGCCCACGCCCGCTGTGCCGCCGTCCTCCGTGGTGCCGTAGAAATTTCCGTCGCTCGCCTGTACCAGGGCTGTGGTTGGGTTGCGACCAACGGTCGAACTGAGAGGAAAGGAATAAAGCGTGGTGACCGAAGGCAAGGTTTCCGCCCGGACAGTTCCGCCCCACAGCAGCGTGGCGCTCACCAATGGAAGGGCGGCGATAAAGAAATCTTTAGGTTTCATGGGTTCGATCCTCGCGAGCAGAGACCTGCTCTTTAACCCCCCTCTCGCAGCAAAAGGGGTCCAATCTGGTCACGGAATTTTCGGAAAAATGCGTAGCTCTCAGATTTTTCCTGAATAAACTCGACCCACGGATGGATGAAGGGGGTGACAAAGGGACGGTGGCGCTATCCTGTGAGCCGGACTTCGCTCTGATACCTGACGAGGATGAGGCTGCGCTGGCCGCCTTCCTTTCCGGCACTTTGCCACCAGACGCGGATATCACTCCTTTGAACGCCGCCCTTCCCGCGCTCTACAGCGAGCTGCGCGAGATCGCCTCCTCCTACCTGAGGAAAGAGCGGCCGAATCACACCCTCCAGCCGACCGCCCTGGTTCACGAATCCTACCTGCGACTCGTCAGCCAGCACACGGTCGATTGGGGGAATCGCCTGCACTTCCTCTCCATCGCCGCGCGCATGATGCGCCGCATTCTGGCCAACCACGCCATCGCGCGAAAACGGCACAAGCGCGACAGCGGCGAGCCATTGCTGGAACTGGACGCGGCGGTCGATTTCCAGGACCGGACGCAGTTGAGCATCGCAAAACTCGAGGACGCCCTGCGCGATCTCGAAACGCTCGATCCCCGGCAGGCGCGCGTGGTCGAGCTGCGTTTTTTCGGCGGCCTCACGATGGAGGAAACCGCAGAACTGCTCGGCATTTCCGCCGTCACGGTGAAACGCGATTGGGTCACCGCACGGCAGTGGCTGCAACGCGAGATCGGCGAACAAGTGTGACGCCCGATCGCTGGCAGAAAATCAAGGAGACGCTGGCCTCCGCGATGGAGAGCGAGACCACCGCGGATCGAACGCATTTTCTCGACCACGCCTGCGCTGGAGACACTGCGCTCCGGCGCGAGGTAGACTCGCTCTTGAGCCAGTCCGCCGATGCGCTCGACTCCTGGGCCGACGGCGGCGGATTTATCGGGAGCGACTCTGCGCCTTCGCAGACGGCTGGGCGACGGATCGGGCCCTACCAGCTCGTGCGGGAACTTGGCCGCGGCGGCATGGGCACGGTCTGGCTGGCGCGGCGCGTGGACGATCGTTTTGAGCAACAGGTCGCCATCAAATTGCTCAAACGCGGGACCGATACCGAGGAAGTGCTGCGCCGCTTTTCGAGCGAGCGAAAGATTTTAGCGCGGCTCGAACATCCCGGCATCGCCCGTCTTTTCGACGGTGGCGAAACGGAAGACGGGCTGCCTTTTTTCGTGATGGAGTTCGTGCCCGGGGAGCACCTCACCACCTATGCGAAAAAGCATCGCCTAACGATCCCGGCCCGGCTCGCGCTCTTCCGGAAAGTTTGCGCCGCGGTTCAGTTCGCGCACCAAAATCTCGTCGTCCATCGCGATCTGAAACCGGGCAACATCCTCGTCACGGCCGAAGGAGAACCGAAGCTGCTCGATTTCGGCATTGCCCGTCTGCTCGACGAAGCCGCGAGCGACGTCACTGCGCTCGATCACCGTCGTCTCACGCCCGCCTACGCCAGCCCGGAGCAAGTGCGCGGCGAACCGATCACCACCGCGAGCGACATCTACACGCTCGGCGCCCTTCTCTACGAATTGCTCACGGATCAATCACCGCACGCCTTCACGAGCGCGAAGCCATCGAACACCGAGCTCATTCGCATGATCGCGGAACAGGATCCGCGCCGACCGAGTTTGATGGCGGAAGATTCAGCAACGCGGCGGCATTTGCGCGGCGACCTGGATAACATTGTCCTGCGCGCGATGGCGCGGGAACCAGCGCGCCGCTATGCGAGCGCAAAAGGTCTATCCGACGATCTCGGGCGCCATCTCACCAATCGGCCGGTGCGCGCGCGCCCGGATACGTTTGGCTATCGCACCGGCAAATTGATGCGCCGCAATAAACTCGGCCTGATCGCGGGCGCGCTGCTGGTCCTCGCCCTCGCTGCGGGTGGGACCGCGACCTTCTTTGAAGCGCGCCGGGCGGAACGCCGCTTCAACGAAGTCCGTCGCCTAACGAATTCTTATCTCTTCGAGATCCACGACGCCATCCACGATCTTCCCGGGGCCACCGCCGCGCGGCAGCTCATCGTGACGCGCGCGCTGGAGTATCTCGATCGGCTTGCGCGCGAATCCGCCGGCGATCCCACCCTGCAACTCGAATTGGCCGACGCGTATTTGAAAGTGGGCGACGTGCAGGGCAAACCCTACACGCCCAACCTGGGCGACTCCGCCGGCGCGGTGCGCTCTTATACGAAAGCGACCGACATTGCCGCGCCATTGGCCAACGCCGAAACGGGCGCCCACGCCAGCGCCCGACGCATCCTCAGCCAGGCCGAGGAAAGTCTCGGCGGCGTGGAATCGCGTTTGAACCATTGGCAGGAGGCGACGCGCGCGCATCGCCGCGCCTTGGCGATGCGCGAGCGGTTGCGGCGCGACGACCCGGCGCACGCGGATGAATGGCAGCGCGGGATCGTGGCCGATTACCTCGGCCTCGGGGACGCGCTCGTCAGTGCGCAGCGTTTCCAACCTGACCAGGCCGCGCAAGACGAAGCGCTGGAAAATTTCCGACGCGCCCTGCCGATTAGCGAGAAGCTTTCCGCCGATCATCCCCAAAGTCGGGAGGACACTTTCTTGCTCGCGCGAATCTGCTCCCGCATCGCTTCGCTCCTGGCGGATATCGGCTCGACGCAAAATAATCCCGCGGCCTATCGCGAAGCCGCGCTCTTCCACGAGCGGGCGGTCGCGCTCGATGAAGCGATGTTGCGCGCCGATCCTTCCAGCTCCGCTCTGCAACGCAATCTGGCGGATGGATTGATCGCGTTAGCCTATCTCCGCGCCTTCACGGGCGAGCATCTCGAGGAGTCGTTAGGCGACTGCCAACGCGCGGCGGAGATCATGCGCAGCCTTTCCGCTTCCGACCCGGCGAATGCGGAAGCGCGGCAGGATTTGAGCTCGGTCTACTATGTCACTGGACGCATCTGGCAAAAGGCCGGCGATCCTGCGCGCGCTGCCGCGAGCTACGAGCAATGCCTGCAAATTCTCGGGCCGCTCGTCGCCGCGCATCCAGAAAACGTCGAGACTTCGTTCGATCTCTCGCGCGTTCGAAAAAGTCTGGAAGAGGTTCAGGTTCCGCCGGCCAGCTAGGCGCGAAAGCTCCGGTCGCCGCGCCGAGCACTGATCTCCAAGCGCGACCCCGGCGCAAGACCCGGGCTGCGGACAAAGGTATTGCTCCGGCGCAAGCCCATTCGTAAAACAGGGACGTCCCTTCCCCTATGAAAACGAATCCCGCCTCCGCATTTTCCATCACCCGCGTCCTCGCCAGCATGGCGCTTTGTCTTCTCGCGCTCGTTCTCGTGACGCTGGCGTTCAGCCTGCCCTGGAGCGCTTCCGCGCTCGCGCAAAAAGGCGGCGGCAAACGCGACGTCGCCCCGCAGCCGGATGTGATCCCGCTCATCGGTCCTGTTTCGCAAGACGTGGACTTGCGTCTCCTGCCAGAAATCCCGCCCACGGCCGAAGACGAAGGCTTCCGCCTCACGCGCCATCCGCGCGTGAAGGGCACAGATAAACAAGACCCGCTCCAGGCCGTGCGCGAGGCGGCGACGCGTCCGCTTTTACCCGCGCCGATCGCTACCTATCCGGGCATTACGTCGGCGCAGAGCGGTTGCGGCTGTTTGCCGCCCGACACCCAGGGCGACGTGGGCCCGAACCACTACATTCAGAACGTCAATTCGCGGATCAAGATCCTCGACAAATCCGGCAATCAATTGCTCGCGCCCACCACTTTCAACACCTTCTTCTCCGCGCTCGGCTCGAGCACGCCTTGCGGTAACAACCAGAATGGCGGCGACGGTTTCATTCTCTACGATCATCTGGCCGATCGCTGGCTGGTGAGCGACTTCGCCTTCCCTGGGTTTCCAGGCACGTCCTTTTATCAATGCGTCGGCGTCTCGAAAACAAGCGACCCCGTCGCGGGCGGTTGGTGGCTTTACGCGGTGCAAATCGATCCGGCGAATCCGAGTTACCTCGGCGATTACCCGAAGTTCGGGATGTGGCCGGACGCTTACTATTTTTCGGTGAACATGTTTTCTAACAACACCACCTTTAACGGCGTCCGCGTTTTCGCCCTTCCCCGCCTCGCCCTGATCAACGGCACCGGCGCGCCAAACGCCGGCGCGGTCGCATTCACCATCACCGCCGCGAATATCGGCGACGCTTACAGCCTGGTCCCGGCCACCTTCCGCGCTGGCAGCCCTCCGCCTGTCGGCACGGACCAGTATTTCCTCGCCATCGATAGCCCCGGCGCCGCGGGCGTTTCTCAAACGAAAGTACACGCCTGGCGTTTCCATCTGGACCTGACCACGCCGGCCAATTCCACCTTCGGTGTCGGCACCGCGCATACGCCGAATGCAGAGATCACCGTCGCGCCCTTCGTAGATGCTTTCACCACCGCGACCGCGATTGTCCCCCAGCCCGTCACCACGGCCAGGCTCGACACGTTAGGCGACAAACTCATGACGCCGCTCGTTTACCAAAACCTCAGCGGCGTGGAGTCGCTCTACGTTTCGCACACCGTGAACAACAACCAGAGCGGCACCGGACCGACGGCGATTCGCTGGTATCAGTTTGACGTCACCGGCGGCACCATCCCGGCCACGCCTGTGCAGCAGCAGACCTTCAACAATGCCGCCGATGGCATCTGGCGCTTCCAGCCCGCCATCTCGGTGGACGGCGAGGGAAATCTAGCCATCGCCTATTCCGCCTCCAGCGCCACCATCGAGCCATCCATTCGTTATGCCGGCCGCAAACCTGGCGATCCGCTCAACACCATGGCGCAGGGCGAAGCCGTGCTTCAAGCCGGCGGCGGACATCAAACCAGCACGAGCGGGCGTTGGGGCGATTACGCCGCTCTCTCAGTTGACCCGGCGGACAACGCCACCTTCTGGAGCACCCACGAATACTATTCCGCGACCAGCAGCGGTTCCTGGAACACGCGCATCGGCAAATTCAAATTCCCGCAGGCGCCCACCGCCACCAGCGTCGTCTCACGCAAAACGCACGGCTCCGCCGGGACTTTCGACATCCCGTTGCCCTCGGCTGGCAATCCGGGAATCGAGAGCCGCACCGGAGCCGTCGCGGGCGCGCATCAGATCGTGGCCAGTTTCACGGGCACCGTCACGGTCGCTTCCGCTGCGGTAACCGCGGGCACCGGGAGCGTAGATAGTTTCTCGGTCACCGGCGGCGACGTTACGATCAACCTCACCGGCGTGACCAACGCGCAGGTCGTGACCGTGAAGCTGACCAACGTAAACGACGGCACCAACGCCGGCGACGTCAGCGTCCGCATGGCCGTCCTCTCAGCTGATGTCACTCCGAGCGGCGCGGTCAACGGGTCGGATATTGGCCAGACCAAGTTGGCCTCCGGTCAATCCCTCACGACCGCTAACTTCCGCGCCGACATTAACACCAGCGGAGACGTCAACGGAACGGATGTCGCGATTGTGAAGAACGCTTCCGGCACGAGCCTGCCCTAGGCGCGCGGCGGAAACGCCAGCGTGTAGCCCGGAAGCGCGAGGGAGAAGTTCGGGTTGTAAAACGGATCGCGCAGCAGCGCCGCGCCATGCGCTTCCTGCATGTAGATCGCCTCGCGGATGAACTGCGCCTTTTCCTCCTCGCTCCGCTGGTGACCGCGCGAAACCGATTCGTGATGAATGAGATTCGCGTAGGGCGTCCAGATGACTTGATACCCAGCCCGCGTGACGCGCAGCCCGTAGTCGATGTCGTTGAAATTCACGCTCAGCGCGCGCTCGAATCCGCCCAGTTCCTGGAAGACGCTGCGCCGCGTCAGCATGCAGGCGGCCGTCACCGCGGAACTACTCCGCTGCAAGATCGCGCGATTGAAATAACCCGGCTGCCCGCGCGCCAAACGCAGATGCGCGTGTCCCGCCACGCCACCGAGGCCGAGGATCACGCCACCGTGCTGCAGCGTCCCGTCCGGATACCAAAGCCGCGCGCCGACCGCGCCCACCTCGGGCCGCGCCGCGTGGCTCACCATTTCGGTCAGCCAGCTCGCGTCCGTCACTTCAATGTCGTTGTTCAGGAACGCCAGGATTTCGCCGCCCGCTTGCGCCGCGGCCAGATTGTTTAGCCGGCTGAAATCGAACGGCTCCGTGTCGTGTAATACAGCGACGCCAGACTCCGTCGCGAGCTGCGCGAGCAACTCGATCGCGTCGCGCTCCGTGCTCCCGTTATTGACAAGCAAGATCTCAAACGCCGCATAATCAGTCACAGTGCGGATGCTCTCCACGCATTGCCGCAAGAGTGCAGCGCGATCGCGTGTGGGAATGATGATCGTGACGCGCGGCGCCGGGCTCGGCACTTTATAAATCACTCGATGCGCCTCGGCCTGCTCGGGGCACGCGACCACTTGGCCGGCAATGTGTCGCCGTTGCAAATGCTCCTGCAGGGCCCGCCGCGCCGCCTCCCTCGCATACGGTTTTGCCTCCGCGGTTTGCGCCACACTGCCAGGCGCCGCCCGCCAATGGTAAAGGATCCGCGGAATGTGCCGCACCTGTGCGCGCGCCAGAGTTTCCGTGCAGCGCAGCGCGAGATCGTAATCCTGCGAACCATCGAAGCCCTCGCGAAATCCGCCCACTGTGCGCACCAGCTCCGTGTGATAAACGCCGAGATGGTTGATATAATTTTGCGCGAGAAATAACTCCGAATCCCAGTCCGTTTTGAAGTAGGGATCAGATCGGCGCCCCTCGAGATCGATCTTGTCTTCGTCCGAATAAATCAGCCGCGCCTCAGGCGCTTGCGCTATCTCCAGCGCCACCCACGCCAGCGCATGTTCCGCGAGCAGATCGTCCTGATCCAATAACGCGCACCACTCCCCCGTCGCCAGCTGCAAAGCCGAGTTGCTCGCCGCGGCAATATGCCCGTTCCGCTCGCGGAAAAGGATTTTGATCCGCTCTTCGCTTCGCGCCGCCTTCTCGAGGAACGGTCGCACCTGCGCGTCGGTCGAAGCGTCGTCCGCGATGCACAATTCCCAATCCTCGTAGCTCTGCTGAAGAACGGAAGCGATCGCCGCGTGCAACAGCTCCAGGTCCGGATTAAACACCGGCAGCAAGATCGAAATCCGCGGCAACCGGGGCAACGTCCGCAGCCGACGGCGCAACGCGATGCGCTCGCTCTTTGTCGGAGTGTCGTAGCGCGCCACCCACTCGGAGTAGCTGGCGTCAGCTGGCGCATTCATGACGCGCGTGGCCTTTGCTGCATTGTCTCCCTAACGAGTGCTTCAAACTCTGCCGCGAAGCGCGGATAGGAGAAGTGCTTCTCATAAGCCGGCCGAGCCTGCGCCGTCAGCCTTGCTCGCAAATCCGGTTCGCGCACCAGGCGCGTAATCGCCGTCGCCAAAGCGTCCGCATTTCCCGGCGGAAAAAACAAGCCGCACTCGCCCTGCGCCAAATTCTCCGACACCGCCCCGACGGTCGTGCTCAGGATCGGACGATGCAGGGCGAGCGCCTCCATTAGAATCAGCGGACCCGTTTCATCAAATGAGCAGCTCATCATCACATCCGTCGCGCGGATCAACCCCAGCGCCTCCTCGTGCGAGACACTTTCGCGATAGGAGAGGTGCGGATTGCTTTCGGCCGCGCGGCGTACTTCCTCGGCGATGAGTGCGTCGTGCGGACGACCGACGATTTCGAAGTGCGCATTCTGCAATGTCTCCGCGTCCAATTTTCCCAGCGCCTCCAGCAGAATCGCTGCCCTTTCCGCTGCTCGATCGTGCCGAGCAGAAGAAACTTCACCGGACCCGGCGAACGTTCTGTAGGCGCTGGCTCATTCTCGTTCGGATCAGGAATGCCGTAGGGCAACACACGCACCGGCCGATCGCTGAACGGTTGGTAAACCTGAGAGCTCACCGTGTCCGGCGTCACGATCAACTCCGCTTCGCTCAGCGCGCGCCGCAGGTTCGCGTCTTCGCCGAGGTAATGTTCCGCCACCCGGCCCTCGTGAATCCACCACAGATGCGGAATCCCTTCCGCGTGCGCCGCGCGTACGATAGGCGCGGCGAAAATGGTGCTCGCGACTACGCAATCGAACTCGCGCGCCAACTGTCCGAACGAGGGATGCCCTTGATTGATCAGCGGATCAGCAATCACCGGCACCCCTGCGGCGATAAATTTCTTCCGGACCGGCCCATCCACCGGCGAAAGCATCACGACGAAGTAACCCCGCGCACGACACCATTCCGCCACGGACAAAAGGATAAGCGGCACCCCGCTCCAACTCAGATCATGCGAAACGAAAAGGAGCGCACGCGCGTTCCCGTCCAAGCTGGCTGCAGACTCGTTAGGCGCCCACATCCGAATCGGCGTGGGCGAATCAGCGTAGAGCCAGTCGCGCACGTTCGGCGGGAAATAGGGATCGTGGCAGGTGTAGTCCGTCCAGCGCTGCAAAAGGAAAACGCCCGCCCGATCGGAGGACGCGCTCTTCGTTTCCTCTTCCTCGACCGCGCCGATCGAAGCGTGGCCGCGGTGCGTCATGGTGGCGAAGGGCGTATAGACGCAGCGCATCCCCGCCGCGCGCACCTTGAAGCAAAGATCGAGATCGGAATGCGCGATCGGCGTCTGCACCGCATCGAATTCGCCGACCGCGAAAAAGTCCTCCCGCCGCATCGCCAGACACGCCGCTGAAAGCGCAGAGGCGTTACGCATCGACTGCGCGAAGTTCGTGTAGTCCGTCGAGTCGCCCGGCCACTGATGACAGGCCGTGCCAACCAGACCGCGCACACCGGTCACCAGCCCGGCGTGTTGAATTTTCCCCGTCTCGTAAAGCAGCTTGGGCGAGACCGCGCCCACCGCCGGATTCTCCAGCGGCTCGATCACATTCTGAATCCAATCCCGCTGCGCGCTCTCGACGTCATCGTTAAAAAAAATCAAGCGCGCACCGGTCGAAGCGTGCGCGCCCAGATTCGATTTCGCAGAGAAGTTAAACGGCTCGTCGTAGCGCACGAGCTTCGCCGGCGAGCCGGCCGGCATCTCACGCTCGAGCGACTCGGCCAGCGCGCTGTTGGTCACGATCACGATTTCGTAATCCGGATAGTCGGTCATGCGCGGCAACTCTTCTGCGCAGGCGCGGGCGCGCTCCGGAGAATCGGTCGGGACAATGATGGAGACGCGCGGCCAGGTGGTGATCTTCAGGCGCGCCCGATTCGCTGTTGGATAAGCGATGATTTCCGCGGGTAAACCGCGCCGCTCCATCGCGTCGGCCAGCGCGGCGAGATTGGACGTGCGCGCGTGCGGCTTGCCGCCGGCCGAGCCGGAAGCGGCGTGCTCGCGCCAATGATAGAGCACATGCGGCACGTGACCGACCGCGCGCGCGATCTCGGTGGCGCGCAACGCGAAATCATAATCCTGCGAGAGATCGAACTCTTTCCGAAAAGTGCCGACGCGGTCCACCAGCGTGCGCCGATACGCGGTAAGATGCCCGATGTACATCGACGAGAGCAAATACTCCGGGCTCCATTCCGGCTTAAAAAACGGCGCGTGCCGCTGGCCTTTCGCATCCAGCCGATCTTCGTCGCTGTAGAAAATATCAGCCTCGGGCTGCTGCACGATGGCGCGGGCCATCTCGTAAAGCGCGAAGGGCGGCAGCAAATCGTCCTGATCGATGCAGGCAAAGAAGTCGCCCGTCGCGAGCGCGAGCGCGCGGTTGGTGTTCTCCGCGATCCCGAGATTCTCCGGAAGAAGATCGAGACGCAGACGCGGCTCGTTCTTCTGCCAACGTTGCAAAACTTGTCGGGTCTCCGCGTTCGATCCCCCGTCGGCTACGCAAATCTCGAAACGCGGATACGTCTGCGCGGCCAGCGCTTCGATCAACTCCTCGAAGAACGCCCGCGGAGGATTGAAGGTGGGCAGAAGCAGGCTGAGCGTCGGGCCATCCAGCATTGCACTCGCCGCTGCGCGCTGCGCGGCCAATCCAGCGGCGTCTGGTTCATGTTCCGCGATCCATTTCGGATAACGCTCGGCCGGCGTCGGCGTTGCCGCTTTGGCCTTTTCAGCTTTCGCAGGCTTCCCCGGCGGCGCCGCTTTCGTGCGGTTGAACTTCCCGGGAATGCGCCGCAACTCGCGCGCGATCCGCTCCGGAATCGGCCGCTTCTTTTTCTTCTCACCCGTCGCTGCTGCACCGAAGCAACGGGCGCGCGTCCAGCAGGCTTTCTTCGCCGCTTCGATCACCTTCTTCGCCTGCGCCAACTGCGATTTCAGCTTCTTGTTTTCCTGCGCGAGCGCATCGCCTTTTCCAACCCACTGCTTCACCTGTTCGGCTTGCGTATCCATGATGAGCTGCGCCTTCAACCGATCCCGCCGGAGCTCAGTGAAAGCCCGAGCCCGCTCGGCCGCTTCTTGCGCTTCATAAGCGAGCCGCTGCTGCTGGTGCTCGATCTCGCGCGTTTGGTGATCCATCACTTCCTGCGCGCGCCAACGATCGGCCAGCACCGTATCGAGCCAGACCTGGCGCAGGTCCAAAGCAGCGCGTTGTGTTTCCGCGGCCGCTGCGCGCGCTTCGGCGATCAGGCGTTGCGCGAGCGCCTGATGCAGCGCGCCCATAGTGGCGCTCATGTCCGAAGAAAAAAGCGCGCGGAGCAATTCACCCGCCGTCTCCGGTTGCGCCTGCCAAAGCGCGAGCCCGAGCCCGATTCCTTCCGAAAATTCCAGCGCCGCTTGACCGCGCACCGCTTCCTCCCATACCGGCCGCAGCGGCGGCGTCCGCTCCAGAGCGAGGCCGTGGAAGAGAAGAAGGGCGCCGGGCGCGAGCTTCGGCCTCCACGCCTTCAACTCCTTCTGCGCCGTCAGCGCCGAGTCGCAATCGTCTAACAAGAGGAGATCCACCGACGCATCCGCGAATTCCCAAGCCTTCGTCTCCGGCGCAGCGGCGAGGAAGAGCGCAACCTCACTCGTGTTCGTCGCGATCGCATTCTGCCAGCTCTCATCGTCCGCCGGGTCTTCGCCGTCGCGCGCGCGCCGAATCGTGGCGCAACGACCACTAGGATGATGCTCGCGCAGCGCCGCGCAAATAGTACGCTGCAGTCCCCCGTCGCCCCAGCCCAGGATGACGGTCCGCGCCGGTCGCCGCAGCGCGACCAAATCGTAAAGCAGCGGCAGATGGAAACGACTCGCGCCGCCGAGTTCGAACCCGGGCTGAAAGCGGAGGCTGGGAAGTTCGAGCGACATGCGAAAGGGCGAGCCCACCATTAGTCACCGCCCGCGCCGTGCGAAGCAAGTTCGCGCGCTGACTTTCCGGATGGGCGTTGTAATCTGCGGCATGGATTCCGTTCGCTCGCGCCGCTGGAAGGGCGCGACGCAGCCGCGCTACTGGTGGCATAATTTGCCTGGAACAGACTACGTCCCGCCGATCTACTCCGACCTCGCGGAAGAGGAATGGACCATCGTGCGCGATTGGTATGCCGAGACGGATGAGAGCGGACGAATCGGAGAATGCGCGGTGCCGCTGATGTCGTTCCTGCACGGCGTCATCATGGGAAATCGCGCGGATCGCATCGTCCAACTCGGAACCTGCTCCGGGTATTCCACCCTGCTCATCGGCTTCATGCTCCGCCGGATGGAGGCGCGGCGCGGTCTCTTCACACTCGACTACGATCCGGCGACGGTCGCGATCACGCAGCGTTGGCTGGAGCGCGCGGGCCTGGATGCGTTCGTGCGCAACGTCGAGCTCAGCTCGACCGCCTCGTCTGCGGTGGCAGCAGCGCTCGGCTACCTCGGCGCCGCGCCGGAGTTGATCATTCTCGACACGTCGCACCAATATCAGGCGACGCTGGACGAGTTGGAAATTTGGTTCCCCGTCCTCGCGCCCGGCGGTCTGCTTCTGCTGCACGACGTGAGCCGATTCGCCGAACAATTCGACGCCACGGGTGCAGGTGGCGTGCGCCGCGCCTTCAACGAGTGGCGCACCGCGCATCCCGAAGTGGAAGCGATGCTCTGGAACGGCGAGGCGCGCACGATGGAGGGGCGTCGACCGCTCTACAAGGACGCCTGCGGCCTCGGCCTCCTCCACAAACCCGCGATGCCCGGCGCTTGAGCACCTCCTGTTTCATCGCGAGCGGTTGCGCGATCGCGACCACGTCCCTCTACCGTTGCCAGCATCTGCGCGAGCAATTGGAGGAACTCGGACACGTCGCGCGCGTGGTCGATTGGACGGAGGAGGCAAAGATCGACCCGGAAGCGGCGCTGCGGAGCGACGTTATCTTTCTCTACCGTCTGCCGATGAGCGGACCGCTCGCCGAATTGATTGAGCGCGCGCGGGCGTTGGGCAAGCCAATCATCTTCGACACCGACGACCTGATCTTCGAACCGGAACTGCTCGGGCAACATCGCGCCGTGCAGAATCTCTCGCCCACCGATCAAGTCCAGCACGCGGACGGCGTCCGCCGTTATCTGGAAACACTGCAAGCTTGCGAGACGATCGTGACACCCACGCCGTTCCTGACCGAGCTCGCGCGGCGGCGCGGGAAGATCGCTTATGTGCATCGCAACGCCTTCGGTCGCGAGATGCTCGCGCACGCGAACGCACTTTACGCGCAGCGGAAGAAGCGCGCGGCCCGCTCTGAAATTGTAATCGGCTACGGCAGCGGCACCGCGACTCATGAAGTGGATTTCGCGGAATGCTCCGCCGCGCTCCTGGCGACGCTCGCGCGTTTTCCGCAGGTGCAGTTGTGGATCGCTGGGCCGCTCAACATCTCCGCGGAGTTCGATCAATTCGGCGCACGCGTGCGACGCCTCCCGCTGACGGATTGGCGCGGTTGGTTCGAACTGGCCAGCCAGATGGACATCGCGCTTGCTCCGCTCGAAATGGGCAACCTCTTCTGCCGCGCGAAGAGCGAGATCAAATTTGTCGAAGCGGGCTCGTTAGGCATCCCGGTCATAGCCTCGCGGATCGATCCGTTCATGGATGCAATCACGGACGGCGAAGACGGAATGCTGGCCGCGAACGATGCGGAGTGGACAGCGGCGTTGCACGCTTTGATCGAGCAATCGGAGAGTCGCGAGCAAATCGGCGAACGCGCGCGGGCGGTTGTCTTAGAGCGGCACAGCCCGGCCGCGCGCACGCGCGATCTGCGATTCCTGCTCCCGCAGCTCGCGCCATGTTTCAAACCGCAGCCGGTCCCGAACAGCCTGAGCGACAGAGCGCGGCGCTGGTTTAAACCGACTCCGCCGCGCAAACGCCTAACGATCAATTGGCTGATCCCCGAACCCTTCCCGCGCGCAGGCGGCGACCTCGGCATCTTCCGCATCATCCGCGACCTGGCTGCGCTCGGACACGATTGCCGGGTCCACGTCGTCACCTACGAAGCGATGGCCAATTTCACGACCGAGCAGATTTACGCCTTCGTCCGAGAGCACTTCGGCGAGACCGGCGCGCGCTACCAACGTTGGGACGGTCAGATCGAAAACGCCGACTGCACCTTCGCCACCTTCTGGCCCACAGTGGAAAAACTTGCCGGCCTGCTCAAAGGCGGGCGGCGCTATTATTTGGTGCAGGATTTCGAGCCGTCGTTTTATCCCGAAGATCCGCATCACATCCGCCGCGCCGAAAATACCTACCGCGCCGGGCTGCATTGCCTCACGCTCGGGCGTTGGCTGGCGAAACTGCTGCGCACGCGCTACGGCGCTACGGCCGACTATTTCGATTTCGCGGTGGATACGGCTTTGTATCAACCCCGAGCCGTTGTGCGCGCGCCGGCGGGACGGGTTTGTTTCTATGCGCGGCCAAGCACGCCGCGGCGCGGCTATGAGCTGGGACTGGCCGCGCTCGCGCTCTTGCATGCGCGGAAACCTGAGGTGGAAATCGTTCTCTACGGCACTGACAAATTGGAACCCCGCCCGGCGTTTCCGTTCGTCGACCGCGGACTGCTCAGCGAGCGGGAACTGGCCACGCTCTTTTCGAGCTGCGATGTGGGCCTCGTGTTGTCGCTGAGCAATCCCTCCTTCGTCCCGCTCGAGATGATGGCCTGCCGCTGTGCGGTGGTGGAAGTGGCGAGCGAACGGCTGGAAGGAATCGCCACCCACGGCGCGGACGCGTGGCTGGCCGAGCCCAACGCCTCTGCCCTTGCCGACGGATTGATGCGCCTGCTCGATGACTACGCGCTCCGCCAGCGTTTGATCGACAACGCATACGCGCGCGTGCGCCAGATGGATTGGCAGCAGGCCGCGCGTCAGGTAGAAGCGGTCCTCCTCCGCCACGCATGATCGCTAATTTGCCTTCGCAGAATTTCCAACCGCGCGTGTACGGCCTCGGCGCGTGGACGGATAATCTGCACTTCGCCTACGATCTGATGGCAGCGAAGCAGCCGCGGCAACTGGTCGAGCTGGGGACAGATCGCGGCGAGAGCTATTTCGCGTTTTGTCAGGCGGCAGCGGAGAACGAAACTGCCACGCGCTGCTTCGCCGTCGATACCTGGCGCGGCGATTCGCACAGCGGCGCCTACGATGAGACGACGTTCGCGGAAGTCGCACGCCATAACCGCGCGCACTACGCGGATTTCTCCACGCTGCTCCGCGCGGATTTCGACGCCGCGCGTGCGCGCTTTGAAACGGCGAGCGTTGATCTCTTGCATATTGATGGGCTGCATACGGAAGCGGCGGTGCGGCACGATTTCGAGACGTGGCTGCCGAAGGTAGCGCCCGGCGGCATCATCCTCTTTCATGATGTCGCGGTGCGTCGGCACGACTTCGGCGTTTGGAAACTCTGGGCAGAACTGCAAACGCGCGGGCGTTTCTTTACCTTTGAAAATGGACCGGGGCTCGGCGTGTGGGAGAAACCTCCCGCCATCGCGCAGCCGCCGTTGCTCGAATTACTCTTCGGCGATCGTGCGGAAGCTCACGCCGAATTAGTTGTCTATTATCAAGCGCGCGCCCGCGCGGTGCAGGAGCGACTGGCGCGCGCTTGGCGCGACGGCACTATCCGGCAAACCGCGCACGCGCAGCAGACCAGCATCCAGGTTTTCCATTCGCGCGATGGGACGCACAGCGAGGAGAACTCGATCACCGCGCGCATCGGGCACGACGGCTGGAAGGAAGTCGTGCTGCAGCTCCCGGCCGATGCCGGGGCGGCGCCGTTGCGGCTCGATTTTTACAGCGCCCTCACCGTGATCGATCTGAGCTTGATCCGACTGACGCGCGGAGCGGAAACGCTCTTTGCCGCGGAGGAGCCAGAGGCCTTCAATCGCATCCGCGTGGCAGGCGATGCGGAACGCCGAGATCACAGCCGCTACCTTCGAATCCAGATTACGGGCGTGGATCCGCAGCTCTATTTTCCGACCTACGCGCCCGTGGACGGGCCGCCGCTCGCGCTGACTCTACGCCTGCGCGTGAGCAGCGACGGGCCGCCGGCCGATTGAGCCAAAAAAACGCGGCACACCGAACCGGCGTGCCGCGTCTTGAATTTTCTAACGAGTGGCGCTTAGCCGGCCTTCTTCATCGAGCCCTGTGCTTTCTTCACCATCTTCATGTGCTTCTTCAGCGTCGGGAGCGTCTTTTTCGCCCAGGCTTTCGTCTCGGCGTCTTTGCCGTTTTTCGCCTGGCGCTCAAACATCGCGATGTCCTTCTGGTGATCCTGCATCGCCATGGTGAGGAATTCGCTATCGAAGTTAGCGTCGCCGATCTTTGCCATCTTGACCTTCGGATCCACCTTCACGCCCTTTTGTTTGGCGAGAGCCATCAGCTCGCTATTGGCTTGGGTGTGGTCGGTCACGAGCATTCGGCCCAATTCCTGAACTGCCGGGCTCTTGCCCTGCTTGGCGGCCATCTTGCCCATCTCGACTTCCATCATTCCGCCTTTGGCTGCTTCGCGGATGAAGACTTGATCTCCCATGTCGAGTTTGCCCATGGCTTTGTCGGTCGCTTTCGCCGCCTTATCATTGGCTTTCGCCGGCGTCTTGGTGGCATTCTCAGCCTCCATCTTCGCCTTCTCGGCCTTGCTCGGCTTGGTGCCCACCGCGGCCATCGAGCCGACTTTGCCGGGCTCAGGTGCGGTATCTTTCTCGACCTGCCCGAAAGCGGTCGCGGCTAAACAGAGTCCGCCTGCGGCCATCGCGACGACGGCAAAGCGGGACATGATACTAAGATTATTTTTCATATATAATTTGTGAACTACTTGGTTTTCTCCTGCCGGGGGCCCGGCAATATGACTTCGCACTGCCGGGGGGCCCTGGACGTGAGAATTCTACCGAACAGGTCGGTTTTACAAGCGTAAATGCGCTTCACCCCGACGGCACGCGCACTTCACCCGGCCATCCTTCACTCCGGCTTAACCGCTCTGGCGTAGGAGGTTTCCACCCGCGCGGCCACATCTCGAAAGCCATAATCGACTTCGTAAATTTGCTTCATGCAGTCGATCGATTTCTCAGGCTCGCTCATCGCTTCGTAGACCAGCCCGAGATTGTAGATGATTTCCTTTTTCATCGGATCCATGGCCAGGATTTCGCGCGACGCTTCCTCCAGCTGCTTCGCCGCCAGATCGAGCATTCCGAGTTCCTGATAACAACGGCCGAGCAAATTCATCGCTCGCAGCCGCGCGTTTGGGTTTTGCCGGGCTCGCTGCAATTCCGGCAGTGCCTCGCGGAATTGGCCCGCCTCCAGCAAATGTTCGCCCAGCTCGAAACGCAATTGCAGATCAGTCGGATTGCGCTCGGAACGCTTCCGCGCTTCGTCGATCAGAAACGCCTGCCGTTCATTTTTCGCCGCAGCCAGCGCCGCCGCGCGCTCGGCGTAGCCTTCCGCATCCGGCGCGTGCTCGGCCAGAAACTGCTCGTGCTCGGCGATCGCCTGTTCGGAGCGCTTCATCCCCAGATCGGAGACTTTGCGAAGGAGGCCGGCGTCAGTCCGATTCGTCAGCTCGGCCGCATATTGATACCAAGCGATGGCGCTCTCGAAGTCCGCCTTCTGCTCGTGTAACGCGCCGAGGCGCCGCGCGTGATCCACGTTTTGCGGCGCCGCCTGGTGCTGCGCATAGGTCTCGCTGATTTGCTGCTCGAGCGACTCGCCGGTTAACGCCATCCGGTTCTGCTGTTCCAGCGAGACGGCCAGGTCCTTGTCCTTGATCAAATCGCGGTAGCTCTCGGCCTGCGTCCAGCCGCCGCTCTTCATCGAACCGCGCGCGGAGGCGTCTTTTCCCAGACGCAACGCTTCCGCATCCGTCGGATCCACCGCTGTGATCCGGTTGTAAATCTCCACCTCGCGCTCGTTCTCGCCGAGCTGATGATAGAGCCGCCCGAGCTCGTGCAGCACCTTGGCATCGCGCGGTTTTTCTTCGAGTAATGTCTGCAAGGCCAGCACGCCAATCTCCGGCCAGCCAGCCGCCACCGCCGCCTCCTTCAAGAGCATGTTCGCCTGGCGATTATGCGGCTCGTCTTCCAGCACTTTCTCGATCATTTCCACCGCGCGCTTCGGATCCTTCTTCACTTCGCGCTGCGCTTTCATGATCGCGATCGACGCGGTCGAGACGTTGAAGAAGCCCTTCTTCTCCGCTTTCACTTTGGTCGTCTCCGCGCGTCGCAGAAGTTGGCGCCCAGTCAGGAACTCCGGCTCTTGCTTCAAGATGCCCTGCAGCAAGGAAATCGCGTAGCCAAAATTCCGCATCTCGAGCGCGGCCACCGCCTTCAGCCAATGACTGCGCTGCGTCTCGTTCAGTTCTTTCTCGGATTTGACCGCCATGATGCGTTTCGATTTACAATAAATCCATCTGCGGCCTCTGCGCCTCGGGAGGCGAGGATTTTTTTCGCCGCGTCTTCACGTTCGTGCTTTCGGTTGTCCCGTTCGGCTTCTCCAGATGCGCGAGAATGTCTTTCGCTCGATCCAAAATTTCCTTCGGCAAACCCGCCAGCCGCGCCACCTGAATGCCGTAACTGCGATCGGCGCCACCGGGCACGATCTTGCGCAGGAAAATGATTTGCTCGTTCCATTCCCGCACCGCCACGTTGAAATTGCAGACCCCGCGCCGCGTTTCCGCCAGCTTGGTCAGCTCGTGATAATGCGTCGCGAAAAGCGTGCGCGCTTCGATTTTGTCGTGCAGAAATTCGGCCACGCTCCAGGCGATCGAGAGCCCGTCAAAGGTGGAGGTGCCACGCCCGATTTCATCCAGGATGACAAGGCTGCGCGCGGTCGCGTTGTTCACGATGTTCGCCGTCTCGTTCATCTCCACCATGAACGTGGATTGCCCGCGCGAGAGATCGTCGTTCGCGCCCACGCGCGTAAAAATGCGATCGACCAGCCCGATCCGCGCGCTCGCCGCCGGCACGAAACTGCCGATCTGCGCCAGCAAAACAATCAGCGCCACCTGTCGAATGTAGGTCGATTTGCCCGCCATGTTCGGGCCGGTAATGATCGCCAGCCGCGCGCCCGCGCCATCGAGCGCGGTGTCGTTAGGCACAAATTTTTCTTCCGCCAAATTCTGGTCGAGCACCGGATGGCGCCCATCGCGAATCTCCAGCCGAAGCGAGTCGTCCAGGACCGGCCGCGCATAATGAAACAGCCGCGCCGTTTCCGCCAGCCCGGCGATCGCATCCAGCCGCGCGATGGCCGCAGCCGTCGCCTGAATCACGCGCAGATCGCGCAGCGTCTCCTCGCGCAATTTCTGGAAAAGCTCCTGCTCCAGGTGGCGCGCCCGCTCGTCCGCTCCCAGAATCTGCGCCTCCATCTCCTTCAACTCCGGCGTGATGAAACGCTCGCCGCCCACCGTCGTTTGCTTGCGCGTATAATGCGCCGGCACGCTCGCCAGATTCGATTTCGTGATCTCGATGAAGTAGCCGAAGACGGAATTGAAGCGCACTTTGAGCGACTTGATTCCCGTCTGCGCGCTCTCGCGTTCCTGGAGCTGTGTGATCCAGTTTTTACCTTCGCGCGACGCCCGCCGCAGTTCGTCCAGAGCCTCATCGTAGCCATCCTGGAAAATGCCGCCGTCCTTCAACGTCAGCGGCGCATCCTCGACCAGCGCGCGGCTTAATTTCTCCACCAACTCCGGCATCTCCTGCAGCTCCTCGCGCAGCTGCGTCCCATAGGTCGAATCCGAGACCGACTTGCCGAAGTTGATCCGCTCAACCAGCTTCCGCAGCTCTTCGCGCAAGAGCGGCACCTGCTCGAGCGACATCCGCAACGCCACCAAATCCCGCGCATTCCCCGAGACCTGACTGAGCCGGCCGATCGCGCGCTCGATATCGCGCACCGATTTCAGCGCCGCGCGCAACGAGGCGAGCAGCTCCGGTTCGCTCAACAAATCGGCAATCATTTGCTGCCGGCACTCCAGTTCCTTCAGATCGCGCAGCGGTTGCAAAATCCAGCTCCGCAACTTCCGCCCGCCCATCGGCGTCACCGTGCGATCGAGCGCCGCGAGCAGGCTCATATCGCGCGCGCCGCGCGAGGTCACGAGTTCCAGATTGGCCTGCGTCGCCAGATCGAGCACTACATGCGTCGCCGGCACGTCGCAGCGCAACGCGGTCAAATGATCGATCTTCCGCCGCAGTTGGTGCTTCAGGTAATGCACGATCGCGCCCGCCGCCGCCACCGCCTGGCGCATCTCGCTGCAGCCGAAACCATCGAGCGATTTCACCTTGAAGTGCTCGCACAAAATGAACTCCGCCTGTTCCGGCAGGAACGCATAGCCGTCATGCGTGAGCGTTCTCTCGAACTCGGCGAACGTTTCCGTTTGCTGGTCGCTGATCAACAACTCCGCTGGCGCCACGCGCGCCAGTTCGTCTTGCAACGCGCTCTCGCTTCCCACCTCCGCGAGCCGGAATTCACCCGTGCTCAAGTCCGCGTAGGCGAACCCAAACCGCCCCGCGCTTTCGTGCACCGCGCCCAGATAATTCGCGCGCTTCGTCTCCAGCAAATCGAGATCGCTCACCGTCCCCGCACTCACAATTTGCGTGATCTCGCGTTCCACGATTCGACCCGGTTGCGGGTCGCTCGTTTGATCGCAAATCGCCACGCGACGCCCGGCCTTGATCAGCTTCGCGATGTACCCCGGCGCGGCGTGATACGGCATTCCGCACATCGGGACGGTGTTGCGTTTCGTCAGCGCGAGATTGAGCAAGCCCGAAGCATCCTTCGCGTCCTCGAAAAATAGCTCGTAGAAATCGCCCAGCCGAAAGAGCAGCAGCGTATCCGCCGGCACGCTCGCGCGCAGCCGCTGGTACTGCTGCATCATCGGCGTAAGCGTTTCGGCCATCGCGGCAAGATGCCGGAAGATCCTTCGCAGGAAAAGAGCTTCCTAGACCGGAGCATCTTGCCACTGACCATGCAGCCGCCGGCACATTGAAGCGCGAATCTCCAGAGAGTCATCACACCGCGGAGGCGATAATATGAATTGGAAACGCACCATCAGTCTTCACTTGGTCTGCCTGGGCGCCTCGCTCGGCGTCGCCGCCGCGCAATCGCCGCAAATCATCTGGCAAACGCCCCCGAGCCTGGATCGAAGTTATCGATCGCTAAAGTTCACCTCGGACAATAGTCAGCTCGTGGCAGGCGGCGAACTTCGGAACGCTTCCGCCAGCGGCGTCTTGCTCCGGCGCTTCGATGCCGGCAGCGGCGCGGTCCTCGCCGAAACCGAATCAAGCTTCATCTATTATGGCGCGAACGAGATCGCCCTTTCACCCGATCAACAACGGATCGCCACGGCGAATCTCAGCACGCGTTGCACCGCCCAGCAGCCACCGACTTGCGAAGGCGGTTATCTCTTTTACAACGCCGGGCCGCTCGAGCGGATAGACGCTCCGCCAGCCGGGAATGCGCCGAACTATACGGTCGATTATGCGCCGGACGGGCAGCTTATCGCGCTGGGGGGCTTGTGGTTCAACTACGCTCCCATCAACTACGACAACATTCGTCTCGTCCGCAGCGATACCGGCGCGATCGAGCGCACTCTCCCGGGCCATCTGCGCGCTCCGAATAATGGCGGCACCTTGCGCGTTCGTTTCTCGCCCGATGGCACTCTGCTCGGTTCCGCCGGCCGCGACAGCTTCGTGAAAATTTGGCGCGTAGCCGATGGCGCCCTCCTCCAGGCGATCAATTTCCCCGACGCTTACGAGGTCGATTCCGTGGCCTTCTCGCCCGATGGCCAGTTCATCGCCGCCGGGCGGACCGGGTATGATGCGGAGGTCAGGGTTTGGCGCGTGGACACGGGCGAATTGCTCCGGACCTTCGCGGTGAGTTCCAGTTCTACTTCGACCACATTTAATAAGGTGGCGTGGACACCGGATGGCGCTTACCTCGCCGCCGGCATTTCTTTCGGAGTCGGCTACGGCGAAAACAAGATCCGTTTCTGGAACTTCGACACGGGCGAGCTTGCCCAAGAGTATTCGTCTCCGGCAGATCGCTTCATTCACGACCTCACTTTTTCACCTGACGGCGAAAAGTTTGCCTGGACGGCAAGCAGCCAGGTTTTTGTAGCCGCGAATCCCTTCGCCGCCCCGATGCCGATCTCGGTGGTTTCCCGCAAACTACATGGCAGCCTCGCCTGCGACGTCTCCCTGCCGCTCACCGGGAATCCCGGCATCGAACCGCGCAGCGGCGGGCCGACCGGCGATCACCAGCTCGCCATCACTTTTTCCGGTCCGGTTAGCGTGAACGGTGTGCCCCAGGCGCAGGTGACTTCCGGAATCGGCCAGGTCGGCAGCCAAAGCAAGAGCAACCAGGGCGCGGTCACCGTAAGTGGCTCGACTGTGTTCGTGCCGCTCACCAACGTGAGCGATGCTCAGACCATTACCGTCACGCTTGCCGGCGTCACTCGCGGCGCGGTCAGCCGCACTATTACCGTGCCGTTCCGCGTCCTTCTCGGAGACACGAATGCGAGCGGGGCCGTGAATTCCTCCGATATCGGAGAGACGAAAGCGCGCGTCGGCCAGCCCTTGAATGCGCTTACCTTCCGTAACGATGTAAATGCGAGCGGCGCGGTTAACGCGTCCGACGTCGCAATCGTAAAGTCGGCTGCCAGTCGTTGAGATACCCGTCATCCCCACCATTCTCAACGACGTGACCCGCGGCGGCGCTGGCGTCCCCGCCGCCAAAGCCGCCACTAGCGGAGTTGCCAGCGCGATTCCGGTCGCAGCCGAGCCGTCAACTCGACTGATAAAATCGGCTCCAAGCGTTGGGCTGCAGGACAACTGCGCGCACAGATTCCCATTGATGCCGTCCCGGTGCGCGTTGCATTTCGGACCATCTCGAAAAGTAACAACCGCGTTACTTTTTCTAAGCAGCCGGGCCCTCGGGAAAAGCCGAATCTCAAGATGTTCACGCTTTATATCAACCCCCACAGAGGAAGTGTTATGTTCGAAAACGTCCAGCCCGACAGTATGTGGCGGAGCAAGCAACTAATCCGCACGCAAATCTCTCCGAAAATTCACCGAGGCGCCGCAAGGCGCCTTTTTCTTGTCGCCACGGCGATCCTTGGCTCGCTCGCCCTCGCACCGCTGACCTGGGCCGCCGACGGCGAACTCGATCCGGCCTTCGGCAATGGCGGGAAGGTCGTGACCGACTTTAACGCTGGCACCGATTGGTTGAGTCGCGTGGCCGTTCAGCTCGACGGCAAGATCGTTGCCGTGGGCGATACTCATCCCAGCCATAAAGGCGCGCTGGCGCGCTACAATTCAGGACGGCACCCTCGACGCCACCTTCGGCAACGGCGGCAAAGTCATCACCGCCGCCAACGTTCGCGAAAGCGCGGCCGGGCTGCTCCTTCTGCCCGACGGAAAAATCGTGATCTGCGGGAGCGTTGATCTGCCTTCCTCGCAGGACACCTCGTTTGTCCTGTTGCGCTACAACTCGGACGGCTCGGTCGATTCCACCTTCGGGAGCAGTGGAATGGTCGTCACGAATATCGGCGACAAAGACGACCAGGCTTACGCCCTCGCGCTCCAATCGAACGGAAAAATCGTGGCCGCGGGTCGACGCGGACTCCAGATCGAGCCCGCGCAGCAGAGAAAAGGGAATGTTGCTTTGGCGCGCTACAATCCCGACGGCTCGCTCGACACGACTTTTGGCAGCGGCGGTAAGGTGATCAATGATTTCGGTCAAGGCCTGGAAAGTTATGCCATCGCGTTGCGGATTCAGCCCGACGACAAAATCGTCATCGCCGGCGAGTCCAGCTACGAATTCCTGGCCGCGCGCTATAATCCCAACGGCACGCTCGATCCCAACTTTGGCGGCAACGGATTCCGGCTTGTGAATTTTAGCAGCAATTGGGACGGCGCCACCGATCTCCTCCTGCAACCTGACGGCAAGATCGTCTTAGTCGGGTGGTCCGAGCTCAACAGCCCTTACGACAGCTTCGCCCTGGCGCGCCTGAACCCGGATGGCTCATTCGATCCGAGCTTCGGCAGTGGCGGTAAGGTGCTCTTGGTAAACCAGGGAGACCTTAACGCGGTCGTGCGCCAGAGCGACGGCAAGCTGCTCGCAGTCGGGAGTGGCAATTTCACGAACGACACGACCTTTCGCCTGTTGCGTTTCAAGGAAGATGGCTCTCTTGATTCGACGTTCGGCAATGGCGGAACGGTCACGACTGATTTCGGCCAGCCGACCGAAGGCGTGGCGCTGGCTTTTCAGCCCGATGGTAAGCTCGTCCTCGGCGGCACCACTTCTCCGAACCCTTATTTTCAGGGCAGCGATTTTGCGCTCGCGCGTTACGACGTCGGCACCATGCAAATGATCGGCGCCGCCTCGCGCAAAACGCACGGGCGCGCGGGCGCTTTCGACATTCCGCTCACCTTCACGGGCGCACCCGCCGTGGAGTGCCGGAGCAGCGCGGGCGAGCATTCCCTCGTCTTCACCTTTAATCACAACCTCGTCGATGGGCATGCGAGCATGATCACCGGCACGGCCACCATTGACGGGAAACCGAGCTACACCGGCAACACCCTGACCGTTCATCTCACCGGCGTAGCCGACGCCCAAACCATCACGCTCACACTCAGCGAAGTGACCGATACCGCCGGCCACGCCATGCCGCCGCTGAACGTCCGCCTGCAGATGCTGGCCGGCGATGTGTCCGGCAACGGGATCGTAAATGCAACTGACGTCGCGCAGACGAAAGGCGAGATCGGCGCTTCGGTGACCGCGTCCAACTTCCGCGCCGACGTGACTGCAAACGGCAGCATTAGCAGTTCTGACCTGGGCGCTGTGAAAGCGGCCTCAGGCGGCGCAACGATCTTCCACCCCTGACAGGCATACGCTCACATGTTTAATCAGCTACGAATCCGAAGAGGGTCAGGGCGGCAGAGGGACGGCCGTGTCACTGTTACAGCCTTTAAACAATCTCGGTCAGACGATCCGATGGAGGAGGTTCCAATGAAGATTTTCATGTCCCAGAATCGCGCGCTCCTTACGATTCTCAGCGCCCTTCTCTTCGCCGCGAGTGAGTGGCCTGCTTTCGGGCAGACCTATCACCTCACGGACTTGGGCGTCATTAATCCTGGGCCCAGTCAGATCAGCCACCCTGCCGGCATCAATAACGCCGGCGCAGTTACTGGAACATCCACCGCCGGTAATGAAACCCATGCCGTGCGCTTCCACGACGGCCTCGTGGATGATCTCGCTCCCATCCCGGGCGGAAACACCAGCATGGGCGTCGGCATTAATAATCTCGGCCATGTCACGGGCGACTCCCAGTATTCCGTGAATGGCGGCTCCATCCGTCACGCCGCGCTCTGGCGCGACGGCACGGTGATCGACCTCGGGTACCTTCCCTCGTGGAGCTACTACTCGCGCGGCAATGGCATTAACGACGCCGACGTGGTGGTCGGCCATTCCGGGCCCTCCTTGAGCACGAGCAACACCCACGCCTTCATTTGGGACGCCGCCAACGGCATGCGCGACCTCGGCACGTTGGGCGGGGCCTATGCCAAGGCCTTCAGCATTAATAACTCCAACGTCGTCACCGGCACATCGCAATCCAGCACCGGCGGCTTCCACGCCTTCATCTGGGATGCCGCCAACGGAATGCGGGACATCGGCACCCTCGCCGGCGATACGAGCTCCGGGGCCTTCATCAATGCCAATGGCCACATCGCTGGCACCTCCACCATTAACGGCTTCGACAATCGCGAGCACGCCTTTCTCTACGACGGCGTGACCATGCGCGATCTCGGCGCCGTCGGGAATAACGACTTCTTCACCGATCGCAGCGTAGCCTATGGCATTAACGTCCACGACGTCGTCGTTGGCAGCACCTACCGGCCCTACGGCGGAGGCGCCATTTTCAAAATCCCTTTCGTTTATCGCGATGGTCAAATGTTCGACCTTGAGCAGTTGGTGGATGGATCGGGCGCTAACTACCGCCTCTACACCGCCACCGGGATCAACGACGCCGGGCAGATCGCGGTCGACGCGATTCACATCGCAGCAACCAACGAAATCCGGGCCGTCTTGCTCACGCCCAACCAGGAGCTCGTCCGAGCCGTCTCGCGCAAGACGCATGGGGTAGCTGGCATTTTCGATCTCGATCTTCCGCTGGCCGGGCCGCCTGCGGTGGAATGCCGGTCCGGCGCCGCCGGTCACACTCTGGTCTTCACCTTCCGCAATCCCGTCACCGGCGGCCGCGCCGACGTCGCCGGTGCCCCGACCATGGCCGGCGAACCCATCTACAACGGGAACACCATGACCGTCAGTCTGACCGGCGTTCAGGATGATCAGACTCTTACAGTGACTCTCCGCGACGTCACCGACTCATCCGGCCCAGCGATGCCGCCGGTCGACGTTCAGATGAAGGTCCTTTTCGGTGACACGACCGGCAATGGGCTGGTCAATGCCTCCGATGTCGGGCAGGTCAAAGGGAGCATCGGCCTTCCGGTTACCCCCACTAATTTCCGTGCCGACGTAATCGCCAACGGCAGCATCAACAGTTCCGACGTTGCCGCCGTCAAAGCCAACTCCAGAGCCTTGGGGATCGCCGCTTTGATTCGCCAAAAATAAATCCCGAAGTCGCGCGATCCCGAGCCCGCGCCGAGCCACAGCGGAAAATCCGGCCATCCTCAAAGCGGTGCACCGCGGCGACCCGCCGCATGGACCTCCACCTCGGTCGCGTAGACGGCATGCGGCCGAGTCCGTGCCCGATGGAAGTCGGAATGCTACATACGGCTCCGAAAATAACAGCCCTGTAACTTTTCACGTCTTGGCGAGAGATAATCTGAGGCTTTACTGCCCCCCGTGAAAACTTTCGCCTTTGCCCTCCAATGCCTCTTTCTCGCTGCCTTCCTCGCCCGCTCCGTTGGCTGACGCAGGCGTCGTCCCGCGCCTCCTGGCGCCCCAGGTGGCGCCGCCGCCAGCTCCGTTTGCGGCGCCGTGGATGAGTTTCAATACCGGTCTCATTGCGACCAACGGCGCACCCTTTGCCCTGGCCACGGGCGATCTGGATGGCGATGGCGATCTCGATGTGGTGGCGGCCCGTGCTTACGCGCAGGGCGGCTTCGTCTTCCTGCGCAACGAAGGCGGAGGACGCTTGGCCGCCCCCGTGTCGGTCGGTGCGGGCGGCCGGTCGTCTGCCATTGTCCTCGCTGATCTCGATAACGACGGCGATCTCGACGTGGTCGTCTCGGATTCCGATGCGCTCAGTGTCGGCACTTCGGTCTCGGTTTATCTGAACGACGGCAGCGGCAGCTTCGGCTCGAGGCAGTCGATCACGCTCGGGACCGGCTCGGTGGTGCCGGTGGGCTTGGTGGCGGCGGATTTCGATAATGACGGAGACAAGGATCTGGTGGTGGCGAGATTCGGTTTCAATGCCACCGGCTCCACCTGCTACCTCCTGCGCAATAACGGCAACGCCACCTTCGCCGCACCCGTCTCCTATCCGGTCTCGGCTGGGCCTTACGATCTGGCGGTAGGCGATATGAATGGCGACGGGCGGCCGGATGTGGTGGTGGGGCACCAGGATTACGCGGTCTCGGTCTTGATCAATAACGGCACCGGCGGCTTCGCGCCCGCATTCTCTTATCCAAATCTGGGCGACAATTATGCGGGAAATAGTTTCACCGCCGTCGCCTTGGCGGATGTGGATCGCGATGGCGACCTGGATGTTTTCTACGGCAACACCCGCACTTGGGACGGCACCACCGGCCACGTGGTGCAGTTGCGCAATAATGGCAGCGGACTCCTCACGCGGGCAGCGGATATCCCGCTCGTGCCCTACAGCGCCGGACCGGCCGATCTCGTCGCAGCCGATCTCAATGGCGATGGTGCGGCCGATCTAGTGGGGGGCAGTTATGACGGACGCTCGGGCGACGGTCTCTATGTGATCCTGAATGACGGCACCGGCGGCTTCGGCCCTGCCGTGCTCTATCCGGCGGGCCAATACACCAGCGCATTGGCCGCGGCCGATCTCAATGGCGACGGAAAAGTCGATCTGCTGGCGACGGATTCCGGCTCGCGCGCGTTGACGGTGCGCTTTAATCCAGGCAACGGGCTCTTCCCGGTCCTGGCGGAAGATTTCGCGGCTTTCGGTCAGACCTTCCAGGATGCAGCCGACATTGATGGCGATGGCGACCTCGATCTTTTTACTTCCGGGCCCCATCCATCAGCGAGCGAAGGGACAATCTTGAAAAACGATGGCGCGGGTCATTTCACCACGCGCACGGTGATCAATAACGGAATCGACGGCGTCGCCGCCGGCGTCTTGCGCGATCTAAACGGCGACGGCAAACCCGACCTGCTCTTCAACAACGCAAACACGGCCTCGCAATACGATTTCTTTACCGCGATGAACACTGGCAACGGCACCTTCGCGCCGGCAGTGCGTTGGGTGGTGCAGAGTGCGGGCTGGGGCGAGGTGGATGCGTTCGATCTCGATGGCGATGGCGATCTCGACGTGGTGGACATGGAAGCGGAAGGCGCGCCCAACATCCCCGATGGCCGCTTTTTCATAGCGCTCAACAACGGCAACGGGACTTTCGCGGCGCCGACGGTTTACGACCTGCTGCCCGGCCGCCCGGAGGACGTCGTGGCCGGCGATTTCAACCACGACGGCAAGCTCGACCTGGCGATGGCCAACAACGGCGCCTACGGCTTCGACGCGCGTATTTTCGTGGTGCTGGGGAACGGCAACGGAACCTTTGGCGCGCCGATTATCTACACGATTGCGCGTGGGCCGCTCTATTTGGTCACGGGCGATTTCGATCGAGACGGGAATGTCGATCTGGCGACTTTGCGCAGCGGTTTCGATAACGAAGGCGTCGAAGGCTTGACCCTCCTTTTCGGCACTGGCGCCGGCACGTTCACTCGCATCACTGACTACTACGCGCCCTACTCGCCGGACTTGCTCGGCGCCACTGGCATCACCGCGGGCGATGTGGACGGCGATGGCGACCTCGATCTCATGACCACCGGGGTCTCGAACGATGTGGCGATTTATTATAACGACGGCGTGGGCGCCTTCTCGTTTCCCTATCGGCTCGGCGCTGTCGCAGGTGCGCATTGGCCGCTCTTTGCAGATTTTACCGGCGACGGCGTGGCCGATTTGGCGGTGCTCAGTTCCCGGCCGCCGCTTGGTTCCGACAGCGGAGTGGGCATCCTGCGCGGCACGCGGGCCGCGCCACTGGCCGTGACCAGCGTGGTCTCGCGGAAGGTCCATGGCACCGCCGGCACATTCGATTTAGATCTCCCGCTCACCGGCACACCGGCAGTGGAAATGCGGGGCGGCAATCCCACCCTGGTGGCCACCTTTTCCACGCCGATCTCTTCCGGCACGGCCGCCGTCTCGAGCGGCAACGGCAGCGTCAGCAGCACGACCGTGAGCGGCAACACGCTTGTCGTTAATCTGGCAAACGTCACCAACGCCCAGACCTTGACCGTGGGCCTGAGCAACGTCACCAGCACCACCGGGCAAACCTTGCCCGCCACCACCGTGAGCGTGCGTTTCCTCCTTGGCGACGTGAACGGCAACGGCGCGGTGACTTCCAGCGACGTGAGTCAGGTCAAAGCCTCCGCCGGCACCACCACCCCCACCAATTTCCGCGCCGACGTGATCGCCAACGGCAGCATCAACAGCTCCGATGTCGGCGCCGTCAAAGCCAACTCCGGCGGCTCAGGCGGGGCGTCCGACGTTAACGCGAGCGCTCAGCCCTAACGATCAGTTCATCCTGGCCAATCGGGAGGTGACAGTTCCGTTACCTATGACGGCTTCCCATCTCGGTCGCGCGCGGATGAAATGCCGCGCATGAAAAGCAAACTGATCGGATCGATTCGCAGGTTTAGCGGGGTAACGTTCGGCAGTTTGGTGTTGCTGCACGGAGCCGTTCAAGCTTTTGGGCAATCAGCCACCTTCACGACGCGGGCTTATTCACTGATTGGGAACACCCAGATCGCGGCCGATTTCAACGGTGACGGCAAGCTCGACCTGGCCGGGAGCGGATTAAATGCGGCTTCCGTTATGCTTAATAACGGCGACGGAACTTTCGGACCAAAGACCAATTACCAGGTTGGCATCCAAACGCAGGACGTGGCCGCGGGGGACCTAAACAGCGATGGCAAGACGGACCTGGTGGTCTCGCTCAACAACCCCAGTTTAGCCTGGCCGTTCTTCTCGGGACGGGCACCGGTAGCTTCAGCACGCCGACTCTTATTCCGAATACCAGCGGTGCGGCCTCACCGGCGGTGCTCACGGCCGACGTGAATAACGATGGCAAGCTCGATGTGCTCCTCGCGCATGATTCCGCCTGTTTCACTGCGCCTTGCCGGACTTTCCGCAGCGTCTCGGTGTTACTCGGGAATGGCGACGGCACCTTTCAGCCGGCCCGTGAAGTCGATGTGAACACGTTCCCGCACGCGATGGCGCTCGGCGACTTCAATCGCGATGGAATCAAGGATCTCGCGGTCGGCGGCGAAAACACGGAGCTCTCGATTTTGTTCGGCGTCGGTGACGGAAATTTCCTGCTACAACCAATCATGCTGCTCGTCCCCGGCGGTGATTCTTCTCTGCCTGCAACGACGTCGACATCGCGGATTTCAATGGCGACGGCTTCCAGGACATCATCGTGCCGCTCGGTAACGGCCAGGGCGATGCGATTGCGCTCGGCAATGGCAACGGCACCTTCCGCCCCGGCGTTCGCAACCAGGAGGATGCGGTCTCCGCGCCGCAGAGCATCGCGGTTGGCGATTTCAACCGCGACGGCCTTCTCGATGTGGCCCGCGGCATGGCCGACGGCAACCGCGGACTCATGCAGATCATGCCTGGCAATGGCGATGGCACCTTCCGTCCGCTCGTGCGTTATCTCGTGCCCGCGGTCCAGAATAGCGAAGGCGGCGGCTGGATCATTGCGGCCGATTTTAACGGCGACGCCAAACCGGACCTCGCGATGCAAGTGCGGGGCAACAATGCGGCGACGGACGTTCTGCTAAACACGAGCGGAGCTGCCATTCCTCCGACTGCGCCTACACTCTCCGCTTTGACCTTAAACCCGGCCTCGGTCAGCGGTGGAAGCGCTTCCACCGGCACGGTGACCTTAAGCGGACCTGCACAGACGTCGACCGCAGTGCAGCTAAGCAGCAGCAATGGGGCAGCAACCGTCCCAGTAAGTGTCACAGTCGCGACCGGAGCGACGACCGGAAATTTCACCATCAATACCGCCCAGGTAACATCCACCACCAGCACCACGATCACAGCCACCCTGAACACGATTTCGCGCTCCGCAGCGCTCACGATCAACGCCGTCGCCCCGGCGGCGGACAGTGTCGCGATCACCCGCGCGGAATACGATCGGGCCAAAACCTCGCTTCGCGTGGAAGCGACGAGCTCGCGCTCGACTGCCACCCTGCAGCTCTTCGTGACCTCCACCGGCCAGCTGATGGGCACCCTGAGCAACAACGGCGGCGGAAGATTTAGCGGCCAATTCAGCTGGTCAGTAAATCCACAAAACGTGACCGTGCGCAGCAATTTCGGTGGGGTGAGCAGCCGGGCGGTGACGTTGAAGTAACTGCGCGTCACATTGCATTAATCCCAATATCGGGACGGGGGCTGGCGTTGTGCGATTGCACATTTGCGAAACCGGGACAGGGATTGGCGTTGTGCGACTGCGCATTTGCGAAACGGGGACGGGGGCCAGCGTTGTGCCATCGCGCAGAAGCGAAAGGCGGGCGGGGGCCGGCACTGGTAAACGACACATCCGCAACAAGCGCGCGGGGGTTGGCGTTGCTGGATAGGACAACGGCGAAAGGCGCGCGGCTTCTGCTGATGGGCTACTGCGCACATGCGCGTCGTTACTTTTCTGCTGGACACGCTTAGCTCGATGGGAGTTTAAGTAACGTCGCGCGTGAGCGCTTAACTAAACCAACCACCCATCGTTAACCCCCTCTAACTCATATGGACGCATCCTCCTGGAAATATGTGGAAAACACCTTCGCCGCCGCCTTTCGTCGCGGGCGCGAAATCGCCAATAAGGTCATTCGAGATCACGTCGATAAGCTGACCGCCGCCGTCGCCGCCCCGGGGGCCGATCCTCGCCTCGCTCCCTTGCTCGCCCGGCTTACTCCCATCGTGGATGCCTGGGGCAAGGAATACGATGAATGGCAGAACATGCAGGCCAACTACGGCGGGAGCACGGTCTCGTTCGAGAGCTTGCTCTCCGTCCTCTCCACCAAGCCGGGCCTGGAGCAAGCCTCCAAGATTGAGGAATGGGACTCGCGTATCCGCGCGGTCGTGCCCAAGGGGAGCTCAGTTTATGTGACCCTGTTGCCGCGTGGGCGGGCGCCTTTCACCGAAGGCCGGCGCGATACCATCGTCGAGGAAGTAAAAAACCTCGGCAAGCGACTCAGTGACCAGGCGAGCCAACCTGCGCTGGTAGCTCTCGGCGGGGAGGTGACCGACTTTTATAACACCTTGAAGAAGGCGCGTTCGAAGCAGCAGGGCATGGAAGGCGGGACCGATACCGAAGCCGACGAACTGGCTCCGGCGCTGGCCAACGCGGCCACCGTGCTCTACGGCAACCTCGGGGCGCTGATGGATATCTACCAGACCAACCCGGTCATGATCGCCGGTTTCTTTGACCTGGAGACGCTCCGCGCCCGACCGGCGAAGAAGGCCGAGGACCCTGCCACGCCCCCGGGCTAGGCGGCCGGCGGGACATCGGCCCGCGCACGCGCAGGCGGCGGCACAGGTGACAGCGCTGTTACTTTTTACAGTTTGCGCGCATTTGCCGCCGGATTTAGCAATTCCGCCATGTGCACCAGCCGCCGTTTCCACGTATCCAGCATCGCCGCTCTGTTCTCGCTTGCGGCTCTGATCCCCGCGCAGGCGCAGTCGCCTCGTCTCTCGGAAGGCGGCCAGCCCACGGCGCCCAATGCGGCCGCGACCGATTTCACGATCGTGATCGACAGCACCAGCCCGGGCTACCGGGGTTTTGGCGCGTTTCCTTCCATCAACGACAACGGCGCGGTCGCTTTCTCGGCCGAGCCCACTCCCGGCGTGGCCAACACCTACAAACTGGAGCCCGGCGGCGCGCCCCTCTTTATCGCGGAAGCGAGCACTGGCGGGCCGTCGATCAATAATCTCGGCGAGGCGGCCTCGCGGCGTTTGGTGGAAACCGGAGCTGGGGTCGCGCAATTCTACAAAGGCACCGGGAACGGGATGCTCTCGATCATCGCGCAGACGGGCTCGGCGGACGGGACCTTCCGCCTTTTCAATGGCTTCATCCATCTGGCGGACACCGGCACGGCCGTGTTCGCGGCGGGACTAAACCCTCTCAATCCCCGCCGCCGCGGCATCTACACCGGCAACGGGAATGGCACCACGCAGCTCGTGGTCGATAACACCGGGCAGTTCACTTTTTTCGGGGCCGATCCCGTGCTGAATAATTCGGGCACGGTCGTGTTCAGTGGCAGCCTGG
>CAWBFF010000006.1:0-79389 GCA_963788065.1 uncultured Verrucomicrobiae bacterium
TTCATCGAGGCCCACGGCGGCAAGCTCGGCGCATCAGCATCTACGGTCAGGAGAGCAACGCCACCACCCGCGCCTCGCCGTCATGAACCTCGCCATCCGCGGCATCGAGGCCGACTTCGGCCCCGAGCACGCCGACACCTTCCGCCGCGACCTCCATCCCGACCTCCGCGCCGACTACGTCCTCGCCAACCCGCCCTTCAACGACTCCGACTGGTTCCGCCGGGACGACGACGTGCGCTGGCAGTTCGGCGTCCCGCCCAAGGGCAACGCCAACTTCGCCTGGGTGCAGCACTTCATCCACCACCTCGCCCCGCAGGGCATGGCCGGCTTCGTCCTCGCCAATGGCAGCATGTCCTCCAACCAGTCCGGCGAAGGCGACAATCCGCCGCGCCCTCATCGAGGCCGACCTCGTGGACTGCATGGTCGCCCTCCCCGGCCAGCTCTTCTACAGCACGCAGATTCCCGTCTGCCTCTGGTTCCTCGCGAAAAACAAAACCGGCGCGACGCCAAACGCGGCTTCCGACGACGCGACCGCCAAGCAAACCCTCTTCATCGACGCCCGCAAAATCGGCACCCTCATCGACCGCGTCCACCGCGAGCTGACCGACGCCGACCTCGAGAAAATCGTCACACCTACCACGCGTGGCGCGGCGAAGTCCACGCGTCGCAAGACGCCGGAATCGATGGCCTCAACGCGGCCATGCTACTACCGACGTCGCCGGCTTCTGCAAATCCGCCACCACCGCCGAAATCGCCGCGCACGGCCACGTCCTCACGCCCGGCCGCTACGTCGGCGCCGAGGAAATCGAAGACGACGGCGACCCCTTCGAGGAAAAGATGCCGCGCCTCGTCGCCGAACTGCACGCCCAGTTCGCCGAGTCCGCGAAACTGGAGCAGGCCATCAAAGCAAACCTGAGGGGGCTGGGTTATGGCGGGTGAATGGCGAAGACATCCGCTCGGCGACTTCGTGAGCGACGTGCAACGGGGCAGACCTCGCCAACTGCAGCGACGATATCGGCGGCAGATTCCAGTCGTGCGATCGGCTCGGCAAGACGGCTCTCACGACACTTGACGATCGCCGGAACTCGAGGACCGGCGGTCATCGTGATTGGGCAAGCGGCGCATCGTTTGGTGCATGTCGTGCATTGATCGACGGAAACTTCGGATTCCTGGCCGCACTGCACACGCGACTCTACAGTCAACTCGACTTCATCAGCGGTAACGACCCAGCTCAAATTACCTGTCTACTTCTGCTTAAGGCACTCGATATTCGAGCGGTGTCGGCTTCAAGCAGCGTGCAGCCTTCGCTGGATCCCAACTTGAACTAACGCGATTCGCAGATTCGCGATCACGCTCCCACCCCTCGCCGAGCAAAAAGCCATCGCGGCGGTGCTTGGGGCGCTGGACGACAAGATCGAGTTGAACCGGCGGATGAACGCGACGCTGGAGGCGATGGCGCGGGCGCTGTTCCAGAGCTGGTTCGTGGATTTCGACCCCGTCCGCGCCAAACTCGACGGCCGCCCCCCCGCCGCCCTCGACCCCGCCACCGCCGCCCTCTTCCCCGCCGTTCCAAGACTCCGAGGCCGGTCACATCCCGAAAGGCTGGACCGTCCAGCCCGTCGGCGAAGTCGTCGATTGCGTCGGCGGCGGAACCCCGAGCACCGCCGAGCCGAAGTATTGGGATGGCGGCACACACCACTGGACGACGCCGAAGGACTTCTCCTCGCTCCAAGCGCCGGTCCTCCTCGACGACCGACCGCAAGCTCACCGACGCCGGCATCGCCAAGATTTCCTCCGGACTGCTGCCCGCCGGAACGCTGCTGCTTTCCTCCCGCGCCCCCGTCGGCTACCTCGCCATCGCCGCCATGCCCGTCGCCATCAATCAGAGGCATTCATCGCGATGAAGTGCAACGACCGCGCCTCCAACTTCTTCATGCTGAACTGGTGCCAGACGAACATGGCCGAGATTCGAAAGCCGCGCCACCGGCACCACCTTCGCCGAATATCAGCAAACAGAACTTCCGCCCCATCCGCGTGCGTCCGCCCGCCGAAGGAACTCGATGGCCGCCTTCACCGCGAATGTTGCCCCGCTCTACGCCCAAATCACCGCCAACCTCCACCAATCCCGCACCCTCGCCACCCTGCGCGACACGCTGCTGCCGAAGCTGCTGAGCGGGGAGTTAAGCATATGAAAATCACAGCAATCGAATTCTCCCATATTAAGTCATTCAAGGCGTCTTCGGTTCATCTGGAGAAGACGTCCGTCCTCGTCGGCCAAAATGACCACGGCAAGTCCTCGATTCTGAAGGTTCTCGACATCGTAATTAACCAACTAGACGAGGATACAGTTGCAGCCGGGGCGCTTCATCCGGATTTGGCAGAGCGGCTATTGCCTATTTTTCCCGTCAACGGCTAAAGCGCGGCGTGTCACATTTACTATGACGACAACGGTGCTGAGAAAGCGCTGCACATCACAGGACCGGGGCAGACCTGACATTCACGGTCTTGTTGAAGATTGAGCGCAACGCGAAGACTACCCAAAAGGCGATCGATACACTGAAATCTCTGCGCGAACACAACAAGTTCGTGCTGATCCCGGCTCTGCGGGATGCATCCTCGGACACCTTTAAAGAACTCTTCTCAAGGATGCTGCGGGAGCACGGTCTCTCCAAGATGATCCCCCAAAAAGCGGGTGGCACGCCGAAGGAGTATCGAGTTTTGAAAGACATCCGAGACAAGGTATCCACGACAATCCGGCCGTATATCAACGACGCTCTCTTACCAGAAATTGAGAGGTACTTCGGCTTTAAGACGCAACACAAGTTGGGCCTGAAATTCGATGTCGATGTTCAAGACGTGGGCGAGTGGATAATGGACAATCTTCGCTTGGGGTTTCAGATGACCGACAAAGGCGACGTTACCCTTGCTCTCGCCGAAGCTGGTTCCGGTGTCCAGAGCGGGGTTTTGCTCGCACTACATCGCCTCGAGCAAAAGGCGGCTGACAATCCGAAGGTCCAATACATCCTCGCTGTCGAAGAACCCAGGCGTTTCTACATCCGCAACGACAAAAGGAGCTCTACCAAGACATCTTATCTGCCCAGTCGTCGAACCTGCGTGTCGTCGTAACGTCCCACAGTCCGTATGTGGTCGCCGAGACAGCGTTTTCACGTCTCGGTCTCGTCCGAAAGGAAGGGCAATACGCAGCTCTTCACGTCCCGACGATTGCCAACAAGCAGGAGCAGGAAATGTTCGATGCGGTACAGCACGGAAGTGAACGCGCTGCTGTTTTTTGCCGACAAAGTTCTGTTTGTTGAGGGTGAGTCCGACCTGCGCGTGATACGACTCCGCACTCCAGACAAGCTAGGCGCAGAAGCGCATCGGATATCGCTGATCTCTGCCGCAGGGAACCAAAACTTCTCACCCTTTCTCCGAATGCTTCGTGCATGGAAGGAGGCCGGCATTCCGCATCTCGTCGTGACGGATTTCGACTCGCTTACAACATCGACTGACCGCGCGGTGATCGTTGGCGCGGAGGCGGCTGGATACATACTGCCGGCCAAGGCCACCCTTCAGGCTAAGATCGACGCTGCGCTCGATAAAGACGAAGCCGCATTCAAGGATGCAGCGAAGGAGGCCACTACGGAGTTGCTGCTGGATTGAATACGTTCGTGTTCACGTCAGACCTCGAGTACTCCTGGTCACAGTAGCGAACAAGGACGCTGTTGCCAAAACTCTGACGGCGCTCGCCACCAACGGAGTCAATTACAGCGTTGGATATGATCTAAACCAGTTACGCCGACAATTGGGCAGCAAGGCGTTCCTATGAATCCGGCCGCGCTACCAGCCTTCAAAAAGCCGTTGTACACCGCAAAATCGCCGACACTATCGACTTAGCCGCTGCTCACCCGGACATCGACAGGCTGCTTGGCGCTATTGAAGAGGCTTTAACGAGTCGACGTTGAGATTGCGGCGCTAAGCTGGTTCGGAGAGCTTGGAATTCGCTTTTTCAGGCGCTGCACCTCGCGCCGGGCGAGAAGCGGGCGGAGCGAGACTCGTTCGCTGATGTCGTGCTTGTCGGGCGGCTGCGCGAAGCGATCGCGCGGCTGAATACCGCGATATCCCGAGCGACGCGCGCGAGGAAGCGCTGCGCAAAGTGCTGCGGCACGACGCGCCTTCGCTCGTCGGCAACAACCGCGCCTTTCACCAAATGCTGCGCGACGGCGTGCCGGTCGAGTATCGCCGCGATGACGGCAGCATCGCGGGCGATCACGTCCGGCTGATCGACTTCGACAATCCCGACGCGAACGACTGGCTGGCGGTGAATCAGTTCACCGTCATCGAAGGCCAGAACAATCGCCGGCCGGACATCGTCGTCTTCGTCAACGGGCTGCCGCTCGGAATCATCGAGCTGAAGATTCCGGAAGACACCGACAAATGGTTCGCCGCGGCTTACAACCAGATCCAGACCTACAAGCAGGAGATTCCTTCGTTGATGCACTACAACGAGGTGACCGTGATCTCCGACGGGCTCGAAGCGCGCATCGGCTCGCTCACGGCGAATCAGGAATGGTTCAAGGTCTGGCGCACGATCGAGGGCGAGTTCGATGCGCCGAAGACGGCGCTGGAGTTGGAAACACTCGTGCGCGGCGTTTTCGAGAAGCGGCGCTTTCTCGATCTCATCCGCAACTTCATCGTCTTCGAAGACGATCCCGACACCGGCGCGGTGCACAAGCTGATGGCGGGTTATCATCAGTTCCACGCCGTCAAAGCCGCGGTCGATGAAACGATTCGCGCCACCGGCAAAGACCGGACCGGGGAAGCAGAGGGAACCTATTGGGCGGGCAAGATGCAGGGCGGCGCGGAAGGCGATCGCCGGGTCGGCGTCATCTGGCACACGCAAGGTTCGGGCAAGAGCTTGTCGATGCTCTTCTACGCCGGCTGCATCATCGAAGAGCCGGCGATGGAGAATCCGACGCTGGTTTTCCTGACCGATCGAAACGACCTGGACGATCAACTCTTCGGCCAGTTCCAGCGTTGCCACGAAATCCTGCGGCAGACTCCGGTGCAGGCGGACTCGGTCGAGCATCTGCGCAAGCTGCTCAATGTCGCGAGCGGCGGCGTGGTTTTCACCACCATCCAGAAGTTCATGCCGGAGGAGAAAGGCGGGAAGGCTCCGGAGTTATCCAAGCGCCGCAACATCATCGTGATCGCCGATGAAGCGCACCGCAGCCAATACGACTTGATCGACGGGCTCGCGCGCAATCTGCGCGACTCGCTCCCGAACGCGTCGTTCATCGGCTTCACCGGCACGCCGATCGAGAAGACCGACGCCAATACGCGCGCGGTCTTCGGCGATTACATCAGCATCTACGACATCCAGCGCGCCGTGGCCGACAAGGCGACGGTGCCGATCTATTACGAGAGCCGCGTGGCCAAGCTGGGGTTGAACCAAAGCGAGCTGCCGAAGATCGACGAGGAATTCGAAGCGATCACCGAAGGCGAAGAGCTGACGCGCAAGGAGAAGCTCAAGACGAAGTGGGCCGCGCTCGAAGCGCTGGTCGGGAATCCGAAGCGGATCGATCTCGTCGCCGCCGATCTGGTGCAGCACTACGAGCGCCGGCTCGAAGCGATGGAAGGCAAGGCGATGATCGTCTGCATGAGCCGCCGCATCTGCGTGGAGATGTATAACGCGATCATCAAGCTGCGCCCCGAATGGGCGAGCGGGCCGAACGACGATGACAACGGGAAGTCATGCGTCGCCAAGATCGTCATGACCGGCAGCGCCGAGGACGGTCCGGATTGGCAGCAGCACATCCGCAACAAAGAGAAGCGCCGCGCGCTCGCCGGCCGCTTCAAAGATCCGAAGGACGCGTTCAAGATCGTGATCGTGCGCGACATGTGGCTGACCGGCTTCGACGCGCCGTCGCTGAGCACGATGTATGTCGACAAGCCGATGCGCGGCCACGGACTCATGCAGGCCATCGCGCGCGTGAACCGCGTCTTCCGCGACAAGCCGGGCGGCTTGGTCGTCGATTATCTCGGCCTCGCCGATCAACTGAAACAGGCGCTCGCGACCTACACGCAAAGCGGCGGCACGAGGCGACTCCGAGCATCGACACCGCGGCGGCGATCGCCGTCATGCTGGAGAAGCACGAGATCGCCTGCGGCATGATGCACGGCTTCGATTGGTCGAACTGGTGCGACGGAACGCCGGCGCGAGAAGATGGCGCTGCTTCCGCCCGCGCAGGAGCACATCCTCCAGCAGGAGAAAGGCAAGGAGCGCTTCGTCCAGATCGTCACCGAACTATCGCAAGCCTTCGCGCTCTGCGCCGGCAGCGAAGAGGCGCTCGCGATTCGCGACGACATCGGCTTCTTCCAAGCGGTCAAAGCCGCGCTCGCCAAACCGCGCGGCGAACGGAAGTCATCCGAGAGTCTCGATCACGCCGTCCGGCAGCTCGTCGCGAAAGCAATCGTGCCCGAAGGCGAGATCATCGACGTCTTCAGCGCGGCCGGGCTCAAGCAACCCGACATCAGCATCCTCTCCGACAGCTTCCTCGCCGAGGTGCGCGGACTGAAATACAAGAACGTCGCCGCCGAGCTGCTCGCGAAGCTGCTGGGCGACGAAATCAAAGTGCGATCGAAGCGAAACCTCGTCCAAAGCCGCGAGTTCTCCGAGATGCTCAAGAAGACGCTCAACGCCTATCACAACCGCGCGATCGCCACGCAGGAAGTCATCGAAGAGCTGATCAAGCTCGCGAAAGAGATGAGCGCCGCCGACCCAGCGCGGCATCGATCTCGGGCTGACCGACGACGAGATCGCCTTCTACGACGCGCTCGCCGCGAACAACAGCGCCGTCGAAGCGATGGGCAACGACGAACTAAAAGTCATCGCCGCCGAGCTGGTCACCCAAGTCCGCAAAAGCGTCACGATCGACTGGACCCTCCGCGAAAGCGCCCGAGCCAAAATCAAAGTGATGGTCAAACGCATCCTGCGAAAACACGGCTACCCGCCCGACCTCCAGGACGAAGCCGTCAAAACCGTCCTCGCCCAAGCCGAACTGCTCTGCGCCGAATGGGCGGCGTGACGTTGCCCAATCAGAAACGCGGCACTGAGGCCCGCGCTTTCCGATCTTTGTCGCTCTTGAGCTGGGCGTCGCGCTGGCTGGCCGTGGGCAGCTCGAGCCGAACGATATGCATGTAGCGCTGCCAAAGAAGTGCTCCATCGCTCCGCTGCCACGCCTTTTCCCCAAGAAAGTGAGAGAAAACGACTTCACCAAGTTTGTTGAGACCCTGGTCGGCTGACGAAGGGTTTCCGGGAAGGAGTCGGTGCCAGGTCATTCCGATCGGGGTGTTGGCCGACACGATTGCCTGCAATTCGTCTTCCCGGATAGTCGTGCCGGTCGGGGCGCCGCTCATTTTTTGAAACTCCATGCGCACCGCGGGGCCTTGCAGTTCAAGGAAGGCGGCGCGGATTTTCCAGCCTTGGTATTCGTAGGTGTGATGAATGGCGCCCTCGATGAGCGGCGAACTCTTGTCGACGCCTTTCGTTGACGCGGTGTCCTTCGGCGGACCGTAGCGGTCGACGAATTGTAGGGAGGTTTCCCCGATGCGGGCATCGGCCGATGCGGTCAGAAGGCAAGTGGCGCCGATGAGAAGGTGACGGAGCATGCAATGAGACTCAGCAGGGAGTGTTCCCGCCGAGATCTGGGCGTCTGACCGGGTCAGCTGTGGCTAAAGAAGATGCCGGAATTGCGGCCACGTCTCGTGCCGGGCCATTAAGGATTGTCCTCCGCGCGGCGGTGTCCTAGCGTCGCGCGATGAAAACAGGACGAAGAGCGTTTTTGATTCCGGGGATATTTATCTTGGGGCTGGCCGTGGGCGCGCTGGCGGCGGGGAAAGTGGAGCCGTCGCTCTTCCGCGGCAAATCCAAGGCGGAGGCGGGCAAGGCGATGCTGGACCTGGCCCGCGCGCAGGCGGGGAAGGGGAGCTGGGAGAATATCGCGGTGGGCCGGGTCTATTATGTGGCGGGGATGAAGGCGGAGGGGCAGACGCTCTTTAATACTGCCACGGCGAAGAAGACGGATTCGAGCGATCTCATCCGGATCGGGCGGGCGTATTGGGACGCGAAGGATTATGACAAGGCGTTTGCGATCTTCGAACGCGCGCTGCAATTGAAACCGAAGGACGCACCCTGGCTGGCGGAGATCGGCGCTTACTACAATCTGCGAGGGGATCGCGCCAGGGCGGAGGAGCTGTTCGAGCGCTCGTTTGCGAAGGAATCAGACGAGGTCTGGCAGACGGTGAACATGGCCGGCTCTTACTACGGGGTGGAGCCGTTGCGTTAGGGAGGGGGACGCCGTGTTTGAAGAGAAACGGCGCGTGTAGCCCACGGCGCCGGTGAAACCGACCGGATGAAGATTCGATCCCATTCTTGACTCGGCGGCTGCATTTGGGCGGCTGCCTGCGACCGAACCTGATGCGCGGGCGTTATTCCGAGTACGCAGGAGGGACATGACGAGAATTGGGGAGCGTGTGCTCAAGTACTGGGGTTGTTCTTGATGAGGTACGCGGGAAGGTGTTCCCACGGATTTGGGATGAGCAGGACAAGTCCTCGTGAGGGTGTTCAAGTGTGTTTGGGATAACCATAATGAGTATTCGAGACGGTGTTCCCGCATACTTGTGAGGACCATGATGAGTACTCGGGAGGGTGTTCCCAAGGATTTGTGGCGGGCCTAAGCAGGTCTTGAGAGGGTGTGCACAAAAGCGCCGGAGAGTCATGAGGAGTATGGGGGAGGGGGCTGAGGAGTATTGGGGGCGGTTACCACACATGCCTGGCAACCTCTTCTCCAAGCTGCGCCGTGCGGTTTTAGTAGCCCTTTTTTCTCAATTCTGAAGTTCTGGTGTAACATATTGGAGAATCTACTGGTTAGTTTCTAGCATTGATCGCAGTGTCTAGCGGACATCCTGCAAGAAATTTAAACTTTTTTTCGCGTAATGTGCTTTGGCGCTTCCTCCTAGCGTAGAGCGCTAGCGTTTTATAGTTAATAAACTCTACGACACGGATTTATAGGTTTCGCGAGAAGGCTGGGGAGTGAGTTGGCATTGCCAATGCTAAGACTTATTTCGCTGCTGGGTCATGAAGATCTGGCTAGCAAGAAAACAAGTGATTACAATGATAGTAAAAGCAGCAATTAAGTTCTTAACGAACAATACTCCCGCCATGATCAATAGCTGGGTGGATGTGATCCTCCGGGCGATGCTTCAGGCGAAGTCGGTCTTCACGGACCCAGTGCCATCACTGGCAATCGTGACCGTGGCCAATGAGGCTCTGCGAGTGGCGATCAATGAAGCGGCTGACGGCAGCCGGGAAAAGATCGCGATTCGACGGGCGAGGCAGAATGAGCTCGTCTCACTCATGCGTCAGCTGGCAAACTACGTTACTTCCACCAGCAATGGGGATATGGCGAAGATGCTGGCGAGCGGTTTCCCGCATCAAAAGCCGGTGCGCGAAAAAGTGGGCGACTTACCGGCTCCGAACGTGCCGAAGATTATTCAATCGAATATCTCCGGCAAGATCAATGTGTCGGTGGGCGCGGTTTACGGCGCGTCGTCGTATAACTGGCGTCTGGCCTCGGCCAAGAACGCCACGACGTATCTCCAGCAAGTGCAGACCACGGGCGGGCGCGTCTCCTTCGAAGGTCTCACCCCCGGTGAGGTCTACCTCGTCGACGCAAACGCGGTCGGCGCGGCAGGCCCTGGCGACTTCAGCACCCAAGGCCAACTCCGCGTCATCTAAAGGAAGCGTCTCCCCGCAGGGAGAACTGAAGCAGAGGCGTGCCGGGTAAACACCGGCACGCTTTTCTGTTTTCCAGCGACGCAGGACATAGGGGAGGCATCGCGGTTGACTGCGGCGTAGCGGTTGTTCGCCGATCGGCGTAAGTTGTTAGGCGCGGTGGATTTGTGTTGACGGTTTAGGAGCTGGCTTTCAGTCTTGGTTCACAAATAAATAGTTCGCCCAGACAGGGTGCCGGGGTTTCCGGACGAGCTTTCTACCTCAACAAGAAAGATTCGTAATGAAAACTACTGTAGCCGTTCTCCTGGCCGCGTTTGGCCTGGTTCTCCATGCGGGCGCGCAAAGCCCGTCACCCGCAGCGGCGGCAACCTCTCCGGCGGCCCCTGCCGGTGCTGCCCCTGCGCGCACCGATCTGTATCATGTCCATTTTGCCAAGGCCGCCCGCGGGAAAGCGGCTGAGCTGGGCGAAACTCTCCGCCAGCAGGATCCGGCTGCGCCGATGAAGGGACATCTGGTCCTTTTCCGCCATCAACATGGCGATTCCTGGGATTACTGCACGATCGAGCATCTCGGGACCAAGATGACGATCGAAGCGAATCGGCCCGCTCCGCCAGCTAGCCAGGTGGCGCAGGGGGAATGGCATACCGACACGATCTGCAATGGGCCGTCGTGGGCGGTGTTTGCGAAGGAGCTGGGCCTGGATGACGCGGCCAAGAGCACGGGCTCGGGCTACATTCTCTCCACTTACCGACCGGAGCCCGGCCAGCGCGAAGCGCTTGAAAAGATGCTGAGCGAGGCCCCGGATCGCACGACGGATCTGTCCTCCGGGAATGTGCTTCTGCAACACCTGGAAGGGGCAGCCTGGACCTTCTTCAGTGTGACGCGTTATAACTCGTGGGCGGACCTCGCGAAAGATGACACGAACAATATCCCCAAGACCGCGAAGGCGGACAGTGCGTGGTCGAAGGTGAGGACGATGGTGTCGTTCCATACCGACACGCTGTGCGACCGCGTGGCGCCCTAAGGCGGGGCGACTCTGGCAAGCCGACAACGCCCGGCCCAGCATGGCCGGGCGTTGAGCCATCGATGGCCGCTTACCTGCCTTCGCGCCTGGTGCGACTGACTTTGATCCGTTAACGTTTTGATGTTCGCTCAGGCTTGCTCGCGTTCGTTGTCGGAGACGTCTTTGACCTGATCGACGCCCGCTCTCCGCGGTCAGTTCATCCGCCCGTGGCCGAGGAGGTGGGCAATGAGGGCGATGAGCAGGTAAAGAATGCCCAGGAGGAGAGAGCCGACGACCCAGAGGAGGGCGGGGAGCGGGATCAGGAGGAGCGGTAACACCGCCAGGTCGGCACGGCGGGCCGAGCGGAGCCAAAGGCTTCCGGCGACGAGGGCGGGGACGACGGCGAGGATAAGGCACCACGCCGGGATGTTCGGCGCGGTGACGGTCCCTTGCTTCCAGCCCAGAACGAAGACGGTAGAAGACGAGGAACGCGGCCAGGACGTTAACGCCCCAGAGCCACCAGTATTTTGTTACTATCCACGCCCAGCAAGCTCTCATTTCAGCCGTTGTAACGGACTGCGTCGCGGCCGGCGCGATAATTCGCTCAGCGACCGAAGCCGTCGCGGCGGCGATCAGAGTTCAGGGCGGGTCCGGCGAGACCGCGCGTCGAAGGGCTCACCCAAATCAGCCGGGCTGAATCCAGCTAGTGCGCAGGATTTTTTGTGTGGGGCTTTTTGCCGAGATCGCGCCAGCTTTCTTCTTCCACCTCGATGTCGTAATGCCTGGCCGCTTTCCTGATGTTCGCCCAGGCCTGGTCGCGGTCGTCGTCAGAGACGCCTTTGACCTGATCGAAGCGGGCCATAGCGTTGCGCACGTGGGAGGCATCGGTCATCGGCTCCTTGCGATCATTCGGGAAAGCGTAGGCGCTTTCCGGTAGTTCCTTCCGGTCGTCGGTGTCCAGCTCGCCATGTTTCGTGTGTGGTTCCCAAGTTGTCTTTGCCATTAATTTATTCTCGCTCCTTTCTTTCGCTTCGATTTTTGGGCTGTTCTCTCTAGTTATTTCCGGCGTTTATCCGGTTCTTTGGCTACGCCTTTGAACTTCTCGCCGTCACTTTTCACGTCCATAAATTCCCCGCGCTTTTTGCTGCCCGGAGTTTCATCCCGTTTTGTCCAGTCACCTGTGACCGGATTTTTGCTTTGGGTGCGGTCGTTGACGGAGCCTTTGCGGTAGTCTTTCCCTGTGTCCTTCGCCATGGGTTTTGATTCCTTTCGGTAGTTAAAAGGAATTCGCAGCCGCGGTTGGACGTGGACCTGCCGAATTTTGGTCGGGAGGTTTGATCCCTACTAACGCGCGGCGAAATTGCGCCTGCTCGCCATCGCTCTAACGTAGCGCGAGAACGTCCCCCCGGGAGATGCGAGACCGTAACGGCCCGCGTTGGTGGTTATTCCGCCCCGTCGCCGGCGGCGCTCTTTATCGCCTCCAGCACGGGATCCATCTTGCCGATATTTTTCTCGCCTGCGACAGCGATAAACCACTCTTTACCGTCTGGAGTGAAAAGGGCGATCTCCTGTTTCAAGGTGCCGCTGGCTTCGACGATGTAAGCCGGGTGCCCGGCAATCTCCATTTCCCTGGGTTCTTTGCAGGTGGCGTCCTTGCCTGCAAAAGACGAATCTTTGGCGATGTCGCAGACCGCGGTCTTGGCGTTATCCGCCGTCACTTCTACGGACAAGCCCGCCGCGACGACGGAGTTAATGGAGAGGAGCTGGCCGTCGCGCATCAAGGCCATGGGATACTGGGCGAACATGGTCGAAGCATCCTCCCAACCACTAGGGACATCGAGGGTGAAAAGCGGCTTATCCTTAGGCGCTGAAAGCGTCGTAGCGCCCGCCGCACCTGCGAGGAAAAACGCAGCCACGCAGAGGGTGACAAGATGTAAACGGTGGAGACTTTTTCATAGGTGGTAAATAAGGTTTGTTGGACCAGGGCGAAGGCGGCGCAGCGTGTAGAAGGGCCCGGCTGGAGTCAATAAGAATCCCGCGCAGATGCGCGGATAAGATAGATGGATGATCGAGACCGACCGTACGCCAACGCGGCGACGGCGGATCATGGCCCACCTTTTCGCGGGAAAAAGCTGCCGTGGTGAGGCGGCAGGAAGTTGGCGGCGCCGAGCCTGCGCGCTCGGGGCAAATGCTCGAATCGTGGCGGCCAACCGGCGCGCCGGAGGACTCGCTACTTCCGCTTCGGCGCTGCGGCTTTCGCCGCAGGGGCTTTTTGCGCTTTCTTTTGCGTGTTGGCGTTGGCTTTCGCTTTGCCCTGCGCTTTTTGCTTCTGGTTCGCTTTCGGAGATTTGTCGCCCATGATGGGACAGGCTCGCCCGGTCGCGGATGAAGTCAACGGGCGCTGCGGCCGGGGTGAAGGCCAAGGCGTTCGCAGTCTTGGGAGCGGCGCACGGTCGATCAATCTTTCGTCCAGGCGGCATCGCCGCGGCGCAGCTCAGCATCCGTCAGGGTCCACGCATAGGTGAGACCGACACCTTTTTTAGCGGCTTGCTGTGTTTGCTCGGAGATATTCGCCATTTTTCCGAATTGGTTCGGATCGAACAGGTCGGTGACCTCGGCCGAGACGCAGCGAGCGTTGAGCTGGTTTCCGAAAAGCTGCAGACCGCTAAATCGCACTCGAAGCGTCATGCGGAAGACGCATTTATTTTGCGCGGTCCATTCGGTGGTGATGGTCTCGGTGATGTCGTCGCCCTTGATGCTGAGCCGGTCGTGGCTGGCAATGCTGCCGCCGCCGCCTAACGGATTGCTCTTCTCGTGGGACCATGAGCCGGAGAAATCGCGGAGCGTCCAATCTTTGGTTTTGGACGGGGGACGCGGCGGCGAGGATTGGGCTGTCCCAGAGGCGGAAGGCGTGGGGTTCGCGGGAGCGGTGTGAGGAACGGTGCCCGTGATTCTCGAGACAGGTGCGGGCGTAGGGGTAATGGCGGCAGCGTCGCGTGACACTGCGACCTCGCGCTTCGGGGTTTGTGGGCTCGGCAGCAAGAACAACACGAGCAGACCACCACCCACCACCAGCAACAGGAGAACTAGCAACGCCGCTACGGCCCAGGCCCAGCGCTTCAGTGGACGAGGCCATCCCTTCCGGAAGCGGCCGGGTCCAGGCGCGATGGCTCGGACAGCTCCGACGAGGCGTTCCGCATGACTGTGGAAATCGCGGCCACTGTCCAGGGGGAGCGCGTTGCGGAAGGCGAGTGCTCGGAGGTCGTCCGGGAGGAGATCGGGCTTCGGCATCTCCGTCTGATTAATCAGCACTGGGATCACCGGGATGCCGCGAGCCAGCGCCAATGCAATCTCCAGGCGGACGAAATCCGCGGGGTCGTCGATCCGGCGTGAGACGCTGGTATCGCCAAGCCAGTTCGGGCCGATGAGCGCGATCACGACCCGTGAGTGTTCGATTGTCTGGCTGATGTGATCCCGGAAATCCACTCCCGCAGGAATGGAATCGAAATCCATGAAGACGTTTTGCCGGCCAAACGCGGATTGGAGGCGATCGTACAAACGCCCGGCGATCGCGACAGAGTCTTCGCGACGGTAGGACAACGAGATCACGGCTGGTGCTGTTATTATTGGCCAGCCCATCTTCTGGCAAGCGCTCCGATTCGCACCGCAGGAGAAGCGCCTGCTGCCAGCAAAGCCAGCGGCTCGATAAGCGAGCCTACTTCTTCTCGAGCAGCGGCAGATACTGGCCGTAATGATCCGCGTCCATGCGTTCCATGGGGATGAAGCGGAAGGCGGCGGAATTAAGCGTGTAACGGACTCCGGTGGGCGACTGCGGATCGGGGAAGACGTGGCCGAGGTGGGCGTCGCTGCGTTTAGTGCGGACTTCGGTGCGCTGCATGCCGTAGGAATTATCCGGTCGCTCGACGAGGAGATCTTTGGAGATGGGTTTGCTCCAGGTAGGCATGCCGAGGCCGGCATCGTATTTATCCACGGAAGTGAAAAGGGGCTCGCCGGTGATGACGTCGACGTAAATGCCGGTGCGCTCGTTATTCCAGAACTCGTTCTGCATCGGCACCTGGGTGCCGTTCTCGCGCACGACGTGATATTGCTCGGGCTTTAGCCGTCGCTTCAGGTCGGCGTCGGCCGGGACGGGGCGGTTCGGATCGAAGCCGGTGACTTCCTGCACTTTCTGCTGGGAGAGGAAGAAGAAGTAAATGGCCCCCCCGACGAGCGCGGTCACGGCGAGGACGCCGATGTAGGTGCTGACAGTGGATTTCTCGTCGCTGGTGATGCGGGCGGCATTCATGTGGATTTTCTTCTGGGCTGCGGAATCATGAAAACAGAAAAGGACTCCGCTCCGCAAGAGGGATCGCATTCTCACTGCTCGCGCGCTCGCTTCCACGATGGGCGGGGTGAGTTACTCCTGAGCGTTGCGCTGGCGGCGCATCTCATCGCGCCGCATCGGCATGGCGTCGACGAGGGTGAACCAGGACGACAATTTGAGCGCTCCCGTCTGGCGTGATTTTTCGCCGCCGTCTTTTCCGATGAGGATGAAGATGGGCTGATGACCCGCTTTCCCGAGGGCGAAGCGGGCGCGGACGGCTGCCGCGGCCGTGGGAGATAAACGCTGGGTGCCCGGGGTGCGGGTGGATCCGGGCGAGACGTCGATTACTTTGACGTCGCGTTCATCCAGTCTCGCGCGTTGCGCGGCCAGAGTGGCGGCGAGTTGCGCGCGCGCAGCCGCGTCCGGGACCGAGACGAGGATCAGGCGATTCTGGTCGCGATAGGCATCGAGCGGGCCGGCGAGTGCGTGCTGACTCATAAGCGAGAAAAGCCCGAGGACGAGGCTGTGGCGAAAAGGGCGAAAGGTCATTGGGAAGGGAGGTTCTGCGTCCGCGACGGCTCGTCCTCCCGCCCGGCGGAGCGGGAGGAACGAAGCGCCGATAAGGAGCGTTTAATCGTTGCCGCCGGCGTCGTTGCCGCCAGTGAACGGCGTGGTGGTGATATTGGCGGTGAGGTTGTTCTGGTATTTGCCGAGGGTGGCCTGCATGCGCAGGCCAGTCGTGGCAGTATCGATTCTGTTCCCGAAAACGAAGGTTCGAGATGTGTTCAGGCAAAAGATGCCCCAGCTGGTGCCGGTGCCGAGGGCAGTAATGGTGGACACTTTATTGTTGGTGATGGTAGGGCTGCCGTTATTGGTATAGATACCAAAGCCGTCGGAGTTGGCGCCAAAAATGGTCGTGCCCCCAGCGAAGTTGACCTGGTTGTCGATGATCTCGGCGGTTAAAGCGTTCTCGACATCGATGCCTTTGTAGTAGCAACGCGGGATGCGCATTTTCTCGATCCGGTGGCCGACGTTGTTGGTCGTGGAGAGGCCGTTACCGATGATGAGGATGCCCTGGTAGCAGTACGCGATCGTGCCATTGGTGATGGTGATATTGGAGCGCTCGTTGGCGAAGATGCCGGTGACCTGCTGGGCGGCGTTGCCGACGGGTCCGGCGATGTAGAAGCCGTTGAAGTCGATCGTGACGTTGGAGGCGTTAACGGTGATGATGTTGGCCGCGTTGTTGCTGCCCGGGTCGTAGTTGAGATTCGTCGTGAGGCGGTGGTAGCCGCTCTGGGTGATGGTGTAGGGCGCGCTGCTGATCAGGATCGGATTCTGCGGGGACTGGGCGCGGGCAACGTGGAGCGAAACTGCGCCAACGCAGAGGAGGGTCAGGATTTTTCTTGGGTTCATGGTGCTATGGAGAAGTAGTTACCGAGGTTAGAATGGGACCGCGTGGCGCGCTCCCTGCGTCGAGGGTAACAACGCGGGGCGGTCGCTAGCAAGCCTGAAGAGGCTTTGTTCGCGCCTCGACAGCGGCCGATCCATTTTGGAAAGTGTGCGATCGAGCCGCGTGATTATTTTCGAATTAAGACGGTGTGCAGCTTTGCCGAGCAGATTGCGACGCCGTTTGCCGACGGGGTGAATGCGCTTTGCTGGCCGCGCCTGCTGACGGAGGATTTCGGCGAGGTAGTGGCGAAGCTAGGGGGCGGGGAGGGGATCGAGACGCTGGAGGAGGAACGCCTCCTCGGCCTAACGCTGAGTGTGGCGGGCCGAGCGGCGGTCCATTTCATGTTGGATGATCTGCGGCAGCTGCGCGAGCAAGGCCGCGATCCGGTGTTGAACTGCATTCATAGCTATCCGCGCGACGAAGAGCCGGGGCCGGTGCGAACGGATGTATTTTCATTTCACGCCGATAGCGCGCCGATCGAGGCAGAGACGTGGCTTTGCACTTACTACGGACCGGCGAGCGAGGGGCTGCGGAATGAGGAGGCGCGTAAGCGGGTGGAGATCCCGGAGATTCGCGCGGAGCTTTTGAAATTCCTGGGCGCGGAGGAGGATGATGCGGAGTTTCGCGAAGCGCTCCACGAACATTGCTACGATCTGCACTACGCACCGAACCCCGAGGCGCGCCCCTATTCCTTCGGCGTGGGAAATCTCTGGCGCCTCGCGGTGGATTGGCCGGGAAGCGCGGTGCCGCCGTGCCTACATCGCGCGCCAAGCACGCGCCCCGGCGATCCGCCGCGCCTGCTTTTGATCAGCTAGCGGCTGGCCCGTCCGGCGCGGGCCAACCGCCGCGAATGAGGGTGAGCTCTTAGTTGTTTAGGCCGGCGTCGGTGCCACCTGCGGCAAAGGGTGTAGTGCAGCCGAAGGTGAGGTTAGCCTGATATTTGCCGAGGCATTCGACGCCGATGTTCGTATTGGCGATGGTATTGCGCACAACAAAGCTGGCTGACCCGGTCGAGATTCCGTAGTTCGAAGTCCCGCCCACCGAATTCGAAACCTTCGTGATGACATTGTCGGCGACGGTGCCGCCGCTCCCGAAGACATAGATGCCGAGGGTGAAGCTTGTACTGGCGGAGGTGCCGCCAATCTGGCTGATCTGATTCTGGGTGATGAGGGTGGCAGGGGCGTTATCCACTTCAAGGCCGATGCGGTAGCAGTAGGTCACGCGCATCTTTTCGATGCGGTGGCCGACGTTATTGGTGGTGGTACTGCCGTTGCCGGTGAGCTGCACGCCGCGGAAACAATACGCGATGGTGCCGTTGGTGATGGTGACGTTCGAGCGTTCGTTGGCAAAGATGCCGGTGACCTGCTGAGCGGTGTTGCCGACGGGGCCGGCGATGTAGAAGCCGTTGAAGTCGATCGTGACGTTGGAAGCGTTGACCGTGATTATGTTAACTGCGTTGTTATTGCCTGGATCAAAGTTGAGGTTGGTGCTGAGGCGATAGTAACCGCTCTGGGTGATGGTGTAGGGCGCGCTGCTGATCAGGATGGGATTTTGCGGGGACTGGGCGCGGGCGACATTGGGTGCCGCCACGGCGAGGACGAGTAGGGCAAGAAGCAGAGGAGTGGATGTTTTCATAGGTTCGTATTCTTCTGTGTTTGAGGTTTCGGGGAGCCGCATCGTGCGTTCCCTGGCCCCATGCTGCGCTCCGGGGGAGGCGAATACAAGCAGGGGCTTCTCCGCGGTCCCATTCGGGCATACGCTGTGCCCGGTTCAGCCGAGACGATGAACATGCCCACAAAACGAGCGCGAAAATTCCCGTGGATCATCTATTGGGTGATCCTTTTTTTGATCGTGGCGGTAACGCTGGCGCCGGTCGCATCCGTGGTGGCCTGCGGAATGATCGCGAACGCCTACGGCTGCCGGGTGGATGAAGGCTCGATGCATCCGTGCATCATCAACGGCACGGACTATGGCGAGACGCTCTACACCATGGGGGTGCTGGGCTGGCTGATGTTGGTGACGCTGCCGGCCGGCGCGTTGGCCTCGTGCGGTTGGCTTTTGGCGCTGCTGCTGCATCGGGTGAGCTGGCGGAAACGGCAGGCGAGCGACCAGTCCACGGCATTGACGCCGCGGGCGGGGGGCGGCTAGCCTGGACGCTGGTTCCCAATATGAAGCAGCTGCAGTTTCTCTGGCTCGTGCCCGTTCTCATACTTTGCGCGGCCTCGCCGACGCCGAACCCGGAGGAGGCGACGACGGCAATGCTGCGCGCGGAGAATCTGGGCGGACTGCGGCTGGAGCTGACGGAGAAGGAAGTGCTAAAGCTGCTGGGAGCGCCGGCGAAGAAGGGCCCGCTGGTCCATCAAGACGCGGACGGAGAATATGTGGAGATCTGGCGCTATCCGGCGCAGGGGCTTGAGCTCTCGATGAGCGCGGGTGTAAATCGATCGGGCGCGCGGAAGTTGGCCAGCTTCGTCGCCTCGGCGCCGTGCACGCTGGCGACAAAAGCGGGGATCACGATCGGCAGCCCCGAGGCGGCTGTGCGCAAAGCCTACGCGAAACACGTCGACCCAGATGAACCGGCGAAGGGCAGCTCCTTCGTGGCAGGATCGGTCTATGGCGGGATCATTTTCAATTTCGAGAAGGGCAAAGTGAGCCGGATCTTCTTCGGCGCGGCGGCGGAGTAGCGGGCGAAGGCGTTGGAAGAATTTCACGCGGCGGCTGCGAAACCATTTGGGAACGGATGAATGCCGAGTGAGTTTGTGATCTTATGGGAAACAGCCAAGGCAGAGATAATGTGAAAAAGCGGGCCTCGCGCCGGAAGAAGACCGAGCGTCTGGCCGCGGCTAAGAAGAGCGCGCCGACGACAGCGAAGAGCGCGGCGAAGTAGCGAAGCCTCCGAACCTGGCAGAAGGCGAGAGCGTGGCTTCGCTCAAAGATTAGCGATCGTCCCGCTAATCTGCGCGGCGGGCGCTCGACAGCGTCGCCTTGTCTTCGTCGCAGATTTGGCGGGCCAGCTGGCGCGCTTCATCTTCCAGCGAGCCGACACTAAATTCCGCGGAAGTGGCTCGGTTGGAGATGTATTCTTCAACGAAAGGTTTCGAGGCCGCCGCTGCGTTCGCATTGGGCGACGTGGACGAGGGAATGGATGAGCAGCTCGCGATCTTTCCAGCTATCGGCGCGCAGAATAATGCCGTGACCGACAGTGACGGCGCGCGAAGCAGTAGTGATGATCTGCGCGCGACCGGCAGCCTCGGCCAAATCCGGATCGTCGGGAAGCGGGATCCGATCCACCACGAGTAGCCGAACGCGCTCAGGGTCCTGGACGCCGGCGCGGCGAGCATCGTCGACCTGGGTTGCACCGAGAGGGAAGCCGTATCGCAAGATCAAGGCTTCCTGCGCCTTGGACCATGCGAGGGCCAGAGGTGCGAGGTGGGCGATTTTCTCTTGAGAGTTCATGAATGGACGTGTGCTTTGGCCTCGCTAGAGCACTCTTCGTGCGAGTGGCTTGAGGTAGAATGTATCATTGCTTTTATAAAACGAAGATGCGGCAATTACTCCCCATGGAATTGTTTGTGAAGAACCTGACCCTGCAAAGACTCCCGGCAGTAATTCGACCGCGTCTTCACCATACGTTCTGCGCGCTCTTGGTGGTTCTGTGCGGCGGAATCTTCGTGCATGCGGCGAATGAGACGCCCGCGGCGGCCTTCGCGTTCAAGGAAGCGAAATATTTTCATCGCTGGTCCCAAGCGGATCAGCACGAGTTCACCCCGGAGCAACAGGAGGATCTCGAACATTGGACAGACATGATGACGGTGAACGGCTACCCGAGTGTGCACGATGGCGAAGCGCTGGCGACGACGGCGAATGCCGTGCTGGAGAACTACAAGAAGCACGGCGCCCGGGTGCTACGGACGAACTCGAAACCGGCGACGCCGGATCGGCCCGCGGAGCATTTGATCGCGGTAGCGTTTGCGCGGCCCGGATTTTTCGAACTGGTTTTCGCACGCCTGAAGATGATCGACGGCGAGGGCTGCTCGCTGGTTTATTCGCACCGTATCTACGGCGAGAAAGTGGACGACGAGGCGGACGCCTGGTTGAAAGCGAACGGAGAGCAAACAGAGGCGGCGCTGATGGCTTGGGACTCGATGCCCTCTCCGAAAACGCTCCGCGCAACCGCGCTCTAGCAGCGGCGATCTACCTGGCCTTGAGTTGGTCGCGCTGCGCCGGTGAAAGCCATTCAAGCGCTTTCGCGGGATTCTGGCGCACGAAGGCGTTCACTTTCGTGGCCTGCTCGGGCGTGAGCTGAAGTCGGGCGAAGGGCGTGCCTTCGAGCTGCTTCTTCTGATCGCTCGCCGGCGCCGGGCGGTAACTGCGATCGAGCGGTGCACCCTCGCCCAGCCCGAGCGTCGCTGCGGACGGATGCGAAGCGCCGGCGGAGAAGTGGATCTGATCCGCCACGCCGCCAGCTTTCGCCTTGCGCACGAGATCGGCCAGCGAAACGCGGCCGGGCAGATAATCGACCAACGTCACTTCATGTCCGCCCAGGAATCCGGCTTCGGTTCGCACCACGCCGTCGATTTGGCCGAAGGTCATCTCGCCGGTCCAGAAACAATATTGCGAGAACGCGACACGCTCGGTTTTGGCGGGAGCAGACTCCCCTTGTGCGAGTGCGAGAACAGGAAGGACGAGGAGGAGAAAGAATGCGCGGATCATAATGTGGGCGGGGAGGTGAGAGCAGCTTTGCCGGAAAGTTATTCCGCTGGAAGTCCGATCTTGCGCGGGAACAGTCGCGCATGACCGAGCAGCTTTCCCACAGGGCGGCACGATGAGCGCGCCGGACAGCATTTGTCTGGTGCGGTTGTCGGCTTTGGGCGACGTCGTGCTTGCTCTGCCCTTGGTCGAAACGCTGCGGCGCGCTTTCCCAAACGCGAGCCTCACCTGGGTGATCAGCCCGGAGAGTCACGCGCTGCTCGAGGGTTTTCCGGGTGTGGAATTTCTCGTGGTGCCGAAGCCGCGGGGCGTCGTGGATTACGCGAAGTTTTGGCGGCGGGTGCGAGGGCGGCGCTTCGATGTCGTGCTCGCAGCGCAGGCGAGTTATCGCGCGAACATCCTCCAGGCGCTCATTCCGGCACAACGTCGGATCGGTTTCGATGACGAGCGCGCGCGGGATTTCCACGGCTGGTTTGTGCGCGAGCGCATCCGGCCGCGGCGCGAACATTTGTTGGAAGGCTTTCTGGCTTTCGCCGAGGCGATGGGCGTACCGCCCGCGCAACACGTCGTCGAATGGCCGCTGCCGTTGCAAGAGATCGTGCCGCCACCGTTGCCGGCGGAGCCGTTCGTGGTCATCCATCCCATGGCGAGCAAACCAGAACGCACCTGGCGAACGGAGCGCTACGCCGCGCTGGCGCGCGAGATCGTGCGCGAACGCAGGCTGGCCGTGGTGCTGACCGGCGGCCCGGCCGCGGCCGAACGCGCCCTCGCCGCCACGGTGATGGAGCAGGCCGGCGTTTCTATTCACGATCTGGTGGGACGCACCACGCCGAAGCAGCTCGCGCTCGTTCTGCGACAGGCGCGCGCGGTCGTGACACCGGACACTGCGGCCGTCCATATCGGCCGTGCAGTCGGCACACCCGTGGTGGGCCTCTACGCGGTGGCGCGTCCGGAGATGACGGGGCCGTATCGTCAGCTCGAGTATTGCGTCGATGCTTTCCCGCGCGCCGTCCGCACGATTCTGCACAAAGATCCTGAGACCTGCGCCTGGAATACGCGGGTGCCATTTCCGGCCGCGATGGACTTGATCGCGGTCGCAGAAGTTTCGGAGAAACTCACGCAAGCGCTGGCCGCGCCGCGCGCTGCTTAGGACAGAGCGGCTACGCTTTCACGGGCGCGGAGAGCGCCTCTTCCACCGTAGGGAAAAGGTGGAAATACTGATCGAGCCGCGCGCTCTCCAAAATGGTCATGACCGTTTGCTGCGCGCCGGCCAGGCGGAAAACACCGCCTTCGTGTTGCATGCTTTGCATGGCGCCGATGAGCACGGCCAAGCCCGAGCTATCGATGTAGGGAACGCGCGAGAGATCGATCACCAGTCGCTTCGGTTTGCGATCGATTAATTCACGCAGGGACGCGCGCAGCTCGGGTGAGACGTGGAGATCGATCGCGCCCTCGGGCGCATAAACGTTATTTGGATCTGAGGTCGGCATGGGCGGCAATGGCCACCATCATGCCATTCCGTCCCCCGGGGTCAATCGTGTTACGCAAGGATCGCGCAGATCACGAAGCGAGCGCGGCCGCTACGGCGGGCGGGAACGTTTCGCCGACCTCGCCTTCGAGCCGAAGTGTGAGGCGCGGATGGCCATCGTGATCGGTCGAACCGCGATTGATAATGATGTAGGGCGCGCCGCGTTCGGCAGCGAGGAGAGGGAAGGAAGCGGCCGGATGGACCGACAAGGTGGAGCCGAGCGCGATGACGAGATCGGCTGCGCGTGCCGCCTGCCCGGCGCGCTCCAACTCCCGGGCGTCCAGGTTCTGGCCGAAGCTGATCGTAGCCGGTTTCAGGAACCCGCCGCACCCGCACACGGGCGGGCGGCGCGTGCGCGCGAAATGCGCAAAGTGCGGCGCGGGCTCGCTGCGCGCGTGGCAGGTCTGGCATTCGATGAGCGCGTTGGTGCCGTGGATTTCCACCAGCATTTCCTCGCTCGTGCCGGCGAGACGATGCAGACCATCGATGTTTTGCGTGACGACGGCGCAGAGTTTTCCGGCGCGTTCGAGACGCACAATCGCTTCGTGGACGACATTCGGTCGCGCGTCGCGGAATGCAGTGTGCGCCTCCAATTTGTAATCCCAATGTTCGATCCGCGCCGCTTCCGAAGTCATGAAGTCCTGGAAATAAACCGGCTGGCGCCGCTTCCAGACGCCGTTCGGTCCGCGAAAATCCGGGATGCCGCTGCCGGTGGAAATGCCAGCGCCGGTGAAGATGAGCGCGCGTTGCGCAGCGCGGAGATAATCAGGGAGGTTCACGACGTCTGGACGATTTCGGCGTAGGCCTCCGGATCGGTCGCGCCTTCGGTGATGAGGACGAGCGCGCGCGTGTTGTCGTCGATCTCAAGGGCGGCGCGATTCCTGGCGCGCTCGGGGCCGGTAAGGAGCTCGAGCAAACCGGCGAGCCCGGCAGCGCCAGTTTCCCCCGCGACGATGCCGCTCGCGCCTAACAAACGCATCGCCTCACGCGCGCGTTCATCGTGCACCGCGAGAAACGCATCCACGCCCGCGGCCATGATCGGCCACGCCAGAATGGACGCGCGGCCGCAATTCAAACCCGCCATGATGGAATCGTGTGGTCCGGGGACGGTGACGATTTCGCCGGCCTCCATCGCCGCGAGGACGCACGCGGCGCGCAGTGGTTCCACATTCACAATGGCCGGCGGCGGGACGCGATCCGCTTGTCGGTAATGCGTCACGACCGCCGCCGCGAGCGCGCCCACGCCCGTCTGCACTGCGACCAAGTCGGGCCCGCGTTCGCCGCGGCGCGCGAGCTCATCATCGATCTCCCAGAAGATGGTCGAGTAGCCCTCCATGACCCAGCGCGGCACCTCTTCGTAGCCGGGCCACGAAGTATCGGAAATGACGAGACAACGATCGCTCGCCTCGGCCGCGGCAAGCGCGACGGCGTCGTCATAAGTGCCGTCCACAATTTCCACGTGTGCGCCTTCGCCCGCGATGGCCTCGATGCGCGCTGGCGCGGTGTGGGCGGGAACAAAAATGCGCGCGCTGAAGCCAAGCCTGCGCGCCATGTGCGCGACGGCGCGGCCGTGGTTGCCATCGGTCGCGGTGGCAAGCGTCATCGGCTTGAGCGCGGCGACGCGCGCGACGAGTTCCTCGAACGTCTGCCAGTCGTCGCGCAGATCGGGCAGCGCGTTTGCAAAGCGCGCGATAGATGGCCCACGAGGCGCCGAGGATTTTGAATGCGGGCAGGCCGAAGCGCTGCGCTTCCACTTTCAACAGCACCTCGCCAACGCCGAGCGACGCGCGCGATTTCCGGCGCATCACGCAGCGGCGTGGGAGCATAGCCGTCGAGCCGGCGATGGAAGGCGAGGGGAGCACGATCGGGCCCTGGCGCCACCGCATCCATCTCTTTGCGGCCACGATTATGAAAGAAGCGCGCGCTCATTTCGCATCATGTTTCGCGCGAAGAATGGAAGATGACAATTACGACGCGCATCCGCCCGATGAACTCAACGTCCCCACCCAAGATCCGTGCGGAACGAATACACCACAGCCCGTCCGCTGGGTAAAGCCCGGGGGTCCTCGAAGCTCGGCCTATCGATCAACCTTTTTGTTCGCTAACGAAAGCTCGCGAAATTAGTGTCGAGGCCATGAGTCTTGCCGAAATCGTAAAGGCATTGCCCGAACTCAAACGTGATGAACGTCGTGAGTTGGTGCGTCGGCTTTTTGAGGTGGAAGACGAAGAAGGCACGCTGCTTCGCGAAGCCGACCAACGGGCGGACGAGCGATTCGGGCTGCTCGACGCGATGGAAGAGTCAGATGGCCAGGCCGGCGCCCGCTGAGGTTTGGGTCGTCGATCTCGGCATGACGGCCAAGGTCCGCCCGTGTCTGATCCTGAGCGATTACCCGACGCCCGATGAGTTGGCACTCATCGTCATCGTGCCGCACACCACCGCCTTGCGCGGCAACCGATGGGAGTTCGCCATCCCCAAGCCGTTTCTCAAGCCGGGTGCATTTCATCTGCAGCAGGTCCAGCCCGTTTCGCTGCCGCGCTTTGAGCGGCGGCTCGGAGCATTGACCGGGGAGGAATTCGCTCGGCTTGCGGCGACGCTCGCGGAATTGTTGCATCTCGGGCCCGGCCGTCCTGCATCGCCCTATGGCTGAGAGCGTGTTCCCTAAAGCCAGTCCGCTGTAGCCGCGGCACTGCGTTGCCCCGTCTCCGCAATCCGCATTCCGCATTGGAAAGCCCGGCCGCTCCTTCACCCGCGTTACGGCGCGATCCGCATTTCCCAATAACCATTCACGGATAACAGAGAACCGCGCGGCGCCAGCCGCGCTCCCATTCACAAATAACGATGAACCGCGGCGTGTCCCCGCGCCGCATTGACGCCCTTATCCCGCGAGGATACGCTACCCATCGTGCCGGAAGACCCAGACTCTGCGTTACTGGAAACGGTCCGTGCGCTTCCCGCCGCGGCCCAACGCGCCGTCCTCAAATACGCACTCTTCCTGCGCGAAGAGGAAGAGCGCGGCCGCATCCAGGAAGAAGAGGCGGGCTGGGAAGAGCGGTTTAACGACCCCGATCGCATGGCACGCTTCGCCCGCTGGGCCGAAAAATCCGTCGCCGCCCAGTCGCCCGAGCCACTCGACTACTCGAAATTGTGATTTCGCGGGCGACCAGCGACTTCTGGACGCTCTATCACGCTTTGCCCGCCGGAGTGCGTCGCCAAGCGCGCCTCGCCTTTCTCCGCTTTCGCGACGAGCCGGATTATCCCAGCCTCCGCTTCAAAAAGCTCCGGGGACCAGATCAATTTTGGTCCGCCCGCTTTGGCGACGGCTACCGCGCCGTCTGCCAGCGCGACGGCGAGATTGTGACCTGGCTGTGGATTGGCAGCCATCAGGATTTCGACAAATCCTTCTGATCATCGCTTCCGCATTGGAAAGCCCGGCCGCTCCTTGACCCGCGTTACGGCGCGATCCGCATTTCCCAATAACCATTCACGGATAACAGAGAACCGCGGCGCCCCCGCGCGCCGCTCCCAGATTCAAGTTGCTCGAGAAAACGCGCTAAATCCGCGTCTCGCCCTTCCTTGTAGCCGCCTCGCTCGGTCGAGGCGTTTCTTGTCCATTGGGGTGGCGTTTCCTAGCCGCCGATTGATACGGCGGCTCGCACTGTCATCCGCCCGCGCGGTTGCTAGCATTCCTTAATGTCGTTGACTGAGCTTCAATCCGAGATCGCGCAGCTTTCGCCGGCCGAGTTGGAAGCGCTGCGAAGCGCCATCGATTCGGAGCTGACGAAGAGGCAGGCCAGCGCTCCGGTCAACATGGCCGAATATTTCGCCTCGCTCCGCGGCACGATCACTTTGCTTCCGGGCTGGGACGATCCCGAGCCCTTGGAGCAGTGGAACGCGCTCAACGATGACCTACCTCTTTGACACGAACGCGTGGATCCGTGCCGTCGACCGTCCCGATGAACTAACCGCCCGAGCCGCGCATCCTTCGCAATCAGAAATCTGAAATGCGGAATATCAGCAATTCGAACTTTCCCCTTCCGCGCCAGTGGCCTAGGCTTCCGCTCATGGGCAGCGTTACGGAAATCATCGAGGCCGTGAAGCGTCTGGACGAACGGCAGAAAAGCGACTTTCTCGAACAGCTCGCTGACATCGACTTCGACGACGCCTGGGATCGCCAGATCGAAGCGGACGCCAAGGCGGGCCGGCTCGATCATCTTTGGGAGCAGGCGAGCGCCGACATCAAGGCCGGTCGGGTCAAGCCGCTCGATGAAGTCATCCACGACTCCTAGCTTCTGGACCGCTTACGCGACGCTTCCGACCGGGGTGCAACGGCAAGCCGGCAAAGCCTGGCGCTTGTGGCAAAAAAATCCCCGGCATTCCTCGCTCCGCTTCGAGCGAAAAGGCGAATATTGGTCGGTTCGAATCTCGCGCGGTTGGCGCGCTCTGGGCCGCTTTCACGAAGGGACGCTCTTTTGGTTCTGGATCGGCCCGCACGACGAATATGAGCGCCTCATTCGCCAATGATTCCCGGCTTTTCGCTGCGGGACCCGCCAGCTTCGACGGCATGCGTGAACTGGTGCTGCATTTGAGCGCCAACGGCGCGCCCCATACCAGCCTGGGGCAACGCCCTAAAGCCAGTCCGCTGTAGCCGCGGCACTGCGCTGCCCCGTCTCCGCAATCCGCCTTCCGCACTCCGCATTGCTTCCTCCCCCCAATAACCATTCACGGATAACAGAGAACCGCGGCGCCTCCGCGCGCCGCTGGCGGATGGATCGCCCTTTCAGGGCTTGATTCGTTTGTTGACGCCATACCCAGGGCGTTGCCCTGGGCTGGTATGGGTCGCCGCGTTGCGGCTGGAAGAACCGCCAGCCGGAGCAGGGGATATCGATCAGACACACTACGAACCCGATCGCGAACCGGTTAAAAAAACGCCGCGGTGCGCGCCGCCGTCTTATCCGGGAACGACATCGGCAACATCATCGCCACCGAGAGCAGGCCAAAACCGAGACCGCACAAGTTTGCGAGCATGAAACGCGACCTGCTTTTTTCTACGGAATTCTGCCGCGTTGAGACAAGCCGAAACCCGGCGGTATCTCCTCGGATACACCTCGTTGCGACACTCAAGCCGATGGTGTTATCGCCCCCAGGATCTGTCGCCGCACTTCCTCGGGTGCATAGGATTTCTGCGCCGGAATCTGGGCGAACGGAATCCCCGCCGCCTTCAATGCGCCGACGACAAACGCATCACGCTCCTTGCGCGACGTGCGCTCATGGCTGGCGTCGTTCAGCTCCACAACTGCGACCACCTCGCGTGAGCGCGGGTCGCACAGAACGAAATCGACGTGCTTGGAGTTGATCCGATTCTGGGCGGAGACGCGTGCGGAACTGGAAAGTCCCTTCCGCGGCTTGATCACATCTGCCAGCCGCACCTTCCCGATGATCCAATAATCACTTGCGAAGACTTGCTCCAGGACCCCGAGAAACGAACGCTCTGCCGGACTGAAAAGAGGGCCGTTTTTTTCATAGGCGGGCGTTCCAGAGCTCGGCGCCTTTAAGAACTTGGCCAGTGTCGCCAACGCCAGCACGACCAGGACGATGGCGATCAGAGGCCATAGTTGATGCAGATCCATACCGGTCATTGCTGCTAAATCCGTGCCACCCACCACGTCCCGGGCTCAAATCCTCTGGTATCTTCCGCACCAGCCCGCTAAAACGACGGCTCGCATGCCGACTCCGCAAAACGATCGCGCCAATCTCGGACGCCAGGCTATGGCCGCCGTAACCCGTAACGCAGTCGAAGCTGAGGCCGGGCCTTCAAATGCGAAGCAACGGCCGGGCTTTCCCGTAACGGATGCGTCGCAACGACCGGGCTTTCCATTCCAGCAGTTCGTCACCCCGGACGGCCGCAGCCTCGTCCCGGAGACCCTCGTCTTCTGCAAAGACGACTCCCACGCCGAGGCCGTCTTCCACATCTGCCGCGAAGTCTTCGGGGGGCGACAACGACGTCACCAAGAAGCTCCCCTGCAAGGTTTGGAAGTCTCAAACGGAGCGGGGCTGACCGACGAGAATGTTGGAAGCGGGGGAATTTTCTGTGTCTAGCCCAGAAAATCCGTTTTCCGCAGGCGAGCAAGCTCTCGGTTACCTCTACCAATTCCGATACGCGCTGTTTCAGACACTGCGCCTTCCGGAGCAAACCGCCTGCTTCATCGAGAAAGACGATGACGTTGATTTTTCCGATCCTGAGGAAGGTCGAATCTTGGCGTCTCTCAAGCACAAAGCGCCCGGCGATGCGCTGACCGATCTCTCGCCCGACTTCTGGAAATCGGTGCGGATTTGGTTGGATTACTACCTCAAGAACGACATTTCCACGGAGCCCATTTCGTTCTTTCTATTGACCACGGGAAAGGTGGTTGTCGGTTCCTTCCTAGAGGTGTTTCTACCCAGTAAGGAGAAGGACGATGAGTTGCCGAAGCGCGTTCGCAAAGTCCTGGCAGGCTCGGATTCCAAACTGATCAAAAAGACCAAGGACCTCCTCGCAAAGCTTCCCGAGGACAAATGGGCGGGCTTTTTCCGCCGCATCACGATTTTTGATTCTCAGGAGCGAATCCAAGGCATCCCGAAGCTGATCATGAACGAGCGCTTCCGGCCGATTCGCGAGCAGTTCCGGGTGCCCGTGTATGAGCGCCTCGAAGGCTGGTGGAACAATGCCTTCATTGAAATTCTCACCAACAAGCGGGTTGAGCCAATGAGGGGGCTTGAGGTCTCCGAGAAACTGGCCGCCATCGCGGAGCAGTTTCGCGAGGACAACCTTCCCATCGACTTCCATGATGCCGAGCCCAAGGAGGGCGTGTCGCCCGAAACCGACGAGCGCTACTTCGTGCGACAATTGAGAGCGATCGGTTTGAAGTCGGACCGGATCAAACGGGCGATCCTCGATTACTACCGTGCTTTTCAGCAGCGCAACTCATGGCTGCGCGAAATCGCCGATCTTTCCGGAGAGTTGGAAACATACGATGACCGCCTCGTCGAAGAGTGGACACGCCTTCGAGAGATCGTGTTTGAGGAACTGAAAGACGATGCTCCGGAGGAACTGCTGCAATCGACCGGCAGGGAGCTGATCAACCGGCTCACTACCAGCGACCATTCCAACCTTCGCATTCGTCCGCAGGTGAGCGCCACGTTCGTCCACATGGGCAGCTACCACATGCTGGCGAATGATGACGAGCCGCGGGTGCATTGGCATCCGCGTTTTCAGGACAGGATCGAGGAAATTCTACGCGGGAAGATATCATGAAGCTCTGGAGCGAACGGCCTCGTGAAATCCGCAATCTCTTCAATCCCGCATTCTGTGGGCTTGTCTTGGCTCGTGGGGTCGAGGGATTCAGCGAAGAGGTCGGCCGCCCAATGCCTTTCTCGCTGACACTCTTGATCCTGCCACTATGTCTTCACAAGCGGACCAGGGAACAGATCAAGGAAGCGAATCGCGCTTATCTCACGACTATTCTGCAAGAGCATCCTGAAATCCGCGTGGATTTGGCCAAACGCGCACGCGGCCTCGTGCCTTACACGATGGAGGCGTTTGGTTACCTGATGGCGGGTGGCGTCATTAAAGTGGACAACGCTGGAGGCATTGGGGTCCACAGCGGCACGGTGAGGAGGACAATCGCTGGCTCGCAGGACAGCAAGGACTGCCAATCCGTCGCCCGCTCTTTGGGGCGTAAGCTGGCGTTGATCAACGACAGGGCGACCATTTACACAACGCTGGGAATCCGACCATGAACATCAGAGACATCATCATTTATAGCCACGGCGGAGAAATGCGGCGGATTTCCTTCAAGGTTGCCGGGCTGAACATTGTCACCGGACGTTCTTCCACAGGGAAATCCGCGCTCTCGGACATCGTGGAGTATTGCATGGGGCAGAGTGACTTTAACATCCCGGAGGGACCGATCCGAGACAAGGTCGCTTGGTACGCAGTCATCTATCAGTTTCCGGGCGAACAGGTCTTAATCGCCAAGCCCGCTCCGGCGCCCAATGCGACAAGCTGCTCGCGGGCAATGATCAGAAGAGGAGCGTCCGTTGAGCCGCCACCGTTCAGCGAGCTCGCTCAAAATGCGAATGATGAAACGGTGGTTTCGCTCCTTTCCGGCCTTCTCGGAATCCCCGCGAATCGCACGCAGGTTTCCCAGGAGAGCAGTCGGGATTCCTTCGATGCGACAATCAAGCACACCTACTTCTATCTTTTTCAAAAGCAGGGTCTGATCGCCAATAAGGAGCAGTTGTTCTACCGGCAGAATGAACAGTTCATGCCGCAGGCGATCAGGGACACGCTGCCGATCCTTCTTGGCGTTGCACCCGACGATAGACTGGAACTTGAATTCAAATTGAGAGCGGCGAAACGCGATTTGAAAATCGCCCAAAAGCAACTCGCCGAGGCGACAGAGTTCAGCGAGCAGCTCAATGTTCGGGCTTTGGGTCTCTTGACGGAAGCGCAGCAGGTGGGAATTCTGGCCCGCGGTCCTGCTCCCGAAACAACCGCCGCCGCGTTGGCTACGTTGTCCGAGATCACCTCTTGGAGGCCTGCTCGCATTCCCGACGAAGACACACGTCGCATCGCTGAATTGGAAGACAACATCGCGGCCATTCGAAGGGAGCGAGTAACGGCCAACCAGACGCTCCGGGCGACTCAGATGTTCGCTGAGAGAAGAAGATGGGTTTACAAACGAAGCAGAGGAGCAAAAAAGTCGCCTTGAATCCATTCATGCTCTGCCGTCGCACCCGGAATCGGGAGAATGGCAATGGCCGTTCGCACCTGAGAATCTTGGACTCGAAACGCCTATTGGGGCATCTCTGATCGGCGAGCTTCAGTCACTGAATCAAGAATTGAAGGCCGTCGTGGGAGAGCGGCCACACTTGGTGGAATTCACGCAAAAGGTCGCAGAACAGATAGGAGACCTGAATCAAAGGCTGCAGAGCAAAGAAGAGGAATTGGCAGCGGCAATAACGGCAAACGCGGCGATCGCAGAAATGGGCAGCCGTAACGCTGCCGCGGCGAGAACGGTCGGACGCATCAGCCTTTTTCTCGAAACGTATCGCCCAGACGATGACCTGACGGCGTTCAATGCGCGGGTAGATGAATTGCAAAAGCTGGTCGCGCAGCTCGAACGCGACTCCGGCGCAGACGATAGCGAGGAGCGTCTAGCATCGCTCCTAAACATTATCTCGAATCGCATTAGTCGCTACGTTCAGGAACTCGAAGCCGAATTCTCACAGTTTCCGTTTAGACTCGACCTCAGCCATCTGACGATTGTTGCGGACAGACCTGAAAGGCCGGTCCCGATGAACAAGACGGGCGGGGGCGCCAATCATTTGGCCTACCACTTGGGCGCAATGTTAGCATTGCATCACTTCACTTCCAATAACAAGAAGCCGATGCCGTCCTTCCTGTTCATCGACCAGCCTACGCAGGTATATTTCCCATCGGAGCAAATTTATATCGCTGCCTCTGGCTCAGTGGAAGAAACGGAAAGAGATTCCGACCTTGAGAAAGTGCGAAAGCTGTTTGAGATGCTTCATCGCTTTGCGGCCGATGAGGCGCCAGGCTTCCAGATCATCGTCACTGAGCACGCAAACCTGCGCGACGAATGGTTTCAAGATGCCCTTGTCGAAAATCCTTGGACCAAGCCTCCGGCACTAGTGCCTGAAAATTGGGAGTCCGCCTAAACATGATCATAGAAAGATTAGGGGATGAGTGAGCGGGGGCAGTCTCGTAATCTCGGGCAGAAGCCCTGGCAGAAGCCCTGGGGTCAGTCTGAGAATCGTGCAGCCCGGATTTCCAGCCGCTCGTCGCGAGCCTACGCAACGTCGACAAGCTTCTCTGACCGGCCCCGCCTTGCCGCGGAGGATTGAAGAAATAGCGTTTCTGGAAAAGAGGGATTAGCGTTCCTCCATGAGCGATGTCGTCACGCAAGACCCTGATGTGCTCGGAGGCGAACCGGTCTTTGCAGGGACACGCGTGCCGGCGAAGAGCCTCTTCGATCACTTGGAAGCGGGAGACTCGATCGAGCAGTTTCTCGAGGGCTTCCCGAGCGTGAAGCGCGAGCAAGTCATCGCGCTGCTCGAGGAATCCCGGGCGCACGTTCTCGCCGCGCGCTGATGCGTATCCTGCTGGACGAAAACCTCGACTGGCGTCTGCGGCGTGATCTGCCCGGGCATCAGGTTGAGTCGGTGCCTCTGCTGGGATGGGCCGGAATCCAGAACGGCGAACTGCTAAGAAAAGCGATCGAGGCGGGGTTCGACGTGCTTGTCACGATGGATGGCAACATGGTGCATCAGCAGAATATGGCGCGTTATACAATCGCGGTGATCGCATTACGGGCGAAGTCCAATCGGCTGGAAGATACTCGTCCGCTGATCGATCAACTGCTGGCGATCTTGCCAAAAGCGAAGCCGGGCACGCTGACGTTTATTCCCGACGCCTAAGGCCTCAGATCAGCAGGCCAGAGGAAGTACGGCCCTTTTCCCATCCGGAATTCGCCGCCGACTTCGCGCCCCTGCGGGGTGATGTAGTGCTTGTCGCCACCGCGTAGTTCCAGATAGCCGCGGCCGATCAGTTTGTTGAATAGTTGTGTCGTCTGCACTCCGAGCTTGGCAGCGAGTTTGGCTGTCGTCAGTTTCCCGTATTCCGCTGCGGGCTCCTCGATTCTGGCTGCAGCCGCTGGGATTTGCGGCGCGGTCTCGGTGATCCCGCCGCTGATGCGAATGATTCGCTCCGCCTCCTCGGCGGCTCGCTCATACAACTCGGGATCGGTCGCGCGGTCGAAGAGCACGCCCATTTCCTGGTTTTTCGCTTCGCTGAAGTCGTAAAGGTTCAGGCTCGTGACGATCCGACCGTCTCGTTCAAGTAGCACTTCGCGTGGACGTTCTTGCAGAACGTGACTTGACTCCGGCCATGGCGCGGAGCTGGTCGGCACCGTCGCACGCCTCCTTCTTGCCATAGACGACGTGGACGCGGACGCCGAGTCGAACTGCGTCCTCGATCAGCTCCCGCACTCTGGGCCGGAGCTTGAGATAAGGGCTGATCAAGATGATCTGCTTTTGTGCCTCTTTCAGGAGGCGTTCGATCCGGTAACTGATTTCTGTGGTGTCGAGAAACTTGGCCATGACGGGCCCCAAGAGAGCAGGGGCGGTACCAAGCGACCCGCCCGCAAGGTTGTGACGAAGCTGCTAATCCACCAAACGGCAGGCGAGACGCCCGCCGGCCGCACAGCCGGGACGGCCGTGCTCCGGGCGCACCGCCGGCAACGGGAAGCGGTGACGCGGCGACAGGCAACCCGACCTGCCGCCGCGCTTTCCCCCGCCTGACCAATCTGTTTATTCGCCGCGCAAGTGTTTCTCGACCGCGTGCGCGCCGCTGCCGACGGCCTGGACGGCGGCGCGGAGCTGGGCTTCGGTGCAGCCGAATTTTTTCGTCCAATACTGCACTTCCCACGCTTCGTGGAGGTTGATCTTGCTCGCGTCCTGGGGACCGCGTTGGTGGAGATCGTCGGACATGATTTTTTTGCTCCTCTGAGGTGGTTAGGGTTTGGGTGCGTCGCCGGGAGTGGAGGCGTGCCTCCAGCGGGTTTTTCGGGTTCGGGATCGCGTTTCCGCTCCGGGGCGCGCTCGACGTGGCTGGCGCTTTTCCAGCCGCGGAGTTTCTCGGGGTTGCGGGTGTATTTGTTGTGCATGATGGCGTTGAGACTGCGGATCTGTTTGCCGGCTTCGGAGAGCGCCTTGGAGATGGCTTCGGTGTCTTCGACTTTTTCGCGGCGTTTCGATTCCTGGGCTCCGCCGGCGCCTTCGTAGGCGGTGCAATCGGCGCGCAGGTCCGCGACGAAGCCGGTGGGCAGCTCTTTGGCGACGAACCGGGCGATGAGCGCGGTTTTGGCGGCGAGCTGGGCGGGGGTGTCGCCGGCGGCGGGCTCGAATTTTTTCAAGTAGCCGTGGGCGGTGGTGATGACGCTGGCGTCGCTGTGGGCGGCGGCGGGGAAGTCATCGGCAAAGCCGGGCACTTCCTGGTCGATGCTGGTGGCGGTGCGCCGGATGTTCCGGCAATCGAGCCGGATGCCATCGAGGATGGTGGCTTTGGTGGTGGAGCCGCCGCCGACCTGGCCGGCGCGGGCGTCATCGACGTCTTTGAGGGCGCCGGTGAGGGCGGCGGTGTGCCGGTGGAAATCGCTCTCGGGAGCGAAGTCGGCTTTGTTATCGCGGCAGAAGATGGCGCTACGGTTGTAAGCGTCGTCGCGACGCTGATCACGGTCTTCCATAATGAGGGTCTTTCTTCTTGAGGGTTCCTGCGAGGGAACCCGGGTTTTAGGTGCTTGGTTTAAGGAGCGGACAAGCCAACCGGAGTTAACGGCTGGAAATCATCCGTTCATTCTCTACTACGGGATCTGTGGGGCAGAGTTCCGAAGATTTTTGATCTTTTTTTCGCGAAGGGGGGCTTGAAAGGGCTGGCCGCGCGCTCGGGGGCTTAATCCGCCCGCTGTGGGGCGAAGGCCGCCGGCTCGGGGGCGAAAGCGGCGCGGTCGGGGGATGAGGTCGCCGGCTCGGGAGCAGCCGCCGCGGCCTCGGGCGGTGGCGCCGTCGGCTCGGGGATTGGGCCCGCCGGGCCGGGAGCTGGATCCGCTGGCTCGGGGGCTGGAGCCGCCGACTCGGGTGGAGGCGCCGCGGGCTCGGGCACGGGAGCCGCCCCGCGCGGGTGAGCCGTCGGCGGGGGCGGGGGAGCAAGCCGCCGGCTCGGGAGGAAGAAACGTCCAACGTTCAACGCTCAACGTTCAATTTCAGAAAGGCGGGAATGGCCGCTCCTCATTTGGACGTTGGACGTTGAGCGCGGGACGTTGGACGTTCTGCCTCCTCTTCCCTTCCGATGCCGCCAATCACTCACGACCCGATCACCCTCCGCGCGCGCGGCGTGAGCAAACGCTTCGGCGAGTTTACTGCTCTGCAAGGAGTCGATCTCGATGTGCACGCTGGCGAATGCGTCGGCCTGCTCGGGCCGAATGGTGCGGGCAAGTCGACTTTCATCGGTTGCCTTTACGGAGCGATCCTGCGGAGCGGCGGCGAGCTGGAAGTCTTCGGCCGCGATCCCGCGCGCGAGGCGCGGCAGATTAAAGAACGTCTCGGAGTTGTCCCGCAGGAAAACGCGCTCGATGAGGAGCTGACCGTGGTGGAAAACATGCGGCTCTACGCGCGCTTCGGCGGGATCGCGCCGGCGGTCGCGGACGGGCGGATCACGGAATTGCTCGCGCACATGTCGCTCGAGCATAAGCGCGACGCGGCGATCAAGAGCCTCTCAGGTGGCATGAAGCGGCGGCTGGCGTTTGTGCGCGCGCTGCTCTCGGATCCGGAGCTGCTTCTCCTGGATGAACCGACCACCGGGCTCGACCCGACGGTGCGGCATCTGATTTGGGAAAAGGTGTTGTCCTACCGCGAAGCGGGCAAGACGGTGCTGGTGACGACGCACTACATGCATGAAGCGGAGTTGCTCTGCGATCGCGTGGTGATTTTGAATCGCGGCGAGGTGGTGGAGGCGGGCGCGCCGCGGGAATTGATCGCGCAACATGCACCCGGCTACGTGGGGATTTTCGCGCGCGAAGATGAAGCGAAAGTGCGACCGCATCTGGGCGACGAGGCCACATTGTATCAGCAAGGCTGGCAATCGTGTGTGCGCGCGCCGCAGCTCGAAATGCTGAGCGCGCTGCAGAGCGCGGCCGGGGTGCGCGCGCTGCAATTGCGCCCGGCCAATCTGGAAGACGTCTATTTGAAACTGACGGGTCACGACTTGAGTGAAGATGAGTAGCCTAACGACTTCGCTGCGCCTTTCCTGGCATGTGGTGGTGCGGAATTGGACCGTCTATCGGAAGGATTTCCTGGCCAACATTTCGCCCACGCTGGCGGATCCGGCGCTTGATGATGACGGCGCTCGGGCTCGGCTTGTCGCCTTTCATCGGGCAGATCGAAGGCCTGAGCTACGCGCAATATTTGGGGCCCGGTCTGGTCGCGACGACGGCGCTCTTCACTTCGTTCTTCGAGTGCAGCTACGGCTTCTATGTGCGGATGACGTTCGAGTCGGTCTACAAGGCGATGCTGACGACTCCGATCGGGGTGCGCGAAGTGGTGATCGGAGAATTTGTCTGGGTTTTCATTCGCGCGGCGCTGATGGCGGCGGGCGTGGGATTGGTCCTGATGTTCATGGGCCTGGTGCACAATCCGGTGGTGCTGCTCTTGTTTCCGATCATCGGCGGAACTCTGGCGGTGCCGTGCGGCGCGATCGGATTGCTGGCCGCGGCGCAGGTGCGGAATATTAATCAATTCCAGACCGTCTATTCGTTTCTCATCGCGCCGATTTACTTTCTCTCAGGCGTTTTCTTTCCGCTCGCGGAGGGCTCGTTCCTGATGTGGGTGGTGCAGTTTTCGCCTTTCTATCACGGCGTGCGGCTGCTGCAGATGTGCGCGTGGAATCGCTGGGCCGTGAGCGATGTGCTTTACCACGTGGGCGCGCTCCTGGTGTTCTCGATGGTGCTGGGGGCGTGGGCCGACCGCAGCATTCGTAAGCGGCTGACGGCGTAGTCGGCGCGTCGGTTGACCGGACCGGGCTTCTCCGCGAGGAAATGGCGTGAACCTGGACGCGATCATTCCCTTCCTGGCCGCGGCGGGAACTCTCTTGTTGGTGGTGACGAGCTTGCTCAACTTTTCCGTCTTTGTGCGGCAGTTACGCGCGGGCCGTGAACAACTGGAGACAACGCAGCGACTGCTGGAGAACGCGCGGCAGGGCGGCGAAATTCAGCTCGTGCAGCGGGCGATGGTGGAGACGTCCGATCACCTCAAGGTGTTGGTCCAGCATCCGCATCTACGGCCGTATTTTTACGAGAACAAAGCGTGGAGCGAGGGCGACCGGGCAAGCAGCGACGAAGTGAAATTAATGGCCGAGCTGCTCCTGGATAATTTGGCGTCCGCTATCATCCACTCGGCCGCGTTTCCGCAATATCCGGTGCGCGGAGTGGAGCAGAACATCCGCTTCCATCTCCGGCACAGCCCGGCGCTGCGCGATTTTTTGCTGGAAGCGTTCGATCGATTTCCGCTCGCAGGGTTGGCGTTGCTGGCTTTGAAAAATGATCGCCAGACGGAGACGGAGGACGATCTCCGGCGCCTGATCGAAGCGGCCAGCGCCGACCCGCGCGAGCAGGCGCGGCGCGAGCGCCTGCTTCAACACTTGCAAACGAGCCCAGACGCGGAACCGCTCGAGCTGGCGAAATACAGCTTTGACCGCGCACGCACGATCTCGCTTGCCCGCTGCGGACAGTCGGCTGGCTGACGCCGTTGTGGCTAAGGTTTCTTAATCAGCGTGGCGTTCGCGGTGTGCGTCAGGCCCGGGCTGCCGCCGTTTGCGGTTACGGTGAAGGGATAGGTCCCCGTGGCGGTTGCCTTGGCGACGGTGATCGTCAATTTCGAGGAATTAGTCGTCGAAGGATTCGGGTTGAAGACGGCGGTGGCGCCGGATGGCAGGCCGCTAATGCTGAGTGTGATCGCGCCGTTGAAACCAAGCGTGCGAGTGAAGTTCACGGTGTAGTTCGCCTTTCCACCTCCGCGATTCACGGAAACCGAAGCGGGCGTGATCGACATCGTGAAGTTAGGAGTCGGGCTCGGCGTCGGAGTGGGAGTTGCGGTCGGCGTAGGCGTGGGAGTTGGAGTCGCGGTCGGAGTCGGCGGTAGGCGTGGCGGTGGGCGTCGGGGTGGCAGTGGGCGTTGGCGTCGGCGTCGGATTGGGAGTCGCGAGCTTGAAGCTGGCGATGCGGGTGCGCCAACCGTAGCTCTTGGTCGTGGCGTAGTATTCGCTCGTGAACCAGAAGGTGCTGTCGTCCACTGGATCAATCGTGAGCGCGGCGTAATCGCCCCAGCGATTGCCGGTGCCGCTCTGGCTGCCGGTGCCGTCGTGGAGATGGGCTTCGCCCTGCGCGAGCGTGTTCAGCGGATCGCCCACGAGGCGCGCGGCGTAGCGCAGTTGTGGATTGATCGAGGCGCTCGAGGCGCTGAAACCGATGGCGAGATTGCCCGCTCCGTCCATGGCCGCGCTTCCCATCCAGCGCCACGTGCTGTCCGGCTGGTAGGTGCTTTCCTGATACACCGTCACTGGCCCGGCGGTGACATTGCGCAATTCAAACCAGCGCACTCCCGCGACGCTGTTTGCGCTCACGCTGTAGGTGCCGACGACGGATTCGTGCGTGCCGAAGTTGCGATAGGCGACGCGGAACATCAGGCGATCGCCGATGCCGTCGAGATTGTTCGATGAACTCACGCCGAGCTGAGGCACGCAGGCCCGGGAGGATGGACAGAGTGCGGTATATCCCGCTGCCGGCGGCGTGGCGAAGACGGTGAAGGTTGACTGCGATGGGACGGCGAAGTCGGCGTGGAAATGATAAGTGGTGTAGTTGCGATTTGTGCTCTGGCCGGGGAAGCCGACAAAGGTCGCGGGCGCGCCGGCTGGCGGCAAGGCGGAGCCATCGAGATCGGCCGGCAGATAAGGATCGACCGAGCCGCCCGCGGGACCGACCGGACTAACGAATCCAGCGGGCTGGTTGACCAACATCTTGGCGCGATCAAACGCAAAGGCCTGCGGCCCGAGATAAGCCGTGCCGGCGGCGTTGAAGACATTCATGCTCATGTAATAGCCGTCGGGCCAAATGCTGAGATGCGGGTAATCGTAGAAGTTCGATCCGAGATGAAAGCCGTAGCGCGCGTAGGTGCCGGTGGCGTCGGCCGTGGTGGAGATGGCTACGCACTCGTCCGTGATCGTGCTGCTGCCGGGCGGCTTGGCAAATTGGCTAACCAGCCAGCGATCTGCCAGTTGATCGTAGAGGACGACGGGATCGCCGGAACCGCCGGTCTCGCAAGCGCCGCCGAAGCCGGTCCAAATGCTGGAAATGGCGGTCGGCCCAAGGACAGAGGCGCCAGTGGTTTTGTCGAAAACCTGATAGCCTTCGTTGACGATCTGAACGTACTGAGTGCGACCGACCGCGCCATTCGTGTCCGGCGGAGCGCAGCTGCAGCCCACCCCGGGAAACGCGATCCCGTCGAAGTTCATGATGGCGGCGGGCACGTCCGGAGAATTGGGCGACAGCGCATTCAAGGTGGAGATGGTGCCGTAGTGACGATCCTGCACGACAGGGTCAGGCGTGTCCTGATGGCGGAAGGGAATCTTCGGATTCTCATTCGCTTCGTGCTCCGCTTTCGCACTCTCGGCCACGAACTGCGTCGGTAGGCTGCGCATAGTGGGCGAGATATCGTTCTTGTAGGAGGTGCCGAAGATCGCGCCGTCTGCTTTCGGGTCGTCACTGGACTTTTGAGCGAGCAGGGGTTGCCCAACCAGAGACCCAGCAGCAAGCAACGCGAAGCCGAGGCGAAGCGAGCGCGACGAAACGAAACCAGTGAGGAGAGACGCGGATGATATTTTCATTGTTAGGGATTTCGAGCGCCAAGTGGAGGCGGTGCTCAACGGTGATATCCGAAAATTTGTTTTTGCACAGAACATTCTTATGTCTTCTCGCGTAAAAGACTTGACCTCGTTATAGCCCGGTCGTGTTGGCGCAACGCTTGACGACTGGTAGATTCCCACCACGATTCATGGAAGCAGCCGTTCTTTGGCGCGCGACACGCGCCTACTCCCTTCCAGCCAGCGTCGTTCCGGTCTTGCTCGGCACCGTGCTCGCGGCGCGCGGTTTCGGTGCGGGAGGTGCGGGCCATTTCGATTGGAGCGTATTATTGATTGTTTTAATGGGCGCGGTGCTGGCGCACATCGGCGCGAACGTGATCAACGACTATTTTGATTTCGTGAAGGGCGTGGATACGCGGCCGGAACATGGGAGCGGCGTGCTCACGCGCGGAGAGATGACGCCGGCGCAGGCGCTCGCGTTGGCGCTGGGGTTTCTGGCCGCGGCGGCGCTTTGCGGGTTGCTCCTGCTGCGTGCGCATTCGGGCACCGTGATTCCGCTCGCGCTTATCGGGCTCGGCTGCGCGGTGCTTTATCCGGCTTTTCTAAAGCGCTATGGCTTCGGCGATTTGTTAATCATCGTCGCGTTCGGCCTCGGCCTGACGCTCGGCGCCTATGGAGTGCAGGCGGGTGGATTGCGCTGGCACACCGTGGTGCGCATCGCGCTCTATTCCTTGCCGATTTGCCTCCTGGTCGACGCCATTCTGCATGCCAATAATTTGCGCGACGCGGCCGACGATCGCGCGGCGAAGGTGCGCACGCTGGCGACAATGTTGCCGCCTTCGCTCGGGCGGCTGCTGCAGCAGTTCCTCCTGTTTGGCCCACTAATTTTCGTGATTGCCGGAGTGGCGCTGCGCTTTCTGCCGCTCTGGAGTTTGGGCGCGCTCGCGTCCTTCCCGTTGCTCCTCCGCGCGGCGCGCACTGGGAGCGTAGAAGGCACGGCGCAAACGCATCTGGCGTTCGGCCTTCTCTATACCGCGGCGTTCCTGCCGCCGCCGGTTTTCCTTTAGCGAGCTTCGAGCAGCAACCGGCCTTGCCTTACAACGGCACGCCGCAGCGTCGGCAGAAGCGCGCGACCGGATCCGACTCATGCGTGGCGCAACCGGGGCAAGCACGCGACTCGCGATCTTTCGCCACCTGACGCAGCTCCATCGAGAAGATGCCGGTGGGGACGGCGATGATGCCGTAGCCCATGATCATGATCAGGCTGGCGAGGAATTGGCCGAGCGGAGACTTCGGCGCAATGTCGCCGTAGCCGACCGTCGTCAGCGTCACGACCGCCCAATAAACGCCGCGCGGGATGCTATCGAAGCCGTTGGCATCGCCTTCGATGAGATACATCGCCGTGCCCATGATCGTAACGAGCGTGGCCACAGCAAAAAGGAAGACGAGGATCTTGCGCTGACTGGCCCGGAGCGCGCGGGTAAGGGTTTCGGATTCCTCGAGAAAGTGCGCGAGCTTGAGAATCCGAAAGACGCGCAGGAGACGCAAGACGCGTATGACCATGATGTAATTCGCGCTCGTGAAGAGGCTGACGAAGCCCGGCAGCACCGCGAGCAAATCGACCACACCGAAGAAGCTCCACGCGTAATGCGCGGGGCGCCGCACGCAAAGCAGGCGGACGATGTACTCGATCGCGAAGAGCACGGTGAAAACCCACTCGAGCGCGCGCAGCAACTCGCCATGCGTAGCCGCGATCGACTTCACGCTTTCGAGCATGACCACCGCCACGCTCAGCCCAATCGCGAACAAGAGCGCGACGTCGAACGCCTTCCCGGCCGGCGTGTCGCTCTCGAAGATGATGATGAAGAGCTTGCGTTGCCAGGGCGCGTCGCCCGCGGTCGGGCGCGACTTCTGAGCCGGACGAGCTTCCATTGGACTGAAGCTAATCAACCGTGCGGACGATGTAAGTGCCCCTCTGCTTGTCGGCTTCCAACTTCAAGAGCCCGCGCTTTTGCGCTTCCAACAACAACTCGTTAAACGCGCGGAAACCGTGCGCGCGCTCGTTGAATCCGGGATTACGCCGCTTGATCGTTTGCTTGATGAGCGACCCGCGAATCTCGTAATCCTCGCCCCGTTCCGCGCGCAGAGCCTCGAGCGTTTGGCTCACCATTTCCAAAGCGCGATCGGGGGAGGGACCCTCGGCCGCTTCCTCGGTGGCCGGCGGCGCGGGCGCCGGCGTTTTGGCAGTGGCTCTGCGTGGACGCGGCGCCGGGCGCTCCGCGCGAACGAGGTCGTCGTAGTAAAGAAACTCGTCGCAGTTGCCGATGAAAAGATCAGAGGTGGACTTCTTCACGCCCATCCCGATGACCGTCTTATCGTTCTCGCGCAGCTTGCTCACGAGCGGCGAGAAATCCGAATCGCCGCTGATGATGACGAAGGTATCGACGTGGCTCTTGGTGTAACAAAGGTCGAGCGCGTCCACCACCATGCGGATGTCCGCGGAGTTTTTGCCGGACTGCCGAACGTGCGGGATCTCGATCAACTCGAAGGCCGCTTCGTGCAGGCCGCGCTTGAAATCCTTGTAGCGCTCGAAATCGCAGTAGGCCTTTTTGACCACGATGTGGCCCTTCAGCAGCAGCCGCTCCAGCACTGTCCGGATATCGAAGGCGGGGAATCGCGCCTCGCGCGCGCCGATGGCGATGTTCTCCAAATCGAGATAGACCGCCATGGTGGCGTCGGCGTCGTGGGCGGTGCTCATGGCGAGGAAGGTAGCGGTGCTCAGCCGCGCTGTCAGCTTCCCTCGCGGCGGAAAGGCGCTATTCTCTGCCGCCATGGTCGTGCTTGAAACCGAACGTTTGCGTCTGCGCTGGATGACGCTCGAGGATGCGCCGCTTCTGCTCGAGTTGATGAATGATCCCGCTTTCATCCTCTATGTGGCGGACCGCGGTTTGCGGACGGTGGAGGATGCGGAGCGCTATCTCACGGAGAAGGTGCTCCCGAGCTTCGACCAAAATGGATTTGGGATGAACGTGGTGGAACTGAAAACCTCCGCGATGGCGGTCGGCACCTGTGGGTTGGTCAAACGCGAGCACATGGAGCACGTGGACATCGGCTATGCGTTTCGACGCGATTTCTGGGGGCAAGGTTTCGCCTACGAAGCCGCGGCTGCGCTCTTCCAGTATGGTCAGGAGGTGCTTGGCCTTCCGAAAATCGTAGCCATCACTGCGCCTGGCAACGAGCGGTCGATCAAGCTCCTCGAAAAGCTCGGCCTGCGCTTCGACCGCATGATCGCCACGCCCGGCGTTGAAGGCGAGAGCAAGCTGTTCGTTTGATCGGTCTGTCGCTACGCTCTTGGGCCATGCGTAAGGTTAATGTAAAAGACGTCGAAGAATTCTCCTGGGCCTCGCCGAAAGGGAAATTTAGTGGAGCCGGCAAGGCACTTTCCGAAGCGCTCGGGCGCGATCCGCGCTCGACCGATTTGATGAAACGCCATCCGTTCGACGTAGAACTCATGCGCGTGCCGCCGGGCACGTTGCCGTATCCGTATCACTCGCACGCGGCGCAGTGGGAGTTCTATTACGTCATGGCCGGCCGCGGCGCCGTCCGCCACAAGGACGGCACTACCGCGATCGAGGCGGGCGATTCGTTTCTCTTCCCGCCGGAGGAGCCGCATCAGCTCATCAACGACGGCACCGAAGACCTGCTCATTTTCATCGTGGCGGACAATCCGATCGGCGAGTCGTGCCACTATCCGGACAGCAATAAATGGCTGGTGCGCTCGCCCGAGCGACGGCTGCTGCGCGGGGAAAATTTGGACTACTTCGATGGCGAAGAATGAGGCGCCGATCTTCTTTGCCACGCCGACGGAATTTCGCGCCTGGCTGCGCGCGCATCATAAAAAGGCGGACGCGCAGTGGGTCGGCTTCTACAGAAGGAAATTCCGGACGCCCGAGCATTACCTGGCCGGAATCAGTGGACGAGGCGCTGTGCGTGGGCTGGATCGATGGGCTGCGCAAAAGCATCGATGACGCGAGCTACAAGATTCGTTTCTCCCCGCGGCGCCCGACCAGTAATTGGAGCGAGATCAACATCGCGCGTGTGGCGGAATTGACGCGGCAGCAGCGAATGCGGCCGGCGGGTTTGGAGGCGTTCGCGCGGCGAGTGGAATCGAAGTCCCGCGTCTACGCATATGAACAACGCAAGGCAGCTACGTTCGACGCCGCGGATGAAAAGACTTTCCGAGGAAACGCGACCGCATGGAAATTTCTTCAGGCGCAATCCGCTTCCTACCGCATGACCGTGACCTGGTGGGTGGTAAGCGCAAAGCGAGTTGAAACCCGGCGGAAGCGGCTGGAGCGTCTGATCCAGAACTGCGCAGCCGAACGGAGACTTCTTTGAAGCAATACGAGACACCCGCTGCCACGAAGCCTGGCCAAAACAAACGCACTGCGCGCACGGTTCTCCTCATCGAATGCGTGGGGTTCAGTCTTCTCGTTGGCCTCACCTGGATGGATGAATTTCTCGGACTGCCGCGAATATTTTTCGGCGGAGCGCCGCAGATGAATTGGCGGGAAGCCGCCTTGGAAACGATCGTGATCGCGCTCGTCTGGCTCGTTGTCTTCGGCATGACGCGAAGGATTTTGCGCCGCTTCCATTACCTCGAGGAATTGCTGACGATGTGCGCCTGGTGCCGCAAACTCGAGCACGGCGGACATTGGGTTTCGCTGGAGGATTACTGCGCGCGTGAGCTGGGCGTGGATGTTTCCCACGGCATGTGTCCGCAGTGCGGTCGGCAATTAATGCGGAAGTCCGAAGAACCCGCGTAATCGCGCACGGACAAAAAAAAATCCCCAGACGCGCGCGGCGCCTGGGGATCTCAATTTTCTTCGACTGCTAAATGCTTAGGCCTTCGGCGGCATCAGCACGGAGTCGATCACGTGGATCACGCCGTTGGAGGCTTTCACGTCGGCCTTCACGACTTTGGCGTCGTTCACCATCACGGTGTCGCCTTTGACCTTGATGTCGAGCTTGGCGCCATTGGCGGTCGGAGCCATCATCGTCTTCACGTCCTTGGCCATGACTTCGCCTTTCATCACGTGATAGGCGAGGAGCGCGGCGAGCTTGTCTTTGTTCTCAGGCTTCAAAAGACCTTCGACCGTGCCCTTCGGCAATTTTGCGAATGCCTCGTCCGTGGGAGCGAAGACCGTGTAAGGCCCCTTCTCTTCCAGCATCGAGGTTTTGCCGGCCGCGTCGAGCGCTGCCACGAGCGTTTTGAAGGTGCCGGTGCTCTTCGCGGTCTCGACGATGTTCATCTCGGCGGCGGAAGCGGTGACTGCGAGCGCCAGAAGCGCGGTGCATACTAGTGTGAGTTTTTTCATTGTTGTAGTGTGTTACGCCCCTTCGCTCCAGAAGGATGCATCGCGCGACTTACTTCCGTGAAAACGGAATCCCATTCCGCTTGCGATGCGCGTGGGGCTCGCTCCTATTGCACCCGCATGAGTGCGCTGCGTCTCGGGGTTAATATCGATCACGTCGCCACCTTGCGGCAGGCGCGGTATGCTGCCATGCCGGAGTCGAAAAACTCCGAGCCCGATCCCGTGGCGATCGCGCGGATCTGCGAGCAAGTGGGCGCGCACGGCATCACCGCGCATCTGCGCGCCGATCGCCGTCACATGCAGGATCGCGATCTCGAGCGTCTCCGCGCCAACCTCATCACTAAGCTCAACCTCGAGATGGGCAACACGCCCGAGATCGTGGACTTCGCGCTCCGCCTCGTGCCCGATGAAGTCTGTCTCGTCCCGGAGAAGCGCGAGGAAATCACCACCGAAGGCGGACTCGATCTGGTCGCGCATCAGAAAAAACTCGCGCCCACCGTGCAGCGCCTGCAAGCGGCCGGCATCCGCATCAGCATGTTTATCGATCCGCTGCACGAGCAGGTCGATGTCGCGGCTGAGCTCGGTGTGGAGATGGTGGAATTGCACACCGGCAAACTCGCGAACGCCTTCACCGAAAAGGTCGAGCGGCAGGAATTAGAGCGGCTCAGCAGCGCGGCCATTCGCGCGGCCAACTTCAACCTCCAGGTCAACGCCGGCCACGGCATCAACTACCGCAACATCGCCCTCATCCACAAAATCCCGAAGCTGACCGAGCTGAACATCGGCCACTCCATTGTGGCGCGCGCCGTCTTCATCGGCTTCGAAGCGGCCGTGCGCGAGATGCTGGCTGCGATGGAGAATTACAAAGGGTGAGAATTTGGAAACCAGAAAGCCAGAAAGGGGAGGGATGAATCAGGAACGCAGGAAAATAGGATTGGGGATCCCGCCGGATTTCCTTTGGCTTTCCTGCCTTCGTGATTCGCCAATCTTTTCTGGTTTTCTGGCTTCCAAATTCATCTTTCTCTCCTCTCAATGAGCGTCCTAGGCGTGGGTGTAGACATCGTAGAAACGCAGCGGATCGAGCATTCACTCGAACGCTTCGGCGAGCGTTTTCTTCATCGCGTTTTCACCGAGGGCGAGATCGCTTATTGCCAATCGATGAAATTTCCCGCGCGCCATTTCGCCGCGCGTTTCGCGGCCAAGGAAGCGGTTTCGAAAGCGTTCGGCACCGGCATCGGGAAGGCGATGGGCTGGCGCGACATCGACATTCATCGGCAGGAAAGCGGACAGCCGTTTGTCGTTTTAGAGGGAAGTGCGAAAGCCTTCGCCGCCGAGCTGGGCGTCGCAGTGGTTTGGGTCAGCCTTAGCCACACCGATCATTACGCCGCCGCCACCGCGGTCATCGAGCGTTAGGCTTCGGCTACTTTGAGCAGCGCCACTCCATGCGGCGCGACTTCGGCCGCATAGCCGTCGTCGAAAATCCCCAGGTCCTGTTGCCGCCAGAGATCGCGGACGCGATGCGCTCCACGCCGCTGCAGATCGGACCAGCCCACGCGCACTGTCGCGGGTTTCTCTCCGCGATTGAACAAGCCCACGGCCTCGCGCCATCCACCAGAAGTCTTCGCATAGGCGCAACCACGCCCCGCCTGCGCCACGCAAGTCGCCTGCCGGCAAAGCGGGTCCTGATCGACCGCGAGCACTTCGTCGTTCGTGATCAGGCCGAGCGTGAACGCGTCGATCTTCTCCAGGTCGCAGCCGAGCAGCAGCGGCGCGCCTAACAAACACCAAAGACTCATGTGCGTGTATTGCTCATCAGCCGTCAGCCGGGTCCAGCGCGGCCGATCCCAGCCGACCTGCCCCAGCACGAGCATGTCCGGATCGTTGTAATGCCCGGGCCCGTGGAATGGCGCCCACGCCTCCTGTCCAAACCCGACGCGCTCGATGTGTTCCCAGACATCCGCCACGTCGCTCGAGGTGCGCCACGCGTTCGCTCGCTCGGCCAGCGCAGGCGCCAGCGCGCGCGACGCATTGTTCGAGAGGCTGTAGACGATGTCGCGCCCACAACCGCGCAAGGCTGCGCTCATCTCCTCCACATGCGCGAGATCGATCGGTACCCAATCGTATTTCAAATAATCAACGCCCCACGCGTTCCATTGCCGCACGTCCTCCGCGACGAAGGAAAATTTCCCGAACCGGCGCAGATCGTCATCGATCCGCCGGAGGCGGCGCTTCGTCCGGCGGCGCCCGAGCGCGCGCAGCATCGCGTAGCGCTCCAGTCGCGAGCGCTCCTGCGGATAAAGATAACGATGCACGTCCGTATGCACGCCCGCGCGGATCCAGTCCGTGCTGCCGTCTGCGGTATCAGCCGAGGAGCCGATGTGTCCGTAAAAGCTCGACCGCCACGGCGTCGAATAGATTCCCAGTTTCAGGCCTAACGAGTGCACCTCTTTCGCCAGTCCGGCCATGTCCGGGAATTTCGCGTTGGGCTGGATGGCGTTGAACGGGCCACCGCGCACGCCCTGCCAGCCGTCATCGATGTTCACATAAGACCAGCCGTGCTCGCGCAGACCGAGGCTCACGAAACGCGCGCGCCGCCGCTCGCACTTTTCCTTCGCTCACCTGGCCACCCCAGCAATTCCAACTGTTCCAGCCCATCGGTGGCGTTAGCGCAATGCTATCGCCCGCCATGATCGTGAGCCCGCGCTCCGCGGCACCGAGTCCGTTTCGCACCCGCAGAGTCACCTCGTGCGTGCCCGTTGCGGCCAGCGCTCCGGTGATTAGCCCACTGGCGCGATCAAGAGTCAGCCCCGTCGGCAGATCCAGCGCGGAGAATTCCATCGGCCGCTCGCCCGTTGCGGGAATTTGAAAGAGAAAGGGTGACCCCGGTCGCGCGCCGACTAAGCACGCGCCGTTAATGCGCGGCATCGGCGAAGGTGCCGGCGTAAGAATCGGAAACGCCTCCGCGCTCTGCGGGAGCGTGGCAGGCGGGGCGGACATGCCGGGACTATGGCAGCGAGCCGCCTCGCGGTCACCCCTCGCGCGAGCAAGGTGCGCGCGACAAGAAATTTGCTTCGCTTCCCGCTCGCCGTGACGTTGAGCGCTCAAAATGCCCGACTGTTTCTACCTCACCACCGCAATCGATTACACGAACGGCGCGCCCCATATCGGCCACGCCTACGAGAAGATTCTGGCCGACGTCATCGCGCGCTATCATCGGCTGAAAGGCGAGGAAGTTTTCTTCCTCACCGGCGTCGATCAACACGGGCAGAAGGTCCAGCAATCCGCCGAGAAAGCCGGCGTCTCGCCGCAGCAATTCGTCGATGAGCTCACCGCGAAATTCATCGCGCTCTGGGAAAAACTCGACGTCCGCTACGATCGCTGGGCCGCCACCACCGATCCGCTGCACAAGAAATGTGTGCAGGGAATGCTCCAGCGCCTCTACGACGAAAAGCAGATCTACAAAGACAAACGCGAGGGCTACTACAGCATCCGCCAGGAGCAGTTCCTCACCGACAAAGAACGCGGCCCCGACGGCGAGTTCGGCCCCGAGTGGGGCGAAGTCGAGCATCGCACCGAGGAGAACTACTTCTTCAAGCTCGAGCAGCACAAAGAGTGGCTCCTCGGTTATCTGCGTTCGCATCCCGATTGCGTCACGCCCGATTTCCGCCAAACCGAGCTCATCAACGCCGTCGAAAAACTCAGCGGCGATCTCTGCATCTCCCGCCCGAAATCGCGCCTGAGCTGGGGCATCGAGCTCCCCTTCGATCCCGACTACGTCACCTACGTCTGGTTCGACGCCCTCACGAACTACATCAGCTTCATCGGCTACGATCCCGCCGCGAAAAGCTGGGACGCCCAGCCCGCCGAGTTCCGCGAGAAATGGCCCGCGCTCCACATCATCGGCAAAGACATCCTCATCCCCGCGCACGGCATCTACTGGCCCATCATGCTCAAAGCCCTCGGCTTCCCCGACGAGCAAATGCCGAAGTTCCTCGTCCACGGCTGGTGGAACATCAGCGGCGCCAAGATGAGCAAAAGCCTCGGCAACGTCATCGACCCCGATCAATTAGCCGACAAATACGGCGCGGAAGCGCTCCGGTATTATTTGATGAGCGATATCGTGACGGGGAAGGATTCTGACTTTCGAAGAGAACGCGCCTGATTGAGCGCTACAATAGCGATCTCGCAAACTCCCTCGGCAATCTTGCTCAACCGCACGCTGAGCATGGTCGGCAAAGTATCGGCAGGGCGTCGTGAGCGGGTGCGGATGGAACGAGAGAACTCCGATGGCTCAAGCAGAGCGACTGGCATTATGGCGGCGATCCGCATTCGCGACCGTTCGAGATTGGCGGCCGCTCATCGCTCAAAGACGGCGTCTGAGCCGGGCTCAGCTGTTCACGAAATCATTGGGCGACTGAATCACTTGGCATGTGCAGTGCAACGCGCTCGTTGAAGTAACCGCGCCTTGGAAAATGGCCAAAGACGAAGCGCGCCAAGCTGAGCTCTGATGCGGTCCTCTATCACCTCGCCGAATCCCTCCGCATCATCGCCATCCTGATCTCGCCCGTCCTCCCGAAAGCCGCGCACGGCATTTTCGATCAGCTCAATTGGAAGATGGAGCCGAGGGCGGGAAAGAAGAGCGCTTCGCGTTCGCCGACGCGGAGTGGGGGGGGCTGCCCGACGGTCACGTCGTAGGGAAACCGACACCGCTCTTCCCGCGGATCGAGTCGCCGCGAGAAGCGTAGCCGGACGCGCTACGACTTACGCGAAATGCCCCTCGTTCCCAAACTCCGTTTGGGAACGCAAGTGTCCCCGAAACTCCGTTTCGTGTCTGCGTTCACACCTGCCGCCAAGGATCGCACTGGAACAGCTGGCAACGCTCCCGCCAGCCATTCATGCGCCGACGAGTAGCGCCAATGCTCCGGCAACGCCACCAGCCCGCGCTTCACCGGATTATTATGCAAATACTCCAGCTTTTGCAGCATCACCGCGTCGCTCCGGATCGATTGTGGATGCACTCCCTCCTGCCACACTTGATGCGTGCTCGCCGTTTTGTGTCGGGCGCGGAAATATTGCAGCTGCTGGAGAAGCCAATCGCGCCGCTTCCGTCTGTAACTGCGCGAGAAGTTCCCGGCCGTGAACTTCTTCATGTCGCCCATCGTCTTGGCCAGGTCAGGCCCAGCCACGATGGCGTGAAAGTGGTTATCGAGAACGACCCATGCATAAACGCGGAGCGCTTTCTTCTCCCGACAATGAACCAACGACTGCGCGACAATCTCGCAACAAGCGCTGGTGGTGAAAATGGGCAGCCACTCCACCACCGTCGCGGTGATGAAATGCGGCAGGTCCGGGTCATTGATCCGATACCGGCTGCGCATCGGCGGCTCAGAATCGCGAAACGGAGTTTCGAAGACAAGTGCGTTCCCAAAGAGACTTTGGGAACGAGGGGAAAACGAAGGGGAATTAGGATCTTCTGACAACGGCACTGTCTTTCGCTTCGACGACAATCTTAACGCCGTCGGACTTGAGATTCCTCGAGTGATCCCGCACGATGTGGCATGGCTGACGCGTCGGAAGCGGAAGATTCGCACAACGAAGAAACGAGCCCGCTGGAGAAGGCGCGCCGATCAGCACTCGAAGGGCTCGCAAGCATTCCGTGAAACCATCAAGAAGGGACGAGCGCTTCCGCCGCGGCGGGATGTGGAGAACCCGGATTGGGATTTGCATGAGCAGCGGCTCGGAGAAATGGAGGAAATTATCCGGACCGGGGAAGGGCCCGAGGCTGCGGAACGCTTCGAGCAGCTGGAAGAAATTTTCTTGCTCGATTTTCAGGCCGACATGGCGCGCGTAAAGGCCGCGGTGGAGGCCAGCCTGGTGCGAAATCTCGATCAAATCGCTGCGAAGGCGGCGGAAAAGAAGTTTGAACTCTCAAGCGAAGCCCGCGAGCGGCTGGACGAGACTCTCGTGCCTTACCAGGATCACTTTCGCGAGGAGATGTTAGGACGGATGCCGATTGAGACGCGCCGGCAGTTGGAGCGGGAAGCGAAGGAGCGCGAGGACGGCGCGGAGTGATCTCTCGACAGGCGGACCGGCTCAGCTAGCCGCCCCTTAGGACGGCGACAATTGTTTCAGGACGGGGTGTTCTCACTGTAAGGGAGCACCATTATTCTCGGAGCGGAGCTTTACAGCTGTAATTCTCGGGCGTGAGAACCGGGACGGCGTTTTACAGCCATTTTTTCGCAGGCTTGAGACGTAGAAGCGGGCCTTTCAATCGAAAGTGGTTTGGAGAAGACGTGGAGACGACCTTTTCAACTGTAAGAGGGCTCCAAGATAATATTCTCCCCCAACTACAGTCGTCCGAGACCTCGTTCGTTAGGCTTGGCATTGCTGATGCTAAGGCAATTTCTCGCAACTTGCCGTCAGTAAGATCGCAGGTGCCTAACAACAAACTGGAGATTATAAATCCTATAATAAAAACAAATGGCTAATAGTGTACCGACTAATTCAGGCCAGCTCATCGGGCTGGGAAACAAGATGCACGTGGGAATGACCAAGGTCGGCCCATCCGTGCCTGTGACGATGGTGACAGAGACTCAGGTCTTAACCGACTTGAACGCCTTCATCGCCGCGGAGGATCATTCAATGCGGCGCGCAGCGCTGCGCAGGATAAGTCTGATGTCTACCAGGCGACGCTGGCGGCGGTTTACCTATGGCTTCTGGCCGCGCGTAGCGTGCTCGTGCCGAAGTTTGGGTCGCGCTGGAATACGGCGTGGGCGCAAGCAGGGTTCACCAGCCATAGCACGGCGGTGCCTAACCGAATCGAGGATCGCCTGGGATTGGCGCTCTCGCTCTACGCGTTTTTCCGCGCTAATAAGACCTACGAAGTGGCTTCATTGGGGGTTACGGCGCTGGAGGCCGCGGCCAAACGCGATGCGGCATTGGCGGCTCAAAGCGAGCTGGCGGACGAGGAAATGCTTCTGAAGGAGGCGGGCGAATCTCGCGCTAGTGCTCAAACCATACTGACGGCGACGATGCGGACGTTGATCAGTAACCTGGATCGGATGCTCGGGCCGCTGGATCCGCGCTGGCTGGCCTTCGGCCTCAACCAGCCGGGCGTGAAACAAACGCCGGGCAAACCGGTGAATGTGCAGGCGCACACGGATGGCACGGGCGTGGTCGTCGTAACGTGCGATACGGTGCCGCTGGCGACGCGTTATCGCTGGCGCATGCTGCTGGTGGGCGTGCAGACGGAGTATTCGCTGGCCGCGCGTTCGGTGGATCCGATTGGGATGATCAAGAATGTGCTGCCGGGTCAGCGGGTGCGCATCATCGTGCAAGCGGTGAATGGCAACCAGCAAGGCGTGGCGAGCGAGCCGATCGAGTTCACAATGCCGCTCCTCGAAGTGACCACGGAGGCGACGGCGCCGAAGGTGGAGTCTGCGGTGAGTTCATCGGCCACAAACGGTAGCGGCATGAACGGCCATACCAACGGCCGCCGGCCAGCGACGCGGCTGGCCTAAGCGAAGGGCGCGCGCGCCGTCCGCCGTTTGACGCGGCGGGCGGCTTCGCGCAGGGGCACGAGCCGGGTTTGCACCCGCTGGCTGAGTTGTTGGGACGGGGGATTCCCGAGAGGGCGCTTTTCACTCCGCGGCGCTGCAATCACTGATACAATGCTGCGCCATGCCGCTTTCGAATCGAACGCTTCGCTATTGTATTTTTGGCGCGCTCGTTCTGGTAGCGGCGTTCGCGATCTTCGAGACGCGACCACCTGCCGCGCTGGGCCTCGAGGCGCCGCAGGATCAATTCTCGGCCGCGCGGGCGATGTCGCACTTGCGCCAGTTCGCGGCGCGCCCGCACCCGATCGGGACGGAAGCGAATGCGGAGGCGCGCGATTATCTGGTGGGAGCGCTGCGCGAGCTGGGGGCGGACGTGCACGTGGAAGAGACCGTCGGACTTCTCAACTACAAACGACTCGTTAGGGCGGGGAGCGCGCAGAACATCGTGGCGCGCTGGGCGGGTACCGCGAACAGCCGCGCGGTCATGTTGATGGCGCACTACGATTCCGTGCCGGAGGGGCCGGGCGCGGCGGACGATGGCGCGGGGGTGATCGCAATTCTGGAGACGGTGCGCGCTTTGCGGAGCGGGGCGCCGCTGGCGAACGATTTGATTGTGCTCTTGACCGATGGCGAGGAGCCCGGGCTGCTGGGCGCGAGCGGTTATGTGGCGGATCATCCGGAGCTGGCGGCGCGGTTGGGCGTGGTCTTGAACCTGGAGGCGCGCGGGAGTTCGGGCCCGGCGTTGATGTTCGAGACGAGCGGAGAAAACGGCTGGCTCATCCCGGAGTTTGCCCGAGCGGCGCCGCACCCGATGGCTTCCTCGTTGATGTATTCCGTCTATCAAAGGCTTCCGAACAACACGGACCTCTCGATCTTAAAAGGCACCGGTGCCGCGGCGCTTAATTTCGCGTTTACCGAGACGTATCAGAATTATCACTCGCGCCTCGACACCCCGGAGCATCTGGATCCGCGCAGCGTGCAACACGCGGGCGCGAATGTGCTCGGTTTGACGCGACACTTCGGCAATCTGCCGCTGACGAATACGAAGAAGCCGGACTGCGTTTACTTTAATTGGCTGGGGGATCGGCTGGTCTTCTATCCGGAGTGGGTGATCTGGATTCTGATGGTCGCGACGTTTGGCCTGTTGGCGCTGGCGGTGGCGAGGGATCCTCAGCGTGATCTGATGAAGCTGTCGGCTCTCGCCGCGTTCGTCATCCTGGTGGTCGCGGTCGCGGGTGGGACGCTGCTGGTTTGGCGGGTGGTGGGCCTGCTTATCGGCGACTCGCTTTTGCAGGGGGACACTGGAAGCAACACGCTGTTGTTTGGCGGCTTTCTCACGGTCGGGTTCGGCTGCGGGATGCTCGTCCTTCGCGCGCTGTGCGCGAGGCTTGGATCGAACACGCTGCACACGGGGCTGCTTTTACTCGCGGCCGTTTTGGCGGCAACCGCGAGCGCCGCGGTGCCCGGGACGAGTTACGTTTTGCAATGGCCGGTGCTCTGCGGGGTGGGGATATTGCTCGTTAGCCGAAGCGTGCGGCAGCCGACGGCTGCGGTGTGGTGGGGATCTCTTGCGGCGGTGCCCGCAATCCTGATCCTCGGGCCGCTTCCTTATCTTCTTATGGTGGCGCTCGACTTGGGGATGGCTTCGCTGCTGGTCGCCGCTTTGCTCCTGAGCCTGCTCCTCGCAGTGGCATGGCCAGTGTTTGAGTTCATCGTCAAGCCAGTGCGCGGAGTGACGATCGCGCTGCTGCTGGCGGCGGCGGTGATGATCTTCGCGGGCGCGGCGCTGTCACACCCGAGCGCGCAACATCCGCGCCGAGATACTTTGATCTACAGCCTGAACACGGATGAGGGGAAAGCGAAGTGGATCAGCTACGACAAAGCGCCCGATGCGTGGACCCGGCAATTCCTGGGCGCGAAGCCGTCCCAGACAGTTGATCCCGCGTACAGCGCGGGGCTCGATCGGGCGGTGCTGTCGGCGGATGCGCCGGTGTTGCCGCTGGCGGCGCCGAGCGTCACGGTGGCGAGCGATCGCCGGGCGGGAGGATTGCGAATTCTGCATCTGCATCTGACCGCGGCGGACGGTGCCCGGACGATTCGAGTGCGACTGCCAGCCGGCACTGATTTACAGGCGGCGGGCTGGAATGGACGGCTGCTCCCAGTCGATACCGAACCAAGCAAACATCCGTGGAGGCTCCGTTACGAAGCCGTGCCGCTCGGGGGTGTGGATTTGGAACTGCATCTCCGCGGAGATGGCCCGGTGGAATGCTGGGTGGCCAACTCCCTGCCCGGGCTACCGGAACTGCCGGATCATCCCATCGCGCCGCGGCCGGAGGATTTAATGGCGGATACGGGGAGCGATATCACGCTGGTGGCGCGGCGATATTCGTTCTGAAGTTCTACTGCGCGCACTCTTCGAAGGCTGCGGGCGCTCCGTAGAGGAAGGCCAATGCTTCGCCCGCGAGATGGAGAGAGCCGGCCACGAGGATCCGCCCGGGCGTCTGTCGCGCCGACGTGATTGCATCCCCGACAGACCCGCTCACGCGGCATGGCAGGTCGGGTGTGATCTCGCGGATGACGCGGGCGAGATCCGCGGGCGGGATCACACGCTCGCCCTTGAACTGCGGGAGAATCACGGCGCGGGTGACGCCGGCGATTTCTCGATAAATGGCGGCGATGTCTTTGTCGGCCAAGACACCGAAGATGAGGGTGGCTTTATCGTCAGCGAAAAGCTTGCGCCATGTTTCGACCAGGACGCGAGCGCCCGCGGGGTTGTGCGCGCCGTCGATGACAATCCGATCGTCCCAGCGCTGAAAACGCGCGGGCCAATGCACGGCGCGAAGTCCCTCCGCAATCGCGGAATCATCCACGGAGATTCCGCTGGCGTGGAGCGCGGCCACGGCGAGCGCGGCGTTGCGTTGCTGATGAACCCCCGGCAACGCCACCGGGCTGCGCGTGTAGGCGCCGGAGACAAACTCGGTCCGCTCGTTCGTGGACCGAATGACGCGCTCCGCATCCGGTTGTTGGGGCGCGGACACGACTGGGATGCCGGGTTTGATGATGCCGGCTTTTTCACCGGCGATCTCGGCTAGCGTCTGCCCCAGCCATTTCTGATGATCGAGATCGATCGGCGTGAGAACGGAAACGACAGGCGTGACCGCATTGGTGGCGTCGAGCCGGCCGCCCATGCCGGTTTCCAGGACAATGATTTCGCATTCGCGCTCGCGAAAGTGGAGCAGGCCAAGCGCGGTCGCGATTTCGAAAAAGGTCGGATGCGGATCCCACTCGCGGATCAGCTCGCGGATAGTCGTTAGGCCGCGCGCGACTTCCTTCTCGCCCATCAACGCGCCATCGACCTGGATGCGCTCACGAAAAGTGACGAGATGCGGCGAAGTGAAGAGCCCAGTGCGATAGCCGGCCGCGCGGCAGATGCGATCGAGCATCGCGCAGACCGAGCCTTTGCCGTTAGTCCCCGCGACGTGAAGGATGCGCTGCTCGGGCGCGGGCACGTGGAGCGCGCCGAGGAGACGCTGGATATTTTCCAACCCGAGCTTGATCCCGAAAAGCTGGGTGCCAAAAAGCCAGGCGAGCGCCTCGCGGTAGGTCACTGCGTGGCGGAAAAGAACCCGAGCAGTTGCGCGATCTGTGCCCGCATTTTTCGGCGGTCCACGATGAGATCGATCAAGCCGTGCTCCTCGAGGAACTCGGCCGTCTGAAAGCCTTTGGGCAAATTCTGGTGCGTCGTTTCCCGAATGACGCGCGCGCCGGCGAAGCCAACCATCGCGCCCGGCTCCGCCATGATGACGTCGCCTAACGAAGCGAAGCTGGCCATGACGCCGGCCAGGGTGGGATTGGTGAGGACGGAGAGAAACGGCAGTTTTTCGCAGGCATGCCGGGCGAGGGCGCCGCTGGTCTTCGCCATCTGCATGAGGCTAAGCATGCCTTCATACATGCGCGCGCCACCGGAAGCGGAGATGACAATGGCCGGGGAGCGATTCTCCGTGGCCCACTCGATCGAGCGGGTGATGCGTTCGCCCGCGACGGAGCCCATGGTGCCGCCGAGGAAGCGAAAATCCATGACTGCGAGCGAGACTTTGTAGCCTTCGAGCAGGCCGTGCCCGCTCACAACGGTATCGGTCAACCCCGAGCTGGCCTCGTATTTTGTGAGGCGATCTTTGTAGCTGGCCATGCCCTGAAATTGCAGGGTGTCGATCGAGCGCAGGTTGGTGTCGGTTTCGACGAAGCTGCCCGGGTCGAGCAAGTGCTGGATGCGCTCGTGCGCGGCCTGCGGGAAGTGATAATCGCAACGCGGACAAACGCGCTGGTTCTGCGCCAGCTCGATCTCGTGCACGACCTCCGAGCAGCCGGGACATTTTTGCCAGAGGCCCTGCGGCATCTCGCGTTTGCGACTTTGCTCTTTGAGGGCGGGGCGTTTGAAGATGGCCATGGTGTCGTTAGGCACGAGCCGCGGTGGCGGCGTGGACAGAAAGTGCACCGCCTGCTTTCAAGACGCGAGCGCATTCGCTCAGGGTCGAGCCGGTGGTGAGGACGTCATCGATCAGGAGCACGCGCCAGCCTCGCACGTCCACCTTTTTCCGTAAACGAAAGGCGTCGCGTAAATTTTCCATGCGCTCGGCGCGGTCGAACGCGGTCTGGGTGGTGGTGAAGCGGATGCGTTCAAGGGCGGGCGCCATGGTGAGGCCGGCGCGGACGCAAAAGAGTTCAGCGAGCAGCTCCGCCTGATTGAAGCCGCGCTCGCGTTTCCGCGCGGGATGGAGCGGGACCGGGACGACGCGATCGAAACGGCGGCCTTGCAGACGTGGATCATCGAGCGTTTCCGCGAGCCAGGCCGCGACGGGATGACGGAGGTGCATTTGCCGACCGTATTTGAATTGATGAAGGACATTCCGCACCACGCCACGGCTGCGATAGGCGGAGACGGCAGCTTCGAAATGGAGGACGCGATGGGCGCAGTTGGCGCAGGAAAAGGACTCGGTGATCGCGCCCTCGAAAGGCTCCGAGCATTTGGCGCAGAAGGGCGACTTGATCCGGGATGCTTTCGCGGCGCAGGTTTCGCAAAGGTAATCCTCAAAGCCAATCGCGCCCTGGCAGACCGCGCAGGCCGGCGGGTAGAAGAGGGAGATGAGCGCCCGGACGGGCTCAAGCTTGGTCGCGGTCCACATGTTTTAGCCAGGCACGCAGCAGGACCCAGCTTAACAAAGCGACGCAGAGCGGCGCCAGCCCGATGAGCAAGCTTTTCCCGATCCAGGGCAGCGCCTCCATTTGCCGACGCGCGACTTTATTAAAGAGAGCATTCGCGAAGATCCAGCCGCCGTGGAGGCCGATCGGCAACCAGAGCGAGCGGGTGCGTATCCGGGCATCGGCCAGAATCCAACCGAGGAGAAAGAGCGTGGTGAACCCGGCGAGCAGAAGGAGCGGCTGGTTGAATTGGGTGAGGGAGTTGGCGATCGACACGAAACCCGATGACCACGTGACGACGGTCGAGGTGTGCTCCGGCGCTTTGAGGAAGTGGAGAATGGAGAAGATGCCGGAAGTAGCTAAGGCCGCGACGATCGGCGGGCAGCTTCGCAGCAGCACGCCCAGGATGAGCCCGCGAAAAATGGGTTCCTCGATAAAGGGAACGACGAGAGCGGAGACGCTGCGCTGCAAGATGGGGAGCAGCGAGAACGTTGGCCGCAGCGTCCAGACATCGAGTGCGATCAGGCCGGCGCCGAAGCAGAGCAGGGGAATGGCGGCGATGATGAACCCCGCGCCCGCGTCGCTCCCGCGGCCCGGGTTTGGCGCCAACCCTAGCTCACGCCAACTCCGAATCTGCAGCGACCGCAGGAGTGGCCAGATGAAAAGCAGCGCGCCAACAAGCAGGGCGCGATGGAAGTAAGTTTCGAAATCGAAGCGGGCGAGGAAGAGGAGATGACCGCGCGCGACGAGGCTTTGCGCCGTCCAAAAAAGTAGAGGCGCCACGAGCGCGCCGAAAAGAATGAGGCCGGCGAAGTAGGCCAGGAGTTTGGCTGCGTCTTTCAAGAATCCCATGTAGAATTCGCCGGCCATGCGCAGTCAACATATATGGAAGGAAAAGGACGCCGAAGGGCGCAAGCGCGAGGTGCGGGTGACGAAGTTTGGCGGCAATTGGAAATTCCAGGCCAAGTATCTCGACGAGGAAAATTGGACCTATTACGAGCGCCCGCTGCACGAAGATCTGGTCAACGCGCGCGACGTCATTTTTCGAAAGTATCAGCGGCGCCGGGCTTCCGCGGAAGACGTGGCGGCGCTTGATGAATTGCTGCGGTTGTATGGCGACGATGCCTGAGGCCAGCCCGCGCTGGGACACGGCCGCGCTCGTCGCCGCGGATAAGCGCCACATCTGGCATCCGTTCACGCCGATGGCGGACTGGTGCGCGCCGGAGCACGATCCGCTCGTGCTGGTGAAAGGCGAGGGCGCACTGCTGTGGGACAGCGAGGGCCGCGAATACATCGACGGCAATTCCTCCATCTGGACGAACATCCACGGGCATAACCATCCGCACATCAACGCCGCGATTCGCGCGCAGCTCGATCGCGTGGCCCACACGTCCTTCCTCGGGTTCACCAACCCGGCCGCGATTGAGTTGGCCGAGGCGATCGTGCGACTCTTCCCGCCTAAAACGCTGAGCCGTGTTTTCTTTTCTGACGACGGTTCCACCGGGATGGAAGTTGCGCTGCGGATGACGGAGCAACATTGGCGGCTGCGCGGCGCGGGGCGGACGCAGTTCATTTCCTTTCGCGGCGCGTATCACGGCGACACCGCGGGAGCGGCGAGTTTGGGGGCCAGCGCCATGTTTCACGCCGGCCCCGAGGGCTGGTATTTTCCGGTCAGCCAGGTCGAGAGCGTGGCGGAATTGGAAGCGATCTTCCCCGACGAGGAGCGGAACGTGGCGGCGGTAGTGATCGAGCCGCTGATCCAGGGCGCGGCGGGGATGCGGCTGTGGCCGGCGGGCACGCTGGCGGCGATCCGCCGATGGTGCGATCGGACCGGTGCGCTATTAATTGCCGATGAAGTGCTGACTGGGTTTGGGCGGACGGGAACAATGTTCGCCTTCGAGCAGGAGGAGGCTGTGCCGGACATCATCGTTTTAGGCAAAGCGTTGACGGGCGGATATCTTCCGCTCGCTCTTACGGTCGTGACCGAGAACGTGTTTCAGCCATTTCTCGGGGAGGACAAACTCGCCAGCACGCTCTTCTACGGCCACAGCTATACCGGCAACGCGCTCGCCTGCGCGGCGGCGAAGGCGAGTCTGGAAATCTTCGAGCGCGACAACGTTATAGCCGCGCTCGCGGGTAAGATTGATCTGCTCCGCGTGGAATTGGAGACCCTGAAAGCGCTTCCGTCCGTCCGCGAAACGCGGCAGTGCGGCTTCATCGCCGCCGTCGAACTGAAGGGCCCGGCCGCGGCCGTTTGTCACGCAGCGCGAAAGCACGGGCTGCTGACCCGGCCGATCCGAGAAGTGGTCGTTTTGATGCTGCCTTATTGCGTGACTGATTCGCAAATACGGCAAGCGGTCAGCGCCATTCGGCTGGCCATTCATGAGGTCGGCGATGCCTAAAAAAGCGCGCCTCGATATCGTCCTGGTGGAGCAGGGACACTTCGCGAGTCGCGAGCAGGCCAAGCGCGCGGTCATGGCCGGCGAGGTCCGGCTCGGTGATCGCGTGCTCAACAAATCGTCGATCGAAGTGCCGCCCGACGCCGAGCTTTGCGTAGCGGCGCCGCCGAAATTCGTTGGCCGCGGCGGGTTGAAACTCGAAGGCGCGCTCGATCATTTCGCCATCGCTCCGACCGGCTGGACTGCGCTGGATATCGGCGCGTCCACGGGCGGCTTCACCGATTGCCTCCTCCAGCGCGGGGCGAAAAAAGTTTACGCGATCGATGTCGGCCACGGCCAGCTCGCCTGGAAGATCCGGAACGATCCGCGCGTGATCGTGCGCGAACACTTGAATGCCCGCCATCTCACGCGCAGCGATATTCCCGAGCCGATTGACCTCTGTGTGATCGACGTCTCTTTCATCTCGCTGACTTTGATCTTGCCGAACGCCTTTGAGTTGTTAACTCCAACAGGAACTTTGCTGGCTTTGATCAAACCCCAATTCGAATTGAGACCGGAGGATGTCGGGCGCGGTGGGATCGTCTCCGACCCCGCCCTGCACGAGAAGGCGCGGCGAAAAATCGAGGAGTGGATCGTCGCGCAAGGGCATCGAGTGGAAGGCGTCGTTCCATCCGCGATCACCGGCGCCGATGGCAACCAGGAATTTTTCTTATGCGCCCGCAATCCATTGGCCTGATCGCGCATACCGGCAAGGCCGGCGCGGCGGACTTGGTGCACAAGGTCCGCGCTGAGTTCGACCGTTTTTCCGTAGCGGTGCTGCTCGAGGATGCCACCGCCCAGCTGGCGCAACTTGGGGAAGGCCTTCCGATCAGGGACCTCGCGGCAGCGGTCGATCTCCTGCTCGTCCTGGGCGGCGACGGCACGATCTTGAATGCGGTTGGTCGCCTGGGGGACACGCTGAAACCGATTTTCGGGATCAATATTGGTTCGCTGGGTTTCCTCACCTGCTCGGCCTCGGCGGATTATGTCGAGGCCGTCGAATGCATCGCCACTGGCCAGATCACCTTGAGCGAGCGCGCGCTGCTCGACGTGCACCTCGATCCGGCCGGGCCCGAAACGCATCAGGTTTTGCGCTGCTTGAACGACGCGGTCTTCAGCCGCGGTGAGATCTCGCGCCTTGTCCGTCTCGCGGTGCGGGTGAATGGCGAGCCGCTGACGGAGTTCAACGCCGACGGTCTCATCATTGCCACTCCCACCGGCTCCACCGCGTATTCCCTCTCCGCGGGCGGACCGATCGTTTCGCCAGATTCCGGCGCGCTCGTGATCACTCCGATTTGTCCGCACGTGCTGACGAATCGTTCCATCATCGTCGACGAATCCGCCGTCATCGAAGTGGAAGCGACCGAGCGAGATTACCCCGTCTTTCTCGCGATCGACGGACGCCCGCCTGTGCACGTGGAAACCAACTCGGTCGTCGTAGTGCGGAAGGCCCCGCAAAGGCTTCCGCTCGCCGCCTTGCCCGGCGTCTCCTTTTTTAGCGTTGTCCGCCAGAAGCTGAAATGGCGCGGAAGTAATCTCTAGCGAGCCAGCGGAGGGAGACCGGCCTACAGCTCAATCGTCTCGCCGATTTTTGGCAGGAGCAATTCCTTGCCTGCCACTTTGACCGCATTCTTCGCGGCTTCGTGATCGAGCTTGATCGGCGGGAAGGTGTCGTAGTGCACGCCGACGATCTTCTTCACGCCGACAAAATCAGCCGCCCGGATGGCGTCGTCGATTCCCATGGTGAAGAAATCGCCGATGGGCAGAACGGCAAAGCGCAGCTCGGTCGTGTCGCCGATGAGCTTCATGTCCATCGTCAATGCCGTGTCGCCGGAGTAGTAGAAATTTCCTTCGCTCGTTTCAATGATGAAACCGCAGGGATTGCCTCCGTAGCTGCCGTCCGGCATGGAGCTGCTATGCACGGCTGCGGTCATCTTCACCCGGCCGAAATCTGTTTTGGCGGCGCCGCCGTGGTTCATGGCCTGCACGTTCTTCAGGCCCTTCTTCGACTCGAACCAGTCGCCCACTTCGAACGGCGCGATGACTTTCGCGCCGGTGCGCTTCGCGATGTCGACCACGTCTGCCACATGGTCGCCGTGGCCGTGCGAGACGAGAATGAAATCAGCCGCGATTTTGCTCACGTCGATCTTCTCCGCGAGCGGATTCGGCGAGATGAAAGGATCGAAGAGGAGCGTCTTGCCGCCGGCTTCGACCGCGAAGCAAGCGTGGCCGTAGTAGGTGAACTTCATTTAAGATTTTAACCGCAGATTGAGCAGATGAACGCAGATTTTTTCGGAAGGGGATAATTTGGAGGCCAGAAAACCAAAAAGGAAGCAGCGCAGAGTTTGTTCGCACCCTCCACTCTTCATTCTGGCTTTCGGTTTTTGAATTCCTCGCCCAAGAAAAACGATTGCCGCTGGCGCAGTTAAAAGGCTTAGTGGGGCGCTGATCGAGCGCGCATGAATATTCACGAATACCAAGCGAAAGAATTGCTTCAGAAATTCGGGGTCGCGACTCCAGCCGGGAAGGCCGCGCGAACCGCGGAGGAAGCCGAAGCGTTCGCGCGCGAACTGGGGACGGAAGACCTGGTCGTGAAAGCGCAGGTGCATGCGGGCGGACGCGGGAAGGGGACTTTCACCAATGGATTCAAAGGCGGAGTGCATCTCTGCAAATCTCCCACGGAAGCGCGCGAGATCGCCGGGAAGATGCTCGGGCAAACTCTCGTAACGCATCAAACGGGCGCGGCCGGCCGAGTGGTGAACACGATACTGGTGGCGAAGTCGGTCGAGATCGAACGCGAAGTTTATTTTGCCATCCTGGTCGATCGCGCGACGGGCGGGCCAATGATTGTGGCGAGCACGGAAGGCGGGGTGGAGATCGAGGCGGTGGCAGAAAAATCGCCCGAGAAAATTTTGCGGGAACCGGTCGATCGTTTGGCCGGCTTGCAGCCGTATCAGGCGCGGAAATTGGCGAAGCAACTCGGGTTTACCTCCGAGCAGATCAAGCCGGCGGCGAAGTTGTTCGATGGCTTGTATCGGACGTTTCTCGCGCTCGATTGTTCGATGGTGGAAGTGAACCCGCTCGTGGTGACGGACAAGGGCGAAGTGCTGGCGCTGGACGCGAAGTTTAATTTTGACGACAACGCGCTCTATCGCCATGCCGACGTGGCGGCGATGCGGGATACCGCAGAGGAAGATCCCCGCGAAGTCGAGGCCTCGAAATATGGGCTCAACTACATCGGACTCGATGGCAATATCGCCTGTCTCGTGAATGGCGCCGGGCTTGGCCATGGCCACGATGGACATCATCAAATTCTACGGCGGCAGCCCGGCCAACTTCCTCGATGTCGGTGGCGGCGCGACGGAGGAGCAGGTGACGCAGGCGTTCAAGCTTTTGGTTTCGGACGAGAACGTGAAAGCCATCCTGGTGAACATTTTTGGCGGGATCATGAAGTGCGACGTCATCGCCCAGGGCATCGTCAACGCGGTGAAGGCGGTAAACTTGCCGGTGCCGTTGGTCGTTCGGCTGGAAGGCACGAACGTGGACGCCGGGAAGAAGATCATCGCCGATTCTGGTTTACCGGTGACGACGGCGGACGATCTCGGGGACGCGGCGCAGAAGGCAGTGAAAGCCGCGCAAGGGAAATGAAGGTTAACGCTATCGCATTCGTTGGCGTGCCGGTGACGGAGATGAAGCGCGCGCGAGATTTTTATGAGGGTGTACTCGGATTGACGGCCGACCCTGAGATGACGGGTGAAAGGTGGACCGAATATCAGATTGGCGGCGGGACGCTCGCCTTGGGATGCATTGGCAATGAGTGGCAGCCGTCCGATAAGGGCACAAACTTCGCGCTGGAAGTAGACGATCTCGACGAAGCGCTGGCGCGGCTGGATTCGCGGCAAGTGGCTTTCTCCCGGTGGGAATCGCCGGTTTGCTGGATGGCGGGCCTGCAGGATCCGGATGGGAACCGGCTGATCATTCACAAATTGAAAAGCGAAAGCGAGCAGGAGGCAGACGCATGATCAAGGATGTCGCCTTCGTCGCGATCGCGGTTTCCGATGTGGAACGTGCGCGCAAGTTTTACCAAGAGACGCTGGAGTTGAAGCCCGGCATGACCGCGATGGAAGGAGCCTGGACCGAATACGAACTCGGCGGCACGACCATCGGCGTGGGCTGTCATCCGGCCTGGCAGCCGTCGCGCGACGGAACGTCGGTCGCATTCGAAGTAGATGACATCGACACGACGATCGCGAAACTGAAGGAGCGCGGGGTCGCATTCGACATGGAGAAAACGGAGACGCCAGTCTGCTTCATGGCGCAATTCCGCGATCCAGATGGGAACAAGCTCCTCTTGCACAAACGGAAGAATTAGATGGCTGTCCTCGTTGATAAAAACACTCGACTCCTCGTTCAGGGGTTAACCGGGAAAACTGGCGGCTTCCATGCCAAGCAATGCATGGAGTACGGCACGAATGTGGTCGCAGGCGTGACGCCCGGCCGCGGCGGCGAGATGTTTGAAAAGACGGTGCCGGTTTTCGATACGGTGGCGGAAGCGCGGACGGAGACGGGCTGCAATGTATCGGTTATTTTTGTGCCCGCGGCGGGCGCGGGCGATGCCATTCTCGAAGCGGCGGATGCGGGCGTGGAACTGGTCATTTGCATCACCGAAGGAATTCCGGTGATGGATATGATGCGGGTGAAGGCGCAAATGGTTGGCAAGAAGAGCCGGCTGATCGGGCCGAATTGTCCAGGCATCATCACGCCGGGCGCGTGCAAGATTGGCATCATGCCGGGCTACATCCACAAACCCGGAAACGTGGGCGTGATCTCGCGTTCGGGGACGTTGACGTATGAGGCGGTGTGGCAATTGACCACGCGCGGCCACGGTCAGTCTACCTGCATCGGCATCGGCGGCGATCCGATCAACGGCATGTCGCACCTCGACGCGGTAAAGCTTTTCAACGATGACCCGGAGACGCACGCCATGATTTTGATCGGCGAAATCGGCGGCTCGGCGGAGGAGGAAGCCGCGGAGTGGATCGCGCAGAATTGTCAGAAGCCAGTGGCCGCTTTCATCGCTGGTGCCACGGCACCGCCGGGACGTCGCATGGGCCATGCGGGCGCGATCGTGTCGGGCGGGAAGGGAACAGCCGAGGGAAAAATTGAGGCGCTGAAGGCAGCCGGAATCGCAGTGGCGGAAACGCCCGCCACGATGGCCGATACGCTGATTGCGCGGATGAAAGAGGCGCACTAATTTCGGACACGTTTCTGACCCAATTTTAAGTCGAAAATCGCAGTAACTCCCTGACGAAAAACATGCCTCTCACTAGTAAAGGACTCGAAGGAATCGTTGCCAACTCCACCCGGCTGAGCGCTGTCGTCGGGGACAAAGGGCAGCTGGTTTACTGTGGCTACGATATTAACGAGCTGGCCGGAAAGGTGAGCTACGAGGAGGTGGTTTACCTCTTGTGGAACAACAAGCTGCCGACTCGCGCGCAGTTGCAGGAGTGCCACAAGACGCTGCGCAGCAACCGCCAACTCCCCGAAGGCGTAATCAATTTTCTCAAAAGCGTGCCGCGGGATGCGGCGCCGATGGATGTGATCCGGACTGCGGTCTCGATGCTCGGGCTCTACGATCCGGATTTGGGCAAGGAAGATTCGCCGGAAGTGAATCGACGCCGCGCCCGCGGAATCACTGCGCAAGTCGGCGTAATCGCGGCTTATTTCCACCGCGCAAGGCAGGGCAAGGAATTGCCGCCGGTGCGCGAAGACCTCGGGCGAGGCGGCCCATTTTCTCTACCTCATGAGCGGCGAAGCGCCGACGCAGGAAGCGGCCGATACGCTCGATGTGGCTTACGTCTTGCACGCCGACCACGGCATGAACGCGTCCACCTTCAGCGCGCGCGTCACGATCTCGACCTTGAGCGATATTTACTCCGCCGTCACTTCGGCGATCGGAACGTTAAAGGGGCCGTTGCATGGCGGCGCCAACGAAGGCGTGATTCAGATGCTGGAAGAGATCGGCTCCGAAGACCGCGTCGATGCTTACATCGAAGAGCAGCTCGCGCAGAAAAAGAAGATCATGGGCATCGGCCATCGCGTCTACAAAACGCTCGACCCGCGCGCGCCGCACTTGCAGCGGATGGCGGTGAAGCTGAGCGAGAAATTGGGCGAGCCGAAGTGGATCAAAATGTCCGAACGCATCGCCCAGCTCATGCGCGAAAAGAAGAACCTGAACGCGAACGTCGATTTCTATTCCGCGACCGTTTACTACTCGCTCGGTATCCCGACGGATCTCTTCACGCCCGTGTTTGCGATCGCGCGGACGTCCGGTTGGTGTGCGCATATTCTCGAGCAACTCGAAGACAACCGCCTCTATCGTCCGCTCAGCGAATACGTGGGCGAGCCGGTCGGTAAAAAAGTTGTCCCGATCGACGAACGTTCGTAGGCCGCGCATCGACGCACGCCAGTTCGGTGTTCGACTTGCCGGGCGCCATCCGGTAACTTTGGGACGTGAAGAGATTACTCGCAGTCCTGCTGGCAGGCGTTGCCGTCTTCGCGACGCCGGCGGTGTTTCCAGCTGAGCCCGAACCGAAAATTCCGCGCGATAGTAAGACCTATGGCGTTTATCCGATCGCCTACCAGGATATCATTAAGAAGTTCCTGGAAGAGCGCTTGCTCGACGCTGGGAGCGCCCGGATCGAATGGGGCGAACCTCGCCCCGGCCAGATCGTGACCACGGAGAAAAAACGCGTGACCGGTTACCTCGTTCTGTTCAAGGTCAACTCCCGAAACAAATTCGGCATGTACACCGGGAAGCAAAATTACTACGCCATGATCCTCAACGGAGAGATCATCGCTGCCGGCCGCGGATCACCCGGGCAATGAGCGAACTTCGGTGCGCAACTCCCCATGATCGCACTGAGAAAAAGGCATCGGGCGCGCCAGAGCGGGCAGGTGCTCGTTTTGCTAATAATCGTCGTGGCGATTCTCGGCGGCGGAGCGTGGTGGCTCTATCGGACGAAGGCGGAGAGCGAGAAAGCAGTGCGCGCTTTCGCGCGTGAAGTGGTGACCCGGCTGGCGTTCCAGCATGATCGGAAATTTCTCGACTCACACTTCGACCGCGAAACGCAGGTGCACTATCCGCCCTCGTATCGCGATCGGCTGGTGCAAAATTTGCGCGAACTCGGCACGCCTAATCCCCAGTTCGAGCTCGACGGAAGCGTGACCTTCACCTCTGAATTTTTTGCCCCGCGCGGCTCGTTTCGCGTCCGGCTGGATTACCCGGGGCGTGATCCGGCGTATCTGGATGTAGGCGTTTCCAATCCCAACGTCTGGTGGCAGATCGATTTCATTAATTTAACCTGGCACACCGCCTCATCGGTAGCCGCGCCACCCGATCCTTATAGTGCGGTGCCGCCCGCGCCGTCGCCTACGCCGTAGCGGCGCGCGTGTTCAGGAGCCGCGCCCAGCCATCCAGGCAAATCTGCGACCAGCCCTCGAGCTGTTCGCGCCGGGCGCGCAATTCGTCCTCGGTCAGAAACCCGAGATTGGTGATCATCGACTCGCGCTTCTGCACCTTGGGCTCAGCCAGTTGGAAAACGTGCACGATCCCGAGGTGAACCTGGCCCACCTCCGTGGTGTCGTCGTTCAAGAGCGCAGCGATGCGATCGGTAAACGTGCTCTCGATTTTGAGCTCCTCGTTCACCTCGCGTTCCACCCCGGCCCGGTAGGCGTTTTCATCCCAGGCGAAGAGCGATTCATCGGTATCGTTCATATGCCCGCCGATCCCGATCGAGCCCTTCGAGACAAGACGTTGCTCGCCCGCTTTTTTTCCGCGCACGTAATGCAGCACCGTCTCCCCGTGTGCGAGGAGCGCGTAAGGAATGATCTGCTTGTAGGACGGATCGTTTTCCGCAGCGGCGCGCGGGATGAAGAAATTATTTCCGCGCGAGAGGATGGCGCGGAGGTATTTCTCGGGCGCGAAATTCAGGCCTTGGAAACTGCCGAGCTCATCGAACAGGCTCCGCCGAACCACGAGAACATTTTCTTCCGGGGCAGCCATGCGCTTTCCTAAAACGACCAAGTTACGCCCACCTGCGGTCCGAACAGATTCAGGCTCGGATTGGGGCTGGTTTGTCCGGCGTTGGAGAGATGCTGATAAAGGCCGCCGACATTGATTTTCACCTGGTCGTTCACGCGGTAGGACAGGCCGGCCGCGGTCAAAATGTTGAAGGTGAAATCCTGACCCTGCGCGCCCACGATACTGGCGTGGCTGTCGATCCACCCAAGCCCCACGCCGCCCGAAATGTAGGGCTGCAATCGACTCCCTCGCGGGAGAAAATTGTAACGAAAGCCCGCGGAGATGCCGTAGTAGAAATTTTCCGGCCCGCGGAAGATCGGCTCCGCCATCGCCAGGAGATAAACTTGATTGTAACCACGCCACCAGGTGTCGCGTTCAACCGTCCCCCAACGCCAGCGCGCAGTGAGGAATTGCGCGCCCACCTCGTAGCTGTTCGGGTTGGCGAGCGAACCCCAGAGATAGGAAGTTTCCGCCGCCATCTCAAACGAAGGCGCGTCCAATTCTCCCGGATCGCGCAAGCGCCGGCTGACTGCTTCGCCCCCGCCGCGCGCGAAGGGCGCGAGGGTCATGAGCAGAGCAGCGGCGAGTAAAAATCGGCAGCGAAGCATGATCGGGCGCTACGATAAGAGGCCGCAGGGTGATTGCAATGCGACGGCACGATGTCAGGGTTCCACCGATGAAAATGCGCCACGTTCTCGCTCTTTCCGTTCTCCTCGCCGCCATTACCACGCCTCTGCTCCGCGCCGCGGATGACAAAGCGCAGCAGTTGGCGAAAGAGGTCTGGCAAGCGAGCGGAGGCCAAAATTGGGCGAAGGTGAAAGAGCTGCGCTTCACCTTCATCGTCGAAGAGGGCGGGAAGGAACTGGCCCGCGCGGCGCATGATTGGAATGTGGCGAAGGGAACCGACCACGTGAAATGGAAGGACAAAGACGTGACCGTGGACGTGGCCGCGCCGGCGCAGGATGAAGAGGGGAAAGCGGCGTATGCGCGTTGGGTGAACGACTCCTACTGGCTGCTCGCGCCGCTGAAGCTTCTCGATCGCGGCGTGCAGTTGACGGCTGAAGGGACGAAGGAAAAGGACGGCGCTTCCTACGAGACCCTGCGCCTGGCTTTTGCCAGCGTCGGCCTCACGCCGGGCGATCAGTATCTGCTCTACATCGACCCGAAAACGAAGCTCGTGCGCGGTTGGGATTACATGCCGAAACCGGAGACCGTGATGCACAGCACGTGGGAAAAATACGAGGACTTCGGTGGGCTTAAGCTCGCGACCGAGCACAATTTCGCCGGCAAAATGATCCGCTTCGCCGACGTCTCCGCGGTGGTCGAGTAGACCTTGCCGCTATTCGTCGGCCGCGCCGACCCACGCTTCGAGGTCGGGGGGCAAGTCGCTCACCCAGCTGCCCACGCCTTTGATTTCCAGCCGCGCCGAATGCAAGGCGTGGCGGGGCAAGAGCAGTGCGTTCTCCAACTCCGGCGTCCAGCCCGTCTCGATAAAGCGCAGATACCACTGCTCGTTAGGCCCGTAGATTTTGTCGCCGATGATCGGATGACCGAGCGCGGCCAGGTGCACTCGGATTTGGTGGGTGCGCCCCGTTAACGGCACCGCCCGCACCAGGCTGAAATCACTCCCGGCCGTCGTCTCCCGACGAAAGCGGCGCTCCACGCGGAACTCGGTCTGCGCGGCCGCGCCAGCAGGATGGATCGCCTGTTTCAAATGGATCGCCGACATCCGGTGCGCGCCCTGGCGCACGAGCCGCGCATCGGCGAGGCAGCCGGCCCAATCCGGCCAACCCCACACGATCGCGAGGTATTCCTTCGCGATTTGTTGGCGCTGCATGCTGAGGCCAAACTGCCGCGCGGCCGCTGCCGTTTTCGCCACCAGAACAAGGCCGCTCGTCTCGCGATCGAGCCGGTTCACAATCGAGACCTGGCCGCCGTTCGCGATCTCGTAGGCGAAGAGCTGACGCAGTTCGCACCACAACGTCGGCGGGCCGCCTGGTTTCGTCGGATGCACGAGGAGAAACGGCGGCTTCTCCACCACCGCGTAGTCGGCGGTTTCTTCGAGAATCCGGAAGACGGGGCGCGGATTTGCGCGATTCCCCTCGGTGACGGATAGGGCAGGCTTGATCTCACTTCGCAACATTTCGCGTCACTATAAGAGTGGCGAGCGCCCGGTGCATGCGGTCGATGGCGTTACGCTCGAAATTACGCGCGGCGAGTTCGTCGCCGTGACCGGTCCGAGCGGGTGCGGCAAGAGCACGCTCATGCATCTCCTGGCTGGTCTCGACACTCCGACCAGCGGCGAAATCGAGGTCGATGGCCTCGCTCTGCAAACGGCGAGCGACGCGGAATTGACCGACTACCGCCGGCGCCGGCTCGGTGTCGTCTTCCAATTTTTCAATCTCCTCCCAACGATGAACGTCCTCGAAAACGTCAGCTTCCCTTTGCTCCTGCAGGGCGTTCCTGGCGACGAAGCGGAAGCGCGGGCGCGGGAAATTCTCGGCTCGGTGGAACTGACGGAACGCGCCGGGCATTTCGTGCATCAACTCAGCGGCGGCGAACAGCAGCGCACCGCGATCGCGCGCGCGCTCGTGCATCGGCCCGTGCTCCTGATCGCGGACGAACCGACCGGCAATCTCGATTCGAAATCCGCCGACACTGTCATGCGCGTCCTCACTCGCATCGGACAGGATGGCGAGGTCACGCTTATCGTCGTGACGCACAGCGAAGAAGTGGCGCGGATGGCGTCGCGCCGGATCGAGATGCGCGACGGGCGCGTGGTAGGAAACGCTTAACGCAGACTGTTGGTGCGCTGGATGAGGTCGTTGTACGACTTCGCCAGATCCCCGATTCGGGTAATGTATTCCCGCCGATCGAGTCTGCTCGCCTCCAGCGTGCGCCGGAGAAATTTGCTCGCGGTGAAAAAATCTTTCACCGCCGATTCCACGAAGCTGGCCATCATCACCTTCTTGATCTCGTCCGGATTCTCCGTCGTGAAGGATTGGAAGGCGTTGTAGCTGGCCTCGAGTTCCGCGTAGCGCAGCTTGTATTCGGCGGCCTTGATCACCGGAGCCTCGGCGTTTTCTGGCAAGAGATTGATCAGCGCTTTGGCTGCGAGCATGAAGCTGCGCAGATGCCACTCGTACTTCCGGCCGCGCGTCTTCTCGATCAGCGCGAGCTGGCGCTGATCGACTTTCGTCTTCAACTCGTCGAGACCGTGCCGCAGGTCCGCTTCCCCGGCGAAGGTTTGTTGAAAAAGCGGCATCATGTCGGCGTGCAATTCCTTGGCACCTCTGGCTTCGTCGTCTTTGAAATCCTCCTGCTCATAGTAGTCGGACGCTTTTTTCACGATCGGCTCCAGCGCGCTGAAAGCGTTGGCCACGCGAACAATGACAGCATCGAGCTCGGGCAGAGCAGGGGAGAGGCGCGGTCCTTTTTGCGCGGCTTGTTTCACATCGTCCACCTGCGATTTGCTGATCTCGTAGAGTCCGTAGCTGATGTAGCGCTCCTTGCCGGTCGGGCCCTTTTTCACATCCACCCAGGAAGCGTAGCGATCGTAACTGCGCTGCGCGCTGCCCACGGCATTGAGCGCGCGGACGTAGAGATTGGTCTTCTCGACCAGGGATTGAAAATCGCTCTCCGACATCATTGCCGGATCGATCGCGGCCGGGCCTTGCGCGTCGACGCTGGCCGTGAACATCATCGCGCCCGCGAGCGCCAATACGAAAACACCACGTTGAACCATGCGCGCATGCTGCCGAGGGCGGGGGGAGCCGTCACGCGGAAACGCTGCGCGCCGATATCCGCCGCGCCGCCGCTTGCGTCTCACCGCGATCCGAGGCCGTAGTGTTTCCCGTGGCCATCTACACTCTCAACCGCACCCAGGTCGTGCGCATGCCGCTCGCGGATTGCTGGGCCTTCTTCTCCGATCCGCGCAACCTCGCCAAAATCACTCCGCCCGAACTTGGCTTCGAGGTTAAATCGGAGTTGCCGAGCGAGATTTATCCCGGCCTGATGATTCGTTATACCGTCTCGCCGCTTTTCGGAATCCGGATGAGCTGGCTCACGGAGATCACGCAAGTGCAGGCGCCGCATGCCTTCATCGATGAACAACGCGTCGGCCCGTATCGCCTCTGGCATCACGAGCATTTCTTTCGCGCGCTCGACGCGGAACACACCGAAGTGCGGGATTGCGTGCACTACGTGCCGCCCTTCGGCTTCCTGGGCGCGATCGCAAACCGGCTCATCATTCGCCGCCAACTCGCGCGCATCTTCGATTTTCGCGAGACGCGGATGGACTCATTCTCCGGAGCGCCTGCGGATTCGCGCGCTTGACCTGCCCGAGAAAACCGCTTTACCTAAAACGCCCAGCCTCGGAAACCGGGAGACACTTTGGAACTAAAAGACATCAAAGCCATCATCGACCTGATGAAGAAGAACGACTTGTCGGTCTTCCAGATGGAGAAGGACGGGTTCAAGCTCAAGCTCCAGAAAGGCGCAGGCGAGCAGACCGTCTTCAGCGCGCCGCCCATGGTCGCGCCGGCGCCGATGCCGTCCGGCCCCGCCGCCGCTCCGGGAGCGCCGCCAGCGCCCCGGCCGCGCCCGAGAAAACCGGGCCCGCCTTGCGCGACATCACTTCCCCCATGGTTGGCACATTTTATCGCGCGGCTTCGCCGGAATCCCCGGCCTTCGCCGAGGTCGGAAAAGCGGTCACGGAGGAGAGCGTCGTCTGCATCATTGAAGCCATGAAAGTGATGAACGAAATCAAGGCGGAGATCGGCGGGGAGATTGCCGAAGTGGTGGCGGAGAATGGCAAGCCGGTGCAATTCGGCCAGGTCCTTTTCCGCGTCCGGTAGCGCAAGCGCCTGACGTAGTTCTCCTGCCTGCTGCCGCCGCGCGCGCGCCCTTCTATGTTCGAGAAAATCCTCATCGCCAATCGCGGGGAAATCGCGTTGCGCGTCATCCGCGCCTGCAAGGAATTGGGCGTGCGCACCCTCGCCGTTTACTCGGAGGCGGATGTCGATTCGCTCCACGTCCAACTGGCCGACGAAGCCATCTGCATCGGCGCCGCGCCCAGTTCCGAGAGCTATCTGAAAATCGATCGCATCATGAGCGCCGCCGAAGTGGCCGACGTGGATGCGATCCATCCTGGCTACGGTTTCCTCGCTGAGAACGCGCACTTCGCCGAAGTCTGCGCCAGTTGCGGGATCAAATTCATCGGCCCGCCCCCGAGCGCCATGCGTGCGATGGGCGATAAAAATTCCGCCCGCGCCTCCGCGCGCAAAGCTGGTGTCTCCATCACCCCCGGGAGCGACGGCATCGTCGAGACCGACGAGGAAGCGCTCAAGGTCGCGAAGAAGATCGGGTTCCCGGTCATGATCAAAGCCGTCGCCGGCGGCGGTGGCCGCGGCATGCGCGCGGCGCATAACGAAGCCAGCCTCATCCCGATGTTTCACGCCGCGAAATCGGAGGCCGAAAAAGCCTTCGGCAACGGCGACCTCTACATCGAGAAACTGATCGTTAACCCCCACCACATCGAATTCCAGATCGTGGCCGACAGCTACGGCCAGACTGTCCACCTCGGCGAACGCGATTGCTCCATCCAGCGTCGCAACCAAAAGGTGATCGAGGAATGCCCGTCGCCCCTCCTCACCCCGACCTTGCGCAAAAAGATGGGCGCGGCCGCGGTCAAGCTCGCCCAATCCGTCGGCTACGTGAACGCCGGCACCATGGAATTCCTGGTCGACCGCGACGGGCATTATTACTTCATCGAGATGAACACCCGCATCCAGGTCGAGCACACCATCACCGAAGAGGTCTATGGCTGCGACCTCGTGAAAGAGCAGATCAAGATCGCCGCCGGCGAGCATCTCTCCCCGCACGTCGCGAATGCCGTCCCGCGCTCCCACGCCATCCAGTGCCGGATCAACGCCGAAGATCCCGAGAAAAACTTCCAGCCCTCGCCCGGCCGCATCGCCTTCTACTACGCCCCCGGCGGCCGCGGCGTCCGGATCGATTCCCACGCCTACACCGGCTACGTCGTCCCGCCCTACTACGACTCCATGATCGCGAAATTGATCACCGTCGCCGCCACCCGCGAAGCCTGCATCGACCGCATGCGCCGCGCGCTCGACGAATACTACGTCACCGGCATCAAGACCACCGTCCCCTTCCACAGCGCCATCATGCGCAACGCCGATTTCCGCGCCGGGAACTACGACACCGGCTTCGTCGAACGCGTCATGACCTCGGATAACTTCGAGATCAAGCCCACCCCCACGCGCCTGCACGAATAGCGCAGCATCTCCTGCGCTTCGCACGGCATCGTTAGGCGTCGCGCTCGCGCCGCCACGACGAGAAGAGCAGAGTCCACAGGGGACCAAACAAAAACCAAAAGGTCGCGCAGCCGAGGGAAATGCCGAACCACACCTGCAACGCCTCCTTGGCGGACTCGTCGCCGACGAAGGCAATCAGCGCGACAATGAGAACGAGCGTGATCGCGACCGCGGCCAGGCAGCGAGCCCAGAGGAGCAGTTCATAGCGGAGCGCCGGCCAACCCACCGTTGGAGCTTTGGCCGGAGCCGGCGCACCCGTGAAGCGATGAGCAAAATGCCGGTCGGCCCAGGCCACCGCAATGCCGCCAAAGGCGACGGTGAAGCCGACATAGGCCGCGGCCAGACCATGGGCAAAACCTGCCGGCGTGCCGGATTTGAGATCCAGGGCAGTAAAACCCAGAAGCGCGAGATCGATTGCCGGCAGCGTCAGTAGCAGAATGCGACTTAGTTTCCTCCGTTGCCAAAGGTAACGCGTCGCCAGGCCCACGAATAGCATCACCCAGAAAGACGCCTCACATCCGACGATCAGCCAATAGAGGTTAAATGACGGCATCTGAGTATTCCCTGTCCCGTTTGGCAAGCGCTTTTTGCCGCGCCGGGTCGATCGCATTGTGCGAAGCGCACTCGAGTCAGAGAAGAAAAAAAGCTTTCGCAGGATCGTCGCCGCCCGATCATCCCTCATTACTGGCTTCCGCGCGTTGAGCCGGCAGCGGGAGAGTGTAATACGGCAACAATATTATCTGGACGAGGTCCTGAGACTGTAAACGGTCAGGAATATGCGCGTGGCGCCGTTTTTTGTCTGCAATTCTCGGACATCAGACGCCGGAAGGCGTTTTACAGTCGGATTTTCGCAGGATTGAGAGATGGGACCGCTCCGATCAGCTCAACTCTCACGCCTCGATGTCGTCGAAGCCGTTGCTCGACTGTAACACGTCATCCTTTTAATATTTTTACCGTACGTACAGTCCGCCCAACCGAGATTCTGCCGCCCTGGCACTTCTTTAGCTAAGGCGCGAGATTAGGGGGCAGAGCTTGAATCTCGGCAAATTCAAATCGACCGAGATGTTCGAGTTGCGGCAAGATGGCCCGATGCCCTGCAAGGCTCGCGCGAACTTCCCCGGGCGGTCGATCATCTCCTCAAACGAGGAGACCCGCAACGACCATGGAAGGTTTGCCGAGATTCCAGCTCTGACCCCTCTTGATTCCCCGCTTTCATCCAGGTCTTTAATCTCGGCGTCGCCCGCGGCCTCTTCCCCCGCAGCGACCGCGCCTACTACGGCCTCGAGATCAACCACCCCGACCTCCCACCCATCAGCTCCCACGACGACGCCCAACTCTGGGCCGGCAAAATCGTCCTCGGCGAATCCGCCCGCCTCGCCGCCCACCCCGGCGCCCTCCCCATGGCCATGCCCGCCGCCAGCGAAGTCGAAGCCGCCCGCACCGCCGCCGCCGGCGTCAAACAAACCCAATCCGAAGCCAAAGACACCTTCGACAAAGAACAAGCCGACATCTCCCACAGCCAGCCCGAGATCGACGCCCTCATCCTCGACCTCTGGGACACCATCGAATTCTCCTTACGCAAACTCGACGGCCCCAGCCGCCGCCGCCGCGCCCGCGAATGAGGCGTCGTCTACCTCAGCCGCCCCGGCGAACCCGAAGACCCACCCGCCGAAGGCCCCACGCCCCCGCCCACTCCCTAGGCGTCCACTCAGTTCGACGCTCGGCGCGCGGCGCGCCATACCCCCGCGAAGGCGGGTTCGGCGTTAAACGTTGAACGTTGAACGTGGACCTTTCCCCGCGCTCCGCGCTCTGCGAGCCAGAGTCACGCCAAATCCAGGGGGCTGCGCACTCCGATCCCCGGCCGATTGAGCACATGGGTGTAGATCATCGTCGTACTTACATCCTTGTGCCCGAGAAGCTCCTGCACGGTCCGAATGTCCGACCCATTCTCCAGCAAGTGCGTCGCGAACGAATGGCGCAGCGTATGGCAGGTGGCCGGTTTTTGAATCCCCGATGACAGCACCGCCCGCTTCATCGCCAACTGCAGCGAACTCTCCTCCAGATGATGCCGCCGCTTCACTCCATCCTCACTCCGCGGATCGCGTGAAACGCGCGAGGACGGGAAAACCCATTGCCAAACCCACTCCTTCTCCGCTCGCACATACTTTCGCTCCAAAGCATGCGGCAAATACACCCCGGCCAATCCCGCCTCCCGATCCTCCTCAAACTGCGCCTTCACCTTCTCCAAATGCCGCTGCAACCCTTGCGCCAGATTCAACGGCAACATCGTCACCCTGTCCTTTGCCCCCTTCCCATCACGCACCGTGATCGTGGTGTAAGCAAAGTCCAGATCCTTGACCCGCAAGCGCACGCACTCCATCAGCCGTAGACCCGCCCCATACAGCAGGCCCGCCATCAGCCGCGGCGTGCCTTGCAGTTGACCAAAGACCTTGTGCACCTCATCCCGCGTTAAGACCACCGGCAGGCGGGCCGGTTTGTGCGCCCGTTCCACCCCCTTCAGCCAGCCGATCTCGCGCTTCAACACCTGCTGATAAAGAAACAGCAACGCACTCAACGCTTGATTTTGCGTCGAGGCCGCCACCCGGCCTTCCCGCGCCAGGTGGGTCAAAAACTCCGTCACCTCCGGCTCCCCCATCTCCGCCGGATGGCGCCACCGCTTCCCACGTCCCGTCGCCGCCGCCTCCGCCGCCCCGGCGTGAAAACGGATGAAACGCTCCACCCAATCGCAATACGACCGCTCCGTCCGATAACTGTAATGCTTCAGCCGCATCACATCGCGCATCTGGTCCAGGAGTTTTTTCCCCTTGTCCGCGCCTCTCTCGCCCTCTACAACTGAGTTCATGAATCCGGCTTTTATTCCGCTCCCGCCCTCTGGGCAAGCCCGGATTAGACCGAATTATCCCGCAATTAAATGCCGAATAATTCGGCCCAATTCTCGTTAGATGTCATGAGCCGTTCGCTGCGCTATCGTTCGCGCTAGTTACGATCGCTGCGAGGCGCATCTCGCGTCCGTCAGCTATTGCGAGGCGCTTTTGCGCGATCGCGCTTTGATGCTCTACCCGACTTCGCGGCTCCCGCCTTCGACGCGCGACGATGGTCGCGTCTTTCCCGGTGACGCGCCGGACGCAGGTATTACGGCGACGCTTTCCGGGCATCGCGCGATGGGCTTCATCAGCTCATCGCTCGCCAGCTCATCCAGATCGCGCCGCGTCGATCTCAAGAAGACTATGAGCAGCAGTCTGTCGCCTGATGTGACGCGAAGCATCTAACCAGGCGATGGAGCGAACGGCGGGCCGCCGTGCGCTCCCACTTTCCGATGACTTCCTCCCTTTCACTCCGTGCGACGCGCGCTCTCGTCCGCCGTCGCTCATCTTGTTCTCGTTAGATGCTAATGGCCACCATCGAAGTTGTTCGCTGGCGGGAAGATTACGTGGGCTTCACTGCTTGGGACGACCACGCGCGCTCCGAACTCAAGAAGCGCCTTCGTCGCGGCGTCCATGCTTCTCCGAGCGAGATCAGGCGTTTGGCTCGGGAGATTCACGAGCGACAGCTTGTTACGCTGTGCGACGTGCATGACTGATGCCGCTTATAGTCTGGTGCAGATCCTCGAGACGACCGGCGCGGACGTTCGTCTCACACTTGGAGGCAGCAATGCAAAGACCAACATCTAACCAGGCGATGCAGCGAACCGCGGGCCGCTCTGCGATCACACTTTCCATGATTCCAACCCCTCTCGTGTTTGCGACGCGCGCTCTCGCCCGCGGTCGCTGATCTTGTTCTCGTTAGATGGTGAAGCACGCGATCCGCTTCCTGCTGCCTGCGTTTCTGAGTGCGTGTGCTTCAGTTTCTCCGTTGGGCGAGCGCGACATCGTGCGCGTCGCACGAGCGGAGGTGGCGCGGCAGGGGCATTCCATCCCGAAGCACTGGCACACGGTTGCCGTCGCGAGCAGCGCCGATTACGAATTCCAGCCGTCGTATGTTGTGTACGTCGTGCGTTTCCAGTCCGGCCCCTCGCAACGATCCACGGTATTCACGGTTACCGTGAACCCCGCCTCGGGCAAAGTAGAGGACTTCACTGACATGCGGACGCTCATTCCTCTCCA
>CAWBFF010000007.1:0-263877 GCA_963788065.1 uncultured Verrucomicrobiae bacterium
TCTGGAACTACTGCAACATCCTGCGGGATGACGGCCTGTCCTACGGCGATTACGTCGAGCAGTTGACGTTTTTCTTGTTCCTGAAAATGGCGGATGAGCAGTCGAAGCCGCCGTTCAACAAGCCGTCGCCCATCCCGCCGGAATACAGTTGGCCTGCGCTCCTGAAGCTGGATGGCGACGATCTCGAAATTCATTATCGCCATACGCTGGAGGAACTCGGCAAGCGCCGGGCATGCTCGGCGTCATCTTTCGCAAGGCGCAAAACAAAATCCAGGACCCGGCCAAGCTCCGCCGGCTCATCGTGGACCTGATCGACAAGGAGCAGTGGTCCAGCCTTTCCGCCGACGTGAAGGGCGACGCCTACGAGGGGTTGCTGCAAAAGAACGCCGAGGACGTGAAAGGCGGCGCGGGCCAATACTTCACCCCGCGCCCGCTCATCGCCGCGATGGTGGACGCGATCGCTCCGCAACCGTCCGAAGCCGGACACGCGGTGACGATCTGCGATCCGGCCTGCGGCACGGGCGGGTTCCTGCTCGCGGCGCATGATTACATCGCGGAGCATTATCAGCTCGACCGGGCGCAAAAGAAGCAGCTCAAGAACGGCACGCTCTTCGGGATCGAGCTGGTCGACAGCGTCACCCGCCTTTGCGCCATGAATCTCTTGCTGCATGGAATCGGCGGCGAACTCGAAGAGAACCTGCCGGTCGTGACCAAGGACGCGCTCGCCGCGAAGCACGGCGAATACGACATCGTCCTGGCCAATCCGCCCTTCGGCAAAAAGAGCAGCGTCACCATCGTCAACGAAGCGGGCGAGACCTCGAAAGAATCGCTCATCATCAATCGCGACGATTTCTGGGCGAGCACGAGCAACAAACAGCTCAACTTCCTCCAGCACATCTTCACCATCCTCAAGCAGCACGGCCGCGCCGCGGTCGTCTTGCCGGACAACGTCCTCTTCGAAGGCGGCGCCGGCGAAACCATCCGGCGCGCCTTGCTCAAGCAAGCCGACGTCCACACCCTCGTGCGCCTGCCCACCGGCATCTTCTACGCGCAAGGAGTGAAGGCCAACGTCCTCTTCTTCGACCGCAAACCCGCGCAGGAAAAGCCGTGGACAACCAAGCTCTGGATCTACGACCTGCGCACCAACCTGCACTTCACCCTCAAAGAAAACACCCTCAAGCGCAGCGACCTCGACGACTTCGTCGCCTGCTACAACCCAAAGAACCGCCACGACCGCAAGCCGACCTGGACCGAGAAAAACGAGAAAGGCTGCTGGCGCGCCTACGACTACGAAGAGCTGATCAAGCGCGACAAAATCAACCTCGACATCTTCTGGCTAAAAGACGAAGCCCTCGAAGAAAGCGCCAACCTCCCCGCCCCCGAAATCATCGCCGCCGACATCGTCGCCGATCTCGAAGCCGCCTGGAGCAGTTCGCCACCATCGCGGATGATTTGAAGAGATGAGGTAAGAGTTCGTGATCGCGAGGGCGCGATCACCGGCAAGCGAGTCGCGTGCGCTCCCCGAAACGCCGATCTGGAAGACGCACCTGGGCCAGGTCGTCTGCTATTTTGAGAATGGGAGCCGGGGTCGCCGACCCCGGCTACAACGGGAATCTTCGTGCCGGGATGCGGTTTTGGTAGCGGCGGTCGTTGCCTCACCGGTCGTGGCTCAAATCTCTTTTCCCGCGGGTTACACGATTTGGTGGCCCGATTATGTGTGGTCGACGGTGGGCTGCGTCTTGTCGGCCGACGGCTACCGATTTTCCGGGGCGGATCAGGCTTTGCCGCTTGCGGGCCAGCGCTCATTCCCGGCGGATGATGCTTGGTCGCATCCGCATTCTCTTTTTTGATAACTGGATCATCGCTGATCCACCGCGGGTGCGCCTTTTTCCTCGCGGGAAAAGGCACTTTCACGGCGAAATGGCCGATTTTCCGGGCGCGCTTGCGTCTTTTTTTTGAGCGGCTAAAACGTTCGTGCGAAAACGGTGCCTCATCCTGAGGCACTTACGCTGCGGCCTACAGGATTTCCTTTACTACTATAGTGGTATATGGCTTGGCACCGGCGGTGCTTTTTACAGGGCCAATCGCAGACGGCGTTGGCCGAATGGTTCGGTCGGGCGGTTCTGCGTTAACGATCAAATAGAAAGGGCTAATATGCCTAAAGTCAGAACCAACCGGCTCTATAATCAGATGAGCGATCCGAACTTGTATAAGTTCGGCACCAAGACCGTGGAGATGTTTACCGAGAACGTCTTCCTCCCCAAGCCGCCGGTCGGGACCGCGGATCTCACCGTGAAGCTGACCACTTTCAAGGACGCCATGACGGCGGCTGATGGTGGCGGCAAGTTCCTGACCGCGGAGAAGGATGCGGCCCGGGGCGTGGTGCTCTTCGCGCTGGATAAGAATGCCAGCTACGTGGACATGGAGTGCAATAACGACCCGACCATCCTGCTTAGCTCCGGTTATCAACCGGTCAGCACCAACCGCGCGCGTGCCGTCCTGGAAGCGCCGGAAGTGGTGGCCGCGCGCTACGGACAGACGGGCGAGATCCAGTTCCGCTTGAAGGGCGACCGCAATCGTCGCGCCATCCAGGGCCGGGTGAAAACGCTCGGCGGCGAGTTTGGCCCCGTCATCACCTTCCCGTCCGCGCGGGAGATCATCTTCAAAGGTCTGGCCGCGGGCTCGACCTATGTGATGCAGGTCTGCGGCCTGGGCGGCAGCACCGGCCAAAGTGACTGGAGCGCGCCAGTGACGAAGGTGGCGGTGTAAGGTCCATCCGCCCCTCGCTCCCTAAATGGCTGGCGAAGCATCAGCCCGGCCTGGGGCCGGGACGCGATCTGGCCATACGACGCAATAGAAAAACCGCCGGAGTTCCAGCCTCCCGCGGTTTTTTTTGCTGGAGTGTGGCGGGCGAGATTGTGTAGTTTATCGAACAGGAATTGTTATGTTTCCCGCCGACGAGTCCTTCAGCTCGCGCCTCTTGACTCCGCGTCAGCGCGAAGTGATGCAGTACGTCTGCGAGGGGAAGACGAATGCGGAGATCGGCATCCTTCTCCAGTGCAAGGAGGGGACGATCAAGAAGCATTTGCAAGACGTCTACCATCGTCTCGGGGTGGAGAACCGCTTTGCGGCCATCGTGCTCTTGCTCGGCCTCCTGTGAAGAGGCGGAAGGTCGCGGTCCGCGTAGCTGGGTTTGGGAGGTTGACCGATTCCGTCAGGCAAACTCCCGCGGAGCAAGCGCGCGCCTAGCCCTCGGCGGATTCCGGGACGGCTCGTTCCGCGGCCTGGAAGCCGATCTTCGAATGCGTGCCATCGCAGAATGGCTTCTCCGTGGAAGCGCCGCAGCGGCAGAGCGCCATCCGTTTCTCGGCCGGGTAGGTGTTGCCTTCGGCGTCTTTCATTTCCACTTCGCCCTTCACGATGAAGGGGCCGTTCTTGATGATATCGATCGTTACGTCAGCCATAGTGCGCGGAACATCGACTGGTCGGAGCGGTAAGGGAAGCGAAGAGGTTGAATCGCCTCAGCGCCGCCGTGTCTTCCGCGCCGTCTCCGGCACCGTCTTTTCTTCCTCCAGCTGTATCTCGCGGAAGCGGCGGAGCGAATGGTTGGCGATGCTTTCCTCGAAGAGATCGCGATTGATCGCCTGGGCCGCGGCTGCGCCTTGCCCGGCGGCGATGATCATCTGGCAATTCGCCGGGGTGACGCAGCCGGCGGAGTAGAGGCGCGGCACGTTCGTGCGCATGCAGTGGTCGACCTCGATCTGCCCGTCGCGGTCGAGCCGCGCGCCTAACGACTCCGCGAGCTCGGTGTGGAAGATGTCGCCGCGGGTGGTGAAGATGTTATCGATCTTCACCTCGGTGCCGCCTGTGAAGCGCAAGCCGCGCACCTGGCAGCCACGATGATCGACATCGGTAATTTTCTCCAGATGCACCGGGATCTCGTATTCCTTCAAAAGCTTCGCGTGCTTCCGGCTCCAGCGCGGCTTTTCGCCGTTCGCGGCTACGACCACGCAGGGCGAGAAGTGCAACATCCCGAGCGCGTATTCGACCGCGTCGTCGTTCGCGCCGCAGATTGCGATGCGCTTCCCGCGCACGCGGTAGCCATCGCAGTCTTTACAAAAAAACATGCTATGCCCGAGGCATTCTTTCACCCCGGGGATCTTGGGCGGGAGATGGAAGATGCCGGTGGCGAGGAGGAGGCGATTGGTCCGGTAGGTGGTGCGGCGGCCGCGAAGGAAGAAGCCTTCCTTGCGTCGCGCGACGCTCTTTATCTCGTCGTTCGCGAACGCGACTTTGTGCCAGGCCGCCTGGCGCCGGCCGTATTTGAGCAGATCCTCGCCGCCGACGCCGTCGGGGAAGCCGAGATAATTTCGCACCTCCGGTTCCCATTTCGCCATGGAATGGCCGGAATCGATCACGAGCGTGTCGCGCTCCGCGCGCCCGAGATAAATCGCCGCGGAGAGGCCGGCGATGCCCCCGCCGATGATGATCACTTCGCGCCGCGCCGGGTCGTCGAGGTCCCTGTGTTTGATCATACCGGGAATGCAGCCCGGAAGATCCAGCCGCGCCAGCGCAAAATTGCCGCGCGTCTGCTGTTGCGGGTGTAGGCGGCGGAGCTACGGCTTTACAAATTGCCGCGCGCAATCGATCGCGGCGCGGACGACGCGCGCGCGGTTGAAAGGTTTCCGCGCGGACGCGGTTTCGATTTCCGCGACGATGCGGGAGCCGACGACCGCAGCATCGGCGTAACGCCGGACGCGCTGGGCTTGCGCGCCGGTGGTGATGCCGAAGCCGACCGCAACCGGCAGATCGCTCACGGTGCGCACGCGCGCGACCAGGCTCTCGGATTCATCCGTGGGATTGCCGGCGGCGGTGCCGGTGACGCCGGTGCGCGCGACGGCGTAGATGAAGCCGCTGGCCAGCCGCGCGATTTGCCGCAGGCGGGCGTCGGTGGTGGTGGGGGTGACGAGAAAAATGAGATCGATGGCGTGCTGGCGCAGTTGCGCGTGGAGCGCGCCGGCTGCTTCCGCGGGGAGATCGACCGCGAGCACGCCGGCCACGCCGCAGCGCGCCGCTGCGCGGGCGAAACGTTCGACGCCAAGCTGGAGATCGGGTTGTAGTAGCTGAAGAGGACGAGCGGCGACAGTTCGTTAGGCGACGCGGCCTCGAGCATCTGCAGAATCTTCGCGAGCGAGGTGCCGCTGGCGACGGCGCGTTGCGCGGCGCGTTGAATGACGGGGCCGTCCGCGGTGGGATCGCTGAACGGCACGCCGACCTCGATCGCGACCGGATTCAATTTGCTGAGCGCGGGCAGGAGCGCGGCGGTGGTTTGGAGGTCGGGATCGCCCGCGACGACGAAGGGGATGAAACCCGCGCGTCCTTCGGTGAAGCTCTCGCTGAGGCGGCTCATCGTTTCCGCTTTCCCACCAAATCCTGCACGCTTGCGAGGTCTTTATCGCCGCGGCCGGAGAGATTGACGACGATGGTTTTGCGGGCCGGTAATTCGCGCGCCAGGCGCAGCGCATACGCGACCGCGTGCGCGGACTCGAGCGCGGGAATGATTCCCTCCATCTCCGCGAGCATCTTGAAACCGCGCAGCGCTTCCTTGTCGTTCACGGAGACGTATTCCACGCGTTTGATGTCGCGCAGGAACGCGTGCTCCGGGCCGATCGCCGGATAATCGAGCCCCGCGGAAATGGAATGCGTGTTCGCGATTTGTCCGGCGGAATCCTGGAGCAGATAGCTGAGCGTGCCGTGGAGCACGCCCGGTTTCCCGCCGCCGCCGCGCAGGAAACGCGCGGCATGTTGGCCGAGGCCGCGGCCGCGCCCGGCCGCTTCCACGCCGATCATGCGCACGCGTTTGATCGGCGAGGAAGGGATGGAACATGCCGATCGCGTTCGAGCCGCCGCCGATGCAGGCCACGAGGACGTCGGGGAGTTTCTTTTCGCGCGCGCGAAATTGCCGGCGCGTTTCTTCGCCGAGCACTTTCTGGAATTCGCGCACCATCAGCGGATAGGGATGCGGCCCGAGCGCGCTGCCGAGCAGGTAATAAGTGTCGCGCGCGTTCGCGACCCAATCGCGCAAGGCTTCGTTGATCGCGTCCTTGAGCGTGCGCGAACCGTCCTCGACCACGCGCACTTCCGCGCCGAGCAGTCGCATGCGCAGGACGTTCGGCTCCTGCCGGCGCACGTCTTCCGCGCCCATGTAAACGACGCATTCCAGACCGAGCAACGCGCAGACAGTCGCGGTCGCGACGCCGTGCTGACCCGCGCCGGTCTCGGCGATGATGCGGCGCTTGCCCATGCGCTGGGCGAGCAAGCCCTGGCCGAGCGCGTTGTTGATCTTGTGCGCGCCGGTGTGGAGCAGGTCTTCGCGTTTCAAAAAAATGCGCGCGCCGCCCGCGTGTTCCGTCAGGCGCGCGGCGAAGCTGAGCGGCGTCGGCCGACCGGAGTAATCGCGTTGGAGTTCGTGGAGCCGGGCTTTGAAACTGCGGTCGCGCAGCGCGGCGCGGAATTCTTGCGTGAGTTCTTCGAGCGGCGCGACCAATGTTTCCGCGACGAAACGGCCGCCGTAGTCGCCCCAAAAGCCTTGCGCATCGGGTTCGGATGTTTTCATAAAGTTACCGGCAACATTTTCGTGGCGCGCACGGCGCTGACAAAGCGGCGCACCTTCTCTTCGTCTTTCACGCCCGGCGCGCATTCCACTCCGCTGCAAACGTCCACCGCGAACGGGCGCACGGTGCGAATGGCCTCGCGCGACGTTCTCGCTCGTTAGGCCGCCGGCCAGGATGAGGCGCGGCACCTGCGCGCGCGCGGCGGCGGCGATCGACCACGGGAATGTCTCGCCGGTTCCGCCGGGCGCGTCCGGGCTCCAGGTGTCGAGGAGGATGGCATCGCAATTGTATGCGGTCATTGCGGGCAACGGCGAGGCAGCGGAGACGCGCAGGGCTTTGATCACGGTTGGCAAATTCAGCTCTCTCACGTAGGCCGGAGTTTCGGTGCCGTGGAGTTGGACGGCATCGAGCGCGAGGTCGTTGGTGATTTGTCGGACGAGGTCTGGCTCCTGATCGAGAAAGACGCCGACAACGCGAACGCGCGGGCATTCTGTCCGCACGGCTGCTACGATTTCCGCTGCACTTGCTTGCGAGATGCAGCGCAGACTGCGCGGCGAAAAGTTCAATCCCATCATCTCCACGCCGGCGCGCGCGCAGGCGAGGGCATCGGCGACGTTGGTGACGCCGCAAACTTTCACCGCGACTTCGTGTTCGAACTCAAGCATGGGCGAGCGATTGCAGAAGCGCGGCTGGATCATCCGCGCGCATCAAGGTTTCCCCGATGAGAAACCCGCGATAGCCGCAGCGGCGCAGCCGATCGATATCGGCGCGGGAGCGCAGGCCGCTCTCGCTGATCAGGAGCGCTCCGGCCGGTGCGAGCGGCGCCAAGGCTTCCGAGGTTTCGAGGGAAGTAACGAAGGTGCGCAGGTCGCGGTTGTTCACGCCGATGAGGCGGGCGCCGCACGTCGCGGCGCGCTGCATCTCCGCGGCGTCGTGCACTTCCACGAGGGCGTCGAGCCCCAGTTCGTCCTCGGCCAGAATGCGGAAGCGAAGAAGCTCGGCGTCGGTTAATGCGGCGACGATCAAGAGCACCGCATCTGCGCCGGCGGCGGCGGCTTCGTGGATCTGGAATTCATCGACGATGAAATCCTTTCGCAAAATCGGCCGCGCGGTGAGCGTGCGCGCTTGCCGCAAATCCTCGAGCGAGCCGCGAAAGAATGTCGGCTCGGTCAGGACGGAAAAAGCGCAGGCGCCTCCGCTTTCATATTGCGCAATTACCTGCGCAAGGTCGGCGTCCGGCCGGATCTCGCCTAACGAGGGCGAGGCGCGCTTGAACTCCGCGATGATGCTGACGCCGTCGTGATCGCGCAGTGCCGCGCGCAGACGATGCGCATCTGCGCCGGTGCGCGGCGGCACGGTCGGGCGGCGGCTGCGAGGCGCGTTGCGCACGCACTTGCTCGCGGCGGCTGGCGAGGATTTTGTCGAGGAAGTTTCCGTCCATGCCTACGTCACTAAAGCGTGGGTGGTGGCGAATGCTTCATGCGCACGCGTGGTCGCGATTTCTTTCAGAATCTGCATCGCTTCCCAGAGTTCGCTGAAGGTGTTGTAGAGCGGCGAGGGGGCGAAGCGGATGACGTCCGGCTTGCGGAAATCCGGGACGACGCCGCGGGCGCGCAAGGCGAGCGAGATCGATTGCGCTTCGTCGTGCTGCAGGGAGATGTGGCCGCCGCGCCGTTGTCCTGCGCGCGGCGTGCCGAGGCGGAAGCCGAGCTCGGCCAGCTCCGCATCGACGATCGCGATGATGAACTCGGTCATGGCGAGTGATTTTTCGCGAATGCGCTCGAGGCCCGCTTCTTCCACGGGACGCAACGCGCCATCGATCGGCGCCATGCTGAGCACGGCGGGCGTTCCGATTTGCAGCGCGGACGCGCCCATGCCGGGGAAGAATTCATCCGACATCTCGAACATGCTTTCCTTATGCACGCTCCACCAGCCGGCGAGCCCGGCGTGGACCATGCCGCTTTCGTCGAAGTGGCGGCGATTCAAGTAGAGGCCGGCGACGGAGCCGGGCCCGGCGTTCAGCCATTTGTAATGGCCCCAGCCCGCGAAGTCCGCGCCCCAATCGTCGAGCGCGTGCGGCATGACGCCGACGGAGTGCGACATATCGAGCCCGATGATGACGCCGTTCTCGCGCGCGGCGCGGCAGAGGCGTTTCAGGTCGAGCAGCTGCCCGGTGGTGTAAACGACCGACGGGATGAGGACCATCTGCAGCTCGGGATTGCGCAGCGCTTTTTCGATTTCGCCTTCGTCGAGAAAACGCGAATCGCCCGCGGGCGCGATCACGATGTTTTCGTCCGGATCGAGGCCGCGCAACTGCAGGTGGCTGCGCAGCGCGTAGCGATCGGTGGGGAAGCTGTGCGCGTCGATCAAGACCTTGCGGCGTTTCGCGTCGGGTTGGTAGAGCGTGGAGAGGAGCTGATGCAGATTGATCGTCATCGAGTTGGCGATCGCGACTTCATCAGGCGCGGCGCCGACGAGTTTGGCGACACGCGCGGCGAGCGACTCCGCCATGGTGAACCAGGGCGAATCGCCATCGAGCCAGCCGGCGATGCCGCCGCTTTTCCATTTCTCGAGGACGTCGGCGAGGGAGCGTTCGGCATCGTGCGAGAGGAGGCCGAGCGAGTTGCCGTCGAGATAGATTTGGCCTTTCGGGCGATGGAAGCGCTGGCGGAAAGCGGCTAACGAATCGTTGGCGTCGAGTTGCTGGGCGATTTGCGATGATGGGAGTGCGGGCATGTTGGGAAAAAAATTTAGGTGGACTGGCGAGCGGGCAGGGGTCGCGTCGAAACGCGGGGCATGGGCGTGAATGGTGTTCGCTTCCGTATCGATTACGGATGCGTCACCACGGTGGCTTAGCGCCGCCAATAGCGCTGACAGGACGACACGGCGGGCGGGAGCGCGAGGAAATGCGCTTGCTCAACGGGAACGGTGCGGTCCATATCTGGCGGGCAATTTGCCAAAGGTGGCTGGCTTGTCCAGCGCGTTATGTTGGTGCGGCGCTGACGAAGATGAAAATCGATCTGCACACGCACATCCTCCCGCGGGAGTGGCCGGATCTGGACAAGAAATACGGCTATCCGGGATTCGTTAGGCTGGAGCATCACCAGCCGTGCTGCGCGCGGATGATGGTGGGCGACCGCTTCTTTCGCGAGATCGGCGATAACACCTGGGACCCGGCGCGGCGGATTGAGGAATGCGATCAGACCGGAGTGACGATGCAGGTGCTCTCGACCGTGCCGGTGATGTTCAGCTATTGGGCGAAACCGGCGGACGCGCTCGATCTTTCGCGTCGTCTCAATGATCACATCGCGGAAGTGGTGCGCGCGCATCCGACGCGGTTCGCGGGGCTGGCGACGATCCCATTGCAAGATCCGGATTTGGCGGCGCAGGAACTGGAACGCTGCGTGCGCGAGCTGGGATTGCAGGGCGCGCAGATCGGCACGCACGTGGATGCGAATGAGTATTGCCAGGGAGCGGAGTGCCGCAATCTCGATGACGCTGCGCTGAACGTGGTCTGGCAGACCGCGGAAGCGCTCGACGCCGGGATCTTCGTGCACCCGTGGGACATGGTGGGGAAGACGCGGATGCCGAAGTATTGGCTGCCGTGGCTGGTGGGGATGCCGGCGGAAACGGCGCTGGCGATTTGCTCGCATGATGTTTAGCGGCGTCTTCGATCGCTTTCCGAAACTGCGCGTGGCGTTCGCGCATGGCGGCGGTGCGTTTCCGTTCACGATCGGGCGGATCGAGCACGCGTTTCACGTGCGGCCGGATTTGGTGGCGGTGGATAACAAGATGAACCCGCGCCGTTATCTGGCGCAGACGGGCGAGGGTGGGGTGGTGAGCCCGGCGCGCTTCTTTGTGGACTCGTTAGTCCATGATGCGGGCGCGTTGCGGATGCTGGTCGATCTTTTCGGCGCGTCGCGCGTCGCGCTCGGCTCGGATTATCCTTTTCCGCTGGGCGAAGCGGAGCCCGGCGCGCTGATTGATTCGATCCAGCGAATTTTCCTCTGCTACGAAGGCGGCGCTGCTGTCGGGCACGGCGGAGGAATTTCTCGGGCTTAAGCGGGCTGGGGTGGTTGCCTGACGGAAATGCGCTGCAGGCGCAGAATCATTTCGGCTGCGGACTCGCCGATCTGAAACGCTTCTTCGAGAAGCGGCTCGGTGAATGCCTCCTGCACTTCCAATTGTAAAACCGCTTCGCGCAAAGCCTGCTGCACTTCGTAGAAGAGGCCGTCGAAAATCTGGCCAATGTGCGACTCGAGCCGGTCGCGAAATTCTTTGCGCGAAGCGCCCAGCTTCTGCCGGAAATCGCGCACGAGACCCGAGCGGCGCCAGAAAAGGCCGGTGACCAGAAGCACGACGCCGATCGCGGCGGCGATCCACCCGGCGAGATTGACCCAGAGATTGGTGGAGAGAAGCGCGACGAGAAGACCGACGACGGCCAGTCCGGAACCGGCGAGGGTGAAGAGGCGGATATCGGCCGCTTCGCCCATGGTGTCGTGCATGATCTGGTTGATTTCGCCTACGCGCAGATTGGCGAGTTTGGCTTTTAGTTGCTCGAGCATTTCCAGGCGGCCTGCGGTCTGCGGCAGGGAGACGCCCTGGCGGATGCGCGCCTCGCGCCCTGCGATCTGCTGGCTCAGCTCCTCCGTGAGGGATTGCATTTCGGCGAGGAGATTCTGCGTGATCTGCGGCGCGTCGCGCGCGATCTCGCGCCGAGCCGATTCCTGAAAGCGAGCCTTCAACTCTTTGAGAGAGGCGCCGGTTTGGCGCGATTCGGAGCCGGGCAACGCGGCGCGAAAGATTTCGCCGAAGCGCAGGCTATCCGCGAATTCATCCTCCGAAGTGCGCGCGAGGCGATCGTAGGTGGCGGAGATTTGGCCGACGATGGATTGCTTCAAGGCGTTGGCGCGGGCCTGGCGCGCTTCGACGCGGTGGAGGAGGCTTTGATAAAATTTCCGCTCGTCTTCCAGCGCCGCTTTTTCCGTGCGCAGATGGGTCAGCATCCGCGCAATAACGGCGCGCACCGTCTGGTAGGAGCCCTCCACCTTCGTGCGCCAGACCTCGCCGCACTCGATTCCGTAACGGAGAAAGTTTCGGAATTCGGCGAAGCCGCTCTCGGGCGCGCCTTCCAATTCGCGCTTGGCCGAGAGGGTGAAGACAGTGGGGTTCTGCACCTGCCGTTCACGCGCGTATTGCTTCACCTTCTCGCGGTTGGCGGTGAGCTCCCGGGCGCTGGCGCGGTCGGATTGCTGGAGGACGAAGACCATTTTGCGGTGCCATTCTTTGCGAATGACTTTGAGCAGTTCCCAAGCGGAATTGGTGTGCGGATTCGGCGCGGAAAAAACGAAGACAACGAGGTCGCTCTGCGGGATGTAATTTTCCGTGATCGTCTCGTGATCGCGGATGATCGAGTTCGTGCCCGGGGTATCGACCAGGGTCAGCTGGCGCAAAACTTCCTTCGGGAGCGAGACGCGCTCCCAGGAAGTGCCGAGGGTGGTCACGCTCCGCTCCACGCCATAGACCAGCTCTTGGATGCGGACCGTGCATGGTTCCGGCGCCACGCGGCAAACCTCTTCGCCGAGGAGCGCATTGATGAAACTGCTCTTGCCAGCTTTCACTTCGCCGACGATCACGAGCAGCGCGGCTGATTGTAGATTCTCCAGACGCGCGCGCAGAATCTGCGTGGCTTCGGCGTTCGCGGATTTCTCCGCCAGCCACAGCGCGCGCTGCAGAAGGACGCGGAGCGAATCAAATTGCTGCTTCAGTTCCGGACTTAAAAGCTCTGGTGTCATGGATCGATGATCGCCAACCGGGCGCGCTTCTCGCGGGCGCCAGCGGGGTCATCGGCGCGGATGATAATGGGCGCGTCGCTTCCTGCCCATGCGGAATTTTCGAATCTAGAAAATCGATGAACCGGGACGTTGCCGTAGTGCTCAGCCGAGGTGGCGGAGATATTCGCGATCCCACGCCGCGGGAATGCTCTCCCGCGGCGAGTAGGGGCCGGGCTGATAGGCGCGCGAGGCGATGCCTTGCTGGCTCAGCTCGCAAACATGCCAATCCTGCCGGTTGGTCACGTCCCAGAATTCGATCGCGTCTTCCGGATGAAAATCCGCCCGCGCCGAACGCGTCCGGATGGAAAAACCAATCGCACTCGATCCGCGTCCGCCCCGGCGCTTCCGGCCAGAGCAGATGCACCATCACGTAATCCGGATGCAGGCTCAGGAGCAGATTCGGGAAGATGGAATAATAGAAAACGCGCGCGTGATCTCCGGCTTTCATGTCGCCTACCGGCAGCGCGCACGCCTTCCCGCTCATCGTCAGGCTGGCGCCTTGCGTGATCGCCATGAACCCGCCCAGAAACGGCCCCTCGCAAAGATCGTTCTCCGCCGAATCGTAGGGCGAAACTTTCGAGAGCATCGGGTGCACGCCCGGGCAGTGATAACACTCCGAGTAATTTTCGAAGATCAGCTTCCAGTTCGCCTGCACGTCGTATTCGATCCGCCGGGCGGAGCGCAGCTGCGGCAGATTCCAGTGCGAAAACTTTCCCGCCAGCGGCGCGAACACCTCCGCCAGCGGCGCCGGTTTGTCCGCGAGGTTCACGAAGATGAAGCCTTCCCACAGGCTCGTCGCCACCGGGTGCAGCGCGTAATCCTGCTTCGCGAATCCCGGCACCTCTTCCATGTGCGGCACGCCGAGCAGCCGCCCATCGAGCGCATACGTCCAGGCGTGGTAGGGACATTGGATAGTCGAAGCGTGGCCGCTCGCCTCCTCGCACAAGCGCGTGCCGCGATGCCGGCAGACATTATAAAACGCGCGGATTTCTCCCTGATGATCGCGCACAACGATGAGGCTTTCCTCCGCCACCGTGCGGAGCATGAAATCGCCTGCGCGCGCGATCTGCGTCTGGTGGCCGACGCAGATCCATTCCGCGGCGAAGATTGCTGCCTGCTCCTGCGCGAAAATTTCCGGCGCGATGAAGTAGCGTTGCGGCAAGGTGGTGCCGCCGATGGGAGACTCGACTGAGCGACGGACGACAAGTGGGGAAGGGGAGGCCATCGCGAGGTGTGATCCGCAGCGTAACCCGGCGGTGCGAAGCGAAGCAACTCTACGGCGGAGCGGGCGGGAAATTCTCCCCGCCGAGATACGGGATCGCTTTCCATCCGTCCCGAAAGAATCGCACGGTGACGGCTCCGGTTTTATCCTGCCGGAAAAGTTGAATGCCGCGAGCGGCGACTTCCGCGGCCCAGTCGTCTTTGATGCGCTCGTTTTCCGGGAATTTCGGCGAGGAGGCGATGATAAGGCGCGGCCGGACGCGCTCAAGAAATGCTGCCGACCCGGACACGCCGGAATGATGCTGGCCCTTGATCAAGATGTCGCTCGTCAGGTCCGCTCCGGACGCGAGCAGAGCGCGCTCGGTCGCGAGGCCGCTATCGGACATGAGCAGGACGCGCCACCGTTGCGCGATCAGGAGTTGCAGGACGAGCGCCTGATCGTCCGCGGCGTCAGCCTCAAACCCAGCCGGCGGAAAGAGAACGCGCGCTGTGATTTCAGGGCGAGAGCGTCAACTCGTTAGGCGCGAAGCAGAATTGGCGCGGGATCTGACGGCGTTCGAGGAGCGCGATGAGGTCGCGATGGACGCGGGAGCGATCGGGCGCGGCGGTATCATACCAACTGCGTGGTTGGAAGGCGCGCAGGATGGAACCAGCCGCGCCGATGTGACCGGCGTCGCCATGGGTGAGGATGACGCCATCGAGACGGTTGACGCCGCGCGAGCGGAGATAGCTCGCGATGATGCGCCGAAAATCGCGCGCGCCGCCGCAATCGACCAGCCAGTCGCGTTGCGCGCTTCGCAGGTGCAAGGCCGCTCCCGCGCCGAGATCGAGCGCAGTCATTTCCACACGTGTGCCCGTAGGACGGTGCGGTAGTTCCAGGTAGAAATGTCCGGCCGGCGCGTGGGTGAAGAATTCCACTGTAGCGAGAATGACCGCGGCCAGGCTCCAGTTGGCGTTGTTGAAGAGAAGGGCAAGGCCTGGGGCGATCGAGGTGGTGAGGAGCGACATCAACCCGACCGCGAGGACGAAAAACGCGATCGGCACCACCGCGAGATTGGCGAAAAGCGAGACCGGCGTGATGAGATAGAAATAGGGAAGGATGAGCGGAAGCGATCCGATCCAGGCCGCGAGCGAAACGGAGGCGGCGCCGGACAGCGCTCGCCATGCTTTTTGGCCGAGGCGTTGACCGGGATGAAGGAGGCTCACAGGCAGGAGCGGATCGGGCGCTGCCCAACGCGTGAAAGTGCGGAAGAGCGTTTCGGCGAAGGCGATGATCGAGATGACGACGGCGAAGGAGAGTTGGAAGCCGGTCGCGAAAAGTTGGTTGGGATCGACGGCGAGAATGCAGACGCCGGCGGCGGCGACGTTGTTGGCCGGCGAAGCTTTGCGATCGAAAAAGGAGCCGCCGAGAAGGAACGTCGCCATGAGCGCGGCGCGCACGCTGGAAGTGTTCAAGCCGGTGATGGCGGAGTAGAAAAAGAGCGCGGGAATGATTAACGCAATCGCCCGGCGCCGCGGCAAACGCGCCGCGCGGGCCAGCGTCCAGAGCAGATAGGCAACGATGCCGACGTGCAGACCGGAAACCGCGAAGAGATGGATGGTGCCGGTTTGCTGGAATTGCTCCTCCACCTCATCGGCCGTCTCATCGCGCAGACCGAGGACGATGCCGCTGATGAGGCCGTGGCGATCGGGGGAATCCTCCAGCCCGCGGGCGAGCGCGGCCTGCATCCAGCGGCGCGAGGCATGGGCGGCGCGGAGGATGGGATTGCCGCCAGATGCTGCGATGACTTTGCCGTTCTCCGGGTAGCGCACGATGAGGACATGGCGGATGTCCCGCCGCGCAAGGTAGGCCCGCATGTCGAACTCGCCGGGATTGCGCGGCCCTTCGGTAGGTTGCATAACGCCGAAGAGCTGGACTTCGTCGCCATAGCGGGCTGCGCCGCGCCAGCGGGCGAGGATGGTGGCATTGGACGAGCGCCGCGCGCCGTCGCGTTCGATCCAACGCAGACGCAGATGGAAGCTGGCCATGCCGCGCTCGGACATCTGAGGTTCGCTGGTAATCAAGCCGCGCACGGCAGCTGCCTGGGGCGCGAAGCCGATGGTGCGGGCCAGGCGTAGACCGGGAGACTCAGTCTGGCGGAGGCTGTGCAACGCGAAAAATGCGAGAGCCGCAAAGACGTGGATAACGACCGGTCTTCGCACGCGCCACGCCGCGGCCGCGGCCAATGGCAAGATCCCAAGCGCGAGGAGCGGGTGCGGGCTTAATTCTGCCAGAAGAATGCCGGTGACAGCGGCGAGACCCAGCCCGACGAACGGCTGACGCGGCCAGACATTCGTGCTCACACTTATAAACTAAGGAAACGTGCTGGGCGAAGTTCCCAAATAAATGGCGGGTTTGCGAGCGGCCGGGAGGACGGTACCCTGCCGGCATGCGGCTTGAACCACGGACCCTGCAAATCATCGGCTCCGAGATAGCCATCGCCTGGAACGACGACACCGAGTCCTACATCGATTTAACGGTGCTGCGGAAGGCTTGTCCGTGCGCGGCCTGCGGCGGGGAACCCGATGTGCTCGGGCACGTGCAGCGGCCACAGGTGCAGTACACCCCAGCCAGCTTTGAATTGCGCGGCTGGGAATTGGTGGGCGGTTATGCGATGCAGCCGACCTGGGAGGATGGACATGGCAGCGGCATCTTTTCCTATCAATATCTGCGCCGCCTGGCCGGCGCTGGTTGACGTCGCTGCTAGGATGAACGGATTCTCGATGAACCGCCTGGCCAAAGCTGCGTTGCTGCTGTTTTTCTTTTCGCTCTGCGGCGTGGCCTTTTTCGTCACCGAACGCGTGCGAGCCCATGCGCCAGCGCCGGCGCCGCGGGAATTATTTGCGGTCGTGAACGACCAACTGGCCGCTTTCCGCGCGGCGGATTTTTCCAGCGCTTATCGGCGGGCGTCCACCGGTGTGCAGCAGAAGTTCACGCTGCCGCAATTTGAGGCCATGGTTCGACGCGATTATCTGGCCATGGCGCAAGCCCAGCGCGTTGAGTTCGGTTCCGTGCGCGTGGAGGGCAGCACGGCGCTGGTGCAGGTTTTCTTCTTCGGCGGCAACGGCGCGGTGCGCGTCTTCCTTTACAGCCTTATTTCCGAAGAGGGCGGCTGGAAAATCGGCGGGGTGCAAGAGGTGGATCGCACTCGGCCGAGCCAGTCCATCGTCGGCACCTACGTCTAATTTTCCTGCCGCGCTTCTCAGCGGTCGATCGTGACGCGCAGGAGCGACGCGGAATCGGTCGCGGGATGCAGAGTGCGATTCGTCGACGCTGCCGGCAGGAGGAAAAACTCTCCCGCGCGCAGGCGCACGCCCGCGCATTCTATTTCTCCAGTTAGACATCCGACGATGGCAAATTGCCCTGCGTCGGAGACAGCGCGTGGTCGCGTCAGTTCCCATTTCTCGATCGTGAAGAGCGGATGCCGGACGAGCAGCTCGCCCTCGGCGCGCACCAGGGACGGTTCGTAGTCGTCAAAGTCGATCGAGCGAAGCGACTCCGCGACGTGCAACTTCCGCGGCTGGCCTGAATCGTCGACACGGTTCCAATCAAAAACGCGGTAAGTGGTGTCGCTGTTTTGCTGCACCTCCAGCATGAGATTGCCGCCGCCGATGGCGTGCATCCGCCCGCTGGGCAGAAACATCGCGTCGCCCGCGCGCACGGTGAGGCGATGCAGATGCTCCTCCACCCGGCCATTCTCGATCGCGGCGAGAAACTGGCTGCGCGTGTGGTCTTTCTTTAAGCCGACAAAAATTTCCGCGCCCGCCTGCGCCTCCGCGATGTACCAGAACTCGGTCTTCGGTTCGCTCCCAAGCTCGGCCGCGACCTCGGCCGGCGGGTGGACCTGCACCGATAGCTTCTCCTCCGCATCGAGCAGTTTGATGAACAGCGGGAAACGCGGCGCGTCCGCTATCTCTCCGAAAATCTCCACGCGCTGCGTTTCCCAAAGCTCATGCAGCGTGCGACCGCGCCATGCGCCGCTGCGCACCACGCTCTGCGCTTCCGGGCGGTCCACGATTTCCCAGGATTCGCCGATCCGCGCCGCGGCCGGCAGCGCTTTGCCCCAATGCGTCTCAAGCCGGCGGCCGCCCCAGATTCGCTCCATGAAAAGCGGCTCGAAGGTGAGCGGCTGCGAGAAGCGCGGGTCGTCAGTCAGTGCCATGGGCTGGGAAGCTACGGAACACGCTCCGCCATTGCAACGCCGGGCCGGTGCCGCGAAGGTCGCGTCTTCCTTTGAACATGAAGCTGCCTTCTTTCGTCGGACAATGGGTGCCTGTCATTCTCTGGATGGTTATCATCTTCGCCGCGTCCACCGATATGATGTCGGCGGAGCACACCTCCCGATACATCGGGCCCTTTCTGCATTGGCTCTGGCCTGATATCTCGAACGTCACGGTCGCTTCCGTGCAAATGGCGGTGCGGAAGGCGGCCCACGTGACGGAGTATGCCGTGCTCGGCCTTCTCCTCGCGCGTGCTTTCATTACGCGGGAAAACTGGAGTGCTCTGGCGCTGGGCAGTCTTGGCGTGGCTCGTGGCTGTCACCTGGGCGGGGTTGGATGAATTTCACCAAACCTTCGTCGCCTCGCGCACGGGCTCGCCGATCGATGTCATGATCGACGCCACCGGCGCGCTCGCCGGGCTGGCGCTTTACTGCTGGTTTGTGCGGCGGCGCGCGGTGGCCGTAGCGGTCACGGCATAAATCGCCGCCTGCCGGGGGAGTGGGCCTGACTGGGCTCGAACCAGTGACCCTGCGCTTATCAAGCGCATGCTCTAACCAACTGAGCTACAGGCCCGGGAATGTCCCGCCACGCAGAGGCCGCGGAACAGGAGGAGACAATTAACATGGTCGTCCTCATGCGCAATGCGAAATCGGGGGGCGGCGCGGGCCCAGCGGTTGCTCTTGACGTCGGTGTTAACATTGTTCAAAACCTCCCTGCGCGAATGTTCATCCCAAAGACACACTTCATCGTCACCACCGCATTGGCCGGAGTGCTTTTCCTTCGTCCCGCGGATCTCGCGCCTACGCCGCCGGCGCCGGTCCGGCTCGCACCGGATTCGTTGGCGCGCGCTGTGAGCACGGGGAACGCCCGGCTCATGGAGTTGTGCCTGGCCGAGCGCTTCGATGTGAATACGACGGACGGGGAGGGGCGAACGGCTTTGCTCATTGCCAGCTTGCGCCGGGACCACGCGACTGCGCAGCGTCTCCTCCAATTGGGCGCCAATCCTGACATCGGCGATCGGAATGGCCGCACACCATTGATGGTAGCCGCAGCACAGGGCGACGTAAAAATGCTGGGCGAACTGCTGCCGCACTCCTACCAGCCCTCGGCGCGGGACGCCGAAGGACGCTCGGCCGCTTACCATGCGATCGCGGCGCATCAATATCATTGCTTCGATCTGCTTTTGCCGCGCTTGCCGACGGCTCGATCCGCCGGCAGCCGATGGACGCGATCTCCTCGCGCTCGCGTTTGATAGCGGCGACACCCAATTGATCAACGCCGTGCTCGACCGCCTGCCTGAAGGCGCGGAATGGACGCCGCGCACGCGCCGCGCGCTTCGCGCCGCGCTCGACTCGGCCGACTCGGATTTGATTCGAATCCTGCTCTGCAAACATGCCGGTCCCCCGACCGCGGAAGAGAGCAACGTGCCGCTCCTGGCGGAAGCGATGGTCGAGAATGACGCGCAGACTTTCCGCGGCCTTCTCGCCGCTGGCGCGAATCCAAACGCCACGCTGGCGAAGCCGGTCGATCCGAAATTTCTCAAGCGCCTTCCGACCGAGCAACCTGCGCAGCTACGCGTCCGCGGACGATGGCGTTACCCTCCTGATGCTGGCCGCCGGCATGGGCAAGATAGAATACGTGCGCGCCTTGCTCGATGCCGGCGCGGATCGCAACCGCCAGACCGCGCGTTACAAAATGCTGGCGCTCTACTTCGCCGCCCGCACCTCCGAGCCGAAGGTGATGCAGATGCTGCTCGGTCGTGGGCCGACGCGGGAGGAACTGCGGATCGAAATTTCCCTCGCCACTCAAAAAGCGTCAGTGATCAAGAACGGCGTCGCCATTCTCAATACCTCCGTTTCCACTGGTCGCAAAGGATTCGACACGCCGGCCGGCGAATACGTAGTCACGGATAAAAATCGCAGCCACCGCTCGACTCTTTACCACGTCGAGATGCCATATTTCATGCGGCTGAATTGCCGCGATTTCGGGATGCACGCCGGCAACGTCCCGAATTATCCCGCCTCCCATGGCTGTATCCGGTTGCCGGCCGAAATGGCCGAGAAGATCTTCAGCGAAATCCCGGTCGGCACCGTGGTCACGATCAACTGATCCGCGCGCGGCTCTCCGCGAGCGAGCGCGCGCGGGCATAAAGCGTTTGACAGGTTGCGGGCCACGCTCGCAAAGTCTCGATTCGCTTTTACCTGCCGATGATCGCTTCCAAGATTATTCCACCTACTCTTTCCAGCGAGACTGCGGCCATTCTCCAGTTCCCGACGGAAACGAGCCAGCGAGCCGTCCGTTCCTTGCGCAATATGACCACCCAACTTCTCCAGGAAGCCGCTCTAGTGATCCCCAATCAGCAATTGCTGATCAACGTTGTTTCCCGCCGGGTGCGCCAGCTTGGTTTAGGACATCGGCCTCTCGTGGAAGCCATGCCGCGCTCGTCCCTCACCGATATCGCCCTGCGCGAAATCATCGCCGGCAAGCTCACCTACGAGTTGACGCCGGAGAGCAAGCCGGCGGAAGGCGTTTAAGCGCCCGCGCTGCGGCGCGAGTGCGACCGGTGGAGTGTCCTTATGGCGACGGATTCCATCGTTAACCGGAAAGCGCTGCGAGATTTTCATATTCTCGAGCGCTACGAAGCCGGGATTGAATTGAAGGGCAGCGAGGTCAAATCGATCCGCGCCGGCAAAGCCAACATCAGCGACGCCTTTGCCCGCATCGAGAAAGGCCAGGCGTTCCTCCACAACGCCGACATCCAGCCCTACGCGCAGGCCAGCCACGAAGTTCCGCCCGCCAAACGCACGCGCCGTCTCCTGCTGCATCGGCAGGAAATCGATAAGCTTTACGTCGAGACCGCCGTCGCCGGCCGCACGCTCGTCCTGCTCAGCATTTATTGGAAAAAAGGCCATCTCAAAGCCGAGATCGGCGTCGCGCAAGGCAAGGTCGCGCACGACAAACGGGCGGACTTAAAGAAGCGCGCCACCGATCGCGAGACAGAACGCGAAGTCGCGCGCTTCAATCGGCGGCATTCGCTAAGACTGCGTCGCGTCGTTGCAGAAACGTTCGGCTGCGACACTTTACCTGCTCGCATGTCCCGCAGTCAGCCGTTCTCCGCTCTACGTTCTCTTCCTGACCGTCTTCATCGACATGGTCGGGTTCGGGATCATCATCCCGGTGCTCCCGCTTTACGCGGATCAATTTCACGCCACTCCGCTCCAGATCGGCTGGCTCACCGGCATCTACTCCGGGATGCAGATCATCTTCACGCCCATCCTCGGCCGGCTTTCCGATCGCTTCGGGCGGCGGCCGGTTTTGATGTTGAGCCTGGCCGGCACCGCGCTCGGCTTTCTCCTCATGGGGTGGGGGCATTCGCTCGTTCTGCTTTTCGTCGCCCGCATCATCGCCGGCATCACCGGCGGCAACATCTCCATTCCGCAGGCCTACATCGCCGATGTCACCACGCCGGACACGCGCTCGAAATGGATGGGCATGATCGGCGCCGCCTTCGGCCTCGGGTTCACCTTTGGTCCGATGATCGGCGGAATCATGAGCCGCATTTCGTACGGCGCGCCCTTCTACTTCGCCGCCGGCCTCGCCGCCGCCAACGTCGTCCTGGTTTACTTCATCCTGCCCGAGAGCCTGCCGAAGGAACATCGCGCCAAGCCGCACGAAGACGCGTCCACGATCGAAGTTTTCCGCCACGGCAGCGGCTGGATGTTCGGCCTCGTCGTCGCCACCTACTTCTTCCTCATCGTCGGATTCAGCATCATGACCACGCTCTTCGCGCTCTTCACCGCGCGCCGCTTCGGTTACGACGCCCACGCCAACGGTTACCTCTTCGGCTTCATCGGCATCGTCACCGTCATCGTCCAGGGCGGGTTGATTGGCCGACTGGTGAAGATGTTCGGCGAAACCAATCTCGCGCGCGCCGGTCTCCTCATCCTCGCCGCCTCCCTCGCGCTCATGCCGTGGTGCGGCAACCTCACCTGGTTGCTCGTCGCCTGCCTCGGCCTCGCGTTGCGGCAGCGGCTTCTCCACTCCGCCGCTCAACGGCCTCGCCTCGCAAATGATCGATCGCAGTTGGCAGGGGCGCGCTCTCGGCGTCATGCAATCGGCCGGCGCCAGCGCGCGTCTCCTCGGGCCGTTGCTCGGCGGCTCGCTCCTCATGCTCGATCTCCACAAGCCGCTCGCGCACTACGGCGAAACGCCCTTCTACGCCGCCGCCTTCATTTGCCTGATCGCCGCCAGCCTCGCCTGGTGCCTGAAACGCCCGCCCGCGGATGACGTGCCGGAAACGATTCCTGTTGCATCCTCCGTTTGACATGAAAAATAAACGCTCGCTCGCGCTCGCTCCTCGGCGGTCTGGCTCTAGCAGGATGGGCCGCGGCGCGGGCACGACCGCCGCGTTATTCGCTCGCCGGGAAGATCGTCCTTATTACTGGCGGCTCGCGTGGCCTTGGGCTCGTCCTCGCCCGCCAGGCTTGCGCGCAAGGTGCGCACGTCGTCCTGCTCGCGCGCGATCGCGAGGAATTGCAACGCGCGCACGACGAGCTCGTCGCCAGCGGTGGCGAAGCCTCCATCCTCCCCTGCGATTTGCTCGATCGCGCGCAAAGCGAGGAAGCCATCCGCACCGTCGTGCAGCAGCTCGGCGGCATCGACGTTCTGATCAATAACGCCGGCATCATCGAGGTCGGCCCGCTCGCGCACATGACACGGGAGGACTTCGAGCGCGCCATGCAATTGCACCTCTGGGCGCCCTTCACCCTCATCCAGGCGGTGGTCCCGCATCTGCGGCAGCGCGGCGGCGGGCGCATCGTCAACATCGCCTCCATCGGCGGCAAGATCGCCGTCCCGCATCTCGCTCCCTACTCGATGAGCAAGTTCGCGCTTGTCGGCCTCTCCGATTCCTTTCGCAGCGAACTGGCACGCGACGGCATCTACGTCACCACTGTCGCGCCCGGCATGATGCGGACCGGCTCCCATGTGCAGGCGAAATTCAAAGGCCAGCACGCAGCGGAGTTCGGCTGGTTCGCGGCGTCGAATTCGATGCCCTTCATATCCATCGGAGCCGAGCGCGCGGCGGCGCAGATCCTGGATGCCTGCCGGCGCGGTCGCCCCGCGCTCACGCTCACCCTCGCCGCGCGTGCCGCCATTATCGGCAACGCGGTTTTCCCGAACATTACCGGGCGCCTGATGCAGTTCGCCAACCGTCTCCTCCCTCAACCGACCGGCCCGTCCGGCGATCTCGTGCGCAGCGGAGGCGAAAGCCGTTCCACGCGGCTCACGCCTGCGTGGCTGACGCGCATGTCCGATCGCGCGAGCCGGCAAAATAACGAGACAAGAACCAACGGCGCCGGCTAATCGCGCGGCAAGAGGCTGGTGGCGAAACGGCTCTTCGTAATGCTCGATCTCCCGCCGAGCCTAACGAGTCTGCTCGCCGGGCTGAATCCCGAGATCGCCGGCGTGCGCTGGCTGCGTGTTGGCTTGGTCCGCGCGCTGACTCAATCGAAGGCCGGCTCGGCCTTCTCTTCCTCGCGCGGCACCAACTTGTTCTTCGCGATGATGCGCGCGCAGGTGTTCCAACGCAGGACGCGCGTCGTCGTTTCCCGCCGGGCGCATCGCCTTCCGCCTTCTCGTAGCATTCCATCGCTTCGCGCAAAAGATCGTAGGCCCAGATCGCGCCGTGCGCGCCTTGCGCCAGCTTCATTTTCGCGCGCCGCTCCGCCAGGATGCCGGAGTAATAGGCGCGCTCATAATCGCCCGTGATGCGGTCGAGAATCTCCTTCGCCTGCGTGTCGCTCACGCCGTAGCCCTTCGCGATCCGATCCGTCACCGCGAGCAGGAGCATGACGAGCGCCTGCTGATTGTCCGGCGCGACCGTCGAGCACATCGAGGCAAATGCTTTCCGCTTCCGCCCGGCTCGTTCAACAGGCGATAGCGCTCGGCTTTTTCCAGCGCGGCCGGAATGGCATCCTTCGAAAGCGTCTTCAGTTCGAACATACTTTCGCGTTCACCATTATTCGGCCGCCGAAAACGCGAGCCTTAACCGCGCAGCCAGCGCAGCAACTTCGCGATCGGATCGAAATACTGATCCACCACGCGTTCCTTCAGCGGAATGATCGCGTTGTCCGTGATGTGGATGTCCTCCGGGCAAACATTCGTGCAGCACTTCGTGATGTTGCAGTAGCCGACGCCGTGCGCCTCGCGCAATTCCGGGATGCGGTTCTCCGTGTCGAGCGGATGCATCTCCAGCGCCGCGGTGTAAATCAGAAAACGCGGGCCGATGAACTCGTCGTGCTTGTGATGATCGCGCAGGACGTGGCAGACATCCTGGCAAAGAAAGCACTCGATGCATTTCCGGAATTCCTGCACCCGATCGATGTCCGCGCTGCTGCATCCGCCACGTCCCATCCGGCGCATCCGGCGGGCGCGGCTTGAACTTCTTGATCCGCTTCTTCACCCGGAAATTCCACGACACATCCGTGATCAAATCCTTCAGCAATCGGAAACGCCTTCATCGGCTCGACCGTGATCGGTTGATCGAGCGGCAGATCGCTCATCCGCGTCATGCACATCAGCTTCGGCAATGCCATTGATCTCCGCCGAGCACGAGCCGCATTTGCCCGCTTTGCAATTCCAGCGGCAGGCCAGGTCGTTCGCCTGCGTCGCCTGGATATCGTGCACCGCATCCAGCACCACCATGCCCTCGGAAATCTCCGTCGTGTAATCGCGAAACGCCCCGCCGTTCGCATCGCCGCGCCAGATCTTGAAACGTCGCGTGCTCATGACGCCTTCATTTCATCTCCTCGATGATCTGCTGCAGATAATCCGGCATCTCCGGCAGCGGTTCGAGGCGGATCTGCATCTCGCCGTCCGTCGGCTCTGCGAAATGATCGTATTCACCTTCGCAAACGCCTCGGCCTTCTCCGGATAATCCTCGCGGAAATGCGCGCCGCGGCTTTCTTTCCGCTCCAATGCCGGCCAGCGCGATCGCTTCCGAAACCGTCAGCAGATTCTTCAAGATCAAGCGCGGTGTGCCAGCCGGGATTGAACTCGCGGTTCCCCATCACGCCCACTTGCGCCGCGCGCGTTCCTTCAGCTTCTTCAAATCCTCCAAGCGCGCGCTGCATTTCATCCTCCCGCCGCACGATGCCGACCAGATCCTGCATCATGTCCTGCAAATCGTGCTGCACTTGATAGGCGCCTTCGCCCTGCGCATTCGCCGCGCGATCGAACGGCGCCAGCGCTTCGCGCGCCGCCTCCTCCATCTGCCGCTCATCGATCGCGCCGAACGCATTCTCCTTCGCAAACTGCGCCGCGAATTCGCCCGCGCGTTTTCCGAAAACCAGCAGATCGGAGAGCGAATTTCCGCCCAGCCGATTCGCGCCATTGATCCCCGCCGCGCATTCGCCCGCCGCGAACAATCCCGGCACGCGCGACATCTGCGTATCCGAATCCACCCGGATGCCGCCCATGACGTAATGCGTCGTCGGCCCCACCTCCATCGGCTCCTTCGTGATGTCGATATCGGCCAGCTGCTTTGAACTGGTGATACATGCTCGGCAGCTTGCGCTTGATGTGCTCCGCGCGCGTTCGCGACGCTTTTCCTTGATCCACGCGATGTCGAGAAACACGCCGCCATGCGGACTCCCGCGCCCTGCCTTGATCTCGCGCACGATGCAGCGCGCCACGTGATCGCGCGTCAGCAACTCCGGCGGCCGGCGCGCATTCTTGTCGCCCTGACTATAACGCCAGCCTTCCTCCGCGTCTGTCCGCCGTCTGCGTTTTGTAGTTGTCCGGGATGTCGTCAAACATGAAGCGCCGGCCTTCCTTGTTCGTCAGGATGCCGCCTTCGCCGCGCACGCCTTCGGTCACGAGAATCCCGCGCACGCTCGGCGGCCAGACCATGCCGGTCGGGATGGAATTGCACGAACTCCATGTCGATCAATTCCGCGCCCGCGTGATAGGCGAGCGAATGCCCGTCGCCGGTGTATTCCCAACTGTTGCTCGTGATCTTGAACGCGCGCCCGATGCCGCCCGTCGCGAGCACGATCGCTTTCGCGCGAAAAATCTTGAACCGCCCGCGCTCGCGATCGTAACCAAACGCGCCCGACCACGCGCTCGCCCTCCTTCAGCAGCGTGAGCACGCGTCTGCTCCATGTGCACGTCGATCCCTTGATGAATCCCGTGATCCTGCAGCGTGCGGATCATTTCCAAGCCCGTGCGATCGCCCACGTGCGCGAGGCGCGGATATTTATGGCCGCCGAAGTTCCGCTGCAGAATGCGCCCGTCCTCCGTGCGATCGAAGACCGCGCCCCACGCTTCCAGTTCGCGCACGCGATCCGGCGCTTCCTTCGCGTGCAGCTCGGCCATCCGCCAATTGTTCACGTATTGCCCGCCGCGCATCGTGTCGGCGAAATGGACGCGCCAATTATCGCGATCGTCCACGTTCGCCAGCGCCGCCGCGATGCCGCCTTCCGCCATCACGGTGTGCGCTTTGCCGAGGAGCGATTTGCAAACCATCCCCACCGACACGCCCGCGGCCGAAGCTTCGATCGCCGCGCGCAAGCCCGCGCCGCCCGCGCCAATCACGAGCACGTCGTGCTGCACTGTTACGTAATCCGCCATGACTCGGGCGAGCTTGCCGAGACTTGCGCGCGAAGGCAAGCGAAGCGCGAGCCCAGTCTTTTCGTTAATCGGAAACCTGGCCGCCGTTGCCTTCGTCGAGGTAAAGCGAGCCGGCGAACTCGGTGGTGCGCAGATACTGGCGCCAACGCTTTTCGCCTAACGAGCGCGTCGCCTCGATCGTCTTCGATGTCGCGGCGGCAGGCTGCGGCGTGGTCGCCTGCCATCGCCTCCGTCAGCACCCGCCCTGCGAGCGGATGCGGGGCGCTCAAGCCGAGTAAATGCAGAATGGTGGGCGCGACATCGAGATTACTGGAAGGCGCTTCGCTCTCTGCGCCGCGGCGGAAATCCGGTCCGGCCGCGAACGAGCACATTGTGCACGTCGAACGGGCTCAACGTCCCGTGCGTCCCCTTCGCCGGATCTTTCGGACGATTGGCGTCGATCGTTCCCGGGGCGCCGCTGTTCGTTCCGTTGCGCGCTCCAGCGAAACGCCATCACCACGTCCGGACCCTCCGGCGTTTCGAGGTGCACCTGTGCGAGCGGAAACGTCCCTTCGATTTCGATGCGCGAGAAAATCACGCCTGCGAAATCCGAGACCTGCAGCCATTCCACCAGACGCTTCGTTGCCGCCGCATCGTGCTGGCCGACATAAAATAAATTCGTCCCGCCATTCCCGATCACCCGGATGTCGCCGGGATTCTTCGAAGGCTCAGCCTTGGTCACAACCGAAAACCCCGCCTTCTGCAACAGCTCCGGCGACCGCGATCAAACGCCCGATGGTGGAGAAGCCGTGATCGGAAACGACGAGCACATCGGTCTTCTCCCGCAGCCCTTTCCGCTCCAGCGTTTGGAGGACCAGAGCCAAATTTGCATCGACCGATTTGATTCCCGCCAAGGCCGTTTTGCTGCCCGGCGTGAACTCGTGTTCCGAGCGATCCGGATCGCCCATCCAGAGAACGGAAAGTGCCGGCAGACCATCCTTCCACAGGACCTCCGTCAACGCGCGCGTGGTCCATTTATCCTGCGACACGCTGGGCAGTTCTTCCGTGTCCGGATAAGGGCCGAGCACGCGCACCATCTCCGCGCTCGCGCGATTCCGGCAGCGTCTTGCCTTCGAACAACGTGACCGACGTCCGCGCGTCCATCGCGCCCTCTTTCGCTTTGCGATCGAAGAGCAACGGCGCCGACTTCGTCCCCGCCACCGCGGTCCGTCCGCCCGCCGCCTGCACGATTTCCGCGATGGTCGCGACCGCGAGATACTTGCCACCGCTGACCGCGTCGCCTTTGCGCACCGTCTGGATGTCATCCATCCGTGCGATCTCGGCGGCTTCGAATCGCGGGCGGAATTCGTAATTGCCGAGCGGGCCGCTCTCCGCCGGGTGAACACCGGTCGCGAGCGCGGTCGCGTTCACCGTCGTCAGCGTCGGGTAAACAGAATGATGATTGCGAAACGCGCACGCCTTCCTGCGCCAAGCTGCCAGAGCGTGGGCGCGTTCTCCTTCGTCACGAAATCCGGCCGCATCCCATCCCACACCACCAGCACCACATGCTCGGCCTGGCCGCGCGCGCCCTTCGTTTCCGCCTGCGCCCGCGCGGCGCTGCCGCTGACGAGCAGCAGCGCGCAGAGCATCCAGCGCGAGGCACAGCGCGCGAATTTTCATCGATCGCGAATCAGTGGCCGCTCGTCGGCGGCGGGACGGTTCCGGCTTTGATCGTCGTCATCGTCTCCGGGTCGGAGATGGTTCTTGATCGCGTCGTTCACCTGCATGAGCGAGAGGCCTTCGACGCGCTTCGGATATTCATCCAGCCAGGTGACGTCGTAGCCGCGATGGATCGCGTTCAAGAGCGCGCTCGCCAGTCCGTCGGTCGTGGCCAGGCCGACTTTGAAGGTGCCGACGAGATTGCTTTTCACGCGCTCCAATTCCGCAGCCGTCACGCCGTCGGCATACCAGGCATCGAGCTGGCGGCGCGTCGAGGCCATGCCCTTTCTCGAGCAGCTCCGGCGCGAAGTTGGCCGAGATCTGCCATTCGCCATCCGCGAACGCGTCATCGGAAATGCTCGCGCCGATGCCGTAGGTCAGGCCTTCCTTGTCGCGCACATTCGCCATGAGCCGGCCGGTAAACCCGGAGCCCAGGATGGCCGTGCGCCACGCGGAGCGCGAGCGCATCGTCATCCTTGTATTGCATTCCGCTGCCCTGGCCGATGATCACGGTCACGTTCGGCTTGTCCGCCATCGCGATCGTCTCCTCGCGCTTTTCCGGCGCGGGCGTGGCGCGGGTGAAATCAGGCACCGCCACGCCGCTCGACCAATCCTTGAAGGCTTTCCCCACTTCGCGCTTCCACATCCTTCGACTTCGATGTCGCCCACGACCACGAGCGTGGCCCGGGCCGGGCCGTAGTGATTGCTGTGAAACGCCTTCACGTCTTCGATTTTGGCCGCCTCGATCGCCGCCATCATTTCCTTCGTCGGCGGCTGGTAGTTGGGGTGGCCGGGCGGGAAAACCGCCTGCGCGAACGCCTGGCTGGCGCGGTAATCGGTGCTCTCCAGCGCGCGCTGCAGATCGCCCAGCATCTGCTTCTTCAGCTTCGCGAATTCCTCTTCGGAAAACGCCGGCGTGCGCAACTGCTCCGCGAGCAGCGCCATCACCACCGGCAAATCTTTCCGCAAACATTTGCCGCGGAATTCCAGCATGACGCCGCCGACCGAGAAATCGATCCGCGCGCCGATCTCGTCCAGCTTCTGCGCGATCGCGTACTTGTCGTGCGCGGTCGTGCCCTGGTCGAGCATCTCGCCGGTGAGGGTGGGGATGGCGAGCTTGCCGTGCGGCGCGAAGACGTCTCCGGCCGGGAGCGAACCGCGGAAGGTGACGACGCCTTCGCACGTCGGTTCTGATAAGCGATGAGATCGAACCCGGCGATCTGCGCGCGGACGACTTTCTCGGCGATGAGCGCGTGCGCCGGCTGAGCCAGCGCCGCAGCCACGAGAGTAAAACGAGGAGGAACGAGATGCGTTTCATGATTTGGGAGCTTTCTCCTTGTCCGCGGCCTCGGGCGCGGGCGGTGCGGCCGTCTTCGGGATGAACCAGCCCGTGGTGCGTTTGTCCTCCACGCAGATAGGTGTTGGCCACGCGTTTCACATCGGCGGCGGTGACTTTCTTCAGGCGCGTCGTCGCCGTTCACGTAAAGCGTCCAATCGCCCGCCGCGATGAATTCATTCAGCTGGCTCGCGATCGCGAACGAGCCATCGCGCGCATAAGCGGCGGCGGCGAGCAGGCGCGCGATCGCCGCCTGACACTCCGCCGTCCGTCACGCCTTCTTTTTTCACGCGCTCGATTTCCTCGAGCGCGATCTTCTCCACCTGCTCGTGCGTGCTGCCGGGCGCGAGGCTGGCGTAGATGAAATAGAGCGACGGATCGTGGAAGAATCCCACGTCGCCCTGCACGCTCGTCGTCAGATTCTTGTCCGTCAGCGCGCGGTAGGCGCGGCTGTTTTTGCCGGCGGTCAGGATCACATTCAACACCTGCAGCGCGGCCTGATCCTTATCCAGCGCGGCGGGAATCTTGTGCGCGATCGCGACCACGCCCAGCTCGCCCGCGCGCTTCACCGCCACGCGGCGCGGCCCGGTTTGCTCCGGCTCCTCGGTGTAGACGGCCGGGATCGGCTTCGGCGCTTTCGGGATCGCGCCGTAGTGTTTCTTGATCAACTCCAGCGCCTGCGCCGGCTCGAAATCGCCGATCACGGACGCGGTCGCGTTATCCGGCCAGTAGAAGGTGTCGTAAAACTCCTGCAGCTTTTCGATCGGCACCTTCTCGATGTCGCTCCGCCAGCCGATCGTGGAGTGATGATACGGATGCGCCAGGTAAGCGGTGGCGTAGATTTCCTTCTCCAGCGCCTGCGTCGGATCGTTCTCGCCGATCTCAAATTCATTCCGCACCACCGTCATCTCCGGCTTCCGATCCTCCTCGCGCAGCCAGAGATTGCGCATCCGATCGGCCTCGATCGCCATGTATTTATCGAGATTCTCGCTCGCGATGTTCGCGTAGTAATTCGTCCGATCCAGCCAGGTCGTGGCGTTATAGATCCCGCCGACCCGCTCCAGGAGTTGATCCACGCTCGTGCCCTTCTCGCGATTGAACTTCGGCGTCCCCTTGAACATCAGATGCTCGAGCAAATGCGTCGCGCCCGTCGTGCCCGTCACTTCATTCCGCGAGCCCACCCGATACGTCACCATGAAGGTCAGCGTGGGGCTGGAATGCTCCGGCAGCAGGAGGACCTGGAGGCCATTGCTCTCCAGCCGGTACTTCGGAAATCGGCCCCACCGTTTTCACAAAGGTAAAGCCAGCCACCTTGGCGGGAGGCGGCGGCTCGGCAGAGGACGCGCCGCCCGCCCAGACGAGCGAAGCCAGCGCAACGAAGGCGTGAGGACTTTCATGTTGGAACCGCTAAGTGAGGGCGGGAGAGGGGCATTGTCTATCGCGAAGAATCGGCTGCGCCAACTTCCCGCGCGTCGTTCCCGGCCGAGCCAGCGCTCCAGCGTGCGCCCAAGGTGTCGGGAAATCTTAGCCGACCAACGTGGGATTCACTCCCGCCGTTCGCGATTTTCCTCCGACCAGCCCCAATTCTCCCTCCGACCGCCCAGCGCCAGACGCCGACCAATCGGAAATTTCACCCCACCGCCCTCCGCTATCGCCAGACCCAGCCCGGATTTCATCCGACCACCCCGGTATTTCAACAAAGTGCACCCGTGTTTCATCCGACCGGTCGTCAAATTTGATAAAGTGTCGTGAAAACGAACGCGAATCCGCGCGGAGCGCCCAATTTCGGCCTTCAACCCCGAAAATCGCACTTTTCCCCTTCTTCCTTTTTCCTCTCGACAGCCAGTGCCCGTTACCGTTATACCGCCATAATCATGCCCGATAATATCCCTCCCAGCACCGGCGCCGCTCCCGGCGGCAACCCACCCAAACCCCGCGGCCCCTTCAACAAAGCCCAGCTCACCTCCATCTCCCGCACCGAGCAAATCTGCGCCATCGCCCTGAAGCCCGACTTCCTCCCCGCCCTCGAAAACAACCTCCCGCTCGACGAAGGCGGCATCACCAAAGCCTGGATCCAGGACCTCGCCGCCCAGTGCACCACCGCCCGCACCACCAGCGCCCAGGCCGTCGACGCCACCACCGGTAAAGAAGATGACACCGTCCAGGAACACGGCGACGCCGCCGCCCTCATCGCTCTCCTCCGCTACGTCCAATCCCGCGCCCGCCAAAAATATGCCGGGAAAAAGGGCCACAGCCTGGCCGACTACGGCATCGGGAGCGACATGCTCGTCAGCCGCGCCATCCTCGAAGGCTGGGGCCAGGCCATCTACGATAAGACCGACACCGAGACCCTCCCCGGAGTCGACGCCACCAAGCGCGCCGAAATCCAGAGCGCCCTCACCAAATACAAAGGCACCCAGACCGAGCAAACCACCTCCCAAGGCACGGCCACCCGCCTGCGCAGCACGCGCGACACCTTCATCGAAGACATCATCATCGCCGGCCGCATGAAAATCCAATTCGCCGCCGACGCCCTGTGGCCCTGGACCGACGAAGCCAACCACGCCACCCGGGTAGAATTCCAGCTCCCCGCCAGCCGGCCCTTCAGCGGGTAAACGCGCCACGCTGCAGCAGGGACGCTGCAAGCGCAGGGCCGGTCGCGAACGAAATTGCTCGGCAAATGCAAGGATGCTACGAGCGCAGGGCGGTCGCGAACGAAATTGCTCGGCAATCGGCATCTGCGCAAGGATGCTACAAGCGCAGGGCGGTCGCGAACGAAATTGCTCGGCAAATACGACGCGCCGAAGCCCAGGGGGCTGTCCCGAAATTAGCCGGTGGCGTTAGCCACCGGGTTTCAGGTATAACCCACCGCGCGCCCCGGCAGGGGCGCAGGAACTCCACCCCCATGGAATTCCAGCCTCCCCGCGAGCCGACCGTTTAGCGGCTAAACGCGCACCGCCGCAGAAAGGGATGCTACGAGCGCAGGGCGGTCGCGAACGAAATTGCTCGGCAAATGCGACGCGCCGAAGCCCAAGGGGCTGTCCCGAAATTAGCCGGTGGCGTTAGCCACCGGGTTTCAGGTATAACCCACCGCGCGCCCCGGCAGGGGCGCAGGAACTCCACCCCCATGGCATCCACCCATCTCTCGCTCCATTACCATGTCATCTTTAGTAGCAAAGACCGCGTCCCCACCATAGCCGCAGCGTGGCGTGAAAGATTGCACGCCTACCTCGGCGGCGTAGTGCGCAATGTTGCGGGCGTGCCGGAAGCCATCGGTGGCACCGCCGACCATGTCCATCTTCTCATCGGCCTGGGCGCGACCGCCCGGCTCGCGGACATAGTGCGTGATGTAAAGGCGGTTTCCTCGCGCTGGGTGCACGAGGAGATCGGCGAGCGTGCATTCGCATGGCAGGAAGGTTACGGCGCGTTCACCGTCAGCGCTTCGCAGCGGGGGCAAGTGCGCGAATACATCGCGCGGCAGGAAGAACATCACCGTCGGCGGACGTATCAGGAAGAATATCTTGAGCTCCTGAAGCGCAACGGCGCGGAATACGACGAGCGGTATTTATGGTGAGCCCTTCCACCGCCCCTGCCGGGGCGGATTCTACTCCGGGCGTTGTTCCGGTGGCTAACACCACCGGCTAATTTCCGAAGGCCCGCCGGGCCGGCCGGCCCTGCAGCAAAAGTCCCGCCCGGAGACCTGCTTCACACCGCGACCTCGATCACCTGATCGGCAACGCCTTGCTGAGGTTCTTCCACCGCCAGCCAGCCCTCGATGGCTTCGCGAATATTCGCCCGCAATTCCTCCATCGTCTCCCCCTGCGAGACACATCCCGGAAGCGAAGGAACTTCGGCCCAAAAGCCTCCCTCCTCCGCGTTGTGAATCAAAGCCTTGAGCGTCACGGGTCGATTATACGCGAGTGACCTGAGCAAACAAGAGCGTCAGACGCGCCGGGCATTCCGCAATCCGAGTTCCGAGTTCCGATTCCGAGTTCCGCCATTCCTACCATTCCAGCACTAGAAGGACGTCCGTATCGGCGGCGTCCGCGGATTGAGGATCAGCGGAGTGGACGAGTCGTAAACCCGCATTTTTGCAGGACGCGGATCGAGGCGGTGTTGTGTTTCGCCACGCCGGCGTGGAGCGGGCGGGTCTGCTCCAGCAGCAGGAACGCGGAGATCGCTTCTGTCGCGATCCCGCGGCCCCAACAAGCACGGTCGAGCCAGTAGCCGATCTCGCGTTTTCCGTCCGAGAGCCAACTCCCAATGTTCCCGGCCACCTTGCCGTCTGCGACAATCGTCTTTTTCGGGAGCGACTCGTCCGCCAGCAGCTTCGCCCAGTGCTGATCGAACTCGGCCCGATCGCGCGAACGGAATGCGACCATCGCCACGGCGACGGGATCTCGCTGGTGTTCGAAGAACAGCGGGAGGTCGTCCGCTTCGACCTCGCGCAACTGCACTCGTGGCTTCATCACGGTATCGGTCATGTTTTTCGTCGATTCTTCCTTCCGCCTTTCCTAACACCGCCGCCGTGCTCGCTTGATCGCTTCCTCGATCCCGGCGAGCAATTGCGGCATCCTAGACCGACAAAGCCAACCAGACCACCCGCGTAGAATTCCAGCTCCGGCCCAATCGACCCTTCAGTGGATAGATTCGTCCGCGTGAGCAGGAAATCGGCTTGCGAGGCACAGGGGGCGGCGTTCGCGTGCGGAGATTATACGACTGACCCCGGGGCATCCGCCCGACTTTGCCAATGTCGCGAATGACGCAGAAAGTGCGAAGCTCCTAGTGAATCGAGGGAGTTTCCCGCGAAGGACTTGCGTATGTTATATCAAAGGTCGGGCAATCGTTGCGCCTTCCCGAGCTGCGATAAGAGTTTGATCCAGCCCGAAAGTCACTGCCGACAACCCTGTGGCATCGTCCGAGGTCGCGCACATCGTCGGGACGAACGGGCCTCGCTCCAATTATCCCTGCTTTCCAGAAGAAGAGAGGAACCGCTACGGCAACCTGATTCTTCTGTGCGAAGAACACCACCATCTTGTCGACGCGCTCGAGCACGACTACAGCGTTGAAAAGCTTCGCCAGATGAAGGATGAGCACGAGGCTCTGATGACAGACGCCACCGGGCGAGCGGTGGCGCAACGCGTAGAGCAGAAGGCGTCCGAGGCTTACCGAACGGAAATTCTGCACGGTCCTCATACCTGCCCAGTCGCGCGCCTTCCGAAGTATGTCTACTCGGTCCCTTGCGATTACGCTGACGCGCAAGAGAGACATGCAGCACACGAACTCGTCCCGCCATTTGAAGACGGGGTCATGTAGCCATTCATCATCCGCGGCGGAAATCTAATTTGCTTTCGCAATTTGCGAGAAGCCCAGGGCCATTCAAAACACTTGCCTCGGGTCGCAAGGTAAGCCGTGAACTGGCCTCCGATTGGTGGAACGGAGCGGACAATCTTCGGGGGTGGTTTGTCACACTCCTGAATCGTTCGCTTAACAAGCTCACCGGTCGGCGGAGATTGAACCTGGACAAAGCCCACCATCGGTATTTTTTCGATCCCGAAGAGGCCGGACACCCGCTTGAGATTACATATCATCCGCTCAATCAAAGATCAGCGTCTCGTTTCGTCGTCTGGCAGCCAGTGACGCGTATTAGCGGAATTCCGAAACCCTTTTGGTATCATCTGGCGATCTCGCTGAAGTTTCATCAAGTCTCGACGGATGCTTGGTGCCTAGTCTTCGTCCGGAACTCAGAGTGACAAAGGACGGTAAAATATCGATCGATTCGGATAAGGTCGGGAGCAAGGTCACGAAAAAAATGTCGCGAGTCTTCAATCACGACCTACTCGGTGACTTGCAGTTTTGGCGAGATTATCTGGGGGATGGACTTCCGCGAATTGTCTTCAGGTACGACGACCACGAAACGATGGTGATTTCGACCTCCCTGATGCGATGTGAGGTCACTTGGCCAGGCATGCCCGTTGAATTTGCTCAGTCTTTCAAAAACACCGACTTCGAAGACGACCTATTCTCGATCAGTGAGCTCGCTGACATAGCGGCCCATGATGGAGACGACGAGTGGGATGAGGATGATCGCGATGAGTGAGTGGAAAACATCAGATCCCGTTCTCCGTTGTCGAGTCCTTTCCTGAACCGCGTTTGCTGTTCGCGAACGGCAAGCAGCACATTGACCCTAAGCTCGGACTTTTACTAAATGGTCCGAGGTCGTTCAGCCCGCCGAGGCAGCATCCAGCAATAATTCGCGTAGGCTTCATCGGGACCGCCGAGACGATCGAGCTGGGGCGGGATTGGCTTACTCGGGCAGCGCGCGGCGTTCCTGGTAACGACAAGCACGTCGCTTTTCCGGGTTACTCTAAGGCGCGCGGGTTTTTCTCCGAGTTGGCCTTTGATGACAATTGGAATGCGCAGCTCTTTTCGCGGCGAATTGGACGACGTGATCGGTCAGAGAGGGACACGTCCCCGGTTCGAAATGGCGCTTTCTCTTCTCGATTCCAAGATGGATCTCCTTTCGAGAAAGGATCAGGTGCCGGAGTACATGCATCGTTGCACTTCCAGATGCCCTATATCGTAAATGTCGTGTAACTGATTACAAGGATCCGGTTCTTGGCGCAGTTCATCGAGATTTGCGGAGGGCCTTCAAGTCGTTGGCGATGAAATACCGCATTCCAACGCAGCTCTTGCGACAGGCGACATCAGAGGAGCGAGGGAAAGATCATCCGGCGAATATTGCCTGGGACTTCTTCACGAGCCTCTATTCGAAGGCTGGCGGTCAACCCTGGGCCCCTACCGGACTCACCCCGGGCACGTGTTATCTGGGGATTAGTTTTTATCGTCCATTGGGTTCTAACACAAAGCATGTCCAAGTCAGCTTGGTGCAAGCATTCGACGAGAACGGAGAGGGTTTGGTCTTGCGCGGTCAGGACTTCGTTTGGGATTCCGATCGTGAAGGAACGAATGCTCCACACCTTTCTGAAGAGGACGCGCATCAGCTAATTGATTGGGTCACTCCGTCGGTATACCGAGGAGATCGGGCACTTACCTCGCCGTGTCGTGATTCACAAATCATCGCGGTTTTGGCCCGCAGAGCGCCGCGGCTTCGAGGGAGCGCTGAAGACGCGTGTCCAGCAATACGATCTTCTAGCGCTCACTCCTCAGAGCGATATTCGGCTCCTACCTTAGTCGCAATATCCTCCATTGCGCGGCACTCGATTCACGGTCGACGATATCGATTTCCTTTACACGACGGGTTACATCGCAGAGCTGAATCGTTTCTTTGGTATGCATGTCCCGGCACCCCTCCTAGTGGCCGACCACGTCGGATATGACACGCCGCGTGAGACGCTTCTTCGCGAAGTCCTGATTCTGACGAAAATGAATTCAAACAGCGCTAACTTTGCAGGGCTGATGCCAATCACGCTTCGATTCTCAAGGCTTGTTGGCGACATAATGCGCGAGATTCCTGCCGATCGAGAACCGTTACCGAATTTCAAGTTCTACACCTGATCCGCGGCTCGGCCACGGATCACAGGGAAAGCGCGAAAAGGGGTCCCGTCCGTGCATATGTCCAAAATATGGCGCGCAATTTCTGGAGTGGTTTCCCGGCGTGACGCGCGCGCAGGTTCTCGCCGTCCTGGAATTTGCGGAAGCGAGTGATACTCTGGTTTCGCAATGAAGACGACGCTGGATCCAAAAGCGGACTACGTGGTGAAGAACGGAAAGCGCACGGCCGTCATTCTGCCGATCGCGGAGTATGAAGAGCTTTTGCAGGACCTGGATGATCTTGCTGTGATCGCGCGCCGGAAGGATGAGCCGACGATCCCGCTCGCAGAGGTGAAGCGTCGTTTGAAGAAAAATGGCGCGGTACGTCGTTGAGTTTCGACGCGGCGCAGAAAAGGATCTGCGCCGACTTGATGCGGTAGTGCAAAAGCGGGTGTTGCGCGCCGCGGACAATCTTGCGACCGATCCACGCCCATCTGGTTGCCGGAAACTGCAAGGAAGCGACAACGCTTATCGGGTGCGGCTGGGAGATTACCGCATGGTTTACACGATTGATGATGCGGTGTTGATCGTGGCAATCGAGCGCGTGCGGCACCGCAGCGAGGTTTATCGCTGATTCCGATCGTCGGAAGATTAAAGTTCGGTTCGGCGAGAGGCGCGGGTGCGTTGCTGGCGGGTCAATTTTTCTCAGCCCTGCACGATCTGGCTGAGGCGGAAGCCGTCGATGTCGACTTTGATTTGGATCCAGACCGGGAGGTGATCGGAGAGTTGGTAGGTGAACTTGGTCGCGGGTGTAGTTTTTGCCGGGGAAAAGTTCGTCGATGTGGGCGTCGTCGATGAAGAAATCGAGCGCGCCGCCGTGGTTGGTGAAGTTTTCCGGGACGGTGGGGCGATGCAGGATCTGGTCGTAGCGGGCGTCGAAGCCGAGGTTCGAGCCGCCGATGACGCGGTCGCCGACGGTGAGTTGCACGAGCGGTTTGGGAATTTTCAGGCCGCGGCTGGCGAGCGCGGCGAAGAATTTGTCGGTGAGCTTCGGGGTGTTGAAGTCGCCGAGGACGATGAGGTCGGTGTCTTCGACGAATTTGCTTTGGAAGCGGGTGTCGATCCACTCGGCGAGCAGTTTCAGTTCGGCTTCGCGGCCGGCGCTCGGAGCCCCAGCGGGCGTGCGCGGCGATGGCGAGGAAATCGAAGTTGCCGGAGCGAAAGGAGCACATGTAGGGCGCGCGCCAGAAGGAGCCGGTGGCGAGGTATTCATCGCCTTTTTTCATTCGCGGGACGTCGAGCTCGGCGGCGAGGCCGTTGAAGGTGACGGCGCGGCGATCGTAGAGGAAGGCGGTGCGTTCGTTGTTCCCGCCGTCGTCGGGGATCCAATCGGAATAGACGACGCGCCAGCTCGGGCCGAGGAAGCGGAGGACGCAGCCGAGGTCTTCCAGGTTATCGCGCAGCTCGGCGAGCGCGATGAGGTCGAACTGGCCGAGGATCTCCGCGATGTAATGCTGGGCCGCGACGGTGCGCTTGACCTTGCCGAATTCGCGGATGTTCCAGACGGCGATGTTGATCGATTCGTCGAGCTTGGAGGGCGGAATTTTGCAGGCGGCGATGCGCTTCCGCAGCGCGAGCAGACCGGCTGCGATTTCTGGGGTGACCTTGCCGTGGTGCATGGCGGGAGGGGCGTCGCCATTGATGAAACCAAAAAGCCGGGCATGCGACAAACCGAATGTCGGCTAATTTCGCGCGGTGAATTCGCAACAACTCCACGTCTTCGTCACCGGCACCTCGCGCGGGATCGGCGCCGCCATCTTCGAGCAACTGCAAGCGAAAGGCGCGCGCGTGATTGGTCATGGCACGTAAAGGCGACGGCGAGGAGCAGCTCGGCGCGGACTTGGCGGTGCCGGGCGCGGCGGAGCCGCTGTGGGCGGAAGCGCTGGCCCGGCTGGAGGGCCGGATCGATGTGCTGGTGAACAACGCGGGCATCTACGAGCCGATCTCGATCGGCGAAAGTCAGGAGACTGTGGGCGGCGACGTGGCAGCGGACGCTGCAGGTGAACCTGCAGGCGACGGCGGATCTTTGCCGGCTGGCGGTGTCGCATTTTCGGTCGCACGCGGGAGGGGGCCGGATCGTCAATGTGGCGAGCCGGGCCGCTTATCGCGGCGATTCGCCGGAGCATTGGCATTACGCCGCGGCGAAAGCGGGGATGATCGCGGTGACGAAATCGATCGCGCGCGGTTTTGCGGAGGAGAAGATTTACGCCTATCGCGGTCGCGCCCGGGTTCACGATGACGGGGATGGCGAGCGAATACCTGGAGAGACGCGGCGGCGAGAAGCTGCTGGCGGAAATCCCGCTGCGCCGCGTGAACGAACCCGCGGAAGTGGCCAACGCGGTCGTCTATCTCGCGCTGGAAGCGCCGGCCGCGATGACGGGCGCCGTGCTCGATATCAACGGCGCCAGTTACGTGCGTTAAAATTTTCCGGTGCCGCTCGCTTCGCCGCATGTCCCCCCGAGACTGATGCGCTTTTTCGGCCCGAGCTCAACGCCGCTGCTCAACGAAGAGACCGCGCCCATGGTGCGGCTGGCGCTGCAACGCGCGCGCGTGGTCGGCCATTTCGCCTCGGTGCAGGTGCTGGTGCAATGCATCGGATTCGCCAGCGGCATTCTGCTCGTGCGTTATCTCGATCGGCGGGAGTACGCCTACTTCACGATCGCGCACACCATGCAGGGCACGATCAATGTCCTGGCCGATATCGGCATCAGCATCGGGCTGATCTCCATCGGCGGCCGCGTCTGGCAGGATCGGGAGCGCTTCGGGCAATTGATCGCGACCGCGCGGCATCTGCGCTGGAAATTGGCGGCCGGCGCGACCCTGCTGATCACGCCGATTCTCTTTCTGATGCTGGCGCGGAATGGCGCCTCGGTCGGCTACGCGCTGCTGCTGATCGCGCTCGTGCTCGCGAGTCTCGCGCTCCAGCTTTCGTCCGGCGTGCTCGCGGTGGTGCCGCGTTTGCATTCGGAAATCGGGCGCATTCAGACGATCGACTTCATCAGCGCGCTGGCGCGGCTGGTGGTGTTGATCGGGTGCGCGTTTCTTTTTTTGAATGCCGGGATCGCGCTCTGCGTGGGCGCCGCGGCGGTGTTGATCCAATACGCCATGCTGCGCCGTTACGCCGCCGGCGTGATCGATCTGCGCGCGGAAGAGAACGCGGACGATCGCCGGGCGATGACCGGGTTCATTAAGAATCAGGCGGCCAGCGCGGCGTTCTTTTGTCTCCAGGGGCAGATCACGATTTTTCTCATCAGCTTTTTCGGCAGCCGCCCCACGGCGGTGGCGGATGTGGGCGCGCTCGGCCGGTTGGCGATGATTTTTGCCGTCTTCGGCCAATTGCTCATGAACATCTTCGTGCCCGCCTTCGCCCGCTGCCAATCTCGCCGGCGGATGCGCTGGCAATACGGCGCGATCGTCGGCGGCGTGGCGGCGTTCAGCGCGGTCGTGCTTGATCGGGGCGGCGTTTTTCCCCGGCGAATTTCTGCTCGTGCTCGGGCACAAATACGCGCACCTGCGATCGCGAGCTGGTCCTGATGGTGGCGGCGACGGTGGCGAATGTGCTCGTGAGCACGCTCTGGTCGATGAACGCTTCCCGGGCGTGGATCCGCGGTTCGTGGACCTACATTCCGCTCACGCTGGCCACGCAGGTCGCGCTCATTCCCTACACGGATTTCACGAGCGTGAGCGGCGTGCTCCTCTTCAACCTCATCTCCACGCTGCCGAACTTGCTCGTCAATCTCTGGCTCGGCTATCGCGGCTTCCAAAGCCTGACCGCGACCGACGCCCGCCGCGTGATTTTTTTCCGAACGCGGGACACTTGCCGTCGGCGGCAAGGCGGCGATTTTCCCCCGTGCACAAGGATAAGCCGCCGGGCATGTTCGAATTCGCCGCCCGTCCCGTCGGGCATGCCGTGGGCCTGGGCCTAACGATCGGCTTCCTGCTCAGCGTGTTGGCCCACTCCGGGCTGATGATCCGCCACGCCAGCGTGCAGACGAAGGAGGTGCCCCTGGCTGGGGCGGACGCCGCCGCCGGCATGCTGATGGTCGCGCAATAATCCCTTGAAAGAGCCGACCCCGGTGAAGCGTGCGGTCGATTATTGAGCGATAACGGAGAACGGATCGGGCGCGTGAAATTGCTCCATGTTCTTCCCGCCGCCTGCTTCGCTGCGCGCGTGGCCGCGCAACCTACGCCGGAACCGGGCCGCGATGTTTCGAACAAGGCGCTCCTCGTGAAACCGGCGACGGCGCAGATCGCGGAGCACGCCGCGGCGGTCATCGCTTTGCGCCAAAGCGCGGACGCCTATTACGCCTGGCGGAATGAGCAATATCCCGTGCGCAGCAGCGACTCCGGACTGCACACCTGGGACGATCGCCTGACCGATTATCCGCCGGCGAAAATTGCCGAGCGCGCGCGCTACGTGAAGGCGCTGCTGGAAAAAGTGCGCGCGCTGAAAACGGAGGATTGGTCGAAGGACGAGCGGATCGATTGGGTTCTTTTTCGCGCGCAGTTGGAGCGGGTCGAGTTCGGCGATCGCGTGCTGAAAAGCGAGGAACGAAACCCGCAGGTCTATGTGGCGGAGTGCGCCAACGGCATTTTCTCCTTGTTGAAAAAAGAGTATGCCCCGCCGGCGGAACGCGCCCGCGCCGCCACCGCGCGGCTGCGGCAAATGCCAGCCATGCTCGCGCAGGGCCTGAGCAATTTGCAGAGCCCGGTGAAGCTTTACGCGCAGCTCGCCATGGCCTCCGCGCGCTCGATGGATTCGCTCTTCATCGGCAGCCTCGTGCCGCTCGCGCAGGATCTGCCGGCCGCGGAGCGAGACGCGCTTCGTGCAGGCGCGCGATGCGGCGCTCGACGGCGTTGCATAACTACGCGGACACGCTGGAAGCGCGCTTGCCGAAGATGGTGGATTTCGCGCCGATGGGGGAGGAGAATTACAACTACTTCCTCAAACACGTCTTGCTCCTGCCGCTGGATGCTACGCAGCTGGAAATGCTCGGACGCGTGGAACTGGGCCGCTATCGCGCGCTCGAAGCGATGTTGCCCGATCCCGCGCTGGCCGATCCCGATCCGCGCCGGAGCAAAAATATTCCGCCGGATCAGGAATCGTTTCTGAAGGCCTACGAAAGTCGCGAGCAGGAGATGATCGATTTCCTGAAGCAGCACAAACTCGTCACGCTCCCCGATTATCTCGGGCCGTTTCAGATTCGGCAGTTACCAGAGGCTTTCAAGCCAACCAGCCCCGGCGGTTTCATGAATCCGCCCGGGCTTTACGATAAGGACGCGGCCGGGTTTCTTTTTCATCCCGACCTACAACCCCGAGTCGAAAAACTTTTACATTCGCGCCGCGATCGAAGACCCGCGGCCCATTCTCGGGCACGAAGGCATCCCCGGGCATTTTCTCCAGATTTCGATCGCGAATCACGTGACGAATGAGATTCGACGCCAGCATGACGACGGCGTTTTTGTGGAAGGCTGGGCGCTCTATGGCGAAGAAATGTTCTGGCACACCGGCCTGTATCCGGAAGGTTCCGCTGCGCAGGCGCAGGTGCTTGCGTCTCTCGCGCTACCGCTCGGCCCGCGTGGGCGTGGATGTGAATCTACAAACCGGCCGCTGGAGTTTCGAAGAGGCGGTCGATTACTTCATGGAAGCCGGTGGCCTCGATCGCGAAGCCGCGGAAGGGGAAGCGGCGGGCGCGGCGTCCGAGCCGACGCAGAAGATTTGGTACATCACCGGCAAGTGGCAGATCATGAAATTGCTCGGCCGTTATCGCGACAAAAAAGGGGCCGACTTCCGCCTCGGCCAGTTTCACGATGACCTGCTGAAGAACGGCAGCCTGCCGCTGTCGGTTGTCGAATGGATCCTGCTCGACGACCCAAGCACGCTGGAGCAGGTGCTGAAATAAACTGAGGCCCAGCGTGCGCTCGTTAGGCGCGAGCCGGTCCCGGAAAGAGCAGCGTGACTTCCGTCCCCGCGCCCGGTTCGCTCTGCGCTGTCGCGGAGCCGCCGTGCAACTCCATGATGGATTTCACCAGGGCCAGGCCGAGCCCGGTTCCCTGCGAACTGCGCGAAGAATCGGCGCGATAGAAGCGATCGAAAATGCGCGGGATATGTTTCGCTTCGAGGCCGGGGCCGTTGTCGCGCACGGAGACGCGCGCGCTGCGGGCATCGACCGCTAGGGCGATGGCAACCTCGCCGGCATCCGGCGCGAAACGGAGCGCGTTCTCGACCAGATTGCTGACCGCGCGGCCGAAGAGGATGGCGTCCGCGTAGATCTCGCCGTCTCCTTCGCAAGTGATGGCGACATGCCGCTCCTCCGCCAAGGTGCCGAAGTAGGCGGCGATTTTTTCGATCGCCTCCCGCCCATCGAAAACCGAGCGCTCGGCCAACCCCTGCGCCGCCTCCGCGCGCGCGAGAAAAAGCAGATTGTCGATGATGCCGGACAGGCGTTCGCATTCCGCCACGCTCGACTCGATCACCTCGCGATACTCCTCGGCTGTGCGCGGGCGCGTGAGAGCCACTTCCGCTTCGCCGCGCAAATTCGCCACCGGGGTGCGCAGTTCGTGCGCGAGGTCGGCGGAGAATTGCGAGAGCCGGGTAAACGAATCCTCCAGGCGATCGAGCATTTCATCGAAGGCGATGGCGAGCGGACGCAACTCGCGCGGCCAGGCGGTCGGCTCCACGCGCTCGTGCAATTGCGTAGGCCCGGTGCGTTCGAGCGAGCGGGTAATTTCCGCGAGCGGACGCAAGCCGCGCCGCGTCACGCTGAGCGCGATCAAGGCCGAGATCACGCAACCGCCAGCGAGGACGGAGACGACGAGAACGCCGAAGTGTTTCGTGAATTGTTGATCGACCGAGCGATCCTGCGCCAGGTGGATGGTGTAGGCGCGGCCGTTCACATCCTCCTGTCGCGCGACGAGCGCGAGCAGTTTGCCGCCGGTCCGGATCGTAGTGGGATCCAGCTCGCGGCCCGCCGGATCGGACACGGCCGGAAACGTCGCCGCAGGCAGCCACGCATTCATCCCCGGCGTTTCCGTCGAGAATGGCGCCGCCCGGTTCCAGCACCCGCACCCAATAGGAAACGCGTTCGCGCGGACGCTGCGCGGTCAGCTCTTGATCGAGAATCTGGCGCCCGCCGGTGCTGCTGAGGTCCACGCGCACGGCGAATAATTTATCGGCCAGCGCTTCGTTATCCTCCTCGTAGGCGTGCTGGACGACGATCCAGTAGAGCACGCCCAGCCCGCCGCAGAGGAGCAGCGCCGACGCGACGGTGAAAAGGAGGACGAGCTGCGAGCCGATCGAGCGCGGTTCAGTCGGTTTTGATGGCATAACCGACGCCGCGAATCGTCTGCACGAGTTTGACCGGGTAGGGATCGTCCACTTTGGAACGCAGCCGCCGCACGACCACGTCCACGACATTCGTGTCCGGGACGAAGTGCATATCCCAGACGTGCGCCACGATCTCGGCCCGCGAGACCACTTCGCCGCCCGCGCGCAGCAGATGCGCAAGGAGGAGGAATTCCTTCGGGGTCAAATTCAGCGCCACCTTCCCGCGGATCGCTTTGTGGCGTTGCAGATCGAGTTCCAGATCGGCGATGCGCAAAAAATCTTCCGGAGGCGGCGAAGTGCGCCGAAGCAGAGAACGAACGCGCGCCATCAATTCCGAAAAGGCGAAGGGCTTGACCAAATAATCATCGGCTCCGAGTTCCAGGCCTTTGACGCGATCCTCCACCCGATCGCGCGCCGTCAAAAAGAGAACCGGAGTGCGCGTGCCGCTCGCGCGCAATTCGCCCACCACCGTCCAGCCGTCTTTTTTTGGCAGCATCACGTCCACGATCAAAAGATCGAAAGCCGAAGCGCGCGCCAGTTCCAGGCCCTTCTCGCCATCGCGTGCCACTTCCACCGTGAAGCCGCTTTCCTGCAAACCCTTGGCGAGGAAGGCGGCAGTTTTGCTTTCGTCCTCGATCAGCAGAATTCGCATCGGTCACCTATAACGCCGCGCGCCCGGCTTGCTCAAGCTCCGCCCTTACTTCGGCGCGAGAGAGGTGACGATTTTCTCGAAGCGCGGATTGCCGCGCAACTTGTCCCAGTAGGGATGGAGCTTGAGGTTTCCGTAGCTCCAGTAGCTGGGAATGCTGGTCGCGCGTTCCAATTGTTCGAGCGCGCGATCGGGCTCGTCCGTCCAGGCGTAAATGATCGCGAGGTAGCCAAGGAGGAGCGGGCCGGTGAGTGCATCCTTATCGACAGGGACGAGCTCTACGGCGCGCTCGCCGGCCGCGATCGCCTCGGCTTTGCGACCGAGAGCGGCGTTGGCCATGCCGAGAACGCAGAGCGAGCCGGCGTGCTGGGGCTGTTCACGGACAAGTTGCTCAGCGGCAAAGCGCGTTGCAGTGAACGCGGTCTGCGCGGCCTCTTCGTCGCCCCGCTGGCGAGCGGCCAGGCCTTCACACCAACTGCGCGGGAAGGGGAGGTTCTCGACGTGGCAGCCATTCTCGGGCAGCGCCGCGACGGCGCGCCGCGGCTGCGGTGGGATCGCGCTCCAGAATCGCGAGATCCATTCGGTGATCAGCAATCTGCTGGATGGCGCCGGCGTTTCCCAACGCAGACTCGACCACGGCATGGAGGGGCGCGTGTCGCCGCGCCAATCAATTTCGACGGCGGCCCGCAGTGCCTTGGGCACGAAATTGTCGGGCGCGAGTTGCACCGCGCGATCGAGGACCGCAGCCATTTCCGCAAAGCGGCGTTGGTTGAAATAAGTTGATCGCAATCTGCGGCAGGATGTAGGGATTTTGCGGATCGAGTTCGAGTGCGCGCTCGAGATTTCGCGTCGACGCATCCCAATGGCCTTCGCGGCGATCGATGTAGCCGGTGAGGAGCGGCGGGGTTGGGTTGTTAGGCAAAGCGCGCTCCGCGTAGGCCAGCTCCACGCGAGCCTGCGCGTAATCGCTCAGCGCCCAATGAAGGTGCTTCGCCAGCGCGAGATGCGCCTCGCCGGAGTCGGGTCGGATCTGCTGGACCATACGCACCGCGGCGTCCGCCGCTGCGCAGCCGGGTAGGCGAGGTATCGAAGCGGAAATAAAGTTGATCCTGGGCGTGCGCGAGTTGGTAGGCGGCGAGAAGAAATAAGGGATCGCGCTTTACCGCTTCCTCCAGCAAAAGCACGGCCTGAACGAGATCTTCCCGCGCATTGCTGCTGAAGATCGAGCCGTCGATCAAGGATTTGGCGCGCGCGTAAAGATCGTAAGCGGCGAGGTCGCGCGTGGGCGGTTGCTCGATCGCGGCTTTCTCCGCGCGTGAAAGACGCACCCGCAATTGCGCAACGATGCGCTCGGCGATCTGGCTTTGAATGGCGAAGACATCAGCCAATTCCCCACCGAAACTGTCGGCCCAAACCTGCGTGGCCGTGCTGGCCTCAATCAGTTGGGCGGAGACGCGCACCTGCTTCCCCGAACGCTGCACGTTGCCTTCCAGCAAATGCGAAACGCCGAGGTCGCGCGCGATCGAGCGCAGATCGCGCTCGCCCACCGGCTTGTAGGGCATGACGGAAGTGCGGCTGATGACTTTCAGGCCGCTCACTTTCGCGAGGTTGGTCAGGATTTCATCCTGCACGCCATCGACAAAAAACGTGCTGCCCTTCTCTTCGCTCAGGTTGCCGAAGGGGAGGACCGCGATGCTCTGGCCGCCAGCGGCCGAGCGTAGGCCGAACCAAAGCGCTGCCGCCACGCCGAGAAACAGAAGCACGCAGGCCGCGAGCACGCTCATCCTTCGGGTCCGCGAGACGCGCGCCCATTTTCGCGCGGACGTTTTCCACTTCTGCAGACGCGCATGCTGCAGCCGCACCTTCTCCGGCACGTTAGGATTGCCCAGGTCGCCTTTGCAGAGATTGACCAACTGCACTTTGACGCCGTGCTTCACTTCACACTCGCCGAGGTCGACCAGATGCGGGTGCCAATGTCGGTAGCCGACCAGGTCCTCCGCGAGCCGCTTCGAGAGGAGAATGTGCCCGGCGTCTCCGCAATCGAGCACACGTTGGGCGATATTCAGGCCGGCGCCGGCAAAGTTGGCGCGGTCATTCACATCCACCACTTCCTTGATCGGCCCGCTGTGCGCACCCATCCGCAGTTGCATTCGCCGGTGGTCTTTTGTGGCGCGGGCGATTTCGAGCGCGCACTGCACCGCTGTTTCGGGGCTGTCGAAAAACAGCAACGCCATCCCATCACCCGTGGGCAAACGCGTCAGCTTCCCCTCCGCCTCCGCCGAACGAAAATGATCGGTCGCCCGGACGATCCGGTTGAGATCGTTGAGCACATCGATCTGCTCATTCACGAGCAGCTTCGAGTATCCCACCACATCGATCAGCAGGACGTGCGCGATCTCGAGTTTGAGATCAGAGTCGGGCGGGTTCGGCATGGATCACGCGCGGCGTTTCCTTTGCAACATCATCGCAAAGAGCCGGCCGTCGTCCAGCCGGAAACCAGAAGACGCGCGGCCTGCTACGTGATGTGAGCCAAAGTCGTATCTTCCGTAGGGATGTTTTTCGCCGCGGGCGCGGATGGACCGAATGCCGCCACGTTCAGCACGAGCATGACTAACGCGAAAAGATACATCCCCATAAAGAGTCCGATGGAAAGATGCATGGCGCAGGTAAGGACCAACCACGACCGCCGCGTCGCCTTGGACCAGATCATGACCGGATAGGCCAGCTCGATCACCCACGCCGCAATTCCGAGAGCGGGCAAGAGAGCGGCAAACTGGACGATCGTGTCGGGCGAAACGACATCGAAGGGTGGCCGTGTGAGCGCGCGCCAGAGATTGGATCCATCCCACCAGCCGCTGCCGAGCGCTTTCGTAAGGCCACCAAAAAAATAGATGACGCAGAGGTGAAGCTGAAGCGATCGACGAAAGAAACCGACGAGACGAGGATTGAGCGCCGGGAGATTCCGCAGGGTGCGGTCAAGAGCGACGCGATCCGGCAACGGCGCGAGCATCAGATAGAAGAGCCCGATCGTCATCAAATTGTCCAAACCGTAAGCCAGTAGTCCGGCACTCTTCGCCACCGCGAGGTGAAGGAACCAGGCTACGACCGCGGAGGTGCGGCAAAAAAGGCCTGCAAGGAGGCCAGACGATGCGAGCAAAAGCGCGAGCCATATGGCAGTCAGGATTAGGCGTTCCGTCAAACCGATCAGGTGGCCAATGTCGACGATCCAACTGACCCGCGGGACGAGATGACTTTGGGTGGAGAGCATCGACTCCGCGAATTCGCGCATGGTCAAACCAGCGTCTGCTGCTCCGAGAAAGGAGGACCAATTCTCTCTTAAAGCGAAGCAATAAAGGGCAAGATGCAGACCCAAGCCCACGCGCAGAATGGTCAACCATCGGTCCGACTCTGCGGGCCAGAGGAACGCGGTTATTCGCTCTACCCCAACTGGAAGCCTCATCGGCTCGTTGGCTGAAGATGGAAATCGTATTGGCAGACAAACCGTTCCGACGCAGTTTTGCCCTTCCTGAAATCTTCAATGGATGGTTGGCTCGAAGAGTTGATTAGAGCCCGCATCCGCGTCGCCTCCGGGTATTCCTGTCGAAGAGAACGAACGATCAACCTGAGCAAAACTTCACCCACGGGATCGGCGGCGTCGCGGCCTAGGAAATCCATCAAACTGGCCCAGCGCAAGCCGCCCTCACCCGGCTGGAATTGGATTGGGACGCATTCGACTGAGCCGTCTGGAAAAGTCACCTCAAAGGCCAAAGTGTAAGCCGATGGGATATTTGGGGCGAAAAAGCCGTAGCCGACATCAATGCCAGCAAGGTGACCGTAAGTGAGAACGATCTCTCGGAACAAGAGGGCGCCGGTTGATTCCCTCTGCGCGGGAGGCGCCTCAGATCGATTGGGAGACGGGAGCAGCGTTAGCTGTTTATTTAACAGCCACCACGTTTCCCTGCTGGAAACGAAAAGCAGGAAACAGAAGTGAACGAAAAGGAGGACTGAGCAAGCGGCTCGCCGTGGTGATAGCACGAACGTCCGCATCGAGCGCTTTCGTGTTAACCGTCAGTCGCGGCGAGACCGATCTCTTGCAGGAATTTCTTTTTCCGACCTTCGTCCTGAAAATCGACGCGTTGCGCGACGTGGATAGCCTCCGGATCTTTACTTTGGTAGGCTTGGATAATCTCCGCGGTCACGACGCCATCGGTGGAAGCCCCATCCTTGGATGTGAACGCGCTATTTCCTAGGGGTTCACATTTTTTACCGCCTTGGTCGTTTCGACAGTAGAGCGCTCCGGATGTCTCGGCGCCCCAATCACTCAACGCGTGGTTAACTTTGCTTCTCTTCTGGTCCTCTGTCAGCTCAAGGTTCGGAAACACTTTATGTTCTTTCTCCCAACAGATCCTGCGAGGAATCGGATTGCAGCGATACGCGAGGGCGGCGGGTTTCTGTGTCTGGCACGCTTGAAATATTCCCGTGCAGAGCGTTGCGACCGCAAGCGCGAACGTGAGGCTGGTAGAGGTGGGGAGAGGCTTCATTTTCATAGGCTGCGTTGGTTGAGATTAAATGGCGAGATCAATGTTGCGTATCGCCACAAACTAATACCGGTTTTCTCAACCAAAGTTCTTTTTCGCGGCGAAATAAATCTATCAAAGGTTGAGCGCTTGCCTCCGGGGCGGGTCATGAAATGCTGGCCCTGCACTTTTTAAAAGATGGTTAACGCCCAAAAAATCGTCGTCGTCATGCCGGCTTACAACGCCGCGCGGACGCTGCAGCGCACCTATGACGAGGTGATGGCGCAGGGGATCGTGGACCTCGTCATCGTGGTGGATGACGCCAGCCACGATGAGACGGTGGCGATCGCGCGCGGGCTGGAGCGAGTGCAGGTGGAGGTGCATCCGCAGAATCTGGGTTACGGCGGAAATCAGAAGACTTGCTATCGCCTGGCTCTCGCGGCCGGGGCGGACATCGTCATTATGATCCACCCCGATTATCAGTACACCCCGTTCCTGATTCCCGCGATGGCCTCGATGGTGGCGAGCGGTCTTTACCCTTGTGTGCTGGCCTCGCGCATTCTCGGGGGCGGCGCGCTGCGGGGCGGGATGCCGCTCTGGAAATACGTGGCCAACCGATTCCTCACCCTCTTCGAGAATCTTTTGTTTGGCGCAAAACTTTCCGAATACCACACCGGCTACCGCGCGTTTTCGCGGGAGGTGCTCGAGCGGTTACCCTTCGAGAAAAACTCGAACGACTTCGTTTTCGATAATCAAATGCTCGCGCAAATACTCTGGCTGGATTACGCAATCGGCGAAGTCACTTGCCCGGCCAAGTATATGCCGGAAGCGTCGTCGATAAATTTTCGGCGCAGTGTGCGCTATGGGTTCGGCTGTCTCGCGACTGCGCTCCGTTTTCGGCTCGCGCGCTGGGGGCTCGCGTTGCCGTCGGTTTAGAAACGCTGCGGCCCGGAGAGCGCCGCTCCTCGAAATGGTGCGCGATGCAGGGTTCGAACCTGCGACTTCTTGCGTGTGAAGCAAGCGCTCTACCACTGAGCTAATCGCGCGGAAAAGCCGACGGGCTCGAACAATAGTGCGCACGCTGCGTCTTTCCAGAAACTTTTCCGCGCACGCGCGGAACCTCGCGCTCGCTGCGGATGCGATTCCTTCTCTGATGAGCGATAATCAGCAACCACACCCGGACAAAAAAGTGACCGCCGCGACGACCGACGCGCCGCAGGAAGAATTCATCGGCCAAGAGAGCATGCCGTCGAAAACGGAGGCCGAGGTCGAACAAGAAAACGAAGAGCGTTAAGCGACGCTACTCGGCCCGCCCTCGCCACCCCCTGCGCCACCCGTCAGCGCGGCGTTACATCGCGAAAACAACCTTGCCGCTCCGCTGATTCTGCATCGCGTGGCTCACAGCAGCGGTGGCTTCGCCTAGCGAATACACGGCCTCGACTTTAGCTTCGAGCGCACCGCGTTTCGCCATCGCAAAAAGCGGCGCGAAGGTTTCTGCCCGCTCTTGCGCGGTAGCCGCGTCGTACCATTTGTTCACCCAAAATCCGGTGAACTTCAGATTTTTGAAAATCAGCATCCCGTTCGGAATTGTCAGCGGCTTCAGGCTCATCGCGCCATAAGTAACCATCGTGGCCTCGGCGGCCAGCGTCCTCGCCATCCGCAGCGCGCTCTCTCCGCCAACCGCGTTCAGTGCGAGGCGAATTGCAGCCCCGCCCGTCTGCGCGGCTACTTCTTCGCGCAATTGCTCACCATCGACCACGACCACATCTCCTCCCGCCGCGCGCAATTCCTCCACCAACTCCGCGCGCCTAACGATATTCACACTCTTGTATCCCAATTCTCGCCCGATCTGAATCGCCGCGCGCCCGGCTGCGGAATTAGCGGCGTTTTGGATAAACCAATCGCCACGCGCGAGCGCTTCGAAATCGTGGAGCATGCGCCAAGCGGTGATGGGGTTCACCTTTAACATCGCGGCCTGAATCGGATCGAGTTCCTGCGGTGTTATGACAAGTTTCTCCGCCTTCACCGCGCACGCCTCGCGCCACGTGCCGAGGTTGTGCGGCAGGATCACGTGATCGCCCGCGACCACGTTGCGCACCGCGCTTCCCACTTCCACCACCACGCCCGCGCCTTCCATCCCCGGCGTCGCGGGCAGAGGCGGGCGCACCGGATACTTGCCTTCGATCGCGTTAATATCGGCCGGGTTGAGGGGCGCGGCCTGCATTCGCACGACGGCCTCGTCCGCAGCTGCCGTCGGCCAAGGCTGCTCGATTACGCGCAGGACTTCCGCCGGATTTCCGTGCGTTTCATAAACCGCGGCGCGTATAGTTTTGCTCATCGCATGGTTCCCGTCGCCCAGCCTACAACGAACGCTTCGACCAGCAATTTACAAAGCGGCGCGCGCGTGGCCTTGCTCGGGATGCTGATCAATTTCGTCCTCGCCCTGGCCAAGATCGCGGCCGGTGTCATCGGCAACGCTTACGTCCTGATCGCTGATGGCATCGAGTCAGCGCTCGATATCGGAGGGTCGGTCGTGATTTGGGGTGGATTGAAATTTGCCGCCCGTCCGCCCGATGCGACTCATCCCTACGGCCACGGAAAGGCGGAGCCGGTCGCCGCTGCCATAGTAGCGGTGGGCGTAATGGCGGCGGCGGTAGGGCTCGCGATTCAGAGCGCACGCGAAATTTTTCTCCCGCATCATGCGCCGGCGCCGTTCACGCTCGTCGTCCTCATCGTGGTGGTGATCGTGAAGGAATTTCTTTACCGCTCCGTCATGCGGATCGGACGGAATGTGGAAAGCACCGCTGTGCAGACGGACGCCTGGCATCACCGCTTCGATGCCCTCACCTCAGTCGCCGCCTTCATCGGCATTTCGATCGCGCTCATCGGCGGCGAAGGGTGGGAGAGCGCGGATGATTGGGCGGCGCTCTTCGCCTGCGCGCTCATCGCCACGAATGGTTACCGCCTGCTCTCGCCTGCTTTGCACGAAATCCTCGATACCGCTCCGCGCGGCGACATGTGCGATCAGATTCGCCGTGCCGCTGAAGAAGTGCCCGGCGTATGCGAGGTCGAGAAATGTCTGGTGCGCAAAATGGGGCTGAATTTCTACGTCGACCTGCATGTGAAAGTGGACGGCCAAATCTCCGTTCATGAAGGTCACGAGATTGCGCACCAGGCGAAAAATATCATCCGCGCGACCGATGGCCGGATCACCGACGTGCTCGTGCACGTGGAGCCGGCAACGGCCTGACCATCACAGCGCGCACAGCTTGGCCAGCGCCTCGGTCAGGTTGGCGCGCGCACCGCTGATTTGTTTGGCGAAACGCATCAGGTCCAGAAGAGCCGACGGATGCCGCACGAGATGCGTAGCCAATTTCAGCGTTGGCGTTCGTTGCCTTTCGACATCGAAAAGGAGATGGGGCGGCGCGGGAAAAGGCTTGGCCGGCGTGTCGCTGATCGCCCGCAGCGCGAGCATGGGAATGCCTGCGCTCGCGCACGCCTCCGCGATGAAGCTTGTTTCCATATCCACCGCCTCCGCGCCTTCTGCGCGGGCCAGGCTCTGCCGCGCGAGCGCGGAATCAATCATACCGGGGGCGGTCGCGAGTTTGCCGACAGTGCAGGTTATTTGCGCGCGCGTTGCGGCGGTCAGGTCAGGCGCTGAATAATTCTCCGCCAGGAACAAATCGCCTGGGCGGAGGCGATCATGCAGCGCGCCGGCAAACCCGGCACTGATCAAGAGTTGCGGCGTAACCGCGGCAAGGAACGGCGCGAGACGTGCGCGCGTCGACTTCTCTCCGACGCCGGTGTGCAGAACCGAAACTGCACGGCCGTGCAGCGTGCCGGAGACGCTGTGCGCAGTGGGGGAACCGCGCGTCTTTGATTGCAGAAGGGAAAGGAAACCGGAGCTTTCAGCGGGCAGGGCAAACGTGACCGCGATCATCGCGCCGCTTCGGCAATCCGCACCTGCACAATCGTCCGCTCGTTAGGCGAGGGGGCGGGCGCGGTTGCTGTCCCCGAACCGACCGCCGGCATGGGCGCGATGGCCGCTGCGCTCACCACCGTCTCGCGAAATTCTTTTTCGCGCTGGGTCGGGATGTCCACCACCACGGTCATTGCCTCTTCGGCCGGCAATCCTTTCGCGGCAGATCCCCCAAACGCCGTTGCCGCGGCCGTGACGCGTTCGGCCACCTGCGGCCATTCCGCGCGGGGAGCGGTGAGCTGGATGTCCTGCGCGACAAACGACGGCGGAGGCAGCCCATTTTTGGCGACGTTGCCAAGAGACGTTTCGAGTTGCTTGCGGATGCCGGCTTCCTTCGCGGAGAAATTTTCCTTCTTCCGATTCTTGCCCACGATGAACGCGATGCCGACGAAGACGTTGAGGAGAACGAGACCCGCGCAGGCGGCGGCGACGCGCCGGGTGATGAGCGCGCTCCGCGCGATCTTGCGCGGGTCTTCGCTCGGGATGATCACCTCACGGCTCCCGCCGCCGGTGCGATGGATATCGCGCGCGACCGCAAATTCCCGGCGCAGTTGCGCATCGGACATGAGTTTCTCCTCAAGCTGGGCGCGATCGCCGGGAGAGAGTTTGCCGTCGAGATAATCGAAAAGTTTGTCCGGGTTCATGGTCATTAGGGGAAGTTGTGGACCTTCCGTGTCTGAACCTCGGGAAGCTAGCAGCTTCCCCTGCAAGCGCGAGCGTGCGTGAGGCGCCATTTCCGTGCGTCTAGGTTGCTCTTTCCTTGCGTAGAAATAGGTTATCGCACTCGTGGATGAAAACGGCTCCGATTCCGGTCCTGCTCGTCGTTCCTGGCTCAAACGCATCGGGATTGGCTTCGGTATCGTCGTGCTTTTGCTCGCCGTTTTCCATCGGCCGCTGCTGCAAATGGTCGGCCGCCGGGCCGCAATCTATTTCGCCGCAAAACAAAATCTGAAGCTCGATCTGCGGGTCGACGGTTCGATTCTGGGTGGTATCACGCTGCGCAATGTGCACGCGGTTGCGACTGGTCCGTCCGCCCTCCAATCGGCCGACGTCGATCTGGTGCGCGTGGATTACAGCATCTGGAGTGGCCTAACGAAAGGCATGTCGGAGTTGCTCGAGGCGATCGAAGTGCGGAACGCAAACATTGTGCTCGATCCGGCGAAAGCCCCGCCCACTGAGAAAGTGGTGCAGGAAAAGAAGATCACGCTGCCTTCCGTTTTCCCCGATCGCCTCACGCTCTCCGACATCAATCTGCGGATAAAATCGGAGCCGAACGATGTGCTCCTGGAGCATCTCAATCTCGAGTTGAATCCGAAGCAAGCGGGCGAGCTCCGGATTGCAAAGCTCCAACTCGCGAACGGCCGCAGCTGGAGCGATGTGAAGGCGCAGACGACGTATCAGGATCACAATCTCTTTCTGCGCGATCTTATTCTCGACGAGAAGACCCACCTTAAAGTCGTCAACCTCGATGCGTCTCAAGTTGGCACCGGGAAGCTGGACGTGGCCGTGCAGGGAATTTTCGCTGGCGCGAAGCTGAACGGAACCATTGCGCTCGGCGAGCAGGATAAATCGCTCGGGACCAAAATCGATTTCGCGGTCGAGGACACTTCGCTCGAAGCGGTCACGGAATACTTCGAGCCGCCGAAAATCGAGAACGCGCGGATCAAGGCGCCGGAAATGGACGCGGCTCATCCCGAGCCATCGAAGCTGCGTGGACTGGTCAAGCGCATGGCGGTGAAGGGGGACGGGCAATTGGATCGGCCGAATTCTTGGAACGGCACGGTCACCGGAGAAATCGAAGACATGGAAGCAGGTGGCGTGGTCTTCGATCGCGTCCTGCTCGAGGCGAGCGCGGCAGACGGCCGCGCGCAGGTAAAGAATCTCGAACTCACCCGCGGCGCTAATAAGATCACCTTGGAAGGCTCAGCGGATCTGCCGCGCCGGACCGAAGAATTCGGTCGCGTGCCGGCTACGTTCCAATTGCGCGCGGATGTTCCCGAGCTTGGCTCGATCACGGCCGGCATGGCGCAGCCGATCAAAGGCCCCGCGGAAGTGAACGGCCAGATCAACGTGCGCGACGCCACCATTTACGTGGACCTCGCGGCGGTGGCGGGGCCACTCGATCTCGGCCACGGCACGGTGCAGCGTGCAGTGGTGAAATTGCGGGCGGCTAAGAAAATGCCGCCGCCGATGCCGGATGAGGAAGACGTGGGCAAGGAAACCATCCCGCCGCCGATCTACTCCGATCTTACCACTGATCTGACGGCGGAAATCAGCGACGTGCGCTACGGCGATTACGCGGTCGATTCGTTAACTGCGGCCGTGCAATCCAGCGGCAAAAACGTCACGCTAAGCGAGCTGTTGCTTCGCCGCGCGACGAATCAAGTGACCGCGCGTGGACGCTATGAGTTGCCGCAGGATTTCGCTCATGCGGCCACGCAGCCGGGCGCGATCGAGCTCCATGTCGCGGCGCCGAAGATCGAGGAATTTTGGGTGGAAGGCGCTACGCGGCCCGTGACCGGTGCGGTGCAGTTGGACGCGCAGACGGAGCTGGGCCCGATGCTCGGCGGCGGGTCGTTTACTCTCTATGCGACCAATCTCGAAGCGCAGAAACTGAGCGTGCCGGAAGTGACCGCGCACGGCACGATCGCGCAGAACACGGTTTATTTAAACGATCTGACGGCGAACTTGAACGAGCGGGATTTCATCCGCGCGCATGGGACGGCGGGAATCAAGGCGCCCTTCCCGTATAGCGGCGCGCTCGCGGTGAACGTAGCCGATCTCGGCACGTTCGAACCAATCCTGCGAACGATGGCGAGCGAGACAAAGCTGGCCGGCGCGCTTGCGATCAATTGGGAAGGTAACGGCACCCTCGAAAGCTTGAAGAACACCGGCAGCCTCAAGCTGACCCTAAAAGGCGGACGCTACGCCGAGCTCGACAAGCTGGAAGCAAATGTGGACGCGAACTACACGCCCACGGAATTCAACGTGCCCATCATCTACGTCGCGAGCGACAAGATGATGTTCCAGGCCATCATGCAGGCGAAGGGTTCGACCCTCGAAGTCACCAAGATTCAGATCGATCAAGGCCAGGCCAAGTACGCAGCTGGCTACATCTCGATCCCTTTCGTGTGGGAGAATCTCGGGACGGAGAAGCCGCTTCTTCCGGCCGATGGTAAGGTGTTGATCAATTTCCAAACCGAGAACCTCGACATCGAGAAGTTGGCGAAAGATCTGGGAGCGCAGGCGCCGGTCAGCGGGCTCGCCAATTTGAAGCTCGATGCGCAGGGGACGCTCGCGAATTTGCAGGCGACGTTTGGTTTGCAGTTAACCGCGCTGCGCTCGGAGAAGTTGGCTGATTTCACCCCGGCCACCTTTGGTCTGAACGCTCGGCTGGAGAACAATCAACTCTCGGTGGAAGGCAAATTGGAGCAGGCGCGAATCGAGCCGGTCCAGCTAAACGCGAAGATGCCTCTCGACGTCGCAAAGTTGATCGAAAGCAAAAAGCTCGATGAGCAAACGCCGATCGAAGCGAGCGTGCGCATGCCGCGCAGCTCGATCAATTTCATCCGGCAATTCGTGCCCGCGCTCGAACGGGTGGATGGCAGCCTCGCGCTCGACATCAACGCCGGTGGGACGATTGCCAATCCCTCGCTCAACGGCACCGCCGACGCGCAGATCAATGTCGCGCGTTTCGCCAATCCCACGCTGCCTTCGGTCACGAATTTCAACGCGCGCATCGCGTTCACCCAGGACCGGCTCGAGTTCGAGCAATTCAAAGGCGAGCTCGCGGGCGGCCCTTTCAATCTCGCGGGGCGGATCACGTTCGCGAAGTTGACCGAGCCGGTCTTCGATCTGCAATTGCGCGCCGATGCCGTGCTCGTGGCGCGGAACGATGATCTGACCGCGCGGACCGACGCCAATCTCACCATCACCGGACCGCTCGCCGGCGCGACCGTGGCGGGCGAGGTCGCGATCACGAACAGTCAGTTTTTGAAGAACATCGATCTCATCCCGATCGGCGTGCCCGGCCGGCCCGCGCCCGCGCCACAACCGCCCGCGGACGAGCCCGACCTCTCGTTCCCCGAGCCGCCTTTGCGCGATTGGAAATTCGACATCGCGATCAAAACGAAGGATCCATTTTTGATCCGCGGCAATCTCGCGCACGGCGGCGCGCTGGTGGATATGCGGCTGACCGGCACCGGACTCAAACCGGAGATCAACGGCTCGGTTCGCTTGCAGAACGTAGAGGCGACGCTGCCGTTCAGCCGGCTCGAGATCGATCAGGGCTTCATCTATTTCAATCCGGAGGATCCATACAATCCGGGGCTCGATCTGCAGGGCACGTCCGTCATCCGCGATTACACGGTGCGCGTTTACGTTTACGGCACGGCCAATTCGCCGGAGGCGGTGTTCACGAGCGAGCCGCCCTTGCCGCAGGAGGAAATCATCTCGCTCCTCGCCACCGGCACCACGCGGGAGGAGCTGGCCAGCGGCGGCAATGTGCTTGCGGGCCGCGCGCTCATGTTGTTAGGACAGCAGCTCTATCAGAAAATTTTCAAGAAGAAGGCGAGCAACACGAACTCCATCTTTGATCGTCTCCAGGTCGATGTGGGCGGAGTCGATCCGCGCACGGGGCAGCAAACCGCGACCGCACGCTACCGCGCAACTGATCAGGTGCAGCTCATTGGCGAGATCGGCGTGCAGGGTGATTTTCGCGGGACGGTGAAGTATCTGATTCGTTTCCGATGAAGCGCGCGCTGCGAATCTCAGTCCTGCTCTGCGTTGCCGTTTGTGCGGGGAACCTTTTTGCTCAGCGCGATACAGATCCGCCCCGTGTGGTCGAAAAGAATAAGGTCAAGAAGCAGGAAACGAAGCGGCAGGAGGAAACTGCGCAGACCTCGAACGTGTTGATCAACGGCGCGAAGTCGTTCAAGGAAGATGAGCTCCGTTCGCAGTTGAAGGAGCAAATCACCACGATCTCGGAGTTGGGCCTGACCGCCGCCCGCGCGGATGACGCGGCGTTTCTGCTCGAGCTTTACTACCGCAAGCATGGCTTTGCCAAAGCGGAGGTGCGCTACGGGATCGATGGCAGCCGCCTCCGGCTCGAGATCGAGGAAGGACCGCGCACCACGGTGGGGCAGGTGCACTTCGTCGGGAACGACCATCTGGAGACGGCCAAGCTTTACGATTTCCTCATCGGCCCGACCCGCGAGCGCTATGGCAAGACGGAGAAGACGCTGCCGTTTGTGAAGAACGATTTGCAGGAAGGCGTGGATTTGGTGCGACGGCTCTACATCGCGGAGGGCTTCCTTAACGTCATCGTGCAGGAACCGAACTTCGGCTTCAGCGCAGACGGCGCGCAGGTGGATCTGACGGTCGCGATCGTGGAAGGGCAGCAGTATTCCTTCGGCGACATCCGCTTCGCCGGGAACACGGTTTACGATGCGGAAACGTTGCGCCGCGAGATGGCTGATCTCCTGCGCGAGCCGTATACGGATCGTCGGCTGGCGGACATTCCGCGGCGGTTGCAGGCTTACTTCAAAGCGCGCGGTTATTTCAACGTGAAGGTGGAGGCAGCGGGAGAACCGGCAGCCGCGAATGGCGGGCGCGTGCCGGTGCGGGTGACGATTTCGCCCGGGCCGGTTTATTATTTCGATGACTCCACCGTGACCGGTCTGCAGCGGCTGCGTCCGGGTTTCGTCACCAAGCGCTTCAACAAACTCAGCGGGAAGAAATACAATCCGGCGATCGTGGATGAAAAGTTCCGCGAGATGATGAAGACCGGCGTCTTCTCCATCCTGCAGATCAAGCCGGTGCCGCGAGAGGGCAATCTCCTCCACCTGGAAATCAACGCCGAGGAAGCGAAGAGCAAAGAGTTCGGCGTTTCGCTCGGCTACGGCAGCTTCGTCGGGTTGATCGTCGGCGCCTCCTATCGCGACCGAAATCTTTTCGGCACCGGCCGCCAGCTCACCACTTCCGCCGAATACTCCAGCCGCGGCAACAAGGGGGAAATCATCTTGGAGGATCCGTATTTCCTCGAGACCGACACTCGCTTCAAGCTGCGACTCTCCGCGCTCACCTACGATTTCGATGGCTACAGCAAACTCGAGGTCGGCGGTCGCATCGACCTGCAGCGCGAAATCACCAAGCAATACTCCGTCGGCGCAGTCCTGGGCGCGCGTCATGTAGAAATCACCAGCGCGGACATTGCGACGCCTCTCCTGGGGCGCACCTCCTATCAGGTCAACACGGTCGGCTACACCCAGACGCTCGATCTGCGGACGAGTCCGCTCGTGGCGCCGCGCGGGGTGGTGATCGACAACACGTTCGATTATTCCGGCAAACCGCTGGGCAGCCAGATCGAGTTCGTCCGCAGCACGGCGCGCGTTTCTTATTACCTGCCGTTCGCGAAAGACAAGGACAGCATCAACATCAATCCGCAGGCGGAAGAAGACGTGAGCGGTTGGGAGCGCTGGTTCCGTCGCTCTATGCTCGCCGTCGGCGCGCGTGCTGGCGTGGTCCAGGGCATCAGCGGCAGCGGGGTGCCGATCGATGAGCGTTTTTTCAATGGCGGCAGCTCAACCGTGCGCAGCTTTGCCGAGCGCGAGCTCGGGCCGAGCGACCGCGGGAATCCGATCGGCGGCGAGTTTTTCAGCGTCTACAACGTCGAATATACCTTCCCAGTTTTTGGCGAATTGCAGATGGCTGTCTTCCTCGATGCCGGCAATCTCCTCGCGCAAGCGGAGGACATCGGCTTCGGCAACATGCGTTACGCGGTCGGTCTCGGCCTGCGCTACCAATTGCCGATCGGTCCGCTTCGGATCGACTACGGGGTCAACCCGAGTCCGCGGAACGGCGAGGCTTTCGGCGCGTTCCACTTCAGCTTCGGTTTCGCTTTTTGAGCTGGAAGGCAGAGCGAGATAATGGCTGCACCTCTCGGCGATATTCCGGCGGAAGTTTTCCGAAAACATCTGCACGAGATCGCGGATTGGATCGCCGATTACCGCGAGAACATCTTATGCAAACCAAACTGCGCGGTCGCACTGTCATGCGTCTGGGTCTCGGAAACATCCTCACCACGGAGGAACATTTGCGGAAGGTATGGGGGTTGATTCGATCGGCGGTCGAGGCGAGCACGCCGTCCGGGTAAGGGGGGGAATCGGGTTAAGGGCGTTCTTGCGACAGGGGGTGAACGACTTATATTTCGGAACCCCGTGGCGGGGCATAACGCTGCCGCCCGGCATTCGAATCTCTTCGAGAAAGAAATTATGGCCACGACTCTCACTCCTGAAAAACCACAAACTGCCGCTGCGACGGAGCCTGATTTTCTCCCGCTGCAGGGGACCGATTACGTCGAGTTCTACGTCGGCAACGCCAAGCAGGCGGCGCATTTTTACAAAACGGCATTTGGCTTTCAGAGCCTGGCCTACGCCGGCCCGGAAACCGGCGTGAAGGATCGCGTCAGCTACGTGATTCGGCAGAACAAATTGACCTTCATGCTGACGACGCCGCTGCGGAAGGGGAACGCGATCGCGGATCACATCGCCAAGCACGGCGATGGGGTGAAGGTGTTGGCGCTCAAAGTCGAAGACGCGAAATCCGCCTGGGAAGAGACGACCAAACGCGGCGGCAAGAGCTACCTCGAGCCAACCACCCTGACGGATGATAACGGCCGCGTGGTCATGAGCGGCATTCACACTTATGGCGATACCGTCCATCTCTTCATCGAGCGCGGCGATTACAACGGCACCTTTATGCCCGGCTTCCGGAAGTGGGAGACGAGGTATAATCCGCCGGAAACCGGGCTGCTTTACGTCGATCATTGCGTCGGCAACGTCGGCTGGAACCAGATGAATCCGTGGGTGAAGTTCTACGAAGATGTGATGGGTTTCCGCAACATTCTCTCCTTCGACGACAAGGATATCTCGACGGAATATTCCGCGCTCATGAGTAAGGTCATGAGCAACGGAAACGGCTTCGTAAAATTCCCGATTAACGAACCGGCCGAAGGCAAAAAGAAATCGCAGGTGGAGGAGTATCTCGATTTCTACGACGGCGAAGGGGTGCAGCATTGCGCGCTCGCCACCGCCGACATCGTGAAGACGGTTACCGATTTGCAAAATCGCGGCGTCGAGTTCCTGAGCATCCCCGCGAGCTACTACGCCACGGTGCTCGATCGCGTGGGCAAGATCGATGAAGACCTCGAGCCGTTGCAGAAGCTCGGGATTTTGATCGATCGCGATGAGGAAGGTTACCTCCTCCAGATCTTCACCAAGCCGGTGGAAGATCGTCCGACGCTATTTTTCGAAATCATCCAACGCAAAGGCGCGAAGAGTTTCGGCAAAGGAAACTTCAAGGCGCTCTTCGAGGCGCTGGAGAAAGAGCAGGACGCACGCGGAAATCTTTAAGGGGAGCAAGGGGAGAACGACATGCCGCAATATCAGAAGCTCGGGGAGATCCCGCGGAAACATCACGTTTGGTTTCATCGCAACGGTGCCGGACCCGGCTATAAGAACGAGGGCATTTATTACGAGCACGTCATCACGACGGAAGGGTTTAACGAGGCTTACTCGATCATGTATCACCTGCGTCCGCCCACGCGGGTGCGCAGCGTGGAGCTGATCAAGTGCGAAGAGCTGAAAAAGGTCACGGACGCGCCGCTGCGTCATCATCACTTGAAAGCGGCCAACGTCCCGCGCCAGGGCGATCTCTACACCGGCCGCATTCCGATGCTCTTCAACCAGGACATGATCGCCTACCGGCACAAGCCGGCGAAGACGTACGGCGAATACGAGTACTATCGCAACGGTGGCGCGGACGAAATCATCTTCGTTTTCCACGGTGCCGGCACACTCGAATCGCCCTTTGGGAAGCTGCGTTATCGCGCAGAGGATTACATCGTGATCCCGCGGGGCATTACCTACCGGCTCGTGCCGGATAAAGTGGAGGAGGAAGATTATCTCATCCTCGAATCAACCGGCCCGGTGCGCATTCCGCGGCGTTACCTGAATCACGACGGCCAGATTCGCATGGGCTCGCCCTACTCCGAGCGCGACTTCCACGGTCCCAGCGAAACGCTCGTCGTCGACAAAGACGAAGACGTGGCCGTACTCGTGAAAGACGGTCCGCGTTGGACGCGCGTGGTGCACGCGCACCATCCTTTCGACGTCGTGGGCTGGGATGGCTTCGTTTATCCCTTCACCTTCAACGCGCAGGACTTTGAGCCGATCACTGGGTTTGTGCATCAGCCGCCGCCGATTCATCAGACGTTTGAGATTCGCGGTTACGTCGTCTGCACCTTCGCTCCGCGGATGCTCGATTACGGTCCCGAGGCGGTGAAGATCCCTTGGGTACACGACAACGTCGAGGCCGACGAAGTCCTCTTCTACGTGCGCGGCAATTTCGGTTCGCGGAAAGGAATCGAAGCCGGTTCCATGACATTGCACCCGCGCGGCATTCCGCACGGACCGCATCCCGGCACGATCATGGCGAGCAAAGACGCCACGCGCACGGAGGAGCTCGCGGTCATGTTCGACACCGAGCACACGCTCGAGCTGACCGAGCAGGCGGTGGGGCTCGACGACCCGAAATATCCGCTCAGCTGGCTCGACTAGGATTTCGTTTTGAAGCAAAACGGCGAATCAGAGTTGGAGATCAGCGAGCGTCTGACGCGTCAGGCGAATCGTCTCGATGGCTCGCATCTCGAGACGTTGACGACTGCGTTCCACGAAATCCTGGAAGCGATCGGCGAAGATCCGCAGCGGCAAGGATTGGTAAAGACGCCGGGCCGCGCCGCGCGTGCCTTCGAATTTATCACCCAGGGCTATCGGCAGAGCGTGGAGGAGATCGTCAATCAAGCGATCTTCGACTCCGATGCGAGCGAGATCGTGCTCGTAAAAGACATCGAGCTCTACTCGATGTGCGAGCACCATCTGCTGCCGTTCATCGGCAAAGCGCACGTCGCCTACATCCCAAACGGCAAAGTCATCGGGCTCTCCAAGGTGGCTCGGATCGTCGATGTTTTCGCGCGCCGGCTGCAAATTCAAGAGCAGCTGACCACGCAGATTGCGGATGCGATCATGGAATCGCTCCATCCCGATGGCGTCGCGGTAGTGATCGAAGCGAAGCACCTCTGCATGATGATGCGCGGCGTGCAGAAACAGAATTCGGTCATGACCACCTCCTGTCTCCTGGGCTCGTTCAAAGACGATGCGCGGACGCGGGCCGAGTTCCTCTCGCTTCTCAAATAACGGTGCTGACCTGATGTTCCTGACGGTCAGCAAGCGGCTCGAGTTCTCCGCTTCGCGCCGCCTCTTCGTTCCCGCCTGGTCGGAGGCCGAGAATCGGCGTGCGTTCGGCGCGGAGACGAGCGCGCGCTACGGCGCCGGGCGCAATTACGTCGCCTGGTTCGTCTTCACCGGCGCGGTCGATTCCGCCACCGGCATGCTGATGAACATCAGCGAAATCAAACAGCGCGCCGGCGCGGTGATCGACGATCGCTACGATCATCGGTTCCTGAACGAGGACAACGCGAGCTTCGCCGACCGCGTTCCAACGGCCGAGAATGTGGCGCGCCAACTCGCCACGGACGTGGCGCCGCTCTTTCAGGATTCGGGAGCGAATTTGACCGCCGTCTATTTGGAAGAAACGCCCGACCGAACGGCGACCGCTTTCGCCGATGGTGTGACGGAAGGCCACTACGCCTTTCGCTTCTCCGCAGCGCGTCGCACGATATCGCCGCACTTGTCCGAAGAGGAAAACGAAGAGCTCTTCGGCCGCGCCGCATCGATCCACGGGCACGGACATGATTACCGGGTACGGCTGACGGTGCGCGCCGCCGAGGAGGCGGATGCCTTTCCGTCGGATGGGGAACGCGCGGCGTGCTTCGAGTCGCTCCTGGCGGAACTCGATCACCGCAATCTCAACGCAGAAGTGCCCGGCCTAAGCGGACGGCCGATGACGACGGAGATGATCGCGCAATACATCTTCGAACGCGCGAGCAAAACGCTGCCACTGCAACGCGTGCGTTTGCACGAGCGGGCAGATTTTTTCGCGGAATTCGACTCGAACGGCGCGCATTTATTGGGGATGCAGTTGCCCTTCAGCGCCGTGCACCGTCTGCAGAGTTACGAGCATTCTCCGGCGGAGAACGAGAAGATGTACGGCAAATGCAATAACCCGCGCGGTCACGGCCATCTTTACCTGAGCGAGGCGACGATCGGCGGCCGGTTGGATGAGCGTAGCGGCACGCTCTACGACTTCGTCGATTTCCAGCAGGCGATGCGGGAGGCGGTCGAGGCATGGGACAATCGCCACCTCGATCTGGAAGCGGAGGAATTTCGCAATCGCCCGTCCACCGGCGAAAATATCGTGCACTCGCTTTGGCAGAAGATGAATCCGCTGCTGGAGCAGCGCCTCGTGAGGCTGCGGCTTTGGGAGACGGCCAACAATCGCTTCACCTTGCGCGAGGAGCCGTCTCACTGATGGCCGAAAACGCCGTCTTTCGCACAATGATCCGGCGCCGCGCGATCGAGGTTAACTGACCATCTGCTACAGTCCGCCGATGTCGGAGAGCAGCAGCATCGCGGATTCAGTCCTGCAAGCGGCGGCGGTTTTGCGTGAAGCGACGAACAGGCTCGCGTTCGCCCCGCCGGTCGCCTTCGTTTACAACCCACTCGACTACGCATGGCGCGGGCAAGAAGCTTTCGTTAGGCGCTACGCAGGCGGTCGGAAGCGCGTGCTGTTTCTCGGCATGAACCCTGGGCCCTTTGGCATGGCGCAAACCGGCGTGCCTTTCGGTGAAGTCGCAGCGGTGCGCGACTGGCTCGGGATCACGGCACCCGTCGCCAGGCCCGCGCGCGAACATCCGAAGCGCATGATCACTGGCTTCGATTGCGCGCGAAGCGAGGTGAGCGGGCGGCGGCTGTGGGGGCTGTTTGCGGACCGCTTTGGAACGCCCGCTAAATTCTTCGAGACACATTTCGTTCTGAATTATTGCCCGCTTGTCTTTATGGAAGCGAGCGGCGCGAATCGCACGCCGGACAAACTACCCTCCGCGGAAAAGGCTGCGCTCTTTCGCGCGTGCGACCAGCATTTATGCGCAGTGGCCGCGGCGTTTGAAGCGGAATGGATCATCGGCGTCGGTCAGTTTGCGGCCACGCGCGCCAGCGAAGCATTTCCGCGCGGAGGCCCCAAAATCGGGCGCATCCTTCATCCCAGTCCTGCCAGTCCGGCCGCGAATCGCGATTGGGCTGGGGTGGTCGCGAAGGAATTGCGTGCGCACGGAGTCTGGCAATCCTGAAAGCCGACTCGGCTGCGTCTGGTCCGTCGCTACCCTTCGCACACTTTGGAAAAAGCTTGCTGCAAGGGCGCGATCCGCTCTTCACTTTCCCCATGAAAAGGCAACTGATGGTGGGTCTGGTGTTCGTGGCAATGCTGGGCTTCCTGAACGGGCTCGCGTTCGGCGAAACGACATCGCTGTCCGGCAAGGTGCAGGCGATCACGGATAGTATGATCACTTTGGAAGTGGGGAAGGACGTCTGGGAGATTCAGCGTGGCTCGACGACGACCGTGAAAGGCGAAGCAAAAGTCGGGGCGACGGTCACCGTCACCTGCAACGAGACCGACGCGCAGAAGAAAGAAATCAGCGCACCGAGTGGCGGCTAACGAGTGATGCCGTTACCGGACGTAGGCGCGGCCTTCAAATTTTCCGCGAATCGTAGGCCCAATGCAGCAGCGCCTGGCGCTGCCGCGGGCGGCAACTCAAATCGCCGCGCTGACAATTTTTCTGGAGTTGCCCAATGTGGCGCCGCACCGCGCGCCAGCGTTTGATCTGGCGCAGATCGTCCTCGCACCGTCGTCCTGAATAATAGCGGCAATACCACTGGAACCAGCCGCGCGGATCCTCTTCAAAGATCCAGCCTTTTTCGCGCCAAACTGCGAGCGGCTGCGAGGCGTTGACGCCGAATAAATTCAGCGAGCGGTCCGAGCGTCCCGGAGAAAGCTTCGCCTTTTTAAACCAACTGGCCGGGAATTCCGCGGTGCAATCAGTCAAATAGCGTCCGCCAAAAATCCCCAGCTCGAGCATCTCTGCCGGAGTGAGCTCGGGCTTGAACTCCGGGCGAAACTCGCGCCCCATCGGCTTCGTCCTGAAGTAGACGTAGCCCTGCTGCATCTTGTCGTTCACCTCCACCCGCACCGGTTCCATCCTTATCGGTCGCGAAACCTGCGCGCGTCGCAAGTGCTTCGACAGGCAAGCGCCTACCGACAATATGCGCGCATTAGGTGCGTCCCTTCGCTAGCCTCCGCCGGTATGCCACGCTCGCACTCTTCCGCGCTGAAAGATTTGGGGCCGCTCCGCTCGGAGATCCGCTTCCTCGGTGACGCTCTCGGACGTGTCATCTCGCGCCTGGAAGGCCGGGCAACTTTCGAGACGGTGGAAAGATTGCGCACGCTGGCCAAGGCGAGCCGTCAGGGCGATCGCCGCGCCGCGGCCTCACTCGCCCGCACTATCGCGCGCCTCACTCCGGAGGAGGCCATCCACCAGGCGATGGCGTTTACGCTTTATTTCGAATTGGTGAACCTGGCGGAAGAAAATTTTCGCGTGACCCTGCTCCGCCAACGCCGCGCCACGCGGTCCGAGGACGATGGCCGTTCGTCTAGCGAACCGATTCGCGAATCCATCGAAGCGGCGATCAAGGAACTCAAGGACAAGGGCGTTTCCACGCGGCAGATGCAGTCGCTCGTCGATCAGTTGGAAATAGAGCTCGTCTTTACCGCGCACCCGACCGAGTCGAAACGCCGGACGCTTCTGACCAAATTACGGCGGATGGCGGAGATCCTGCGCCAGCGCCATTCGCCGGACATGCACGGCGAATCTCCTGACCCGTCGCAGGTGGAACGCGAGATCGTTTCGCTCTGGCTCACGGATCGCAGCCGAGTGGCGCGGCCGGAGGTGACCGATGAAGCGCGCACCGGCCTTTGGTATTTTGATACGACACTCTTCGATACGCTGCCGCGTTTGCAGAACGACATGCGGCGCGCGCTGCAACGTTATTATCCCAAAGTGCGGCCACCGGCGCGCTGGCTCACTTTTGGATCGTGGATCGGCGGCGATCGCGATGGCAATCCGAACGTCACAGCCTCCGTCACGGGCGAGGTTTTGCTGCTGCATCGGAAACTGGCGTTGAGCAAACTTTTGCAACAGGCGCGCGAGCTGTCGTGGTCGATCAGCGTGTCGGATAAACGCGCGTCGATCACGCCGGAAGTGCGGCGGTTCGTGAAAGCGAACAGGAATTTCTCGAAGCAGGTGCGGCAGCAGAGCGAGCGCTATCCGCATGAGCCCTATCGCCTTCTCCTCACGGTCCTGCGCGGACAAGTGGCGCGCGGTCTCGACGAAATCGTCGATGAGAAAAGCCTCGCCAGCGAAGCGATCGAAAGCGCCGCTTTTCTCCAAGTGGGCGCGGTCCGCGAGATGTTGGAGGTGATCCGCCGAGGGCTCGAGTCCGGCCGTGGTGCGATGCTGGCCGAGGGTGAACTGCGAACGACGATCCAACGGGTCGACGCTTTTGGATTGCACGTGGCGCGCCTCGATTTGCGGCAACACTCCGCCGCGCACGAGAGCGCGATCGCTGAGATTAGCGGACGATCCAATTATTCGAAAATGGGCGAGGCGGAAAAGCGCAGCTTGCTCGCGAGCGCCATGGCCACGGCGCGTCCCCTGGCCTTGATGGCGCTGGTGGAATTTTCGCCGGCGACGCGCCATGTCCTGGAGCCGCTCCGTCTCGCGGCGCTGGCCGCGAAGAAAGTTCGGGCCCGAAGCGCTCGGAATTTACATCGTGAGCATGACCACGGAAGTCTCGGACCTGCTCGAAGTGCAGCTCCTGATGCGACTGGCGGGCGCGACCATGCCCATCGCTCCACTCTTCGAGACGCTCGACGATCTCAATCGCGGCCCCCGCATTCTAGCGCAGCTGGTCGAGCACCCAGTCTACGCTGCGCACCTGCAAAAGCAGGGCCGTCATCAACATGTGATGCTCGGTTATTCCGACAGCAACAAAGACTGCGGCTACCTCGCGGCCAATTGGGCGCTCTACCGCGCGCAGGAAGAGATCGCGGCGGTTGCGAGCGCAAAAAAATTACGGATCACTCTCTTCCACGGTCGCGGTGGCAGCATCGCTCGCGGCGGCGGCCCGGCCGCGAAGGCGATCCTGGCCCAGCCCGTCGGCCTGCGCGACGGCCGCATTCGTGTCACCGAACAGGGCGAAGTGTTGTCGACGCGTTACCACGATCCCGATCTTGCCCATCGCGTTCTGGAGCAGATGACCTATGGCGTCTTGCTCGGCAGCCACGCCGCGCAGCAACCGACTGATGTGCCGGCGGGTTGGGTCGACGCGATGATACGCATGAGCCAAACGAGCGTGGCCGCCTACCAGGCCGTGGTGGCCGATCCGCAGTTTCTCGAGTTCTGGCGGCAGGCGACGCCGATCGATCTCATTGGCGAGCTTCGCTTCGGTTCGCGGCCCAGTTATCGCAAGAAGACCCAGACGGTAGCCGACCTGCGCGCGATCCCGTGGGTTTTTTCCTGGATGCAAAGCCGCTTCAATTTTCCGGGCTGGTACGGCCTCGGCACCGCACTGGAAACGTTACTCGCCGAAGGACCGAAAGGGAAACGCCGCCTTCGGGAGATGCACGCATCCTGGCCATTTTTCCAGACGCTGATCGATAACGCCGAGCTCACCATGCGCAAAGCCGACATCGGAATTGCGCGCGTCTATTCCTCGTTAGTCGAAAACAGGACGATCCGAGACCGCATCCTCCGGCTCTTGCTGGAAGAATTTGCCCGCACCGAGAAAGCCATCCTCGCCATCACGGGGAAGAAACAGCTCCTGGGCCGCGAACCGGTCCTGCTCAACTCCGTCGAACTGCGCAATCCGTATATCGACCCGCTGAATTATCTCCAGGTCGATCTCCTGCGCCGGCTCCGCAGCGGCAAACTCAAGCGAGCCGAAGTCGAGTACGCTCGGGTTGCGATCGAGCTCACGATCAACGGCATTTCCAGCGGGTTGAAGAACACCGGCTAGCCTTTGCGCGGATGAAGACCGAAGTGCTGATCGTCGGTGCGGGCCGGAGTGGCCTTTCAATGCCGCGGAACCGGCGAAACGGTCGCGCTCTTCCAATTACTCGAACCGATGAGCGACGATTGCGTTTCTCGGCGTGACGACAGGTGATCAAACGCATATTGGAGGCGGCAATCGCCAAGGCGGCGGCCCGACATCGCGGCGTATCGCTTGGGCTCAACGGTGATCGATTTGCACAGCGATTTCCTTTGTCTCATCCGGCCAGGCGATCATGACGGGTTGCTGCAAGGTCAGATCGACCCAGCGGTCTTGCAGAGGACCTGGCTATCCTCTCGAGTTAACGTCGCCGCGTGGCTTTGGGTGGCCGTCGCGACGCGGGGCTTAGTTAGTGCGCGAGTTGCAGCCCTGCTTTGTGATACGTGACCAAACGGAAGCCCCATCCGATCAGCGTGGCCTTGTCTTTATCGATTAATTTCTTCTCGTTCAGGAAGGTTACGAGTTTTTGCTTGAGCTCGTTTTGCTCGCCGGCGTCGTCGAGGATTTCGAAGATCTCCATGGAGAGGAGCCAATCATCAGCGTGCTCGGCTTGCTGCGTTTCCCAGATTTCGCCGAGGCGTTCGTAGCCGACTTTACGTTCGCGGATGTCGCGCACTTGTTGATAGAGGCTCTCCAGTTTGCGGCGTTTCGCGTCGGACGGGACTTTGATCGTGCGGTCTTTCGGGACGAGCGCGACTTGATTGTAGGAATCTTTGTCGGCCGCGCCGTTGAAGACGGAAGTAATGCTGTCGCCGACCGCCATATCGAAAGTGCCCCAGGCGGGCTCGAAGAGGACGCGGTCGCCGTGTTTCACGGTGCAATCTTCGAACGAGATCACGAGCAGTTCGCCATCCTCGCGTAGCAGCTTCGTCACTTTGCCTTCGACCGTGACGCCGCTTTCGAATTCCAGCCGCGCGGGTTTGCCCTCAGCGATGTCGGTCTCTTTCCATTTCCCGATGGGCGATCCGAAACCTTCCGCGTGGTAGTCGCGGCCGTGGCCGGGCAGTTGTTTGTCGTCAAAGGCGAGCGCGGTCGGGCCGGTCGTACGCAGATAGATGGCGTTGTCGCGATCGTCGGTCAGCACTTCGGTAAACGTGCCGCTCACCTGCAAGCCGGAGGAATACTGGCAGGTCGTCGTATTCTGGCACGCAATCGCTTTGCGCACGCCTTCCAACCCGCCGACGCGGAACGCCATCCGGCCCGCGAATTCTTCCAGCACTTCAGTCAGGTGCACGAAATCTCGGCAGACGAAGAGCTGCGGCTGTTTCGTCGTGATATCAAACGCGGTCTCGGCGGCAGCGATCGGAATACTCCAGCTTCTTCACGTGCGGCTCGAGGCAGGAAACGGACTCGCCGATTGAGGAGAGAAGGCCGGCACCGTAAATCTTCGGCTCCTCCAGAGTGCCGATGAGGCCGTACTCGACCGTCCACCAATGCAGACGCGAGAGCAGTGCCATCTCCGAGGGCTCGCCCAGATTTTTCTGGCGCTCCTCCACGAGTTTCGTCGCCTCGGCCACTTTGGCGGGATCGGAGTTCGGCAATTCCTTGAGGATCGAGAGCGCGCGAATGGCTTCGTAGAGTTCGAAGTCTTTCTTCGATTGCATCGCTTTCGCGCCGACTTCGCCGAAGCGCTGCAGGTAATCGGAATACTCCCGATCGACGATAATCGGCGCGTGGCCAGCGGCTTCGTGGACAATGTCGGGTGCGGGCGTGTATTCGATGTGATGGATCTGGCGCATGTCGCAAGCGATCACGAGGACCTTGTAGGCTTGGAATTCCATGAACGCCGCCGGCGGAATGAATCCGTCCACCGCGACCGCGCCCCAGCCGATCTTACCGAGAATGTCGTTCATCTCGCTGATGCGCGGGATGCGCTCGAAAGAGATGCCGGTCTCGAGCAGGCCTTGGAAGTAAACTTTGTGCGCGTATTCTTTCAGGAAAAACGCGTTCTGCCGCATGATGAAACGCCAGACCGCGTGATCGACCGGCGTATAATCATCGAAGCGCTGATCGACCGCGAATTGCAGCAGATGTTTCGGGAGCGCGGCGACGGCCGCATTGTCGAGAGAGATGCCGTTGGAGATCATAGAAAGTGGGCCGCTTGCGGTCTTAATTTAAGGTAGAAACGCCGCGGAGGCGAGCAGTTCGTAGTCCGCTCTCCCCATAGGCGAGACGCCTGTGCTACCGTCGACCGCACCACGCGATGTCCAGTTACGAACCAACCTCGCGGCGACCCATCGCAGATGCTTTCCGTGGAACCGCACGTTTAGCGACGAAGTTTTGCGTGCGCTGGCAGATTCATCCCGACGCTGATTTCGTATGCCTCGATGGCGTTTGCCGCTGCCGCGGCGGTTTGTTTTTGGCAGGCGGGGGCGCATCCGTGGCTCCTTTTGGTGGCGCCGCTGTTCTGCTATCTGCGGCTCTGGTGCAACATGCTCGATGGCATGGTCGCCCTGGCGTCCGGGCAGGCGAGTTTGCGCGGCGAAATTTTAAATGATCTGCCGGATCGGATTTCCGATGTGATCATTTTCGCGGGCGTGGCGCACAGCGGACTGATGCATCCGGCTGTCGGCTATTGGGCTGCAATCTTCGCAGTGTTGACTGCGTATGTCGGCCTGATGGGGCAGGCGGTTGGAGTTCGGCGTGAGTTCGGCGGGATCATGTCGAAACCCTGGCGCATGGTGATGTTGCAACTCGGCGCGTGGGTGACGCTTGCTCTTATTTGCTGGGGAGGCGGCGCGTTTCGTCTGGGATCGCTCACGGTGCTCGATTGGACGTGCGTCCTTGTCATTGCGGGATGCGCACAGACAATCGCAGTGCGTTTATTCCGCACGATGACGGCGCTCCGGGCGAAAGCCTAAACATGTCGCCCCGCACCGCACTGCACGATCCAGTTTTCCTGATCTACGTCTGGATCGTAGGCGCGGTTCTCATCAGCGGCGGGGTGGCGCTTGGTTTGGTGCAACTGTCGACGCGCAAATCGATCGCGCCCATCTGGCAAACCTACCGGGCCTGGCTGGTGATGGCGCCGCTCGCGCTCGTCGTGATTTTCGCGGGCCGAGTGCCGTTTATCATCGGCGTGACGTTGCTGGCGATTTTTGGGTTCAAGGAATTCGCGCGCGCCTCCGGATTGTATCGCGACTGGTGGATGACCGGTGCCGTCTATGCGGGGATCGTGACCGTGGGCGCAGCGTCACTGATGCCGCATCCGCGTGGACTGGAGCAGGGGACCGGTTGGTATGGATTCTTCGTCGCGGTGCCCGTCTTCGCGATCGCGCTCATTTTGCTCATCCCGATTCTGCGCAATCGCTTTCGCGGCGAGCTGCAACGGATGTCGCTGGGGATCGTCGCGTTCATCTATGTCGGCTGGATGTTTGGGCACCTCGGCTTTCTCGCGAACTCGGTTAATGCATACGGCTATCTCTGCTTCATCATTTTCGCGACGGAGGTAAGCGACGTCGCGGCCTTCACCTTCGGTCGCATCTTCGGGCGGCATCCGTTGCGCGATCAGATCAGCCCGAAAAAAACCTGGGAAGGCGCGCTCGGGGCGCTCGCGGTGGCGATGGCGTTGCCGTGGTTGCTCCGCTTCTCGTTGCCGGAATTTGGGACGACACAATTAATTTTAACGGGACTCATCGTGGGTATCGGCGGCCAACTCGGCGATCTCTCGATCAGCGTGATCAAGCGCGACATCGGCACGAAAGACATGGGCGCGTCCATCCCGGGGCACGGCGGCATTCTCGATCGGATCGACAGTCTGATTTATGTCGCGCCGCTTTTCATGCACATGGCCGGCTACTACGATGGCTTGAGATGAAACGGTGGCGTTACACTCCCGCGAGCGATCTCGACCAATCGATGGTCGAACGACTGCGGAATTTTCCCCGCGAACCGGACATGTTCATCTACGGTTTGCGGTCGCTCGTTTCGCTGATGATTCGCGCGGCCCTACGCGTTTATCATCGGTTCGAAATCGTCGGCGCGGAGAACCTGCCGCGCGCCGGCTCGTTTGTGCTGGTGGCGAATCACGCCAGCCATCTTGACACCGTTTGCCTCCTGGCCGCGTTGCCGTTTCGGCGATTGCATCGCGCGTTTCCGGCGGCGGCAGCCGATTACTTCTTCCAAAGCGTGCCGCGGACATGGATCGCCTCGATTGTGGTGAATGCGTTGCCGTTTGCGCGTGGCACGCAAGTGCGGCAAAGCCTCCACATCTGCACGGAACTGCTCGCGAACGCGGGCAACGTCCTGATCATTTTTCCCGAGGGCACACGCTCAAAAACGGGTGCGATCCAGGAATTCAAGCCGGGTATCGGTGCGCTCGTGGCCGGGCGGGACGTAGACGTCCTGCCGTGTCACCTCGAAGGCGCGTTCGCGGCCTGGCCGAAAGGCCGCCATCTGCCGCGCCCACGCAAAGTGCGCCTCATCATTGGCACGCCGCGAAACTTCGGCGCGCGGACGGCCGAGAAAGCGGACATCTCCGCTATCGCTTCGGAGTTGCGGACTGCGGTAATAGGGTTGGCGCAAACGTATGACCACAGCCGAACACACGATGCAGAGCTTCGACGGAGCGGAGCTGTTCTACCGCTCGTGGGTTCCGGAAAAGCCGACGGCTAAAGCGCTGCTTCTTTTCCATCGCGGACACGAGCACTCCGGGCGGTGGGAGGAGTTCGTGAATCTGCTGGCGCTCGAAGACGTTGCCGTTTTCGCGTGGGATGCGCGCGGACACGGACGCTCGCCAGGTCCGCGCGGCGAAGCGGAAAATTTCGCGGTCACGATCAAGGATGTTGATGCGTTTGTGCGTCACATCGCGCAGACGCACGGCTTCACGATGGAGAATATGATCGCGCTCGCGCACAGCATGGGCGCGATCAGCGTGGCGGGCTGGGTGCACGACTACGCGCCGCCGATCCGTGCGATGATCCTCGCGACCGCCGCGTTCAAAATCCGGCTCTACGTTCCGCTCGCGCTCCCGGCGTTGCGCTTGAAAGAGAAGATGCTCGGCCCGGGCCACGTGCAGAGTTACGTGAAGGCGCGAATGCTGACGCACGACGTGGAGCAGGCCGCACGTTACGACGCGGATCCGCTTATCTTTCGCGGCATTCCGGTGAACGTCTTGCTCGATGTCGACGCGACTTCGAAGCGCCTCCTGGCGGACGCGGGCGCGATCAATGTTCCGACGTTGATGATCGGTGCCGGTTCCGATTGGGTCGTGAGCCTGAAGGCGCAACGCGAGTTCTTCAACAGCCTCTCTTCGTCCGTGAAGGAGATGCACGTTTTTCCTGCGGCCTATCACGCGATCTTTCACGAACGCGAGCGCGCGGAAGTGGCGGCGCGCGTGCGCGACTTCGTGCGCGAGAGATTCGAGCAACCGCTCGTAGTCAAATCGCTCATCGACGGCGATCGAATGGGCTATACCTGGGAGGAGCACGAGCGCCTGAAACTGCGCGGCGGCCCGCAATTTCCGGTGATCCGAGCGGCGATGAAAACTGGCGGGCGGCTCAGCAAAGGCATCGATTTGGGCTGGCGCCGCGGCTTCGATTCCGGACTCGCGCTCGATTATGTCTATGAAAACAAACCGGCCGGCTCGACTCGGCTGGGACGTCTGATCGACTCCGCGTATCTCGGCAGCATTGGCTGGCGCGGAATTCGGCAACGAAAAGTGAACCTGGAGGACGGCCTGCGGAAGGTGATCGAAAACACGCATGCGGCCGGACGACCGGTGCGGATCTTGGACATCGCGGCGGGCGGCGGGCGTTACATCCTGGAAACGATACGCTCGCTTCGGGAAATCCCGATGTCAGCGCTCCTGCGCGATTACAAGAGCGAGAACGTGGAAGCGATGCGTGCGCTGGCGGAGCAATGGCAACTGCGCGACGTGACGATTGAGCAGGCCGACGCATTTGATCGCGCGTCGTTAGGCGACGATCCAGCCCCGCGCCACGATCGGCATCGTCTCTGGGTTGTACGAACTCTTTCCGTCCAACGCATTGGTCGGCGAATCGCTCGCTGGCCTGGCTGACGCGATCGAGCCCGGCGGGCATCTCATTTACACGAATCAACCCTGGCATCCGCAGCTCGAGTTCATCGCGCGCGTTTTGCGCAATCGCGAAGGGCAGCCGTGGATCATGCGTCGGCGTACCACCGCCGAGATGGATCAGCTCGTGGCGCGTGCCGGTTTCGAGAAACTGGCCATGGAGATTGATCAATGGGGAATGTTTACCGTCTCCGTCGCACGTCGAAAATGACCGATGACGTGATGGAGCGCCCACCCTTGAGGCGCGCGGTCGCCGTTGCCGTCGGTCTGTCGGCGCTCTTTCTTTTTGTCTACGGCGGTTGCAATTGGATCACGGCGCAACGCTCGGATGTCGGGACGATTTTTTTCGAATGGGAACGCGGTCTGCCGTTCGTGCCGCTCTTGATCGCACCGTATCTTTCGATCGACTTGTTCTTCATCGCGGCGCCGTTTCTTTGCCGGAGCGAACGAGAATTGGCGACGCTGGCGAAGCGAATCGCGGCCGCCATTCTCGCGGCCGGAGTTTGTTTTCTCGCGTTTCCGTTCCGGTTCGCCTTCGCCCGACCGCAAACTGATGGCTGGCTGGGGACGGTCTTCGCTTGGTTCCGCACCATGGACGCGCCGTTCAATCTCTTTCCATCGCTCCACATCGCGCTCGGTGCGCTTCTCGTTGTGACTTATGGCCGTCATACGCGTGGATGGGTGAGACGGGGAATCGCGTTTTGGTTTGCACTGATCATGATCTCCGTGGTGCTGACGTATCAGCATCACGTGCTCGATGTCGTGGGTGGGTTTGCGCTCGCGGGCTATTGTTTTTTTTTCGTCCGCGAGAAGCGCGCGCCGCAATCCGGACCGTCCGCGAATCGAATTCACCGTTACTACGCCGTCGGCGCTCTCATGCTGCTGGCCGGTGCAGTTTTGTCCTGGCCGTGGGGCGCGATTTTGCTCTGGCCCACGCTGGCGCTCGCGTTCGTTGGGTGGGGGTATCGATTCCGCGGAGCGAGCATCTTTCGTAAGAGCAGGGGCGTCGTTCCGTGGAGCGCGTATTGGGCGGTGGGGCCGGTGCTCGCAGGCCAGCATCTTTCGCGCATGTATTATCAGCGGCAATGCCGGCCATGGGATGCGGTCACGCCTAACGTGTGGATGGGGGGGCGCTTGAGCGAAGCGCGAGGCGGAGCAGGCGGTGCGCGCGGGGGTGACCGCGGTCCTGGACCTGACTGCAGAATTTTCCGCGCCGCGCTGCTTCCGCGCGCTGACTTATCGCAACATGCCGGTGCTCGATCTCACAGCGCCGTCATTGGACCGACTCGGAGGAATGGTGGAGTTCATTACGAAGGAAGCGCAACGCGGGGTCGTTTACGTGCATTGCAAGATTGGCTATTCCCGGAGCGCCGCGGCGGTGGGCGCGTATCTGCTCGAGTCGGGGAAGGCGGAAAGCGTTGTGGATGCGATGGCGCAATTGCGTCTTGTGCGTCCCTCGATTGTCCTCCGGCCGGAGGTCGAGCGGACGCTACGGCAATTCCAGACGCAGAAAGGCCGCATTTGGTGCTCGCGTCAGTTGATTGAGGGCGTTTCTAATACGGCCACTTCCCCATGAACTACAACGAACTCATTCAGCTCTATTTCGAGCGCTCGAACGCGCTGCAGGCGTATTGGACGCTTTATGTCGTCATCGTCGGCGGCCTGCTGGCGTTCTCTTCTTTGCGCAAAGAATCAGCCGTGCTCACGACCGCCATTGTCTCGGTGCTCTTCGCGTTGTTCGCCTTCGAGAACCTGACCGCGATCCACAATACTGCCACACAACGGTTCGCCACGCTCGAGGCGATCAAGGCGTCCGAAGGCGCGGCACCCGAAGTGAGCCGGGTGCGCGCCTCGCTCGAGCCCACGCTCAATCCTGCTTCGCTTGGTTCGACGCGCACCACGCACCTGTTGAGCGATGTGCTTACGATCGCCGCGCTCTGGGTGATGGAATTGCGCCGGCGGAAAAAGTAAACGCTCGCAGGGAAGCGCGCCCGCGAATCAGACGGCGCTTGGGAAATATGTTACCGGTGGCGTTGTGTTGTCATTCCTTCAGGCTCCCGGCATCCCCTCGACCGCGCGAGGCGGCTCCAGCACTGGTCGCGCGACGGACCTCCTTACCTGGCTGAACCTGGTTTGCCTCGATGCCCCGCTGGTGGCGATTAGCTGGCAGTGGCTCTTCGCCCGCAGCTTTGGAATTCCTATCGCACCAGCAGGAACAGCGGCATTGTTTTTCACGGCATGGCTGATTTATCTGGCCGACCGGTTTGGCGATAGCCTGTCGGTTAACGAGCGTGGACCGCTTTCGCTGCGGCAACGTTTTTGCCTTCGGTATCGGACCGTCTGGATCGGGAGCATCGTGATCATCGCGCTCGCAGATCTCTTCGTCATCGGGCAACTCGATCGCACTACCATCCGGGCGGGAGTGAGCGTGGCCGCGTTCGCAGTTCTCTACCTGGTTCTCAACCAACGCTGGCCGTCGCTCTGGCGGAAAGTGCCGATGAAAGAAGTGAGCATCGGTTTCCTTTTCGCGGCTGGAACGAGAGTGGGATTGGCGGCCGGCCTAACGGGTTCTGCTCTGCCCGGTTGGTTTTTCTTCGCCTGTCTCTGTGTGTTGAATTGCGTCAGCATCGCGGTGTGGGAGCGCGAACTGGATCTCGCGCAGCAGCGCGTCTCCATCGCGACGGTTTTTCCGGCGGCCGGACGCTACCTGTTTCCAATCTTGGGGCTGTTTGCGCTCGCGTCCTTCGGGCTCGCCTTCGTGGCATCAGCGCCACGCGTTATCTTCCTTGCGGTCGCGGTTAGCAGCTCGTTGCTGTGTGACGGTGAATTTCTTCCGAAACGGAATCGCGCCGGATGTGCGGACGGCGCTCGCGGATATCGTGCTGCTTACGCCGCTCGTGGCCCTAATCGCGGGGCGGCTAAGCTCGGGGTAGCTATTCCTTCGAGTCCCGACGCGTTTTCCGCGCGCGCGACACCCGCTTTGCGATCCACACCACGAGCGCAAGAGCCAGGACCCACGGAGCGAAGAAAGCGAGCGCGACGCCGATCATGCGCAGGCTCCACATCAGCGCGGCTGCGCCTTGCATGAGGGTGCGACGGATCGTGGCGAGCAATCCGCTTTCGTCGGAGACGATGTCGGCCTGGCTGTAAACCTGGATATTGATGTCGGCCGGAGCGGTGGCTTCGTCGATCGTGCCCCGGCGATCGTCGCGCTGCACGCTCACGTCTCGCACTTTGCCGAGTTGATCGAACGAACTCATCAACGCTGCGTAATTCTTCATTGGCAGACGCAGGGAGACATTGGCGAATTCCTGGCCATCGGGCGTGCGGCTGAAGGACGAACTGCGAATCTCCGCGCCGGATTTGGCGGCGTTTTCTTTCAACTGCGCGACGCGCTCAGTGACTTTGCCAGTGAGGATGCGCAGGCTGGTGGTTTGAAGCGCGGGTTCCTGTTCGTTGCGCGAGATGGTGATGCTGAGCTCCACTTTGTCGCGTTCGACCTTTGCGCCTTGCGCCATGCCGCTGCCGCCTTGCGCGATACGGTCGGTTTGCTCGTTATAATTTTGAACGCGGCCCATGCCTTTGATGCGTGCGATGAGGGCATCGGCTTCTTCCGGCACGATGAGCAGGACGAGGCGCGCGGTCGCTTCACCGGTGCTGTCGCGATCGAGAGTGGACGACGAAACCTGCGCCTTCGCGCCGTCGATGATGGCTTTCATTTCGGCGAAGGTCTTCTCCACATCGGTGGAGAAGAGCGCGAGTTGGGCACGGCGTTTTAAGAGGAACGCGGCAGGCTCATCCATGTCCTTTTCCGTGAGCGTGATCGTGACGGTGGCGAACGCGACCTGCGCATCCATGTATTTGAGTTCGCCCTGCATCTGTTCGATCGAAGCGCGGACGCGTCCCAGTTCCTTCTCCACTTCGAGCAAGTCTGCGACCTTGGTGCTCTTCGTTTTAAGGATTTCGAGAAGGCGCTGCTCCATGACGCGGGCGTTGTTCAGGCGCGAATCCGTGTCGAAGTATTGCTTGGTCACATCCTCGGTGCCGAGCGTCTGGTTCTTCAATTCGCCCAAGCCACGGAGCTTCGAAAGAAATCCGTCGAGGGTTTCGGGTAGAACTTTTACAACCACCTCGCCGCGGAGTTTGCCGTTCGCCTGTTTTTGCGAGCTGCTGGTCGCGACGTAACCGCGCATCTCCGTCGCTAAGGCTGTGATTTTCTGGACGGTGTCGTCGAAGGAAACGATCTCGAGTTCCACCTGGGCATTGCGGACGAGTTTGCGATTTGCTTCCACCGGGGCCTGCTGTGCCTGAGGTGGGGGAGCATTTTCGGCGATCATCCCAGACGCGAGCTTCGCGCTGGTCTGGTCTTGCATAGCGAAAGATCGCCGCGCTTCATCGCGACGGGCCGCTTGAGCCGGGGGCGGCGCGACGGGTGCGGGTGCGAGCACCTCCGCGGGCTTCGCGAGTGCGCTACCGTTATCGCTTGCTTGCAGGGTGGCCGCTTCTGTTTCGGCAGGCGGAATGTATGAGCCGGTAACGACGACGCGATCCTGTGCAAAGGCGAAAGTCTCTTCGCCCGTCACCACTCGGCCGACCTGCACCAGTGTGAACATGAGCACGGCAGCAGCCGCAATCTGCGTAACGCGGTAGCGCAACAGATTGGCCAGCGCAGGGATCAGGCCCGAGCCGTGCGGTACTTGTTTGCGGAAGCCGGAGAGGACGCGTTGTTCAAACGCGAGGTCTGGTTTCGCGTCTTCAAAGGAGGATTCAATCATGTTGCTCATAGCGATTTCCTGTTGGTGGAGAGTGTGGCAGCGCTCGCAGACGGCGAGGTGTTGTTCAAAGGCAGTGCGTTCTTCGGCGGATAGCTGGTCGTGCACGGAGGCGGCCAGCCACGGTTCGATATCGTCGTGAATGGTTGGCATGTGGGTTACTCCAATGAGGCGAGCGCGGGTTGGAGGCGCTTGCGCATGGTTTGCAGGGCGCGGCCGAGAATGCCGCGGAGGGCGCCATTCGTGAGGCCGAGGGTTTGCTCGATCGTCGCGTAATCGAGCGCGTCGAAGTAGCGGAGGGTCAGAGCGACGCGATGCGTCTCGGGCAATTCGGCGAGAGCGCAGCGAACGTGACGGTTCAGATCGGCTTCGCGCGCGATTTGATCTTGGTTCGCGGAAAGGTCATCGGCGATTTCCGCGAGCTCGTCGATCAGCAGCGCGTCGGGTCGGCGGCGCGCGACATCGCGGGCGCGGTGGCGGGCGATGGTGGCGAGCCAGGCGGGAAATCTCTCCGGATCGCGCACGCGCCAGCGGGATTTCCAGGCTTTGACGACTGCGTCTTGGACGACGTCTTCAGCTTCAGCGCGGTTTTGCAGAACCCCGTAAGCGATGGCGAAGAGCGCGCGGCTGGAGGCCCGGATGATGGTCTCAAAGGCATCGCGATCGCCTTGAATGGCGGCGCGGTAGATTTTGCGATCGGCTGGGTCCATTTGCGTCTTTCATGAGCCTAGACGCCGGAGCGCGCGAATCCGCGCGAAAAATCTTCTAAAAAATTTCGACCGTGCAGCCCTTCGTCACCATGTCCTTAATCCGCGCGGCGTCCCAATTTGCGGTGCGAATGCAGCCGTGGCTGGCAGCGCGGCCGATCGTCTCGGGATTGTTCGTGCCATGGACGCCGACGTGCGGTTTGTTCAATCCCATCCACAGCACGCCAACTGGATTGTTCGGACCGGCAGGCAGGTTGTAGAAGTTGTCGGTCTTTACGCCGGAATTCAGGACGCCTTCATCGTGGCGGAACCACGGCAGGACGGCGATGCCCAGGATCTTCCACGTGCCGATGGGCGCGGGCAGCGTGCTGGAGCCGGGCGTGATGGGAAACTCCGCGATCAGCTTGTCGGTTTCATCGTGGATTTCGAGGAAGCGCTCGACCGTATCGATGACGACTTTGCGTCCTGCGACAGCGGGGTTGTCGGGCATGAAGCCTTCGCTCAAGTTCTCGATCTGAAATGGCTGCACGTTCGGGACGTTGAGGGTGTCGCCTGGTTGCAGTCGGTCGAAATTGATCCCGGGATTAATTTTGCGAATGAAATCCTCGGCCGCGTGGAAGCGTTCGCAGACCAACTCAAGGAGCGAGCCGTATTTCATCCCTTTCAATTTCGCCTGCTCAGATGGCCGGGAAGAAACGGGCCCGATGAAGTCGAGCGCTTCCGGCGGAATCGTCCAGGTGGTGTAAGCCTGCGGCACCTCCGCGAGGAGCGCGGCGTCGACTGCACCGGTCGTGTCCATCCCATTGGCGCGCTTGAAGGAGAGGAGAGCTTTACGGAAAAATTCGCCCATCCGGCCATCGATTTTTCCAGGACCGAAGTTGTGATTATCGAGGAAAATTTGCAGCCGCACGCTCGTCTCTTCGTCGTAGTTCGGGAGCGCGACCATCGGGGTGGGCTCGGGGCGGACCCGCGGGGGCACGACGGGCGCCAGAGCTTTCGGCGGCGCGCTTCTTTTCCGCGCCGGAGTGGGCGTGGGGCGCGGCTTCAAGAACGGGAGATGAAAGCCCGACGGGCGTGGGGTGGGGCGCGGAGCCGCTTGCGCTGCGACGGAGACGAAGAGCGCGGCGCACAGCGGAAGCGCGACGGAAAATTTCATGAACGGAAGTAATCGACGATGAGGCGGACTCACGCAATGCCACGTCCGAGAACGGTCGGACGGCCGGGCTAAATTGATGAACGGCTGCCGGGGGATGATTGCGGCGCGGCGGCGGGCAAGCAACGCCGGTAAAAAAACAAAGAGCCGCGCCAGTATCCCCGGCGCGGCTCCTGCAATTTGCTTTAGTGAGCGATCTCTACCGTCGCTTAGTTACGCGTGTTGTCGTCGATCACGCCCGTATCACGCGGCTGTTGCGAGAGGCCGAGGAATGGGAAGGCGTTTTGGAACGGCACATCGTTCGCATTGACGTTATCGCCAGCCGTGATTCCACCGTTGGTGATGATGTTCAGGAGCGTGTCGATGACATCATCCGCCGGACGACGACCATTGGGAAAGCCCGCGCCTGCATTGTTGCCGCCGCCGTTACCGGTGTTGGCCGTGGAGACGTTCAAGCGCAAATAATCGCCCTTCGTGACCGCGACGCTGGCCAGGATGCCGATGTTGCTATCATTCGTGCCGAGCGCGCGCAGCGTGGCGACGATGTCGCCCGCGAAACGGCCGGCCGCATCCTGCTGCGGAGTGGAGGCATTGTATTCATCCTTCCGCGGGAAGGGAACGAGCGCGACGTTGACGGCGGGGTTTCCCTCGCGATCGATCTGGCGCAATTGGCCACTGGCGGCGGCAGCGCCGGTTTCCAAATCGAAGGCTTCCACCAAAGCGACGCCACTGGTGTTCCCCACGCCGGAGACGATCGCGGTGTAGTTACCGGGCGCGAGAGTGGCGATGAGAGCTGACTCCTTCGCATTGGTCGGCGCGAGGTTGTTGGTCATGAGTTCAGCCGCGGCCGAGGATGTGCCCCAGTCGTCGTTCCGAGCCACTTCCGCACCCTGACTATTCAAAAGACTGACCGTAGGATCGGCGAGTTTGCCATTAACGCCGGTGAGGCTGGGCCCGAGCGCACGGACGGCGACGCGTTTGAGGCTGTTGCCGGAAACGATGATGCCGCCAATCAAAACATCTTCGCCCGTGCCCACGCGAGCGCGGGTGGAAACGTTGCCGAAGAGGGTGACCGGGAAGCGGTCCGACCGGAAGCTGAGCGCTTCCAACCCGACCACGTTATTTGCCTTCTGCAGAAGTGCGACAGGCACGCTGACTGCGATGGCCATGATATTATAGCCAGCGAAGGTGTCGCGGGCGCGGCTGAGGTTCGAGGCATTAGGCGCGCCGGCGAGCACTGAGGCGACGAAGCGGCCGAACCCTGGAATGTCGAAGAAGAAAGGATCGTCCACTTCGCCCGCAAAGAATTTGACTCCCGATGCAGAGTCGGTCGTCACCACTTGGGTAGGCGGCGTCGCGGCCAGACTGGGCGCGGTAGCTGGCGCGGAGAAAGAGAAGACGGTGGTGCTGCCGCGAGTCATCTTCACATTCGCGATCTGTCCGGTGGAGGCACCGGTGCGCGGAGTAAAGTTGACCGTGACGAAGGCGTCCGGCGCAGCATCGCCAGTTTCTTCAATCCCGAACTGATACGTTACATCGGAATCAAAGATGGCCATGTTACCGGCTTCACCCGGCACAATGAATCCGCGAGACGTGATCTCGAAGATAGCGCGGCTGTTATCGGTGGGGTCGAGATAGAAATAAAGGTCGGCCAGATCGGCTGACGCGTTATTGGCGGAACTGGGGCTGTCGCCATGGTCGGCAGCGCGCAGACGGTTTGGAGCGTTGAGGAATAAACTGACTATCAGAGCAAGTCCGGCAGTTGTGATTGTTCGTGAGAGGTTTTTCATATGGGTTGTTTCCTTGGTTATCCGCCTGAGGCCTCCGGTGGGATGCATCGTCGGCGTAGGCCGAGAATGCGAAGATGCGGAAGCTCAGTCAAGCCTGGAAATTCGTCATATTTTGCCCTGGCTGAAGAAGGCTAATTGTTAGTCATTACGCCGACCGACAGCATTTCCATCCGCCGCCGCCTTGCTTCCATCCGCAGAGCTTTGCATGGTGAGCGGATGTGGCGGCATTCGCGCGGTTTCCGCGCTCTTCTCGGCGGAGCCATTTTTTGTTGCGCGGCCATGGCTGCGGCGACGGACGCTCCGGATGCGCTCACGCTCGATCTCGCGCGTTGGGAAAAGCGGGTGCAGGAAAGGCCGGACGATCTCATCGCTCTCACCCGGCTAGGCGAGGCGCGAACGCGTGAGGCGCGCGAGACAGGTGATCTGAGCGCGTATCCGAAAGCGGAGAAGGCATTCGAGGCCGCTTTGCGCGAGTTACCCGATTATCCGGCTGCGCTCGCTGGGCTGGCGGCGACGCGGGCAGCCTTGCACCGTTTTTCCGATGCGCGCGAGCTGGCTCAAAAAATTCTGGAGCGCGCGCCGGCCAATGCGGAGGCTCGATTGCTCCTGGCCGACGCGGAGGTGGCTCTAGGCAACCTGGAAGCGGCGGAAAAAATCCTGGGTGCCCAATCAGATTCGCCCGCCGTTTTTTCCCGGCGCGCAGAGCTGGCGCGGTTGCGCGGAGATAACGACGAAGCGCGGCGCCTTTCCTTGCGTGCAGCGGAAGCGTCCGAGGCGCGGGGCGAAACGCCGGAGAGCGTGGCCTGGTATCGCGTGCGCGCTGGCGAGCTCTTCTTCCGTCGCGGGCAGTTGGCCGATGCCGAAGCGCAATACCTGATGGCGACGGAGCGCGCGCCGCAGAGTTTCGCCGCCCTCGAACACCTGGCGGAGTTGCGCGGCGCGCAGGAGAAATTCCCGGAAGCGATCGCGCTTTACGAAGGGTTGATCGCGCGCTCGCATCGCCCCGATATCGAGCAGGCGCTGGGCGATCTCTATGTTTACATGCGCCAATTAGAGAAGGCCAAGACGCACTACGACAAGGCGCTCGAGGGTTACCTCGCGTCGGTGGAATGGGGCGAAGTGCACTACACCCATCATCTCGCCGGCTTTTACGCCGACGCCCGGGAGGACGGCCCGGCAGCGGTCAAGTGGGCGCGAAAGGATCTGGAGTTGCGCCAAAGCGTGACCGCGCACGAAGGGCTGGCCTGGGCATTATATCGCGCGGGCGATTTCGCGGAGAGCCGGCGCGAGATCGAAGCGGCGCTCGCCAGTGGAATCAAGGACGCGCACATCACGTATCACGCCGGCTTGATCTTCTCCGCCGCGGGCGATTTGGACAAAGGGCAGAAGTTCATCCGCGAAGCGGAGGCGCTCAATCCGCACCTGAACGGCTTCCACGTGCATCGATGAAGCGGCTTTGCCTGGTCCTCGCCGCGGTCGGCTGGGCGTGCACGCTTCACGCGCATCCGGTCGCGCAAGGCGGGATCGAGATCGAGGTCGGCGCGCGCACGATTGCGCTGCGAGTTCGGGCGTCGCCGGAAGAAGTGTTCGTGGCCAACATGCACGCGCAGCCGCCGGCGGCGGACTTGAGCGACGCTTATCAGCAGCATGGCGATTATCTCTTGCACCATCTGCGCGTGTTAGCCGACGGGACGGAACTAAGCGGACGGCTGATCCGCGCAAGTGCTCCCAACGCTGCCGCCGGCACCGCGCAGGCGATTTACGATTTCGAGTTTCCGATTACTCGTCCGCCGGACGCCGTCCAGCTTTCGCAGAGTGTGCTCAACGAATACGAATACGCGCCTGGCAATCGCTGGGAAGCCAGCTACATCGTGCGCGCTCAGATGGGTGGGCACGTCGTGCTCGAAGGCGCACTCCTCACCTCGGCCGCGCCGCTCGGAATTTCCGCGGCGGAACGGCCCAGCGCCTGGCGAATGGCGGGCGATTATTTGCGCCACGGCATCACGCATATCCTGACCGGATACGATCATCTGCTCTTCATCGCCGCGCTCGCGCTCGCGGTTACGACGTTCTGGGAGCTGTTCAAAATCATCGGAGCGTTCACATTCGCTCATACCATCACGCTCACGCTTTCCGTGCTCGATATCGTGCGGCTGCCCGGGCACGTGGTGGAGCCGATGATTGCCGCCAGCATCGTCTTCGTAGCGCTGCAAAACACCTTCTGGCCCGGTCGCAGCCGCGGCGCGGGACGGCTGAGCGTGGCGTTTTTCTTCGGCCTCTTTCACGGGCTCGGGTTTGCCGGCGGGCTGCTGGAGGCGATGTCCGGCATGCCGGGCGCAAGCGTGGGTCTGGCTATTCTTGCCTTCAGCATCGGAGTGGAAATCGGGCACCAATGCGTGGTGCTGCCGCTCTTTGGCCTAACGAGCGTGGTGCGCGGCTGGCGGCGGCGGAGATCGGCCGCGCCCGAGCCGGCGGGGGATTGGCTCTTGCGCGGCGGATCGGCCCTGATCGCAGCGGCGGGAATGTTTTACCTGATCGCCGCTCTCACTCAAGTTGGCCGGCCCTCCTGATTGGGCTTGTCCCCTCTAAAACCATGACGCTAAAACTGCTGGAGCGCACAGGAGCAACCGCATGCCCGGCTTGATCACACGCTACACGAAGTGGCTGCACACCCAGTGGCCCGCCGGTACGGTGGAGAAACTGCCGGTCTCGGGAGATGAGGGCGTGACCAATCTTCCCGGCGTCCGCATCGTGGGCGATCTGACCGGGATTCCGTTGCTAAAGTTTTCTTCGGATACCGGCGCGAGTGCGGTGCGAGCGATCTTGCGCGAGCCAGACTTCCAGAAAGGCGATGGGGAGGTGCTGGACCTCGCGATCATCGGCGCGGGCGTGGCAGGGGTTTCCGCCGCGATCGAAGCGCGGAAAGCGGGACTGCGTTTTATCGTGATCGAGGCGACGCAGGTTTTTTCCACGGTGGTGAATTTTCCGAAAGCGAAACCGATCTACACCTACCCGACAGAGATGAAGCTGGAGGGCGGGCTGCAATTCACCGCTGACGTGAAGGAAGCGCTGCTGGAGGAGATGGAGGCGCAGCGGCGCGAGGCGGAAATCGAGATCACGCCGGGCCGGGTGGAGCGGATCGAGCGCAAGGAGGGCGCGTTGACGTTGCACTTGGGCGAGGGGGAACCGGTGCGCGCGCGTCGTGTGATCGTAGCCATCGGGCGGAGCGGCAATTTCCGTAAGCTCGGCGTCCCCGGCGAGGAGCTGGATAAGGTTTCGAATCGGCTCTTCGACCCGAAGGAGTTTGCGGGAAAGAAGGCGCTCGTCGTCGGCGGCGGGGATTCCGCCCTGGAGACGGCGATCGCGCTCACCAAATCCGGCGCGGACGTGACGCTGAGTTATCGGGGCAAGGAGCTTTCGCGAGCCAAGCCGGAGAACATCGCGAAGGTGCAGACGTTGGCGGTAAACGCCGAGGCCGACGTGCAAGTGGAGCGGCCGACTTCGGAACGGGTGAACAGCGCGATGACTTCCGGGATGCGCGGCGCGAAGGGCGGCATCCTGAAGTTGGCCTTGGGAACAGAAGTAACGCGGATCGAGCCGGAGCAGGTGTTTCTGAAGAATGGCACGGAGGAGTCTCTGCCTAACGACGTCGTCTTCACCATGCTTGGCCGCGAGGCGCCGCTTGATTTTTTCCGGCGCAGCGGGCTGCATGTGCGCGGCGACTGGCGGCTGTGGACGTGGATCAGTTGCCTGGCCTTCGTGCTCTTCTGCGTGGTGCTTTATCACTGGAAGAGCAACCATCCGCTGGAGTTTCCCGTGCAGAAATGGGCCAGCCAGCACCAAGCGTTTCCGTATAATGTTCCGAAGGCGGTTGAAGCGATTGGCGGGAAAATCAGCGAGTGGTCAAATCGCGACACCAATTTCCTCTACACGGTCAAGCGTGGACTCGGGAATCCGGCTTTCTATTACACGCTCGCCTATTGCACCTGCGTGCTGGTTTTCGGGATCAAACGCATCCGGCGCCGACGCACGCCGTATGTCAAAATCGCAGACGATCGTGTTGATCTGCTCGCAGTGGATTCCGCTGTTCATCCTTCCGGAATTACTCCTGCCCTGGATGGGGCGGAACGGCTGGTTTGAACCCGGACAGCCGCTCTCATTGGCTGGCCAACCAACTATTCGAAAGCTACGACGGCTCGTTAGGCCACGAGCGCGCCTACTGGCGGGCTTACGGTTTCATCCTCGCCTTCCCGCTCAACGTCTACAACGTCTTCACCGAGCATCCGCTCTGGCTCTGGCTCGGGATTTCGTTTGTCCAAACCTTCGTCATCATTCCGCTCATTATCTTCCGTTGGGGAAAGGGCGCCTACTGTGGCTGGATCTGCTCCTGCGGCGCGCTTGCCGAAACGATGGGCGATACGCAGCGCGAAAAAATGCCGCACGGCCCGTTTTGGAATCGCGTCAACATGGTCGGGCAAGCCGCGCTCGTCTTTGCCTTCGCTATTCTCGCACTGCGCATCGCCGGCTGGGCGCTGGGCGACGAATCCTGGGCCACCCTTTGGTATCACAAACTCTTCGAAGGTATCCCATTCCTGAACTACGCCTGGAGCGTCGATATCTTCATGGGCGGCATTCTCGGCGTCGGACTTTATTTTTGGTTTAGCGGCCGGGTTTGGTGTCGCTTCGCCTGTCCGCTCGCAGCGCTTATGCACATCTATACGCGCTTTTCGCGTTACCGGATTTTCCCCGAGAAATCGAAATGCATCTCGTGCAACGTCTGTACCAGCGTCTGCCATCAAGGCATCGACGTGATGAACTTCGCCAACAAAGGCATTCCGATGGAAGACCCTGAGTGCGTCCGCTGTTCCGCCTGTGTGCAGCAGTGCCCGACCGGCGTGCTCGCTTTCGGCCGCTACGATGGGCAGGAGCGTATCGTGCTCGATAAGATTCCCTGCGTCCCCCGTCCGCATGCGGGAAGGGAAGGCGGGCTGAGCGGCCGAGCATTTGTCTTTGTCCTTCGGGGGCTGCGCGGTTCATAGTCCGTCTCCGCCATGGCTCACGAATTTCCGCACGTGCACGTTGTCGATCACCCGCTCGTAGCCGCCCGGCTCACCGCGATGCGCGCGCGGGGAACGCAAACGGAAGAGTTTCGCCGCAGCCTGCAGGATCTTTCGATTCTTCTCCTGGCAGAGGCTTCCCGCAGTTGGCCCACCGCACCCGTGGCCATCGAAACGCCGCTTTGCGCTGCCGAAGGGACTGCGATCGCCGCGCCGGTCGTGCTCATGCCCATCCTGCGCGCCGGCCTCGGCATGCTCGACGGGATGTTGCGCCTGTTGCCCGATGCGCGGGTCGGCCATCTCGGGCTTTATCGTGATGAGAAAACTCTGCGCCCGGTGACCTACTACTCGCGCTTTCCGGCGCTGACCGATGCCCACGTCCTCCTGCTCGATCCGATGTTGGCCACGGGTTTCAGCGCCTGCGCCGCGGTCTCGCTCCTAAAAGAGCGCGGCGCGCAACGCATCCAATTTATCTGCGTGGTCGCTTGCCCCGCCGGCATCGCGCAATTGCAAAGCGCGCATCCCGATGTCCCGATTGTGACCGCAGCGATTGATCCGGAGTTGAACGACGTCGGCTACATCGTGCCCGGGTTGGGCGATGCCGGCGATCGCTACTTCGGCACCACGCACTAACGAGTCTCGCGCATGCTTGAACTGAAATTCCATACGCTCGACGTTTTCACCGATCGCATCTTCGGCGGCAACCAACTCGCCGTCTTTCCGGAAGCGCCCGATTTGCCGACCGAGGTGATGCAAGCGATCGCGCGAGAGTTCAACCTCTCCGAGACCGTCTTCGTCCGCCCGGCGCAAGGACCGAATGCTTTGCGTAAACTGCGCATCTTCACGCCGGCAGCGGAGATCCCATTCGCCGGCCATCCCACCATTGGCACGGCGCAGCTCCTGGTCGAACTCGGCCTTGCACCCATGGACGGCGACGGTCGAGCGGCCTTCGCGCTTGGAGGAGAACGTGGGTCTCATCCCGGTGGCGGTGGAGCGCGATGCGGTCGGACATTTTTTCAGTTGGTTGACGACGGCGCGCATTCCGGAAAGTCGGACCGACGTCCCATCGCGCACTGTTCTCGCCGACATGCTCGGCCTCGCGCCCGGCGATATCTTGGAAGACGAACGCGATGCGCCGATCGCGTGGTCGGCGGGTGTGCCGTTCCTGTGCGTGCCGGTGCGGGATCGCGAAGTGCTCGCGCGCGTCAGCCTCGACGTCAGCCGCTGGCGGCCGGTGCTCTCCGAAGCGTGGGCGAAGGATGTCTACATCTTCTGCCACGAAACGCAGGAGAGCTCGGTGCAAGTGCGCGCCCGGATGTTTGCGCCAGGGTTCGGCATTGTCGAAGACCCCGCGACCGGTTCCGCGGCGGCTGCGTTTGCCGGTTATCTCTGGCAACGGCACGGCGGCCCGGGCAAGTGGATCATCGCGCAAGGGGTGGAGATGGGGCGACCGAGTGCGCTGCATGTGGAGGCGTCTGGCGACGGAGGCAATCTACAAACCGTGCGGGTGGGCGGTAGCGCGGTGCGGGTAAGCGAAGGCACGTTGCGCCTGCCGGATTAACGACCGAAAAATACTGTATGAGCACGCCGCCCGTCTCCGCAGTGATCGATCTGAAGCGCCACGACGCGCCAACGAAAACGCCGCAAGCGCTCGCCTGGCACAACGGTGAACTTTGGATGGGCTCACGCGATCTCCGCCGCATCTACGTGATCGATCCGGCGAGCTGGAAGGTGCGCGAGGAATTTGAAGCGCCCGGCATTCCATGGGCGGCCGTGTCGGTAGACGACGCGCTCTGGTTCACGCTCGGCGAAGGCACGGACGACGATCGCTATCTCCGACGCTATCTGCCCGGCCGTGGCTTTAGCGAAAGCGAACGTATCGCCTGCCCGGATTTCACCGGCTCATATCTCAGTTACGACGGCGAGCACCTCTACCTGAGCCAATGGTACAAACAGCGCATCCTGAAACTCGATCCGCGCGGCGAGATTCTCCACGCCTACGATGTTGGCGCGGAGATCTGCGGCCACACCTTCGTCGATGGCCTGCTCTACGTGCTCCGCGGCACCGAGCAGGGCGATGAAAGCTGGCGCATCGCGCGCTTCGATCCGCGCGCAGAAAATCCGCAGGTCGAAGACCTCGCGAGCATTCCCTTTCAAGCTCGCTCACTCGCCTTCGATGGCACGCGCTTCTGGTCGAATCATCGCGCCGCGGATGCGACCATTTCTTTCGTCCTTCCCCATTAGCTGAGACGCCGCGTCGGGAAAATAGGATGCCCGCCGTGATCAACGGCGGGCATTGCCTTTGACGCTTCCGTGGATCTCACCGCGCGCCAGTCAGTGTTTAAGAACGACTCATGGGAGATGGCAATCCCATGCGTCCCGGACGAACGCCAGCTCTCACGGCTCACTACGACAGTTTGTCCGGTGAATACGCCTGAGTTATAGCGACTCGCGTACCAGCAACCTCGGACGGGCAATCGATTTTGTCGGCAATGCGGTTTATGGGAAGATTGTGAAGACGCTCGCCCTTGGCCTCATGCTCTTGTTCTCCATTGCGCTGGTCTCGGCGGAGGAGAGCACGCCTATTCCAGCGCCGGCTGATGTAGCGGAGGCTCCGGCGGATGCGGAGACGACGGCTTCCGGGTTGGCCTGGAAGGTGATCGAGCTGGGCAAGGGGACTGCGCACCCGGCGCGCACCGATCTGGTGAAGGTGCATTCACGGGCTGGACGACGGACGGGAAGATGTTCGACAGCTCTCTGCCGAAAGGCAGACCGGTCACGTTCCCGCTCGACCGCGTGTTTCCGGGTTGGACGGAGGGCGTGCAATTGATGGTGGCGGGCGAGACGCGGCGGTTCTGGATTCCCGAAGAGCTGGCCAATAAGGGCGCGCCGGGCAAACCGCAGGGGACGCTGGTCTTCGATGTGAAGTTGATCTCGTTCGATCGGCCGCCGTCAGTGGCGCCGCCGGATGTGAGCGCGCCTCCCGCGGCGGCAGAGAAGATGGGCAGTGGTCTCGCCTATCTAGTCTTGCGGCCGGGGCAGGGGAAGCATCCCTCGCGGACCAGCAAAGTGACGGTGCATTACTCTGGTTGGACGACGGACGGGAAGCTCTTCGACAGCTCGGTGGCGCGGGGCAAGCCGGCGACCTTCGCGGTCACGGGCGTGATCGAGGGTTGGACCGAAGGGCTGCTCCTGATGGCGGAGGGCGAGAAGGCGCGGCTTTGGATTCCGGAAAAGCTCGCTTACAAGGGCGCGTCGCCGCCTTACGGCATGCTGGTCTTCGAGATCGAGCTGCTGAAAGTCGAATAGGTGGACGTTGCGATTTTCGTTTTCGAGCGGGTTGCGTAAGTTCGCCTGATGGCGCGCAATGGGAAAACACTGAGGCCGCGCGAGCGTGCGCCCCATGGCCCACGAGTCGCGCTCGAGCTGATCTTGATCGATCAAGCGCCGTTGCGTTCGTCCGCCGCGTTTGATTGCGCGACCGCGACGGCGCGCTTGGCCGAGGCCCGTGCGGCCTGGCATCGATTCGAGCGGGAGGACAAGCCGGCGTTTGTGCGCTGGCGGGCGCGGGAATTTGGCTCGCTCTTGAGCGAGGCGCGCGATGTGGAGGCGCAAATCCGCGATTGCCAGGCGCTGGTGCACGAAGTGGAGATGGAGATGCGGCGCTTTTTTCAGGATCCGCGCAGCGCTTACCAGCGAGTGATGTTTCGCCGTCAGAACCCGGGCGCAGTCGAAGAGGATGCGCCGCGGGAACCGGCTGATGCCGGCGCCGCGCAACCGTTAAGCGAATTCGAACAGGAAGCGCTCTTCCAGGAATGGGTGCAGCGCTCGCTCGGGACGAACCCCGACAAGATGGACGACGAGGCCTACACGACGAGCTTCGAGACTTTCAAGGCGCACATGTTCCAACCGCGCGCGCCCCAGCCTCCGCCGAACGCGGCGCGGCGGCCGGAGCCGACGGCGCAGCGGGCGGAACCGGTGGAGGAAGAAGTGGACCCCGCGATCGACGCGCGGGTGAAGGTTCTCTATCGCGCGCTCGTGAGGCGATTGCATCCCGACCTGCGCGCCGATCGCCATGCTGCCGTCTCCGCGCTTTGGCACGAAGTGCAGGAGGCCTACGCCGCGAGCGACGTGGCGCGGATGGAGTTGCTCCTCGCGTTGAGCGATCTGGAATCGAGCCATCTCAGCGAGCAAACCACCCTCGCGCAAATGCGCGCTGTGTTTGCGGAATTGACCCGAGCCATCCGAGCCCTGGAGAAAAGCGTGGAGGAAGCGCAGGGCGAAGACGCCTGGGATTTCGCCCGCAGCGGAGCCCGGCCTGATCTCCGGCTGCGTGTGCAGCGCGAGCTGAAGTCGGACCTGGCCGCGCGCAGCTTGCGGCTCAGCGTTCTTACCCGCACCATCGCCGATTGGGCGCGCGGCCCGGCCGCGAATCGACATGCAGTCGTTAGGCGCGCGCCGCAGTTCGCGCGTCAGCCTTAGCCAGAAAGACAAACCTATGAGCAACTCACCCGTTAAACGAATCCCGGAAGGGATGCACACCGTCACGCCGCATCTCATCTGCGCTGGGGCCGCGAACGCGCTCGAGTTCTACAAGAAAGCCTTCGGCGCGGTGGAACTGAGTCGGCTTCCACGCGCCGATGGCAAGCTGATGCACTCCAGCTTCCGCATCGGCGATTCCGTCATGATGATGAATGATGAAATGCCGGAGTGGGAAACCTTCGGCCCGAAAATGCTCAAAGGTTCGCCGGTCACCATCCATCTCTACGTCGAGGACGCGGACGCTGTCTTCGAGCAGGCCGTGCGCGCGGGCGCGACCGTGACTATGCCGCTGTCCGACACGTTCTGGGGCGATCGCTACGGAAAAATCGAGGATCCATTCGGCCACGAATGGTCCATCGCCACGCATCTCCGCGATGTGACTGCGGAAGAAATGCAGAAAGCGATGGCGGAGATGGGCGGCTGATTTTCGCGCGCGACCGGGCAGTTTGCGCCGCGTGCGCCCCGCGCGCTTACGGTCGACGAAGGAAGATCTTCTGCCCGAGCTCCAACCGCCCGACACGCGTGACGGCGCCGTAGATGCCGGCGTTGTTTTGGTTCGCGCGCACGACGGCTTTCATCATCTCCGGCGCAGAGCTGGCGGAATCAGGGTCGAGGTTGATCATCGAACAACGGACATCGTGCGTGATCACCGCAACGGCGGGCGCATCTGCGGATTCGCCGAAAGTAAGCATGCCACCGATCCACTCGTCCTCCTGGAAGGGTGCCGGCTGCGAAAGGCGCACCACGACATTCGGGCGGAAGCGTCGCGCATCTGGGCTTCGGCCCGCCAGTCGGGCAATCTCGGTTACCGTTGCCGACGCGATGACGGAGATGCTCGCGTCATCGAAGGTGCCATGCTTCATCTCCATCATCTCGACGGGAGAGCCGTAGCGCGCTCCCACATCCGCGGCGAGCTCGTCCCCGAAGATGGGCAATTCCCGCCCGTCGGGTGTGCGGACATGAGTGGGCAAGCGCCCGTCTGCGCCGTGTTGCGGAGAATAGAGCAGCAGCTCCGGAACTTTGCTGGCGATGAGCCAGGGGAAGCCGCTGTGGTCATCCAATCTCCGAAAGGCCAGGCGTCTGTCGCCCGCGAGCCCATGCCAGCCCAGATCGGCAGCTTCGAGCGCTTCCCCGGCCATCGATTTTACCGGGTAGCGAAAGATCGCCTCTACTTGTCCGATTTCGCTGAGCATGCTGGTCCTCGGTTCGCCAAAATTAGAGCAGGGTAGGGCGGCGCGAAGAGAACTCAAGGCTGCCGAGCCGCGAACGGAAAAGCCTGGCCGCGTCGCTATCTTCGAAGCCGGAACGTGATCTAGTAAGCTGATGCAGAAGAAGTTGTTTGCAGAGCTGGGGCTGGCTCCTGAGATTTTGAAGGCGATCGAGCGGATGGGGTTTGAGGAAGCGTCCCCGATTCAATCGGCGGCGATTCCGGTTTTGCTCGGAGGCGCCGATGTGGTTGGGCAATCGCAGACCGGTTCGGGGAAGACGGCGGCGTTTGGAATTCCGGCGATTCAACTGGTGGATGCGGCGGTGCGGGCACCGCAGGTGTTGATCCTTTGTCCCACGCGGGAGCTGGCGGTGCAGGTGGCGGAGGAAGTCGCGAAGCTGGCGTTTTTCAAACGCGGCGTGCGCGAGCTGCCGATCTACGGCGGACAATCCTACGAGCGGCAATTTCGCGGTTTGAGCGCGGGCGCGCAGATTATTATCGGCACGCCGGGGCGGGTGATGGATCACTTGGAGCGCAAGAGCTTGAAGCTGGATCAGATCAAGATGGTGATCCTGGATGAGGCGGATCGCATGCTGGACATGGGGTTCGTGGACGATATCAAGACCATCCTGCGCGACGTGCCCGCGGAACGGCAGACGGTCTTCTTTTCCGCGACGATTCCGCGGCCGATCGCGGAGTTGATCAAACGCTTCACGCGCAACCCGGTGACGGTGCGGATGGAGGCGGAAGCGCTGACGGTGCCGGCGATCGAGCAGGTTTATTACGAAGTCGATCGACGCTCGAAACTCGAGGTGCTGTGCCGATTGATCGATCTCGAGGACGTGAAGCTGGCGATCATTTTCTGCGCGACGAAGATGATGGTGGATGAGCTGACCGAGCATTTGATCGCGCGCGGCTATGGCGCGGACAAGCTGCATGGCGACATGACGCAGGCGATGCGTGAGCGCGTGATGGGTCGCTTCCGGAAACGGAAGGTGGAATTTCTCGTCGCGACGGATGTGGCAGCGCGTGGGCTGGACGTAGACGACATCGAGATCGTTTTCAATTACGATCTGCCGCACGACGGCGAGGATTATGTGCACCGCATCGGGCGCACCGGGCGCGCGGGGAAGGGGGGCAAGGCGGTGACGTTTGTTGCCGGGCGCGAAATTTATCGGCTGGAAAACATCCAGCGTTTTACAAAGAGCCGGATTCGGCGCGAGCGAATTCCCACGGCCGAGGAAGTGGAAGGGAAACGCGCGACCGCATTTGCGGAGGCGCTCCGCGAAACCCTGGCCAAGGGCGAATACAAGCGGCACGACGAATTGCTCGACCGGCTGCTGGAGCAAGGACACTCGCCGACGGACATCGCGTCGGCGCTGATCCATTTGTTAGGCGAAGACAAGACACGCGCGGGGCAGGCGATCCCGGAGGATCGGCCGCGGCGGGAATACGCCCGCGAGCCTGATCCGAGAGGACGCGAGCGGCGCGAGCAGAGCCGAGGCGAATACGAACGGCGCGAGGCGCCGGTGCGGCGTGGGCCGCGCGAGGAGGCCGGGATGGTTTCGCATGAAGCGGGCATGGTGCGGCTGGCGTTCAACGCGGGGCGCGCGCACGAGGTGCAGCCGGGCGATTTCGTGGGCGTGATCGCCGGCGTGACTGCGATCCCGAAAGGCGAGATCGGGGCGATTCATCTGCAGGCGACGAAGACGTTGGTGGACGTAGCGGAAGCGCGCGTGCCGCTGATCTTGAAGAAGCTGAATGGAATTCAGTTCAAGGGGCGGAAGCTGTTGGTGCGGGTGTCGAAGTAGCACCCGACCGAATCGTCGCCTGCTTACCCATGCTCCCCCCAGCGCCCGTAGCGCGCGCGCAAGCAGCTGTAGCAGCCATACGCGGCGAGGCCCGCCGCGACGATGAGGAAGAGCGCGGTGCCGTAGGGTTGGGCGCGGAGCGCCTGGAGCGCGCCGCCCAGGCCGCGGGCTTTTCCGGCATTTGATTCCATGCCGGCTTGAATGAGGAAAACGCCGATGAGGACGAAAACGATGCCGCGTGCGCACAAACCGAACACGCAGATGCGCAAGACCCATCGCCGTGTCCGTTCTGCGAGCGGGGAAAGATCGAGCTTCTTTTCGAAGTTGCGCCGGACTGCCTGAAAAATCAGGAACAGGCCGCCCGCGCTGACGCCAAGGCCGATGGCGATGACGAGCCAGCCGCCGAGTGGAGCCTGGAGGGCCTGCTGTGTCCAGTCTTGCGCAGCGCTGTTGCCATCATCGGACGAGGAAGCGCCGAGCAGGATCTTGAGCGCGCCCGCGGTCAGACCGGAGTAGATCACGGCCACGCCTAACGAACGAGCCCGAAGGAGCAAGCCGCGGAAGTCGCGCCCCTGCGCGTTCACATCGGCCACGACCTCGAGGAGAAGCCAGAGGACGTAGCAGACCAGGCCGGCGATGAGCACGAGGAGCAAGGCGCGGCCAAAGGGTTGGGCGGCGACAGAACGGAGCGCACCGCGCGAGCCGCTCGCTTCTGCCTGTCCCAGCCAGGCCGCGTGCGCTGAGAGCAGGCCGATGCTGATGAAGATGATGCCTTTGGCCAGCTGACCGATGCGGGCGAAATAGATGATCCAGGACGGGCAACTCGATCGGCATGCCCTGCGCACCATGCGGTGCGGCGGAGCGCTGTCAGCCTGCGATCGCGGGCTGGCGTCAGAATTTCACGTAACGCCCGAGTGGTCTTCGCTCGCGTAAGCGCGCTCTAATGCACACTCGGATCCATCATGAACTACCTCTTCGTCTTCGCTCTCGGGATCGGTTTCTCCGCCGGATTGCGTTCGTTAGCCGCGCCCGCCATCGTGGCCTGGGCCGTGCACCTCGGCTGGTTGAATCTCGCGGGCTCGCCGCTCGCCTTCATGGGCTCGACGGTAACCGTGACCATTTTCTCCCTCCTCGCGCTCGGCGAATTGATCGGTGACAAATTGCCCATCATCCCGAGTCGGATCACGCCGGGACCGTTGTTTACGCGCGTCGTCACGGGCGGACTCTGCGGCGCTTGCCTTTTCGTCGCGGCAGGGAAATCGCTCGACCGTCGGCGCGGCTCTCGGCGCGTATCGGCGGTGTGATCGGAGCATTCGCCGGTTACGAAATCCGGCGCCGTCTCGTGAAGAACCTGGGCATCAAAGATTTCATCGTCGCGCTCTGCGAAGATGTGATCGCGCTCGGCGCGGTTCTTCTATTTCGTCACGCAGCTGCGCTAGCGACGGCGAGACGTTTGCGCCGGCTGTAGAGCACACTGCAAACGACGCCGGTGACCACGAGCAGGCTGCCGAGAATCGCCTGCGTGTTGTAGCGTTCGCCGAAAATGAAAACGCCGAAGACGAAGGCGTAGATCAGGCCGGTGTAGCTGAGGATGGAGACGTTTGCCACAGCCTCGGCCTGCAGCGCTTTAGTCAGGCCAAGCTGGCCCATTTGCGTGAGCACACCGCACATGATGAGGCTGAACCATTCCCAGGCATTCGGCGCGCGCCAGTTCCACACGCTAACGAGGAGACCCGCGACGACGCCGACGAGTTGAAAATGCAGGACGACCACGAGCGGCGCTTCGCGTTCGCGGAGGCGCCGGACAAGGTTGTAGGCCACGCCCGAGCAGATGGCGGAGAAAATGCCGATCAGCAGGTAGTAGGTGGAGATGCGGGGATCGAAGCCTTTCACCACAAAGACGCCCGAGAAGGCCAGCGTATAAAAGAGCCACTGCAGCGGCCGGACGTGTTCGCCGAGAACGAAGACGCCGATCAGCACGGTAAAGATGGGCGAGAGATATTGAATCGTGACCGCACTCGCCAGCGGCATGTTTTGAATGGTGACGAAGAAGGCGAAGAGCGCGACCGTGCCGAAGGTGCCGCGCGCGATGAGGAGCGCGCGGCTGTGGCCTCGCCAACTCACGCCGGCCCGAGCCAAACCCACTGCGCACATCGCGGCGGAGACCAGACAGCGCATGAACACGATCTCCATCGCGGGAATGCGATCGAGCTGTTTGACGAAGACATTCATGACCGCGAAGCAGAGCGCGGCGAAGAGCATGTTCCCAACGGCCGCGCTGACGAGCCGGGGTGGCGGATGCTCTACCACGTGCCGGTTTGCAGCATCACGAGGGTGCAGGCGTATTCGACCTCGATCCCGGCCTCGCGTGCTCGATCAGCCAGTGCATCATTCTCCGCGCCGGGATTCATGATAATCCGCTTCGGCTTCGCGGCGATGATCTCGTCGGCGAGCAGGTCGGAGCGCTGCTTGCCCAAATACATCGTGATGGTGTCGATGGGCTCCGCGATGTCGGCGACGCTGGGGTAACAGGTCTCGCCCAGGATTTCGTTGAACGCGGGATTCACCGGGATGGCGCGGTGGCCATGCTGGCCCAACATTTCCATCGCGCGATAGGCGTAACGGTCCGGTTTTGGCGACGCGCCGAGGACGGCGACGATCTCTGGCTGGTCGTTTGGCATGGCGTCAGGTCATCGTTTTGCAGCGGCTTTGCGGTTGTTTCTCTCCTGGCCGATTTGTTGACAGGGACCCTCCCCTTGTTACCATGTCGCCCTTATGAGATTCCCCCTCGCGCTGACGACGAAAATCGCCGCGTATATCATCGGTCACAAGCTGCGTCGGACGGAGAAGTTCGCCACCGTTTTGCAGCTGGAACCGTTGCACACCTGCAACTTAACGTGCACCGGCTGCGGCCGGATTCGCGAATATTCCACCTCGCTCAAGGACATGATGAGCCTGGAGGATTGCCTGGGCGCGGCGGACGAATGCAACGCGCCGATGATTTCCATCTGCGGCGGCGAGCCACTTATTTATCCGCATATCGAGTCGCTCATTGCCGGCCTGCTCGAGCGAAAGCGGATCGTTTACATCTGCACGAACGCGATGTTCATGCGCAAAAAGATGCGGGAATGGCTGGCCACGCAGGTCGCCGTCGAAGCCGGTTTTTGTGGAGGAGAAGATCACCGCCCTGCTCGCGGCTGGCCTGATGACGGAGAAGGACGCCGCCGAAGTGCGCAAGGGTCCGAAGGACGCCACCAAGCCGACCATCGCGCCGAGCGACTGGATGTATTGGAACGTGCACCTCGATGGCTTGGAGCGGACGCACGACTTGATCGTCGAACGCGAGGGCGTTTTCCGGGAGTGCATCGTCGCGATCAAGATGGCGAAGATGCTCGGCTATCAGGTGGCGACCAACACCACCGTTTACAAGGAAACCGATATGGAAGAAGTCGAGCAGATGCTCGATCTCTTGAGCGATCTCGGGGTGGACGGCCATACGATCACGCCCGGTTACGAATACGACGCGGCGAAGAAGGACATGATCAACCGGTTGAATCTGCAGCCGGAGAATTTCTTCCTTACCCGCAACCTGACCGTGCAAAAGTTCTCCAAGATGGAGGAATGGATGAAGCGCTACACGTTCTTCGGGACGCCGGTCTACTTCGAATTCCTCGCCGGCAAACGCGACCTGACCTGCTCCGCCTGGGCGATTCCGACGCGCAACATGGCGGGCTGGAAAGCGCCCTGCTATTTCATGACCGATAAGGTCGGCACGAACGGCACCGGCCATTACGCCAGCTACGCGGAGCTGCTCGAGAATGTCGATTGGGATAAATACGGCGTGGTCGATGGCGTGGCGCGCGATCCGCGTTGCGAAAATTGCATGACGCATTGCGGCTACGAGCCGACTGCCAGCCTAGGATTGAACGCGCAGAAGGGCGACACCTGGAAGACGATTAAATTTAATTTCGGCGCCAAACCCAAGCCGACCGGCCTTGGGAACGAAGTGCTGGCGTTTAACGGGGTGACGTCCGGCAACGGACATCTCACGGGCAAGCAGGCGGAAGTTGAAGCCGTGGCCTCATAGCCATGCCTCCATCGTCTGCGAACGTCATTCCTCTCCCGAGCGCCTCGCCCACGATGGCGCCGGCTTTCGCGCCCGCGTCTTCGGAGTTGAACGAAGCGATCGGGCGCGCCCAACAGAATCTGCTGCGGCAACAGCAGCCCGATGGGCACTGGTGCGGCGAGCTGCTGGTCGATAGCACGCTCTGCTCCGATTACGTGCTCTTCATGCATTGGCTGGGCGATGTGGATGAAGCGCTGCAGCAGCGCTGCGTGCGTCATATCATGAAGCGCCAATTGCCGGATGGCGGCTGGAATATTTACTACGGCGGGCCGAGCGAGGTGAACGCATCCGTGAAAGCGTATTTCGCGCTCAAGCTCGCGGGGCACTCGGCCGACCTCCCGTTCATGCAGGAGGCGCGCGCGAATATTCTGCGCCTCGGCGGCATCCCGCGCATGAATACTTTCAGCAAGCTTTACCTCGCGTTGCTGGGACAATTTCCCTGGCAATATCTGCCCTCGATTCCGGTCGAGATGATTCTCTTTCCAAGCTGGGCGCCGTTCAACCTCTACCGGATGTCGTCCTGGAGCCGAGCCATGCTCGTGCCGCTCGCGATCATCAATCACTTCAAGCCCACGCGTGAGCTGCCCGGCTTAAAGCAGCTGCACGAACTCTATCCACTCGGCACCGAGCACAAGGATTTCACCCTCCCGCGCGACCAGCGGTTTTTCGCCTGGCGGAATTTTTTCCTGCGCGCGGATCATGCGCTGAAGCTGATCTCGAAGATCGGCTGGCGTCCGATGCGGAAACGGGCGCTCGAGGAAGCGGAGCGTTGGATGCTGGAGCGGATCGGGGAGGGGAGCGACGGCCTGGCCACGGTCTTCCCCGCGATGCTGAACGCGCTCATCGCTCTGCGTGCGCTGGGTTATCCCGCGAGCCATCCGACTTATGTGAAAGCGTTGCGCGATTTCCGCGGGCTCTTCGTGGATGACCCCGAGGATTTCCGGATTCAGCCGTGTCTTTCGCCCGTGTGGGACACCTCGATCAACATGATCGCGCTTGCGGAGTCGGGCGTGCCGGCGGAGCACCCCTCGATGCAGAAAGCGGCCGCGTGGCTGGTTGGCAAGGAAGTGCGGATGCGGGGCGATTGGGCAATGAACAATCCGCACCCGGAAGCGAGCGGCTGGGCCTTTGAATACAACAACGTCTACTACCCGGATACGGACGACACCGCGATGGTCTTGATGGGCTTGCGCCTGGCGCGTCCGAAGCAAACGGCGGAGTTCAACGAGATGTTCCGGCGCGCGCTCGGCTGGCAATTGAGTTTTCAATGTCGCGATGGCGGCTGGGCGGCGTTCGATAAGGAAGTGACGCAGCACTGGCTGGAGGACATGCCGTTCGCCGATCACAACGCCATCCTCGATCCGACTTGCAGCGACTTGACTGCGCGGACGCTGGAGTTGTTAGGCTATATCGGCTTCGATCGGAAAGAACGCTGCGTGCGCCGGGCGATTCGCTATTTGATCGAGACGCAAGACGACGACGGCTCATGGTACGGACGCTGGGGCGTGAACTACATCTACGGCACGTGGCAGGTGCTGCGCGGTCTGCGCGCGATCAATGAAGACATGACGCAGGATTGGATTTTGCGCGGACGCGATTGGCTGGAGAGCTGTCAGAACGAAGACGGCGGCTGGGGCGAAAGCTGCGCTTCGTATGACACGCCGGTCCTGAAGGGCAAAGGCGAAAGCACCGCTTCGCAAACCGCGTGGGCGCTGATGGGCATCTGTGCGTGTGGCGATCTCGATCGACCGAGCGTGCAGCGCGGCTTGCGTTACCTGCTGGCGACACAGCGGAGCGACGGCGCGTGGGATGAACCGCAGATTACCGGCACCGGATTTCCGGGCGTGTTTTATCTCAAGTACGACATGTATCGGCAAAATTTCCCGCTCCTCGCGCTCGCCACTTACGTGAACTACCGCAGCGGGCTCGGCCATTATCCGAGCTTCTACCGCTGCAGTTAGGCGAGCGACAGGCGCGGGCGGTGTCTCGCGCATTGACGGCTCGGGCTTCGCGCCGGACGTTAGGCGCACTATGGCATACGAACTACCGAAACTCCCTTACGCCTACGACGCGCTCGAGCCGCACATCGACGCGCGCACGATGGAAATCCATCACACCAAGCATCACCAGGCCTACATCACGAACGTAAACAAAGCGCTCGAAGACAAGCCCGAGTTGGCTGCGAAATCGGTCGAAGATTTGATCAGCGATCTTAACGCCGTGCCGGAAGACATCCGCGGCGTGGTGCGCAACAATGGCGGCGGCCACGCCAACCATTCCTTCTTTTGGCAGATCATGGGCCCGAATGGCGGCGGCGAACCGAGCGGAAAACTGGCCGACGACATCAAGGCGACGTTTGGCAGCTTCGATTCTTTCAAAGAGAAATTCGCCGATGCTGGCGTGAAGCGTTTCGGCAGCGGCTGGGCCTGGTTGATCAACAAAGGCGGCAAGCTCGAGATCATGTCCACACCGAATCAGGATAGCCCGCTCATGTCTGAGTACGGCGGCCACACCCCCGTGCTCGGCGTTGATGTGTGGGAGCACGCCTACTATCTAAACTATCAAAACCGCCGGCCGGATTATCTGAAAGCCTGGTGGAACACGGTCAACTGGCCGGAAGTAGCGAAACGCTACGGTCAGTAACCGTCTGCGAGATTCATTTGCGAGCGGCGGCGGCTTCACGGCTGCCGCCGTTTTCGCGTCGCGAGCTTTACTTCTTCACCGTGAAGGGCACAGCAAAGGAGTTTTTGTCCCACATCAATTTCAGCACACCGGCTTCGCCTTCTTTTTCGATGGTGATGGTGAATTGATCGACCGGCGCCTCCATCGTTTCATTTTTGGTCTCAATGCGAGCGAGATCCTGGCCTTCATCGTACTTCGTGCCCCATTGGCCGGTCTGCTTGTTCACGATCAGCTTCGCGCTGCCGTCTTCAGCCGGAAGGAGGAAGAGCGAATAGGTGCCAGCCGGAATGGCGTGGCCAGCCATCGTGATTTCCTTATCCGTCGTCAGAAGCGTGGCCTCATCCGCACCCAGGCGCCAGACCTGGCCGAAAGGCACGAGACCGCCCCAAATCTTCCGTGACTCACCGCTCTTCGGATTCTTCGTGTAGGGCCGGCCGTAGACGATGATCATCTCGTTGCCGGCGATATTCGCCGTTACCTTTTCGTGCGGGCTCACGCGCGGCTTCTCGTCCGCAAGAATTGGCGCAGCAAGCAGGAGCAGGGCAGGGAGGGCGATGAGAGAGACGATGATCTTCATCCCGCAGCGTCGCCTCGCCGGTGTCTGCCGTCTAATCGAAAGGCGCGCCCCGCGTTACCAGCCTTCTTCGGGCGTTTGCAGCGAGGCGATTGCCACCCCAGCCACCGCTTCCGCCAGGTAAATGGCGCGCGCCGTGTTCGGATGGTCCGCCAACTCTTCGGTCACCGCTTTGGCGAGTTGCGGGCCGAAATGCCAGAGAAGCGAATGCCAGCGCGGCTTGATCAGCCCCATCACGCCGTCGCCAATCAGAAAAAGCGCGCCCAGTTGAATCAAGCGCCGGGTCATCAGGTTGTCGGTCATAAGAGGCTATGGCGTCATTGCCGCGCTTTTTCAAACACGAGCCATCGCGTGCGGCGATTTTTGCACTTGCCATTCGTCGGCCAACCAGCCGCTTTAAGGCCGGACATCTGTCCGCTTCCGATCCACTTTTGTCATGAACGTAATCCCCCCAACACAATCCCACTTCTCGCGGCCGCGTTTCTGGCTCGCACTCGTCCTTGGCGTGGTCGGCGTGGCGCTGGCGGCGGCCATTTTTTTTCCGGAGGACGCAGTGCCCGGTCCGCGCCTTGCCTCCGTTCACACTACTTTTGCGCAGCCTGCGCCGCTGCCCGCTGCCAGTGATTTCCGTGCGCCCGGGCTAGCCGCTCTTCCGCCGACGATCAGCTTCGGACACCCCGTGATTAGCGGGATTGGCGGTGTCGGTTTCGAACAGGATATCCGCGTGGATCCCTCGAACCCGAACCGCATCTACACCAGCGCGCCCGGCAGCGCGGGTGCGAACACGAGTTGGATCTGGCGTTCACTCGATGCCGGCCGGACCTTCAAGTGGATCCCGAACGCGACCGCGCTAGAAGGCAAGGTCACGACATGCGCCGGTGGCGGCGACACGGAACTGGCCGTCGATGAGATGGGCCGGCTCTATTTCAACGATCTCACGCTGGCGAATTTCAGCACTGCGCGCTCCGATGATCTCGGCCTCACCTTCACTTGCAGCAACACGGGTGTGCCCGACACCGCGGTCGACCGGCAATGGTATGCGATCGATGGCGACCCACTGAACGGCGGCAGCATTTACCTGACGAACGACGAGATCGGGCCGGGCGGCGTCATGTGCGGGAGCAGCGTGGGCAACAACGTCCTCGTCATGTATCGCTCGCCCGTCACCGGCCTCGGTCCGACCGCGGGGATTGCCTTCGGGCCGGCGAACAAGATCACCGCGGTCGGCAGCTGCGACGAAGCCATCATGGGCAACAACGAAGTCTCGCCGGTCGCGACCACGCTCGGTCAACCGGACGGCATGGGCGGTTACGCCACTTTGCCGGCGCCGGTAAAGCACGTCTTCGTCATTCACGATAACGCGCAGCTGAACAAGATTTTGATGGGACGCTGTTTCCCGGTCGCGTTCGGTGCGCCGATCGCGAACATGAGTGATCCGAGCGGGTTGAATTGCACGGATATCCTCGTCTCCGATCTCGGGCCGAACGCGAAGACGGGCGCGAATTTTCCCACCATGGCGATTGATCGCGCGGGCAATCTCTACGCGGTCTGGGAACAGGCGCCGCTCACGGCCGGTGTCATCAGCGGCAACGTCTCTCTCATGTTTTCCTCCTCGACTGATGAGGGCAACACCTGGTCCGCGCCGATGCAGATCGACACCTCCGGGTCGCCGGTCGGCACTCTGCGCCAGAATGTGTTCGCCTGGATCAACGCGGGCGACGATGGGCGCGTCCACGTCGTCTGGTATGGCACGCCCGGCACGGCCACGAGCGGCGGCTTCGGGCCGGATGATTGCAACGATTGCACATGGAGTGTTTGGATGACGCAATCGCTCAACGCGCACAGCGTTTCGCCGGTTTTCACGCCACCTATTTTAGCGAGCGAACATCCGGTCCATTACGGGAACATCCAGACGTTGATCGGCGGGCAGAACCAGCTTTCCAGTCGCGCGCTGGGCGATTTCCTGCAGGTGCGCACCGGCGCGCAGGGCGAGGCGAACATCGCCTACGCCGATACCAACAACATCATCGGCTCCGCTGTCGGCCACGGCATGTTTGTGCGGCAGAATGGCGGACCGGGATTATTCGCGGCTGCGTCGCCGGTTAACGTCCCTGGCATTACGCCGTTCAATAGCGCGAACGATCCGGCGGGCGATGGGAAATTCGAAGCCAGCGGAGTCGTGAGCGCGAACATGCCGCAGCTCGATATTCTCCGCTCCAGCATCACGAAGGTCACGACGGCTCCGTGTTCCGCCGGCGCTCCCTGCTATCGCGTCGAGATGCAGCTAAACGACCTCAGCCTCGCACCGAGCACCACGCAGGATCCCGATCCCGACCTCGTCTGGTCCACGCAATGGCTCGTCCCTTCCACCACTGACGCCACGGGCGGGAAGAACTTCCACGTTTACGCAGAATCGAATAATGGTGCCCCGCTTCAGTGCTACGTGGGCGAGAACGCGGTTTTCCTCGTCGGCGGCGGCGCGACGCTGAGTTATCCGGGCAACACCGCACTCCCCGCCGCGAATTGCCAATCCACGCTGGGCCCAAACGGCACCATCACCATCTTCGTTCCGCTCTCGCTGGTGAACGAAGCGGGCGCGATCGATGCGCGGCTCCACGAAGTCACCGCCAGCACCATGACGCTATCGCAGCCGGCCAATACCAATCCGTCCATCGGTGGAATCGGCGGCACGTTGTTCAACCTCATCGATGTCGTGCAGGGCTACGTCTTTGATCCGAATCTTGGAAGTGCGGTCTCACGAAAAGTCCACGGCGCCGCGGGGGCGTTCGACATTGATCTGCCGCTCTCCGGCGCGCCGGGGATTGAAGATCGAATCGGTCAGGGTCCAAATGGAAACGCTCATCGTGTGATTGTTAACTTCGTCGCGCCGGTCACGTTCACTTCGGCCGCGATCACTTCGGGAACAGGCGCGGTCACCGCCACGAGCACGACCGCCAATCAGGTGATGATCGATTTCACCGCGCCGAATGCGCAAACGCTGACGTTGAAACTTTTCGGTGTGAACGACGGCACCGGGCCGGGGGACATCGCGATCCCGATCAGCCTGTTGTTAGGCGATGTGAATGCGAGCGGCAGCGTCAACGCCACCGACATTAGCGAAGCGAAAGCGCCCAGTGGGGTCACGACCACGAGCAACAACTTCCGGCTCGATGTCACCGCCAACGGCGCGATTAATTCCTCCGATATCTCGGCCATCAAAGCGAACTCGGGGACGAACCTGCCCTAACGAGCGACGAGAAAGAGCAGCAGCGCAATCACCGCCAGCACACTCGCGACGAGTGCCGCGAAGACGATCCGATCCTGACGACGCGCCTTGCGCGCGGCTTCCGCGTAGGGAATGCGCGTAAAGGAAACCATGGCGTAGAGCGGCAGATAAATGCCGGGCAGCACGCCTTCGAGAAAGTGGTCGAGTTTCTTCTTCGCGCGGAAAACAGGCGACGCCGTCTTGTCACGCATCTCGATGAAATTTTGCACCGCGAGATCGGCTAACGCATCCGCGTTGTCCTTTCGCCGCGCGCTGTATTCCGCGAAAGCGCGGCCGCGATCGTTAGGAAATTCGGCCAGGCATTCGTCGAGCACGACGCAATCTTCGAAGGCGGCATTCATCCCCTGACCGTAAAACGGTACGACGGCATGGGCGGCGTCGCCGACGAGCGCGACCTTGTCCTGATAATGCCAGGGCGCGCAGCGAACGGTGACGAGTGACCCGGTGGGATTGTCGCGGAAATCGTCCAGCAAAGTCGGCATGAGCGGAACAGCATCTGGAAATTCTTCCTCAAAGAAACGGCGAAAATCGTCAGGCGACCTGGTGGTGGCGAAGCTGCGCGGACCTTCGAATTCCCAAAAGAGCGTGCAGGTGAAAGAGCCGTCCGGATTGGGCAGCGCGATCATCATGAAACTCTTGCGCGGCCAGATGTGGAGCGCGTGTTTCTCCATCGTCCAGCCGCCGTCGGCGGTCGGCGGGATGGTCAACTCCTTGTAGCCGTGCGCGAGGTAGCTCTGGCTGTATTCGAAGCGATTGAGCCGCTGCATTCCCGCGCGCACGGCGGAGAACGCGCCGTCCACCCCGAGGATGGCATCGCCGCGCGCATGCACCGTTTCGTTCGTGTCGCCTCGCACCAACTCGGCGGCTGGCTCGTCCAGATCGACGCCGACGCAACGATGGTCGAATTGCACGCGAACATTCGGATACCGCTGGGCGGCTTCGAGCACAGCGGTATTCAAGGCGCCGCGGCCGATCGAGTTGATGCACTTTTGCGGGTCGCGGTCGTATTGCGAAAAATGCAGGGCGCCGGACTTATCGTGAATCATTCGGCCGCGCATCGGGATGGCGTGCTGCAAAACTTCCTCCGCGATGCCGAGCTGCTGCAGGGCGTGGATGCCGCGGGTGGAGAGCGCGAGGTTAATCGAGCGGCCCCCGACCGTGTTCCCCGCGCGCGGATCGGAGCGGCGCTCGAAGAGATCCACCTCGTAGCCGCGTCGCCCGAGGAATCCCGCGAGCAATCCGCCCGCCAGCCCGCTGCCGATGAGTGTGAACTTTGTGGGCACGGAAGGAGAATCCACTAATCAGGAGTCCGCGAAAGTAGGAATGGGGCCGACGCGCCAGGTTTCGAGCGCGATCTTCAGCGCGGCGGCAGGGTGGCGCTCGTCAGACCTCGAAGATCATGACCGCGGTGATGATGGTGGCGTGCAGCCAGACCAGGATGACGAGCCACATGCGCAAATTCGCGGACGCGTAGGTGTCGCCCTCTTCGCCGTGGTAGCCGAAGAATTGTTTCCGGTGGCGGAACATGTATACGCCTGCCGCGAGAACGACGGCGAGGAGCAGCCCGAAAAAAACACGAAGCCCTGCGGGATTGGCCGTGGCGGCTAAGATGTCCATTCCTGATTTCGTCGAACGCCGGGGGCAAGCCGCGCGGCTATTGCCGGAACTTCGGCGGTGGATCGAATTTCAAAACCCAGTACTTGCGCACAACTCTCGGAGCAGGCGGCGCGGTTGGCTCCGGTTGCAAAACCACAACCGGTGGACCGGGTGGAGGCAGCGCGGTCGTGTTAGTCTCAGCGGCAGGAGGATCGATGGGAGCGGGAATGTTTTCAGCGACGACCGGGCCAGCCTCGGGGGTAAGGGGCGGAATGTCGGCGGGCGCTGGGTGCAGTTCGAGCCCGGGTTCAGCGGAAGCAGTTGAGTGTTCATCCTCCTCGTCGCTCTCGGAGTCGCCGGTAGAAGATTCGCCCATGGCGATTTGCGGCGAGGGCTCGCGATGAACCGGGCTCGTCAGCTGCGCGGAGAGGCCTGCTTGCGAATTGCTCGCAGGGATAACGGCGGGGGCGGTATCGGCTGCAGGCGGCGCGTTGCCGTCGCGGGCCACGAGAACGCCTTCGAACTGGCGGCGATAATCGGCCAGCAACATCGGACGCTGTTTCGTTTCGACGAGCGTTTTGAAATTATCGATGCCGACGCTGATCGCTTCGGCCAATTTTTCGCGCCACTCCGCTTGCGCGATCAAGCGGCTCTCCTGCCGCTCGGTGAGGAAGCCGCCCTCGACGAGGATCGCCGGAATCTGCGTCAGGCGAAGGACCGCGAAGCGAGCGCGTTTCACCCCGCGATCGAACTCTGGCATGTGGCCGAGCATGGCGTGATAGACCGAGGTGGAGAGGACGAGGCTGGCCGCATCCGCCGGGCTCCCCGCCTGCATGTTGGCGAAGCGTGCTTTGAGCGAGTTATCCTGGGTGGATGGCGCGCCGCGTGGCGTGAGGGAGTAAATCTCGAAGCCGGTCGCGGTCGGATTCTGATCGGTCGCGTTGAAATGGAGGCTGACGAAAACCGAATCCTTGGTGGCGTTGGCGATCCGGGCGCGCAGCGGGAGCGGGACGAGGTCGTCCCCCGAGCGCGTCATGACGACCTTGAGCCCTTTCGCTTCCAGCCGCGCTTTCAGGCGTTTCGCGACATCGAGAGTGAAGGTCTTTTCGTTGCCGTAGCTGCTGCCCGCGCCTTTCTCGACCCCGCCGTGGCCGGCATCGATCACGACGGTTTTCAGGGCGCGCAGGTTGCGGATCATGTGCGGACGAAATTGCGGCTCGATTGTTTTCGCCAGGTCGATGCGCGAGACAAGATAGCTACCACCCGCGCCTTCAATGACCGGGAAACAGAGCCAATTCCGGACGCCGTTCACGATTGCTTCCCGGCTGCCCAGCGTCACTTCGAGCTGGTTCTGTCCGTTGTCGATCCGGATGGTTTTCTCGACTGGCGTCGTGTCGCCCGCGAAGCCGTAGAAGCGGGCGATGTTCTCCACGCTGAGATAATCCCAGCGGCCGACCTTGACCACCTGCCATTCCGACTTCGCGCGCGCGGGCGCTGCGAGGCAGAACAGGGCAAGCCCGAGGATGGCTGCGAATCGTGTCCGGGGAGGCATGAGCGGCTATTATGCTACAAGCTGTCCATTCTGACAATTCAAACGAGCAGACGGCAATTTGCGCCACGCGCCGAGGAGACGCAGGTGGACAATGGAATCGTTCCGGAGTTTGTTCGCGGATGTTCAAGTCCACCACCCTCGCCCTCGCCGGTATCCTCGGCGCAGTGACGCTGCAGGCTCAAACCGAGCCGCAGATTACGAAGAAACCGCTCGGCGACGCCACTCCGCCGCCTCAGGTTCACAAACCTTCCAAACCCCCGACCGGCGATCAGATCCCGCCGCCCGCGACGATTCCCGAGAAGGTGACGGCGGATCAAGACGCCGCTGCGGCCGCGACCCCGAGCAAGAACGCGCCCGCGTTCGACCTTAAAAACATGGACACCGCGGTGAAGCCTTCCGAGGACTTCTACACCTACGCGAACGGCTCTTGGTTGAAGAACAACCCGATCCCGCCGGAAGAGTCGCGCTGGGGAAGTTTTAACGAGCTGATCGAGAAGAACACCGCCGCGCTCAAGGTCGCCGCGGAGAAAGCTGCTGCGGGCAACGCTGGTTCCGAGCCGGAGATCAAAAAGGTCGGCGATTACTACGCCAGCGGGATGGACGAGAAGACCATTGACGCCGCCGGCGCGAAGCCGCTCGACGAAGAATTGAAGAAGATCGACGGAATCAAGTCGCGAGAAGACCTCGAGCTCGCGATCGCGCACCTGCACAATATCGGGATCAACGCCTTCTTCGGCTTCACTTCCGGGCAGGACGACAAAAATAGCAAGATGGTCATCGCCCAGGCTTACCAGGGCGGCCTCGGGCTGCCGGATCGCGATTACTACACCAAGGAAGATGACGCCTCGAAGAAGCTGCGCGAGCAATATATCGCGCATGTGACCAAGATGCTGACGCTCCTCGGCGAGCCGGCGGAGAAAGCCTCGGCCGACGCGAAGAAGGTGATGGCGCTGGAGACCTCGCTGGCAAAGCCGGCCCGCACCCGCGTGGAATTGCGCGACCCGCAGAAGAATTACAACAAGGTCGACGTGGCCGGTTTGCAAAAATTGACTCCGGACTGGAACTGGAAATCCTACTTCAAGGCGATCGATCTGGCCGACCCGGGCGACATAAACGTGGGCCAGCCGGACTTTTTCAAGGCCGCCAACGGCGTCTTTGCCAAGACCTCGCTCGACGATTGGAAGACCTACCTTCGCTGGCATCTGGTGCACGCGGCTGCGACCGAGCTTTCGAGCGACTTCGTGAATGAGAACTTCGATTTCTTCGGGAAAACCCTCACTGGGGCGAAGGAACTCAAGCCGCGCTGGAAGCGGGTTGTCACCGCGACCGACCAGGCCCTAGGCGAAGCGCTCGGCAAGATTTACGTAGCCGAGAATTTTCCGCCGGAATCCAAAGCGCGCATGATCGAGCTGGTGAAGAACGTGCAGTCGGCCATGGCCGATAGCATCAAGTCGCGCGACTGGATGGACGAAAAGACCAAGGAAGAAGCGCTGAAGAAGCTGGCCGCTTTCACGGTCAAGATCGGCTACCCGGATAAATGGCGCGATTATTCTGCGCTCGAAGTCGACCGCGGACCGTTCGTCTTGAATGCGATGCGTGCCGCGAAGTTTGAGACCGATCGCGAACTGAAGAAGATCGGAAAGCCGGTGGACCGGAACGAGTGGGGCATGACGCCGCCGACGGTGAACGCCTACTACAACCCGAACATGAACGAGATCGTTTTCCCGGCTGGCATTCTCCAGCCGCCGTTCTTCAATGCGAACGCAGACGACGCGATCAACTATGGCGGCATCGGTGCGGTCATCGCGCACGAAATCAGCCACGGGTTCGACGATCAGGGCCGGCAGTATGATGCGGAGGGCAACCTGCGCGATTGGTGGACCAAGGAATCCGCCGAGAAATATAAGGAGCGCGCCGACAAGATCGTGAAGCAGTATTCCGCTTACGAGCCGCTCCCCGGGATGCACATCAACGGTGAGCTGACCCAAGGCGAAAACATCGCCGACGACGGTGGCGTGAAGCTGGCCTTTGCCGCGCTCCAGAAAGCGCTCAAGGGCAAGCCGCAAGAAAAAATCGACGGGTTCACGCCTGAGCAGCGCTTCTTCCTCGGCTGGGCGCAGGTCTGGCGCGCGAACATGCGCGACGAAGCGCTCAAGCTGCGCTTGAACACCGACCCGCATTCGCCCGGCAAATATCGCGCGAATGGTCCGCTCTCGAACACGCCTGAATTCAAGAAGGCGTTCGATCTGCCGGATAATTGTCCCATGGTCCGCCCGGCGGATCAGATCGTGAGCATCTGGTAAGTCGTTAGGGGAAACTCTGCTTTAACATACCGCCGCCTGGAGTCCTGAGGGACCGGGCGGCGGTTTTTTTGTGCGATGGCGTTATAATTTCCATAATTTGAGCACGCCTCCTGCTTTCTGTGGAAGTCGATCTGTTCGTATGCCGCTTTCAGCCCAATCGCCGAATCCTCTCCTGCGCATGCGCCAGCTCCAGACGCTTAACACTTAGCCAAAACCAACATCCAATGACTCAACGACATTCATCTTTCGCCATGTGCGCCCTCGCTCTCGGCGCCTGTTTCTTCGCCGCCGCGCCAGGCGCCAACGGCCAATCCTTCACCGTGACCGATCTCGGCGTTCTTGCCGCTCGCGACAGCAGCTCCGCCACAGCGCTGAACAACCAAAACGTGGTCGCCGGAACCTCATCCTTCCAAGGGGCACGGGAATCCGCATTCCTCTTCTACCGTGGCAAGGCGTCCATGTATGAAATCGGCAACTCACCACTCGGCAGCGTCAGCCGCGCCTTTGGGATCAACGACGCCGGGATAGCTGTGGGCGACTCCAATTTCGGAACCGATATAAGCGATAGCCTTCAGGCCGCGTTCAGCCGCGCCGCCATCTTTCTGAACGGTTCGGTCGCTGATCTCGGAATGTTGAAGGGTGCGACCGCCAGCCGCGCCCAAGACATCAACAACGCCGGCATGGTGGTTGGCTCTTCCGGAAACGAGGCCGAGGGCGAGGTCACTCGTGCCTTCGTTTGGAGCGCCGGCACCGGAATGGTCGCGATCGACACCCTCGGCGGTTCCAGCTCGGAAGCGATGTCGATTAACGACGCCGGATTTGTCACGGGTAACTCCGAGACCGCGGGCGAGCGTTTCCTCGGCACCCGGCACGCCTTCCTCTACGACGCAGGTAATTCGATGGAACGTCCGACACAACCGATTCGGGATCTGGGCACTCTCGGCGGCTCCTCGAGCTACGGCACTTCGATCAATCTTAATAATCACGTCGCCGGCTATTCCACGACGGGCGACGAGCGCGTGCACGCGTTCTTCTACAATGGCAGCCGGATGCAGGATCTCGGTTCGCTCGGCGGCAAAGACGCGGCCAGCGATCAGAGCTTCGCGCTCGGGATCAGCGCCGACGACCAGGTGGTGGGCTACAGCTTTCGGCCGTTCGACGGCACGCGCTTTGATTCCTTCATCAAGTCGGCGCCGGAGCAGGTTGCCTTTCTCTACCGTCAGGGTGCGATGCGCGATTTAAATGAAATGATCGGGACCGCGCGCGGCGAATACCACCTGTATTCCGCCACTGCGATCAACGACAGAGGTCAGATTGCGGCCAATGCGCTCCACCTGAAATCCAAGACGGTCCACGCCGTTCTCTTGACCCCGCTGGCGATCGATCCGCCGGAGCCGACCGTACGCAATACTCCTCGCTCCTCGCGGGCCAGGAAGTCCGTCAGCTCCAGGACCACCGCGCGAAATTAAGCAGCCTCGCAGCCTTTCATACCGCCACTCGTCCGCCATTCGGGCGCGAGTGGCGGTTTTGCTTTCCGTCGCCGTCCTTTAACGGGCGATCTTCCCTCCCCAAGAGAGGATCTTCGCTTTTGTCCCGGCGGCTTCGGCTTCCTTGATGTCGCCGTTGCGATTGTAGAAAAGCGAGAGGCTGGTCCAGCCAATTTGGTCGTTAGGCCGGAGCTCGGTCGCGCGTTTCCCGGCCGCGATCGCCTCCGGGTAGCGTCCCACTTTCATCAGCGCCATCCCGAGGGCATGCCAGCCATCGAAGAAGCTGGCATCCAGCTCCACGCAACGCCGGTATTTCTCGATCGCGCTTTCCAGTTCGCCGATGGCGAGATCACCATTCGCGTCGTCAAAGATATCGTCCAGCGTGTCCATCCGCGGCGCCGCAGCGCTCAACCGGCGTCCTGCGGCTGCACTTTCTCCACTGCCGACTGCACGCCGGCATCCCGCCGCCGCGCTCGCATCCACTCGAAGAACGCGATCTCTTTTTTGTTCTGCAGAACCCGGGAGGCAAACATCGCCTTCATCACCGTCTCCTTTGCGGGGTCAGGCGGATCGCGCTTTTCCAAAACTGCGACCACGCCGCCAGCTTCCGTCGGGATGAAATCGGTCGCTTCGCCAGCGTGCATCTCCGCGACCGCGCCGCGGATGGTCTGCATGTCCGGCGCTTCCGGTGCCGGTGGCTTGCCTGGCTCCGTTGGGTTCATGGCCGCGGGTTCCGCCAACGCGAAAGGTGGAATTTTTTCCGTGGGCAGTCCGGTCTGCTGCAGCGCCGCATCTACCGGCGTGCCGGCTTTCAGAGCCTCGCGGATTTTTTGCACCGCTTCGGCGCCCTTCGCAGCTACGAGCTCGCGCGTCCGCTGATTTTTCAAGGTCTCGATGATCTTCGGCTTGGCTTCCTCGAGCGAGAGCGGATGCGGTTCCTCCACCGCGCCTAAATGCACGACGTGGAAGCCGTCACCCACCTGAATCGCATCGGTATTCGGTTCCTCCGTTCTGAGCCGGAAGGCAGCCTCGACCAGTGGCGTCTTGCTTGCCAGAAGCGGATCGGGCTTCGTCCGGGTGAAAAATTCGGTGTTCTGAATCGGCAATTGAAACTTCGCTGCCGCCGCTTCGAATTGCGCGCCTTTTTCCAGCAGCGCCTGGTTGAAATCATTCGCGCGGTCAGCCAATTTTTGCAGCACTTCGACCCGCTCTTTCCCTGCCAATTTGGCTTGCGCTTCATCGAGGGCGAAAGAAACAAACGCCACCCGCCGCCGTTCCTCGCTCTGCAGCTCAGCCTTGTGCGCTTCGTAATATTTGGCCACGTCGTCGTCGCTGATTTGCACGCCCTTCGCCAAATCTTCCGTGCGCACGCGCACCACCGCCACGTTGAGCTTACCGTAGGCTTGCTCGAAATTTTCCTTCTTCTCAGCCTCCGAAACCGCCGCGCCCGAGCCGACTAATTCTTTCAGCTTCTCAAGCACCAGTTGATCTGAGGCCAGTTCCTCGATCTGCGTTTCGCCAAACCCCGAGGCCGGCAGCGCCTGCGTGAATTGGTTATATTTCTCGAGGTCGAATCCCTTATCGCCGCGGAACGGCGTCAGTCCTTTCACCACTTTCGCGACCTCACCGGCGGTCGGGACAATTCCGAGCCGTTCCGCTTCGTGATGGAGGATGATGTGGTTCCAGGTGAAATCGACATAGGCTTCGTTTTCCGAAGTCGCGCCCGCGACCATTTCCTGGAGGTAGGAAAACATCCCAAGATCGCGCGCCAGGTTGAGGAGTCGGGCGTTGCGCTGGAATTCCACCTGCGAAACCGTCCGGCCATAAATCTGGCCCAACTCGTTGTGCACGATGCGTCCGGGATCGGAACGGCTGAAGTAGAAAACGAACGGGACGCAAAGGAGCGCGATGACGATCCAGAGCCCTTTTTGATTTTTGCGGAGAACGTTGATCATAGAGAGGGGTCTCCCGGCTGCTCGCCGAGTGATCTCTCCGGCGCGCGAGCGTTGGGGAGACGAAAGCTGGAAGGATGCGCCCGAAAGTCAATCGCGGAAGACGATTTCGAAGAGGGCGGTGCCGTTTTCCTTGGGGACATCCAGGCGCTTTCTCAGGGCGAGATCGGGGCGAGCCGCGCCCAGAGATTGCACTTGGGACGGCGTGGCCAATAACCAGGAAGGCGCAGGGATCGAGCTGAGCGCTTCGATGGGCTGCAATCGCACCGCGGCGGGGAGGTAGACCAGGGTGTTCCGATTGACGGAGCCCATCGCGGCGTAAATCGGCAGCGACCGCGTTTGCAGAATCTCGTTAATCCCGCGGCCGCGTGCAGCGGAAGCGCGGAAGAGGGCAGGGAAGAGCGGCATGACGATCAGGTTCAAAACCAATCCGTAACAGAGCAGCGCTCCCATCGCGGCTATCGCGACCCGCGCCTGGAGGGCGCCACGAAAATGCGGCCAAGCGATTCCGGCGAGCGCAGCGATGGCGAGCACGGCGGGCATGGCATAGCGGCCATTCGCGCCCGGCCAGAGAATGAGGAGAACGGTGCAGACGCCAGCATACGACAGCAGGAGGCCAGGAAGATCGGCGCGTGGTTCTCGTTTTCGGCGAGAGGACAAAACGAAGGCAACGGCCAGGAGGAGGCCGGGCAGGCATTCCAGCGCGATGGATCCGGCCACGTGCATCACACTCCAAAGACGGTTCCCGGTGGCGGAGTCGTCGGCGAGTCGAGATTGCAGCATCCAACTGGCGATATCGCCGGAGCGATACACCAGCGCGTACCACGCGCCCACCACCGCAGCGGGCACGAGCCCGAGGAGCGCAAGCTGGAGAAAACCGCGGAAATCTCGCTGCCAAAGCAACCACGCGCCCACCCCGAGGAAAAAATAACCGAGCGGCTGCGGTCCTTTCACGAGGACGGCGAGGGCAAGGATCAATGCGAGCCCGAGCCAGCGCACCGCTCCGAAGTGTCGGCTCTCCCAACCGCGCCACCACACGACAAGCGCGGCAAAGAGCATCGTGGAGACGACCGTATCCGCTTCCGCGGTGAAGAGTTTTTGCAGAATCATCGGGCTGACCAGAAAACATGCCGCCCCGAAAAGCGCTGCATTGCGATCGCTAGTCTGCTTATGGACCAACCGCGCGATCAAGAGCGCGCCGGCGAGAATCGAAAGGCAAGCTGGGAGACGCGCCAGCCAAAGTGGGAGCGACCCGAACAGCGCGCCCGCGCCGCCCAGCGCCCAAGACACAAGCACCGGGCGCTCGACGAAACGCAGCCCGTAGAGGTGCGGCGAAAGCCAATGGCCATCCGCAAACGCGCCCCGCGCCAGCCCGATCGTCGTTCCCTCCTCGTAGTGCGCGGCGCGAATGAAAACGCCGGGCACGGTGAGGAGCAGCCAGATCAAGCCGACACAGGACCACAGGGGAAGGCGGCGCAGAAGTGGCGAGCCGATCATCTTTCGGCAAGGAAACCGAGGGCTCGCACGGAAAGCAAATCTTCTCGCATAACGCGGCGAAGCAGCGGAGAAGGTTCACCCATGGCGTACCTAAACGAAAATTATCTCAAGCTCCAAGCCGGCTATCTCTTCCCCGAGATCGCGCGGCGGGTGAAGGAATTTTGCGATGCCAATCCCGACGCCGCGGCGCGCGTCATCCGCTGCGGCATTGGCGACGTGACCGAGCCGTTGCCGCCCGCGGCGATCGCGGCCATGCACCAGGCGATCGAAGAATTGGCGCATCGCGAAACCTTCCGCGGTTACGGCCACGAACAGGGCTACGAGTTTATCCGTTCGAAGATCGCGCAGCAGGATTATCGCGACCGCGGGATGGAGATTGCAGACGATGAAATCTTTCTCTCCGAGGGCTCGAAATCGGATTGCGGCTACATCCTCGATATCCTGGGCAATCAAAACAAGATCGCCATCACCGACCCGGTCTATCCGGTCTACGTCGATACGAACGTGATGGCCGGCCACACCGGCCCGGCGAAGCCTGGCGGCGGCTACGAAGGCATCGTTTATCTGCCGTGCACGGAGGCGAACGGCTTCGTCCCCGAACCGCCGGACGCGCCCGCCGATTTGGTTTACCTCTGTTTCCCGAACAACCCGACCGGCGCCGTGGCGACGCGTGCCCAACTCGCGCGCTGGGTCGATTACGCCCGGGAACATCGCGCCCTGCTCTTGTTCGATGCCGCCTATGAAGGCTACATCAGCGAACCGGAGATTCCGCATTCCATCTACGAAATTCCCGGTGCGGAAGAGTGCGCGATCGAGTTCCGCAGCTTCTCGAAAACTGGAGGATTCACCGGCGTGCGCTGCGGTTTCACGGTCATGCCGAAGTCGGTCAAAGCGCAGACGGCGGACGGGCGCTCTCTGCCGCTCCATCCGCTTTGGCATCGGCGTTGGAGCACGAAGGCGAACAGCGTCAGCTACCCCGTGCAGCGCGGTGCGGAAGCGCTCTACAGCGAGGAAGGCCGCGCGCAGGTGGCGGGCTTGATCGAGCATTACATGGGCAACGCCGCCATTCTGCGCGAAGCGGCGGAGAAGGCGGGCCTGCGGGTCTTCGGCGGGAAGAACGCCCCTTACATTTGGGTGCAAACGCCGGCTGGCCTAACGAGTTGGCAGATGTTCGATCGCATGCTGAATGATCTCCACGTCGTCATCACGCCCGGGAGCGGCTTCGGTTCCTGCGGTGAAGGTTACTTTCGCATCTCCGCTTTCAACAGCCGGGAGAACGCGGTGGAAGTGGGCCGGCGGCTCGAGCGTCTCGTATAACGCGGCGTAAGTCCGCCGCGCCGGCCAGCTGGCCCTTGTCCCGCGAGGCGTGGCCTGTAAGAATGCTCAACCGAAAAACTTCCGCGTGCTCGAAACGAACGAAAATCTTCCGCAGCTCTACCGCTTTTGCTTTCTCATGACGGGCGAGCAAGCCAAGGCGCAGCAGGCGTTTCAAAACACTTTGCGCGCAGCCGCGGCGCGCGCCGCGCAGGGCGAGCCGGCGCCGGATCGGCTGTGGTTTTTTCGCGATGCCCGCTGGCAAAGTTTGATCGCGAGCGAGAGCGGTTTGCAGCCCGAACCTGGCTTGGTGGAGGAGACGGATGTGAGCCCGCATTCGCCCGCCCAGATCGGCCAGCTTTTGCCGGAGCAGTTCGCGGTCTGGGTTGCGACCGCGCCGGAACCGCAGCGGAGCGCGCTGGCTGCGTATTACCTCGATGAATTCACCCTGGCCGAGATGCGGCTGCTCCTGGAGTTGAAAACAAACGATCTGGCGAAATTGATCACGAGCGGTCGCCGGCAATTCCAGGCCTGGCTCGACGCGACCACGCCGCTCCCCGAGGAATGAGTCTCTTTACGAATTCGCGCCGCGAGGAACTGCTGCGTCGCGTCGCGCCCATCACCGAAAAGACCGGCACCGATCGCCGGATGCGCTCGGCCGTTTTGCGCGCCAAGGGCAAAGGGCCGCACGTGGCGCCGTTCGCGCATCAGCAGAGTTTCGATCGCGCGTTGGCCAAGCTGGTGCGCGGCATTCCGGTCTCCGCGGAAATCTCCGAATGGTTCCGCAACGAGAAGCTCATCCCCACGCAGCGCCGCGGCTGGCGGCGCATGGTGCGGAACCCCGTTGTGCTCTCGATCGCGCTTGCGCTCGCCGTTATCGCCGGCGTTGTCGTCTTCATCGTTATGGAGCGAATGCACGAGTTTCCCGGCTCGGGCACTGCACGCAAGATGCTCACGATCGCTGGCTCGATGCGCGGAGTGCCGCTCGACACGGTGGAGGCGGACGCGGGCTCGCTGAGCGATTTCTTTTTCATGAAATATCGGCTGGAGCACTACGATGTGCCGGCGGAGTTCAGTGATCTGCGCACGTCCGGGGTGCGTGTTTTTGATGACGACGAAGGGCATCGTGTGGCGCAAATGACAGTGCCGGACAGGCGTCTTCAGCTCTTCCTTTTCCCAGCCGAACGCGATCCGAAAACGGCGCAACCGCGGGAGTTTTCCGGCTGGCGCTACATCGAGCACGAAGGCTGGACCGGCGCGGTGCGAGCGCGGGACGGGATTTGTTTTATGGCTGCGCTGCGTGGGACGCGGAAAGATTTGGCGCCGTATTTGAAGCAGAATTCCGCCAGTGCAGAGCATCCCTCGCCGCGTTGACACAGGAACGAGAGGCGTCCACTTTTGACGCCGCGCGCCGCCAGGGTAGCTCAGTGGTAGAGCAGGGGACTCATAAGCCCTTGGTCGGGAGTTCAACTCTCCCCCCTGGCACCATCTTCATCGGCACTTCCCATTATTCTGCATGCCCGCCCTCTATCTCGAAGACGTCTCCGTCGGTCAGCGCTTCACCAGTGAGACTTATCGGGTAACGGAGGAGTCGATCATCGCCTTCGCGCGCGAATTCGATCCGCAGCCGTTCCATTTGGATCCCGCGGCGGCGAAGGCCAGCGTCTTCGGCGGTCTCTCCGCGAGTGGCTGGCACACGGCCGCGATCGCGATGCGCTTGTTCATGACGGGGCCGTTGCAATTCGCGGGCGGCGCGGTCGGGCTGGGCGTGGATGAGCTGCGCTGGCCGACGGCGGTGCGGCCGGGCGATACGATCCAGTTGGAAACGGAGATCCGCGAGACGCGGCTCTCGCGTTCGAAATCCGGTTTCGGAATCGTGCGCGTCCGCAACGTCGCGCGCAATCAGGCGGGCGAAGTCGTGCTCAGCTACGAGGCCAATGCGATGGTGCAGAGCCGGCCGAAGTAAGCGGCGCGTTTACGCTCCGCTGGCCAGCTCTTTGCATTTCCCAAGATCCAGTTTGCCGGAGGCCAAAGCCGGAATCTCGGGCACCCGCCGAATGGTGCGCGGCATCCAGAGGTTGGGCACTTCGGCCTGACGCAACGCGGCGCGCAGTGCCTGCAAATCAATCTCCACGCTGCTCAGCAGGACGAGCGCTTCACCGCGCGTTTCGTCGGGCACGCCCATAACCGCGATGAGACGCTCGGAAACGTCGAGCTGCAACGCGTTCAGAATTTTCAACTCCACCATTTCGTGCGGCACCATTTCGCCGCCGATCTTGGAGAAACGCGAGAGCCGCCCCTCGATGTAGAGAAAGCCATCCTCGTCGAAGCGTCCGAGGTCGCCGGTCTTGAACCAGCCATCGAGCAGCACTTCCACGGAGCGCACGGGGTCATTCAAGTAGCCGGCGAAGATGTTCGGTCCGCGCACCCAGAGCATGCCGGTTTCATGGAGCGAAAGTTTCGCGCCGGTCTCCGGGTCGCGGATTTCTGCGGCGATACCGGGCGCCATTTTGCCGGTGGACCCGAGGCGCGCGGATGGCTGGACGGAATCGCCGGGGGCGCTCGGCTCGGGGTTGGGCAGATTCACGCTGATGACGGGCGAGGTCTCGGTGAGCCCGTAGCCTTCGTAAACCGGAATGCCGAAACGCTGCTCGATCGCGCCGGCCAATTCAGAGGGCAGTTTCTCCGCGCCGGTAATGAGGAGGCGCAGGCTGCGCAATTGCTCCGGCTCCGCTTTCCGCAAGTAGGCGCGCAGAAAAGTGGGCGTGGCGAACATGATGGTGGCGCGATAACGCTGCACGAGCGCGGCGATCTTCGCTGCTTCCAGCGGACTGGGATACGTGACGGTCCGCACGCATTCGATCAACGGATACCAGAGCGTAACCGTGCAGCCGAAGCTGTGGAAAAAAGGCAGGCACGCGACCATGAGGGAATCCTTCGGCGCGTCGAGGAGCACGGCGAATTGCGAGACGTTACCGAGGATGTTGCGGTGGCTAAGCGCGACACCTTTGGGCGGGCCGGAGCTGCCGCTCGTGAAAAGCAGGACTGCTTCCTCTTCGCCGCCGACCTTGGGCAGGCCGAGAAGGCGCGCCAGCAGGAACACCGGCGCGAGCAGGCAAAGCAGCCACCAGCCGAGGATGGCCGGTTTCATGGTGGGCAGAAGTTGATCGAGATGGATCACGTCCTCCGGCCAGGGGAAATTCTCCAACCGCTTCGCCATCGGTCGCGCGGAGATGATGGTCTTGAGATTTGCCTGCTGCTGCGCGGATTGGATCGCTTCACGCGAACTGGTGAAGTTGAGATTCACCGGCACCTTGCCCGCGAAGACGACCGCGGCATTGGCCAGCACCCCGGCTTTGCCGGGCGGCAACACGATCCCGATCCGTCGTTCCGCGCTATGCCGGCGCAGATGGCGTGAGAGTGCGACCGCCGCGCCGAGCAATTTCCCGCGAGCCAGAGTCGTATCATCGAATCCATCGATGATCGCGGTCGAAAACACCTTCCGCTTCAAGCCCCGCAGACACGCGCGCGCCAGATGCTGGCGCAATATCGGGCGCTGGCTGTAGCATTTTTCCCCGAGCTTGAGCAATTCCTCGCGCACGGTCGCAATGTCGGCCTCCGCCGCCATGAGAGGCCGGCCGAAGGCGATCGTGACCGGAAAGGGAAGATGGCGTGGCCATTTCGTAAAGAAGCGCCCGCCTTGAAAGGAAAAGATCGAGCCCCAGAGTTGGTCCAGCCATACTGGCACGAGCGGCGCCTCCGCCTGGCGCGCGATTAGAGAATAGCCGCGCTGTAAACGCAGGAGCGTGCCCGAGCGCGAGAGTTCGCCCTCGGGAAATAGGCATACAACTTCGCCTGCGCGGATTCTCTCAGCCGCCGCGCGAATGCCTTCTTTAGCCCGGCGCGAATTGATTGGGATGCAGCCGGCGAGACGAAGAAATGGATGCAGAAAACGATGACGATAATACTGGTCGAAAACGATAAACCGGATCGGCCGCGGGCAGGCGAGTTGCAGCACGATCGCATCCACCCAGGTGATGTGATTGGGGAGGAGGAGGAAGCCGCCGCCAGGAAGATTTTCGCGCCCAAGAGTGGTGACGCGATAAATGAGTCGCCCGAGCGAAAGGCCGATGAAGTAGAGCGCGCGTTCGGCGATCGAGGTCTGCGCCATTGTTTATGGTTTACAATTTGCGGCGCGCCCACTGCAATCGGCAATTCGAATGAGGAGCAAAATTGACGTGCGCCCCGGAGCCATGACCGCGCTGGGGCTCCTGCTCGCGATCAACATGTTTAATTACATCGATCGGCAGGTCCTCGCCGCGGTCGAGCCGGCCATTCGCGCCACTTTTTTTTCCGCGGGCGATGTCAATGCCATGGCCATTAGCGGGACTTTGGGCAGCGCATTTCTGATCACATACATGCTGAGCGCGCCCGCTCTCGGCTGGCTCTCCGATCGCTTCTCGCGCTGGCTCATCATCGGTTGCGCCGTCATTCTCTGGAGTCTCGCGACTGCGGCTTCCGGCCTGGCCGCCACTTTCGCGATGCTTTTTCTTACCCGCGTCTTCGTCGGCATCGGCGAGGGCGGTTACGGACCCGCCGCGCCCACCATCCTGGCGGACCTTTTTCCTCTTGCCACCCGCGGCCGCATCCTCGCGGTTTTCTGCGCGGCCATCCCCGTCGGGAGTGCGCTCGGCTATGTGCTCGGTGGCGCTGTGTTGACGCATTTCCACTTCGTGCCCGAGACGGAACGCTGGCGTTATGCGTTCTATCTCGCTGCGATTCCCGGCCTCTTGTTAGGCGCTTACGCACTCTTCCAACGCGACCCGCGCGCCACTTCGGGTGTGCGCCCGGAACGTCAGCGCGCGGGGCGTGCGGAGTATCGGGAATTGGCCCGCACGCCGTCCTATCTCATCAATTGCGCGGCGCAGACCGCGATGACTTTTGCGCTGGGCGGCATCGGTTTTTGGGTGGCGGCTTATTTGAAATTTCGCGGCCTGCCGGCTTCCTCCACCCAAACTTTCGGCGCGCTCATTGCCGCCACTGGTCTGGTTTCGACGCTGGTCGGCGGATCGCTCGGCGATCGCCTGCGCGCGCGGATTCCCGGGTCCTACTTTCTTGTTTCGGGGTGCGGCATGTTGCTGGCCTGCCCGCTCTTTATCGCCATGCTTTACACGCCGTTTCCGCTCGCGTGGTGGTTCATGGGCGGCTCGGTCTTCTTCATGTTTCTAAACACCGGGCCGTCGAACACCGCGCTCGCCAACGTCTCGCTTCCGAAGGTGCGCGCGACCGCGTTCGCGCTCAATATCCTCGTCATCCACGCGCTCGGCGATGTCCTCGCCTTTCCCGCGATCGGCTATGTCGCCGGGCACACGAATTGGACGATCGCGTTTCTATTCGTTAGCGGAATGATGGCGCTCTCCGGCATTATCTGGCTCTTCGGAATGCGCTATCTGCCGGCGGATACGGTGCGGGTGGAATCGGCCACTCAGGCGGAAAGCGTCGCGCTTTCGTAAGGTCGCGTTTAGAATTGGCGATGCGTTTTCGCCTCTACCATTTCATCATTCTCCTGCTGGCTCTGGTCCAGAGCGCTCGTGCGGAAGGCGTGCCCGCCGATTGCACACAACTCTTGCTCGCCACTGCGCCGAACTGGAATGCGCAACAAGGTGAGATGCGCCTCTACACGCGCGAGCGCGGCGGACGCTGGACGCCGCAAGGTGATGCGTTTCCCGTTTTGTTTGGAAAGAACGGTCTCGCGTGGGGGATCGGCTTAGCCGGGCAAAAGGAAAAGGGCCTCCGCAAAAAAGAACGCGACGGCCGCGCGCCCGCTGGCGTATTTCAGATCGGAAAAATCTATACCTATGACGCGCAACTGCCGTCCGGTTCCAATTTCCCTTTTCGCCAGGTGACGACAGCGGACGCGTGGATCGATGATCCGACGCTGCCTTCTTATAATCGCTTCGTCACCATTCCCGACCCGGCGAATCCGCCGCCCTGGTTCGAGAAGGAAAAAATGCGCCACAACGATTTCGCGTATCGCTGGCTGGTCGAGATCCGACACAACTCCGATCCGCCCGTCGCGGGTGAGGGGAGTGCGATATTCTTCCACATCCGTCGCGGCCTCACGCGGCCGACCGCAGGTTGCACAACGATGGCGGAGGAAAATCTCGTGCGCGTGATCAAGTGGTTGCGGGCTGCGCGTAATCCTTGCTACGCTCTCCTGCCCGCGAACGAACAGGCGGCGAAGTGGGAGAAATGGGATTTGCCCGCGCCGCCGCACGAATAATAAAAGCACACGGTTGCGATCAATTATTTTCCAACTACCTTCTCCTCGTTAGGCCAAAGTCATGAGAAAACGCGCTAATCCAGATTCCGAAGCAAACATCCGCCGGATTGATTCCAAACCGCGGGCCAGTAAACAAACCCACGGCTTCCAGGTTCACTTCCTCCGCGGCCTTACCGTCGTGACGAAGATGTTCAGCGACACGATTTATGGCGGGAAAGAAGGAGCCCGGCGGGCAGCCCGCAAATTTAAACGCAGCGCCATGCTGAACTTGCCCGATCGAATTTTTCGCGGGCCGACCAAAACGAAGCCTGCGCGCGGCAAAGCGAAAGCGACCACGCCAAAGGCAAATCCAGCGCCGAAGGTAAAACCAAGGCAAAAGCCAAAGCGAAATCCGCCGCCCCCGCGAAACGCGCGAAAGCGCGCCGCCGCTGATTCGGCGCGCGGCTAGGGCAGACTGTAAACTTCGACCAGGGCGACGCCGGTTGCCCCGTTCTTGCCGCGGACGATGGCGGTGTAATTGGCCGGAGCGAGTGACGTAAGAATCGCGGACTCGCGCGCGTCGGTGGGCGCGACCGCGGTGGCCTGGATTTGTGCAACCTGGCTGGAGCCATCCTCATTCGTGGCCCAATCGTCGTTCGACGCCAGTTGCGCGCCGTTCACATCGAAGATTGCGAGCGTGGGATCCTGGAGTGCGTTAGCCACGCCAGCAGCGGTGAGTGATGGGCCGATCGCGCGGACGACGACTTTCGATAAACCGGCTGCCGTTGGGTCCAGCGAAGAAACCGCCGATGACGACGTTGTCCCCAGTCTCCACCACCGCCCGGGTGCTGATATTGGCGAGCTGCTGCGCAGGCACCGGTGAAAGATCGTAGACCTCGACCAGGCCAACACCGGTTCCATTGTTCTTACCCCGCAAGATTGCGGTGTAAGGACCGGGATCGAGCGTGCGCACGATGGCAGATTCCGCGTCATTGGTTGGTGGGACGCCGGTGGCCTGCACCTCGGCTTGATGCGCACGCCAGTCGTCGTTCATGTCGAGCAGGCCCGAGCCGGCGAAGAGCTCCAAAGTGGGATCGGCCAGCGCACCGGCCACTCCCAGCCCGGTGAGCGATGGTCCGATGCCGCGAATGATGACACGCTTCGGTTGAGAGCCGGTAACGATGAAGCCGCCGATCACGACGTTATCGCCGGTGCCGATGCGGGCGCGGGTGGAGATGTTGAGTAATTGATGCGCGGGCGGTGTGATGAGGTCGATCCGCTTCGTGGCGGAACTGGCGAGGAAGGCGGCGGTGCCGGCAAAGTTGCCCGTGAGCGCGTAGGAGCCAACGGCCACGGAGGGCGTGATGGAACAGGAGGCCGCGCCGTTGCTGTCGGTTACGCCGTTGCATTGTTGGCCGGCGACGGCAAAGGCGACGGTCGCGCCGGGGATGGGTGCAGCCGGCAACACGGAGGAATCGAGGAGCGAGGCGACAACCCGCATGCTGCGGTTGGGCGCCCCGCCGCCTGGGCTCGAGTTCAGGCTCAGGAAGGTGGTGTGCTTGCCGGGTGTCCAGCCGACGCTGGCGCGATTCGAGGTCAAGGTTGCGCCATTGACGCCAGCCGAGGCGGTCAACTGATCGATGCCCGCCACTACGCCGGTGTAGGTGAAGACGGCCTCGCCGGCGGCGTTAGTGTTTTCGAGATGGAGGCTGGCGTTGGCGCCGCGAATGTTGAGCGTGATCGGAATGCCGCTCGGGTTGGGAACATTCCGGAGCGAAGCGGTAAACGTGGCCGTAGTCCCTTGAGCGGGTGAGATGCTGAGTGGGCTGAGCGCGAGTTGCGGGGCCACACTCGGCGAGACGAATCCGCAGGTGCCGTCCGCTCTCGTCAATTTAATGATCCGATCGGATTGTGTGGCGTAGAGGCAATTATCGAGCCCGACCGCGACGAAATCGCCACGCGAGCCGCCGCTGTAGATATCGGTGCAGGCGGCGCCGCACGGATTCGTAGGCGGATCGGGCAAGGCGCTGGTGTCGATGCGCGTGATGAAGCCGCTCGTGCGGTTGACGTAAAGGAAGGGCTTCGAGGCATCGGCGGGATTGACCTCCAGGGCCATGCCATCGCCGTTCGGTAAGATCGCAATCGTCTTGATGGCGCCGGGCGTGGCGGAGTTGGTCCCGTCCACGCGCACAATGTTCGACCCCGAGACGACGTAGAGCGTCCCGTTTGGAGCAAAGACAATCCCATCCGTGAAGCCGGCGGAGTAATACGGAGTGAGGGTGCCCGGACCATTGGCGAAATTCGAGATGCGCTGCACGCCATTAAAATTGGAGACGAAGAGATCGCCACTGATCGGATCCACGGCGAGGGCGATCGCATTGTTGAGATTCACTACGGTGCGAATAATGCCGCCAGTCGCGGGATTGAGTTCAACCACCTGACTGGAATTAAAGAGGGCGTTGTAAAGGCGGCCGTCCCTGGTAAAGGCGAGGCCGGCCGGTTGCGAGCCCGCCAGGATCGTGCCGACTACGGTGGCGGGGCCGGCGATGCCTCCCTCGGGTCCAAATTTGTAGAGCTTATGATCGGCGCGATCCGTCACCAGGAGATTGCCGCTGCCATCGAAGGCGACCCCGATCGGCCCGAGACCCCCGAAGCAATCCTGTAGGAAACTACTGGCGAACGTGGTCACTGCGTAGCCTGGTGCGGCGGTGCCAAAGAGATAGCTGTTCGTCCCGGAGCAGAAGCCACTCGCGTTCACATAATCGACCCGCGCACTGCCCGGCACGGGAAGATTGCCGTCGGTCACGTCGAGAGCGGTGTAGGTCACCATCTCCGTCTTGTTGTTGACCGCGGTAAATTGCACTTTGCCGGTCGCGTCGGTCGTCGCGGTCGTGGCAGTGATGAGCGAACTGCCGTTGCTCTGCGAGAGATTGATTACTTTGCCCGGGGAAGGATTTCCCTGCGCGTCCTGCAAGGTCACGTAATGGTGGTCATCGCGCTACCGTTGGCATTGACCGTCGTGGGATTGGCGGCGATGCCTCCGGACGCGGCGGGAGCGGAAACGAAGGTCACGGTCGGATGTTGCGTGAGCTGCACGCCATCGACCGTGGCGGTGAAGGTGACCGTCTCCAGTTGCGAATCGGTGACGGTGAAAAGGGCCGCGCCGTTGCTCACGTTGGTCGTGGCGTTGACCGGGGTGACGATGGCGCGGGCGCCGGCGTTCATCGTGATCTGCACCTGTTTGCCGCTGATGCTGTGGAACTGGGCGTCGGCCAACTGCACTACGAGTCCGGCCTGCGCCGTGCCATTGCCCACCACGGTTTTGGGGAAATGCGCCGAGGCTGGACTTGCTCACATCGACTGCGCCGATCGTTCCCGCGCTCAGCGCGAGATCGAGCAAGCCGACGTTAGGCGAGCCGAGACCGACATGGGCGAACATCGCTCCCGAGCTCGGTCGCGGAGTGAAAAGCGTTCGTATTCGCCAGCGGATAGAGCAGCGGATTGAGAAAACCGAGCGCGCGATTCTGGCGCGCGTTCAAGACCGCGACGAACGCGGCCCAGGCCGGCGCGGTGACGCTGGTGCCGCCCATACATAAAAAGGCGTCGGGCAACCGCCCGCGCTTTGCTGGCAGATGAAGAAACCGTTGATGCGGATCAGCCGGCGCGGTGACATCGGGAACGCTGCGCATGGCACTGAGCGTTCACGCCGTTCTGATAAGACGGCCGGGGAGAAAAAGCGGCTCACGCCGAACCTGCGCCGGCGTCGCCGAGCCCGGGATTGTTGTTCCACCAACTCTCGCCGCCGTAGGTGCCGGCGATGTTCCGGGTCGCAGTCGTTCCGCCGACGGCGGTGATGTGCGGCACGTTGGCCGGGACGTGTGCCGTATTCGCGCTGCCTGTTCAAGCAGGTGCTGCCCTGGTCGCCCGCGCCAGTCACCACCGTAATGCCAGCGGCAGCGGCGCTGGCCAGGATCGACTCGATGCTCTGCACGTCGCTCGCAGTGGTCTGGTCCTCGCAATAAGCCCAACTGTTCGAGATCACGTTTACGCCGTCATTGATCATCGCGTTGAAGACCGTCTGGAAGCTGCCCTGCCCGCGGAAGGGGGCGTCATAGACAATCACATCCGCTCCCGGGCGCGAGACTCATGACCGCGCCGATATCGAGCAAGACTTCCGATTGCTCGGCGCCGGGTGCGCCCGCACCGCCGGCCACATGGACTTGCGAGAGCTGACTGAACTGCGAAGGCCGACGGATCAGGTTGAGGAAATGCGGACATCGGAGGGTTCGAAATTATCGAACTGGACCAAGCCGATCTTTTGCCCGGCGCCCGCCAATGCCGGACTGGGCGCGACGCCGGGTTCGTCCGAGATTATTTCGAACGGAGTCGGCGGGAGCGGACCGCCCGACGCGAGGAGATTGAGCAAGTTCAAGATGTCCGCCATGCAGAAATAGCCGAGGATGCCGCCGCGGATGAAATCGCCGGTATCGTTTTCGCCGAGGTATTGCTGCGCGGCCCAGCGACGGAGCGGCAAACTGGGATCGCCGCTGCCGGGTGCGCCCGCGATTGTGCCGTGGGCATGGATCGGTTGCGCCAGATTGGAAAGCCCGATCACGGCCTGCACCTGCGGAGCGATGTCCGCGGGCAGAGCCGGGTCGGTGTTGTTCGCGTGGAAGGTGCGATCGGCGAGGCGGTAGTTCTCGAGCTGGACTTGGAAGGTCTCTTCGATCTGACGGCGTGTGGCGCTCGCGGTCAGCGTCAGGCGATTCCCCGAATCCTCCAGAATGGTGAAGCCTTCATCGGCCAGCCAAGTCTTTACCGCATCGTAGGCGGAGAGGCTGGGGCCGAAACGCTCCGCGAGTCCGCTTTGGGTCAGATATTGGTGGAATTGCGGCGATGTTGGGTCCTGCACCGCGGCAAGGAACCGCTCAAAACCGTTTTGATCGCTGCGCTTCAAGACCAGTGTCAAGGTCAGGCGCGTCTCGTGTTTTTATTTTGCCGCAGCTTGATGGCTTGCTTGAGCGCCTGCGGCACGGAGCCCGCCAAGCGAATCATTGGACGAGATGTCCGATGACTTCGGGGAGGGATTTTCTTCGTCAGTATGATTCGGCGGCCGGCGGGTGAAAACTCACGGCGACAAGGAGAAGACCCATCGCAGTCAAGGTGAAAGCCAGACAGACCCGTGCTTGCAGGAAAGCACGCCGCTCCGAAGAACGTGTATCTTTCATAACTGCCGCTACTTTCTTGCGGCAAAAGGCGTGCGGATGTCAATCCATCAATGCGCGCCGCGAAGCCGGCCCCGGCTGAGACGCTTATTTTGCCCTCCAACTCGTCGGCTAGCGCGCCTGCGTCGTAGACTTTCCGCAGCGCTTCGGTGATCGCGGCGGAATCCACACTGACGGCGCGTGCTTGCTTATCGGAGTAGATGCAATCGAGGACGAGCGATTGGATATTGCCGTCGAAAATGATGCCGACGAATTCATTCTCCTTGTTAAATATCGAAGATGATGCCGACGAACTCATTCGCTTTGTTCACGACCGGGCTGCCGCTGTTGCCGCCGATGATGTCGGCGGTGGAGACGAAGTTGAACGGCGTCTTCAGGTTTAGCTTGGCTTTCCGTTCCATCCAGCGCTTGGGCAGATCGAAGGGCGGCTCGTTATTGTGCTCAGCCGAGCGCTCGTACAAACCGGCCAGAGTGGTGAACGGCGGGACTGGTCTGTCCGTTTTCCTCGTAGCCGCTGATCGGGCCAAAGGAAAGGCGGAGGGTGAAGGTGGCATCGGGATAGGTGCTGGTGCCTTCCGCGGCGAAGCGCGCTTGCGCGATCTCCGCGTAAGCCTGCTGTTTGATCTCGTCCTGCGCTTCCCAAACTTTGCGCGCTTCGCGGCCGGTCTCGTCGATCGTCCGCGCCAGCTCGATCATGGGATCGTCCGCGCCGGAGACAGCCGCGGCGCCGCCCTCGTACATCTGCTTGCGGAACGCCACGTCTTTGAGCTTTGTGCCGCGCACCAATTCGTGCCGCGCGCTCGGTGGGCGATTTTCCCGCGAGCACTTCTTTCACGAGCGGATCGTCCGCTCCGAAGTAGCCGGCCAGATCAGTCAACGAATCGGCCAGCGTGAGCTGCTCCACGTCTTCGTGCACCTGCTCGGTCGAGAATAGATCCAATTCCAACGACTGCTTTGTTGCTATCGCGGAATTCCGGGAAACGCTCGCCGTTCGGTTTCGGGCGTTCCTCGGCCGCGCGCAGGACGCGGCGCGCATATTTGAAGAGCGTGCTGTAGAAGCCGCGCGGTGCGCGATAGCTGGCGCCCGACCGGCCGCGAAGAGTCTCGTAGTAGTAATAAGCCGGCAGGATTTTTGCAGCCTCGTCCTGGGCCTGCTTGATCCGATCGTAGGCGTCGAGCGCGCCCTTCAATTTCGGATCGGCTTTCATCGCCGCCTGCAGTCGTTGCTGACGCTCGTCGATCGCATTCCAGATTTCTGGATCGAGGAGTGCGGCTTGATAGCCGTTGTAACGCTTGCGGTTGTTCTCGATCCCGAAGAGGTCTTCCCGCGCGCGCCGCGCGTTTTCGAAACTGCGTTTGGCGAATGACCCGAGCATGGCCTCCCGCCGATGAAACAGCGACAAGAGATACGGCACTTCCTGGTCGCGCGTCTCGGCCAATTCGTCAGTCGTCAGCTGCCGATCGGTTCGGCCGGGATGGCCGCTCACGAAAGTCAGTTCGCCGTCGGCCGGTCCTTTGCTGTTCCACTTCAAGAAGTGTTCGACCTTGGCCGGCTCGCCGTTCTCGTAGACGCGGAAGATGCAGACATCGAGGTCGAAGCGCGGATACTCGAAGTTGTCCGGGTCACCGCCGAAGAATGCGATCTGCTGCTCGGGCGCGAAGACGAGGCGGACATCATCGTAGCGTTTGTAGCGATACAGATTGTAAACGCCGCCTTGGTAAAGCGTGACCACGTCCGAGCGCAGGCCGGATTTTTCATGGCTCTCTTGCTCGATGGCCGCGATCGCTTTCGCGCGTGCTTTGCTCGCATCATCGCCGGAAGCGCCTGCCGGGACGCCCGCGTTCACGCGCTCGGTCACATCCTCGATCGAAAGCAGGACGTTGAGTTCGAGATCGTTCGCCTTCACTTCCTCGGCGCCGGTTTTGGCGTAGAAGCCGTCGCGGACGTAGTTGTTCTTCTCGGTGCTGAACTTCTGCAGGGTGTCGAGCCCGACGTGATGATTGGTGATGACGAGCCCATTCGCGGAGACGAAGGAGCCGGACCCGCCGGAATTGAAGCGCACGCTCGCTTTCTGCAAATGCTCGAGCCACGCCGGGGTGGGCTCGAATTGATATTTCTCCTGCAGCTGTTTGAGCGGCGGATTATTGAACAGCCACATGCCTTCATCGGCGCGGACGGAGGAAGCGAGTGGGATCATGAGCAAGAAGGCCAGGCGCGAGAGGCGAGGAAAGGACATGGAGCAGGACTGTAGAAACCCGGCTCCAGCAGGACAAGCTTTCATCTGCGGGGGTCGGCCGTTCGGGCGGGAAAAAACGAAACCCCTGCCGATCGCTCGGCAGGGGCTCGTGAGACTACGCAACTGCGCGGGAGTTTACTCCAGGCAGCAGCTGCTTTGCGCCAAGCAGCAGGCGCCGCCGTCGCAGCAACCTGCCGACGGAGCGACCGCGTGCGCCGATCCCATGACCAGCGCGAGCGCAGCAATAGCTAAGAATATTTTCATTATTTTCCTTTCGTAATGAATGAGTGAAATCACCGCCACAGCATGGTGGCGGAACAACGCGAAGATTCGTTAGGCGCGCGGCGGCGGGACCGGCGGCCGCTCCAGGCGGAGGACCGTATTCACGGCCACGCTCTCCCATTGCACCTCGGCGCACCCGGGAGCGAGGCGGATTTCGCCCGTCTGCAAAAAGAGATGAAAACAAAGGGGCGTGCTGCAACAGGAGCCGTTCATGCCTTGCAGCGGCTGGGCCGGACAATGGCCTGCCTCTACCATCATACTCGGGCAGCAACTGCGCTCCGGGCCGGCCGGAATTTCGTTGCCCGGCCGCGCCGCCGTCACCGTTGCGAGACCGAGCACGACCGCGAAAGCAAGTCGGACGGCAACGACGAGCGCAGAGTGAAAGCGAGAGCGAAGGAGCGTGCGCATGATCGGATCAATCGCCCACTCGGTGCGGATGGCCCGACCAGTGGATGGCGCGAATTTGCCATCGCTCGCCGTTTTTGGCGAGCACCATCAACTCGGCGTTTTCAGAATCCACCGCCCGTCCGCGAAATGTCCCCGTACTCCGAGTCGTCAGCGTGGTCCAGGCCACGTTTCCATCCTGCCGGATAATCAGCGGCCCGCGCACGCTCGCGACCGCCTGCGCGAACTCAATATCGGCGGGCAGATGCTGCGCGGCGTATTCGCTCCGGTTCTCGCGCAGGCCCATCTCGAGAATTTCCGCATCGGGTGCGAGGAACGCCATCGCTCCTTCGCGATCGCCCTTCCCGAGCGCATCGTGGAAAGCTTTCTCGACCTGCGCGATGGCTTCCCTGTCCGGCGCGGTCGGATACGGACGGCGGCAGGCGCCGAGAAGCGCGAGTGCGAGAAGGAGCGCAGAGCAGGAAAGATATCTCATCGGTCGAACGATCTTCTAGTGATGATGAGCGGATGCGCCCTTGCCGCGATTCCGATAATAGAGAAAGACCAACCAGCCGGCGAGGACGAGCGCAATCAGATCGAGCCAGCTCGTGTAATTCCATTTGATCATCGAATGCGAGACTGCGCTGGGCGGGCGTTCCCCCTGCGGAATCAAGCCAAGCACGCTGAAGAGCAGATCGACCACGATCCCGGCAGTCACGATGGCGACGAAGAAGATGCCGCAGATCCAGGCCGCGGCCCGCGCGCCGTAATATTTGCCGTAGATGATGATGAGCGGGATGACGAGGAGATCGGCGAAGATGAATGCGATCACCCCGCCGAAGCTGATTCCGCTCGCCCAAAAATGGCTGGCCAACGGAATGTTGCCGACCGAGCAGACAAAGGAGCCGATCGCGATGAGCGGTCCGACGATTGCGTTCTCGATCAAACGCAGCGGCGCGGGGCCGCTTTGCAGAAAGAGCACCTGCCACCAGGCCGGCGGCACCAGCGTGGCGATGAATCCGGCGATAATGAATCCGCCTAACAACTCTTTCCAAAGCATCGTCCAATCCATGACGAACGCGTTTGCCATCGCGGTCCACTTCCCCGTCTTCGCACCGTTGCCATCGTGCTCATGCTCGCCACCGCCATCGCCATGACAGCTGTGCGACTCGCCGCCGCCGCCTCGTTCTTGCGCATGGCGCTTAGCCTCTTCCTGCACCGATTTCGGCATCACCCACTTCACCTGCAACCAGACGAGGGCGATGAGCACGAAGGAGCCGACCACTTCCGCGAGGACAAATTGCCAGCCCATCAAAAGCCAAAGCACGATGCCGAGTTCGATCACGAGATTGGTCGACGCGAACATGAAGGCGAGGGCGGGGATGAGCGCGGCGCCTTGCTGTATCGCGCTGCGCCCGGCGGCCGCCGCTGCGTACGAACAGGAGCTGCTCGCCGCGCCGAAGCCGGTTGCGGCTGCGACAGACTTGAAACTGGTCCGACCAAACGCGCGCGTCATTTGTTCTTTGCTGACAAATGTCTGCAGCGCCGCCGAGATACTGAAGCCGAGCACCAGCGCCCAGAAGGTCATCCAGGCCATCGCCAGTGCGTGATATAAACTCATCCAGAGCCAATCCATTTGTCCCCCTTTGTTCTTCCTTGTTTCATCCCGCGCCCGGTCGCCCCGCATTGCGGCCAGTGGGCTCGATCCCGTCGCGTTTCAGCTCTTCGGCGCTCGCCACAGTCGCTACTTCGCCGGGCGGATGTTTATACCAACCCGGATCCTCGTAGTTCGTCAGATCGTCGCGCACCTTCAGAATGTTAAACATCCCGCCCATCGTGATGTAATCGAACGGCCCGTGGCCGCCCACCATCGGTAGGCTATTTCGCGGCACCTTCATTCCCATGTCGCCCATGTCGGCCATGCCTTCGGTTCCCATCGTCATGTAGCCGGGCAAAAGCGTTTGGCGAATCTTCGCGTCATCCGGCGGCTCCACCCCAATCATGTTCGGAAACTTGTGCCCCATCTGGTTCATGACGTGATGCGTCATATGACAATGCATCGCCCAATCGCCCGGATTGTCGGCGATGAATTCGATCGCGCGCGTCTGCCCAACCGGCACCAGCACGGTCCCTTCCAGGCGTTCGTGGCGAATCATCTCTTCATCGCTATCGCTCGCATCCGTGCCCACGATCTTGAACTCGTGGCCGTGCAAATGAATCGGGTGATGATCCATCGCCGAGAGGTTGCCGATGCGGATGCGCACCCGATCGCCTCGCTTCACCACCATCGGCTGAGTGCCGGGGAAAACGCGCGCGTTCATGGTCAAGAGATTGAAGTCGGTCATCTCATTCGGGTTCGGCCGGTGCGTGCCCACGTCCACCCGCCATTCGCTCAACATGATCGCAAACTCCCGATCCGGTCGCACTCGCGGGCGGCGCGGATGAATGATGAACATCCCCATCAAACCCATCGCCATCTGCGTCATCTCGTCGTGATGCGAGTGATACATGTTCGGTACTGTGTTGCCGCAGGGTGAACTCGTATCGGAAAGTCTCGCCCGGCTGAATGACGGGCTGGGTTAACCCGCCAACGCCATCCATCCCGTTTGGCAGGATCACGCCATGCCAATGCACCGTGGTGGCGGCGGGGAGTTTGTTCGTCACGTAAATGCGGACGCGATCGCCTTCCACGGCTTCGATGGTTGGCCCGTGGACGCGTCCGTTATAGCCCCAGCAAAACGCCTTCAAGCCCGGGGCAAACTCGTGATCCACTTCTTCTGCGACAAGGTGGTAGACCTTCACCCCGGCGACGACGTGCCATGGCAGCGTCGCGCCGTTGGGAGTAACCACTGGGAGTGTAATCAACTCCCGGTTGCGCGGGCGGAAGGGCATCGTCATCTGCGCGGCGATTGTCGCTCCGCGAAGCAATGCCGTGCGGCGTTGGCGAGGCCAGCGCGCGTTCGTCCGCTTCCGCGGAAGCCACCTTGGTCAGGAAGGCCGCGCCGCCTGCGACGGCTCCGGCTCGGGTTAAGAAATTGCGTCTAGTAATCATGATCAGTGGCCTCCTTGTGCTGGGGCGGACGATGAAGCGGCTGCGTCCTCGCCCAGCGACATTCGCCGGCCACCGGAGCCGCCGTGCAGCGCGCGCTCCAATTCTGCGCGCGCGATCCAATAATCGCGCCACGCGTTAATGTAGGCGCGCTCGGTCTCGATCTGCCGCTGTTTTGCATTCAACAATTCGAGCGGACCGGTCTGCATCGCGTTGTATTGCAATTGTGTCTGGTTCAAAATCACCAGCCGCTGCGGGAGAAGAACGGTGCGGAAATATTCCGCGAGATCGCGCTGCGCGATGATGAGATCACGCGCTTCGCGCACTTCGGAGCGGGCGTCGATCGCGGCTGCTTCGAGGTCGCGTTTCGCCTGCGCGTGTTGCGCTTCCAACCGTGCGATGCCGGCCTGGCCGAAGTTGAAGATCGGCAGCTGCACATCCAGGGTCGGGCCGGTCACACTCTGGCCTTCGGTTTCGCGCTCGGTGCTGCCGCCCAGCGAGATGTCCACTGGCGTGAAGCGAGTTTTTTGTTTCAAGGCCAGAGCCGCACCTACGCTATCCACGCGCGCACGCATCGCTGCGATGTCCACGCGCTGGGCGATCGCTTTTGCTTCCAGATTCCCAAGCGAAATTTCGCGACCGGGAATGGCCGGCAACTGCGCGCCGACTCGCCACTCCGTCTCGGCGCCCCACAAGCCCATCAGGCGATTGAGTTCCTCCCGGCTGCTGCGCATTTGCGCGAGGAGCTGGCCCACTTCCACGCGCGATTGGCTGGAGAGCGCCTGTTGGTTGGCCAGCGCGAGATCGGTGATGTTGCCCGCGTCGTGCAAGCGTTTCGCGAAATCGGCGGAGGCTTCATTGCTCTGCACGATCAAGTCGAGCCGGCCGCGCAACTGCTCCTGCGCCTGCAAGCGATAGAACGCGCTCTTCGTCTCCGCGACGAGGCCGAGGACTTCACTGGCCAGGCGCAGCTTCGTCATCTCCAGCTCGCGCTGGGCTACGCTTTTCTTCAGCGGAATGAGGAGGAGGCCGACGATGTTTTGCGCGACCGAGAACTCAATGTTGGTGGCCGACGGCGGACGATCCGGGAAACGAAAGCTGGCCGCGAGATGAGGATTGGCTGGGAGCGAGGCCTCGATGTAATCGGCGTAGGAGATACCGAATTTCGCCAGCTTCGATTGCAGATGGCGGTTGTTGAGCAGGGCAACTTGGGCGGCGGAATCGGCATGGAGCGGTCGGCTGAGTAAATCGCGCACGGCCCGCTTTGCTTCCGCTTCCTCTTCCCCGGACCGCAGCCAGCGTGTCGTCTTGCCGGTGCGTTGCGCGATCGCTTGCTCCAATTCCTGCGAGGCCGGCTTGGCGTTCAAAGCGCAGCCGCTGAGAGCGAGCGCCGCGCACGAGGGGACGAGAGCGAGGGCGAGCAGTTTCACGGTCGGTCCTCGGTTGCGGTGTTTTTCTTGAGCGACTCACGCGCGACCAGCGCCATCCCGCATTCCGGGCATTCGCCGGGCTTGTCGCGATGGATTTCCGGATGCATCGGGCAGGTGTACTCCGAGGGATGGACTGATTGCAGTTGCTCGCTCGTCGGAATGGCGGGCGACGGTTCGCGCCGCAACTCCGCGGCCACTTCCGCTTCGGCCGGGTTGTGTGGGGAACCGGCGACCTGGTCAGTGCCGTGGCTGCCATGATGCATCGGCGGCGCTGGTGATTTATTCTTCGCTGGCGCGAGGAAGCTGGAGGCGCCGGCTACGAGGCCGGGTTGCAGCGGACGCGTGGCGCTGGCCGGCGCGTCTGGGTTGCTTGGGTCGTTAGGCGAAGTGGAGACAGACGGCGGCGCGATCGCGCAGCCCGCGGCGAGCGCGACCGTGGCGAGGAGAGCCAGGGCTGACGAGCCGCTAATGTTCATGCTCGTGTTCGGACTCAGGACGCGGAGCGGGCGGCGGATCGTAACGGAACTCGCGGTGTCGAATTCGTCCGCCGGCATACGCGATGTAGGCGCCGGCGCCGAGCGTTCCGCCCGCGAGGAGAATGATGACCAGGGCGAGCGGCACGGCTACGCGCGGCGTTTTCCATTCCACGGCAAAAGCCACCGCGGAGAGCGCGGCGAGCGCGTAGAAGAGGTAGATTAATTTATCGGCGCGAGCCATATGCTCTTTCAGCCAGGCCGCGCCGTCGGTATCCGCCATCGCGAGGACGCGATCGTAACCTTGCTCGCCGTATTCATAGACCGGCCACGCGGAAAGCGCGCAGACAAAGACGATGCTCAACGCGGTGATGCGCGCCGCGCGCGATTGCGTGACGACCGCGACGATGAGCCCGAGCACCCCCGCCATCAGTCCGTAGACCGGGAGCGGGTTCAGCAAGGTGTGAACGTATTCGGGATTGCTGAGGTGCTCGAGCATAGGATCGTCTCCGCGTTATTTCTGGATGGTCGCGTTCTCGATCATGTTGATCCCGTCGTGGGAAACGACCTTCCCTTCGACCGTGATCGTTTTGGCGGCGTATTCGGCCAGCTCCTTATTCATCGGCGCATGATCGCCGATCAGGAGGTAGGTCTTGCCATCGGCGGCTTTCAAGCCCACGGGCAACCCGCCGGTGATGCATTTCTTCGCGCAATCGGCGTGATCCGCGCCGGTCGCGCCATGGTCGAGGTAACAGGCGAGGTCCACGACTTCACCGGTCACTTTTTTGGTTTCGCCCGCGGCGTGTTCATGTTTCTTGCCGGCTTCTTCGGCAGCGAAGAGCGGGCTGGTGACAAAGGCGGCCGCGGCCGCGATTCCTAACAGGGTCTGCATTGTTTTCATGGTGTTTTTCTTTCTGGTTGTGCCCGGAAATCCGGGCGGGGTTTACTTCTTGATCACGCCGCAGGTCGGCATCGACTTGCCGGCGTAGGGATTGGAAATGGTGGTCGCGTTTTGGACCCATTCTTTTTTCAACATCGGGCAGCGCACGACGTAGAAACCGTCCTGCCCCTTGGCCAGTTTGACGGCGCGTTCGCTCAAGGTGGCGAACTTGACCCGCGCCGTCGCAAGGTCCTTGCTCTCGACGATCGGTTTGCCTTCATCGCCTAATTCGCCCGCGGCCTGTTTGGCTTTTTCCAAATTATCCGCCGCGAGACCGGCGCGCACTTGTTCGTAGCGCATCAAAAAGAGAGTGTCGTTTTCGGAGATGTCAGCGGCGCGGAGACCGGTGGCAGAGACGATAAGAAGCAGGCAGGCGGCGAGAGTGGTTTGAATTTTTCGGATTTGGTTTTTCATAGTGTTGGAAGTCAGGGTTGAGGTTAGGAGAAATACGCGGCCGCGCGCGCTAGTGCGCGGTCGGCGAAAGCGGGAAGCCACGAAATCACAAGGCCCGCGCGGCGGGCTGCGAGGTCGTTAGGCGCGAACAGGCGGAGCGTGCGCGAGCAGGCTCTGCTGAAGGACGGCTTCGGCAAAAGAAACGGCCGACGGCGGACCGGTATCGAGTTCGCAAAGAAGCACTCCGCCGCCTTCTCCGAAAACATTCGTCTCCACCGCGGGGTAGTCTTCCCGCGGGATGGCGATGGAATTAACCGCTGCCAGAATTTTCGCCGAGATGGGGGCGAGCGCGGAGAGGGATTTGCAGCAATTCTGGCCATCGCAGCCCCCGTTCTTCTTCGGCTGCTCGGGCGACTTGTGACCGGGGCAATGTTCGTGTGCGCCCTGCGTTGTGCTCGGCGCAGGCAAAAGACCAGCCACCACGCAGTGATTGCTCGCCAGCAACCACGCAGCGGTGGCGAGCAGAGCGAAGGCGGCCCGGAAGGCCTGCAAGACGCGGCGTGCGTTCACGGTTCACTTAGTCTCACAGGTGCGGCTCTCGTTCAACTGCCGCACCAGCGCCATGACCGCGCCCGCTTCATATATTGCACGCGCCAGCAAGGCCGCCGCCGCCAGCGCGAGTAAGCCCGCGGCCCACGACGCGCCATCGCATCCCGCCGCCAGCGCGAGCAGGACGCAGAGGCCGAGCACGACGAGTCCGCGAAGAGACCAGTGCGGTCGCGCCCGGATGCGGGCCAGGTGCACGCCGGGAGCGATGTCTTCGACGGCCGTGACGATGCGCATCCCGCCCAGGATTCCACCGCGCGCTTCCAAATCCCAGCCATCGAATGCTCCGCCGGCGCGAACAGAGGTGAGCTCGCCTTCCAGGCTTGCTTCAAGATCGCGCAGCGTCGCGCGGGCGTCGTCCCAAGTGGAACAATTGACCAGGAAAGCGCGCGGCCACGGAAACACGAACGGAGCGCGACCCGGTTTGCGCCAGACGCGTTGGGCCGCGCTTAAGCGCCCGCTCAAACGCGCGATCGGCTGGAGGATATGCAGGCCTGCGATCAGCGCGCGGCGGCGCAGGATTTCCGATTCGCCCATCAGCGGCGCGCGGAAGTTGGCCCGGCGCGCATTGAGCGTTGCATGCGCGAGTGAAAGGATCGCGCCGAAAATAAAAAGCACCCCGGCCAGGAGAAGCGGCTTCCACAAAACGCCCAGGCCGCACAGCAGGCCGAGCCCGCCAAGAAGGAGATACCACTCGGGCATGGTCGGCAGGAGGCCGAGCGCGCTCGCTTTCGACGGGTAGACGAATTGAAACGGCGCGCCGCCGCCCACGCCGCGATAGATTTTTTCCCGCCACGTCAGCATCTGCGTGGCGCCTTGCCCATAGACGTGGCCGAGCCAGGTCGGGTGGCCCGCGGCGTTATATTTCTCTGGCCACTTCGCTTCCAAAAGCGCTTCCGCTCGGCCGTAGCCGTATTGCTGTTTCCAATAACCGCCCACCGTGGTGCGTGCGTGATGCCAGACGACCGCTGCCGGGCTGAACGCGAGCTTGAAACCCGCCGCTTGCAGCGCCCAGCAGACATCCACGTCATCGCCCGCGACGCGGAAGCCAGCGTCAAATCCGCCGATCGCTTCGAGCGCTGTTTTGCGAAACGCCATGTTGCAGCCCGGGAGATGTTCGGCCTCGATGTCGCTCACCAATACGTGCACCGGGCCGCCGGGTGAATTCGCCACGCTATCGGCGACCGCGCCATCGCCGGGTGGCTCGAGGTTTGGACCGCCCACGCCAGCCCAGCGATCGTCGCGAAAAGTCTGCGCGAGATATTTCAACCAGTCGGGATCGGGCCAGGCGTCGTCGTCGATGTACGCCACGATCTCCCCGCTGGCGGCGGCCAAACCGAGATTGCGCGCGGCAGAAAGTCCACCGTGCGGCGCGCTGATAATCTCCACGCCAAAACCGCGCGCGATCCCCGCGGTGCCGTCGGTGGAGCCGTCGTCCACCACGATCACCTCCTTCTCCGGATAATTTAGCGCGCTCAATCCGTTCAGGCATTCGCTGATGGTGCTCTCTCCGTTGTGCGTGCAAACGATCACGGAGATGCGCGGCCAAGTTATCTCCGACGGGAAGGGTGCTTCCGCGAAAACGCGGCGCGCGGCGGCCAGGGCTGGCTTGGGTTGGCGGTCGGCCTTCGTTAGGCCAAAGCTCCATGCCTCCGTCGGCGCGCCGGAGCGAAACCATTCATCCGTCCAGGAGAAGACAAACGCGCCCGCGCAGCCGCTCGCGAAGGCAGAGCGGAGCTGCCATGTGATTGCGGTGGCTTGCGTCGCTTCGCCGTGGCGGATGCTGTCGAGACCCAGCTCGCCCATGAGGAGCGGACGATCGTCCGCCAGATTTTGTAACCGCGCGAGATAAGCGTCAAAGGCCGGCTGCGTCTCGAGATAGACGTTGAAGCACGACAGATCGAGCCAGGGCAGATGGAGGTATTCGGTAGACGGATAATTGGCGTAGGTGACGAGGCTGTCCGGATCGGCCGACTTCACCGCGCGATAAAGGCGATGGAGGAAACGCTCGACGCGCCGGCGCCCGAAAAAGCGCACGAGCGGGGCGGGGATTTCGTTCCCGAGCGCGTAACAGAGAAGCGCGGGGTGCGCGGCGCAGCGGGCTACTTCCTGCACGATGGTGTGCTCGATCTCCGCGACGGTCTTTTTGCGATCGATCAGGTATCCCAAGTATTGCTCAGCGGAAAGGCCGACCATGACCCGCAAGCCGTGGCGTTGCGCGGCATCGAGGAGCGAGCGCGGCGGCACGGTGTGCGGAATGCGGACCGCGTTAATCCCGTTGGCGGCCATCTGCGCGAAATCATTTTCGATCACGCTCGGGTCGTGATATGCGCCATCCGCGCGCGGCGTGAACGCGCCGTAGGTGACTCCCTTGACGTAGAATTTTTCTTCGCCCAGCCAGAGGAATTTGCCCCGCACCGTTGGCCGCGCGGCGCTCGCGCTCTCTCGCCCGGCGCTGGAGAAGGGGGCGCTCAATCCCATTCGATGATGAAGGGCATCGGCTTGTCCCGGCTGGAGGAAACCCAGAGACCGCCGCGCCAGGTCGCCACTTTGTCCTGTGGGCGGAACTCGGTTTGTTCGGGCATGTAGGCGACTGGCTCGGGCGTGACCCAGCGCGCCTTGCCCTGATCGAAGTTGAGACCGAGACGGCAGGTGGCGCCAGCGGGCGCGATTTGATTGAGGTAATTGTTTTCTTCGTCGCTCGTCACTGTGACCAAATGCCCGCCGGCACGCTGGCAAAATTGAGCGGCCGCCTCGGCATTGAGAAGTTTCTGGACGTAGAGATAACGATGGCCGTTGCGCTCCGAGGCAATCGCTTTGATTTCTCCAAGCTGGCCGCTGCGAACGGCGAGGAGCAGGAGCGCAGAAGCGACGGGAGCTTTCAGGCCTTTACCCATCCAAACGCCAACCGCGCGCTGGATTTCCTCGCTTGGGAGCGTATCGCAATCGAAGGCGAAGGAGGGCGGCGGATCGCCCGCGCTGACGAACGGTTCCAGACTAACGAGTGGATTGGCGCTGCAGTTCAGGTCCTGGAGCTTGAGGCCGGCCAGCGGCGCCAGGCTCTCGATTTGATTCGCGCTGACGTCGAGATACTCGAGCTGTGGAGCGCGCCGGAGCGGCTCCAGGTTTTTGATTTGGTTGTTGCCGCAATAGAGCTGGTTAAGCACGGGCAACTCCGCCACGGCGTCGAGCGAAGTGATGCTATTCTCGGAACAATCGAGGGCGTAGAGCGGATGGCCTTTGAGCGGTGAGAGGTCGGTGATTTGGTTGCGGCTGCAATAGAGTGTCTCCAGAGGGCATGCCGGCCACCGGGGCGAGACTCTCAATCCGGTTGCCTTCGCAAAAGAATTCAAAAAGCTTGAGCCCCTGGATCGGCTCCAGACTGCTGATGCGGTTCTCCGTGCAATAGAGCGCGCGCAGGTTGGTCATGTCGCGCAACGCTTCCAGACCGCTGAGCTGATTGCTTCGGCAATCGAGGCCGCGCAGGGTTTGCGTCGAGGCGAGCGCAGTCAGATTCGTTAGGCCGAGTGAGCGCAAGTTCAACCCCGCCAGCCGCGTGGTGCGCGCCGCCCAGCGGAGCAACTCCGCGCTCTCATCTGCCGCGGGAGTTTCCCGGCCGGCACGGAGACACTCGAGAACGATGCGTGTCTCTGGGTTGGATTGGAAGATGGCGGGGAATTGGGCGAGCGCTTCCTTGCGTTTGCCCTCCTTCCAGAGCGCGAGCGTTTCCGCCTCCTGCACTTTTTGCAAATGCTCGGCGTGCCGGTTGTCCTGCAGGAAATTCCAACGCGCGGGCTTGGGGATACGGCGCAGGCGCGCGAGGAAACGGTCGCGTTCTGCGACATCGTTCCGGTAGGTGGCGAGCAGGTAGCCCTTGGTCAAAGCGAGGCTCGCGATGGCGGGGGAGACCTTCGCGTAATCCAGCGCGACGGTGCGGTATTTCGCGATTGCTTCCTGTAGATGTCCGGTCTCGGCGAGGGCATCGCCGGCCACGGTCGGGCTCGCTTTTTCCGGCAGCTTAAAGCGATAGGCGTAAATGGAACGGACCTCGACGTTCTGGCCCCAAGTGCGGATGCCGATATTTTCGTATTGCCCGGGATCGCCGCCCTTCTCGTCGCTCTCGAGCAGGAGCGGCATGAGGTAAGTCTCGTGATAAACATCTTTGCCGTTGACCTGCAAAGTCACTTTCTCGCCCTGGCGCTGGAAGGATAACGTGACCTTGCGCGTGCGCCCGGCCTCCGCGGATTCTTCGGCTGGGTTTTGGACCAGCATTTTCGGAAGTGAGGAGACGACCAGGCTGCTGAAGTCATTCCGCCGATCGACTTCGTTGCGCGTGACGATGTCCATCGCGCCCGCCCAAATTCCGACACGGCAGGAATAGCCGGGCGGATTGTTCTCCCACTGGCGCAGTTTCTTGCGACTGTTGATGCAGATCTGGAAGGCCTCCGGTTTGCCTTTGAAGCCGAGTTCGACAAACACCTTCGTGTCGTCGCGGATGCGCACGTTCCCGAGCCAACACCATTCGTGTTGCTTCATGAGCATGGCGCCATCGCGCACCGGCCATGGCTCGACGGGCGCGCGCGCTTCTTTGTCGAGGAAGGAGAAGCGCTCGTTTAACCATGTCGTCTGCTCGGGGCCGGGCGAAGGCGCCGTCGAAAAGTCGGTGGCGAATTCCTTCGTCCAATCGCCCCACTGTTTGCGGTACTCGACCAAGGCGTAGCCGCCGAAAATGAGGCCGACGACGAGGAGGAGGGCGGAGAACAACACTGGCGTGCGATGTTTGCGGACGCGTTTGACGACGCGGTCGGCGATGCTGGGCGCGCGGGCGGTGATGGAATCGCCGGCCTGGTAGCGTTTCAAATCCTCCAGCATGTGGCGCACGCTGGTGTAGCGCTGCGTCGCGATGGGGCGGAGGCATTTGAGAACGATCGTCTCCAGATCACGATCGATCTCTTTGTTGTACTGGCGGAGGGGCGGCGACTCGTAATCCTGCAACGTCTGTGCGTCCTGCAGGAGGCTGCCGCTAGAGGTGTAATGCTTCCGGCCGGTGAGGAGTTGGTAGAGGATGGCGCCGAGGCTGTAGACGTCCGCCCGCTCGGTCACGTGCTTGCTCGATTGCGCCTGCTCCGGCGCCATGTATTCGATCGTGCCCACGATCTGGCCTTCGATCGAGATGGAGAATTCCTGGGGATCGTCCTCCAATTTGGCGAGGCCGAAATCCATCACCACCGGCGTGCCATCCGGGCGGAGCATGATGTTCTCCGGTTTCAGATCGCGATGGAGAACGCCATGCTCATGCGCGAATTGCACCGCCTCGCAGATGTTCGACATCAGGGCGAGCACGCGCTGCATCGGCAGTGAAAGCACGGTGGAGCCGCTGTCGTTTTTGGCGGGAGGCGAGAGGGCCGCGGCACCCGCCGGCGAGGTGCCGGAATCCGGAATCATCGGACCGCTCGCTCCGGTAGACGTCCGGGAGGCGGACGCGGCTTTTTTGTCGCGCTTAATCGAAGAGACGAGGTCGGTCAGCTCGCTCTTGCGGCCGGGAGTGCCGCGCGAACGAACACCGCCAATCGTGCTGTTGGCACTGTGCCGGATGACGTCGCCCAGAGAAACGCCATCGACGAATTCCATGGCAATGAAGGTGGCGCCCTCCGCTTCGCCGATCTCGTGGATGCGACAGATATTGTGATGCGAAAGCTTGGCCATGACCGCGGCTTCGCGTTTGAAACGCTGGAGTTGATTAGCGGACGCGCTCTGTCCGGCGGTCAACATTTTGATCGCGACCATGTTGCCGAATTGGTCGCGCGCCTTCCAAACCTTGCCCATCCCGCCTTCGCCGATCGGTTCGATGACGTGATATTTTCCCACCACCACTTCGGTCTGCTGCGTGGTGGCGCGTTCCTCGCTGAGGAAGCGCGACTTCCGGCCGTGGCGCGCCTGCTCGACCGTGAGAACTGGCAGCTCCTTCGCACCCTTCGGCGTCAGGAGGTAGAGGTAGCGAAAGGTAAAGGCGGGCGGGTTGTTTTGAGTCGTTAGGCCGGGGCCGATGGAAATGATTTTGCCGCGGAGATTGTCTGGCAACGGCTGCACCCCTTCGATTTTGCCGCCTACTTTCGAGAGGTCCTCCTCTTCGCCGCCGAGGAGCGAACGGCTTTCGCTCACTTCCCAGCCGGGCGGGAGCGATTCGAGGGCGGAATTTAAAACTACTTCCGTGAGCAAGACCTGGCCGCCCTGCGCCGCGCCGCAAATGCGCGACGCCAGATTCACGGCCGCGCCGAGCGCAGTGTAGGTTTGCTTGCCCGCGCCGCCCATGTTGCCGAGGACGACGTCGCCGCTGTTGATGCCGACGCCGCAGGTGCACATTTCTTTGCCGGAGCGCGCGTAGCGCTCGCAGAGCTCGTTGACCTTTTCCACCTGCTCGCAGGCGGTCTTGATCGCGCGCAGGGCGTGATCTTTGAAGTAGCGTGGCGCGCCGTAGAAGGCCATGACCGCGTCGCCAATCAGCTGGATGACGGTGGCGTCGTTCTCCTCCACCGTGCGAATCGCCTCCTCGTAATAGGCGTTGACCATGCCGCGCACCTCCTCCGGGCTGAGCCGTTCCGTGAGGGCGGTGAACCCGCGCAAATCGGTGAAGCTGATCGTCATGAAGCGCCGCTCCGGAAAACGGAACGTGCGCAAATCTTCCTCGGAAAGATTCTCGAAATCCTTCATCACATAGCGCTGCACGAGGCTGCGGAACTGCTGCTCGTCGGTCACGTCCTGCATGACCACGTCGAGCATGCCGGCGCGCAGGGTGGTTTTGATTTCGTAGACCTTGCCGTGGTCGTCGTGCGCCACCCGCATGAGCGATTGACCTTCGGCCGGGCGCACGATCGCCATCAGCATTTCTTGGTTGAGGAAACGGCGGAGGACGCTGGCCTTTTGGCCGATGAGTTCCTCCCGCTTCGTCACGCCGAGGTAGCGCGCGAAGGAGGTGTTGAGATGGAGGATGGCTTCGTCCGGGCCGATCCGCATCGCGAAGGTCTCGAGGCCTTCGATGGAAGTGAGGACGTTGCTCGACGATTTCGAGCGCGACTTTAGCTCCTCGTTCTCGCGGACGAGGCGCTCGATTTCAGCGCGCAGATCGTTAGTCGATTCGGACATAACGGGCTAGGACGCCCCTTGGGTTGATGACATGGCAATGACTCACCGCGCCATCCTAGCCCATTGCGCAAGCTCTTCGCTACGGCGCTGTTTTTTCCTGGGTGAAATGAGGTGGCCACCCCCATCCAGGCCATTCCCCGTGTCGCTAATTGCAGCGGCGAAGCGCTGCCGCGTGACGCTTAGATCTCGTTCCAGCCTGCGATGGAGTAGCTCAGCACGCGACCGGCATCGCCGAGTGACTCGTCGTAGTGGATATCGGCCCCGTTGCCGATCTTCACTTTCCGGCCCAGGACTGAACCGTAGAGTTGGCCGCCGAAGACGGTGTCTTCCTTGTCCCAATCCTTCGGTTTGAAATCGATATCCCAATCGGGCGCATTGATCACCCCGGTGAAGTCTGCGTCGGAGATCGTCATCTTCCCGCTGCGCTTCTTCGCGGAATATTCGTCGTCGGTCTCCTTACTGCTTTCGGGTCTCTCCAATCCAACGAGCTGAAGATCGGCCGCGAATCCGCTTTCCAGGATGAACCCTCCATTATCGTCGTTCGAGAACGCGTTCGGGTCTTTGTTGGGATCTCGCTTGGTTTCCTTAACTTCCACTTTGCCTTCCACAAAAATCGTCGCGTGGACTCCAGCAGAGATGAAGAGGGTGCCGCCCTTTTGCACCTTCATTTCATCGGTCACCCAAAGTTCGATCCAGCTCTCGCTCGCGCCCGGCGGATTGTTGAAAACGAGTGATTCGTCCTTCTTGTCCACGTCGATTTTTTTGACTTTGAACCGGGTCGGAAATAAAGGATCGGCGCCGCCTTTTAATTCCATGCCTTTGGCAGCGAGAATGGCTGCCGCGGTGGCGTTCTTCGCTGCGAACTGGGCCACGGCACCTCCCGCTTTGGCTTGCTTCTCCGCTGTCTTATAGGTGGCCATGAGGCTGCTCGGAACTTTGCCGTCGAGGGTGTCGATGACGTTCACGCCCGTAGTCCACGCCGGCGTTGTATTGGTCGGGGTGCTGACGCTGAAATTGGTGACCTTGTTGCCCTGAACGTTTTCGAAATTCTTCACGTTTTTGAGGCTGCCCTTGATCAAGAGGTCGCCGAAGATGGTGGCCTTACCGACATCGAATTTCTCTGCCACCTGGTTGAGGGGGTCCGGCTTCGAGTTCTTTTTCCAACGGTTGGCTACGATAGTGCCGCCGTTCGCCGTGCGTTTCAGCGCATCGTATTTGCCGTTGGTGGAAGTGTCGTCGTAGCGCGAGTCATAGCCGTCGATGTAGGTCTTCTTGTTCATCTTGAAGTTGATCTCCGCGATGATGCCGTAATTATAAACCGTGTCCGGTTGCGCGACGACCTCGATCGTCCGGCTGGCCTCCGGTGCAGTGGCTGCTGTTTGCGTCCAGCGATCGCGCAGGAGGGTTAGTTTTCGCAAAGTGCTATCGCGCTTGTCGCCCGTAATACGGGCTGGTCCCGGCACGACCGAATAGCCGGTAGAACGGATGCGGTAGCTTTGATTCCAACGTCGACCGGAGGCGCCGAGCGAGGCCGGCACGTCCACCACGACGGAGTATTTCTGTTGCTTGGTCTCGCCGGGTTGCGGCGGAAGCACTCCGCTCATGCTCAAGCGATAATCAGGCGCCCATCGGCCGCTCCGATCGATCGTCTGCGAGGCGGCCTGGGTGCCGTCCGGTTTGAGGACGACCCACCCGTTAAAGGCCTGGGTCGGGTCGTCGACCGTGGTGCGCAGCTCGGCCATGGCGCGTTCGGCGCCAGCTTCCGCTGAGACGAGCGCCTCCCGCCAAGCGGCGGCCTGGATACTGTTGTGCTGTTTCGCCAGCACGTTCGAGAGAATGAGAGCGGCCATGCCGGCCAAAATCGTAACAACGAGAATGGCCGCGATGAGGGCGCCGCCGTGAGTGGAGAGGGGTTTTTTTCTTTTGGTTTGCATGTTTATGTCCTGGGGTTTCGGGGATAAATTTGTTTCGTCAGAGTGACGGCGGGAGCACCGTTCTGACCCGCGCGCGCCCGGTAAAGAGTAGAGAAAGTGGCCGTGACGGTCGCGATTCCTTTCGCTCCGAGAGCGACGCTGAAAGTATTGACGTCGTCTGCGATCCACGTCGGCGTAACGGTGGTGACGCCGTTGTCGGTCTGCGTGACTTCGCGGCTGATGCGAGTGCCGCTTTTCAGATATTTGATCGTGACCGGCGAGGAGCCATAGGCTGCGCCGTAACGGCCGATGACCGGGGTGTTGGGAATGTCATCCGATGGGTCACTCAAGGTCCCGCGGCGATCGTAGTAGTCCCCCGTCGTCACGGTCAGGAGGACGGATCCGTTGGCGGAAGTGTTCACACTGGAGGCGCTGCCCAGATCACGGCCCACGTAGTCGACGAGGCGATTCAAATCAGCCTCCGCTCGTGCCTGTCGGTCGCTGGCATCGAAGGTGCGATGAAGCGCCAGGCTTCCCGCCATCAGGCCGCCTAGAAGGAGCGATCCGACGGCAGCAGCCAACAGCACTTCTGTAAGGCTGAACGCTGCCCGGCCGTGGCTTTCCGCGAAACGCAATTTCATCGGCGAGCCACCACCCCGGAAACGGCGAGCGAGCGCGCTTTGCCCAGACGGTTGTCTGTCCAGGCTAAACGCATGTCCACCCGGACCATTCTTTCATCGACTAAATTTGACGTGCCGGAAGTGACGCTGGCCGCCGTGGCTGTGCGCGTCACGCTGATAGGCCCGGGGGTCGGCGAGGCGCTGGCCACAGGGCGGAAAGCAGAAATGGTCAGATACTCGACCGCGCCCTGCTGCCGAACTTCGATCCCGGCCTGCGTCGCAGATTTGAGGAGGCCATCCACACTCTCGGTCGTGCCAGTTTCAGGGTCAGTCCAAACCTGATCCTTGTACGATTCGCTGTCGGTAAGAGTTTCCCAATCCGTTGCCTGAAGTTGTTGCAACCGCTCATGCAGCGCGGAGGAGGCGGCGGCGATGTCATGAGAAGCTTTGTCGATCCCCAGGCAGCGGCTGCTGGTCATGAAAATGCCGCCGATGGCTGTGAGCACGACTGCCGTTGCGACCATCGTTTCTACCAAAGTAAAACCGGCCGACCTGAGGATCGAAGGACGGTCAGTTTCGCGAGAGGCAAGCAACTTGATGCGAGGTCTAAACGGCATAAACGGATTGGTTATTGCCGAATTAAAGCAGGAAAAATGCCGTAGCCTCCACAATTGCAAGGAAGGCTGCCGCGTATCTTATTGCGGCCGCGACGGTTGAGGAAAACCGCACGTCGGGTGGCCCGCTCCGCTGCAGAAATCAGGCGGAACGCGCGGTGTTATCGCTGCTTGCGAAGGTCACCGCTCGCAGCCGAAGCGCGTTTCCGATTACGGAGACGGAGCTCAAACTCATCGCTGCACCGGCGATGATGGGACTGAGGAGAAGGCCGAAGAACGGATAGAGCAAGCCAGCCGCGATCGGGATGCCGATAGCGTTGTAGATAAAGGCGAAGAAGAGGTTCTGGCGAATGTTGCGCATGACGGCGCGGCTGAGCGTGATCGCCTTTGCCACGCCGCGGAGGTCGCCTCTGAGCAAGGTGATGCCAGCACTCTCCATGGCAACGTCGGTCCCCGTGCCCATGGCGATGCCAATGTCGGCAGCGGCGAGGGCCGGGGCGTCGTTGATGCCGTCCCCAGCCATCGCCACGACTTTCCCGCTTTGGCGGAGCTGTTGCACCCGGGCGTGCTTTTGTTCGGGCGCGACGCCGGCTTCCACGCGGTCGATCTTGAGGTGGTTCGCGACTGCGCGGGCGGTCTTCTCGTTGTCGCCGGTCAGCATGAGAATCTCAATCCCGCTCTCGTGCAAAGTGCGGATCGCGTCGGCAGTGGACTCTTTGATTTTATCCGCCACAGCGAGGATGCCGGCGGCGCGGTTGTCGATGGCGAGGAAGACGACGGTGCGGCCTTGCGTTTGTAACTGGGCGGCGGTTTTTTCGAGATCCTCCATATCGCGGAGACCGTGGCTGTGGAGAAACGCGGGCTTGCCGATGCGCACGATGCGGTCGCCGACTTTGGCGGAAACGCCACCGCCGGTTTCCGAGGTGAAATCGGCTGCGTCAGAAATCGAAACCGCTCGCTCCTCCGCGCCCCGTACGATCGCGGCGGCGATGGGGTGTTCGCTGTGACGTTCGACCGCGGCGGCCAGAGCGATGATCTCCTCTTCGGCGAAGCCCGGCGCGGCCACGATGTCAGTTAATGAGGGCTTGCCCTCGGTGAGCGTGCCGGTTTTATCGACTACCAAGGTCCGCACCTTTTCCATCCGCTCCATGGCCTCGGCGTTTTTAATCAGCACGCCTTCTTGAGCGCCGCGACCGACGCCAACCATGATCGACATCGGTGTGGCCAACCCGAGGGCGCAGGGGCAGGCGATAATGAGGACGGCGACGGCGTTGATAATGGCGTGAGCGAACTTCGGCTCCGGCCCCAGCCACCACCAAAGCGCGAAGGTGATGAGCGCTGACGCGATGACGGCGGGGACGAAGATGCCCGCCACTTTGTCGGCTAAAGCCTGGATGGGCGCGCGGCTGCGTTGCGCTTCGGCGACCATGTCGACGATGCGAGAAAGCATGGTCTCGCGGCCGACGCGCTGAGCCTTCAACAGGAACGCGCCAGTTTTGTTAACCGTGCCGCCGGTGACGGTATCGCCCGGCGCTTTTTCGGCGGGCATCGGTTCGCCGGTAATCATCGACTCATCAATCGTGCTTCGGCCCTCGGTGATCTCGCCGTCGACGGGGATTTTTTCGCCGGGCCGGACGCGGAGAACGTCTCCGAGTTCGATTTCATCGACCGGCACATCTTCCTCGTGGCCATCGCGGAGGCGGCGGGCAGTTTTCGGAGCGAGATCGAGGAGCGAGCGAATGGCGGCGCCAGTGCGGGCGCGGGCCCGGCCTTCCAGCACCTGGCCTAACAACACCAACACCGTGATCATGGCCGCTGACTCGAAGTAAATGCCGAGCCGACCATGTTCGCGGAAGGATGCTGGGAAAATCCCGGGCGCAAGCATGACGACCGCACTGTAGAGGAAGGCCGCGCCCACGCCGACCGCGATGAGCGTGAACATATTGAGATGGCCGGTGCGGACGGAAGACCAGCCGCGCTTGAAGAAAGGCCAGCCGCCCCAGAGCACGACCGGAAGGCTGAGCGTGAATTGCAGCCAGCGCGACATCTCGCCCATGGTCCACGCCGGCGCGTTCGGCACGATGTGCGTCATGGCGAGAAGAAAGACAGGCACGGTCAACGCGGCGCTGATCCAAAAGCGGCGCGACATGTCGTCCACTTCGGAGTTCTCCTCCTCCGCCTCGGCGCTCGAGATCGTCTTCAACTCCAACGCCATCCCGCAGATCGGGCAATCGCCGGGCGCGCTCTGCTCGACCTGCGGATGCATCGGGCAGGTGTAAATCTTCTCCAACTTAGGCGACCAAGTCGGGTTGCGCTCCAGGGCCATGCCGCACTTCGGACATTCGCCTGGCTGGTCGGACTCGACCCCCGCGCACATCGGGCAGAAATATTTGCTGGCCGGTTTGCGCTCGGCGGCAGCAGCTGCCGTCTCGGTGGCGGAATGATGGCAGCAGGCGTGGTCGTGTCCGGTCGTTTCACTCATCGCCAGCAACCTACAGCCGACCGACCAATCGGCCAAAAAACCAGTCGCTTTTCCGGCCCTGCGACCGGTTTACACGCCGCGGCTGGATGTTAAGTTCCCGTCCCTCGTTCTGAAGGTTCGTGAGCGAGCATTTTTATCATGGAACAGAATCCGCCCTTCCCATCGCCTGAAGAATTGCGCAGCAAGCTCTCCGAGTTCATGAAATCGAACTTCGGGGACAAGGTCTCGTTTGCGACCTATGCCCAACCGGAGGGGGCCGAAGCGGAGAGCGAAGAAAAGCCGACCAAGGCGGCGGAGGATGATTTCGTTTTCGATTTTCTTCCGCGCGATATCAAGACGCATCTGGACCGTTTCGTCATCCAGCAGGACGAGGCGAAGAAGGTGCTCTCGATCGCGGTTTGCGATCACTACAACCACGTCAAATACCAGCGGCGCCTGGAGAAAGAAGACGCCGCGCAGGCGGAGGAGACAGAATACGCCAAGCAGAACGTCATCCTGGTTGGCCCGACCGGCGTCGGGAAAACGTATCTGATCAAGCACATCGCCGAACTCATCAAGGTGCCGTTTGTGAAGGCGGACGCGACGAAGTTTAGCGAGACCGGCTATGTCGGCGGCGACGTGGAAGATTTGGTCCGCGAGTTGGTGCAAAAGGCGGATGGCGACGTGGCGCTGGCGCAGTTCGGCATCATTTACATCGACGAGATCGACAAGATCGCGGCCGCCAGCCAGCACGCGGGGCGGGATGTAAGCGGCCGCGGCGTCCAGACGACGCTGCTGAAATTAATGGAAGAAACGGAGGTGCCGCTGCGCAGCGCGAACGATCTGCAATCGCAGCTGCAGGCGGCCTTCGAATTTCAGAAACGCGGCGGGAAAGCGAAACGGGAGACGATCAGCACGCGGCACATTCTCTTCGTCGTCAGCGGCGCCTTCGAGCGCTTGAAAGAGCAGGTCTCGCGGCGCATTGCGCAGGGGCAGATCGGGTTCAACGCCGAGCCGCGGCGGGTGATGGATAACGAGCTGTTCCAGCTCGTGCGGACAGACGACTTCATCGAGTACGGCTTCGAGCCGGAGTTCATTGGGCGTCTGCCGGTGCGGGTGGTCTGCGAGCAATTGAGTGCAGACGATCTTTTCAAGATCATGAAATTCTCCGAGGGCAGCATCCTTCGGCAATACGAACGCGCCTTCCGCGCTTACGGAATTCAGATCAGCTTCGAAGACGAAGCGCTCCGTCTCATCGCGGAAGAAGCGGCCCGGGAGAAGACGGGAGCGCGCGGTTTGCTTACGGTTTGGGAGAAATTGCTCCGCGACTTCAAGTATTACCTGGCCGGCTCTGGGTTGACGCAACTGCGCGTCTCGAGCGAGCTGGTGCGCGAACCGAAGCGCGTCCTGGAGCGGCTCATGGCCGAGGGAGATCGCCAGGAAGCTGCTGCATTGCGCCAGAGCGTGATTGGATTTGCCGATCAATTTCAGCGGGAGCATGGCCTCGAACTTACTTTCGATGAAAGTGCCGCGGAGCGCCTGGTCGAGCGCGCCCAAGCCGAGCGTATGACGATGCCGGAGCTGTGCGCTCACCTGTTCAAAGATTACCAATTTGGCCTCAGCCTGGTGCAAAAGAACACCGGCCAAAACGGCTTCCTTCTGACGCGGGCGGCGGTCGATACCCCGGATAAGTTCCTGAGCGATCTCGTGGTCCGCTCGCACTATCCGCTTGCGCCAGCGGAGAAAGATTGAGAGCAGTCTGCGCATGAAACGCTCGTTAGTAACAGCGCTCGCATTGAGCGTACTGGTGAGCGCGCTGGTCATCGCAGCGCACGCCATGCGTCTGCTCGCGCCGGCAGATCAGGCGCTCGTCGCTCTGATCCCGGGCGCGGCGGCTGCGACGAAGGTGGTGAGTGTGCTCGTGCTCTACCCGCTCGTCTTTCTGCTCGCCTTCGGTGTTGCCTGGCTGGTTGACCTCAGCCGGAGCCGACCGCGCTTGATCTGGCCGGTCCTGGTTCTCGTTCTCGAAACGCTGGCCGTGTCGTGGGTTTGTCTCTTGTTCGGAGTGGAATTCCGACCGCTCGCGCCGATCGCTGCGCTCCTGCTTGGATTTTCCCTGGCCGGCGCTTACGGCGCTTTTCGCGATCGGAGCCGGTCCGGGGTTGCGCACACTTATTTCCGCGGGCGCGTCTCGCGCGCGCAATTCAATCAGCTTGCGTCGGGCGAATTGTCCTTTGCCGCGGAGGCTCGCAGCTACGAGACGACCGCGGTCGTCTGCGACATCGCGAACAAGCATGAGCTGGCGGAGGAATGTGACCCTGCGACGCTGGCGCGGATCAATGAGGAATTCATTCGTTCCGCGAAGGCTTCCTTTCTCGAGGCAGGCGCTTACATCGAAACGGTCACTGGGGAAGGCATCGTCGCCTTGTTCGGTTTCCCCGCGGCGGACGAGCACCAGGCGGAAAAGGCCACCAAACACGCGCTCGCGCTTTTGCAGTCTTTCGAAAGCGCGCGGGCCGACGGGAAGGATGAGGTTTGGAAAAAATTCACCGTCCACATGGGGATCAGCTCCGGCACCACCATCATTTCGCCGCTGGCGAAAGACGACCGGCCCGAGCTGCTCGCGGCGGGCGAACCGGTGGAATTGGCGCGCCGTTTTTGCGTGGCGAATCGTTTCTACGGCTCCCGGGTTTTGATCGGGCCTCGTACTTTTGAATTGGCGAGCGCGGCAGTCGTGGCGCGGCCCATCGATTTTCTCAGCGGGGTGGATGTGCGCGAGCGTCACGAGATTTACGAGCCGCTCCGGCTCGCTTCCGAAGCTTCGCAAGAAGAAGTGGCGCGGCGCGATGCCTTCTGGAACGGCGTGGTCCTTTACCGGGAGAAGCGCTGGGCCGAAGCCTATTCCCAATTTCAAAAAGCGCGCGGCCCAAACGATCAGGACGACGCGCCGCTCCAGCTCTATCTCCGCCGTCTCGAGCCGCTCGCGTTGCATCTGGTCGAGTCCTTCGAGGAATAGTCCGCCTTGAGGAAGATCGAGTATCCGGCTGCGATCCGGGAATTGATCGCGCAGCTGCGCCAAATGCCAGGCGTCGGTCCGCGCTCCGCGGAACGCATCGCGCTCTGGATGGTGCAGGCGCGCGGCCCGCAGCCGGATGAAATCGCGCGCTCCATTTCCGCCACCCGGCAATCGATTCGGCCTTGCGCGCAGTGCGGTTTTTTCACCATGGCCGAGCTGTGCGAAATCTGTGTCGACCCCACCCGCGCGGCCGATCTGCTCTGCGTCGTGGAACAGGCGACGGATATTTTGCCGCTCGAAAAGACGAGCGCGTTTCGAGGACGCTACCATTCGTTAGGCGGCCGGATTTCCCCGCTCGATCACATTGGGCCGGAAGATCTGCGGATCGATGCGTTGGTGCGACGAGTGCAAAGCGAAGGCTTCGCGGAAGTCATCCTCGCGCTCGCGGCCGATGTGGAAGGCGAAGCGACCACCAATTATCTGGTTGAGCTGCTGAAGCCGCTGTCGGTGAAGCTCACCCGTATCGCGCACGGCTTGCCCGCGGGCGGGGGATTGGAGTCGGCGGATGAGCTGACGCTGTATCAGGCACTTTCCGGGCGGCGGCAGATTTAGGTTTTAAGTCGGTTATTTTCAGAGAAATTCAGCCGAGATGTCCTGCGCTAAAATTGATCCCGCCCTGCACCAGGCGCAAAAGCCGCCCTGGATCAAAGTGCGGTTGCCCTCGAACCCGAAATTTTTTTCCACCAAAGCGCTGATCTCGGATTTGCGCCTGCACACCGTGTGCGAGAGCGCGCAGTGCCCGAACCGCTGGGAATGTTGGAGCCAGGGCACCGCGACGGTGATGATCGCGGGCGAACGCTGCACGCGGGCGTGTGGATTCTGCGCGGTGAGTACGGCCAAGCCGTTCGCGCTCGAAGAGGATGAACCTGAGCGCGTCGCGGAGGCGGTGCGCCGGATGGAGTTGAAGCATGTGGTTATTACCGCGGTGGCGCGGGATGATTTGAAGGACGGCGGGGCGAATCATTTCGCGCGCACCATCGCGGCGGTGCGCGCGATGGATCCCAGCATCATCATCGAAGTGCTGGTGCCGGATTTTCATGCGCAGGAGTGGTGCATCGAAATGGTGACGAACGCCGCGCCGGAAATTTTCAATCACAACATGGAGACGGTGGAGCGGCTCACTCCTGCCGTCCGCTCGCGCGCGAAGTATCGCACCTCACTCGAAGTGCTGCGGAAGGCGAAGGAGCTTTCGCCGAAGATTGTGACCAAGAGCGGCGTCATGCTCGGGCTCGGTGAGACGGAGCCGGAATTGTTTCAAACCATGGACGATCTGCGCGAGGTCGGCTGCCAGGTTTTGACCTTGGGACAGTATCTGCGGCCGACGCCGAAACATCTCCCAGTGGTTGAGTTCATCACGCCGGAGCGATTCGATGCCTACGGCGAGATTGCGCGCGCCAAAGGGTTCGCGCACGTGGCCTCCGGGCCGCTCGTCCGCAGCTCGTATCACGCGGCGGATTTCCATCCTGTCGTGCGCTGAGCATGGAGACCGCGCCTGCCGCGCTGCCGGTAAATCGGACGACGGTGGCCGCGATCATCCCGGCTTATTTCGAAGAGAAGCACATCGGCGAAGTGGTCGAGCGGACGCTGCGGCAGCTCGACCATGTGCTGGTCGTCGATGACGGTTCGAGCGATGCGACTGCGGCCAACGCCCGCGCGGCGGGCGCGGAAGTGATCGTGCATGAACGCAATCTCGGGAAGGGCGAAGCGATCAAGACCGGGCTGCGCCACTGGCATGAGCGCGGCTTCGAGCACGTTGTGATCCTGGATGGCGACGGGCAGCATCTCCCGGAGGAGATCGCGCGCTTCCTCGCCGCGGTGCCGGAGGGCGCGCAATTGCTGATTGGCACGCGCATGAGCGATCTGCGGCGGATGCCGCTCGTTAGGCGAATCGTTAATCGCTACATGAGCCACCGCATCAGCCGCGTCTGCGGACAAGACATCCCGGATACGCAATGCGGGTTTCGCCTGCTGAACGCCGCGGTCATCCCGAGTTTACTCGAGGGGACGGCGCGATTTGAATACGAGACCGAGATGCTGATCAAGGTGAGCCGGCAGGGCTTCCGCATCGGCGCGGTGCCGATCAGCACCGTCTACTCCGATGAAGTGAGCAGCATCCATCCCGTGCGGGATACGCTCCGTTTCCTGAAGCTGATGCGCCGCTACGAGCGCTAGAGCAAACCGCGCCGGCGCATGTCGCCGATGTTGCTCTTCGAGGAACGTTCGATCAGATCGATCGTGAACTTCAACAGGCAAACTTCCCAGGCGTCGTCCACGCCCTGAATGACCGCGCTGAGCGGTTCGCCCGAGGACTCGCACGCGCGTTTTCGTTCGTTCGACGACGGAGTCGAGCGATTCGCGGAAGGTGTTCTCGGTCACATCCGTCTTGCGAAACTGGAAGCCGTAGCGGAGCACGGCCACATGGCGGAGCCGCTCCCGCAACTGCTCCACATAGCGTTGGGCCTGGTCGCCGAAGCCTTCGAGGAGCAGCCGCGTGTAATGCTCGGGCGTGACAATCTGCGGACGCTCGGCGTGGATGCGCCCGTCGCGCACCCGCACTTCATTCACCTGATCCATTAACTCCGAGATGAGGAAGAAGCGGAAGCTGGTCGCGCCGAAAGTGGAGATCTGTTGCTCGGGAGCCAGGATCACCTGCGTGTTCTCGGCTGCGTATTGGAAATCGTCCTCGCTCCACATGTCGTGGCGCAAGATAGCACGCAGGCCTCAATCGGCGATGGGTGGCACTGCGACCATCTCCGAGCGTTTCGAGCGCCAGAGGCGAATGGTTTCCGAGGTGAAGACCGCGAGCGCGATCCAGATGAGCGCAAAGGTGAGCAAATGCGCGCGGGTGAATGGTTCGTGATAGAGAAAAACGCCGAGGAAAAATGTGCCGCTGGGCGCGAGATATTGGAGAAAGCCAATCGTGGTGAGACGCAAATGGCGCGCCGCGTGTCCGAACCAGACCAGCGGCAAGCCGGTGACGACGCCCGTGCTGATGAGGATGGCGGAGAGCTTCCAATCTGCCGGTCCGAAAATGAGCGCGCCGTTGTGCTGGAGGCGAAGCAGATAAAAAATCGCGATCGGCAAAAGCAGAATCGTCTCGACGAACAAGCCGGGAATGGCAGCCGTGCCGGAAATCTTGCGGAGCAAACCGTAGAAGCCCCACGTCGCGCAAAGCGCGAGGGCGATCCAAGGGAAGCGGCCGTAGCCGAGCGTGAGATTGACCAGCGCCAAGACCGCGACAAACACCGATCCCACCTGCAGCCGCGTCAGGCGTTCCCGTAGGAAAAGCGCGCCGAAGAGGACATTCATCAGCGGCGTCATAAAATAGCCGAGGCTGGTCTCGAGGACGCGGTTGGCGTTCACCGCCCAAATAAATGTGAGCCAGTTGAGCGACACCGCGAGGCCGCTCGCGAGACAAAGCAGAAGCGTCCGGCGTGAGCGCAGGATGGCACGCACCTCCGGCCAGCGACTTTGCCAGGTAAGGAGGCCGATGAGGAACGCCGTCGTCCAGACAAAGCGATGGGCCAGAATTTCCGGCGCGGAGACGCGCTGCAGAAGCTTCCAGTAAATCGGGATGATCCCCCAGAAAATGAAGGCCGCGAGACCTGCGAGCAGAGCGCTGCGCTGCACGCGGGCGTTTTCTGCGGATGAGGCCGGAGCGGACACGCGTGCATATTTCATGGAAGACAGGCGGGAGCAAACGGCACATTGACTTGCCCGGTGGGGACCGCCATTAACTGGCGGGAGGTGCGCGGTGAAGCTGAAGAATTTCCTGGCCGAACTGAAGCGACGCAAAGTCTATCGCGTGGCGATCGCCTACGCGGTGGCGGGCTGGCTTGTGATTCAAATCGCCACCCAGGTCTTTCCATTTCTCGCCATCCCGGATTGGGCCATCCGGCTCGTCATCGCGCTCTTTGTTGCCGGTTTCCCGCTCGCGCTTGTGCTGGCCTGGGCTTTCGATATTACCCCGGAAGGCGTGAAGCGGACGGAGGATTTGCCGCCGGCCCCGACCGCTTCAGTCCCGCTCGAGGCAACCCGGCCGCCGATTCCGGAGAAAAGCATCGCCGTGCTGCCATTCGAAAACCTGAGCGCGGATCAGGCGAACGAGTTTTTCGCCGATGGCATCCAGGATGACGTGCTGGCGAATCTGGCCAAGATCGCGGATCTGAAAGTCATCAGCCGCACCTCCGTGCGTCAATATAGGAGCGGCACCCGCAATCTGCGCGAGATTGGGATCGAGCTGGGCGTGGCGCACATTCTCGAAGGCTCGGTCCGGCGCGCCGGCAATCGAGTGCGCGTCAACGCGCAGTTGATCAACGCCGCGACGGACGCGCACGTTTGGGCGGACACGTTCGATCGCGAGTTAACCGATCTCTTCGCGCTGCAAAGCGAGCTGGCGGAGCGGATCACGATCGCGTTGCGCGCGAATCTTTCACCGCAAGAAAAGGCCAGCCTGAAAATTCACCCGACGGCGAATCTGGAGGCCTACGAAAATTATCTGCGCGCACGTGATCTTTTCCGCTGGAGCGGGGCGGGGGACCCGAGCGAAAATGGCGAAAAGGCTCTGCGTTCTCTCGAACGCGCCATTGCGCTCGATCCGAACTTTGCCCTGGCCCACACGCTCGCTTCGCGTTGGCACGCGGAGATGTTTTGGTTCGGCTTCGATCGCTCCTCGGCGCGCCTGGAGAAGGCGAAAGCGGCGGCTAATGAGGGCGTGCGGTTGCGACCCGATGCGAGCGATGGGTATGTGGCGCGGGCGTTCTACCATTACTTCGGCTTCCGCGATTACGCGCGTGCACGGGAGTGTCTGGAGGCGGCGCAACAACTGACGCCGAACGACGCCGAGGTCTGGGATGCGCTGGGCGCCGTCTGTCGGCGCGAAGGGCGCTGGGAGGAGGCGGTCGGGCATCTGGAGAAGGCGCGCGAACTCGATCCACGCAACCCGTCCGGGATCTGGAATCTGGCGGAAACGTATTGCGCGCTCGGACGGACGGCAGAGGCAGAGCGCGCCATCGCGCAGGGTCTTGAGATCAATCCGGAGGCGCACTTCTTCCGACTCCTGCGCGGGACCATGGGGATGCGTTGCGCGGGCGAGACGGCGCCGCTGCACGCGGCTTTGCGCGAAATTCCGCGCGACTTCGATCCCGGCGGTAGCGTGACCATCGTCGCGGTGCGCCTGCATTTGATGGAGGGCAAACCGGATGAAGCGGCCCGTGCGTTGGCCGCGCGGCCGCATGATCGATATAACGATTCCGGCCTCGGCGGCTTCGCCGGAATGGTTGACGGTTACAGTTTTCCGCGCGCCTGGCTGGAGGGATTGCTCGCGCGTGGCCGCGGTGAAGAAGAGGCGGCGAGGCGTGCCTTCAGCGCTGCCCTGGCGGAAGTAGAGAGAGACATTTCTTGCTGCGTCGGCGATGCGAAAGCGATGATGGTGCGTGCGCTCGTGCACTTTGCGCTAGGCGACACTACGCGAGCGCGGAAGGATGCGGAGGAAGCGGCGGCGATGCTGCCGATCGCCCATGATGCCTACGATGGGCCGCTCCTGGCGACTAATCTGGCTGCCATCTACGCGCAAATCGGTGAGACGGACCGCGCGCTCGATCTGCTCGAATCGCTTCGCGATGTCCCGATGGCGGCTACGCCCGGCACGCTCCGATTAGAGCGCGAGTGGGATGCGCTGAGGAACGAGCCGCGCTTCAAGAAGCTGGCGGCGCGGGATTGATTTCAGGAACGCGAATGCACGCCGCGGAATGGTCGTGCCCCCAATTCGCCAGCGGTGGCAGCTGAGCCTGGCAGGCTGTGATCATGTAAGGACAGCGCGGATGGAAGGGGCAACCGGGTGGGGGATTGACCGGCGATGGGGGATCACCGGGGAGGACGAGGCGGGTGCGCTGGCTCTCGCGTTTCGGATCGGGAATCGGCACCGCACTAACGAGTGCTTTCGTGTAGGGGTGCAGCGGCTGCTCCAGCACTTGCTCCGGCGTGCCCAGCTCGACGATGCGGCCGAGATACATGACGGCGATGCGATCGGAGAGATGCTTCACCACCGACAAATCGTGCGAGATGAAAAGGAGGGTCAGGTTCAGCTCGCGCCGGAGCTCGGCGATGAGGTTGATGATCTGGGCCTGGATGGAGACATCGAGCGCGGAGACGGGTTCGTCGGCAATGATGAGCTTCGGTTCGACGGCGAGCGCGCGCGCGATGGCGATGCGCTGGCGTTGGCCGCCGGAGAACTCGTGCGGATATTTTTTCATCGCGCGGGGCAGGAGGCCCTACCTTCTCCATCAATCCGGCAACGCGGACGGGCAGCTCGCGGCGTGGGATTTTTTTGTGCGCGCGGAGCGCTTCCGCGAGAGTGTCGAACACGGTCATGCGCGGGCTGAGCGAGGCGTAGGGATCTTGGAAGATCATCTGGAAATCGGCCCGGGCACGGCGAAGAGCGCCGCCGGTAAGCTGATTTAGGTTGCGGCCTTCCAGTATGACAGCGCCGGAAGTGGCGCGGACCAATTGAAGAATGGTGCGGCCGAGGGTGGATTTACCGCAGCCGGATTCGCCGACCAGGCCAAGGACTTCGCCCTGGCGCAGGGCGAGGCTGATCCCATCCACTGCGCGCACGGTGGCGAGCTGGCGCTGGAAGATCGAGCCGCGCCGGAGCGGGAAGTGGGTCCTGACGTCCTGGAGTTCGAGAAACGGGCGCGACATCCGCGCCTACTCTACACCAGCAGCCAAAGGCGCCCTACTTCTTCCCTTCGAAGAGCGGGAGATATTTGCCGTAGCCCTCTTCGTGCAGCTTCTCCACCGGGACGAAGCGGAGCGCGGCGGAGTTCATGCAATAACGCATGCCGGTCGGTTGCGGGCCGTCATTAAAGACGTGGCCGAGGTGGGAGTCGCTGCTTTTGGAACGAACTTCGGTGCGGGAGATGCCAAGGGTGCGATCAGTTTTCTCGACCACGTTTTCCTTCGCGAGCGGACGGGTGAAACTGGGCCAGCCCGTGCCGCTCTCAAATTTATCGATGGAACTGAAGAGGGGCTCGCCGCTGATGCGATCGACGTAAATGCCGGCGCGGTGGTTGTCGTTATACTCGTTTTCGAACGGCGGTTCGGTGCCGTCTTCGCGAGTGACGTGATATTGCAGCGGGGTGAGACGCTGCCGTAGCTCTGCGTCTTTGCTTTCGGGCGGAGGGATCTGCTTTGGCGGATTTGGTTTCCTGGGCGCGACCGTAAAAGACGAAAGCATTCGCGAGGAGAAGAAGGGTGATGACGGCGAGGAGGAGGGAGGAACGGCCGCGGCGTTTATCGATGGAGGAATGGGCTTTCATGTTCTTGATGCGTGAGAGTGATACGCCGAACGGTTATTCCCGGTTGCGCGGCGCGGGCGTGAGATCGATCTCGCCCAACTGCACGCGCAGACAGGCAGAGTGATGCTGCGGCGCGACCTCCTGCAGCGTGATCTCCGCGGTGACGCATTTCTCGAGCGCATATTCGCAACGCGGGGCGAAGGGGCAGCCGCGGATGGGACGCGAGACATCGGGCGGCGCGCCGGGAATGGTGTAGAGCGCGCGGCCTTTCTCGTTCAAGGCTGGGATGGCGCGCTGCAACGCCTGGTTATAGGGATGCTTCGGCTGGTAGAAGAGCGGCGCAGTGGGCGCAGATTCCAGGACGCGGCCGGCATACATGACGAGGACGCGATCGCAGAAGGCGGAGACGATGCCGATATCGTGCGTGATGAAGATGACTGCGCTGCCGAGGTCGCGTTGCATCTTGCGGATGAGATCGAGGATCTGTGCCTGCACCGTCACATCGAGCGCCGTGGTAGGCTCGTCTGCGATGAGCAGCTCGGGTTTGGTGATCAACGCCATCGCGATCATGACGCGCTGGCGCATCCCGCCGGAGAATTCATGCGGATAGGCGCGCATCCGGTTTTCGGGATCTTGAATGCCGACATCGCGGAGCGCGGCAACGCCGAGTTGGAAGGCATCAGCGCGTGCGAGCTGGCGGTGGATGAGGAGTGGCTCGATCACCTGATCGCCGATGCGCATGTAGGGATTGAGCGAGGTCATCGGATCCTGGAAGATCATGGCCAGGCGATTACCGCGGATGCGGCGGAGTTCGCGTTCCGGGCAATGCAGCAGATCAACGCCGTCAAACATGGCGCGGCCGCTTTCGTAGCGCGCGGGCGGCTGGGGAAGCAGACGCAGGAGCGAGTAGCAGGCGACGGATTTGCCGGAGCCAGATTCGCCGACAATGCCGAGCGTCTCGCCCTTCGCGATGGTGAAGGAAACATCCTCCACCGCGCGCACGATGCCGGCGCGCGTGTGGAAGTAGGTGCGAAGGTTTTCGACTGCGAGGAGGCCGGGCACTTTCGTCAATCTTTCGAAGCGCGCGGATCGAGCGCGTCGCGCAGGCCGTCGCCGAGGAAATTTAAAGAGAAGAGGGTGAGCGCGAGCGCCAGCCCTGGGAAGATGAGGAGCCACGGCGCTTCCTCCATGCTGGCCGCGCCTTCATTAATGAGCACGCCCCATGAACTCATGGGCGGCTGCACGCCGAGGCCGAGGAAACTGAGAAACGCTTCGAGGAGCATGACCGCGGGGACGGTAAGCGTGGCATAAACGATGATGGGGCCGAGCGCGTTCGGGATCATGTGGCGGAAGATGATCTGCGTCTTCGGCAGGCCGAGCGCTTCGGCTGCTTCGATGAATTCCATCCGGCGCAACGACTGCACCTGACCGCGGACGATGCGGGCCATGGTGAGCCATTGCACCGCGCCGATGGCGGCGAAGAGAAGGATAAACTTTCGTCCGAAGAAGACCATGAGCAGGATGACGAAAACGGTGAAGGGCAGAGCGAAAATGATATCGACAATGCGCATCATGATGGCGTCCACCTTGCCGCCGAGGAACCCGGCGATGGTGCCGTAGAGTACGCCGATGGTGAGCGCGACCGCGGTGGCGCAAAGGCCGACCGCGATCGAAATTCGTCCACCGTAAAGCAGGCGGATGAAGAGGTCGCGTCCCAGCGCGTCGGTGCCGAGCCAATGCGCCGCGCTTGGCGGAGTGGCGCCGAGCTGGAGGTTTTGCGTCTGATAGGATTGCTGCGAGAAAAAAGGGCCGAGCGACCGAGGCGCTGGTGAGCAGGAGAAGAAGAACGGCGCCCCCAACAGCGAGCTTGTTTTTCGCAAGCCGATGCCAGGCATCGCGCCAAAGCGAAGTGCCCTGCTCGATCGGCTCGGTCGCGAGAATAAGCGCAGTGTCGTTCATGCGAACTTCTGTTTCGGATCCATCCAGACGAGGACGAGATCGACGAGCAAATTAAAGAGCACGATGAGGCTGGCGTAGAAGAGAACCGCGCCTAGGACCATGGTGTAGTCGCGATTGAAAGCGGCGTTGACGAAGTAGCGGCCAAGCCCGGGAATCTGGAAGATGCTCTCGACCACGAACGAGCCCGTGACGAGCCCGGCCACCGCCGGCCCGAGATAACTGACGACCGGGACGAGCCCGCCACGCAAAGCGTGCCGCAGGACGACGCGCGAAGCCGAGGCGCCTTTGGCCCGCGCGGTGCGGATGTAATCCTGGGAAAGAATTTCGAGCATTCCGCCTCTCGTTAGGCGCGCGATGTAGGCGGCATACAAAACGCCGAGCGTGATCGAGGGCAGGATGCGATCGAGCCAATCATCCCACCCGGAGACGCGGACCCACTCGAGTTTGAGCGCGATAACGAGAACGAGGAGCGGGCCGATGACGAAGTTCGGCACCGAGATGCCGATCATGGCGAGCGAGCTGGGAATGTAATCGCTGACGCTGTTCGGCCGCAGGGAAGCGATGATGCCCGCGGGCAAGCCGAGCCCGAGCGCGACGAGGAGCGACCAGAAGGCCAGCTCGGCCGAGACCGGAAACGATTCCGCGATTAACTCGTTCACGGTGCGGCTGGAGTACTTCGAGGAAGGGCCGAGATCGCCGTGCGCGAGATTGCCGAGATAATCGCCGAGCTGTCGCCAGAGGCTGCGCGGCGAGCCGTCGGCGTTCACCATGTGGTAGTAGCGCTCGAGATTCTTGCGAATCTCCGGGCTGACGCTTTTCTCGGCATCGAACGGTCCGCCCGGCGCGAGCCGGATCATGAAGAAGGTGAGCGTGGCGATGATCAGCAGCACCGGAATCATCTGCGCGAGGCGGCTGAGGATGAAACGCAGCATGATCTGGAGCCCCGCTTACACCATCTTCGCGATGAACTCGCGGCTATCGAACGGCTGGATGTCTTCCAATTTTTCGCCGGTCCCAACAAAGCGCGTCGGAATCCCGAGCTCGTCCTGGATGGCGATGACGATGCCGCCTTTGCCGCTGCCGTCGAGCTTGGTCACGATCAGGCCGGTGAGGCCGACCGCTTGATGGAACTCGCGCGCTTGCGCGAGCGCGTTGCTGCCGGTGGTGGCATCGACTACGAGCAGGGTTTCGTGCGGCGCTTTCGGGTCGTGCTTGGCGATGCTGCGTTTCACCTTCTCCAACTCGGCCATGAGATTGCTCTTCGTGTGCAGGCGGCCGGCGGTGTCGCAGATAAGAAATTCGATGTCCTGCCGTTCCGCCGCTTGATAGGCGTCGTAGCAAAGGGCCGCGGGGTCCGCGTTGTATTGCCCGCGAATCATTTCCACGCCGATGCGTTGCGCCCAGACGTCGAGTTGCTCAATGGCGGCAGCGCGAAAGGTATCCGCGGCCGCGAGCAGAACGGTGTGCTGTTTGCTTTTGAAATAATGCGCCAGCTTGGCGGTGGAAGTCGTTTTGCCGGTGCCGTTCACGCCCACGACCAGGATGACTTTTGGTCCAGCAGGCAGCGGACGAATCGGCGGCGGTGCGATCGGCAAGACGCGGGCAATCTCTGCGCGCGTCACTTCGCTGATGTCCTTCGAAGTGATGGCCGTCGTCTTCGCGCGCTCTTGCAGAGCGGCCACGATGCGGAGCGTGATCGGGACGCCTAGATCGGCCCGGATCAGCGCTTCCTCCAGCTCATCCCAATCGACCGGTTTCCCACTGAATTTTTGGACGAGCGATTTGAGGAAATTCATGGGCGGCGTGGGGCAGGGTAGCGCAGAGCGGCGCTCTCTGCCCGGGAAGTTTCAGCCCCGTTCGGATGAGGCCGCGAAGGTGCGCGTATGCCGTTCGATTTTAGGGATTTACCCTATGGCCGCGCTAGGGGCCGCCCCAATTGTCCGGCGTGGCTTGCTCGTCCACTCTCCCCTCGAAGAGATGAAACCGCAGCGCGCGTCCCACAAACCCAACAGCGGCGCGCATCTATAGAACTACCAATATGATTGCACCTACTCTCAATCTGCTGGCAGACGGCCCGAGCGACGAATTCCTGATGAGCGGGATTAAAAAACGCCAACCGTCCGCCATTACCTCTCTCTATGAGCGACATGCGAAGACGCTGAAGAAAGTGATCTATCAAATTCTGCAAGATGAAGCGGAGACGGAAGACGTGCTCCAGGAAAGCCTGCTCCAGATCTGGCGGGAGGCGCTGAGTTATTCGGCCGCGTTGGGCAAGCCTCTTGGCTGGATTGTCACGATCGCGCGCCGGCGCGCGATTGACCGGGTGCGGCGGCGGGCGGCCTACAGCCGCGCCAAAGATCGCTTCGAGACCTACGTGGAGACGGAGCCGCGCTCGTGGCTGAAGAGTTGCACGTGGGAGGACACTTCCGCGTCGGATGTGCGCCGCTTTCTCGAAAGAGAAATGAAGCGTTTGCCCGACTTCCAACAGGAGGCCTTGCGGCTCTCGTTCTTCAATGGCCTGAGCCATCGCGAGATTGCCGCTCGCACGCAGACGCCGCTCGGGACGGTGAAGACGCGGCTTGAGTTGGGGTTGCGCAAGCTCGCCTCCAGCGTACGCGCGCAGCGGGCGAAGATTTAGCGCGCGCGCCCGGCGACCGCGCGGGCTTAGCGCTGTTGGTTCACCCAAGTGGTGGCGAACCGCGCGACCTCGCGGGCGTTCTTCAGGTCGAGCTTCTCTTTAATGTGCGCGCGGTGCGCCTCCACCGTCTTCGCGCTCACGCGGAGCTTCAGCGCGATGTCGCGCACCTCCGTCCCTTCGCCGATCAACTGCAACACCTCCAACTCCCGATCGGTCAGTCGATCCACCGCCGTGCCTTCGCCGCGGCCGGCACCGACGTGTTCGGCGATCATGCGTTTCTGCATGGCCGGGCTGACATAGATGTCGCCGTCGAGCACGGTGCGAACGGCGGCGATGACGGAATCGAGCGCCTCGCGTTTCATCAGATAACCGCGCGCCCCTGCGCGCAGCGCGCGATCGGCGTAAAGCGTTTCGTCATGCATCGAGAGCACGAGGATGGGCACGTGGGGATGTTCGGCGCGAATGGATTTTGTCAGCTCGATCCCGTTCGTGCTGCCGTGCAATCCGATATCGATGATGGCGAGATCGACCGGCGTGCGCCGCATCGCTTCCAGCGCGGTGGGACTGCTCTCGGCTTCGGCGCGCACTTCGAGATCGGGCTCGTTGCTCAGCATTTGCACCACGCCTTTCCGGAAGAGCGGATGATCGTCCACGACGAGAATGCCGTGCCGCTTTTTCTTGGTGGTCGCGGTTTTCATCGCTTCATCGGGATGGTGCAGATGATCTCCGTCCCGCCGGTCCGCCGTTTCTCAATGCGCAACTCCCCACCGAGCGCGTTCGCGCGGTAACGCATGATGTGGAGGCCGAGGCCCTTCGTGCGACGCTTGGGCGAAAAGCCCTTCCCGTCGTCCTGCACAATGACGCAGACGTGCGTGTCGCTGCGGTCGAGGATGATGAGGACGTTGCTGGCGCCGGAGTGTTTGATCGAGTTTTTCAGCGCCTCCTGCGCCACGCGATAAAGGTGGAGCGCGATCGTGTCGTCAGTCACGCGCGCGCCGCGAGTGGCTTTAAAGTGGCACTTCAAGTCGCTGTTTTCGCAAGCCTGCTCAGCCAAAGAGCGCAGCGCTTGTTTGAGACCGGAGCCCTTCAGATCGGCCGGCTGCAGACCACGCGCCAGGTCGCGCGCGAGACCCACGTTGCGGTTCACGATTTGCGCAGCTTCCTCCAAAGTCTCGGCGGCGGGAGGGCTCTCGTTGCCCAACCTCTTCGCGGTCGATTTGAGAAAGAGCGCGGTCGCCGTCAGCTCCTGGCAAATCATGTCGTGCAAATCCTCGCCCACGCGACGTTTCTCGCGTTCGCTGATTTCGAGCAGCTCTTTCTCCAACTCCTGGCGCTGCGACATGGCGCGCTCCAATTCGGTGTTGGTCGCGCGTAAATCTCGCGTCCGGTCCAGCACCCGCTGCTCCAGTTCATCGCGTGCTTCACTCAGCGCCTGGTCGATCTGCCGTTGCTCGGTCGCGTCGCGCGCGATCTTGGCAAAACCGCGAACGCGGCCGTCTTTGCCATCCACGCGCCGCATCACGCCATCCACCCAAAGGCGCGAGCCGTCCTTACGCAGGTGCCAGCGGCGATCGGGCGCGAAGCCTTTTTCGCGCGCGGTGCTGATTTCCTTTTCCACTTGGTGCCGGGCGCGATCTTCCGGAGTGAAAATCAACTCTCCGGTTTGCCCGATCGCTTCCGCCGCGCTCCAGCCAAAGACTTTCTCCGCGCCGCTGCTCCAGTAGGTGATGGTGTTGTCCGGGTCGAGCAGGAACATGGCGTAATCCGGCGCGCCCTCCACGAGAAGCCGGAAACGTTCTTCCGCAGCGCGCACTTCGTTAACGCGCTCCTTGTCCTCGGTGATGTCCTGCGCCACTCCCGCTACGCGCGTGATGCGCCCTTCTTCATCGGCAATCGGGAATCCGGTATCGCGAATCCAACGCACCGCGCCATCGCTCGGTCGGATGATGCGATACTCGGTGCACGCTGTCTGGCCAGACATGACTGTGGGCAGAATCTGCGCGGCGTGTTTGCGATCGTCCGGATGGACGAGCGAGAGCCAGTGCGCAGTATCTTCCAGCACGTTGGCGCGCGCTTCGCCCCAGATCCTGTCGTAGGCCGGGTTCACGTATTCCACGCGACGAGCGCCAGCATCCACGATCCAAAAAACGTCCGCGGAATTCTCGGCGAATTGCCGGAAGCGTTCCTCGCTCGCGCGCAGAGCGTGTTCCGCTTCCTTTTTCTCCGTGATATCGAGCACGAACTTAACCCCGAGTTCACTCGTTAGCCGGGTGGCGCTGAGCATTCCCCACCAGCGCGAGCCATCCTTGCGAATGTATTGTTTTTCGTAATTTGGGATCTCTCCAGTGTTCTTGTATTCCGCCATCGCTTGGAGCGAGCGATCCATAAATTCCGGCGGCGTCATCTGATCCCAGCGCATGCGCCCCTCCTCCAGATCGCCGCGGGAGTAGCCGCTCATGCGCAGGAAGGCTTCGTTACAATCCACGATCCGCCCGTCCACGGTGAAGAAGAACACGCCCACGGTGTCGGTCTCGAAGGCCTGGCGCCAGCGCGCCTCGCTCGCGCGCACTTCACCCTCCGCTTTTTTCCGCCGGGTGATGTCGATGAAAGTTCCGACCACGCCCGCGATCCGATCTTCCGCGGTGCGATAGGGCGCCAGCCGGAGAAGAAACCAGCCATTCTCGCCCGCGCGCACCTCGTGCTCGACCGTGGCCAGGTTTTCCAGCACTCCTTCCGCGTCCGCGATCAAGGCGTCGTAGGAAAGCTGATGCGTGATGTCCGAGAGCGGCCGGCCGAGATCGGCCGGGAGGAGGTGGAAAATCTTCTGCGCGCTCGGGGTGAAACGCTGGATGCGCAGTTGGCGGTCGAGAAAGATGGTTCCGATATCCGTCGACGCCATCAGGTTGTCTAGGTCGGTATTGGCGCGGCTTAAATTCTCCACGCTGTCCTTCAACTCGCTGTTCACGGTGACGAGCTCTTCGTTCACAGACTGCAGCTCTTCCTTGCTCGTCTCGAGCTCTTCCGTCGCGGAGCGCATCTCTTCGTTAGCCGCTTGCAGCTCTTCGTTCGAAGCCTTCAATTCTTCGTTCGCTGCTTCGTACTGCTCAACGGTGGAGTTGAGCTGGTCCTTCAGATACTGGACCTCGCCCTCCAACTCCCGCGCGAAATCGTCGTGCGGCGCCGGTCGCACCTCGGCGGCGACGGTCTCCTGTTTCTCGAAAAGGATGAGAAAGAAACCCCGCGCCGGATCATTGGATTGCACCGGGCGCACATGAAGCGAGACGGATTCGGCGGTGTGGTCGATCTCGACCAACTGCGGCGGGCACTTCACGGTTTCGTGGCCCTGCGCGGCGCGGAAGAGCGCGGTGCGCAATTCGATCCGCAAAGCCGGGTGCACCACCGTCATGATATTGGCGCTCGGTTCGCCGGCGGCGAATTTCAGATAACGCCCGGCGTTCTCCGAGAGATGAACGATGTCGTGCGCTTCATTCACAACTACGGACGGGGGCCCGTATTCTTCGAGCAACTTCAGATGCAGCTCGCCGAAAAGAACCGCGCGCCGTTCCTGCCGGGTCTGCAGCGATTCCGGAGTTTCCACCGTGGCCTGCTCCACATCTGCTCTCGTCATGGGCGGAAGCGCGCGGACACGGGTGCCTCCGGTGGAGGGGCGGATCGAGTTGGCTGAATGCCCAGGCAGGATCGGGATTCTCCAGCTCGGACGCGGCACGGAACGCCGCACATAGATGCGGTTGGCTGCGTCCACGGGCGCGAAGAGCGCTTGCACGTTGTTCCCGCTCTCCGATCCGCCGACGAAGAGAAGTCCACCGGCACGAAGCGCGAAATGGAAAATATCGAAGACCAAATCCTGCGCTTTCGGCGTCAGGTAGATGAGAAGGTTTCGGCAGGAAACGAGGTCAATGCGGGAGAACGGCGGATCCTTGAGCAGATCGTGCGCGGCGAAGAGCACCTTCTCGCGTAATTCCTTCCGTACCCGATAGCGGCCGTGGTCCTTGGCAAAGAAACGGCGCAAGCGCTCTTGCGAAACATCCGCCTCAATCGTGGCCGGGTAGAGTCCGTCGCGCGCGTCCTGGATCGCCTGGTCGTCCACATCCGAGGCGAAGATTTGGATCGAGGGTGGACGCTCCAGCCGGTCCGCGTATTCGCAGAGCAGGATGGCGAGCGAATACGCTTCCTCGCCGGTGGCGCAGCCGGCCACCCAGATGCGGAGCTGATCTTCTTTTCGTTTTCCGGCGAAGAGCTGCGGGATGTTAGCTTCCACCGCCGCGAAGGCGGCGCGGTCGCGAAAGAAGTGCGTCACGCCGATGAGCAAATCTTGCAGAAGCGCGCGCGATTCCGCCGGATGCTGACGGATGAAATCGAGGTACTGCGGGATGCTCTCGAGGGAATTGACCTGGAGACGGCGCGCAATCCGGCGCAGCACGGTGGCCCGCTTGTAATGCGAAAAATCGTGCCCGGTCTGCCCGCGTAGATGCGCCAGGACCTCGCCGATCGCCGTCTCGTCCGCCTCCTCCCGCGTTTCTTCCGAGACGGTTTCGCCTCCGGGCGCGTGCTGATCCTTGATGTCCGCTTGCTCGGCTTCTGGGAATTCCGGCGGCAGGCGCATCCGCGATTCGTTCGCGACGAACTCCATCAATTTCGCCGGCATCTTCGCCACCGGCAGCACCCAGTCCACCATGCCGGTGCTGATCGCCGACACCGGCATGCTTTCGTGCTCGGCCTCATTCGGGTCCTGCGCGATCGTCACCCCGCCCTGCGCGCGCACGTGTTTCAATCCGATCACGCCATCCGAATCCGAGCCGGAGAGAATCACGCACACCGCCCGTTGCCCGTAGGCCTGGGCCAGCGTGCGGAAGAAAAGATCGATCGTGACCCGCCGGCCCTGCGCCTGTTGCGGCGGGACTAATTGCAGCGTGCTCTCTTTGAAGGTGAGCTGATGATTCGGCGGGATGACGTAGACGTGATTCGGCCGCACCCGTATCGGCTCGTTCACCTGCATCACTGGCATGTCCGTTTTCTGCTGCAGGACGGCGGCGAGGTTGCTTTCGTATTCCGGCGAAAGATGCATCACCACGACAAAGGCGAGCCCGCTCTCCGCCGGCATCTCCTGGAAGAATTGCTGCAGCACGGAAACGCCGCCCGCCGACGCGCCCAATCCCACCACCGCCACCGGCTCATTCGGATCGCGCCGCTTGGCCGCGCCGTTGCGTGCGTTTACGCCTTGCTCATCCGAAGCGGCAGGGTCGATGGTTTCGGTGGAATCGGACATGGGATGAACGGAAGAAGCCGCCGGCGCCGGCAAGGTAACGGAAATCCTCAGCTTCCCAAAGGAGAAACGCCCTCCGCCCGAGCCTTGGATGGCCTCCGCTCCGTCCGCTCGCGCAAGGACTAGACCGCGATCGCCCCGTCCCCGAACTCGCTCTCGCGAGACGACGCGGAAGCAGCGGCTGGACTTCGGCTGAGAAACCAATGCTGATAGGTCGACGGGCATTCCGGCGTCGGGCACTGCAGTCGGTAGTGACCCGAGCGGGAACGCGTAATCTCGATTTGCCGGCCGAGGAAGACGCGGTTGCAGATCACGCACACGCGCTCGTCGTCCAGCGCATGCCATTTCCGCTCCGTATCGATCGTGCGCAGAATCTCCAGTCGTTCTTCCGGGAGAAGCGCTCGCGACATGCCTAACGATACGTCGGATGCTCCGGCGCGAAATCGGAGGCGAGACTGAGCGTGGGCTCGGGGAAATCCCTAGGGACAGCGGCTCCATTATTGCGTCCGCAGCGCCACCATCGGATCGACCCGGGTCGCGCGCAGCGCAGGAATGTAACTGGCCACGAGCGCGACCGCGAGCAAGACGAGCGAGAAGCCGACAAAGGTGAGCGGATCGGTGGCGCTGATGCCGAAACAGGAGGCTGGCCATCAGACGCGTCAGCAGGAGCGCGGCGACAAGACCGAGGGCGAGGCCGGCGAGGACGAGGCGCAAAGCCTGGCCGACCGCGAGCTTGAGCACATCGATCCGTTGCGCGCCGAGCGCCATGCGGAGGCCGATCTCGCGGGTGCGTTGCGCGACGGAGTAACTCATGACGCCGTAAATGCCGACCGCCGCGAGGACGAGCGCGAGAGCGGCGAAGATGCCTAACAAGAGCATGCTGAAACGCTGCCGCGCGACGGCGGAGCGGATGATATCGTCCATGGTGCGGATGTCGGAGACGGGTTGATCTTTGTCGATCGCCCAAATCTGATTGCGGACCGCGGTGGCGAGGCTGGCGGGATCGACGGCGGTGCGGACGATGAGCGCATTCGGCAGCAGGCTCTTCAGTTGCCGGTAGGTGAAATACATCTGCATCTTGGGCGCGGCGATGAAATCGTTTTGGCGCACGTCTTTGACGACGCCGATGACGGTCCGCCAGGGCCCGTCGGATGTGCTGGAGCCGGCTTTGAGCCGTTTCCCGATCGGGTCGGCCTCCGGCCAATAATGGCGCGCGGTCTTTTCGCTCACGATGACCGTCATCTCGTTTTCGAGCGTATCCTGCCGAGTGAAATCGCGCCCGCGGACGAGGGGAATTCCCATGGCGCTGAAGTAACCCTCCCCGATTGCGCGATAGATGATATCGGGATGTTGATCGGGCGGCGGATCGGGAATGCCCTCGACTCCGATCGGCATGGAGTCGCCGTTGTAGGTGAAGGGAAGGTTGCCCGCGATCGCGACCGCTTTGACGCCGGGCAGGGGGGCGACTCGCCTAACGACTTCATCGAAGAAGGCGGTGCGCTCCGGGTTGCCAGGATATTTCACCTCGGAAAGCGGCACTTTCATGGTGAGAAGGTGCTCGACGCGGAAGCCGGGGTCGAGAGTCTGCAGATGGCGGAAACTGTTCATGAGAAGGCCGGCGCCGATGAGCAGGACGAGCGAGACGGCTACTTCCGCGATGACGAGTGTGCTGCGGATGCGATTGCCGCGCACGCCCGAGCCGGAGTCGCGCCCACCTTCCTTGAGGGTGTCGTTGAGATTGAAATGCGAGGTCTGGCTGGCCGGTGCCAGCCCAAAGATGAGGCCGGTGAGAAGGGCCACGCCCACCGTGAAGGCGAGCACCTTCGCATCGATCGTGATGGCGCCGGCCTGGGTGACGCCGGCGGGAATGAAGCCGGTGAGGATGCGAAGCCCGGCGGAGGCAAGGAGCAATCCGACGCCGCCGCCGAGAAGCGAAAGGAGAACGCTCTCGACCAGAAGTTGTTTCGTGAGGCGGAGGCGATCGGCGCCGAGGGCGAGGCGAACGGCGATTTCTTTTTGCCGGCCCGCCGCGCGCGCGAGCAGGAGGTTGGCCACGTTGGCGCAAGCGATGAGGAGGACGAACGCGACCGCGCCGAGGAGGACGAGCAACGCTGGTTTCATGTCGCCCACGATCTCTTCCTGCAGCGGGCGGACGGTGGCGCCGATGCGGGTGTTGTCCTTCGGATACTCCTGGGCGAGACGCGCCGCGATCGTCTCCATTTCGACCTGGGCTTGCTGGAGTCGGATGCCGGGCTTCATCCGCGCGATTACTTCCAGATAGTGATTGCCGCGCGACGCCGCTTCCTCGGCGCGGGAAAGCGAGCGGGACGAAGACATCATCGCGCACCCGATCGAACCCCGGCAGATGCACGCTGCGCGGCATGACCCCGACCACGGTGTAACTTTCGCCGTTCAAGCTGAGCCCGCGTCCGATCACTCCAGGATCGCTCCCGAAGCGGCGTTTCCAGAGGCTTTCGCTGAGGATGACGCTGTGCGTGCCCGGTTTTTCCTCTTCCGGGAGGAAGGCGCGCCCGAGGAGCGCTGGCACCCCTAACAAGTCAAACAGGTTGGCGGAGACGCGGCGGCCATCGAGCCGCTCCGGTTCACCTGCGCCGGTGAGGTTGTAGCTTTGCTCCACCATCGCGGCCATGCCCGCGAAGACGGTGTTTTGTTTTTGCCAATCGAGAAAATTGGCGGGCGAGGGAGTGTTCTTCGGGAAGCCGAGATGAGTGGCGTTCTCCCAAATCATGACCAGGCGATCGGGATTCTTGTAGGGGAGCGGCCGGAGGAGGACGCGGTTGACCACGCTAAAGATGGCGCTGTTCGCGCCGATGCCGAGGGCGAGCGCGAGCACGGCGATGGCGGTGAACGCCGGCGCACGCCAAAGCATGCGCAGGCCATAGCGCAAATCCTGCATCAGTTCTTCGATCATATGGCCTTTCCGGTGTGCTCCCGGCTCGATTGAATTCTGAGGCGCGGAGCGATCGAGCCGATGCAATCCCCGCGCGCTGAAGTCGGTTTCCGCCAGCTCGCGCAGCGCGGCCTCGCGCGCGTCCGCATCCGTGGCGCCGCTACGCAAGGCCTGCGCATAGCAATCCTCGAGGTGTTGCCCAACTTCTTCGGCGATATCGGCCTGCCGGACGGGCGGAAGGTCCAATCCCGCGAGCCGTTCGCGAATCTCCGCGGCGAAATCAGGCATGTTGAATCCCGGTGATGCGGCTGACGGCTTCGACGAATTCCCGCCAGCCATGCTCCTGCGCGGCCAGGATTTTCCTGCCGGCGGCGGTTAATCGATAATAGCGGCGCCGCCGTTGCCCGGCTTTCTCGACCCAGCGCCCGCGAATCCAGCCGCGTTTCTCGAGCCGGTAGAGGAGGGGATAGAGCGAGGCGACATTGAAGCGGAGGAGGCCGCCCGAGCGCAGCTCGATCATCTGGCCGATATCGTAGCCGTGGCGCGGCTGATCCTGCACAAGCGAGAGGATGAGCAACTCCGCGCTGCCCTTTTTCAGCTCCCGCTCCAGCACGTGCCTGCCAATATATGCCATAGCGATATATGTTTCAGACAGGCGAGCGAAGGTCAAAGGAATATTTTCGCCCGCGCCAGCCTTTCTGCTATTTTCCGGCGTGCGGTGCGATGATCTCCAGCCGGCCGACCTCGATCCGCTCTCGGTCGAAGACGAAAAGTTCGACCAGCTTTATCCGCTGGAGATTCGCCGACTCTCCTCGCTCTTCTGGACGCCGGTGGCGGTGGCGGCGGAGGCCGCGCGGCTGCTCGTGAGCGCGCCCGGCACCCGCGTGCTCGATCTCGGCTGCGGGCCGGGAAAGTTTTGCCTCATCGCGGCTGCGCTGACGGAAGGTCGCTTCGCTGGCGTCGAGCAACGAGCGGAATTCGTTATCGCAGCCCGCGCGGCGGCGGCGCAGCGTGGGCTCGACGAGATCGAGTTTATCCACGGCAACGTCCTCGACATCGCGTTCGGCGATTACGACGCCTTCTACATCTTCAATCCCTTCGAAGAAAACATGCACGGGCATTTGATTGATTCCGCGGTGCCGCTCTCGCCCGCGCTCTTTCGGAAATATACCGAGCACGTCTCCGAACAACTGGGCCAGCGACCGCTCGGCACGCGCGTGGTGACCTACATGGGATACGCCGACGACATCCCGGCTTGCTACGATTGTGAGGCAGCGTTTTTTGGCGATGACCTGAAGCTCTGGGTGAAACGCCGGGCGCACGATCCGGCGCTGGAGCGTCTCGGTTTGCGCGGCTCGCGCAGCTATCGCGGCTCGTCCGGGTGGCAAGCGCCGCGGGCGCGTTGACCTGCAGCTGCGCGCCCACTACAACCATCCCCATGCAATCCGGCCCCGCTCGCCGCGCCAGCTATGGACCATGGCTCGTGGGCTTGGGCGCGGCGCTTTGGGGCACGGAAAGCGCGTGGCGCATTCCGCTGAACGATCTCTTCGACGCGCCCGTGATCGTCTTCTGGGAGCACGTCATCATTCTGCTCATGTTCCTGCCCATTCTGCTTCCGCAGTTGGGCGAGATCCGCAAGATGGACGGCCGGGCGTGGGGTTATCTGCTCTTCTCCGGCTTCGCGGGCTCGGCGGTCGGCACCATCTTCTTCACCCTCGCGCTCAAGAACGGCAACCCCACTGTCGTTAACGTGATTCTCAATTTGCAGCCGGTTATTTCCACCATCGGCGCCTTCCTTCTTTTCGGCGACCGGCTCACGCCGCGCTTCTTCCTCTACGGCGCGATTGCGATCGTGGCCGGCGTCTTCCTTTCGGTCGAACATCCCATGCTCATCGGCGTTTCCTTCGAGCAGGCGGGCTTGAATCGCGGCACCGTTTACGCGCTCATCTGCGCGGTTTTCTGGGGGCTCTCGACCGTGGCCGGGCGCGGAGTGATGACGCGCATCCCGCTACGGCTGGCCGCCAGTTTGCGCATCGTGATCGGATTGATTTGCATGACCGCGATCCTCTTCGCCTTCGGCAAACTGAACGGCGCGGCGCTCTGGCCAGTGATGGCTCAAGCGCACGCCGGCCCAGCCATTGTCGCTTTCATTTTGCTCGCCTCCATTTCCGGCGGCATCCCGTTGCTGATATATTTTGAAGGCCTTCGCCTCACGCGCGCTTCCACCGCGGGTTACTTCGAGATGATGCAAACGCTCGCCGCGGTCGCGATCACGTGGGGCTTCTTCCGCGCCGCGCTCCATGTCCATCAAGTCGTCGCGGCGATCGTCTTGATGGCCGCCGTCTTCATGGTCCAAAAAGCACAGGCTGCCAGCGTTGCCGCCTGAGAAGTTCATTGTGATGCGCCGGTAAAATCGGCATCCTGCGGTCATGAACGCGCGGCTCCTCTCCGTCCTCGTTTTGGCCTGCCTCGTAGCGACCGCGCCCTTTCAGTCGGCCGCCACGATCGATGCCAGCAGCTCGGTCTTCATCATCCTGATGGAGAATCACAACTGGTCCACCATTCTGGGGAGCCCGAACGCGCCTTACATCAACGGCACGCTTCTCCCGATGGCGTCCTACACCGACCAATATTACAACCCGCCCGGGATTCATCCGAGCGAGCCGAATTATCTCTGGCTCGAAGCCGGCACCGGCTTTGGCATTACGAACGACGGCCCGCCGTCCGTTAATCATCAGGCCACGACCGAGCATCTCGTCACCTTTCTGAAAAACGCCGGCATTTCCTGGAAGACCTACCAGGAAAACATCACCGGCACGGTTTGCCCGCTCACCGACAGCTATCCCTACGTGGTGAAACATAATCCGTTTGCCTACTTCGACGACGTCGTGGCCAACGGTTGCACTTCCGTCATGCGCCCCTTGACGGAGCTGGCCACCGATCTCGCGAACGGGCCGGTCGCGCACTACAACTTCATCACGCCTAACAACATCAACAACATGCACGACGGTACGATTGCGCAGGGCGATGCCTTCCTCGCCCAGCACGTGCCCGCCATCCTGCAATCCGCGGCCTACCAGAATAACGGCCTGCTCCTCATCACGTGGGATGAAGGCGCGTCTTCGAGCGACGGCCCCATCGGCATGATCGTGCTTTCCCCGCTGGCCAAGGGTGGGGGATACCACAACGCCCTCCGCTACACGCACAGCTCCACCCTGCGCACGTTCCTGAAAATCTTTGGCTTCCCTGGAACTCTGCGGGGCGCCGGCACCGCGCTCGATCTAAGCGATCTCTTCCAGCCGGGCGCGATTCCCAACGCCGATCCGCAAGTCACGATCGACCAAATCACGCACACCAGCGCGGGCACAACCATTCGCTGGACGAGCCAGCCCGGCATCACCTACCGCGTGCAATGGAAAAACGGACTGCTCGATAACGCGTGGCAAAACATCACGCCGAATTTCGCCGGCACCGGCAGCGATCTCTCGTGGTTCGACAACGGCTCGCAAACCGGTGGTCCCGGTGCGACGCAGCGATATTATCGCGTCGTGATTCCGTAAGCGGCTTGGCGGCGACGACGTGAGCAAACGAATGCAGAATCCTGAAGCGCTCCTCAATATTTCGGACTACGCGCGGATGGCTCGGACCCGGCTGGCGGCCGATGCATGCGACTACTATGAAGGCGGCGCGCTGGATGAGATTACGTTGCGCGAGAACACCGAGTCCTGGAGCCGCCTGAAGCTCTACTACCGCGTTCTGGCGGGAGTGGGTGAACGGAATCTGCGGACGACAGTGCTCGGCCAACCGGTCTCGATGCCGATTCTGGTGGCGCCCACCGCGTTCCACATGCTGGCCTGCGCCGAAGGCGAGGTCGCCGCTGCGCGTGCGGCCAAGGCGGCAGGGACGTTGTTCATTCTCAGCTCTCTCTCGAACACCGCGATGGAAGCGGTCTTCGCTGAAGCCGGTTCGCCGCGCTGGTTCCAGCTCTACATCTACAAAGATCGCGCGGTTACGCTCGACCTCGTGCGCCGCGCCGAAGCGGCCGGCGCGGAAGCCATCGTCCTGACCGTGGATGCGCCGGGGTGGGGGACGCGGGAACGGGATGCGCGGAATCGCTTTCGTCTGCCGGAGGGTTTGGCGGTCGCAAATTTAGCGTCGGTCGGGAAGGGCGAATTTCCCGACGTGGGCGGCTCCGGTCTGGCCGGCTATGTGCGGGCGAATTTCAAGTCGGACCTCGGCTTTGACGATCTGGATTGGCTCTGCCATTCCACGCGACTGCCGGTGATTGTGAAAGGCGTCTGCCGCGGCGACGATGCGCGCCGCTGCGCGGAGCACGGAGCAAAGGCGGTGGTGGTTTCCAATCACGGCGGCCGCCAACTCGATACCGCACCGGCCACTTGCGAAGCTCTGCCGCACGTCGTCGCGGCGGTGGGCGACGCTTGCGAGGTGTATGTGGACGGCGGGATTCGGCGCGGGAGCGATGTGCTCAAGGCGATCGCGCTCGGCGCGCGCGCGGTTCTGGTGGGGCGGCCGATCTTGTGGGGATTATGCGTGGACGGCGAGCGGGGAGCGCTCGCCGTGCTGGAGATTCTTCGCCGCGAATTGGACGAAGCGATGCTGCTCTGCGGCTGCGAAAACCTGGCCGCAATCGACGCCTCACTCTTGCAGCCTTAATCGAGCTTCGCTCGAACGAAGAGCTAGCGTTCGCTCATCGAAACCTGAGCCCGCAAGACGTCGTGCAGCGTCACGATGGCCAGCACTTTGCCCTGCTGCGGATCAGTCAGGAGCACGGTCCCGGTGACGGACTCGATGAGCGACGTCTGCGATTCGCGAATGGAAGTGGCGGGCCGGCATTCGCGCGCCGGGAGGAGGCGCGGCGGGCGATGCTCGGCGATGGCGACTTCGAGCTCGACACGCGGCGCCATGCCTCGCAGTTGCCCCTCTTCCAGCACCGGGAAGAAGCGGTAGGGATGCTTTTCGAGGATCGCTTTCAAGTTCGATTCGCCGAGGTCTTCGATGAAAACTGGAGTGAAGTTGGCGATCGCGGAGATGGGCAGGTTATGCCAGCTGCGCAGGTCGCGCGGCGGGATGACGTGTTCCATTTGATGCCCATCCTGGAGCAGGACTTCATCGTAGAAATTGTGGCGCACGAGCGTCCGCGCGATGACCTGGCTGACGAGCACTGCGAGCATGAGACCGGGGACGACCGCGAATTGGTGGGTCATTTCAAAGATGATGAGCACAGCGGTCACAGGCGCCTGCACCACCGCGCCGAGGCAGGCGCTCATCCCGCCAATCGCAAGCAGGAGCGCGTCCGATTGATTGAGTGCCAGGAAGTGCGAACCGAGGCCGGCAACGATCGAACCGCACATGCCGCCGAAGAAAAGATTCGGCGAGAAAATTCCGCCGCAACCACCGAAGCCATAGCTCGCGATGGTAGCGATGAGTTTGCCGATGAGGAGGAGCGCGGCGAGACGCCAGGCCATGCCGTGGAGGAGCGCGTCAGAGAGATCTTCGTAGCCGAGAGCGAAGACGCCGAGGCGACCGGTGGCGGAGAAGATCATCATGCCGGCGCCCCAAGTGACGAGGCCGCCGATTAGCGGATGGAGCGAGCGGGGGAGGGGCTTGAAGTTCCGCGCTTGCTTGCGGAGGGAGAGCGAAGCGCGTTGGAAGAAGACACCGACCAAAGCGGCGAGCGCGGCCGCGATCGGCATCATCAGATAAGCGCGCCAAGTCGGTTCGTTTAACGCGGGCAACTCGAAGGCCGGCTGTGCGCCGATGAAAGCATGCACGATGAATGCGCCAATGACCGAAGCGAGCAGAACCGCGCCGAGCGCGCGGCTATTTAAATCGCCGATAATTTCTTCGAGGACGAAGGCAACGGCGGCGAGCGGAGCGTTGAACGCCGCGGCCAACCCCGCGGCCGCGCCCGCTGCATTCGCGCCGCGCCGGCTTTGTTTCGAGACGCCGATGAGTCCGGCCAGGCTGGAGGCGAGATTGCTCCCGATCTGCACGGTCGGTCCTTCGCGCCCGAGACTTTGTCCGCCGCCGATGCTGACGATGCCGGCCACGAATTTGATCCAGGCAATCCGCCGCGGCGCGAAGCCGAATTCTTTCCAATACGAGAGCTTCACCTGCGGAATGCCGCTGCCCGCAGCCTCCGGGCATAACGAATTCAAAAGCCAGCCGACGATGAGCGAGCTGAGCACAATGACCGCCAGGCTGATCCAGGCGAAGCGCCAGAAATCGCCGCCGCTCGGCACGAGATAGAGCCGACGGTAAATCCAGTTGATGACGAGTTGGAACGCGACCGCCGCTAGACTGGCGACAAGGCCGTAAAGACAGGTGCTGACGACCGGGCGCGACTTGACGTGAAACTCTTGGAAGCGTGCGCGCAGGCTCATCGTCACAAGCGGACGGCCTCATCCGGGCTGGGAATGGTGCTCTTCCATGTGCTGGGCGCGCTCCGCATAAAGGACAAGTTGCCGACACTCTGAGCGGTCCCGCCAATTCCTTCAATCACCGCCTGCGAAATGAAGTGGCGCGTCCGAGCGAGCTGCGTGAAAATTCTGAACGCTTTTACTGTCTCGCCCGTCTCACCTCGCACAGCCGAATTTCCCGTTTCTCACTTCCCTATGAAATCTCGAAACATTCTCCTCCTCCTGGTCGTCGCCGCTCTGGGCTTTGTCACTTACCGATCCGGCGCCGCGGGGCGGAACTCCTGCGTTGCCACCATCCTCTTCCCGCAATCGGAGATGCGCACGATCGCGAACGAGGGCGAGGCGGGCGGCGATAAAGAACATCCGGTCGCGCCCGCGTGGGAGCTGAAGGATTTGGAGGGCAAAGCGGTGAAGCTTTCCGATTTCAAAGGCAAGGTCGTGCTGCTGAATTTCTGGGCCACCTGGTGCCCGCCTTGTCGGGAGGAAATTCCGGATTTGGTCGCGCTGCAGAATCAGTATCGCGACCAGGGGCTGGTCGTGATCGGGCTGTCCTTCGACCGCGCGCCGGCTGCAGTGAAGTCCTTCGCTACGCGGAACAAAATCAATTATCCGCTCGTGATGGCTGACCAGGAAACCGCCGTCGCCTACGGCAATGTCGAGGCCATCCCGACGACTTTCTTCATCGGTCGCGACGGCAAAGTGGCGAGCGCGCACGCCGGCGGCGCGGATAAAGCAACCTTGGAAGCGGGAATCAAACCGCTCTTCGAAAAATCCGAAACGAAGCTCTAGTTCCGCATGAAAGAGCACAAGACCGTCGCCGTCCTCGGTGGCGGCTCGGCGGGATTTACCGCGGCGCGTAAGGCGCACGATCTCGGCGCGCGCGTCTTGTTTTTCATGGGCGATCAACCCGATCACGCTTCGCTCTGCATCGAGACCGGCTGCATGCCGTCGAAGGCAATCTTCGAGCCGATCGACGCGATGCACCGCGCGAAACTCCACGGTTGGCTGGAAGTGCGACCGAAGCAGCCGGATGATTATCTGGGCCAAATCGTGGCTTGGAAAGACCGGCAGATCGCTGGCTTCCGCGAGTATCGGAACGAGGCGATCCGGTTGCACCAGGGCGAGAACTTTCGCGTCGTGCGCAGCCGAGCGTGCTTCACGGGGCCGCATGAAATTCAAGCAAACGGGGAACGCTTCGCGTTCGACGCCGCGATCATCGCGACGGGCTCGGTGCAGACGTTGCCGGACCTGCCTGGCCTGCGAGTGGGCCCGGATGATCTCTGGACCAATAATGAAATTCTAAGCAACACCATCCTGCCGAAATCGCTCCTCGTGATCGGCGCGGGACCGGTGGGATTGGAAATCTCGCAACGTTACGCCCGTCTCGGCTGCGCGGTGACCATCGCGACGCGCTCGCGCGTCCTCGCCCGGTTCCCGAAGAAGTTTGGCGAACGGTTAAGCGAAATTTTCGAACGCGAAGGCATCCGCATTTTAACCGGCTACGCGCTGCATTCGATCATGCGCGAGAGCGGCGGCTATCGCGTGACGACTGACGGACCGGAGGGAGCGGAGACGTTTGAGAGTGAGCGCGTGCTGCTGGCGGTGGGTCGACGTCCGGCCCTTGATGATCTCGGTCTCAGCGCGGCCGGCGTGGAACTCGACGAAGACGGCCGCGTCGGGATGGGAGCGGACATGCGGGTGTCTGGTCATGATCACATTTTTCTAGCCGGCGACGCGGCGGGCAAACGCATGGTCGTGCACCAGGCGCACATCGAAGCTGGAATCGCGGCCGAGAATGCCGTGACCGATGGCCACCACGAATGGGCGCGCCGCTCCAACCTGCAGGTGGTGTTTTCCGATCCGGAATTTGCGCATGCCGGGCAAAGCGCGGAGTCGGCCGAAAAAGCCGGGCATAAAATCGTGACCGCGGAGGCGGAGAGTCGCGATGTCGGGAAGCTTCTCCTCGCCGGCGATAGGTTTGGTTTCGGCGAGTTCGTCGGCGACGCCGACTCGCGTGAGCTGCTGGGCGCGACGCTGCTTTGCGACGATGCGAGCAATCTCATCCATCTCCCCGCCTACGTCATCGATCACCGCGAGACAGTCGATGACCTGACCGCGGGCGAGTATTACCATCCGACCAAGATGGAGATCGTGTCCGAAATCGGGGATGCCCTTTGCCGCGCGCTCGGCGGGCAGCCTTTTTCGCGCGCGCAGGAGTGAGATGATCAAGTCCACGCCGGTGCTGGAATACGCGGGGCTGGTCTTTGCCGGGTTCTTCCTCCTTCTCCTTTTCCTGCAATGGAAATGGCCGCTGCGGCGCCAGCATTTCTCTCAATTCCGTCGGCTGGTGCGGAACGCGCTTCTCTCCGGCCCGGGCTTCGCGCTCGCGCGGGTTTCGCTCGTTCCCATTCCGCTCTTCACGGCGTGGTGGGCGGCGGAGCATCACTTCGGCTTACTCCATCTTTTGCCGTTGCCGCATTGGACGGCGGTCGTGCTCGGCGCGCTGCTGATGGATTACGCATATTGGTGGTGGCACGTCGGGTTGCATCTCATCCCGTTCCTCTGGCGCTTTCATAATGTGCACCACACCGATCTCGATATGGATGTGAGCACGTCCGTGCGTTTCCATCTCGGCGAGATCGTCTTCTCGGTGCCGTTCCGCGTGTTCATGGTCGCGCTTTTCGGCATTGATTTCTGGGCGCTGATCGTTTTCGAATTGCTCTTCGAGACGGCGAATTTCTTCGAGCATTCGAACTGGCGCCTGCCGCTCAGCCTCGAGCGCGCGCTCAACTTCGTCCTCGTCACCCCGCGCATGCACGGCATCCATCATTCCATTGTGCAGCGCGAGACGAACTCGAATTGGGGCACGGTATTTTGTTGGTGGGATAAACTGCACCGCACTTTGCGCCGCGACATTCCGCAGGACGCGCTCACGATCGGCGTGGCCGCGTATCGTGATGAGAACGAACTCACCCTCGGCCAGCTTTTCCTCCTCCCATTTCGGAAGCAACGCGCCTGGCAGTTGCCGAATGGCGAGGTGCCGGAACGTCCCGTTCAGCCCGCCCACCAACTCGCCCCCTAACGACCATGCGTGCCATTGTTCTCGCTCTCATCCTGCTCTTCGTTCTCGCTCGGCCGACTTTCGCGCAGGGGATCCGATGGACGATCGTGAATTGGAAAGTGCGGCACGATTTCCCGCAGGTGAAACGCATCGATCCGCAAGCGACGGCGGAGTGGTTGCAGGATTCGAAACGTCCGCGCCCCGTCCTGCTCGATGTCCGGACAAAGGCGGAATACGAAGTCAGCCATCTCCACGGCGCGCAACGCGTCGAGCCCGGCTCCGCTGCGAGCGCGATCGATTTGCCGCGCGACCGGCCCATCATCACCTACTGCTCGGTCGGCTATCGTTCCGGCGCTTTTGCGGAAAAGTTACGGGAGGCCGGCTACACCAACGTGCAAAACATGAGCGGCTCGATCTTCCAATGGGCGAACGAAGGCCGCCCCATCGAGCGCGATGGGGAACGCGCGACGAAAGTGCATCCCTATAACGATCGTTGGCGCAGCTTGCTGAAAGCTCCGCTGCGAGCAGACGTGCCGCCGGCTGGCAGCGCGATGTAGAGTGCACGGCATGCCCAAGTACGACCGTCTGAGTTGGTTTCTGCTCGCGTCGGTCCTGGCCGTCCTGGTCTGGTCCGGGATCGCGCCCAAAGATCGGCTGACTTGGTGGCTGGAAGTGACGCCTGCGCTGCTCGGGTTGATCGCGCTCTTCGTGGTGCGCGAGCGCTTTCGTTTCACACCGTTGCTTCAAGTCCTCATCGCTTTGCACATGATCCTGCTCGCGGTCGGCGGGCATTACACCTACGCCGAAGTGCCGCTCGGGCATTGGGCCGCCGAGATTTTTCATCTCAGTCGCAACCACTACGACCGACTCGGCCATTTCGCGCAAGGGCTCGTGCCCGCTTTGATCGCGCGTGAGATTATCATCCGCCGCGGAATCAGTGAGCGGCCGCGGCTGGGCGGCGTTCTTCGTTGTCTGCACCGCGATGGCGATCAGCGCGGTCTACGAATTGATCGAGTGGATCTCGGCGGAAATCTACGGCCAGAACGCCGACGCTTTTCTCGGTGGCCAAGGCGATATTTGGGACACGCAAAAAGACATGGCCTGCGCGCTCGTCGGTGCTGTTTGCGCGATTGTCTTCTTCAGCCGCTGGCACGACCGGCAACTCGGCGCGAAGCGGTAGCGTCTCAAGTTGGGTGTGATTTTTCCGGGCTGCCGGCGAATCACTCTGGTAACGGAAAGTTTCCATTGCCACCCATGCCCACCTCAGCTGTTCTCATTAATTCCATGCCGGATGCCAGGCAGGTCTTTGTCGAGCGATTGGAGGCGCACGCCGGGATCATCCGGAAGGTGGCGTCCAGCTACGCCAACAACCTGGCCGATCGTCACGACCTCGCGCAAGAGATCACACTCCAACTTTGGAAAGCTTATCCGCGCTACTCGCCGGAGCGGCCGTTCTCGACCTGGATGTATCGCATCGCGCTCAACGTGGCGATTTCCTCGCTGCGCCGAACCAACCGCACGGTCCAACCCACGGTGCCGTTGCACGAAATCGAAACGGAATTAGCCGGCGAGGCCGATTCGAACCCCGAGACCGACGAACGGATCGCACTTCTGCAAAAGGTTATCGCCGCGCTCGATCCGCTCAACCGCGCGCTCATGCTCCTCTTCCTCGACGATCACAGCTACCGCGAGATCGCCGCCATTCTCGGCCTCACCGAAACCAACGTCGCCACCAAACTCAACCGCCTCAAACAACGCGTCCGCCGCGAAATGATCCAACGCACCGGAGAATAATCATGTCATCCCTCGAACTCGAAGACCTCAAGTCCACCTGGCAAACCCTCAACCGGAACCTGGAGCGGCAATACACGCTCGATCTCCATCAGTTCCGCGAGCGCAAGCTGGCGCGTTTCCGCTCCGGCTTCCGCCCGCTCGTCATCGGGCAGATCATCCAGATCGTTGCCGGCGCTTTGCTCGCGCTTTTCGGCGGCAGTTTCTGGGTCGATCACATCGCCACTCCGCATTTGGTGATCTACGGCGTGCTCCTCCATCTCTACGGCATCATGTTCATCGTCTTCGGTGCGCGCGATCTCGTGTTGATCAAGCGGATCGATTACAGCGCCCCGGTGCTCGCGATTCAGAAGCAAATCGCCGAACTTCGCGCCTGGCATCAGCGGGCGGGAACCTGGTTTGCCATCGCGGGCTGCTTCATCTGGGTGCCGCTTATGCTCATCCTGTTCTACAAGCTGGGCGCCGATGTCTGGATGCGAAGCCCGAGCGTGGTCTATTGGTTCGTCGCCAGCGGATTCGTCTGCGTGGGCATCTTCTACGGCCTCGTCGTTTGGTCGCGTCGCCCCGGTCAGGAGCGGCTGGCTGATTATCTCAAGACCAGCTCCGCGGGCCGGTCCGTCAACCGCGCGCAGGCGATGCTGGACGAGATCGCGCAGTTTGAGCGCGAGTGATTTCCCAGCCGGCCACTAGAGATCGAGCGTCATCGGGAGCGCGTCGAGTTTTTCCCAGCCGTGCCGGAGCCAGAAATCGCGACCGAGCGCATTGTCGGCCGCGACGAGGATGATGACGCGCGCCAGGCCAGCCGCGCGCAGGCCTTGCACGCAATCCTGGACCAGACGCTTCCCGAGGCCGCGTCCGCGCGCGGTTTTGGCGACCGCGAGATGGTAAATGAATCCGCGCCGGCCATCGTGTCCGCAGAGAGCAGCGCCGACAATCTCTTCGCCTAGCACCGCGACACGGCTGAGGCCGGGATTCCGCGTCAGGTATTCGCCCACCTCTTCACGTGAGTCGCCTTCGCAAATCTCCACGCCCTCGGTCGCATTCCAGAGAGCGAGGACGCGGTCGTAATCGGCAAGGAGAAACTCGCGGAAGATGATGTCCGATGAAGTGATCACGTCAGTTTAGTGGCCGGCCGGTGTGTTCCGATTCATAGAGCAGCGCGCCGAGAGTTTCCAGCAGGGGCTTACCGCTTGGGGCGGATGAAACGACCGAGGAACGGGCCGGCGCGAGCGAGCAGTCGCCCGACGACATAGCCGATGCAGGCGAAGACGGCCGCGGCGACGAAGCTCCCAGCCCAGAGCGGGCGCGCGTAGCGGACGAATCCGCGGAAGGCGCCAGAGAACCCCTCCAAGACTGGCCCCTCCGGAATGCCAACGAGCCAGACGCCGAGTTTGTATTCGAGCGGATAAAGAATGGGCGCGCTGAGCGGGTTGCTGACCAGCGTGGCGAGGAGCGCGATCGGGACATTGACGCGCAGAAAAAATGCGGCGGCCGCGCAGAGGATGGTCTGCACGCCCATGGTGGGAGTGCAGCCGATGAAGAGGCCGAGCGCCAGGCCCTTGGCCACCTGCGGATCGGTCAAAGCCCAGAGCTCCGGTTGGAAAAGTCGCTCGCCGAGCACGCGATGGAGATGTCCTCCGCGGAGGTGTCGGCGACGCGGGAGGATGCGATAAAGGCGGCGACGCCAGCGTCTGGAGATGTGCATGGAGTGGCGCGGGAAAGCTTTGGTGGAAGCGCGCTTACAATCCGACCATTCCCATCGGCGCTGAAATAGTCCTCGTGTGCGGCTCCCGTTCACGAGTATATGATCGGAGCGTCCATGAACACTTTCTTCACCCCCAAATTCGCTGTCGCAGTCCTCATCGGCGCGCTCGCACTGCTCCAACCCACCTCGGCCACCGCGGCGCGGAACTCGCGTGATCCCGGCGGCCACACCGCCAAGGGCGTGCAATTCGCTCGCGCGAAACAATACGAGAAAGCGATCGAAGAGTTCACCAAAGCGATCGAAGCGCAGCCGAAGGATTACAAGAACTACAGCAACCGCGGGCTCTCGTATCAGCTGACCGGGAAGCTGGCGGAAGCGAAGGCGGATTATACGAAGGCGATCGAGCTAAACTCGAAATCGGCCAACGACTACGAACGGCGGGCGCGGATCGAATTGCGGCAAAACAAGGCAGGGCAGGCCTTAAAGGATTTGGACAAAGCGATCGAGCTGGCGCCGCGCGACATCTCTGCGCGTCGGCTGCGCGCCTACACCTATCTTCAGCAGCACAAATGGGAGAAGGCGATCGCCGACTATTCGGTGGCGATCAACAGCACGAGCAAGATCGACGTGGAAGGGCGTTCGCGCCGTGGCTACGCCTATCGCAACCTGAAAAAGTACAACGAAGCACTGGAAGATTTCACCAAAGTCATCGCGGCCAGCCCGAAAGATGCCGAGGCGTATCGGCGGCGGGTTTACATCTATCGGGTGCTGAAAGAGAACGAGAAGGCGAAGAGTGATCTGGAGCAGATATTGAAATTGAAGCCGGACGACGCGGACGCGCAGCGGCAGTTGAAAGCAGTGCAACGCGGAGAGAAAAAAGCCGCGACCAAGGGAGAAAAAGCTCAGCCTGCGAAAGCGGCCAAACCCGCGACGCGATGATGTAGTTTTCGAATCATGGCCGCACCTCGAGATCGCGAACTGCAAGGGCGCCTGGCCCAGATCGAGGAATTAATCCTGGCCGTGGATGGAATCGCGGATGAGCAGATTCGCACTCAAGTGCGCTCGCTCGTGCAGGCGCTGCTGGAATTGCACGCCACCGGGTTGAACCGGACGCTGGAGATGATTTACGACGCCGTGCCGAACGGAGGGGAGTTGATCAACACCTTGGCGCAGGATGAGGTGGTTTCGAATTTACTTCTCCTCCACGGGCTTCATCCGCTCGATCTGGAGACGCGGGTGCGGCAGGCGCTGGAAGCGGTCAAGCCGCGTCTGGGTCAGCATGGCGGCAGCGTCCAACTCCTGGGCGTAACGCCGGAGGGGATGGTGCGGTTGCAATTGGAAGGCAACTGCGAGGGCTGCCCGTCGTCGCGCATGACCCTGAAGTTTTCGATCGAGGAAGCGATTTACGCCGCGGCGCCCGATGTGACCGGTCTGGAGGTGACCGGCCTTGTTGAAGAACACGCGCCGGCCCCGGCAAATCCGATGTTTACAGAGTGCCCCACTGCCAATAACGGCAACGGCCAGCAACCAGCCGCAGGAGGAAGAATATGAGCAATCCACCAGTGCCAGATCACGTTCCCGGAACGCCGAAGGGCGAAGAGCAGGCGCTCAACGGCCGCGAGCCCGGACGCGAGTTGGGCCGGAAGAGTTATCGGGACGCGCGCGATTCCACCGGCATCAATGCCGACAAACGCCAGCCCATCGTTCCCGGAATGGCGAACATTCCGCCGGCCTAACGAGCCGAGCTGCTTGGCGCGCTCGCACTCCTGGACCGCTGCGGGACGCACCGGAGAATGAAGCAAGCATTACGCTGGCTCGTGCGAAGTGCGCTCGCGCTCCTCGGTCTCGCGTTTCTCATTTTAATCTGGGGCGTCGGCCTCGAGCCGCGCTTCTACTCGCTCAGGCGCGAAACCGCCGCTCTGCCCAATCTGCCCGCCGAATGGGAGGGGCAACAGGTCGCGCTCATCGCTGACTTCCAAGTCGGGATGTGGCTGGGCAACACCGACACCGTCCGGCGTGTCGTTGCCCGTCTGGTCGAGCTCAAACCGGCGGCAGTCTTGATCGCGGGCGATTTCATTTACCATCCTCTTGAGGATGAACCGGAAGAAGTGCGCGAGGACTTCGAGCCGGAGGAGTTCAAGAATGAGACGATCGAAGAATTGCGAGTCGTCACCGAGCTGCTGCGGCCGCTAACGCAGGCGAAAATCCCGACCTATGCCGTGCTCGGCAATCACGATTACGCCATCAAAAGCGGGAAAACCCCGGCGTTGCGAAAGCTGGCGGATCGCGTGGCCTCGGGCTTGGAAGGGGTCGGTGTGCGTGTGCTGCGGAACGCGTCCGTTCCGCTCTCGCTCAACGGCGGCGAAGCTCAGCCGTCCCTTTATCTCGTTGGCGTAGATTCCCATCTCGCGAAACAGGACGACGTCGCGGCTGCGCTGCAAAACCTGCCACCGGACGCGGCCCGCCTGATTTTGCTGCACAATCCGGTGAGCGCGCAGCAGGTGCCGGCGGGAGCGGGGCCGCTGATTCTCGCCGGCCACACGCATGGCGGACAAATGCAGATCCCGTTTTTCCCGCGTTGGTCGATCTGGAATTGGGTCGATGACAACGAGGTCGGCGTGGATGGCTGGGTGCACGACTACGAGCAGAAGGGCAACCGCCTTTACATCAATCGCGGCATCGGGTTCAGCGTTTTTCCGATCCGTCTCAATTGTCCGCCGGAGATCACGCTCTTCACGCTGAAGTCGGGACACTAATTTTCATCCCGCGCGATGATGCTCCTTGCGCTGCGGAGCGCGTTCTGCGGAACTTTGATGCGACCACCCTGCGGAAGCGTATCGAACTAGGATCAAGCAATGGCCTCACTCAGCGAACTGCTCATGAAATGGCCGCTTCTCCGCCAGATTCGTGAGCGCGCTGACGCCACCGGCGCGACTGCGATGTCGGACAAGACCCGCGCGATGCATGCGCGGACGGATGATGCGGAAGTGGCGCGCTCGATTTGCCCTTTCTGCGCCGTGGGCTGCGGACAGCTGATTTATCACAAGGACGGAAAGCTGGTCTCGATCGAGGGCGATCCGGAGTCGCCGATTTCGCAGGGGAATCTTTGCCCGAAGGGCGCGGCTTCATATCAACTCCTGACTCACAGCGGACGCGAGACGACTATCAAATACCGCGCGCCGCGCGCGAAGGAGTGGACGCACATCTCGCTCGACCGCGCGATGGACATGGTGGCTGATCGGCTTTGGGATTCGCGCAAGCGCACCTTCACGAAAGAGAAGAACGGCTCGGTCGTGAATCATACCACCGGCGTCTGCCATCTCGGCGGGGCCACGCTCGATAACGAAGAGAATTACCTGATCAAGAAACTGTTTACCGGAGGCCTGGGCATGGTGTGCGTGTCGAACCAGGCCCGGATATGACATAGCAGCACGGTGCCCGGTCTGGGCACCTCCTTCGGCCGGGGCGGAGCTACGACCGCGCAACAAGATCTCGCGCGCTCGAACTGCATCCTGATCGAAGGCTCGTCGATGGCGGAGGCGCATCCGGTCGGTTTTCGCTGGGTGATGAAGGCGAAGGAAAACGGCGCGACCATTATTCATGTCGATCCGCGGTTTTCGCGCACGAGCGCATTGGCGGACATCTGGGTGCCGATTCGCGCGGGAAGTGACATTGCGTTTCTCGGCGGGCTCATCCGGCACGTGCTCGAGAACGAACTCTACTTCCGCGAATACGTCGTTCATTACACCAACGCTTCCTGCATTCTCCGGCGGGAATTTGAGGATCATGAGAGCGGGTTCTTCTCTGGTTGGGACGAGGAGAAGCGCGCTTATTTTCCCGAGAGCTGGCTGTATGAAGGCGAAGACTTGGGCCGTCCGCGGCGCGATCTGACCCTGCAGGATCCGCGCTGCGTTTTCCAAACATTGCGGCGCCATTTTTCTCGCTACACGCCGGAGATGGTCGAGAAAGTCTGCGGCATTCCGCCAGACGCTTTTCCACAAAGTGGCCGACGAATTGACGCGCGCTTCCGGTCCCGACAAGACGGCCGCGATTTGCTACGCGGTCGGCTGGACGCATCACTCGAAGGGCGTGCAACTCATCCGCACGGCCGCGATGTTGCAGCTCTTGTTAGGCAACATCGGCCGGCCCGGCGGCGGCATCCTCGCTTTGCGCGGTCATGCGTCCATCCAGGGCTCGACCGATATCCCGACGCTCTACGACACGCTCCCCGGTTACCTCGCGATGCCGCGCGGCGGGAAAGACGAGGACACGCTCGAGCAATACCTGAAGAAGCACACCAACCCGACCGGGCTCTGGCATAATTTTTCGAAGTATTTTGTCAGCACGCTGAAGGCATACTACGGGAAGCGCGCGACAAAAGAGAACGACTTCGGCTATTCCTGGATGCCGAAGATCACCGGCGACCATTCCTACTTCGAATTCCTCTACGACATGCTCGACGGGAAGATGGAGGGCATGTTCATCATGGGACAGAACCCGGCGGTCGGGGCGCAGAACGCGCGGCTCGAACGCAAAGCGCTGGCGAAATTAAAGTGGCTCGTGGTGCGCGACCTCGTCGAAATCGAGAGCGCTTCGTTTTGGTATAACTCGCCTGAGATCGAGCGCGGTGAGCTGAAGACGGATGAGATCGAGACCGAAGTGTTTCTCTTTCCGGTCGCTGGGCACGCAGAAAAGGAAGGCGCCTTCACCAATACCCAGCGCCTCCTGCAATGGCGTGAGAAAGCGGTCCATCCGCCGGGCGAAGCGCGCAGCGAAGGCTGGTTTATTCACCAACTCGCCAAGCGTCTGATCGCGAAAGCCCACGCCTCGACTGATCCGCTCGACGAACCAATGCGCGCGCTCGACTGGTGGTATCCGGAGGACGAGGAAGGCGAGCCGAAAATGGAGGCGGTCCTCGCGGAAATTAACGGCTGGAAGACAACACCGGAAGCCAACGCCGAAGGCGCTGTCTTCACCCACGATCGCGACGGCAAACTGCATCACGGCCCGCAGGTCGATGGCTTCAACGACTTGAAAGACGACGGCTCGACCGCTTGCGGCTGCTGGATTTATTCCGGTTGTTTTCCGAGCGACGGAAAGAACAAACCGAAGGAGCGCGCGTCGCACGACTACCTCGGTCACGGCTGGGGCTTCGCCTGGCCTTCCGATCGCCGCATTATCTATAACCGCGCCAGCGCCGCGCCGGATGGCAGCCCGTGGAGCGAAGACAAAAAGCTCGTCTGGTGGGACGCCGCACAGAAGCAGTGGACCGGTGAAGACGTGCCCGATTTCCAGAAAGGTAAAGACCCGGCCTACAAACCGGAAGGCCACGAGACGGGCCTCGACGCGCAACCGGGCGACGCGCCCTTTATCCTGCACGAGGACGGCCTTGGCTGGCTTTACGTGCCGCAGGGTTTGCAGGACGGGCCGATGCCGAACCATTACGAGCCGCTCGAGTCGCCGGTTTCAAATGCGCTCTATGGCCACGATACCAACCCGGTGGAGAATTGGTTCACGCGCGAGGAGAACAAATTCGCACCGCCGGGCGATCCGCGGTTCCCGTTTGTCCTCACGACTTACCGTCTGACCGAGCATCACACCGCCGGCGGGATGAGCCGTTTCCTCAGTCATCTCTCGGAGCTGCAGCCGGAGATGTTCATCGAGATTTCGCCGGAGCTGGCGCTCAATCTCGGTGTGAAAAATGGCGACCACGTTTCCGTCGTCACCATGCGCGGCGCGGTCGGCGCGCGCACACTCGTTAGCCGACGGATGCGTCCGCTCCAGCTCGACGGCAAAACCATCCATCAAATCGCGATGCCGTTTCATTGGGGCTCGAACGGTCCGATTCGCGGCGACATCGCAAACGACCTCCTGGCCATCTCCGGCGAGCCGAACGTGACCATCATGGAAACCAAGGCACTCACTTGCAACGTCGTCCCGGGGAAACTCCCGAGCGGTCCGGCATTCCTCGACTTCATGCGAAAACACACGCCGCAGAGCGACAAGCTGAATCTCCACCCTGAGCAACCGCCACCGGGCGCGCCCGAAGGCGGCCGTCTCACGCCCGGTCACGGTCAACACGGCAAGGAAGGATCCGGCTCATGATTGGCGAAGGCGTCCTCAGCTCAAATCAGCGCCGGCATACTTTCGTGCAGGACCATGTCGAGGTCGGTTTTTTCACCGACCCGAGTGTTTGCATCGGTTGCAAAGCCTGCGAGGTCGCGTGCAAGGAATGGAACGAAGTCCCGGAAGACGGCTATGAGTGGACCGGCAATTCCTACGACAACACCGGCCACGTCGGCGCTTCCACCTGGCGCCACGTCATGTTCGTCGAGCAGGATTTACCCAAGGCCAATCAAGTAGCCGGCCCGATGGGCTTGGTCGACGACGGCGAGGATCCCTTCCGCTGGCTCTTCCTCTCCGACGTCTGCAAGCATTGCGAAAACGCCGGCTGCCTCGAGTCGTGCCCGACCGGCTCGATCGTGCGCACTGAAGTGGGCTCCGTTCTCGTGCAAGACGACGTCTGCAACGGCTGCGGCTACTGCGTGGTCAATTGTCCCTTCGGTGTGATCGAGCGCCGGCCGAAGCCGTTGCCGAAAGCGGGCGGCGCCTTCAAGTGCACCTTCTGTTACGACCGGCAAAAAAGCGGCCTCACTCCGGCCTGCGCGAAAGTTTGCCCGACGGAATCGATTGTCTTCGGTCGGCTCGATGATCTGCGCGCGCGCGGCGCCAAACGCGTCACCGAACTCCAGGCGCAAGGCTACGACGACGCCCAGCTCTACGATCCGCGCGAGACTTCGGTCCGCGGCTTGCACGCTTTTTTCCTCATCCTCGGCGACCCGGAAGTATACGGCCTCCCGCGCAAGCCCGAGGTGCCCACGGTTTACCTGAAGTCCGCTTGGATCGCGTCGTTCGCCACTATGTTCCTCGCCATCCTGATTGTCGCCCTCGGCTTCCTCCTCGCCTAATGAAGACCGATCGCGAAGAGCGCCTCGACACCTTGCGCGACGAAGCCCGCCGCAACGGGGCGGTCAATGGCCGTGGGGTCGATGTCGCGGGTGGACCGATTCCGCGCAAGCCCGGCTATTACGGCGAAGCAGTCGTTAGGCCGCCGGTCTGGACCTGGGAAATTGCTGCCTATTTTTGGATCGGTGGCGCCGCCGGGATGGTCCCGCTGATCGCCTGCGCTGCGCTTCTGAAACATCAAGCCGAGCTCGCTTTTGCGGCGATGTTGCTCGCCACGGTCGGCGCCTTGGTTTCGCCGGTTTTGCTCATTCTCGACCTCGGTCGTCCGCTGATGTTTTACAACATGCTGCGTGTCTTCAAATGGCGCTCGCCCATGTCGGTTGGCTCTTGGATTCTCTCCTTGTTCAGCCCGTGCGCGGTCGGCGGCTTCATCATGCTGGCGCTGCAGCGTTACGGTTGGGTCGCGGGCGGAATCGAGACCGTCGTGCATGCGCTCGGAATTCTGCTCGTGATCGGCGCGGCGTTCTGGGGACTGGGACTCGCCACTTACACTGCGGTTCTTATTGGAGCGACTGTCGTGCCCGCCTGGTATTTGCACCGGGTGAAGTTGCCGATCCATTTTGGTATCGCTGGCCTCGGGACCGCGGCTGCGATTCTCGAAATCTTCGGTCACCGGCTGCCCGCTTTGAATATCATCGGCCTGATCGCTGCCGGCATCGAAACCATCCTGCTCCTCTGGCTGGAAATCGATAAACACGGCAAAGCCGACCGCGCCCTGCACACCGGCGTTTCCGGCTGGATGCTGCGCATCTCGGAATTCATGACCGGCCCGCTCTCGTTAGGCCTGCGCCTCTACGGCGGCGTCTTCGCTTCCGCGCTCACCTTCGCGGTCGGCGCGGCGATCAATCGCTTCGGCTGGATCGAAGCCGGCCGTGCCTCGGGTAAGGATCCGGAATCGGTCTTCGCCGCGCAGGGCGGGTATCACGGACAATCCTCACGCGAGGGTCCGTTTGTCGCCAAGCCGGCGCGTTAATTTCTCGCGATCGAGCCGTTCCATCAGCGGCACCGTGACACGGCGCGAACTTCCGAGGGCCTGCCGCAAATCACTCAAGGTCGCCGGCCCGCGCGCGCGAATGAAGTCGCTCACCAATTTCCGCGCCTTCGAGAGCGCCTCGCTTCGCATGACCAATTCCGCACTGATCTCCACGACCTCGCCGCTCTCGCGCAGAAAGCGCAGCGCCTGCTGCGAAATCGTGTCCGGGGCCATTTCCTTAATCGACGGCGGATCAAGCTCCTTCGCCGCCAGCGCCGCGCGAATGCGCGCGCCCGCGGCTTGCAACGCCGGCGGCAAACTCGACCGGTGCGTCATGCGCGCGATGGCTTCGCCTTTGCTCACGAAACCCTTCGCGCACAACTCCGCGATCACGAGTTCCGGCAACTCGACCTGCTTGCGCAATTCCGCCAGCGGCATTCCCATGCGATTCGGCTGCGTCTTGTGGAAAACATCGATCAACTCCGCCGCGCGTTGGCAGTTTTCCGTCCACCACTTCGGCTCGAGCAGAAAATCTCCACGTACAATCGCGTCCGCTAGGTCGGGTTCGCCGAAGCGAGATTGCCGCAACATCTCGTTCCGTTTTACATAGTGATCGCGCACCAACTGCGTCGCCGTGAAAACGCTCGCGTCATCCGGACGCGCCGCGCGATGGCGCAGGAATTCCTGTTGCGCCGCAGTGCGAAAGCGGCGCTCCTCCGCTTGTGGGTCGAGCACGATTCCGCCTGCAATGGTGCTGCGCGCCGAAGAATCGCGCAGGACAAAGCGGTCGCCCGCGAAAACGAAGATCGGCTCTTCAAAGCGCAATTGCGCCAGCTGACTCCCTTCCTCCGCAAAGAAGATCCGCGCGTTGACCGAGGCGCTTCCGTGATGGAAACGCAACTGCATCCCGTGCTTCAGCGGACGGGCCGGCCGCCTAACGAGGATATCGATGGCGCGACTCGGCGCACCCAGTTCACCCAGCGTAATAACCTCCCCGCGCGCCACTATTGCGCCCGGAAGGTTAAGTGCGGTGCGCATCCCGGGCCCAGCTTCCTCCACCTCGCGGTTGTGTGTCTGCAGGGCGCGGATGCGCGCCCGCACGCCGGACGGTTGCGCCACAATTTCCTGGCCGCGGCGCAGCGGGCCGCCGCTCAGCGTTCCGGTCACGACCGTTCCGATGCCGCGCAGAGTAAAAGCGCGATCCACCGCGAGCCGAGGTTTTCCGAAATCGAGCGACAGTGGAATTGCCGCGCAGACGCGCGCCAGTTCCGCCTTCAACTCAGCGATCCCGTCGCCCGTCTTCGTCGAGACCGGAATGATGGGTGCGCGGGCGAAGATCGAGTCGGCTAATTTTGCGTGCACCGCTTCCAGCGGCGGCGGGGCAAGGTCGGACTTGGTCAGCGCGACGACCGCGTGCTGCACCTCGAGGAAACTAAGGATTTGCAGATGCTCCTCCGTTTGCGGCATCCAGCCATCGTCCGCCGCGACCACGAGCAGTGCCAGATCGATTGAGCCGACCCCGGCGACCATGTTCTTCACGAAGTCCTCGTGCCCCGGGACGTCCACAATCCCTAACGAGACGTCGCCGAGTTCGAGATGGGCGAAGCCGAGCTCGATCGTGATCCCGCGGAGCTTCTCCTCTGGCAGACGATCGGTGTCGGTGCCGGTGAGCGCTTTGATCAGCGCCGTCTTGCCGTGGTCCACATGACCGGCGGTGGCGAGAATGAGATGCTTCACGCGCGCAGGGCGCGAACGATCTCCTCGTCCTGCGTCGGGAAGATCGTTCGAAGATCAAGTTTCAATTTGCCGCGCTCGATGTAACCGACGATCGCTGGGGTCCGCCGGCGAAGGCGCGTGGACCAGGATTCCGGAAGCTCGAGCGTGACCGAGGGAATCGTGACCTGCGGCATGGTTCCGCCGCCGATCTGGGATTGGCCGCGGCCGATCGCGACGTGTGGTCCGGCGGCGGCGGCAATGCTTTCGGCGCGCGCGGTCAACTGCTCGTTAGTGAGCGCAATCATCTCGTGCACTGGCAAAGTCTTCTCCGCGCCGGAGAGATAAGCTTCGACTGTCGCCTGCAGCGCGCTCAGGACGAGTTTATCGCAGCGGAGCGCGCGGAAAAATGGTTCGCGCTTCAGTGCCGCGACGAGGCGCGCTTTCCCGGCAATGATTCCGGCCTGCGGCCCGCCCATCAACTTATCGGCGCTGAAGCAAACGAGGTCGGCGCCGCGCTTAAGCATTTCGGCCGGGGTCGGCTCCGGCGGATCGGTCGCGATGAGCGCGCCGCTCCCGAGGTCCTCGACGAAGGGAACCTTCTTGGCGCGCGCGAGCCGGCCCAGCTCCGCGGTGCCCGCGCTTTCGACGAAACCGGTCATGAAAAAATTACTGCGGTGCACCTTCAGGATCATCGCCGTTTCCGGGCCAATCGCCTGCGCGTAGTCGTCGAGCACCGTGCGGTTGGTCGTGCCGACTTCCCGCAGACGCGCGCCGCTCGCTTCCATGATTTCCGGGATGCGAAAACCGCCGCCAATCTGGATCAGTTCACCGCGCGAGATGATCACTTCCGGCTTCTTGCGAGTGAAATGGCGGAGAATGAGGACAAGCGCGGCGGCACAGTTGTTGACCACAGTGGCGGCTTCGGCGCCGGAGACGAGCGCGAGGCTGTGCTCAAGATAATGGGCGCGCGCGCCGCGGCTGCCGCTGGCGAGGTCGAACTCGAGATTGCTATAACCGCTCGCGACTGCGCGCAGTGACTCCACCGCTGCCGGCCCGAGCGGGGCGCGCCCGAGGTTGGTGTGAATGATGATGCCGGTGCCGTTGATGACCGGCTGGATGCGGGTAAGGCGGAGGTCGTCGAGCGCGGCGCGAATCTCTTGTAAAAGCAGATCGAACTCAACCGAGCGCTTCTCGGCGCGCAGGTCCGCGAGTTGGCGGCGAATAAGCGCGAGCACGACCGGTCGCGGCAGCGCGGAGTCGCCCAGCGCCTGGAGGAGTTTCTCGACGGAAGGGATGCTGCGCTGCGCGTTCATCGGATGCACAGCGTCGGCTTCGTGATGCGGACGATCCGGCCGATGACCTGCCCGCTTTTCGCCAAGCGCAGAACGGCGGCAAGATCTTTCGGCTGCACGCACAGGAGCAGGCCGCCGCTGGTTTGAGCGTCGGTCAAAAGAATGCGCTGCTCGTTAGGCGTGGCGTTCCATGCGGTGATCTTGTCAGCTGTCTCCAAGTTCTGCCGCGTCCCGCCGGGAACGCAGTCCTGCGCGATCAACGCGAAGATCTCGCGCGAAATCGCCGGCACCTTGGCCGCTTCTATTTCCGCACTGACGCCGCTCGCGCGGCACATCGAGGCGAGATGGCCGAGCAGCCCAAAGCCGGTCACATCAACGGCCGCCCTCACGAGGCGTCGCTCGGCCAGTTCGGCGCCGATGGAATTTAACCGGCACATCAGCGCGATCGCTTTCTTCTCGAGCGCGGCCGAGGCGAGCCCGCGCTTGATCGCAGTCGTGGCGATCCCGGTGCCGAGCGGCTTGGTCAGGACGAGAAGATCGCCGGGACGCGCCTTGGCATTCGTCAGCAGGCGCTGCGGGTTAACGAGTCCAGTGACGGCCATGCCGTAAACCGGCTCCGGATTGCGAATGGTGTGGCCGCCAAGGACCGCACAGCCGGCTTCCTTCGCCTTGCTCGCGCCGCCGCGAAGGATTTTTGCGATCGTCGCGGGGGAGACCAGTTCTTCCGGGATGCCCATGATGTTGAGCGCGGTGATCGGCCGGCCGCCCATCGCATAGACGTCGCTCAGCGCATTGGCCGCGGCGATCTGGCCGTAGCGGAACGGGTCGTTCACGATCGGGGTGAAAAAATCGACCGTTTGCACGAGGGCGCGCTCGCGCGAGAGGCGGTAGACGCCAGCGTCATCGAGGCTGGCGGAACCGACGAGCACGTTCGGGTCGCTCACTTTTGGGAGCTGTCGCAAGACTTGCGACAGGGCCTGCTGGCTCAGTTTGGAAGCTCACCCGGCACAGGATGAGAGTGAGGTTAGTTGACGAATTTGCTCACGCGACATGCAGGCTCACCTCCTTTCCATTCGTTAGGGAAAAGTGGCGGAGAGGATAGGAATCGAACCTACCCCGGCCCGCAGAACGAGCCGACAACGGTTTTGAAGACCGCGAGGGCCACCAGGCACCCTTCACTCTCCGGGTTTGGGAAAAGGAGAAGAGCGCGCGGATGCGCTCGTTAGACGCGCGCTTTGATCTGCTGCGCGAGCTGGTCGAAATCGGGCCATTCGCCCGATTGGAGCTTGGAGTGGAGGAGTTCACCTTGATGGCGAATTTCGAAGGCACCACCGCTCGAGGGAATGAGCTCGATCTGCTCGATCCCGGCGGTCTCGCGAATTTTGGCGGCCAAACTGGCAGCACGCGGCTGGTAGTTTCAAGCCGTGCAGTATTCGATCGTGACCTTGTGTTTCACTGGGAGCTCCTTTCCGCCGGCAGCCTATCGCCGCGTGGTGAGGGGTCAAGCGGCGCCCGCGTTGCAGGAGAAAACCAGCGCGAGGACGGGCATTTCTGGCTTGGGCAAAGAGCGCGCGGTGGCTAACGTGCGGCGTGGCCGCGTCCTCGTTCTCCACCCTTCGGCGGTTCGTCGGGCAAACGCCAGCCGCGACGCCGGCCACGGCCCCGGCCGCGGACGAGTTCTGCGAATTGTGCAATCTGAAGCTGGCGCCGGAGCACCGGCACATGCTCGAGACGGCCACGCGGAAGATCGTCTGCGCCTGCGACGCCTGCACGAACACGTTCGTCCCGGTGGTGGGCGGACGATACAAGGTGATCCCGCGCGATCCGCGCGCCCTGCCCGATTTTCAGATGAGCGATGCGGAATGGGAAGCGCTCGCGTTGCCCATCGGGCTGGCTTTCTTTTTCTATAATACGCCTAACGAGAAGATGGTGGCGATGTATCCGAGCCCGGCCGGCGCGACCGAGTCGCTCCTCCCGCTGAGCGCGTGGGATGCGCTCGTGGCGCAGAATTCGAAGCTGCGCGAGCTGGAGGCGGATGTGGAAGCGCTCCTGATCAACCGGGTCAAAGACAAGCGCGAGCATCTCCTGGTGCCGATCGACAAATGTTTCGAACTGGTCGGGATGATCCGAATCCATTGGCGCGGCTTCTCCGGCGGAGAGGAAGTGTGGCAGAAGATCGATGAATTTTTCGGCACGCTGCACGAGCGCGCGCGTTGACCCGAGCAGGCTAAAATCTCATGCCGGAACTCAGCTTTAAGATCGTGGGGGTGGAGCCCGCTCAACGCGGCATCACTCCGCTTCTTCATTTCAAGTGCGAGGTCATCAACCAGCCGCCCGAGGAGACGATCCAGAGCGTGATGTTGCAGGCGCAAATCCAGATCGCCGCGCCGCAGCGCGCCTACAATGGCGTGGAGAAGGAGAAGTTGAGCGATCTCTTCGGGACGCCGGATCAGTGGGGCAACACTTTGCGGAGTAAGCTGTGGACGCACGCAAATACAGTGGTGCGCACCTTTAGCGGAAAGACGGAGGCGATTCTCCCGGTCCCGTGCACCTACGATCTCAACGTGGCCGCGACAAAATATTTTTATGCGCTGGAGGAAGGCGAGGTGCCGCTGCTGTTTTTGTTCAGCGGCACAATTTTCTACGCGGGCGGCGACGGACGTTTGCAGGTGCAGCAAGTTTCCTGGAACAGCGAAGCGTCCTGGCGGATGCCGATCGCGGTCTGGCAGGAGCTAATGGATTATCACTATCCGAACAGCGCTTGGGTCCCGCTCGACCGCGAGACTTTCGAGCGGCTCAACGAATTCAAACGCAGCGCGGGCGTCGCCACTTGGGAAGAGGCGATGGCAAAACTGCTGAATGGGAAAGGATCGTAGCGCGGCTCGCGCCTTATGAATCGCGAGATCGTGGAGCAGGTGGTGAATGCGGTGCTCTACGAGGGCTACATCCTTTATCCTTACCGCGCCTCTTCGAAAAAGAATCGCCAGCGTTTCACTTTCGGTCGCGTTTATCCGCAGGTTTACGCCGCGGCGCAGGGCGGGCGCGAGCCGTGCCTGATGCAGACGCAATGTCTGGTGCGCGATGAATCGAAGGACGCGCGGATGCGCATCGAGGTGCGCTTTCTGCATCCGATGGCGCGGAATCTCTCGAAAGACGGCGAGGTTGTCGGGGAACTGCGGATTGACGGGAAGCTCTACCAAAGCTGGCAGGAAGCAGTGGAACGCTCGGTCTTGGTGCCGGAGTTCTCGTTAGGCGAAACGACGCCGCAGACGCATGAGTTTGAGTTCCCGGCCGTGGAAATGCGCGAGCCGATTTACAGCCAGGCGAACGAACTCGCGGCGGTGTTCGAGCGGCGGCAGGAGGCCTTGCGCGGACGGGTCGAGGTGATGCGGGAGCGGATCGATGAGACGGTGACGCGCGTGACGATTCAGATCCACAATCTGAGCGCGGTGCCGGAAGCCGAACTCAAAGATCAGGATCGGATCGTGATGCGGACGTTGGCCTCCGCGCATACGATCATCTGGGCGGAAGGCGGGCGCTGCTTGTCACTGCTCGATCCGCCGGGCGGCTATGAGGAGGCGGCGAAAGCCTGCAAAAACATCTGCACCTGGCCGGTGTTAGTGGGGGATGAGACCAAGGGCGAGCACGATACAATGCTCTCTTCGCCGATCATTCTTTACGATTACCCGAAGATCGCGCCGGAGAGTAAGGGCAACCTTTACGACGGCCTTGAGATTGATGAAATTCTCACCCTCCGCATCCAGACCATGACCGACGAGGAGAAGGCGGAGATGCGCGAAATCGATGAGCACGCGCGCCGCATCCTCGAGCGGACGGAAGCAATGCCGGGTGATCATCTGCTGCAAATGCACGGCGTGATGAAAGGCGTCGATCCGGCAACGGAGAATTTTTTCAATCCGGCCGCGAAGCGCGCGAGCGTGACGGTGCAGGGTGTCGAGCTCAAAGCCGGAGACCGCGTGCGCATTCGGCCGAAGCGCCGCGCGGACGCGTTCGACATGATGCTAACGGGCAAGATCGGCGTGATCGAGGCGATCGAGGAAGATGTGGACGACGTGGTGCAACTGGCGCTCGTGCTGGAGGACGATCCGGGACGCGAGCTGGGGATGGCGCGCCAACCGGGGCACCGTTTTTTCTACGGCGCGGATGAAGTGGAACCAGTCAACTGAGTGGCGAGCGGAAAATTCGAGGATGCACTCGGCCGCCTGAAGGGATAATCATGACCTCACGATGAAGATCGCACCTTCCATTCTCTCCGCGGACTTCGCCCGGCTCGGGGAGCATATCACCGAAGCGGCGGAAGGCGGCGCGGATTACATCCATGTCGATGTCATGGACGGGCATTTCGTGCCGAACATCACAATCGGGCCGCTCATTGTCGAAGCGATCCGCCCGATCACGACGCTGCCGCTGGATGTGCATTTGATGATTGAGAATCCCGAGCGCTACATCGCGGCGTTTGCGCACGCGGGCGCGGATATCATCACGGTCCAACTCGAGGCCTGCGTCCATTTGCATCGCGTGGTGCAGGCGATCAAAGAATTGCGAGTGAAAGCGGGCGTGGCCATTAACCCGGCCACACCGGTCGCCAGTCTGACTGACATCGTCTCCGATCTCGACCTGATCCTGATCATGACCGTGAACCCAGGTTTCGGCGGGCAGGCGTTCATTCCCAACTCGATCCGAAAACTGGAAGCGCTCAAACAAATGATCGCGGAACGCGGCGCCAGCTGCGAAGTGGAAGTGGATGGCGGGATCAACGCCGAGACCGCCGCGGCCGTGGTCGGCGCAGGGGCGCAAGTGCTCGTGGCCGGGTCGGCTGTCTTTAATGGCAAAGCCGCCGTGGCCGATAATATCGCTACGTTGCGCAAGAGCGTCGCCGCCTAACGAATCGAAAAGGGAGATAAAATATGCCGCATGTCGTGACCAGTAAGTGTGTGAGCTGCAAATTCACCGACTGCGTCCTCGTCTGTCCGGTGGCCTGCTTTTATGAAGTCGAAGGCCAGCTCGTTATTCACCCGGAGGAATGCATCGATTGCATGGCCTGCGTGGACGAGTGCCCGGTCCACGCCATCTACGCCGAGGACGATACCCCGGCGGAGTTTCGTTCCGATATTGCGCTGAACGCGAATGAAGCGCGGCGCGTGCAGGAGGCAGGGCAGGGACCGCTGGAAACGAAGAAGGATCCGCTGCCCACTGCGGCAGCGCGGAAAGCGGAATTGGGTTACTAGCGGCTTCGAATATGACTGCAGAGCCTGATGACTCCGCGGCGGGCGCATCAGGTGAGGATGAAGCAGCTTCTGTTGCGACCAGAGCCACGCAAACGCCTCGTATACTCGTAGCCGGCATCGGGAATATTTTCTTTGGCGACGATGCCTTCGGTTGCGAGACCGCGCGCGAGCTGGCCCGACGCCCGTTGCCGGCCGGGGTCTGCGTGAAAGATTTCGGCATTCGTAGCTATGACCTGGCTTACGCGATCATGGATGGCTACGACGCCACCATTCTTGTCGACGCCACTCCCCGTGGCTGCTCCCCCGGCACCGTTTATTTGCTCGAGCCGGACATAAATATGCTGGACGACGGAGGCGACGAGGTAGTTAATGGACACAGCATGAACCCGGTTCGCGTTCTGCAAATGGTGCGGTCCTTCGGTGGCGCACCGCGGCAACTGTTCGTTGTCGGCTGCGAACCGCAAACGCTCGAATCCAATGGCCATCTCGGCCTGAGCGCCACAGCGCGGGCAGCTATTCCCGGGGCGATCGAGATGATCGAGGAACTCATTTCCGACCTGCGCAACGCGGCGGCTAATTTGCGCGGTCAAACACCCGATAAATCCAACGCGGATGCGGGCCACGAATAGAATAGGGGAGGAAGAAAAATGAGTATCGCACTTTGGGCCTGGATAATTCTCGGCGCGGTAATTCTGTTGGCCGTGATCATTGCCGTCATCGCGATGATCCCGGAGATGACCCGCTATTTTAAATTGAAGAGCATGTAACGGCTCTTCGAGACGGCTTTTCAAAATTATGTGAGTTGAGAACAGAATAGTTGAAGCGCGTGCGCGCCATCAACGCAGCGGGCACGCGAAGCAGGAGGGATCATATATTATGGCATCGCCCCAAATCATCGCGGATCGTGCACCGGATATTAAAGAGATCCACGTCGTCTGGATGACGACGGGATTGAGTTGCGACGGCGACTCTGTCTCAGTCACCGCCGCCAGCCTCCCCAGCATCGAAGACGTGGTCATGGGGGCCATTCCCGGGCTGCCCAAGGTCCATCTGCACAATCCGGTGCTGGCCTACGAATGCGGCGATGATTTCATGAAGTGGTGGTTCGATGCCGCTGCGGGAAAACTCGAGCCATTCGTTCTCGTCATGGAAGGCTCGATTCCGAACGAGAAGATCAAGACGGAGGGATATTGGGCCGCGCTGGGAACCGATCCCGATACCGGCCAGCCGATCACGACTAACGAGTGGATCGATCGGCTCGCGCCCAAGGCCACCGCGATCATCGCTGCCGGCACCTGCGCCACCTACGGCGGCATCCACGCCATGCAGGGCAATCCGACCGGTGCGATGGGTCTAGCGGATTACTTGGGCTGGGACTGGAAATCGAAGGCTGGGTTGCCGATTGTCAACGTTCCCGGTTGTCCCGTGCAGCCAGACAACATGATGGAGACGCTGCTCTATCTTTTGTACCAGGTCGCCGGCCTAGCGCCGATCATTCCACTGGACGATCAACTGCGGCCGACCTGGCTCTTCGGCAAGACGGTGCACGAAGGCTGCGATCGCGCGGGTTATTACGAACAGGGTGATTTCGCGAAGGAATACGGCTCGCCCAAATGTCTGGTCAAAATCGGTTGTTGGGGACCGGTGGTGAATTGCAACGTAACCAAGCGCGGCTGGATGGATGGCGTGGGCGGTTGCCCGAACGTCGGCGGCATTTGCATCGGCTGCACCATGCCGGGCTTCCCGGATAAGTTCATGCCCTTCATGGACGCACCCCCGGGCTCGGCGCTCTCGACCGTGGTCGTCGGACTTTGGGGCGGGATTCTGCGCGGGCTCCGCTCGATCACAAACACAACCGTGAACAAAGAACCGAAGTGGCGGCATCCGCGCGGTGAATTGACCACCGGTTATCAGCCCAAGCACTACGCCAGCAGCCGCAACTAAACCCGGAGAACTCTATGCCCACTCTTGAAACAGCTCCTGAAGCAATGAAGTCGGTGACCGGCGGAAACCTGGTCGAAATGTCCTGGGATCCGGTGACGCGAATCGTCGGCAGCCTCGGCATTTATACGAAGATCGATTTCGACGCCAAGAAAGTGGTCGAGTGTTACAGCACTTCCTCCATTTTCCGCGGCTACTCGATCTTCATGCAGAACAAGGATCCGCGTGATTCGCATTTCATCACCAGCCGTATTTGCGGCATTTGCGGCGACAATCACGCGACCTGCTCCTGCTATGCACAGCAGATGGCTTATGGCGTGAAGCCGCCGCCGCTCGCGGAATGGATCGTGAATCTCGGCGAGGCCGCGGAATACATGTTCGATCACAACATCTTCCAGGATAACCTCGTCGGGGTCGACTTCTGCGAGATGATGGTGAAGGAAACCAATCCCGGCGTGTGGGAGAAAGCGCAGAAAACGGAAGCGCCCCACGCGAAGGAGCACGGCTACCGCACGATTGGCGACATCATGCATGCGCTCAATCCGTTCGAGGGCGAGTTCTATCGCGAGACGCTGATCGTTAGCCGTTACACGCGCGAAATGTTTTGCCTCATGGAGGGGCGTCATGTGCATCCTTCCACGCTCTATCCGGGCGGCGTCGGCACCGTGCCGTCGATTCAGGTTTTCACCGATTACCTGGTGCGTCTGGCGCGTTACGCGGAGTTCATGAAACGCTGCCTGCCGTTGCACGACGATCTCTTCGATTTCTTCTACGAGGCGCTGCCCGGTTACGAAGAAGTCGGCAATCGCCGCATCCAGCTCGGCTGCTGGGGTTCGTTCCAGGATCCGGACGTGTGCGATTACGACTACAAGACGATGGATAAATGGGGCAAGGCGATGTTCGTCACGCCCGGTGTGGTGGTCGACGGCAAATTGGTCACGACCAACCTCGTCGATATCAACGTCAACCTCCGCATCCTCCTCGGGTCTTCGTATTACGAGGACTGGGCCGACAGCGGCGAGACGTTCGTGAAGAACGACCCGTTAGGCAATCCGATCGACAAACGCCACCCGTGGAATCAGACGACGATTCCGAAACCGCAAAAGCGCAACTTTGCCGACAACTACAGTTGGGTCATGTCCCCGCGCTGGCTCGATCAGCGGACTGGCGACCATCTCGCGCTCGACACCGGCGGCGGGCCGCTGGCCCGGCTCTGGGCGACGGCGCTCGCAGGCATGGTCGACATTGGCTATGTCAAAGCGCCGGGAGACGGCACCGTGCAGATCCGCCTTCCGAAAACGGCGACCAAGCCGGACACGACGTTCACCTGGAAGATTCCGAACTGGGCCAACACGATCGAGCGCGATCGCGCACGCACCTACTTCCAGGCCTACGCCTGCGCGGCGCGCGTATTATTTCATCGAGAAAGCGATGGCGGAAGTGCACGCTGGCCGCACGGAGACGTTCACGCCATTTAAAGTGCCGGACGAAGCTATCGGCTGCGGATTCCACGAAGCCGTCCGCGGGGTCCTGTCTCATCACCTCGTCATTCGCGGCGGCAAGATCGCGAATTATCATCCGTATCCGCCCACACCTTGGAACGCGAATCCGCGCGACGTTTACGGCACGCCTGGGCCGTACGAAGATGCGGTCCAGGGTTGTCCGATCTTCGAGGAGAACGGTCCCGACAACTTCAAGGGCGTCGATATCATGCGCACGGTGCGCAGCTTCGATCCCTGCCTGCCGTGCGGCGTGCACATGTATATGGGGAACGGGAAAGTGCTTGCGCCAAAAGCACACGCCGACGGCGTTCGCGGGTCTCGCGCACTAAGTCATGGCTAACCAGGGCGCAGTGCAGGCGACGATCGAAGCGTCGCCCGACGAGATCTACGACATCGAACTGGAGCACAGCCTGCTCGAAGCGAATCGGAAACTGGCAGTCGAGAACCGTGGCGTGCTCGACCAGCACGGCATCACCGCGCTCGACTTCATGGGGGCGATCGGTTCCGGCAAAACGACCATCATCACCAAGCTGGTTGAGCGCTTAAAGGACCGGCTCGGCGTCGCGGTCTTCAACGGCGACGCCACCACTAGCAACGACGCGGACGCGATTTCACAGATGAACGTGCCCGTGGTCCAGATCGCGACGATTAACGGCTGCCATCTCGACGCCAATCTCGTCGGCAAAGGGTTGAAGAAGATCGAGCTCGAGAATCTGCGGCTGATCTTCATCGAGAACATCGGGAATCTGATTTGTCCGGCCGAGTTTCCGCTCGGCTCGAAGGCGCGCGTCGTCGTCGTTAGCGTCACCGAAGGCCCGTGGATGGTACACAAACATCCGCACATGTTTCTCGGCGCCGAGATCGTCGTGATTAACAAGACCGACCTCGCGCAGGCGATGGAAGTGAGCGTGGACGACCTGAAGAGCGACGTGCACAAATTGAAGCCGGACATCAAGGTCATCGCCACGAGCACGAAAACGGGCGAGGGGATGGACGAATTGGAGAAGGCAATCCTGGCCGTCTAGGGAGAACGACGCATGCACGAGCTTTCGATCGCGTCCGGGCTGGTCGATAAGCTGCTCGATTTTCTCGATGAAAATCCGGACAAACGGATCGTCTCAGTCCGCGTCGCGATCGGCGAATTGACCCACGTTGAAGAGGAACAACTGCGTTTCAGCTACGAAGCGATCACAGTCCAGACGCCGCTCGAAGGCTCGACCATGGAGATTGAGAAAATCGAGGCGCTCGTCATTTGCCCGCACTGCAAATATCGCGGGCGTCCCAAGTATTGGGATGGCGCCCTTTCTGGCATCCCAGTCGCAACGCTGGAGTGTCCGTCGTGCGGCAAGGCTGCAGAAGCGACGGATGGCCAGGAATGCGGCATCAAGTCCGATCCGCCTCCAGGAGAACGCTGCGCTGGCGACATGATCACGCTTTTCTCCATCCTGGTGCTCGGATTTTTCCTCGGTATGCGCCACGCGACTGACTCCGATCACGTCGTGGCGGTCACAACTATCGTGAGCCGGCAACGCACTGTCGGCAGCGCCGCGCTTACCGGTATTTTTTGGGGCCTCGGTCACAGCCTCACGCTCCTCGTCGTCGGAGGCGCGATCATTTTCTTCGGCATCGTCATTCCCGAGCGGCTGGGATTGAGCCTCGAGTTTTGCGTGGCGCTCATGCTGATCGTGCTCGGTGCGCTCAATCTCCGCGCAGCCTGGCCATTGGTGAAGAAAACGGCGGAGCATTCGCACGAGCACGCGCACCACGACGGCGAATGGGTGCACACGCATCCGCACGGCCATCGCGTCGAGACGCACGGACATCGCGAGGACGCCGTCCCGCCCGCGCGTTTGGATCGACTCTTCGGTCGCCTGCGCGCTTATCAAGCGATTCGCCCGATGATCATCGGCGTAGTCCATGGGCTCGCTGGCTCCGCCGCGCTCGCCCTGCTCGTCCTGCCCATCATTCAACGGCCTGCCTGGGCAATGGTGTATCTGGCTGTTTTTGGGATCGGCACGATTGCCGGAATGCTGCTCATCACCGCCTCCCTGGCCGTGCCCATCACCTATGGAGTCCGTTTCAGTTTTTTTCGACACCACTTCGGCACGGCGGCCGGTGCGTTAAGCCTTGGCTTCGGACTTTTCCTCGCCTACCAGATTGGATTCGTAAGCGGCCTCTTCGCTCATTGACGCACTCGCCACGCATGACTCGTGAGCGAGCGAAAGTCGTGGTGCGCGGCGCCGTGCAGGGAGTCGGTTTTCGGCCTTTTGTTTATCGCCTCGCGACCGAGCTGGCGCTGGAGGGCTGGGTCGTGAATTCCGCGCAGGGCGTCTTCATTGAAGTGGAAGGGCCGCGCTCGGCGCTCGATCAATTTCTCGCGCGTTTGGTGAAGGAAAAACCGTCCCGCGCCGCGCTCCACAGCGTGGAGTCGTCGATCCTTGATCCCGTCCCATATCGCGGTTTCGAGATTCGCGAGAGCGACGAGTCGGGGGAGAAGAGCGCCTTCATTTTGCCCGACATTGCTACATGCGCGGATTGCCTGCGCGAGATCTTCGATCCGGCCGACCGGCGCTTTCGTTATCCCTTCACGAACTGCACCAATTGCGGCCCGCGCTTCTCGATCATCGAAGCACTGCCCTACGATCGAGCGCACACCTCGATGCGGAAGTTTGCGATGTGCCCGGAGTGCGCACGCGAGTATGGCGATCCGGCCGACCGGCGTTTCCACGCGGAACCGATCGCCTGTCCGCGCTGTGGGCCGACACTCGCACTCTGGCGGCCGGATGGCGCACTCATTGCGGCACTGGATGACGCGCTCGCACATGCGGCCGACGCAGTCCGGGCCGGGAAGATTCTTGCGCTCAAAGGGCTGGGGGGCTTTCAGCTGATCGTTGATGCGACCAACGAGGAGAGCGTGCAGCGATTGCGCGCGCGAAAACATCGCGAGGAGAAACCGTTCGCGCTCATGGTGCCAACTCTCGAAACCGCTCGGGACAATTGCTGCATCTCCGCGCTGGAGGAACGCCTGCTCCTTTCCCCAGAATCGCCCATCGTCCTGCTGGAGAAGAAAAATGGCACGCGCCTCGCGCCTTCCCTTGCACCGGGGAATCCGAGCCTCGGCGTCATGCTGCCTTCCACGCCGCTGCATCATCTGTTTTTGCACTCGTTAGACCGTCCTGTCGTTGCAACGAGCGGGAATGTGAGCGACGAGCCGATTTGTATCGACGAACACGAGGCGCTCGAGCGTTTGCGCGGGATGGCCGATCTGTTTCTCGTGCACGATCGGCCGATTGTTCGGCACATGGATGATTCGATTGCGCGGATCATGGCCGGACGGGAGTTGGTGTTACGCCGCGCGCGAGGTTACGCCCCGTTGCCCGTGACACTCCGGCAGAAGGGGCCCACGATCCTCGCGCTCGGCGCCCATTTGAAAAATGCTGTTGCGCTGGCCGTAGGTGAGAATGTTTTCGTGAGCCAGCACATTGGCGATCTGGAAACGGCCCAGGCGCATGACGCCTTCGTGAAATCTGCCGCTGACCTGCCGCGGCTCTACGAAGCCACGCCACAGTGCATCGCCTGCGATATGCATCCCGAATACCTCTCGACCAAGCATGCGATGGAGATGCCAGGCGAGAAGTTTCCGGTGCAACACCATTGGGCCCACATCTCCGGCTGCATGGCCGAGAACGAAATCAGCGCGCCCGCTCTCGGGGTGGCGTGGGATGGGACCGGTTACGGACTCGACGGGACGATTTGGGGCGGCGAATTTCTGCTCGCCACGAATGGCGGTTCCTTCGAGCGCGTAGCGCATCTGCGGACGTTTCGATTGCCTGGCGGTGATCAGGCCGTGCGCGAACCGCGCCGTGCCGGGCTCGGACTGCTCTACGAAATTTTCGCTGAGGAGTTATGGGACGAAGCCGATTGGCTGGCAGCGTTTTCGCCACAAGAGCTTTCGCCGTTACGACGGATGCTGGAGAAAAATCTGCAAGCGCCGATCACTTCCAGCGTTGGCCGATTTTTTGATGCGGTGGCTGCGCTGCTCGACCTTCGGCAACGAGTCTCCTTCGAAGGTCAGGCGGCGATGGAATGCGAATTCAGCATTCAGCCGGGGATTGAGGAGGCGTATCCGTTTCGGCTAACGGAAACATCTCCCATCCTGATCGATTGGGAACCGGCCATTCGCGCCCTCCTCCGCGATTTAAGGGAAGGAGAAGCGCGCGGCGTGATCTCCGCCAAAATTCACAACATGCTCTCCGAATCCATCGTGGCAGTCGCGACTCGCATCGGGGAGCCGCAGGTCGTGCTCAGCGGTGGCTGTTTTCAGAATCGTTATTTGACCGAGCGCACGATCGCGCGACTGCGCGCGGAAAACTTTCGCCCTTATTGGCATCAACGTATTCCGCCGAACGACGGTGGGATTGCCCTCGGCCAAATCATGGCCGCGCGCGCGCAACACTAAAACATCCGATGGCAAGAAACCGACAACTCGAAGAAGAGAAGAAAGAGGAAGAAATCATCGATCGCACGTCGCCGCCGGGCGAGGTGGTCTACGAAGCGATCTACGCCGAGGGCGAGCACGAATTGGAGCGGAACAGCGCAGAGCTGGCCCTCTCTGGGTTAGCGGCCGGGCTTTCGATGGGATTCTCGATGGTCGCGGAGGCGATGCTCCGCGTGCATCTCCCAGAGGCGGAGTGGACGCCGCTCATCTCGAAGCTCGGCTACAGCATCGGGTTCCTCATCGTTATTCTCGGGCGCCAGCAGTTGTTCACCAAGAATACGCTCACTGTCATTCTTCCGCTGCTGCGCGAGAGGGAGGGCGGGATGCTCCTGACGGTGGGGCGGCTGTGGGCCACGGTCCTAGGCATGAACCTGGTCGGCGCGCTCATCTTCGCCCTGCTGGCAGGGCATTCGAGCGCCTTCTCTGGGGAAATCCGGGCGGCTTTTTCGGCTATCGGAACGGCGGCGACGGAGCCGACGTTCGGGACGCTAGTCCTGCGCGGCATCCTCGCGGGCTGGCTGATCGCGCTCATGGTTTGGCTGCTGCCGTTTGCGGAGGCTGCCCGCCTGTGGGTCATCATTATTCTCGCGTATCTGGTCGCGCTGGCCGACCTCCCACACGTCATCGCGGGCAGCGTCGAAACGCTGTATCTTGTCGTGACCGGCACGCTCTCGGTCTGGAATTGGCTAGCCTTTTACTTCTTGCCCACGCTGCTTGGAAACGTCATCGGCGGTGTGGCCCTGGTCGCCGTCGGTGCGCACGCAGAATATTTCGAAGCGGAGAAAAAAGGCTGAGATGATCAAAGCATGAACCTGCTTTACGGCGAAGTCCTGGAGGTCTTTCTCGAGAGCGGGATGCGGATGGCGAGAGTGCGCGTGGCCGGGGCTCGCCAGAAAGTTCCGCTGGAAGTCGTGACGGACGCGGAGCCGGGTGATACAGTTTTGCTGTGCGACGGATTTGCGATCAGCAAAGTGCGAGCAAACAGCGGGAGAGATAGCGATGTGTTTGGCCATACCGGGTAAACTGGTGGAAATCGCCCTCGATGGACAAGGGGTCCGGATGGGAAAGGCCAACTTCGGCGGCATCGTGAAACAGGTTTGCCTGGAATACACACCCGAGGTCGAACTGGGTGATTATGTGCTCGTGCATGTCGGCTTCGCGCTCAGCAAAGTGGACGAAGCCGAAGCCGCTCGGACCTATCAGGCGCTCGAGCAATTACAGCAGCTCGGCGAACTCGATGTCCCGGACGTGGATGATCCGGAGGCGGACCCGTTTGCTGAGTCACCGCCCGAGCAACCACCGATGCGTTCCGCCGCCTAACGACTGATGAAATATCTCGACGAGTATCGCAGCCAGGACCTGGCGGAGAAAATCGTCGCCGAGATCAAGCGCACCGTTACCCGGCCGTGGGTCCTGATGGAAGTGTGCGGTGGACAGACGCACAGCATTGTGAAATACGGCATCGACCGGCTCCTGCCGAGCGAGGTCGAACTCGTCCACGGCCCCGGCTGCCCGGTTTGCGTGACATCGCTGGAGATGATCGACAAGGCGCACGCCATCGCCCGGCGCCCGGACGTTATCTTCTGCTCATTCGGCGACATGCTGCGCGTGCCCGGCTCCGATGGCGATCTGCTCGTGGCGAAATCGCGCGGCGCTGATATTCGCGTCGTCTATTCGCCGATCGATTGCTTAAAAATCGCGCGCGCCCATCCCGACAAGAAGGTCGTATTTTTCGCGATCGGTTTCGAGACCACCGCGCCGAGTAACGCGATGTCCGTTTTTCAGGCGAAGAAGCAAGGCGTGAAGAATTTCTCCATTCTCGTCTCGCATGTCCTCGTTCCGCCATCGATCGCGTCCATCCTGCAATCGCCGCAAAATCGCGTGCAGGGGTTCCTCGGGCCCGGACACGTCTGCGTGGTCATGGGTTATCGCGAATACGAGCCGCTGGCCGAGCGCTTCAAGGTGCCGATCGTCATCACCGGCTTCGAGCCGATCGATATTTTGCAGGGGACGCTGATGACCTTGCAGCAATTGGAGCAGGGCCGGCACACGGTGGAGAATCAGTATCCGCGCGTGGTTAACCGTGAGGGCAACAAGGTGGCGCAGGACTTGGTGAACAGCGTGTTCGAAGTCTGCGATCGGAAATGGCGCGGCGTCGGCTCCATCCCGAAGAGCGGCTACAAACTGCGTTACGAATTTCGCGAGCACGACGCCGAGCGTCTCTTTGACGTGAGGGAAATCGACACCCAGGAGCCGGCGAATTGCATCAGCGGGCTCGTTCTTCGCGGCGTGAAGAAGCCGCACGACTGCGCTTGTTTCGGTAAAGAATGCACGCCTGAGACTCCGCTCGGCGCAACAATGGTTTCCGCTGAAGGCGCCTGCGCGGCGTACTACGCCTACGGCCGGCATCTGGAGCACCAAGAGGCGCCGTCCGCGGAGGTCGCGCACGCTTGAGCAACGGGACGGCGATCGACAAATCGGTCGAGAGTTTCCGCGAGAAAATTCTCCGCAAGGCGGGGGAGAGCATCGAGATGAAGGAGAAATTCTTCACCAAGTATGCCGAGCCGATCGAAGCCCTCAGCCGCGAGATGGCTAGACGTTTTGCCGACGGCAAGAAACTGCTCGTCATGGGCAACGGTGGCAGCCTCTGCGACGCGCTGCACTTCGCGGTCGAGTTCACCCATCCGATCATCGAGAAGCGGGCTGCGTTTCCCGCCATCTCGCTCATGAACGACATTGCGACCATGACGGCTATCGGGAACGATGCCGACTTCTCGCGCATCTTCGTCGATCAACTGCGCCTCCTCGGCCAACCCGGCGACATGGCCCTGGCCGTGAGCACGAGCGGCAAGTCGCCAAATCTGATCTACGCATTGGAAGAGGCGCGTCGGCGCGACATGCTCACGATCGCATGGTCGGGCAAAGACGGCGGACGTTTCCCGGAGCTAGCCGATTATTCGTTCATCGTGCCGTCGTTCAGCATTCACCGCATCCAGGAAGTGCACGCTACGCTGGTGCATGTTCTCTGGGATTTAATCCACATCGCCGCCGGAGCTGAAGATGTCATCTGACGCTGGGCTGCTCGGCGCGTCGTGTCCGATCCCGATCACGAACTACAGCGAGATCGTACTGGCGCACGGGAGCGGCGGAAAGCTCAGCCACCAGCTCATGGAGAAGATGGTCCTCCCGCAATTCCGCAACGAGCTACTCGATCCTTTGCACGACGGGGCCATCTTCTCGTTAGGCGGGGAGCGCGTCGCTTTCAGCACGGACTCGTATGTGGTGAATCCGATTTTTTTCCCGGGCGGTGATATCGGAAAGCTGGCCGTGCACGGGACCGTGAACGACCTTGCGATGTGCGGGGCGCGCCCGCTTTACCTCTCGGTTGGGTTCATTCTCGAAGAAGGGCTGGCGATGGAGGAATTCTGGCGCGTGGTGCAATCAATGCGCACGGCGGCCGACACGGCGGGAGTCATGCTCGTCACGGGCGACACGAAGGTGGTGGATCGCGGGAAGGCGGACAAAATCTTCATTAATACCGCGGGTATCGGGGTTATCCCGCCGGGCAGGAATATCGCGCCCACTCGAGCGCAGGTCGGCGACCAGATCATCATAAGCGGGGCGATGGCGGTGCACGGCATCGCAATCATGTCCGTGCGCGAAGGGCTCGAATTTGAAAGCGAGATCGCCAGCGACACTGCGCCGCTCAACGCTTTGGTCGAAGCAATCCTGGACGGGAGCGATGACGTGCACGTTCTGCGCGATCCGACGCGTGGCGGAATTACGAGCGCGCTGACAGAGATCGCGCAGTCAGCCAAGGTGGGAATGTTGCTGAACGAGGCCGCGATCCCGATCAGCGAAGAAGTGAAAGGCGCATGCGAAATCCTCGGGCTCGATCCGCTGTATGTCGCGAACGAAGGCAAGCTCCTTGCGATCGTGCGGCCGGCAGCGGCGGAGCAAATTGTTGCCAAAATGCGCGCGCATCCGCTCGGCGCGGACGCCGCTGTCATCGGCGAAGTCGTCTCCGATCATTTAGGCTACGTCACCATGAATACCCGCGTGGGCGGCCGCCGCGTTGTCGATATGCTTTCCGGAGAACAGTTGCCTCGTATTTGTTAGTCGCGAAACTTCAGCACCCCATGAACACATTCGATCCCCACGCAGAATGGCTCGAGACAGACGGTCTCGGCGGCTTCGCCAGCGGCACGGTCTCGGGCATCCGCACCCGTCGTTATCACGCGCTCCTCCTTACTGCCACGACGCCACCGGCTGGTCGCGTCGTGCTCGTGAATGGCTTCGATGCCTGGTTGGAGACGGCGCAGGGCACGTTCGCACTTTCGTCGCAGCGCTACGGACCCGACGTGGTGCATCCGGATGGCAGCGGCCGCATTGAATCCTTCGAGTATGAACCGTGGCCGCGCTGGCGTTTCCGGATCGGGGATCTGGTTGTTGAACAAGAACTCTTCGTGGTCCCGGGACGCTCTGCGATTGTCCTCTCGTGGAAAATCGTGGAAGGAAACGGCGAGGCCACTTTGCGCGTGCGCCCATTCTTCTCCGGTCGCGATTTTCATTCCACCCAACGGGAGAACGCGGCCTTCCGTTTTGACCCGGAGCGCAACGGCAATCGCCTGATTTGGCGAGCATACCAAGATCGCCCTGCGGTCATCGCGGAAGCGAATGGCGAATATACGCACGAGCCCACTTGGTACCGCAATTTCCTTTACGCGGAAGAGAACGCGCGCGGTCTTGATTGCGCGGAGGATCTGGCCGCGCCCGGTCTTTTCGTTTTTGCGATCGGACACAAGCGCGCCGTCCTGACCTTTGCCGCGGAGGGACACGGGCGCGACGGCGACCAGCCGATCGAGGCGCACTATGCCGCTCTGCAAACTGCGGAATGGCGGCGCCGGAAGGCGTTTCCATCGCCGCTCCATCGGGCCGCGGACGCGTATGTCGTGCGCCGCGGTTCGGGCAAGACGATCATCGCCGGTTATCCATGGTTCGGCGATTGGGGACGCGATACCTTCATTTCAATTCGTGGCCTTTGCATCGGAGGTGGGCGGCGTGACGATGCGCGCGCCATCCTTCTGGAGTGGGCTGGCGCCGTTTCCGAAGGCATGCTCCCAAATCTTTTTACCGACCAGGGAGACGAGCCGGAGTTCAACTCCGTCGACGCTTCGCTCTGGTATGTGATCGCGGTGGGCGATTACCTCGCCGGAAGTGCGGGCGAAGATCAGGACGCGGAACGATTGCGCGCAGCGGTTGAGGCGATCCTGACCGGCTACCACGACGGTACGCGTTTCGGTATCCGGGCGGACGAGGACGGCCTGCTTCGCGCAGGTGAATCCGGACACCAGCTCACGTGGATGGACGCGCGGGTGGACGGCCGCGTGATCACACCGCGAATCGGCAAGCCGGTGGAAATCCAGGCGCTCTGGCTGAATGCGCTGGCCATCGGAGGGGAATTTTCTCCGCGCTGGGCTCCGGTTCTAGAGAAAGGCCGGCAGGCTTTCGAGGCCCGGTTTTGGAACGCGAACGCCGAGTGTCTGTTCGACGTTGTCGATTGCGATCATGAACGCGGAAAGAACGACGCGTCGTTTCGCCCGAACCAAATCTTCGCCGTCGGCGGATTGCCACTTGTGCTCTTGTCGCCTGAAAAAGCGCGCAAGGTCGTTGACGCCGTCGAGGCGCGTTTGCTTACGCCACTCGGGTTGCGTTCGCTGGCGCCGGGTGAGCCGGGCTACGTGGGGCGATATCAGGGAGGCGTCGCACACCGCGACGGCTGCTACCATCAAGGTACGGTTTGGCCATGGTTAACGGGAGCGTTCGTCGAGGCCTGGCTGCGGGTGCGCGATCATTCCGCGGAGGCGAAAAAGGAAGCGGTGGCGCGTTTCGTCATGCCGCTCCTCGAACATCGTGAACACGCCGGGCTCGGCCACATTTCGGAGATTGCCGATGGCGACCCGCCGCACACGCCGGCTGGCTGCCCGTTCCAGGCGTGGTCGTTAGGCGAATTGCTCCGGCTCGATCCTTTGCTGTAGAGATTGGCGGGGCGCCCGCATTGGCTCCTGAGGTAGGACTCGAACCTACGACCAATCGGTTAACAGCCGACCGCTCTACCACTGAGCTACTCAGGATCGTGTTTTTGCCGCCGTCGGAAAAGACGGTGAAATTTGGTTGCGGGGGCGGGATTTGAACCCGCGGCCTTCAGGTTATGAGCCTGACGAGCTACCAGACTGCTCCACCCCGCGTCATGAGATCGGTATTATGACCCGCTCCGGCCGGGGCGCAACTGCATTAATTTCCGCGCGGCGAATTGATTTTGCGTCGCGCTGCGAGTGTGATGAGGGATGGGCAAAATCCTTATCGGGACGGCGAGCTGGACCGATCCGGGATTCGTCGAGCGCTGGTATCCGAAGGGAATGCCGGCGGGTGAGCGGCTCGCTTGGTATGCCCAGCATTTCGGAATGGTGGAGGTGAACTCGACCTTTTATGCAGTGCCGGATGCGCGAATGGTCGAGCGCTGGTGCCGAAGCACACCGGACGATTTTGTTTTCAACGTGAAGCTGCATCAACTGCTCTCGCGCCATTCGACGGCGGTGAAGCTGTTGCCGAGCGCACTGCAGCGCGAGGCGGAAACGGATGCGAAGGGCAAGGTGAAGTTGACTCCGGAACTTGAGGCCGCCGTTGCGCACGAGATTTTGCAGAGCGTAGGCCCACTGCGCGCAGCGGGAAAAATGGGAGCGCTGCTGCTGCAATTGTCGCCCGCGTTTTCGCCGAGCAGACATCAACTCGAAGAGCTGGCACCGTTGCTGGATTTACTGGGGGAGTATCGGTTAGTGATCGAACTTCGAAATCGTAATTGGACGCGGGTCGAGCATTTGCCATCCCTGCTCGAATTCCTGCGGCGGCGTTCCGCGGCATTGGTTTCGGTGGATACACCGAGCGCAAATCACTTCACGATCATGCCAACTGGCCTGGACGAAATTACCACGCCAGCGATCGCTTATCTGCGTCTGCATGGGCGCGATGCGCGCGCTTACACCACGGGGAAGACGGTCGCGGCGCGCTTCAATTACGACTACAGCGACGAAGAGATCGAGGAAGTGGCGGAGCGCAGCCGCACGCTGGCCGGGCAGGCGCAGGAGGTCCACGTGGTTTTCAACAACAACGCGCTCGATTACGCGCCGCACGCGGCCTTGCGCCTGCGAAAGGCTCTCGGGCAAATCGCGCAGACGCCGCCGCGCCAGGCGGAATTGTTGTAGCGGCACGATTGGATTGTCGCGCTCCTTCGCGGATATTCGGACGTCATGGCCACATTTCTAGTCGTGAGTACGAGCGGGAATCCGGAGAGTAACAGTCGGCGGATGGGGCGCCTGGCCTTCGCGCATCTAGAGAAACTGGAAGTGAACCCGACGTGGCTCGATTTGCGCGAGATGGAATTGCCGTTGTGCGATGCGGACGCCTGCTATGGAACGCCGGGCGCGTTGGCTTTGAAGCAAGCGATCAGCGCGGCGGACGGCATCCTGGTGGCGGCGCCGGTTTACAATTACGACGTGAGCGCGTCGGCGAAAAACATGATCGAGCTGACAGGGAGGGCGTGGGAGGACAAGGTGGTCGGCTTCCTGTGCGCGGCTGGCGGAATGAGCAGCTACATGTCGGTGATGGCCTACGCCAACAGCCTCATGCTCGATTTCCGAACGGTGATCATTCCGCGCTTCGTCTATGCGACGGGTGACGTCTTCGAGGGCGAGAGCGCGACCGACCGGAAGATCGTGCAGCGCATCGAGCAGGTGGCGGCCGAGCTGGTGCGATTCACGAAGGCGTTGCGCGGTTGATGTTCAGAGATCACGTCGCATTAGAAATTGGCTCAACGGCTCGAGGTCAAACCCGAGAGGCTCGAAGATCTCACGTCCGAACCGCTCTGGGAAAACCGGAGGGGCGAAGAACTCGCGGTTCGGATGTTGTCGGAGGACAGCAGCGACTGCATCGCGGCGCAGCGGCCAATCGATTAACGGCGATAGCATGGCGTGGATGCGGACCGGCGATAGCGCAGGATCGCTTGTGATCACGCAAACGTCGCCGTAGCGAAAGGCGCGAAGTTCGGTCGGCTTCGTCACCGCGTAGCGTCTGATCGACCAGGGTGGCGCGGGATATTCCTCCGGGTTCGGAGTCTGGAGAGCTTCACGCAGATGATTTTATCCGCCAAGCCCGCGATGGCCTCATCTGAAACCACGTCACTTTTTTGCTCGCCAGCCTGTAGGTGAAGACATCTTTACAAACGAAACCAAGTTTCATACGGAACCAGAAATGATAGCGCCCAAAAAGGTCATTCCACCTACGCAACATAGCGCCAGCCCGCGCGGCGAACGGTGCGCGGGCATCCAGCGTTTGGATGTTTGCCTGAGAAGAATGCTGCGGGCTTCTAGCGGAGAGAGCTGCGTCCATTCCGAGGATCTCGAAGAACGGAAGGAGCGGACTTGAAGGTCTGGGTCGGAACCTCGGGCTTCCAATACGCCGAGTGGAAAGGGACTTTCTATCCCGAGAAAATGCCGAGCGCCAAGATGCTCCCGTACTACGCCGAGCGCCTAACGACCACGGAGATCAACTACACCTTTCATCGCATCCCGAGCGCGAAAACGATCGAGGGCTGGTATCACGCCACACCCGAGCGGTTCCAGTTCAGCCTGAAGGCTCCGCAGAAAGTGACGCATTGGGCGAAGCTGCGAAATTGCGGCGATACGCTGCGTTTTTTCCAGACGGTGATCAGCGATCTAGAGGGGAAACTGGGCTGCGTCCTGTTTCAATTGCCACCGACGCTGAAGAAGGACGCCGCCTTGTTGGAGGCGTTCCTCATCGATGTGCCGCCGGGGATGCGCTGCGCGTTTGAGTTCCGCGATGCCTCCTGGTTTAGCGACGAAATCTTCGCGCTGCTCCGATCGAAAAATCTCGCGCTCTGCCTGGCCGAAAGCGAGAAGCTCGTCACGCCGCTGGTGGCCACGGCGGATTACGGATACCTGCGCCTACGGCGCGAAGATTATCAGGAGTCGGACGTCGTGCGCTGGACGGAGTTCGTGAAAAGTAAACGCGCGGAATGGTCGGAGGTGTTCGTCTACTTCAAGCACGAAGAGAGCGGCATCGGGCCGAAGCTCGCCATGCGCATGATCGAATTGCTGGCCGCGGATACGGCCGAAGCTTGAGAAACCCTACGCGGCGGCGCGGCGCTTTTGCTTTACCAGCGTAGAGGTGGCGCGGCTTCCATTCGTGCGCGCGCCCGTGCTTTTCTTTGGCTTGAGCGATTGATTCCGGCTCAGGCTTTCCTGCAGCACTTTGACCAGATCCACCACGTTGGTGGCCCGCATCGGCGCGGCGGGACGATCGGCGATCTCCTTGTTCTGCGCTTTTTGCTCGATCAATTCCATGACCGCGTTTCGATATTCGTCGCGATATTTTTCCGGCTCCCATTGCGCGGACATGCTCTCGATCAACGTCTGCGCCATCTTCAATTCCTTATCGGAGATCGCGCCTTTAGTGCCGACGTTCAGTTCTTCCGGACTCAGAATTTCGGAGGCAAAATGCATCAGCTCGAGCACGAGAAACAATCCGTCCGGTTTTACCGACGCGAGATGTTCGCGATTGCTGATGACCACTTTGGCGATGCCAATTTTACCGGTGCCAGCGAGCGCTTTGTGCAGAAGAGTGTAGGCCTTCTCGCCGCCTTTTTGCGGCTCGAGGAAGTAGGGCTTGTAGAAAAACTTCGGGTCCACCTGCTCCAGCTCCACGAAGTCGGTGATATCGATCGAGTGCGTGGATTCGATTTTCACCTTCGCGAAATCCTCCTCCTTCATGATCACGAATTGCCCGCGCTCGAACTCGAAGCCCTTCACGATCTCCGCCGCGGGCACTTCTTCCATGTCGACCTCGGCGACTTTCTTATACTTGATCGGGCTGTGATCGCTCGCGCGGAGCTGCCGAAAACTAAGCTTCTCCTCGCGCGTGGCGGGATAAACGGAGATCGGGATGTAAACGAGTCCGAAGCTGATGCTGCCTTTCCAGATGGGTCTCATAAGCGAAGTGCCAGGTGCGCGAAACGATGGAAGTCTAACGACGGGTAGGGGACAGTGTCAAACTCCGCCCGGCTCTGCGCGTCGCTCGAGCACAGCGGCGCCAACCACGTATTGATGATGCGGGGCGCTGCGCAGGTGCCAGCGTTGGAATGCGGACATATCCGAGATGTTCCAGGTCGGCGCCTTCGTTTGACCGAAGGCGGGATGCCGCCAGACGTGCGTCTCAAATTCATGCAGCGTGAGCGCTCGACCGTTCCAAGCGGGAAACGCCATCCCCATTTCAGGTTCGCAAATGTCGAAGGAGATCGCGAGACGCCCGCCGGGTTTCAGGACGCGCGCGACTTCCGCCAGTGCTGCCGCTTTATCGGGTTGATGCTCGATCACGGAGAAGCTCGTGAGCACGTCGGCGCTGGCATCCGGCAGCGGCAGCCGTTCGGAATCCACGAGGTGCCAATCGACCTCGACACCGAGTTGCGCGCGCAACGTCTCCCACTGCGGAATCCATTGGGCGTCAGTCTCGATCAACGTCACCCGCGCTCCGGCGCTCGCGAGCAACCACGGCATCGGCGAAATTTCGCTTCCGAGATCCACCAGGCGCCGCCCCGACCACTCCAGATCGCGCAAGCCGTGAAACCACAGCCACGGGTATTCCCAAACTTTCGACCAATCGGTGAATGTGCGCAGCCCAGCTGCGCTGGCGAAGCGGTTGATCCGCTCCATGAAATCGCGATAGGGCGCGCTCTCCAATTCCTCAACGGCGGCGAGCCGAACCGCGGGCGCGAACGAAGCTGTTACGTCTGTGTGATGCGGCTTGGTGGGTCGAACAAAGTTGTTAGTCGCCGTAAAGAACTCTTCGCAGCCGCGACGCGCCAGATCGGCAACGGCGCGCAACCGCAACCGATCCGCCGGACGTGCGGAAGCGAGCACGCGCGTCGCCGCTTCCGGATCCGACAAATCCCGCAGCAAGGGCAGGCCGAGTTGCTCGGCGCCTGCGATGACTTTTGCGCTTCGGGCAAATGCAACAGCGGCCGCGCCCATCCACGCTCCCGCGAGGGCGGCGTGGTAACGAGTCGTTAGGAGGGCGCCAGGCACGCCCCACGTGGCCAGCAGTTCACGAATGCTCGGAGCGTGAGCGTAATCGGGGTTGCGCACGTCTGCGGCCGCGCGCGCCGCGGGAGAGAGCTCACCGTGCAGCGCCATCTCCGAACCGGGAAGGGGACGGCATTCCTGCACCAGCCAAACAGGGCGGCGGCCGGCTCGCGCAACATTTTCCACGAGGTCGGCGAGAACGCTCAGCTTGAACTGGCGCGAGTCTTCGAAGTTGAGCACGAAGCCCGTCTCATCCGGAGCGGGCGCAGCGAATTCGATTTCCGCGAGGACGAGATGCGCAAGGTCGGCGGCCTCCGTGATTGTCGAAGGCGCGAACGTTGCGGCCTCGCGCAACAACGCGAGCGAAGTGGCGTCGCGCGTCCAGATGCGCTCCGCGGCAGCCAGGACGCGGTGCGCCTGCGGGACATCGAGTGCCGCGGCTTCATTGACCCCGACGCCGAGGAAAAACATCGGGACACGCGCGCGCTGGCACCACTCCGCTTCGCGGCACAGGTGATCGAGAAACCAAGGGCCGACGACAATTTGAAACGGAGTGTCGCCCAAGCCCAGCCAAACATCGGCGCGCGCAATGCAATCGGCACGCGTCGCATCATCGCAGGGCAACCACGCGATCTCCGGGAAGCGTAGGCGCTGCGATTCCAGATCGTGCGGCGAGCAGCAGGTTAATTCCGCGTCGGCCAGCCAGCCGCTCGTTTTGGCAGCCGCGAGAAAGCCGGCCATCATCAGGTCATCGCCTAGATTACCCGCCCCGAAAAAGTGGTGGCCCAGGTGAACGCGAAGTTTCGGCATGCGGGAAGGAAAGAGGAACGGGAACGTGGGCGCTCACCGTCATTCGCTATTTGTCATTCTTCGTTCAGGAATTCAACTTAAGCGCCATGTCCGAGCGTCGTTCGCAATTTTCGCATACCACAGTCTTCCTGCGCAATCGCCCGCAGCTCGAAGAGCTCACGAGCGCTTTGCTGCCCCAGGTTTGGCCTGATGGCGGGACAATCGAAGCGCTGATTTGCGGAGGCAGCATTGGTTGTGAAGCGCTCTCCTTGCTCGTGGCGCTGCGCGAGTTTGCGCCCGACGGCGCGCGACGGTTGGAGGCGAATGTGCTCAGCATTGACGTGGCCGAGGACGTCAACGCCACCGGCCGCGCCGCGCAATATCCGGCGGAGATGTTCGCGCCGCTTTTTGGAATGGAAGGCGGAATGCCGGACGATGTGCGCGCGCGCTGGTTCGAGCAGGTCAGCGCTGAGCCGGAGATCTGGCGACCGCAGCCGGAGCTGGCGGACCGGATTGAGTTTCGCACGCTGGATCCCATGGCGGAGCCGCTGCCGCGCGATTTCGATCTCATCTTCTGCCAGAACGTACTCACGCATTACGATCCGCCTGGAGCAGAGGCCTTGCTCGATGCGTTACTCGCGCGGGCGCGAGAACGCGCGGTGTTCGTTTGCTCGGGCGTCGATCTCAATTTGAAAGCCCACATCATCGAGGCTGGGTTCCGTGCGTGGACGGGGCGGCTGGAGGAAATTCACGACGCGTTTGCGAGCCATCGCCTGCACTTCCGCGAGAACCGCGGGCAGCATTATTTCGAACTGGAAGACATCGATCGCGGACGTCCAGATTGGGAAGCGCGCTACAGCACGCTGTTCTATCGATAGTGCAGGCGCAGTAACTGCGGCGGCCGGCCGGGGACGAGGACGAAGAGATTGTCGTAATCGCGCTCGTCTATTTGTGGCGGGTGCGCGAAGCCGAGTGCGTGGAGGATTTCCGGGATGGTGTTGGAATGGCCGACCACGAGAGCGTTGCCGTTCGTTCTTTTGAGACGCGCGATGAGGGCTTTCGATTCTTTGGCGGGGACGATTGTGGTCTGGAGTCGGAAGGCGCGCGCGGTGGGCTCGGCGGTTTGCTGTGTGCGCTTGAATTCGGTGACGTAGATCGCGCGCAAGTTGGCGTCCCGTAAGACGTCGGCAAGCGCACGCGCGCGACGGCGACCCGCGGCGGAGAGGCCGGGGTCTTTCGGCGCGCTGGCCGCGGGTCGCGCTTTTTCGGCATGGCGCACGAGGTAAATGACCGGTGCGGCGGTCGCGGGCGGCATGAGAAGACTCAGGATCGCTAGCGCGAGAATGTATTTCCGCCACATCATGCCGGACGATACGCGGGCTGGCACACGGAAGGCGAGCGCGGACATATTGCGCTGGGCGAGCTTGGTGTCACGTTCCACGATGCGCTCTTTTCTCTTCTCTCTCGCACTGGCGGTCGCATTTCTTTCTGGTTCCGCAAGCGCGGCGGAGAAGCGGTTAATCACCGAGAAAGATCTCTTCGATTTTGTCTGGATCGGTGATCCGCAGATCTCGCCGGATGGAGCACAAGTGGCTTTTGTGCGGGTGTCGGTGAACGAAAAGAAGGAAGGCTATGACACTTCGATCTGGATGGTGCCGACCACGGGTGACGCCGCGCCGCGTCGATTGACAACCGGCACGCGCGATTCCGCGCCGCGCTGGTCGCCGGATGGGAAGTATCTCGCGTTCGTGCGCGCGACAGAGAAGGACGGGAAACCGGAGCCTGGGCAACTCGCGATGTTGCCGATGATGGGCGGCGACGCCTTCCAGTTTACCTCGTTGCCGAAAGGCGCGGGCGGGATCGTTTGGTCGCCGGATGGAAAGACGATCGCGTTCACGAGCGGGACGAATCCTGACGACCTCGCGAAACAAGCGAAGAAGAAGCAGAAAGAAGAGGAATTGAAAAAGGCGGCGACGGAGGCGACCGACGCTGGAGAAAAGAAGGCACCCAAGGCGGCTGTGTTGGCGGCGGAGAAATCCGAGGACGAGAACAAACGCGAGAGCGACGTGCATGTGATCACCCGCGCGGTTTACCGGTCGAACAATGAGGGCTACCTCGATCCGAAACGGCCGGACCATCTCTGGATCGTCTCCGCGCCGCGCACGGCGGATGAGAAAGTGGAGCCGAAGCAAATGACGAGCGGCCGCTTCGACGAGGGCGATGCGTTTTGGTCGCAGGACGGGAAGCAAATCTACTTCACGACACTGCGGGTGGAGGAGCCATACTACGAGCTGCCGCGAACGGAGCTGTTTGCAGTGGCGGCGACGGGTGGAGAGCCGACCAAAATCATCACGGTCGAGATGGACATGAACGGGGTCACGCTTAGTCCCGATGGAAAACGGGTGGCCTTCATCGGGTCGGTGAACGAGCCGGTGAATTCCTATACCCAACCGGATCTGTGGGTGATGGAGTTGGCGCCGAATGCGAAGCCGCGGAACCTGACAGGCGGCTATGATTGGGACGTAGCTGCAGGCGTCTTCGGCGACAACGCGCCGCCTCGCGCGGGCGGTGGAACGCGGCCGATCTGGAGTGTGGACGGGAAGAGCATCCTCGAGATCGTCTCGAAGGAGGGACGCACGAATCTGGTGCGATTCGACGCGGAAAGCGGCGCGGCCACGGAGGTGACGCAGGGCGATCAGGCGGTGGCGCGATATGGTCAGTCGGATGACGGCAAGATTGTTTACGTCGTTTCCACGCCGACGCGATTGAACGATTTGTTCGTGCTGGAGGAGAACGGGAAGCCGCGGCAGTTGACCGATCTCAACCAGAAGCTGTTCAGCCAACTCAACCTGAGTGAGCCGGAGGAAGTCTGGTATCAATCGTTCGACGGAAAGAAAATCCAGGCCTGGTTGCAGCGGCCGCCCGGTTTCGACGCGAAGAAAAAGTATCCGCTCATTCTCAACATCCACGGCGGTCCGCATGCCGCTTACGGCTTCGTATTCGATCACGAGTTTCAGTGGATGGCGGCGAAGGGCTACGTGGTGCTGTATCCGAATCCGCGCGGGAGCACGAGCTACGGGCAGGAGTTTGGGAACGTGATCCAATACAATTATCCGGGCGACGATTTCAAAGACCTGATGGCGGGTGTGGATGACGCGATCAAGCGCGGCTACGTCGAGGAGAAAAAGCTCGGCGTCACCGGCGGGAGCGGCGGAGGGTTGCTGACGAATTGGGTCATCACGCACACCGATCGTTTCGCGGCGGCGGTCTCGCAGCGCGATATCGCGGATTGGGCGAACTGGTGGTACACGGCGGATTTCACGCTCTTCCATCCACGCTGGTTCAAGGCGCCGCCGTTTGAAGATCCGGAAGATTATCGGAAGCGGTCGCCGATCACTTACATCAAGGAAGTGAAGACGCCGCTGATGTTGATCCTCGGCGAAACCGATACGCGCACGCCGATGACGGCGGGTGGCGAGGAAATGTTTCGCGCGCTGAAGTTCCGCAAGATCCCAACCGTGATGGTGAAGTTCCCTAACGAGACGCACGAGCTTTCGCGCGCCGGGACAGCCGTGGCATCGGGTGGAGCGATTGCAACATATCGTGGGGTGGTTCGACCATTGGTTGATGGGCGTGGCCAAACCGGAATACGAAGTCGCACCAGAGGTATCCGTGAAGACGGATGCGGTGCCGGGGAAGCCGCAACCTCCTGACGCGAAGAAGCCGTGAAGACGGTCAGCGGGCTTCATCACGTCACGGCCATCGCTGGGCCGGCGCAAGAGAATCTGGATTTCTACGCGGGCGTGCTCGGGATGCGGTTGGTGAAGAAGAGCGTCAATCAAGACGATCCCGGGACGTATCATTTATTCTACGCCGATGCGGAAGGGCATCCCGGAACGGATCTGACTTTCTTCCCGTGGGCGCAGATGGCGCCGAGTCGGATGGGACATGGCTTGAGCACGGAAGTATCGCTGGCGGTGCCGCCTGGAAGTCTGGTCTTCTGGAGCGGACGTTTACAACGCTACGGAGTGCAAGTGGGCGCGCCTGAAATCCGCTTCGGCGAGCAAGTGCTGCCGTTTCGGGACACCCACGGGTTGGGCGTGGCTTTGGTGGAAAGTGCGAGCGCGCTGGCGCGGCCCTTCACGCCGTGGGAGGAAAGCCCAGTGCCGGTGGCGCACCAGATTCGCGGCTTGGAAACCGCGCGGATGGAGGAAGCGAGTCTGCCGATCTCGTCCTGCGTTTCTCACGGAAGCGATGGGCTTTCGGGAAATTGGAACCGGAGGTGATTGGCATCGCTTCGCGGTGGGCGAGGGGACGTCCGGACAATACGTCGATGTGCGTGAAGTAGCGGGCGCGCGGCGTGGCGCTTGGGGCACAGGCAGCATTCATCACCTCGCGTGGCGAGTGGATGATGACGCCCACCAAACGGAAGTGCGCGCCAGGGTGGCCAGCGGGGGCGCGCAGCCGACACCGGTGATCGATCGCTTTTGGTTCAAGAGCGTCTATTTCAAAGAGCCGGGTGGCGTGCTCTTCGAACTGGCGACGGATGGGCCAGGTTTCGCGGTGGATGAAGCGACGGAACACCTGGGCGAGAAGCTGGTCCTGCCGCCGTGGCTGGAAGCGGACCGCGCGGCAATCGAGGCCGCGGTGCCGCCTTTGACGAGACCGCACGGCGGTTGACGCAGCCCGGCCGCTGCTACTTCGCGGCGCGGAGTTCGCTGAAGGTGATGCGGGTGCGGACGCTGCCTTCCTGGCCGAGGAGCGAGCCGACCATCTCCGAGGAAAATTCGCTCGGCGCCGGTTTGCCATCGGGCATGAGTCGGTAGCGCGCCACGCTTTCGAAGCGTTCGATCTTGGCGATCACTTTGAGGCGGCTGGGCTTGGTGGAACGGAAACGCACTTCTTCGATAAACGGGACCACGCCGCTCGCGTTGACGATCGCCTCAGCGGTGGCGTTGGCGGAAAGATCGGAGCCGGCCACGACGACCGCTTCCTTCGGCAGCGTGGCGAAGTGGAAGACCGTGCAACCGCGCGGATCGAGTGTGGTGGTGAACGGTTTCTCGAAATAGCCGGCCACGCGCCCGTAGTAAAGCTGCCGGCGTTTGGGCAGGCTCTTGGCGTATTCCTTTAACTCCTCCGCGTTCGGCGCCCGGCCATCGACGGAGACCAAAATCCAACGCTGGCCTTCGGGTTTGCCAGGATCCCAGCGATCGACCAGGAGGTCTGTTTTCGATTTGGCGTTGGAAATTTGTTCGGAGCGAATCGTGCGGGTGTAAGCGTAATCGTCAGGGCCAACCGTCTTGGCGTGCGCGACGATGCGATTGCGGAGTGCGTCCGCCTGCGGGCTGCTCGGCTCCGCGCCGCACGGCGAAGAGAACGCGAACGCGGCGGCGAGGAGACGGCAAAGCGCTTTCACTCGGGGAGGGTAAGCGAGAGGCGGAACGGGACAAGCTTGTGCGTCGCGTCCGGGAGCGATAAGAACGCGGCTATGAATCGTCGACACATCCGCTGGCTCCCCATTCTGGCGGCGGGCTTGATCTTTGCCTGGCAATACTTCGGCTCCGAGAAGTTCACCAACCCCGAGACCGGTCGGACGAGTCACGTCGGCATGTCGCGCGAAGAAGAAGCGGCGCTCGGTTTCCAAAGTTATCGGCAGGTCCTCGCGCAAGCGCAGACGATCGAGGCTGGCCCGCAAGCGGAGATGGTGCGGCGGGTGGCCAGTCGTCTGGCGGCGGCGACGGGAAAATCGGGCGATGGCTTTAAGTGGGAGGTCTCGCTCATTCGCGATGAACAGGTGAACGCGTTTTGTTTGCCGGGCGGGAAGATTGTCGTTTACACCGGCATCCTCCCGGTGGCGCAGAACGAGGCCGCGCTCGCCACCGTGATGGGCCACGAAATGGCGCACGCCACTTCCCGCCACGGCGCGCAACGCGTCTTCCAGCAAAACCTCACGCAAACCGCGATGACTGGTCTGGCGGTCTCGCTTTCCGATATGGATTACGACAAGCAGCGCGCGATCATGGGTGCGCTCGGCGCCGGCGCGCAGTTCGGCGTGCTCATGCCCTTCGGGCGCAAACACGAGAGCGAGGCGGATGAGATCGGGCTCTTCTACATGGCGCGCGCCGGTTACGATCCGCAGGAGAGTCTGGCCTTCTGGCGGCGGATGGATCAGGCGAGCCGGGGCGGGCCGCCCGAGTTTCTTTCCACGCATCCCGTCGCACGGCACGCGCATCCAGCAGTTGCAGGCGTTAATGCCGAAGGCGCTGGAGGAATACAAACGGCTCCGCGCGCAGCGGCCCTAACGAGGCGCGGCTACTTCGTTTTCGTGCGCACGGCCACGGCCGCGATGCCGTCGATCGCCACCACGGCATCGTAGAATTCCGCGCCGCTGAGTTGCGAGAGGTGGGCCAGCTTCTCGTTCACCTTCTCGACTTTGCCGCCGATCTTCTCGCCGGACTTCATGCGCAGGTCCACCGTTTGGCCGACCTGGCGTTTCAACACCGCCGCCATGGTGTCGTCGTCGCGCAGTTCGACCTGAACCTGGGCAAACGCAGTCAGGCAAACCGCGGTGAGGAGGGTGAATGGGAGGAGGATGCGTTTCATGGGAGCGCGTCATAGCGAAGCGCCACGGCCCTGGCTAGTCTTTAGCTGGCCGCTTCGCCGCTCGCCTCCGCTCCGCGCGGACGTGCCGGCATCATAGAGCACGGCGTAAAGATCCTGCAAACTGACTGGCTTGCGCAAAATCGCGATCGCGCCTGCGCCGCTCATTTCCTCCTCTGTCGCGACGCCGGAAATGAGGATGATGCGCGCGGCGGGATCGCGCGAAAGAATGTTGCGGCAGGCGGTGGCGCCATTCAGGCGCGGCATCGCATAATCCATCAGGACGACATCGGGGCGGTAGCGCGCGTAGGCGTGGATCGCTTCCAGACCGGAGCCGACCACTTCCACGACTTCGTGCTGACATTGCTCGACCAACTCCGCCAGCGTGGTGCCCACGCTTTTTTGGTCGTCAGCGATCAGGACCCGCACAGCTCAAATTCCAGAAGGTCCGTGATCCCGCGACCGCGCGGCGGCGCTGCACGGATGTAGGCGGCCTAGCGGGAGCAGCGCTCATTTGCGGCGGTATTTTTCGCGATACTTGTCGCGCAGCCGCGTTTGCCGATTGCTCAGATCGATCTTCCGTCCGTCGATGTAAGCCGCTTCCACGCGGGTGGGAAAATCGAGCGGATCGCCCGTGGTGACGATGAGCGTGGCGGCCTTGCCCGGCGCCAACGAACCCAACTGCTCGGCGATCGCCGAGAAGTTGCGCCGGATATAATGTGACCGCTTTCAGCGCCTCTTCTTTCGGCAACCCGAAGGCCGCCGCCTGGCTCGCCTCGTAGGGAAGGTTGCGTCCGTGCGCGGGTTCGGAATCACGGCCGTTCGTCGCGATGCAATAGCGCACGCCTGCGGCCTGCAGCCGGGCGGCATTGGCAAACGAGCTATCATACGAATCGCCGCGACGCGGCGGTAGCGCAGTGCTCAAAGCGACGATGACCGGCGTGTCGCTCTCCTTTAATTGCCGAGCCATCCGCCACGCTTCGCGTCCACCGACCAGCGTGATCTTCAACTGCGCTTCCTTCGCCCACGCCAGCGCGCTCTCGATCTGCGCGGCCGAGTTGGCATGCACGAAAAGCGGCAACGACCCATCCACCACCTGCGCCAGCGCCTCCCAGCGCAGATCCGATTCGAAGCCCGGCCCGCCGACCTTTCGCGCTTTCGCATACGCCCGCGCCATCTCGAAAGCATCACGAAGTTTGCGCAGAGCCTTCTCGATATCCTTTCGTTGATCCTCCGGCTTCTTCGCCGCGCGCGGGTTGCGATCGATCGCCAGGTCGGGCCAGCGCAAGTGCATCGCGGCCGGCGCGCGCACCGTCATCTCCTCCGGGGTCCAGCCATCGAGCCGGAGCACGACGGATTGTCCGGCGACGAGGTCGCCATCGGGCACGGTGAGCGTGGTCAGGATGCCGTTCGCTCGCGTCACGGCGATCAACTCGCTGTCGGGGTTGACGCTGCTGATCGCGCGCGCGTTCGGATTGATCTCGCCGACTTCCTGATAGTCGAGCGTGGAGCGGACCGCGCTGATTTCGGATAACCCGAGGATGCTGTTCGCATCGATCAAGCCGGGATAAACATGCTTGCCCGTCGCGTCGATCACCTCCGCGCCTTCGGGAATCGGCGCATCGGCGGCGAGCGCAGTAATTTTTCCGTCGGCGAAAACGATCGTGCCCCCGGCGATATCCGGCCCGCTCACCGGATGAATCGTGGCGCCCTTCAACGCGATCGGCCGCGCTTGCGGCGGCGCGGGGATGATCTCCGACGCGCGGGCGTTCGCGCTCAGCGCGAGCAATAGAAAAAGCGCGAACCGTTTCACTGGTGTCCCTCCGAGCACGAATAGCGCTCCGCTCCGCGCCCGTAGTGCGCGTCCGGTTTTTTCTCGCCGTCATCTTTCCCGCCGCCGCCTTTGCCGAGTTCCTTGATTCTTTCCGCGAGGGCTTTTTGCACGAGCGCTTCGCGTTGCGCGGCAAATGCCTTCTGCGCCTCCGCGTCCTCGGCGCGATCGAAATATTTCCGGCCATCGATCCACGTCTGCTCGACGCGGGTGTAGTTGGAGAGCGGGTTGCCATTCCAAATCACAAAATCGGCGTCCTTGCCCGCTTCGAGCGAACCCGTCTTCGCGTCGATGCGTAGCTGCTTCGCGGGATTAATCGTCACCAGCTTGAGCGCTTCGTCCGCCGAGAGCCCGCTATACTTCATCGACTTGGCCGCTTCCGTATTCAGCCGCCGCGCGAGATCGTCGCTGTCGGAATTGACGGAAGTCAGCACGCCCTGGCTCACCATCATCCCGGCATTATCGGGAATGGCATCGAAGGCCTCGAACTTGTAGCCCCACCAATCCGCAAACGTGGAAGCGCCCACGCCGTGCTGCGCGATTTCGTTCGCGACTTTGTAGCCTTCGAGAATGTGCTGCAGCGTCCCGAGTTTGATTTTGAAATCGTCCGCCAGGCGCAACAGCATCAGCACCTCGTCCTGCCGATAGGAGTGACAATGGATCAGCCGTTTTCCGGCTAGCATTTCTGAGAGCGCTTCCAATTCCAAATCGCGCCGGACGGGAAGGCCGCCTTTGCGCTTCAGTGCGGCGTCGTATTCCTGCGCGGCGCGGAAGCGATCGCGGATCAACTGCTCCACGCCCATGCGCGTTTGCGGATAACGAGTGGTGTAATTGTCGCCCCAGTTCGCCTGCTTGACGTTTTCGCCCAGCGCGAATTTCACGCCCGGCATCGCCTCCGCCAGCTTCATCGCCTCCGGCAGCGCGCCCCAGCGGAACTTCACCACTTGATTCTGTCCGCCAATCGGATTGGCGGAGCCGTGGAGCAAATTCGCCGCCGTCACGCCGCCGGCCAGGTCGCGGTAAATCGCGATATCGGTGGCATCGATCACGTCGCCGATGCGCACCTCGCAGGTCACCGCCTGCGTCCCTTCGTTCACGCCTTTGCTGATCGCGGCGTGCGAATGGCAATCGATGATCCCCGGCGTCACGTTCATCCCTTTGCCGTCGACCACGACCGCACCGGCCGGCGCTTTCAATCCCGGCCCCACGCCCGCGATCTTGCCGCCGCTCACGAGCAGATCGGCATTCTGCAACGTCCCTTGCGGGCCCGACGTCCAGACCGTTGCGCCTTGGATCAATACCGCGGCCGGCGCTTCCGGCAGCGCGGTTCGTCCAAATGCGCCCGCCGGCCATGTTTCCGGAAAATCCAGCGCGCGATCGAGCGGTGAGGGCTTTTCGTCCGTCTTCTGCTTTCGGGGTGAACGCTGCCGTGCGCTGGGCGCTCCAGCCCGCGAGCGCGCCGCTGCCCTGCATGGTGTCGCCCGCCATCCGTCCCGATAAACGCAGCGCGCCTTCGCCCTTCTCGAAAAGTTTCGCCGGCGCGACGAGCAGGACGCCGTCGCCATCCGTCGTCAGCACCACCTTTTCCCCGCCCAGCTTCGCCTCAGGTTTATCCAGTTCGCCTTCGATCACGAGCGGCAACGTCTTGCCCTCCGCGCTGAACTCCCACGTGCCGCGCACCTCGCGCGCATTGGCCAGAGTCGGTTTGGTAATAATTGCCATCCACCCATGTGGTCAGCACGCGGCCTTCGTCCGCAAACAGATCGCCGCTCGCCACGACCAGGTTGGCGATCCGTCCCGGCGCGATCGTTCCCATCCGATCGCTCAGGCCAAACATCTCCGCGGGAGCGCTCGTGAGGGCGGCGAGCGCCGCGTCTTTACTCAAGCCACGCCGCACCGCGAGACGCACGCGCTTCCAGAATTCCTTCTCCGGCTTTTCCAATCCTTCCGTCGTGAACGCGATCGGAATTCCGGCCGCCACGAGCAGCGCGGGATTGCTTGGCGCGCGATCCCAGTGTTGCAATTCGTGCAGCTCATACTCGAGCGCTTGCTCCGGGTTCTCCACCTGCGGCACCTCGGGGAAATCGAGCGGCACGATCACCGGTGTTTTGTTTAATGCCTGACGCACACGGTATTCATACCCGTTGCCGAGCAGCACCGGCTTCAGCTTGAACTCCTCCGCGATTTTCAACGCGCGCAGGAGATCCTGCTCATCCTCCGTTTCGAAGACGGTCGGCTGTTTGCGCTGCGCGTAATCAGCCAGCGCCTCCAGGCTGGCGTTCGCCTCTGGGCGCTCCATCGCGCCCGGGCTCTTGCGATACGCTTCCTGCGCCGCCTGATACCAGCCCGCGTCGAGATACGTCTGCCGGATGAGCGCGATGCAGCCCATGAGCGAGGCGGGATAACCAGCGTCCCGCCCGCGCGCGAAATCAAACGCCACATGCTGCGCCACCAACGGCGCGACCACGAAAGTGTTTGCGTCCGCTTCCTGCAGATCCACCAGCGCGCTCGCTCCGCGAAAAATTCCGCGCCCCGGCACCACCAGCGCACTGGTAAACCCGAGCTCGCGCAGCGTGCGGCTCTGCTTTTTGTCCAGCTTCAGCGCGTCCGCCGCCTTGCGTTCCGGCGTCACGCGCGGATTCCAGGCGTGCGTGCCCTTCACCGGCTCGCGCGGGATTTCCTTTGGCTTCGAGTCCGGATCGTCCGGGTCCTTCTTCTCGCGGCGAAGCGGCTCCGGTTGCAATGTCTCCGGCAACCCGACGCGGCTGTAGGCGTCGATGAATCCCGGGTAAATCGTTTTCCCCGCCAAATCCCACACCCGCGCGTCCGCTGGCGGCTGCACATTCGCGCCTACTTCCGTGATCACGCCATCGCGCAGGACGACTGTGCCCTTCTCGATCATCTTGCCCGGCGCGGTGACGATGCGCGCATTCGTTAGGGCGTGCACCCGCGGATCATTTTCGCGCAAACCTTCCGTGGGCGAGCTCGAGACCTGCGCCCAGCCCGTCGCGGCCGCGCCCAGCAGTGCGCAGAGACGAAACCAACGAAGCCGGGTCATGCGGGGCAGGGGAGCCATCAGTGTTCGAGGACGCTAGCGGAGCGGTCCGCGCGAGACAAGCCCGCTTTCGCAACTGAACGCTAACGAAGCGCCTTGCGCATCGCGAAGCGTCGCAGCGCGACGCCGCGGCAGTCCGCCATTTCCTCCTCCGTCACCGCAAAGCCATGCCGATCGAAAAACGGTCGCGCCGCCAGGCTGGCGTGGGTGGTGATTTCCGGCGTGCCGATTGCGCGCAACCGCGTCTCCATTTTTTCATAGAGTGCGGTCGCGACGCCACGGCGGGCGCAGTCCGGATGCGTGAACAGAAAATCCAGATAGCCCTCGTCCGCGAAGGAGATGAACCCCGCCATCGCGCCGTCCACCTCGGCCACAAAGGTCCGAAGCTGGTCGAGCCGCATCTCCCACCGCGCGCGATCAGGCGTCGCCGGCGCCCAGGCCGCCAATTGTTCCGCGGAATAATAGGGCGCCGCCAAACCATGAATGGAGGCGCGGTAGCACGCCATGATCGCGCCGACATCGTCCGCGGCCAGCGCCCGTATCTTCATCCGTCCAGCCATTCGTTAGACCAGCTCCAGCGTCATGAAAACGCTGTTCGGATCGTCGGTGTAATCTGCGAACGGTCCGCACTCCCGAAACCCGAAGCGCGCATACAGCGTCCGCGCCGGCGCGAAGGCGGCCATCGATCCCGTCTCCAAGTTCAGCCGCGCATAGCCGCGCCTCCGCGCTTCCGTCATAATGTGCCGCAGCAGTGCGGCCGCGACTCCTTTTCGCAAATGTGCCTCCACCGTCCGCATCGATTTGATCTCGCCCTGCCGTGCGTCCAGTTCCTGCAAAGCGCCGCAGCCTAACAACTCCGATCCCTCCCACGCGCACCAACACGTCACCTCCGGTCGACGCAAGCCCTCGATCGCCAGCGCATGCACACTCTCCGGCGGTGAATGCAGAAACATTTGCCGGCGATGTTCCTCGAGCAGCGCCGCGATCTCCGGCCCGCTTAGATCATCCAGCCGTATTTCCATCGCCAAGCGACCTCCGAGTTCCCCTTCGTCCAAACCCGGCCCACGCCACGGCCGCGAAGAAGATCACCTGCTCGATGCTGCGCTCGAGCAGCGGAGTCGCCGGTTGGCCGCCCACGATCATCTGCTGCTGCGCGGCATACGCATTAGCCGGGAAGACGGCCACGAGCAGGAGGAGCAAACCCACCGCCGCCGCCCGTCGCGTCGCCGGGATGAGAATCCCGATCGCGCCCGCGATTTCCGCCACGCCAGTGAACGTGACCCAAAATCCTGGATCGCCGAAAACGGGCGGCACCATCCGAATCATATCCGCGCGGAGCCCGACGAAGTGCGCGCCTCCTGCGAGCAAAAAGAGCGCGGCCACTCCCGCGCAGAGGGCCGACGGCCAGGTGGAGAAATGGCCACCATCCAGCTTCAGCCAGCCCGCCAGCCGACTCAGCACGGTGATAACAACAAGTCCAAGCAGCGGAGCCATCGGCGGAGTCTAACCGTGCGCCTGCAGCCGACAAGACACGACTGGATCAGCCGGGCTGGGCGTCGGCGCTGCCGCGGGCGCTGTCACGCAGCGCGAGCGACATCATCCACAAAAAGAGGAGGGCGTTTGCGGTGTGCGGTATTCGGCGAAGCCAAAAGCTGGTGACGCGCAGATGTTCGATCAAGGGTAGGGAGAGACCGGAAGCGCTCAGTTTCCCTTGAATGGGCAATTGGATCGCGAAGGTGGAGATCCAAGTGACTAATTGCAGGACGATGGCCAGCCAGACCATCCAGCCGGGTATCGCCGCGGGTCGAAACCAAACCAGGAGAATTGTGAAAATGGTCCCGAGGAGCATCGGGATGACCATGTAGCCGACGATGAGTGGACCGAGAGCTCGATGATAGGCGGTGAATTCATTCACCCCGATGAGCGGCCACGTCGGATAGTTGACGAAGCTTTCCACGGAGGCCGCTCCCATCCCATAGAACGTGAGCGCGAAGGTGATGAGGAAGAGCCAGCCGGACACTTTGGGTGAGGATTGCATGGTTATGATTTTAACTGGCGCGCAGAAGACGATGTCCGACGTGGATCGAGAACATCATCCCGACTGAGCGCGCCACATTTGCGCGGATGGAGCAAGACGTTTTCGCGGAAGCGAGCCTTGCCAAGGGCAGCGCGCGCCGGGCATTCTGAGCGAATGCATCCTCAACACTCTCGTGGCGGCGCCGCTGGCAGGCGCGGTTTGTTTACAATCCTGCTGATCGCTGGCGCGCTCTGCGCCCACGCGCAGACCCCAGCGCGAGAGAGCGTGCCGAACGTGAGCGACAAAGCGTTGATCACAAAACACAAACCGGTGGCGCCGGGAGACATCGCGGCCAAGCCCGGCGAAGCTGAGAGCGTGAAGCAGTACACGATCGAGCAATTCATGGACACGACGAAGATCGGCGGGAGCGCGTTCTCGGCCGACGAAAAGTCGATCCTGTTCCACAGCAACAAGACGGGGATCTATAACGTCTACAGCGTGCCGGTAACGGGCGGCGACGCGAAGCAACTGACGAACTCGACGAAGGAAAGCACGTTCCTGGTCTCCGCGTTTCCGGAGGACGCGCGGTTTCTCTACACCTACGACAAGGGCGGGAATGAGAACTCGCATCTTTATCTGCGGGAGCTGGACGGATCGGAAAAGGATCTGACGCCGGGCGAGAAGACGAAGGCGAATTTCTTGAAGTGGAGCCAGGATCGGAAGTCGTTTTTCTTTGAAACAAACGCGCGGGATCCGAAGTTTTTCGATCTCTTCGAAATGACGGTGGCGGACCTGAAGCCAGCGCTGATTTACCAAAATGAAGCCGGCTATGACTTTGGCGATATCTCGAACGACCGCCGGTTCATCGCGTTTGGGAAAACCGGCGACTCGACTGCGGACGCTGACGTCTATCTCTACGACATGAAGACGAAGGAGATGAAGAACATCACCGCGCACAAGGGTCAGGTGATGAATGAGCCGGCGACTTTCGATGTGGATTCGAAGCATCTCTATTTTCTCTCGGACGATGGAGACGAGTTCCGCTATGTGGCGCGCTGGAATCTCGGCAGCGGCACGCGCGAGGTGGTGGAGAAGGCGAAGTGGGATGTGTCGCGGTTCGACTTTTCGCGCACGGGAAAATATCGCGTGACGGTGACGAACGAGGACGCGCGCACGCGGGTCGCGATCGTGGAAACGGCGACGAACAAGGCGGTGGAGATGCCGTCGTTGCCTGCGGGCGATATTACTGGAGTGAATATCTCCGAGAGCGAGGAACGGGTGGCGTTTTACCACAACGGCGCGCGCTCGCCGAACAACCTCTACGCTTACGATTTCGACTCGCAAGAAGGTGGCGAAACTGACCGACACCTTGAGCTCGGCGATTGATCCAGCGGACTTGGTCGAGTCGCGCGTGGTGCGTTTCAAATCGTTCGATGGAATGGAGATTCCCGGGATTTTTTATCAGCCGCACGGAGCGAGCGCGGAAAGGAAGGTGCCGGGCATCGTGCTCGTGCATGGCGGCCCCGGCGGGCAAGCGCGGATGCCCTACAACGCGCTGGTGCAATATCTGGCCAACCACGGCTACGCGGTGCTCGACGTGAACAATCGCGGATCGAGCGGCTACGGAAAGACGTTCTTCACCGCGGACGATCGCAAGCACGGCCGCGAGCCGCTCTGGGATTGCGTGGAGGCGAAGAAGTATTTGCAGTCGTTAGGCTACGTCGAGCCGGAGAAGATCGGCATCATGGGCGGCTCCTACGGCGGCTACATGGTGCTGGCGGCGCTCGCCTTCAAGCCGGAGGAGTTCGCGGCCGGGGTGGATATTTTCGGCGTTTCCAATTGGGTGCGAACGCTGCAAAGCATCCCGCCGTATTGGGAATCGCAACGCAAAGCGCTCTATTCGGAGATCGGGAATCCGGAGACGGAGTTGGAGATGTTACGCGCCGCCTCGCCGCTCTTTCACGCGGACAAAATCACGAAACCGCTCATCGTCTTGCAGGGGAAAAACGATCCGCGCGTGATCAAACCGGAGTCGGACGAAATCGTGGAAGCGATCAAGAAAAAGAAGGGCGCAGTCGAATATATTGTCTTCGACAATGAAGGGCACGGCTTCACGAAAAAGGAAAACGAGCTGCGCGCCTACAAGGCGATCCTCGATTTCCTGGACAAATATTTGAAGGGCGCAAAAAGCTGAGCGCCGATGAAATCTAGCGGCCGAGGGGCGTGGTGATGTCGGTCCCGGCTGGCGGTGTGAATTCAAACAACGCCGGCTCGATCGGGGCGCGGGACTCGTTCGTGTAAGTGGTGACGATGCGGTCGTCGTTGGGTTGCAACATTTCGGTGCGCACGACTTGGAGGGCTTCGTTAAAGTGAATGGTGAACTGGCGCAGCATCCGCTTCATCGAGGGGGTGCGCGGGGCGAGCTGGAGGACGTAGCCGCTTCCTTCGGCGGCGGCGGTGATGTGGTAGCTCTCTTCCACGCCTTGAAGATTGAGACTGGCGGTGATGGCGGCAATGCCGGCATCAAGCGGGGAGCGTTTCCCTAGCGAGTAACGCTCGGCAGACGAGAATTTCGGGTAGTAAATCCAGAGCGTCTGGCCATCGCTCACGGTCAGGCTGGGAGTGTTGCCTTTCACTTCGCGGCGAAATTTGTTCGGAGCCTGAAACCAGACTTTGCCCGCGCTCGCGACCGGCTTGCTCATCATGCGGATGTTTTTTTCCTCCTGGAAATCGGCTTGCACCTGCGGCGCAGCGGCGCGCTTCTCGCGGATACGGGCGAGGAGCGCTTTGAGATCGTGCGGCGCGAGCGGTTCGGCCTGAGCGAGAGGCGCAATGCAGACAGCGAGGAGGAGAAGGGAGAGAAGCCTAGACATGTTCAGGTTGTTGGACGGACGCCGTTACTCTTTCTTCGCGCCAGAGCTTAGGTTCAGCCGCCGCAGTTGCGGGCAGCGTGAAAAATACCGTGGCCGCCAGGCTCCAGAATATCCCGATGGCGCAGGCAATGCCGAGCCCGGCGAGCGTGGGATTATTGGCCAGACCGAGCGCACCGAAGCCGGCGACGGCGGTGAGACCGGCGAGGATGACGGGCTTGATCACGCCCGCGACATCGTGTTCGAGCTCACGCGCTTTTTGCCAGACGAGCAGGACGTAGATCCCGTAATCGACGCCGATGGCGAGGACGAGACGGAAGGCGAGGACGTTCAGAATATTGAGGGGGATGCTGAAGAGTTTCATGGTCGCGATCATAGCGCCCACAGCGAACACGAGCGTGGCGACGTGGATGAGCCAGAGCCGCCAATCGCGATAAAGAAACGCGAGCAGGCCGCCCTCGAAGACGGCCATCATGGCGCTGATCAGGATGAGCTGCCGATGCGACCACGGGATCAAATCGGTGAGGGTGAAGCTCCAACCGGAAAGCGTCATCGGCACGCCGGGGACAGGCAGCTCGGCGGTGAGCATGCGCTTTTGTTCCTGCGTGGTGATGGGCGCATGCGTGGTCACGAAGCCAGTCGTGAGCAGCGGATCATGCGCGAAGTAGCGATCGACCAGAAACCACCAGCTGGAATTAGCTGGCAGAAGCGCGCGCCAATCGGGGAGCGCAGCTTCCGGGGGCGCGACGCGCGCCAGCTCGTCGAGCAGAGTGAAGGCAGACGCGAATGTCTCCGCGCTGAATCCTTCCGCGGCGACGGCTTTTTCGAGCGCGCCCCGGGCGGCGGCGAAATCGAGGGTGCGCAAGCGTGCGCGGTTCGTCTCCAGGCGATCGGGCGCAAGCGTCAGAGCCGCCGGCGTGGAGAAGCTCATGATCTTGCCGGCTGCCTGCAAGGTGGCCCAGTGCGCGGAGATTTTCTGCCAGTAATCGTGCAACTGCTGCGCACTCTGCGCGCGCACGATGCCGATGGCCGGCTCCCAGCGCGTGGGCATTTTATCCATGATGGTGTGAAGCGCATAGCCGGCGGCGCTCGACTTCGGTTCCATCGATTGCGTGCTGGCGTCGAAGATCAGCCGCGGGCGGGGTGAAATAGCGATGCCCATGAGCACGAGCAAGACCGGAAGCGCGATCCCGAGCATGGCGCGCGGCCGGCGCACGGCCCAGCGGACGTAGCGTTTCACGAGCGTGAAAATCCAATCGTGCCGCCGCGGCTGATTCTGCGGACGCAGGAAAAGGAAAAAGACGGACATCATGAAGATGCCCGCGAGAAAAATGCCGACCGCGATGAGGACGCCGAGCTGAGTGAAGCCGGTGGAATTGCTCAGGAGCAAGGCAAGGAACCCAACCGCAGTGGTGAGGGCGCCGAAGAAGACAGCGCGGCCGAGATTCTTGATCGCCTCGCTGATTGCTTCGGGATGATCGCAGCCATCGTCGCGCGCCTGTTGGTAGCGGCCGAAAATCAGGATGGCGAAATCAACTCCGAGCCCAATGAGGATGGCGCAAAAGCCCACCGTGACCATGTTGAGCTCGCCAAAGATGAGGAGCCCAGCCGCGAGCGCGACGAGGCAGCAAAGGAGAAGCGTAACGCCCATGCCGATGAGCGGCAGCCAGCGTTTAAAGCCGATGTAGAAAACGCCGCCCACCAGGACGACGGAGCCGAGGATGGTGATCACGATGTCGTGCCGCATGCTAAGCGAAATCTCTGCGACGTAGGCGGAGCGACCGGTGACGAGAATCTCCAGCGGCCCGCCCTCCCAGCCCTCGCCAGCGTGGGCGCGGAACGCGTTCACATCCTCCATTAACTTCTGGCAGGCGAAGGCGCCGATGTCCTTTTGGTTCGTGACGGTGAGGAAGACGCGCATCGTCCGATCGGGAGAAGCGAGCGGCTGATCTTCCTCGATCGCGGCGTTACTGGCGAAAGGCTTGAGCGCGGGGGCGATCACGCCGAGCGGGTCGAGCGTGAGCTCGAATTGCGGGCGAGGGGAGCCAGCCTCGATCTCCTCGTGCAGGCGACGGAGGCGCTGCTCGATTCTTGCCGGCTGCAATGCGGCTAGCGTTTCTTCGAAGGCCGCGGGTTCGAGATTCAAGACCAGCGGAACGGCGATCGTTTGCAGATCGCGCACGCCATCCGGCGTCTCAAGCGGTGAGCCGGCGAGGACGCGAGCGCACCAGGGTTGGGCGCGCAATTTTTCGGCGAACTGCGGCGCGAATTCCTCCAGCCGATCCACGTCCTGCGGCTGGGCCACGAGAGCAAAGGTCAGCTCGCGCACCTGCGCGAAATCGCGGTTGTAAATCTTCAGTCCCTCGACCGATTCAAAGCCGCGCGGGAGAAGATTGAGCACCTCGGTATCGAGGCGCATCCGGGTAATGAGGATAACGATGGATAACGCGGCGAGCACGCCCACTCCGAGCCAGAGAAAGCCGCGGCGTCGCGTGACGAGGTGGCTAATCGTGGAGTGCAGCGGCATGGAATTGGCGAACCCGAGCCGCGACGTTCGCGGCGCAGAGGGCAGCGGTCAAAAGCGGAGATTGAACCGCTCGCGCCCGGACGTGGTCTCGATGGAGTTGCGCCCGCTGAGAATCTGCTCGCGCAAGCCAAACCAACCTTGCAGACGCAGCGGCGCCTTCGCGGTGGGCCCGGACCAGCCGCCGCGGGCGAGTGGGCCGCGGGCGCTGGCAAAATCCTTATCCTGCCGCACGACTAACAAGTTGATGCCAGGTCCTTTGCTGAAGGTCAGCTCGAGTGCGCCGTCTTTCGAATAGCGCACCAGCACATCGCCGATGAGCGAAATCTTCAAGCCTTTGTAGGAGAGCTGGCCGTTTTTGGTTTGCCAATCCGCGGTGGGGGTGGCGACGCGCGGCGCTGTGCTTTGGCAGCTGGCGAGCGTGAGGAGAAAAAGGCAGATCCAGCGGTTCATGACATTGCCTCCATAGGTTCGCGGATCGTCACGCTGTCGTCTATTTTCTGAGGCAGCAGCGTGCGGCGCGGGCAGACGGGAATGTATTTCTGGAGGCGCACGATGGAGTAAAAAATCCACATCCGCCAACGGATCGGAAAGCTGGTGCCGACATTACCGGCCAGGATGGCGTTGACCGCGTTGGGCAGTCGAAGAAAGCGCTGCGGGTGCAGGAATACCTCGATAAACTCTTTCGTGTACCAGGCGTCGACGAAACGCAGGTAAACTTTCATCGCGCGCTGCACCCGGCGCTCGTAGCGCGCAAAAAGGCGGTGGCGTTGCTGCGGTTGATCGAGGACCACATGCAGTGCGTCGGCCGCTTGTTCGCCGGCCATGATGGCGAGAAAAACGCCGCTGCTGAACACGGGATCGATGAACCCCGCCGCATCGCCCGCGAGCAGCCAGCGCTCGCCCGCTAGTTTCTCATTCCGATAGGAGAAATCGGCGGCCACCGTCACGGGGGTGACGCGCGTGGCGGCAGGCATGCGGTTGGCGATGACAGGTTGTTCATCAAGCGCCTGCTCGAGGAATTCTTCCGGGCTCAGCCTGGCTTTTTTGTAAGTGGCGGCATCAAGGACGACGCCGATGCTCATGCGTTCTTCGCTCAGCGGAATCATCCAAAACCAGCGGTCGGCTGCGCGCACGAGTCGGGTAAGGGTGCCGTCGATTCCGGGATCGCGCGTCACGCCATCATAGTGCGCGAAGACGGAAAGCTTTTGCAGATGGGCGTAGTTTTTCTTGAGCTTGAAATGCGAGCCGACGACGGAGTTCCGGCCGCTAGCGTCGATGACGTAGCGCGCGCGCAAATCCGCTGCACCGCCGCTCTTTTCTTTGACGCTCAACGTCACGCCCGCGTCGGAAAAGGCGACGCGTTCCACCATGGTTTCCTCGCGAACTTCAGCGCCGTTCTCCGCGGCATGGTCGAGCAACACTTTGTCGAAATCGGCCCGCGTGACTTGATAAGAGCGATCCGTCTTCGAGCCGAGGCCGTCCTTGAAATAAAATTTCGCGCCCTCCTCGCTACAGGCGCCAACGATCTCGCCGCCGAACTTCTCCATGAATCCCGCGCGCCGAAATTTCTCCTCCACGCCGAGGCGCTGAAACGCTTTCATGCTGAAGGGCAGGAGCGATTCACCGATGTGGAAGCGAGGGAACTTTTCGCGTTCCAAAATCAGCACCCGTCGGCCAGCGCGCGCCAGCAGGGTGGCGGCGGTGCTCCCGGCGGGGCCGCCGCCGATGATGGCGACATCGTAAAGCGCGTCAGTCATGCGGCCAGCAGTGTAGCGGAAATTGCTCGCAAGCAAAGTGACGGCGCGGGATGCGCGTAGGCCGGAACGGCTGGCAGTTTGGGCTTCCCTTTGCAATCCGCTGCTCTAGCCTGCGCCTCTATGAAACAAATCCTTCTCGCCGCGTTGTTCTTAACCGGAATCCAGATGGCGCGGGGCGCAGATCCGGCTCCCGACAGCGCCCACTACAAGGCGGCGGAACAAATTCTCACCCTGATGGACACGCCGAACGTCCTCAAGCAGTCGATCGATCAAATGGTGAAGCTGCAAGTGCAGCAGAATCCGACGATCGCGCCTTACGAAAAAGTGATGCGCGACTTCCTCGGCAAATACATGAGTTGGGACAGTATGAAGGCGGATCTGATCAAGCTCTACATGGGCGAGTTCACCGAAGCGGAACTGGGTGAGCTGAACAAATTCTATCAAACACCGGTAGGCCGGAAGACGGTCGAGAAATTGCCGGTCTTGATGTCCAAAGGCTCTGAGATTGGAACGAAGCGGGTGCAGGAACACATGGCGGAGTTGCAGACCGCGATCGAAGCCGAAGCGAAGAAGCAGCCGCCGGCCGCCTCCGCCGCGCCGAAGAAGAAATAGAACCCGGACTTCACCCACGCGGATCTTTGCTGGCGGGTGTCCTCCCGTTAGGCGAAAGGCGCGCCCATACTATTTCTCATGAAGATTCTTTGCCTGGCTTTCACGCTCACCGCCTCCCTGGCGATAGCCGCTCCGGAGGCGCAGCGTCTCGAAGGAATGGCGGCCCGTTTTGCGCCGACCGATCTGACGGCGGACCTCTCGAAGTTCACGCCCGCCGAGCGGCAGGTGCTGGCGAAATTGATCGAAGCCTCGCAAATCATCGATGGCATTTTCCTGCGCCAGGTCTGGAGCGGGAACCCACCCATGCTTCTGGCGTTGGCGGGCGATCTCACCCCCGAAGGCCGGGCGCGTTTGCATTATTTTCGGCTGAACAAAGGGCCGTGGTCGCGCCTGGATGACGATCAGCCTTTCGTAGCCGGCGCGCCGCCGAAGCCGGAGCAGGCTGGTTTCTATCCGGCGGACGCAAGCAAGGAGGAAGTGGAGAAATGGATCGCCACGCTCCCTCCGGAGGAGCAAGCGCAAGCGAAGGCGTTTTTCACCGTCGTGCGGCGCGAGGCGGATGGCCGCGGATTTCGCATCGTCTCCTACAACATCGAATATCAGGGCGATCTCCTTCGCGCCGCCCGTCTTCTCCGCGAAGCAGCCGACCTCGCGACCGAGCCGACCCTGAAACAGTACCTCACCGCGCGCGCCGAATCGTTTCTGACGAACGACTACTACCCGAGCGACGTGGCCTGGATGGAATTGAGCGGGGCGATCGAGCCGACGATTGGGCCCTACGAAGTTTATGAGGATGGTTGGTTCAATTACAAAGCTGCCTTCGAGTCTTTTATCGCCATTCTCGACGATGAAGAAAGTGCCAAGCTTCAGAAATTCTCCGGCGAATTGCAGGACATCGAAGACCATCTCCCGATCGATCCGAAGTATCGCAACCCGAAGCTGGGCGCGCTCGCTCCCATCGTGGTCGTGAACGAAATCTATTGTTCCGGCGACGCGGATCACGGCGTGCAGACGGCCGCCTTTAATCTCCCGAACGACGAACGCGTAGTGAAAGAAAAGGGGACCAAACGCGTGATGTTGAAGAATGTGCAGGACGCGAAGTTCGCCAAGACGCTGGTTCCGATTTCCCAAATCGTCCTCGCCCCGTCCGACCGGAAGGACCTTTCCTTCGACGCCTTCTTCACCCACATCCTCGTCCACGAATTGATGCACGGCCTCGGGCCGCACAACATCACCGTCGCCGGACGCGCGACCACGGTCCGGCAGGAAATGAAGGAAGCGGGCAGCGCGCTGGAGGAAGCAAAAGCGGACATCGCCAGCCTCTTCGCCATCCAGCACATGATCGACAAAGGCGTGCTTCCGAAGACGCTCGAGCGCCCGCTCTACATCACCTACATGACCTCCGCCTTCCGCACGATTCGCTTCGGAATTAACGAAGCCCACGGCAAAGGCCAGGCCATGCAATTGAATTACCTGCTCGATGCCGGCGCCTTCATGGTGCGGTCGGACGGCACCTTTGCGGTCGTGCCCGGCAAAATCAAAGCCGCGGTCACCGCGTTGACCCGCGAGTTCATGACCATCCAGGCCGAAGGCAATTACACAAAGGCAAAGGAAATGCAGGAGCGCCTCGGCGTGATCCGCCCGGAAGTCCAGCGCGCACTCGACAAGATGAAGGCGATCCCGATCGACATCGAGCCGCGCTTCGTCACCGCGGAGAAATTGCTCCGCGAGCCGAAGACGAAATAGCGGCTGCTTTGGATTAGCGGCCGACTCGAAGAAGCCCGCCTCCACGCGGTTGGCCTGGTTCGCAAATCGCGCTCTTGGCAACCGCTTAAGACCGTAGCAGGCTTTGTCTCGTCATGAACCTTCTCGCCTTTTTTTCCAATCTCGCCGGACCAGACCTGATCGTCATCCTGTTGCTCGTCCTCGTCCTTTTCGGCGCGAAGAAATTGCCAGAGCTCGCGCGCGGCATGGGCCAGGCGATGAAGGAATTTCAGAAGGCGAAAGACGAGATCAGCGACGAGCTCCAACGCCCGGCCCAGACGCAGGCGCCCTCCGCGCCCGTCGCGCAGACTCGCCCGACCATGACCGACCGCGCCAGCTAAGGCGGCGCCCTTGACTAACCGCCCCCGTCACGGGCGATTCTTCTTCACCGAATCCTTAATGCTGCTCGCGGCCCGGGTCACGATCTCGGTCGCACGCGCCCGGGTCGGCCCGGTCTCTTCGTGCAACTGATCGATCGCCCGGTCCATTGCCGCTTTAATGCTCGCCGCGGTTCCGCCCTTCTCGCATTCACGCACGACCACTCGCTCCAGCCGCGCCACCACAGCGTCGATCGTGTAGGGCAGGTCATCGCCGCGCTTGCCCAAAGCCTCGGACGAATAGGGGTCAGCCGAGCGCGGCTCGAGCGCGCTGTAGACATCGATGATTCGCTCGCTCTGCGCTCCCCAGTGCAGCACGCGGTAGAAAAGCGCGCCTTCGCGTTCGCCTTTGAAAATCAGATCGACCACCGCGGCGGCGATGGAAACCGGGATGAGGGCGAAATCGCGCGCATTATCGACCAGCATCTTGAGTTGGAAGACGACGACGTCGCGCAGGAATTGCCACCGCTCATCGCGGCGCAGTTCCTCCGGGCGAAGCGATTCACGCGCAGACTTCATCGGCATCGCCCAGCCTGCACAAAAAATGTGCGTCGCGCCAGCGGGAGCCGTCTTTCCCGCTACAACTGCGGCGCCAGCACGCCCGCCGCCTGCTGCATCGGATCGAGAAACCCGAGCTTCCCGGTTTGATCGAGCGTAATCTCGCGGGAGCGTGCGCGGTCCTTCGCGAAGAGCCGCGTCTGCTCGGCCGCGAAGGGCCCGCTCAGCACATTCAGGTTGGCCTCATCATTCAACCGAATGGAGCGCAGGTCGAAATTACCCGATCCCACGGAGACGAATGCCCCATCCACGACCATCAACTTCACGTGCGTCATCCCGGGCTGATATTCAAAAATGCGGATGCCCGCTTTCAGCAACGCCGGCCAGTGCTTGCGCGAAGCCAACCGCAACAAGCCTTGGTCAATGTGTTTCCCCGGTACCACAATCTCCACTTTGGCGCCGCGCTTTGCGGCGTTGATCAATTCCGTCCGCATCAGTTCATCCGGCAGGAAGTATGCGTTCTCGATTAGCAAAGTGTGCCGCGCCGAAGCGATCGCGAGCAGGTACATCAAGTGAATGTCCATGGCGCCTTGTCGTGGAGAACTCGTGAACGCTTGCGCCGGATAGGAGCCCGTTCGCGGCAGAGGCGGGAAGTAGTTTGTGCCGTGCAACACACTGCCTTCGGTCTTCAACCAGTTGTCCATGAACGCCGCTTGAATCTGAGCCACGACGGGGCCCGTCACCTGATAATGATTATCGCGCCACTCCTCAGGCGAGTTGCCATTCCCGAGCCATTCGTCGGCAATCCCGACGCCGCCGATGAAGCCCAGTCGCCCGTCCACAATGAGCAATTTGCGATGGCTGCGATTATTGAAGCGCCGCGGATCGAGCCAGGCGATGGAGTGATACTTCACCACTTTGACGCCCGCGTTCTGCATGAGCGCGAGATTTTCCCCGCCCATTTTTCCTGTTCCTTGCGCGTCCAGAATCGCGTTTACGGTCACGCCAGCTTTGGCGCGTTCTGCCAGCGCCTGCGCAAATTCCCGCGCGATTTTCCCATCCCAAAAAACGTAGGTTTCAAAGTTGATCGTGTGCCGCGCGGACCGGATCGCGCGCAGCATCGCCGGAAAAATCTCCCGCCCATTCTCCAACGTGGTGATGCTATTGCCCTCGACGAAATTTCCGCCGAGCAACGCGCCCGTCGCTTGTCGAAACGCCGGCGACGCGGCCGAGTAGAGCGGTTTCACTTCCTGCGTCACCTTCTTCCCTCCGCCGAGCGCGCATCCACTCACGAGCAGCGCGCATCCCACTAGGCTCGCGGCGACGGCCGCGCGGTGTCTGTCAATTTTCGAGATCATGATGGGGAGTGGTGCTCAGTGTTTGCCGGCGTCGAACTCACGCAGCCGCGCGGTGAAATATTCCGCGGCATCCACCGGCTTCCCATCCCCTGTGCGCACGGAATATTTCCGGTGCGTGAGCGACGATTCCGAAGCGCAGTATTTGATAAATTCCTCCGCGGTCTTCACGCGCTCGCCGGCGTAATTTACTTTCATCCGAAGATGCTTCGCCGCCTCCGCGCCGTGATAATCCGAGCCGTTGCGGGTGAAGGTGACGTCCTTCGCCGTCTCCACGCCGTGAATAAGGAAATCGATTCGCGCCTGCTCGCGTGCCTCGCGCGCGTGGGCGACCAGAGGCAACAGCGCCAGGATGAGCGCCAGCCAGATGAAGTGTGATCTTAATTTAAGCGCCATGGTGTGTTTTTCCCCTTCGCAGCCACGACTCATTCGCGCCGCCCGCATTTCTTTTGCAACCGTCGGCGACTCGTCCATATACGACGCCAGTGCAAACATCCACGCGCCGTTGGTTAATCGTCTCCACCGTCGCCTTTGGCCTCATGGGCACCGTCGGGATTCTTTTCGCGTTCGCTTCGTTTTTCCTTTTCGATGCCCCTGGGTCCGATAAAAATCCCGCCACCATCGCGCTCTTTTGCAGCGCGCTTACGTTCCCGCTCGTCTGCGCCGTCTCCATTATTGGCTCCTGGATTCTGTATGCCTGCAGTTGTTTCCGAACTGCTCGCCTCCTCGCCCTGCTGCCGCTGCTGAACATTCTCTGCGGCGGCGGCGCGCTTCTCGTCCTCGAGGTTTTCAACGGCGGCATGCTTAACTAGACGGCCACGCACGATTTGTATTCCGGATTAACTGCATGGGAAAAAAAGGCTGCGCGTTCCTGATCGGATTTCTGCTGCTCCTCGTCTGCGGCGCGGCGCTCTTCGCCCAGCGCTTTCTCGCCCGCACTTTGGAAAGCGAAAAGGCATGCACGCTCATCGCGGCTCGCACGGGACGCGTCATCGGGGGCGATGTGGGCATCCTCCCCATTCAGGCGCGCGGCTTCTCGGTTTTCTCCGACGGCATGGTTGGAATGGCCTCCCCGCCGCGCGCCTTGACCGAAGCCCGGGCCGCGCACATCTACGCGCGCTTCGACCTGCGCGAGCTTTGGCGCGGTAAATCCCGCATCGATGAACTCACCATCCGCCATGCGCAGGCGGCCTTTTCACCCGAAGCCGCCAGCCTCGTCGATCGCTCGGAATTTACCGCCCCTCCACTCGTCCCCGCAGCGCAGAGCGACTCGCTCATGAGTGTCGATCTCCGCCATGTCGCGATCGCCCGCACCGATCTCTTTTATGGGGCTCCAGCAGAAAACGGCGGCCAGTTTCGCGATGTGGAAACCGACTTTTATCCCGACGGCGAAAACCTCGTCATCCACGGACACGGCGGCACTTTTCGTCAGGCGAAGTTCCCCGAGCTTCGCATCTCCGGGTTCAAGGCGTATTACGAAAAGCCAAACCTCCGCGTCGATGAAGCGCGCTTCGCGGTGGGCGATGGCGGCCAGATCGACGTCCGCGGCGACTTCCGTTTTGAAGGCGCCCCATCAGTCGATCTTCGCCTTGTTTTCACGAAATGCCCCATCGCTGCCTTCCTCCCCCCGGGTGACAAACTGGTGGGCAACTTCCGCGGCGATACGCAACTGCAGAAGACCGTGGGCCAGGCCGATGCCATTAAGGCTCGAGGCGCTCTCACCATGGAGGACGCAGTCGTTCAGCATGTCGTGGCGCTGGAACGCGCGGCCGCCTTTACGGGCGAGCGACGCCTCAATCCGCTTCGCGTCGACAACATCCACGGAGAATACGAATGGGCCGATGACCGCTTGGCGGTGCGAGATCTCCGCGCGGAAGCGAAAGGCGTAGTTTGTTTACAAGGCGCCTTCACCTATCACGGCGAAGAAGTGGACGGCACTTTTGAACTCGGCGTCGCATCGGACATCGTGGCGAAATTTCCCGGCGCACGCGAAGACGTGTTCACACGGGAGCAAGGCGGCTATCTCTGGACGACGGTGAAACTAGACGGCCCGCCGAGTCATCTCCGCGATGACCTAAAGCCGCGCCTTCTCCGCGCGATCGAGAAACATTTTCTGGGCGGCATTCTCTCGCCCCTCATCAAGACCGGCAAAGCCGCGAGCGAGGTCATCGAGCTGTTCCTGCCGCAGTAGCGGCGCGCGTCTCGTTATTCCGCGAGTAGCGCCTTGCAGGCTTCCGCGCAGCGACGGCAAGCTTCCGCGCAAACCCGGCAATGCTCCATTGTCTTGCCATGTTCCGCGCAGGTCGCGCCGCAGCTTTCGCAGGCTTCGATACAGGCGCGCAGCAGCGCACCAGCCACTTTCTTATCGGTGCGCGTAAATCGCGAGACGTTCCGCGCCGTGACCAGGCAGATGTCAGCGCAGTCGGTACAATTGCGGATGCACTCGACCATTTTCGCCACGTCCTTTTCGCCCAGACAAGCGTCCGCGCAGGCGTTGCAAGCCTCGGCGCAGGAGTAGGCCGCAGTGATGCATTCGATATTAACCGCGTGATCCGAGGACGGATTCACCGGATGAGTTTCGAACATTTGTTTGATGTAGCTCATACTTCGAGAATCGGTTCGGCAGCTTTAGCTTCAGTAGACTTCTCCGCCTGTGCGGCGTGTTTTCCTTCACAAAATTCTTCGATCATTTTGCGATTGAACGCCGGGATATCGTCAGGCTTCCGGCTTGTGACCAGGCCATTGTCTACCACCACTTCCTCGTTCACCCAGTTGCCGCCGGCGTTCTTCACATCGGTCTGGATCGCCTCCCAGGAAGTGAGCGTCCGGCCTTTCACCACCCCGGCCTCGATCAATACCCACGGCCCGTGGCAAATCGCCGCCACTGGTTTGCCCGCGGTGAAAAAGTGTTTGGTAAACTCAACCGCTTCCGGCGTCGAACGCAGCTCGTCTGGATTCATCAGCCCGCCCGGGATGAGCAGCGCATCGAAATCGCCGGAGCGCGCCTTCTTCAACTCCAGATCCACGTCAAACTTGTCGCCTTTGTCCGCGTGATTCATCCCCTGAATCTTCCCGGCTCTGGGCGAGACGATGGTCGTCTCCGCGCCCGCTTCGCGCAGTGCCTCGCGCGGCTTCGTCATCTCGACCTGTTCAAATCCATCGGTGACGAGGATCGCCACCTTTTTGCCATCAAGTTTTCCCATACTAATAGAACGAGCAGCGCGCCGGGTTTTGGATGCGCTCGTCTGAACTGAGCGAGCGGCGGAACGGAAACTCAGTTGCCGGTCCGCCCGGCCAAATTCGCGACCGCGGCAATGAGCTCTTGCGCTTCCACCGGCTTGGCCAGGTGCACCTGATAACCGGCCAGCATGGCGCGCGTGCGATCTTCGGAGCGCGCAAACGCCGTCAACGCCAGCGCCGGAATCTTCGCTCCACCCTGCGTTTGCCGCGCGCGCAGCTCGCGCATCATCTCGAGCCCGTCCTTTTCCGGCATGCCGATGTCGCTCACGATCACGTCTGGCTTGGTTGCCTCCACCACCTGCAAGCCCTTCGTCGGCCGACGAAGCCAGCAACACCTCCGCTTTGCAGTCTTCCAACAATCGCCGCACCAGTTCCAGCGAATCGCGTTCGTCATCCACCACGAGCACGCGCAGGCCATTAAGGGAAACGCCGGCCGGGCAGAGCGCTCCGCTCCGTGCCGCGGGATGCGCGTTCGCCGGTGCTTCGTGTCGCACAGGTGTGAGTGGCAACAGAATGGTGAAGCTCGCGCCTTGCTCCAAGCCCGCGCTCTCCACCCGCACACTGCCGCCGTGGAGTTCGATCAAGTTCTTCGCGATCGACAAGCCCAGCCCGAGCCCGCCGTGGCGGCGAATTTGCGCGCTATCCTGTTGTCGAAAACGATCAAAGACATACGGCAAAAATTCCGGCGCAATCCCTTGCCCGTTATCGCTCACCACGATCTCAACATGCGAAGCCACGCGATGCAGGACTACGTTTACCCGCCCGCCTTTCGGCGTGAATTTGATCGCGTTCCCAAGCAGGTTCCACAGCACCTGTTGCAATCGCGCCGGATCGCCTGAGATCGGTTCCACCGGGTCCAGCACTTTCACAATCCGCACGCTTTTCGACTGCGCGGTCGGCAGCAGTGAGTCCACCGCGCTTTCGATTACATCGCGCAAATCCGTGGATTGCACATCGAGCCGCGTCTTGCCCGAAATGATCCGGCTCATCTCGAGCAGATCCTCGATGATCCGCGTCTGCGCCCGCGCGTTGCGTTCGATCGTTTCCAGGCCTTCGCCCATCTCGCCGTTGTTCCCCACGGGCGTGCCGCGCAGTAATTGGGTCCAGCCGAGGATCGCGTTCAACGGCGTCCGCAGTTCGTGCGAGACGGTAGCCAGGAATTCATCCTTCAATAAATTCGCCCGCTCCGCGTTGGTGCGCGCGACGCGCTCGCTCTCCAGTAACTGCTGCCGTTCCTCCGCGTGCTCCCGTTGCTCGGTGATGTCGGTGTTGGTGCCGAACCAAAACACCACTTCGCCCGCGGCGTCCCGCTGCGACATGGCGCGCGAGAGAAACCAGCGCTCCACCCCATCGTGTCGGCGCAGCGTAAAAATATCCTCCCACGATTCACCCGTGCGCAGCGCTTTACGCCAGTGTGCTTTGATCTCGGGCACGCGCGCCGGATCGTGCACCTTGGCCCAGCCATCGCCCATCACCTCCTCGGGGCGCGTTCCGGTGTAGTCGTACCAACGCTGGTTATACCAAAAAATGGAGCCGTCTGCGTGCGCCATCCAGGCCAGTTGCGGGATGGTGTTGGCCAGATGGCGAAAGCGCGCTTCCGTCTCCGCCAGCTTTGCCCCCAGCGTCTCCGAACGCACCGTCGCGCGATATCCGCGCCGCACCGCTGCCACGATCAGGGTGCATGTGGCCGCGAAGAAGAAGAGGCTCAACCAATCCACCTCCGTCAACCCGTTGGAGCGGTGCGCCATCCAGATCGGTGCGAGTAGAAGCGCCAGTAAGGTGGCGGTAATGCCGCCCGTGGTTCCGCCCCACAACGCCGCGGCGATCACGGCCGGGAAGAACGTCAGGAACGGAATCGCCGTCCCTACGATGGGAAAGATCGCCGCCCGCGCCGCTGCCGCCCCTACCGCACAAGCGGCTCCGATCGCCAGGACGCGCAAACGTTCGCGATGGAGATCGGTCACAACCGCCTCCGTCGAATAAAAGCGCGCGCCGCGCAACCGTGACTTGCTCTCAGCCGACCCCAACACACGCCGCAGCAGGCTTAAAGCGGAGGCAAGAGAAGAATGCCGAGACGCGCTGCGCAATCAGCTGGCGGCGGAACGAAAAAGCGAGCGCCTGGCTTAGCTGCCAAACTCTTCCCCGCAAAGCGCTGGCTCCGGGCCCTCGGATAGCCAGGCGCGAGCATGCTCTTCCGTGGGGAAGACCGAAACTTCACGATGGTAACGGCGCGAACGTCTCGCAAAATCGGTCGCCAGGTGGATCGCGCGGGGGTTGGTGCAGATTACAGCGTGGCGCACCGGGGGGTTGGAAATCGGATCAGCCGCCCAATCTTCCAGAGCCTGGCCGCTAAACGTTCCCGACGTCACCTCTCGCAAATCGCAGAGCCGGGAAAAGGTGGGATCGACCTCAGGGTCCGTTCGGAACTGTTCGCGCGCTGCCTCCAAATCGTTATCGGTAATTTCGCCCCAGCCGCGAATCTTTACGACCCGCTCCCCTGCATCCGCGGTCACCTGTAGTGGCATGGCTTCTATCCCTCGAGGAGGTTATGGACGACGTCAAACCCTCGCGTCCAGAAGAACTAACGCCGGAGAGTTAGTCTTAGAATGGCGATTTCACCACGCCGCCATCTACGCGCAGAGCAGCGCCGTTCGTAGCCGACGCCAGCGGACTGCAAAGATACGCGACTAACGGCGCCACTTCTTCCGGTGTCGCAAAGCGCTGGAGCAGAGAGGTCGGCCGCGCCGTAGTGAAGAACTCCTTCTCAAATTCGTCCTGCGATTGCTGCTTCTCCTTCGCGAGCGCGCCGACGAATTCCTTCACGCCCTCCGATGCCGTTGGCCCTGGCAGGACCGCGTTTACCGTCACGCCAGTGCCCGCGCACGTTTCGGCCAAGCCGCGGGCGACCGCGATCTGTGCCGTCTTCGTCATGCCGTAATGAATCATCTCCGCCGGAATCTGAAGCCCCGATTCGCTCGACATAAACACGATCCGCCCCCAGTTCCGCTCCCGCATTCCCGCCAGATAATGCCGGCTCAGGCGCACCCCGCTCATCACGTTCGTTTCGAAAAAACGGAACCAATCCGCGTCGGAGATTTCCGAAAACGGTTTCGGCTCAAAGATGCCGAGATTGTTTACCAGGATATCGGCCGCCGGCACCGCCTCGATGAAATGCGCCACGCCCGCTGCGGTCCCCAAGTCCGCCGCCACGCCGCGCACGCTGCCCGGCGATTTCCCGATCTTCCGCACCGCCTCCTGCACGCGGTCGTCGGTGCGGCCGTTAATGACCACGTCGGCCCCTTCCGCCGCCAGGAGCGATGCGATCGCCAGCCCGATGCCTGCGGTCGAACCCGACACCACCGCCCTCTTCCCGCTCAGTTGCAAATCCATCGGGAAAGGTTACGGCGCTTCGTGGCCGGCGCATCCATCTTCGTTGCTGAATAATCCACGCAACGGGAGCGTCTACCACGAAGACAAGGAAACCATCATGATCATCAAATCCAAATTCCTCCTCATCGCGGCTCTTGCCGTCAGCTCCGTGATCCCGCCCGCTGCCGAAGCGCTCGACTTCCGCATCGAGCTTGGCGATCGCGGATATTACACCCATGGCGCCCGCTATTATCGGGGCGACTGGGAATACATTTGGGTGCCCGGCCATCGCGTGGGACGCCGTTGGACGCATGGCTACTACCGCCGCGGCGAGCGTCGGCGGAATTTCCGCGATCGCCATCACCGCGGACGTGATCGCGACCGGCACTACGATCGGAGCGATCGGGACTACGGCCGCGACCGTGATCGCAATTAAGACCTTTTAGGTGCACGAAAAACAAAACGCCGGCTCATTCACGAGCCGGCGTTTTTGTTTCTGGTGGGAGATGCTTACGCCAGGACGAGAGCAGACATGATCTCCTGCCGCACCTCTTCGATCGCGTAGGACTTCCGGGCGCGCACCCGCGCCACCGGAATGCCTGCGGCGGCGAGGGCTGCGCTCAAAAACTTATCGCCTCGCTTCTGCAGCCGATGGCCGAAGGCTGCCTGCTCCACCTCGATCACGCCCACGATTTCGCGCGAACGCTGATCGCACACGGCGAAGTCCACTTTCCTGTCATACACGCCCTCCAGCGCAGCGGCGTATTGGCGATTCGAGAGGCCGGCCCGGGGCTGGATCAGATTCACCAGGTTCACCTTGCTCAGCACATAATAGCCGTCGCCCAGCACGCGCTCGAGAAGCTGCCCGGGGAACGACGGTTCGGTGGGGCGGTAAAGCCGTTCCACCCGAGTGTAGGGGAGGGGACGCGACCAGCGTCCGTAGAACCAACGCGCGACCAGGCCAGCTCCGAGGGCCAATCCTGCAATCGCGAGAGTCAGGAGCAAGGGTTGAGTATCCATGAACCCTCGTTTGCTGCGTTTTTCGTGCCACGGAGGGCTCCTTCCTCCACAGGCGCAATTCCTTGTGCCGTACGACGGATCAACCGTCGCCCGCAGTCTGCGCGTGGCGCCCGCCGCCAAGGGGGGACGCCACGCGGAGATAACTGCGGTTTACCGGGCGTACATCGAACTCTGCGTCCGATCGACCTTCGTCGTCGTCGTCGTGGTCGTCGTCGGCGGCGTCATTGCGCAACCAGAGAGGAAGACCACGCCGGCCAGCGCCGCGCAGCAGGTGGAGAGCAGGACGTTACGGCCCAGGGCCGACAGCACATTAGATTTAGACATCACGTAATATAGCGAGCCCAGGCACGCCTCCAAACGCGCCCGGTGTAACCTTCGCTCCCCCAACCGAATAAAATTTTTTCAGCCACGACCGCTCGGCAAATGAAGGCGATTCCTCGAATCAGCTCCGAAGATAATCACGACAATTTCCGCGGGCGAATCATAATCCGGCCCACCCCCAACGAAAAAGAACCGGCTGTGGCGGCATCCAATTCCGAATCAACGGCATGAAGCACATCATCTTACCCATCCTGGCTGTCGCCGGGGCCCTCACCCTCGGAGCCTGCGATTCCAAACAGGAGAACGCTCGCCAAGACGCCGCGGAGAAAAAAGCGGACGCCATAGAAAACAAGGCTGACGCCGTTCGCAAGGACGCCGAGAAGAAGGCCGACGCTATCGAAGATCAGAAAAAGATGGCGAACGATCACTCGACCAATGTTCAGTTGGAAAACAAGGCTGACGCAACGCGTGACGCGGCTGAGAAGAAAGCCGACGCCATGGAGAACAAGGCCGACGCCGTCCGCGACGGTAAAGTTGCGCCGGTGGCGACGCCAAATCCGTAAGCTCCTCCTTGCCGTCCTCCGCCAGGAAACCTGGCGGAGGGCTGGCCCTCACCTGCAAAGTTGCGGTCTCCCTTGGTTAACCGCGGCGCCCGTAATCCAGAAGATCTTCCATTGTTTGGAGCATTCTTTAGGGTAGCGAGCATGTCCCGCCCTCTCCTGCTCTTCGCTCTCGTGTTCGCCACCGTGCGCCCGCTCGTCGCGCAGGACGAACCCCCCGCGGACACCTCCGCCGGCCTGCCGAAGGAGTACGCCGACTATCTCATCGCCCAGAGCACCCTCTCGCCCGACAAGAAATTCGCCGTCATCTATCCGAAACTCGTCCTCTGCGAAGACGACCCGCAGACCAGCCCGCGCTGCAAAGATTACCTCGTCGCCCTGAAACCCTTTGAAATCCTGACCACCCTCCAGACCAGGTTTCCCCAGTTTCAAAACAAAAACCACGGCGGCATCAGCGGCGCCTGGTCCCCCGATGGCAACGCCGTCCTCGTCACCCTCGATTCCAAATGGGGCCCCGAAGCCGTTTTCCTCTGCGAGCTCCACGGCGGCAAAGTTACCCGCTCCACCGATCTCCTTCTGAAAGTAGAACAGCTCTTTGTGCCGGATTACAAAGCGTCAAAAGTCGGCCCCCTCGACAAATACGCCTTCGTCATCGAATCCCCGGTGGAAGGCGAATTCGCCGCCTTTACCGACGCCACCCACGTTCGCCTCCGCGCCGTCGCCACCACCGACCCGAAGTCCTCTCCCGGGCGCAAAGCTTGGGAAGCCGAGCTCGACGCCCGGTGGGATATTCCCCAGGCCCGTTTCGCCAGCCAGAAAGTGAAACGCACCTTCCTCGGCCTCCGCAGAGAAGAAGACTAGCCGCGCGCGCATTTTTCGGCGGTCGCGTGGTGGTGGTGTTCCGCGGCTAATTGTTCTCGGACATCGCGATCCAAAAGATAATCCGCGAATTCATAGGGACGATTCCGGAAACTGGGCGACTATCCCGGCCCTTCGTCACCGCCCTATGAATCCCATCCTTGTCCGCAAAGCCGCCACCGTCATCCCCGAAACCGAATTGCTCGTCAACGTCGTCCGGCTCCGCGTCCGCCAGCTCAACCAGGGCCACCGGCCCCTCCTCGCCCTCCCGCCCGGGATGGGCCTGGCCGACATCGCCCTCAGCGAAATCGCCGCCGGCAAACTGACCAGCGAACCCACCGGCACCCCCGCCCTCGGCGCCGCTGCGCCAGTCGTCATCGCCTTCCCCGGCGGCGCGCCCGCTAAAAAAGCCGCCTAACTCAGGCCGGGACCGCCTCGCTCTTGCGACGCGCCTCCCTCGAGCGGGTGTTTCTTCTGACGGTTTACGCCGCCCGCGTTCCCTGGCACCGCGGATAATCCCGGCAACCCCAGAACTTCGAGCCTTTGTTCGCGCCCCGTTTCGCAACCCGGCGAAGCATTACCACGTTACAGATAGGGCAGTGCGGCGCGATTGCCGCATCCGCCTGCATTTTCCGGAGCTCACGCGTTTTCCGCACGCTCTGGCCCAGGCTAGTTGCGCGCCGCTCGACCCACTTTCTGGCCTCGCCCAGGACAAGCCCGAGAATTCCACAAACGATGAGCACCGGCACGACCATGCCGAACATTGAGTGGATCATCGAATCAAGAGCAGGATTTCCCATGCTCCGGTCTGCTGCTAAAACCGTGCCAGCCAACGCAATCGCGACGAAATCCTCTGGCATATTCCACACTCGCCCGCTAAAACCAGCGCGCCCATGGCCCGCGCCGCTGAAAAAAGACTCCACCGCCAACCTCGGCTTCGAAGCCAAGCTCTGGCTCGCCGCCGACAAGCTGCGCAACAACATGGACGCGGCGGAATACAAGCACGTCGTCCTCGGCCTGATCTTCCTCAAGTACATCTCCGACACCTTCGAGGAACACCGCGCCAAGCTCGCTCGCGGGCAAGGGCGACTACGCCGGCGCGGATCCCGAAGATCCGGACGAATACAAAGCCGAGAATGTTTTCTGGGTTCCGCCCGCCGCGCGCTGGACCTATCTGCAGAACAGCGCCAAGCAGCCCGACCATCGGCAAGATGGTCGATGACGCCATGGTCGCCATCGAGCGCGACAACCCGCGCCTCAAAGGTGTGCTGCCCGAAGGACTACGCCCGCCCCGGCCTCGACAAACACCGCCTCGGCGAACTGATCGACCTCATCGGCCACCATCGAGCTCACCGCCGCGCAGCGAGAGGCGAGACAGACCGCACCGCTCGGTCGATCTGCTCGGCCGCGTTTACGAATACTTCCTCACCCGCTTCGCCAGCGCCGAGGGCAAGAACGGCGGCCAGTTCTACACGCCGCCGTGCGTCGTGCGCTGCTCGTCGAGATGCTCGCGCCCTACAAAGGCCGCATCTACGACCCTGCCTGCGGCTCCGGCGGCATGTTCGTGCAGTCGGAGAAATTCGTCGAAGCCCACGGCGGCAAGCTCGGCGACATCAGCATCTACGGCCAGGAGAGCAACGCCACCACCCGCCGCCTCGCCGTGATGAATCTCGCCATCCGCGGCATCGAGGCCGACTTCGGCCCCGAGCACGCCGACACCTTCCGCCGCGACCTCCATCCCGACCTCCGCGCCGACTACGTCCTCGCCAACCCGCCCTTCAACGACTCCGACTGGTTCCGCAAAGACGACGACGTGCGCTGGCAGTTCGGCGTCCCGCCCAAGGGCAACGCCAACTTCGCCTGGGTGCAGCACTTCATCCACCACCTCGCGCCGCCATGGCATGGCCGGCTTCGTCCTCGCCAATGGCAGCATGTCCTCCAACCAGTCCGGCGAAGGCGAGATCCGCCAAGCCCTCATCGAGGCCGACCTCGTGGACTGCATGGTCGCGCTGCCCGGCCAGCTCTTTTACAGCACGCAGATTCCCGTCTGCCTCTGGTTCCTCGCGAAAAACAAAACCGCCGACGCCAAACGCGGCTTCCGCGACCGGCGCAAAGGCGAAACGCTCTTCATCGACGCCCGCAAAATGGGCACCTCATCGACCGCGTCCACCGCGAGCTGACCGACGCCGACATCGCAGAAGATCGCGGACACCTACCATGCCTGGCGCGGCGACATCGTGACGCTGAACCCGATGCGCCGCGGCGAAATACGCACGACATCCCCGGCTTCTGCAAATCCGCCACCACCGCCGAAATCGCCGCGCACGGCCACGTCCTCACGCCCGGCCGCTACGTCGGTGCCGAGGAAGTCGAAGACGACGGCGACCCCTTCGAGGAAAAGATGCCGCGCCTCGTCGCCGAACTGCACGCCCAGTTCGCCGAGTCCGCGAAACTGGAGCAGGCCATCAAAGCAAACCTGAGGGGGCTGGGTTATGGCGGGTGAATGGCGAAACGACTGCCATGAGCTCGCGTCGAGGCTACGCTCGAATCGCCGACGGCTGACTCGGTGACGCTAGACGTCCGAATCAAGAAGACTGCGTGCCATCTGGCGATCGCGTCCTCAGCACCGAAGCGTCACCGACGACGGCATTCGATTTCGACAGTGACCAACAGTTCGATCTCGACGGACACACGGCGACAGGCGCTCGAAGGAAGCTCGAAGCGGCGACATGCTGATTTTCAACGTCACGGCGGAACCGTGGCGAAGTCGGCGACTCTTCGATGACTCGTTCACAGTCGCGATTGTCCGACATCCACTGTCAGGAATGGCTCGTCTGTCGGCATGACCAATGCAAGCTGCTACCCGAGGTTTCTATTTCGTCTCCGCTCACCGCTATTCATCGAGCACTGTCCAGCACATGGCGCGACGGGAGCTGCCAGCCACGCTTCAACATGCGCGACTTCGCGAGTCGCGATTCCGCTCCCACCCCTCGCCGAGCAAAAAGCCATCGCGGCGGTGCTTGGGGCGCTGGACGACAAGATCGAGTTGAACCGGCGGATGAACGCGACGCTGGAGGCGATGGCGCGGGCGCTGTTCCAGAGCTGGTTCGTGGATTTCGACCCCGTCCGCGCCAAACTCGACGGCCGCCCCCCCGCCGCCCTCGACCCCGCCACCGCCGCCCTCTTCCCCGAGCACTTGGAAGACTCCCCGCTCGGCCACATCCCGAAAGGCTGGATCAGGAACGGTCGTCGAAGGTTTCAATCTCACGATGGGCCAATCGCCGCCCGGCGACACCTACAACGAAGAAGGAAACGGCCTGCCGTTCTACCAAGGACGAACCGACTTCGGTTTCCGTTTCCGACACGCCGAATCTATTGCTCCGCGCCGACTCGCTACGCCAAGCCCGGCGACACGCTCGTCAGCGTCCGGGCCCCGTCGGCGACATCAACATGGCAAACGAGGAATGCTGCATCGGGCGAGGAGTCGCCGCCGTGCGCCACAAGTCCGGCGCGACATTCATTCACCTACCACTCGATGGCAAACCTCTATCCCGACTTCGCGCGCTTCGAGGCCGAAGGGCACCGTCTTCGGTTCCATCAACAAAGACAGCTTCGAGAAACTCCGCTTCGTCATTCCGCCGGACGAGATAGTTGCTGCCTACGAACGCCAAGCCGGTCCACTCGACGAACAAATCCGCACCCTCGAAAACCAATCCCGCACCCTCGCCACCC